>NZ_CP080203.1:0-1200000 GCF_020424085.1 Mycetocola spongiae | reverse complement strand
ACCGGTTCCATCGGCACCCAGGCGCTCGACGTGATTCGCGCCAACCGCACCCGCTTTGAGGTGGTGGGCCTCGCCGCGGGAACCGATGCGGTGACCCTCGCGGCCCAGGCCGAGGAGTTTGGGGTGGAACACACGGCCCTGGGCATCGCGGAATCGGAGCAGCTGGTGCGTGATGTGGAGGCCGATGTGGTGCTCAACGGCATCACCGGCTCGATCGGGCTGGGCCCCACCCTCGCCGCGCTGCGGGCCGGCCGTATCCTGGCGCTGGCCAATAAGGAGTCCCTGATCGTGGGCGGCGACCTCGTGCGTGACCTCGCCGCACCGGGCCAGATTGTGCCCGTGGACTCCGAACACTCGGCGATTGCGCAGGCGCTGCGCGGCGGCGAAAAGCATGAGGTGCGCCGCCTGATCCTGACCGCCTCGGGTGGCCCGTTCCGCGGCCGCTCGCGCGAATCGCTGCGCTCGGTCACGCCCGCGCAGGCCCTCGCCCATCCCACCTGGGATATGGGCCTGATGGTCACCACCAATTCCTCCACCCTGGTTAATAAGGGGCTCGAGGTGATCGAGGCGCACCTGCTCTTTGGTGTGCCCTATGACCGCATCGACGTGACCGTGCACCCGCAGTCGATTGTGCACTCGATGGTGGAGTTCATCGACGGCTCCACCCTGGCCCAGGCCTCGCCCCCGGATATGCGCCTGCCGATCTCGCTCGGGCTGGACTGGCCGCACCGCGTCGCGGGCGTGGGTGCGCCGCTGGACTGGACCCGCTCGCAGGCCTGGACCTTCGAGCCGCTGGACGATGAGGCATTCCCGGCGGTGGAGCTGGCCAAGACCGTGGGGCGTGCCGGTTCGAGCTTCCCCGCGGTATATAACGCCGCCAATGAGGAGGCCGTGCTGGCCTTCCACGCGGGGGCCCTGTCCTATCTGGGGATCCTGGATACCGTGCGGGCCGTGGTGGAGGCGCATGAGGCCAACGATGTGCTGAGCCTGGAATCGCTGGCCGAAGCCGAGACCTGGGCGCGCGAGAAGGCCCGCGCGCTGATTGCCCGCTAGGGCCGGCAGCCCGCCGCGGCAGGTTTAGTCGAGCCAGCCAAATTCGCGCAGGGCGGCGCGCGAGGCGTCCACCACGGAAAACGGACGTTCCACGCCGCCCACATCGCGATAGTCCTGCGAGGCCAGGCCGCACCACAGGATGGTGTCATTGGCGCCGGCACGCTCCACGGCGGTGCGGATTGCCCGCGCCGGATCGGGAACCTCGAGGATATGATCGGCGGTGACCTGGGTGCGTGCCCCCGCGACCAGCGCGGCGCGAATCTCGCCCGGGTTTTCGGTGCGGCTATGGTGATCGGTGATGATCAGCAGGTCGCTGCCGCGCGCGGCCTCCGCGCCCATCTCGGGGCGCTTGCTGGAATCGCGCCCGCCATCGGCGCCGGTGACCATGATCACGCGGCCCGGGGTCACGGCGCGCACTGCCTGCAGCGTTTTGGCAAAGGCATCCGGGGTATGGCCGGAGTCCACATAGAGGGTGGGACCGGAATCTCCCGAGACGCGCACGAGGCGGCCGGGCAATTCGGCGGAGATCTCGCCATCGGCGGCGAGTACCTGCGCGATGGTGGTGAGCTTCAGCCCGGCCTCCACCAGCATCGCGATGGCCAGCCCGGCATTGGAGGCCATATGGGCCCCGATCATCGGAATACGGGTGCGCACCGAGCCATGGGTCGGGTTATCCAGGAGGAACGTGGTGTGGGTGGGGTGTTCCTGCTCCACCGTGACCACCCAGTCGGTGACCGTGCCCGCGGGGGCCACGCCCGCGGTGGAGATTGTGGTCACGGGGATCTGCGCGCGATCGCGCACGGTCAGGCCCGCGGGGGTGTCCAGGCAGACCACGGCGCGGCGGGCATAGCGCGGTTCAAAGAGCTCGATCTTGGCGTCGAGATAATCGTCCATGCTGTCATAGTCGTCGAGGTGGTCGTGGCTGAGGTTGGTGAAACCAACCACATCAAATTTCACGCCGTTGATGCGGTGACGGGTCAGGGCGTGCGCGCTGACCTCGATCACCGCGGCATCCACCCCGGCCTCGATCATGCGCGCCAGGAGCGCGTGTACCTCGGGGGCCTCGGGGGTGGTCAGGTGGCTGATCACGGCCTCGGTGCCGATGCGCCGCTCGGCGGTGGAGCTCAGGCCCGTGATCAGGCCCAGCTGGCGCAGCAGCGCGTCGAGGAAATGGGCGGTGGAGGTTTTGCCGTTGGTGCCGGTGATGCCCAGCGTCAGGGCGTGGATGATATCGGTGCCATAGACGCGGGAGGCGAGGGTCCCGGCATATTCGCGCGGGTTATCGCGGCCGATAAATACTGGCAGCCGGCAATCGCCGGCCTCGGCGATCAGGCGCGCACCCTCGGCATCGGTGAGGACGGCGACAGCGCCGCGCTCCTGCGCCTGCGCGGCAAATTTGGCGCCGTGAAAGCGGGCGCCGGGAACGCCGAGGAAAAGATCCCCCGACTCCACCTCATTGCCGGCCATGCTCACGCCGGTCACGGTGATCGTGCGGGCCCGGGCGAGATCGCTGGGGCCGGTATCGCCGCCCGCGGCGGGGTCGGCGAGGATGCCGTCGATCAGATCGGCGAGGGTCGTGGCGGTGCGCTGTAGGGGTCTCACCCCCTAATCGTCTCATGATCGGGCCCCGCGCCTCCCCATCGCCTCACGGTGTTCTCCCAGCCCTTCACAGGGTTCTTACAGCGCTAATGGTCGGTATCCAAGAACCGCGCGGTAAAGTTCTGGGGTGGAAACCGTGCTGCTGTATATTTTGGGAATCCTGATCATCGTGATCGGGCTCGCCCTGTCCATTGGCCTACACGAAATCGGTCACCTGGTTCCGGCCAAGCTTTTTGGCGTGAAGGTCACCCAGTACATGGTGGGCTTTGGTAAAACACTGTGGTCGCGCAAAAAGGGCGAGACCGAATACGGTGTTAAGGCCATCCCGCTGGGTGGTTATATCGCCATGATCGGCATGTTTCCGCCCAAGGGCAATGAGAAGGCCCGTGCCTCAAGCACGGGATTCCTGCAATCGATGAGCGATGATCGCCCCGAGATTCTGCGCCGCCGCGGCCCCGCCCCGGTGGCCGTGGACGGGCCCGGGGAGGCCGAACCCGCCGAGGAAACCCGCCGCCGGCTCTTTGATGGGCTGGTCCAGGACGCCCGGGATTCCAGCGCCGAGACCATCGGTGAGGGCGAGGATGCGCGCTCGTTTTATCGCCTGGCCGTCTGGAAACGCATCATCGTGATGCTGGGCGGTCCGGCAATGAACCTTATATTGGCGTTTGTTTTTATGGCCATCCTGGTGATGGGTTTTGGTATTGCCCAGCCCAGCACCACCGTGGGGGTTGTTAACGCCTGTGTGGTGCCCGCGGGCAGCACCGCGACCGAATGCGATGATTCCTTCGCCGAGACGCCCGCCGCGGCCGCCGGGCTGCGGCCCGGGGACCACCTGGTTTCGCTCGGGGGAACGCCGCTGAGCGCCTGGGATCAGACCACCGAGATCATCCGCACCTCGCCCGGAAAAACCCTGCCGCTGGAGATCGAGCGCGCGGGCGAACCGATGACGCTCAGCATCACCCCGCTGCTGACCGAGCGCTATGTCTACGATAAAAACGGCGTGCAGGAGAAAAACCCCGACGGCAGCTTCCGCACCGAGGAGGTGGGTTTCATCGGCATGAGCCCCACCAATGAGGCCGTGCGCGGGGGCCTGAGCGATGTGGCCCCGATGGTGGGCAATAACGTCAGCGCCGTATTCCATATGATCATCAACCTGCCCGATCGCCTCGTGGGCGTGGCCAAGGCCGCGTTTGGCGCGGGGGAGCGCGATCCCAATGGCCCGATGAGCGTGGTGGGTGTGGGGCGCATCGCCGGCGAGCTGGTCTCGATGGATAGCGTCAGCGTCTCGGATAAGGCCGCCACCCTGGTGGGGCTGCTCGGCTCGCTTAACGTGGCCCTCTTTGCCTTTAACCTGATCCCGCTGATGCCCCTGGACGGCGGACACGTTGTGGCCGCCGCCTGGGAGGGCATCCGGCGCTTCTTTGCCAAGCTCTTTGGGCGTCCCGATCCGGGCCCCGTGGATGCCGCGAAGCTCATACCCCTCACGATGGTCATCGCGCTGCTGCTTGGTGGGATGACCGTGCTGCTCATTTTTGCGGACCTCGTGAACCCCATTCAGCTCTTTAAATAGGGCACCGTTCGTTCGTAGCGCAGTGGCGCGCGAGCACTCTAGCGAGAAGTCGGCGTAGGATAACAAAGTGGCTGCAATCAATTTAGGTCTTCCCAAGGTTCCCGAAACTCTGGCCCCGCGTCGCAAGTCGCGCCAGATTAAGGTGGGCAAGGTTCTTGTCGGTGGTGACGCTCAGGTGAGCGTCCAGTCGATGACCACCACCCCCACCACCGATATCAACGCGACGCTGCAACAGATCGCCGAGCTCACCGCGAGCGGCTGCGATATCGTGCGTGTGGCCGTCCCCAGCCGGGACGATGCCAAGGCTCTGCCGATCATCGCGATGAAGAGCCAGATCCCGGTGATCGCCGATATCCACTTCCAGCCGAACTACGTATTCCAGGCAATCGACGCCGGCTGTGCCGCGGTGCGCGTGAACCCCGGAAATATCCGGAAATTTGACGACCAGGTGGGGGAGATCGCCAAGCGGGCCAAGGCCGCGGGTGTCTCGCTGCGCATCGGTGTAAACGCCGGATCGCTGGACCCGCGCCTGCTGCAGAAATACGGCAAGGCCACCCCGGAGGCCCTCGTGGAATCCGCGGTCTGGGAGGCGAGCCTCTTTGAGGAACACGATTTCCACGATTTTAAAATTTCCGTGAAGCATAACGACCCCGTGGTGATGGTGAAGGCCTATCGCCTGCTCGCCGAGCGCGGCGACTGGCCCCTGCACCTCGGTGTGACCGAGGCCGGCCCGGCATTCCAGGGCACGATCAAATCCGCGACCGCCTTTGGCATCCTGCTCGGCGAGGGCATCGGCGATACCATTCGCGTTTCGCTCTCGGCCCCGCCCGCCGAGGAGATCAAGGTGGGCCTGCAGATCCTGCAGTCGCTGAACCTGCGCGAGCGCAAGCTGGAGATTGTCTCCTGCCCGAGCTGTGGCCGCGCCCAGGTGGACGTCTATACGCTCGCCGAGGATGTCACCGAGGGTCTTAAAGACATGACCGTTCCGCTGCGCGTGGCCGTGATGGGCTGTGTGGTGAACGGACCGGGAGAGGCCCGCGAGGCCGATCTCGGTGTGGCCTCCGGTAACGGCAAGGGCCAGATCTTTGTGAAGGGTGAGGTGATCAAGACCGTTCCCGAGTCCGAGATCGTCGCCACGCTGATCGAGGAGGCCAACCGGATCGCGGCCTCGATGCCCGTGGCCGAGGGCGGCGGAACCGGCAATGTTCAGGTGATGGTGGGCCCCAAGGGTTAATCATCGCCGTCGGGGCCCGCGAGTATTCTCGCGGGCCCCGACGTGTTTCTCGGGCCGATCCGGCCCCGGAATGCGCGCGGGTGCCGGTCGCGGCGGCTCGGGCTGGGCGCCCGCTGTGCTCCCGGCCGCGTAATCGGGCATGCGGCCGCCCCCGGTTGGGCACTAACATGGGTACGTGGTTACACGCCTTTCAAACTATTTCCTCCGTACACTGCGAGAAGACCCGGCCGACGCCGAGGTACAGAGCCACCGCCTTTTGGTGCGTGCTGGCTATATCCGCCGACAGGCGCCCGGCATTTTTGCCTGGCTGCCACTGGGCCTGAGGGTCAAGGCGAAGATCGAACAGATCGTTCGCGAAGAGATGGCCGCGGCCGGGGCGCACGAGGTGCACTTCCCGGCGCTGCTGCCGCGCGAGCCCTATGAGATCTCGGGTCGCTGGGAGGAATATGGCGAAAACCTGTTCCGCCTGAAGGACCGCAAGGGCTCCGATATGCTCCTCGCGCCCACGCACGAGGAGGCGTTTACGCTGCTCGTCAAGGACCTCTATAACTCCTATAAGGACCTGCCCCTGTCGATCTATCAGATCCAGGATAAGTACCGGGACGAGGCGCGCCCCCGCGCGGGCCTGCTCCGCGGACGCGAGTTCACGATGAAGGACGCCTATTCCTTCGATCACACCGATGCCGGCCTGGACGCCAGCTATCAGCTCCAGCGCGATGCCTATCAGCGCATCTTCACGCGCCTGGGCCTGGAATATGTGATCGTGAAGGCCGATGCCGGGGCCATGGGTGGCTCGCGCTCCGAGGAGTTCCTGCACCCCACCGTGATCGGTGAGGATACCTTTGTGCGCTCCGATGGCGGCTATGCGGCCAATGTTGAGGCCTATACCACCGAGGTTCCCGCGGCTATCGCAATCGAGGGACAGCCGGCCGCCGAGGTCTTTGATACCCCCGAGAGCGAAACCATCGAGAAGCTGGTGGCCGCCGCGAATGCGCAGCACCCGCGGGCCGATGGCCGCGAGTGGACCGCCGCCGATACCCTGAAAAACGTGGTGCTTGCGCTGACCCATATTGATGGATCGCGTGAGCTGATCGTGGTGGGCCTGCCCGGCAACCGCGAGGTGGACCTCAAGCGCGTGGAGGTCGCCGTGGCCCCCGCCGAGGTAGACGCCGCGGGCGAGGGAGATTTTGCGAAAAACCCCGGACTGGTCAAGGGCTATATCGGCCCCTGGTCGCCCGAGGGTGCCGTGCTCGGTGAGGAATCCGCCACCAAGATCCGCTATTTTGTGGACCCCCGCGTGGTGGAGGGAAGCTCCTGGATCACCGGTGCCAATGTGGACGGCAAGCACGTTTTTGGCCTCGTTTCCGGACGCGATTTTAGCCACGACGGCGTGATCGAGTGCGCCCAGGTTCTTGCGGGAGACCCCGCCCCCGATGGCTCCGGCCCGGTGGAACTCGCGCGCGGCGTGGAAATCGGACATATCTTCCAGCTCGGCCGCAAATACGCCGATGTGCTGGGTCTGAAGGTGCTCGACGAAAACGGCAAGCTGGTGACCGTGACCATGGGCTCCTATGGCATCGGTATCACCCGCGCGCTGGCGCTGCTTGCGGAAAAGAACAGCGATGAGAAGGGCCTGAGCTGGACGCCCAATATCGCGCCGTTTGACCTGCACGTGATCGCGACCGGTAAGGACGCCGCGGTCTTTGAGGCCGCCGAGGCCGCCGTGGCGGGGCTGGATGCCGCGGGCTTTGACGTGCTCTTTGACGATCGCCCGAAGGTATCTCCCGGCGTGAAATTTGGTGACGCCGAGCTGATCGGCCTTCCCACCATCGTGATCTTCGGCCGCGGCGTGGCCGAGGGCGAGGTGGAGCTGTGGGATCGCAAGAGCGGTGAGCGCACGCCCACCAAGATCGAGGATCTGCTCTCGGTCCTGAAGGCCGCCCGCGGATAGTCATCCGGGGTAATCCTCGCCGCCGCATTCCTCGTGAATGCGGCGGCGAGGGCGGTTAAGCGGGCAGCGCCGCGCCCAATCGGCGCGCCTGCGTCATCATGATCATAAAGATCACCGTATAGGCGGCCGCGCCGACCAGCAACGCGGTGCGCAGGCCCGCCCCGGTGGCGATTGCGCCGAGGACCGGGGCGGCGATTCCCTGCGCAAGATAGCCGATCAGATAGCCGCCGGAGACCATGCTCGCGCGATGTTGCGGCGGTGCATGCCGGGTCAGGATGATCAGTCCCGCGGTAAACGCGAGGCCATAGCCCAGCCCGGCGAGGGCCGAGGCGGCAAAATACAGCAGCAGGCTCGGGACGCTGCCGGTGAGATCAAAGAGCCACAGCCCCGCGATCAGGCTGCCGCCGGCGGCGAGGATCAGGCCGCGGGTGCTCCAGCCGCGGGTCAGCAGCGACCCGGCCGCCACCATCACCGGAAATACCGCCATCAGTGCGCCGGTGACCAGGGTATTGGTGGAGCCCGCGAGGGAGTGGGCGATCTGGGCGCCCAGCGGCAGAATCAGCGCGCCACACAGATAGGCCGCGCTGATCGTGAGCGCGCCGATGCCAAATGCGCGGCGCGAGGAGCGGGGGATCGCAATCGGGCGCACCCGCCAGCGCCCGGCCGGCTCGGCCGGGTTATGCCGCGGCAGCGCCGAGGCGAGCAGCATGACCCCCGCGGTGATGCCGGCGAGCACCAGGAAGCTCAGGTGCAGGGGAGCGGGGGCATATTGAATCAGGGCCCCGCCGACCAGGGTGGCCAGGGCCAGCCCCACGGCGGTCGCGGTGGTGGTGGCCGCGCCGGACGCGGCCCGCCTTGCCGGGGTGGAGAATTCCACCATGGCCACGCTCGCCGGGCTCAGGGCGAGGCCCACGCCCGCGCCGATAAACAGCCGGCCGAGGATAAGCCAGCCAAAATCGGGGGCCCCGGCGAAGATCAGCGAGCCGATCAGCTGCGCGCCCAGCCCCCAGAGGATCGTGGCGCGGCGGCCAATATAGTCCGAGAGATTGCCACACAGGATCAGGACCACGATCAGCATCGCGGGATAGGCGGCGAAGACCCAGGTGGAGGCGGCGGGGGAGAGTCCCCACTGCGCCTCATAGAGCGGATAGGCGAGCGTGGGGGCGGCGCTGGACCACAGAGCGAGGGCCGCGACGACGGCCGCGGTCCAAAAACCGGCGCGGGGGGAGAGTGTGGGCATGGGGATCCAATCGGGCGGCTGAGTAGTGAAATACAACTTAGGTCATCTGAGTAGATTTTTGCAACTCAGGTGGATACACTCTCGGTTATGACCCCCACGGAGCAGGCCCCCATACCCGAATACGATCCCGCGCTATGCCCGGTCGAGCGGGCACTGGAGATCGTGGGGGACCGCTGGGCGCTCCTGATCCTGCGCCGTGCTCTCCTGCGCGGCACCACGCGCTTCGCCGATTTTCGCGATGGCCTCGGCATCGCCCCCAATATCCTCACCGATCGCCTCGCGATGCTCGTGGAGGAGGGCATCATGGCCCGCCGCGGTTATCGCGAGCCCGGCTCGCGCGAACGCTTTGAATACCTGCTCACCGATGCCGGACGCGAGTTTAACCTGCTGGTCAGTGCGCTGGGCTACTGGGGAACTCGGCACCGCCCGCTCGCCGAGGGCCGCGAGGTTTTGGCCTATCGGGTCGGGGATAGCAGCGGGGTAGAGCTGGCCTATCTCACCGCGGACGGGGAACGCGTGGACCCCCTCGAAGTTTCCACGGTGCGCCGGGAGGCGGCCAACCCCTCCACGGATGGGGGCGCGTCCCTGCCCGCCGCGCGGGCGCCGCGGGCATAGCCTGACCGGTAGGGCCCGACCGGTAGGGCCACACGGGAACGAGCGGAGCGCGGCATGGAACTTGAACGGCGACATTTTTTGCTCCTGGGTGCCCTGGCGCTCACCGGCTGTGTGACCGGCACCGATCCCGGCCCCACCCCCGGCACCTCGGCGTCGCCGGGCCCCACCCCCGCGGGCCCACCCGACTGGGACGCGCTCGCGCGCACGCTCGGCGACCGGCTCCTGCGCCCCGGCGATCCCGAGTATCCGGCGGCGGTGCCCACGGAGATTCCCGTTTATGACGGCGCGGCCCCGCCCGGCATCGTGCGGGCCCGCGATTCCGCGGATATCGCCGCCGCGGTCTCCTTCGCGGCCGCCTCCGGGCTGCGGATTGCGGCCCGCTCGGGCGGACATAATTACGCCGGCTGGTCCTCCGGGGGTGGCGGCACTACCGGGCTCCCCGGGGAACTGGTGGTATCGCTTGCCGCGCTGAATACGGTGGACGTGGATGCCGCCAGCGGCATCGCCCGGATCGGTGCCGGGGCCCCGCTGGCCCTGGTTTATGAGCGCCTCGCGGCCTCGGGTCGGGCGATCGGCGGGGGCAGCTGCGGCACGGTGGGGATCGGCGGACTCGCGCTGGGCGGCGGCGTGGGGGTCCTGGCGCGGGAATTTGGGCTCACGAGCGATCAGGTCGCCGCGGTGGAGATCGTCACGGCCGACGGGAAGATCCGCACCGTGGACGCTGAAAACGATGCCGATATCTTCTGGGCCTGCCGCGGGGGAGGAGGCGGCCTACTCGGGGTGGTCACCGCATTTATGATGCGCACGCGCCCCGCCCCGCGCGTGACGATGTTTTTTCTCTCCTTCCCCGCCCAGGCCGCCCCCGCCGTGATCGCCGCGTGGCAGGACTGGGCCCCCGCGGCCGATCCGAGTATCTGGTCCACCCTGAAATATCTGGTGGGCGCGGATCATCCCCGCGGCGCCTCGCTGAGTGTATCGGGCACGTCCACGGGGGATCCCGCGGCGCTGCGCGCGGCCCTGGCGGGATTCACCGCGGGGCTGCCCGCTGCCCTGGATAATCAGGTGGTTCAGCGCGAGTATCTGGACGCGATGATGCGCTACGCCGGCTGCGCGGGGGGCGATGCCGCTGCCTGTGTCTCGGGCCCCGGAGGGCTGATCCGCCGGGTCTCATTTGTGGCCACCTCGGGGATCGCCACCCGGGCGCTGACCGGGCCCGAGATCGCGGCGCTGATCGCGGCGGCGGAGGCCGCGGGGGCCACCGCGGGCCTGAGCGAGGGAGGGTTCTCCCTTGATGCGCTCGGCGGCGCCGTGAATGCACCCGCGGGGGACCCCGGCGCATTTGGTCATCGCGGGGCCCTGTATAGCGCGCAATACACCGCCAATTTTGCCGATGGCTCCGATCCCGCGCCCTATCGCGCCGCGGTGCGCTCGCTGCGCGCGGTGAGCACACCCGCATGGGGCCCGGGGGCCTATGTGAACTATCCCGATCCCGGGCTGGAAAACCCCGCGGTTGCCTATTTTGGGGAGAACGCGCCGCGGCTCGCGCGGATCCACCGCGCCCAGGATCCGGGAGGGGTCTTCCCCGCCTGGCAGCTGGGATAGCCCGCGTAACCGGGCGGATACATCCGGGCTATTTCGGACAGTCCTCCCGGGTGGCGGGGCCGCGGGTGGGCGGGATCGGCGTCTTGGGGTGCCGGTGAATGCGCCGTATGTGGTGACGGGATGGGAAAATTTCCGGTACGGTTAGAGATCGACCCGCGCCACTGCGGCGGGCAAAAATTTAGTTGAATAGAGGAGGCCTCCGATGGACATCGACCTCAGTGTTTTGAAGATGATGGAACGGGAAAAAGAAATCCCGTTCGACGAGCTGGTGCAGATTATTGAGCAGGCCATTCAGACGGCCTATATCAAGCACGTCACCCAGGAGGAAGGCCAGGAGGAACCCCAGGTTCGCGTCCAGCTGGATCGCAAGAGCGGCCACGTTGCCGTCCTGGTTCCCGAGCTCGACGATGAGGGCCTGGTGATCGGTGAATCCGAGACCACCCCCGATGACTTCGGCCGCATCGCGGCCTATGCCGCCAAGCAGGTTATTAACCAGCGACTGCGCGATATCGCCGATGACGGAGTGCTCGGGGAGTTCAAGGACCGCGAGGGCGATATCGTCGCCGGCGTGATCCAGCAGGGCCCCAACCCGCGCATGATCCACGTGGACCTGGGCAGCATCGAGGCCATTCTTCCCCCCGAGGAGCAGGTGCCGGGCGAGAAATATGAGCACGGTCAGCGCATCCGCGTTTATGTCACCGCCGTGGCCAAGGGCCTGAAGGGTCCGCAGATCACCGTCTCGCGCACCCACCCCGGCCTGGTGCGTAAGCTTTTTGCGCTGGAGGTCCCCGAGATCGCCAACGGCCTGGTGGAAATCGTCTCGCTGGCCCGCGAGGCCGGTCACCGCACCAAGATCGCGGTGCGCGGAAACGACTCCTCGATTAACGCCAAGGGTGCCTGCATCGGGGAGATGGGTCGCCGCGTGCGGGCCGTCACCGAGGAGCTGGGTGCCGAGAAGATCGACATCGTGGACTATTCGCCGAATCTGGCGACGTTTGTGTCCAATGCGCTCTCGCCCGCGAAGGTATCCAGCGCGTTCATCCTGGACGAGTCGATTAAGGCCGTGCGCGCCCTCGTTCCCGACTACCAGCTCTCGCTGGCCATCGGTAAGGAAGGCCAGAACGCGCGACTCGCCGCCAAGCTCACCGGCGCAAAAATCGATATTCAGCCCGACAGCATTCTCGAAGGCGAATAACCCTACTTATTCCGCGGCGGTCCGTCCATGACCGCCGCGGAATTTCCCTGCCTGAAACCGTCTCGAATGGCGAAGCTTCCTAAAGGGGGTAAGATGGAACCCGTTAGAACGTGCGTTGGATGCCGCGTTCGCGCCTCACGATCCTCCCTGTTGAGGGTTGTGCTCCGAGAAAATGAGCTGGTGGTTGATGAGACCGCCTCTCTTTCCGGACGCGGGGCGTGGTTGCATCCAACATCGCAGTGTTTCAGTAACGCGGTGAAGCGTCGAGCTTTTGGGCGCGCGCTTCGATATAGCGGCACACTGGACGTACAAACCCTAGAGAACAGGCTGAACGGCTAATGGACAACTAATGAGCGGCTCGAAATGAGACCCGTCCGTTACTAACGGTCTACCCACACTGTCTGGGTAGGCCCAGACAGGAGAGAAGTGGCTGTAAAACAGCGCGTACACGAGATCGCAGCAGAGCTCGGTGTCGACAGCAAGGTAGCCCTTGCAAAATTGAAGGAACTCGGCGAATTTGTAAAGTCGCCGTCGTCCACCATTGAACCCCCCGTAGTGCGCAAGCTCCGCAGCGCACTCATCGCCGATGGCGCCGGTTCGGCTCCCGCCGAGGCAGCAGCCCCGGCCGCGGACGCCAAGCCCGCCGCCAAGGCCACCCCGGGTGCCGCTCCCGCGGCCCCCGCACCCTCGGCCGCGAAGCCCGGTGCGAAGCCCGCGGCCGCAAAGCCCGCGGCCAAGCCCGCCGAGAAGGCCGCACCCGCGGCCGCGGCGGCCCCGGCCCCCGCCGCTCCCGCGGCAAAGGCCGCCCCGGCACCCAAGGCGGCACCGGCAGCCCCCAAGGCTCCCGCCGCCAAGGCCACCCCGGAGGCTCCCGCCGCCGAGAAGCCCGCACCCGCTACCCCCGGCGCACCGTCGCCGGCAGCGGTAAAGCCCGGCGCACCCCGCCCCGGCAATAACCCCTTTGCCTCCTCGCAGGGCATGGGCCAGCGTCCCGCGGGTGCACCGCGTCCGGGTAATAACCCGTTTGCGTCCTCGCAGGGCATGGGCCAGCGCCCCAGCCCCGGCAATATTCCCCGTCCGCAGGCCCCGCGCCCGCAGGCACCCCGTCCCGGTTCGCCCCGTCCCGGAGCCCCGCGTCCCGCGGGTGGCGCCGGTCGTGGCGGCTTCCAGCGCCCCGGTGGCGCCGGAGCCCCGGGTCGTCCCGGTGGCGCAGCCGGTGGCGGTTTCCAGCGTCCCGGTGGTGCTCCCGGAGCACCCGCGGCCGGTGGATTCGCCCGTCCCGGTGGAGGCTTTAGCGGCCCCCGTCCCGGTGGTGGAGGACGCGGTCGTGGACCCGGTGGTGGAACCGCCGGAGCCTTCGGTCGTGGCGGCGGAAAGAGCAAGTCTCGTAAGTCGAAGCGGACGAAGCGGCAAGAGTTTGAGCTGCGGGAAGCCCCGTCGCTCGGCGGCGTCAGCGTTCCCCGTGGCGACGGCTCGACCGTCATCCGCCTGCGTCGCGGCGCGTCCATTGCGGACTTCGCGGACAAGATTGAGAACCTCACCGGTTTCCAGGTTCAGCCCGGAAACCTCGTAACGGTCCTGTTCCACCTCGGCGAGATGGCCACGGCCACCGAGTCGCTGGACGAGGCCACGTTTGAGGTGCTGGGTTCCGAGCTCGGCTATAAGATTCAGATGGTTTCGCCCGAGGACGAGGATCGCGAGCTGCTTGACGGCTTCGATATCGACCTCGACGCCGAGCTGGAGAACGAGACCGAGGAGATGCTGGTGGCTCGTCCGCCCGTCGTCACGGTCATGGGTCACGTTGACCACGGTAAGACCAGCCTGCTCGACGCCATCCGCAACGCGGATGTGGGAGCGGGCGAGGCCGGCGGCATCACCCAGCACATCGGTGCCTATCAGGTGGTGGCCCAGCACGAGGGCGTGGATCGTAAGATCACGTTCATCGATACCCCCGGTCACGAGGCGTTCACCGCCATGCGTGCCCGTGGTGCACAGGTCACCGATATCGCGATCCTCGTGGTCGCGGCCGATGACGGCATCATGCCGCAGACGGTTGAGGCCCTGAACCACGCCCAGGCGGCCAATGTGCCGATCGTGGTCGCGGTAAATAAGATCGATAAGGACGGCGCCAACTCCGGCAAGGTTCGTCAGCAGCTCACCGAATACGGTCTGCTCGCCGAGGAATACGGTGGAGAGGTCATGTTTGTGGACGTCTCGGCTCGCAAGAACATCGGTATCAAGGAACTCCTTGACGCCGTGCTCCTGACCGCCGATGCCGGCCTGGACCTGCGGGCCAACCCGGATAAGGACGCCCGCGGTGTGGCCATCGAGGCCAAGCTGGATAAGGGTCGCGGTGCGGTTGCTACCGTGCTGATCCAGTCCGGTACCCTCCGCGTCGGAGACGCCATCGTCGCCGGTACCGCCTATGGCCGCGTGCGTGCCATGGCCGATGAGAACGGCAATGCCGTGACCGAGGCCGGACCGTCGCGTCCCGTGCAGGTGCAGGGTCTGTCGAGCGTTCCCCGCGCCGGTGATACCTTCCTCGTTACCGAGGAGGACCGCACCGCGCGTCAGATCGCCGAGAAGCGTGAGGCTGCCGAGCGTAACGCCCAGCTGGCCAAGGCTCGCAAGCGCATCAGCCTGGAAGACTTCACCCGCGCACTCGAAGAGGGCAAGGTTGAGTCGCTTAACCTCATCATCAAGGGTGACGTTTCGGGTGCCGTTGAGGCCCTGGAAGAGTCGCTGCTGAAGATCGAGGTTGATGACAGCGTGCAGCTGCGCATCATCCACCGCGGTGTGGGTGCGGTGACCGAGTCCGATGTGAACCTCGCCACCATCGATAACGCCATCATCATCGGATTCAACGTCCGCCCCGATACGAAGGCGCGCGAACGTGCGGCTCGTGAGGGTGTGGACATCCGGTTCTACTCGGTCATCTACTCCGCTCTGGAAGATGTTGAGAACTCCCTCAAGGGAATGCTCAAGCCCGAGTACGAAGAGGTTCAGTCCGGTGTGGCCGAGATCCGCGAGGTCTTCCGTTCCTCCAAGTTCGGAAACATCGCCGGTGTTATCGTTCGCTCGGGTACGATCACCCGAAACGCCCGCGCCCGCGTTATTCGCGACGGCGTTGTGGTGGGAGACAACCTCGCTATCGAGTCGCTGCGTCGCTTCAAGGACGATGTCACCGAGGTCCGCACGGACTTCGAGGCCGGTATCGGCCTGGGCAAGTTCAACGACATTCAGATCGGTGATGAGATTGAGACCACCGAGATGAAGGAAAAGCCCCGCGTCTAAGCAGGGTTGATCCACGTCTGAGGGGCGGGCCGTTCCGGAATTTCCGGGGCGGCCCGCCCTTTCGCATTGGCCGGTGCCGCCCCAGCGTCGCCCGCGTGCCGGCCCACTACCGGGGCAGGGCGGTGCCCCGGAGAGCGATTCCGGGCGGAGTTCGCCAGCGGCGCACGATACGCGCCCGCGGGGATTCCGCGGCGATGCCCACCCGGCCCTAGACTGTTAAGGATCGTCCGCGCCCGCGGTCGAGAGGCAGGAGAACAACATGGCTAACCCCCGCGCGAAGAAGCTCGCCGACCGTATCAAAGAGGTCATCGCGAAGCGCCTCGATAAGGGTCTGCGCGATCAGCGCCTGGGCTTTGTCACCATCACCGATGTGCAGGTGACCGGCGACCTCCAGCACGCATCGATTTTTTATACCGTTTATGGCACCGATGAGGAGCGCGCGGATAGCGCCAAGGCCCTCGAGCGTGCCAAGGGTATGCTCCGCACCGAGGTGGGCCGCAATATCAACTCGCGGCTGACCCCGAGCCTGGAGTTCATCCCCGACGGCATCCCCGAGAACGCAATGCACATCGAGTCGCTGCTGAAGGAGGCCGCCGAGCGCGATGCCGATACCAGCTCGCAGGCCGCCGGCGCGCAGTATGCCGGCGACGCCGATCCCTATGTGAAGCCCCGCGAGATCGTGGAAGATGAGGAGACGAACTAGCGTTTGTCACCCCACCGAGAAATCCGCCCCACCGTTTACGGTGGGGCGGATTTTTTATCTCCGAGTGATTGGACATGGCCGGCGGTTTCTGGGACGTGTTTCGTGGGCGCATGTTCCAGTCCAGGCAGTGCATTATGAGGTTATAAAACAAGTTCGAACCCCTGTGTATTTGAGCTGATTACTGAGCGAATGAGCGACAGTGAGCCGGGCTATTTCGGCCACGTCTGTGGTGCTAATTTGACTCCACGCGGTAGTTTTGGACCCCATCCAAACGGGCACACTCCGGAAAGCGCAAAAGGAGAGAAATACCATATGTGAAACCTATAAAAGGTGAGGTTCCCACCCGCGAGGGCCTAACGACTCGATGCCCTAATTGACTCGCAGGCGCGTCGGAAAACACGCCTCCCGCATTGGCAAGGACGCCTCAGCATGGACGTACCAGCGCACGTCAGGGCCCGGTTCAGTGGGCCAAGCAAGCCGAATACTATCGCCTGTTTTTCCGGATCAACGCCGGGATCGTGAAATTTGGCCCGAGGCCGCCGCCGGGAGCTAGAGCTTCGGCACCATTTGACCTCCGCGTATGAGAAGGGCAGCAATGGGAAATCCAATAATTCACCGCATGCGATCCAATTTCTATTTGGGGAGTGCTCTTATCGATAACTCAACAGGACGGTTCGCCACGACATCAAAAAATGGCACTTTGCTCGGGTTCCGTTGTTGAGGATCCGCGGCGGTCTGAAGTACACAGCCTCATATCTTGAGAGGGAGCATCATGGCGTTTGTTGAGTCCTGGAAGAAGACCTCGTCGGTATCCGCCTATGAGGGATACGTCACGATCCGCCGCGATACCTATAGGGAGCCCGATTCGACCCTGTCCGACTGGGACATTATCGCGGGGGCGGACTCGGTTGCCGTACTCGCGTTTACCCCGGGGGATCATAGTTTCATTATTTTTGAGCAGTTTCGAGCCGGTCCCGAACGCATCCTTCAAGAGCTCCCGGGAGGCTATCTCAACTCGGGGGAGCGGCCGGTACAGGCGGGCCTGCGCGAACTTCGGGAGGAAACCGGATTTGAGTCACACACATTTTTTGATGCCGGCGGGGAGTGGTGGGCGGCGAATTCTTCACGGAGAAAACATCTGCTGATCGTTGCCGATGCCCGTCGCGTAGCCGAACCACACTGGGATGCCTCGGAGAGGGGAAGGATCGGTATTCTCCCCTTTGCCGAGTTGCGTGATTTTCTCCTCGCGGGGGACCTTACCGATGCGGGGCTTGCCTGCCGAGGACTGCTGCGCTTTGCGCACAGCAATCCCACGGATAGCGAATTGCTCTCTCTTCGAGATCATGTCCAGGGATTATTGTCCCGGGATTAGACCTCATTTCGAGGCTCGCACGCTAGGACTAGACGAGGGCAGATCAGGCGCCTCACACCAGCCTGGATTTAGGTATTCGGTTAGTCCGTTAAAACGGTTTTCTTCACGGAGAGAATGCGATGGGCGAGAGTGGGAAATTGCCTCGCTCAACGCATAGGTGATTGCAAAAAGTTGGTCACGATAGCAGCCCGCAGAATAATTTCACATCCGCCAAGCACTCTCATACCGTGGGAGAAATTCTCATTGATATGAACACTAGAGATCGCAAGCCTGCCGAGCGCATTCAAGAAAACATGCCCACGGATATCCAACTTAGGTTGGACGTAGCTGGGATCACACAGGGCGTCGAAGGATTTCTCCGTGAGGAGGGAGAGATGTTCTCCCCATGGGTGAGCCCTGCTGTGACGGTGAATGCCCCAGGGGATCTCAACACGACCAAGATTTTTTCGAGCGGATAATGAAGCTTCTATGATCGTCGCGGTGATTACCTGGCCTTCCGCCACGGGTATGCCCCGTTGCGCGGGGGCCGGTTAACACACCGCGGCCCGGATATGACCCCGTGGGGGAGATATCCGGGCCGCGGGACGGGGAGCGGGGTTAGGAGCCCTGCACCATGACCTTGGCGAGCAGATCGGGTGCGCGCCGGTCAAAGATCCGCGCGCCCCAGCGAACCCCGATCCAGAAGAACAGCGCGCCGCCGAGCACACCCACCAGCAGGGTGAGCCAGGCCCACAGCGGCTGAACCGTGATTCCGGCGATGATGGCACAGGCGATCGCGGGCAGCGAGATCACCAGCAACGCCCCATAGGAGCCGAGCATGCCCACCATGCTCAGCATGCCCGCGCCGGGCTTGGAGGCAAACGGGTTCTCCCCGGACTGCGGCACCGGCATCACAAAGATCGCCGAACAGACCGAGGACACCCCAAAGCCGCCCAGCGTCACCGCCGCGCAGAGCCCCAGCAGGGTGGGGAGCTGATCCCAGCGGCCCACGATGGCCGTGGTGACCACCGCGATAACCAGCACCGGCCCCACCGTGACCAGCGCATTGGCCCAGATTCGGCCCAGCCGGTCGTCGATGCCGCGCACACCGCGCATCACATGGGTGGAAAACGCGGTGCCGTCATAGGACACATCGGTGAACGTGCTGAGCGCGAGCAGCATCGCGAGGATCACGGTGGATCCGGGAAGCAGGATCGGCAGTTCGGTGGTGTGCGCCAGGAATGCAAACATCACCGGGAATACCAGCACCACAATCAGGCTCTGCAAATAGCGCGGATCGCGCAGCCAATAGGTGAGTGCGCGCGCCGCGATGGCCCCGCGCGGGGTGGCCGGGAAATGCCGGAACCAGCCCGTGCCGCTGCGCACAGTGGTGCGCGAGCCCTCGTTGCTGCTGCCGATATTGGTCAGGAAGAGCGGACGCCAGGCCAGGAAGAGCAAGGCAAGCGTGGCCAGGGCGATCAGCAGCTTTAGACCGGCCGGCCCCCAATGGCCCCCGGCGATCTCGGCCGGCACGGCCCAGACGGCGCCCAGCGGGGTCCAGGACAGCACGTTCGCGAGGCCCGGAAGCGCCTCGGCCAGGCTCATAAAGCCCGAGGTCACCCCGGAGAGGATCGGGCCGAGCAGGACGAGCAGCACAATCAGCACGCCCGCGATGATCTCCCGGAAGCGGCGGTTCGCGGCGAGCCGCGATAGCGCCGTGGTGGCCAGCTGGCAGGCCAGCACACACGTCATGGCGGCCACGGGCGCCAGCAGGACCGCGGCAATGGCCGCGACCGGATAGTGCAGCCACGTGCCCGCCGTGGTCAGCGAGAGCAGGAACGTAATGATGCCGGGGATGCCCAGCAGGCTCGCGGCGGCGATGCCGGTCATCAGGGTCTCGGGGCGCATCGGGAACGTCATCAGGCGGGCCGGATCGAGCGTGCGATCCATACCCGAGGACACAATCGGGCCGATGATCCAGCCCAGGATCAGCACCGAACCGGCAATGATCAGCGCGGTGCGGGCCAGCTCATAATCGGCCAGCGAGAGCGCAAAGAGGCCAATCACCGCGCCGGTGAGCAGGCCGAGGCCATAGAGCGCGCCGATGATGGCCCCCACCAGCTGCCATTTATGCCGCATCAGCGTATTGATCATGACCCGGAAGCGCAGCCTCACGAGCACCCGCACCATGCCCGCGGGGCTCGTGCGGACACCCGCGGCGACCGGGGCCTCGGCGAGGCCTAGGAGTGGCTGAGCCATGCGGGACCCTCCTGGTGGTGGCGGCCGCCCACAAGCTGGACAAAACGATCCTCAAGCGTGGACTCGCCGCGCACCTGATCCACCGTGCCCGCGGCGAGCACCTGGCCCGCGGCGATCACGGCCACGTGGTCACACATGCGCTGCACAAGATCCATCGAGTGGCTGGAGACGATCACGGTGCCGCCTCCGCGCACATAGCCCTGCAAAATATCGCGGATATTGGCCGCGGAAATGGGATCCACCGATTCAAACGGCTCGTCCAGCACCAGCAGGCGCGGGGCGTGGATCAGGGCGCAGGCCAGCGCGATCTTTTTGGTCATACCCGCGGAATAGTCCACCACCAGGGTGCTCCCGGCCTGGTGCAGGTCCAGCAGCGTCAGCAGATCGGTGGTGCGCCGGGCCACGGTCTCGGCATCCAGGCCCGAGAGCAGGCCGTTATAGGTGACCAGCTGCTCGCCGGTCAGCCGGTCAAAAAGCTTCACCCCATCCGCGAGGATCCCCACCAGCTTTTTGGCCTCAAGCGGGTTCTCCCAGACGTCCACGCCGTAGATGAATGCCTGGCCAAACTCGGGACGCAGCAGGCCCGTGGCCATCGAGAGCGTGGTGGTTTTACCGGCGCCATTGGGGCCCACGAGGCCATAAAGCGAGCCGCTGGGGATGGAGAGATTGATGCCGTTCACGGCGATCTTGTCACCAAATCGTTTGGCGAGCCCCCGAATATCGAGGGCGGGGACGCGAGTGTCTGTCATGATGCGGGAAATCCGATCGGTTGGCGGTCACAAAGATGAGTCCCAACCTACCAAGATCCGCGCAAACAACGATTAATCTCGACCATTTGACGACGTTATCCGCTCCAGGATAATCGAGCCATTCTGTAGCGGGATCAGCAGCCAGAGCACCAGATAGAGCCCCAGCCCGATCACGGGCAGGAGGAACAGGATCAGCGTGATAATGCGCACCACCGCGGGATTCCACCCGAATTTTTCGGCGATTCCCCCGCAAAGACCACCAAATACCCGGGAGGGACCGCGGCGAATGGGGGAGCGGCGAAGCGTGTCATAGAAGCGATTCATCGGTGGAGTCCTTTCGGTGGGAGCCGCGCAGCAGCGTGATACTGCCGGCGATGAGGAGGAGCGCGCCCGAGCCGAGCAACACGGCGATGACCACCTGGGTTGGGTCAAAGGAGATCCCCCAGATCAGCCGCGAGAGGACCAGGAGGGACACGGTGAGGGCGATCAGGCCCCAGACGATGGTCGGGGCGCTGGGCCCGGTGCGATATTCGGTGCTCATGGTATTAGTCCTCGTGCTTATCGGTAACGGTGATGGAGCTCATGGTGCCGCTGAGCGTGAGGATCAGATCGGGCGTGCGGCCCCCCTCGGCGAGCAGTGAGTTCTCCTGCAGGCTGCGGCCGAGGAGCACCCGCGATTCCACCTTTACGGTCAGGGAGCGCGGCACGATCACGGTGACATCGGACATCACCGAGGTCACGGGCACCTCCACGGGGATATCGCGGCGGGACACGCGCAGGGCACTCAGGTCCACGGTGCCATCGGCGGCGATAAAGGAATAGCCCCGCTGCGCCCCCTCCACCGTGGTCTCGCTAAACGAGGGCTGGCTCACCACACCCCAGCGCGCCTGCTGGCCGTTCATGCCCGTGAACAGGCAGGCGATAATCGCGACCGTGGCGGCAAAGCCGAGAAAACCGGAGCGGCGGCCGGACAGGCCCAGGCCGATGATGCCCAGCGCGAGAATCGCCAGGGCACTCGCGATCGCGGCCGGAACGGTATTGCGTCCGAGGTCGAGGACGCCGGTAAAGTCCAGGGCCACCATGGTTCCGCCCGCAAGCAGGGCCGCTCCCAGGATCAGGATAATCGCGCCGCCCGAGGCGGTGCGGCGGCGCGGCTTGCGCGGCGGGGCATAGGGGGCCGCGGTCGCGGAAACGGGAAGGCCCGGGCCCGCGGGCGGAACGGACCCCGGCGGCATGCTCGGCGCAGCGCCGATAAAACCGGACGGGGGATAGGCCTCCGTGGGGGCGGTGGAGCCGAAGGCGTGGGGAAGTGCGGTGGTGGGATAGGCGGTGGTATCGCCCGGAGCGGGCTCGATGATCGCCGTGTGCTCCGCGGGCTCCGACCCGGGACCGGGGGCGCTCGCCGCCTCCGTGGCGGCCTCCGCGGGGGCCTCCGTGTCGGCCTCGGGGGAGGGTTCGGGGATCGTCTCACCGCCCGCGGGGGCGGAGGCGTGCGGGGCCTCGGGAGCGGCCGGGGCAAACGGGGCTGCGGGATAGCCCGCGCCTCCCGGGGCACCGGCGGCGGGCGCGGCCGGGGGGAATCCGGGGGCGGGCGCGCCCGGCGGGGTATAGCCCGGCGCATAACCATAGGGGGCGCCGGAAGAAGGAGGGGTTGTGGAGCGGCCCCGGGCCGAGCGAATAATCATCCAGATCACCAGCACAATCGCGCCGATCCCGATCATGGTCCACAGCAGCGAGCCCAGGCCATAGCGGTTTCCGGACCAGTCAAAGAACCGAGGCATCAGGCCCAGCAGCACGGTGATCGTGGCGCCGGTCATGCCCCCGGACCAGTGTCCGCGGCCCACCTCCTCCACGGCGATGCGGCCATCGCGCGCGGGCAGCAGGGCCCAGGCGAGGCCATAAAACACCAGGCCGAGGCCGGAGAACATGGTGAGTACCACGAGGATTCCGCGCACCAGGAGCGGATCCAGGCCCGTGCGGGTGGCGATTCCCGCGGCCACACCGGCCACCCAGCGGTCCTCGCCGCGGACGATACCCAGGCCGCGCACCCAGCTCAGGAAGTTCTGCGGAGCCTGCGGGGCGGGGCCCTGGCCGCCGCTACTGTTTTCTGTCATAACTCGATCCTGTCACTCGGCCAGACCCGGCCACCATCGGGGTCCACCCTGAACCTACCCCGAGGTTATGCTCCGGGGGACCCCGGGGGTGGCCACCCGTGCTTATATGGAGTCATGCGCCCTCCCCTTATTCGCTCCGCCGACCGCGTCATCGCGGGTGTCTGCGCGGGCCTCGCCCAACACCTGGGGATGCGCGTGGGCACGGTGCGGGTGATCATGGCCGCGGGAATCCTCTTCGGCGGTGCGGGCGCGATCCTCTACGCCTGGCTCTGGCTCCTGGTTCCCAGCGCCGAGGATGCGCAGCGCGAGGAGAGTCGCTCATTTGACCCGCGAAATGTCGCCGAAAACTTTGCCCGCAACGTGGCCCCGTGGCTCGCGACGCGGCCCGGGACACCGCGGCCCCCCGCAACCGGCGCCGCTCCGGCCGAGCCCGCGGCGAAGGCCCCCGCGGGCGCAACCGCGGGCCCGGGGCCCGATCCCGAGGCCCCGCCCCGCGCCACCCCGCCCCGGGCCGGCCTGTTCTCCCGCCCGGGCCTGCGCGAGGCTGCCATCGGCGCGGCCCTGCTGCTGGCCGGCCTGGCCGTGGTGCTCCAGCTGCTCGGCGTTAATATTTCCTGGCAGACCTGGGTGCCGCTGCTGGCCATCGCCGCGGGTGCCGTGCTGTCCTGGATCCAGCTGGATGAATCCCGCCGCGATATGGCCGCGCGCGGCACGGGCTCCCTCGGTTTCCTGCGCCTCGCGGGTGGCCTCACCCTGGTGGCCATCGGAATCTTCTCCCTGCTGGGGGCGCTCACCGGCTTTGAACTGATGTGGCAATCGCTCCTGGCCACGCTCGCCATCCTGATCGGGCTGGCCCTCGTGGTGGCCCCGTGGGCCTATAAATACTGGCGCGAGCTGGGTCGGGAGCGCTCGGCGCGCGCCCGCGAGGCCGAGCGCGCCGATATCGCGGCGCACCTGCACGATTCGGTGCTGCAAACCCTCGCCCTGATCCAAAATCGCGCCGCGAACGAATCCGATGTATTGCGCCTGGCGCGCGCCCAGGAGCGCGAGCTGCGCGAGTGGCTGCATCGCGACCGGGAGCATAATACCGGCAAGCTCGCCGATCTCCTGCGCCGCATCGGGGCCGAGATCGAGGACGCCCACGGGCATCCCGTGGAATTTGTCACGGTGGGAGATGCCGATATGAACGAGCGCTTGGACCCGCTGCTCCAGGCCGCGCGCGAGGCCATCCAGAATGCCGCGCGGCATGCGGGGGGCCCGATCTCCGTATATCTGGAGTGCACCCCCGGCCGCGCGGAACTATTTATTCGCGACCGCGGTCCGGGCTTTGATCCGGACACGATCCCGGCCGACCGGCTGGGTGTGCGAGAATCACTCATCGGGCGGATGGAACGCCACGGCGGCTCCGCCCGCATTCGCAATACCGGAAACGGCACCGAGGTTGCGCTGATCATGACCTATGCCGAGGAGGCAACAGCCCAGCCATGAGTATGAATACCGCGTCCCCCACCCCCGCGCTGCGCGTTGTGGTGGTGGATGACCACGCCATCTTCCGCTCGGGCCTGCGCTCCGACCTCGACGCCGATATCGACGTGGTGGCCGAGGCGGCCACCGTGGAGCAGGCCATCGCCGCGATCCACGAGCATCGGCCCGCCGTGGTGCTCCTGGACGTGCACCTGCCGGGCGGCCGCGGGGGAGGCGGCGCCGAGGTGATCGCGGGCTGCGCCGCGCTGCTGGGCGAGACCCGCTTCCTCGCGCTCAGCGTCTCGGATGCCGCCGAGGACGTGGTCACCGTGATCCGGGCGGGCGCGCGCGGCTATGTCACCAAAACCATCTCGGGCGCGGAAATCTCCGATGCCGTGCGCCGCGTGGCCGCGGGGGATGCGGCATTTTCGCCGCGCCTGGCCGGCTTTGTACTGGATGCCTTTGGCACCGCCGCGGTGGCCCAGGTGGACGATGAGCTGGATAAGCTCTCGGCGCGCGAACTGGAGGTGATGCGGCTGATCGCCCGCGGCTATAGCTATAAGGAGGTCGCCGCCGACCTCTTTATCTCGATTAAAACCGTGGAATCGCACGTGTCCTCGGTGCTGCGCAAGCTGCAACTCTCCAATCGCCATGAGCTCACGCGCTGGGCCGTGGACCGGCGGA
This sequence comes from Mycetocola spongiae, assembly GCF_020424085.1. Classification (NCBI taxonomy): domain Bacteria; kingdom Bacillati; phylum Actinomycetota; class Actinomycetes; order Micrococcales; family Microbacteriaceae; genus Mycetocola; species Mycetocola spongiae. Next base: position 1,175,323 of record NZ_CP080203.1, on the reverse strand, counting down.
TTCTCTAGGCCCGCCGGCCCGCGGCGGCGGGCTATTCGGCCAGCAGCTCGGGCGCACCCACGCGCAGGTCAAAGGCCCCCGCGAATTGGCGGTCAAACTCCTGCACCGAGCCCGAGATGCTGTGCGCAATAAACTCGGTGGCGCGCGGGCCGATCTCGCCGATCAGGGCCTGGATCACCTGGGCCACCGCGGCGGCCAGGGAGTCCTCATCGGCGCCGTTAAACACCGTGACATATTCGATATCCTCGGCGAAGGAAATCTCGGCATCCTCGGAGAGCACACTCTCATTGGCGGTGACCTGGAAGAACCAGCCGGGAACCTTCTCGGCGCCGCTGAGCTCCAGGCCCTCCTCGGGACGGTGCGCGGCGAGGGTGGCCTCGAGGTCTTCCGTATACAGGTATTCGGCCACAAAGAGCGGCGGCAGCACACCCTCCACGGCGAGCTCCGGCTCGGAATCGGAGACCACGTTAAATGCGGCCTGGGCCTCCTCCGGCAAAAACTCCTCGAAGGAGTCCTCGGGGGTGAATTCGGGGGACGGGGTTGAATCGCTCATTCCCCCAGTTTAGCCGCGAATCCGGCCGGGTTAGGGCAGCGTATAGCCGCCGTCCACGGCCACCGCGAGGCCATCGCCCAGCAGCCCGGCCAGCGCCCGCTCGCGCTGGGCGCTCTCGGGCCAGACCCCCTCGATCTCGGCCTCGGTTACCGGGATATGCGCGGCGCGCAGCTCGCGCAGGATGAGCCCGCGCACCTGCCGATCGCTGCCGGCAAACGTGGCCTGCACGGTTTTTTTCGGGCCAAAATATTCGGGGGAACCCGCGAGCTTCCACGCGCACTGCGCGCGCAGCGGGCACTCCTCGCAGAGCGGGGAACGCGCGGTACACACCACCTGACCTAGCTCCATGATCGCCACGTTAAACGCGCGGGCCTCCTCCCGATCCACCGGCAGCAGCGCCTCCATATCGGCGAGGTCGCGGGCGGCCGCGGGCGGCGCGGGTTCGGCCTGGCCGTGCACTGCCCGCGCGATCACACGTCGGCCATTGGTATCAACGACCGGATGCCTGTCGCCAAAGGCAAAAACCGCCACGGCCCGCGCCGTATAGTCGCCCACCCCGGTGAGCCCCAGCAGCGTGGGCACGTCCCGCGGCACAAGCCCGCCGTGTTCCTCCACGATCTGCACGGCCGCGCGGTGCAGCCAGAGTGCGCGCCGCGGATAGCCCAGATTGGACCAGGCCCGCACGGCCTCACCCGAGGGCTCGGCGGCCAGGTGTGCGGGGGTGGGCCAGCGCTCCAACCACTCGGCCAGGCGCGGAATGACGCGCGCGACCGGGGTCTGCTGAAGCATAAACTCGGAAACCAGGGTGCCCCAGGCGGGGAAACCCGGTTCGCGCCAGGGCAGGGGCCGGCCGTTTTGCGCAAACCAGTCGATCAGGGGGCGGGACAGGTCGGTGGAGGTCATCCCTCCCAGCCTAGGCGGTTATGGCCGGGTATTTCCCTGTGGGAGGATAGGTAATTGAGCGTTCAGGCGAGGAGAATCGGATGAGTTCAGGAATCGTCCTGGTGGATAAACCGGGCGGAATGACAAGTCATGATGTGGTGGCGCGCACCCGCCGCCTGGCCGGTACCCGCAAGGTGGGCCATGCCGGCACCCTCGACCCGATGGCCACGGGCCTGCTGATTCTTGGGCTGAACTCCGCCACGCGCCTCCTCACCTATGTGGTGGGCCTGGATAAGGAGTACACGGCCACGATTGTGCTTGGCGCCGATACCACCACCGATGACGCCGAGGGTGAGACCCTCACCGTGGCCTCTCCCGCCGCGATTTCAGCGGTCACCGAGGCCGCGATTGCCGCGGGCATCACCGCCCTCAGCGGCGATATTTTGCAGGTTCCCAGCTCGGTCAGCGCGATTAAGGTCAACGGCGAACGCGCCTATGCCCGGGTGCGTGCGGGCGAGACCGTGGAACTGAAATCCCGCCCGGTCACAATCTCCGCCTTTGAGGTCCTGGAGACGCGCCGCGGCGAGGACCGGATCGAACTCGATGTGCGCGTGGAATGCTCCACCGGAACCTATATTCGTGCCCTCGCGCGCGATCTGGGTGCGGGCCTGGGCGTGGGCGGGCATCTCAGCGCGCTGCGGCGCACGCGGATCGGGCCGTTTATGGTGGGCGATGCCGCGAGCCTTGAGGACCTGGCCCCCGCGCAACAGCTGATCGCCTCGGCCTCGGCCGCCGCGATGCTTTTCCCCACGGTCACCCTCGACGCCCAGCGCGCGGTGGACCTGGGCCACGGCAAAAGGATCGGCCTGGAGGGTTTCCCCGAGACCTCGGGCCCGATCGCCGCGCTGGCCCCCGGGGGACGCCTGATTGGGCTGGTCTCGGCCGGCTCCACAACCGCCCGCTGCATCGTGAACTTCCCCACCGATGCCGCGGCCGAGGACAGCCCGGAAGGACCCGCGCAGTCGTGATCGCCTGGTTTACCATCCTGCAGATCTGTGTGGCCACACTCGCGGGCGTGCTGTGTGTGGTGCTGGGCCTGATCGGCCGCAAACCCAGCGACCTGACCCTCGGCGGCGCGGCACTCGTGCAGCTGCTGATCATCGTGCAGCTGGTGGTGGCCATCGTGGCCCCCGCCACCGGCAATCAGAATCTTGGCTTTGTTCCGGAGTTTTACGCATACCTGATTTCGGCGGTTCTTTTGCCCGCCCTCGCGGTACTGTGGGGACTATTGGATCGCAGCCGTTGGAGCACCGTGATTGTGGGTGTGGCCTGCCTCGCCATCGCCGTCATGGTGTATCGAATGCACTATATCTGGGTAACTCCGGTCATCGGATAACCCCTCGCATCACGGAGAATTACAGGGAAATGACAAAAAACGGTTCGACCCCGACCACGGAGAGCCCCGCCCGCATCGGCGGCGTGGGGCGCGTTCTGGTGGCCGTCTACGGCATCCTCGCACTCGCCGCGACCGGAAGGTCGGTCTCGCAGATCCTGAGCCGCTTCGACGAGGCCCCGCTGGCCTATTCGCTCTCGGCCCTGGCCGCCGTTGTCTATATCCTGGCCACCATCGCGCTGATCGCGCCGGGTGTCGCCTGGCGTCGCATCGCCTGGATCACCATCGGCTTCGAGATGGCCGGTGTGCTGATCGTGGGCCTGCTGAGCGTATTTGATCCCGAGCTCTTCCCGCACGATACCGTCTGGTCGCACTTCGGCAGCGGCTATGTTTATATCCCCCTGGTCCTGCCCGCCCTCGGCCTGTTCTGGCTGTGGCGTGCGCGCGGGGCCCGGGCATGATTGTCTTCACCGATGTTGAGCAGATTCCGCTCGACTTTGGTGCCTCCGCCGTTACCATCGGCAAATTTGATGGTGTGCATGCCGGCCATCGCGCCGTGATCTCGGGCCTGCGGGCCATCGCCGATGCGCGCGGGCTGCGCTCGGTCGTGGTGACCTTCGACCGGCATCCGCTCGAAACGCTCGCCCCGGGCAAGGCCCCGCTGGCGCTTGTGGGCACCCGGCAGAAGCTGGACCTGCTGGAGGAGACCGGGGTGGATGCCGTGCTGGTCCTCACCTTCGATCGCCTGATGGCGGCCCTGGAACCCGAGACCTTTGTGCGCGCCATCCTGTGCAATACCCTCGACGCCAAGGTGGTGCTGGTGGGCGAGGACTTCCGCTATGGCCGCGGCGGCGCGGGCAGCGTGGCCACGCTCACCGAGCAGGGCAAGGCGGAGGGCTTTGACGTGATCGCGATCGACGATGTGGTGCCGCGCGAAAACCGCCGCCTATCCTCCACCTGGATCCGCGAACTGCTCTCCGAGGGCCGCGTGGACCTGGCCTCGGTGCTGCTGGGACACTATCCCAGCATGCGCGGAATCGTGGTGCACGGCGCCAAGCGCGGCCGCGAACTGGGCTTTCCCACCGCCAATCTCTCGCCCGAGTCCACGGGGTATATCCCCGCCGATGGCATCTATGCTGGCTGGCTGCGACACGGCGAGAACCGCTATCGTGCGGCGATCTCGGTGGGGAATAACCCCACCTTTGAGGGCGTGCCACAAAAGCAGGTTGAGGCCTTCCTCCCGGGGCAGGATATTGACCTCTACGATGCCGAGGTGGAACTGGACTTTGTGGAGCGGGTGCGCGGCATGGTCGCCTATGAGGGCGTGGGGCCGCTGATCGCGCAGATGCACCGCGATGTGGACGCCGTGAACGAGATTCTCGACGCCAAGAATCCCGCGGCCTAGCCGCCGTGGTTTCCTCGGATACCCGCGCCCTGTGGGCCGGGCGCACACTCGCGCTCCTCGGCATTATTTTTGCCGCGGCCACGCTGCGCTCCGCCGTGGCCTCGCTCTCTCCCATCATCGATCTGGTGACCCGGGAGGTGCCGTTATCCTCGCTGGTGATTGGCATCCTCGGCTCGATGCCTCCCGTGTGTTTTGCCGCCCTCGCGGTCATGACCCCCGCGGTGGTGCGCCGCTTCCGGCTGGAGCCCACGATGGTGGGTGTGCTGGCGCTGATCGCCGCGGGCCTGATCGTGCGCTCGGCCGCCCCAAACTCGGGCATCATCCTGCTGGGTACCGCGCTGGCCTGTGCCGGGCTGGGCGCGGGCAATGTGTTGATGCCCGCGCTGGTGAAAAAATACTTCCCGGACCGGGTGGGTCTGGTCACCACGATCTATGTCACTACAATTTCGTTTTCGACGTTTTTGCCGCCGCTGCTCGCGGTGCCCGTGGCCGAGGGCCTGGGCTGGCGGGTCTCGCTCGGCGGCTGGGCGCTCGTGGCGATCATGGCGATGGTGCCGTGGCTTGCGCTGCTGGGCAATGCCCGGCGCGGACCGGCGGCGGAGATCGAGGAGCCCGAGGCGGCGCTGGAGCATCGGCTGATCCGCTCGCCGATGACCTGGGCCGTGACCGTGATCTTTGCGACATCCTCGATTAACGCCTATTCGATGTTCGCCTGGCTGCCCACGATTGCGCGCGATCTCGCCGGGATGGACCCGCACGAGGGTGGCACGCTGCTCGCGGTATTTGGCTTCATGGGGCTGCCCGCGGCGCTCCTGGTGCCGATGCTTGCGGTGCGGCTGCGCTCGGTGGCCCCGATGGTCTGGCTGGGCGGGCTGTGTATCATCATCGGCTATACCGGGATGCTGTTTTTGCCCTCCGTGCCGATGCTGGTCTGGGTGATCATCGTGGGCAGCGGGCCGCTGCTCTTCCCGCTCGCGCTTACGCTGATTAATAAGCGCACCCGCACCCATGTGGGCGCGATTGCCCTGAGCGGTTTTGTGCAGGGGCCCGGCTATATCGTGGCCGCGCCCGGCCCGATCCTGGTGGGTCTGCTGCACGAGGGCACCGGGGGCTGGACCGTGCCGCTGCTGGGGCTCGCCCTCACCGGTGTGATCGTGATCGTGGCGGGGGCCGTGGCCTCGCGCCCGGTGTTTATCGAGGACGGCGCCTAGCGCGGTTATCGGATCGATGCCGGGCCGTGGCCGAACCGTTATCTGTGCCTGCTAGCGTGGATTTACGTCGGGCCCCCGCCCGGCTTTTTGTATTCCGAGAGGCTAGTTTCTCCCCGTGTCCCGCAGATTCACCCGCATATTTCTCCCGATCCTGATCGCGATTGCCCTGATCCTGGGCGGGGGAGTCTGGTGGTTTGCCCTCAATTCCCCGGAGGGATCCCCGGCCACGCCCTCCGCCTCGCCCGAGTCCTCCTGGGCCACCCGGGTCGACGCGCCCGAGCCGCTGCCCGAGGGGTCCATCGCCAATCTTGATTTGATCCAGTCCTCCACCTCGGATCAGCAGGATCAGCGCTCGGTGTCCTATGTCACCAGCAGCAGCGTGCCGCAGCTCTCCGATCTGATCCACTCCTTCGTGGACGCCCAGCGCGCCGAATACGATTCCGAGGCGGCACCCGCGGGTAATTCCCGGGAGCTCAACATCGGTTGGGAGATCGCCTCGGCCCGCGCCAATAACCTGGTGGAGCGCCTGATCGGCTATCGCTATGCGGGCGGCGCCAATGGCATCGGATTCTCCGCCACGTTCCACGCCCGGCTGGACACCGGCGAGGTCATCCCGGGCGAGGACGTGCTGAGCGAGGAGGGCCGCCGGACCGCGGCCGAGGAGATCCGGCGCGGGCTGCGCCTCGGCGGCCAGCTGCTGGAGGCCGACGCGGGCACCCCCTCGGCCTCGCCCGGGGCCACGCTTCCGGCCGAGCCGCCGCGCGAACTCTTCCGCGATACCGTGATCGAACCCGATGGCTCCCTGATCGTGACCCTACCCGAGCTGGTCTATACCCCGCATAGCGAGGGGCGTCCGGCGATGCGCCTGGCCGCGGATCACGTGGACGCCCTGCTCAGCCCCGCGGGCCGCGCGCTGCGCGTACAGGCGATGTCCGGGGTGCCGTTTGCGGGCCTCCCCGAAAGCCCCACGCCCGAGCCCACCCGGGCGCCCGCACCCCCGGCCGCCCCCGTGGACTGCGCCGTGGCCCGCTGCGTGGCGCTCACCTATGACGACGGGCCCGGCAAGGACACCGGCAAGCTCCTGGACGAACTGGCCGAGGCCGGCGCCCCGGCCACGTTTTTTATGGTCGGGAAAAACGCGGCACAAAAACCGCAGACACTCGCCCGGGCCCATGCCGAGGGGCACGAGATCGGCGGCCATACCTGGACCCACCCGGATCTGCGGAAACTCTCCGCGGAACAGATCGCGGGGGAGCTGAGCGATACGGCCGATGCCATCGAGCGCGCGGGTGTACCGCGGCCCACGCTGGTGCGCCCGCCCTATGGGGCGATTAACGAGGGTGTCTCCGAGGTTTTCCGGCAGCAGGGTGCCGCGGCGATTATCTGGAACGTGGATACCGAGGACTGGCGCAATCACAGCGTGGAGGAGACCACGCGGCGCGCGCTGGACGGCGCCAAGCCCGGCGCGATCATCCTGATGCACGATATCCACGAGACCAGCGTGGCCGCGGCCCCCGGGATCATCGCCGGGTTACGCGAGCGCGGCTTCACCCTCGTCACGGTCTCCCAGCTGCTCGGGCCCACCACGCCCGGCAGCAGCTATTTCCAGCGCCGCGATTAGCGACCGCCCACGCCACCGAGGCCCAACCCCAGCAGTGCCGCCTCGACCCGACTGGCGCTTCCGGTCTTGGCATAAATCGCGGTGAGATGGGTCTTCACGGTGGCCTCGCTGATGCCCAGCTCGCGGGCAATCGCGGCATTGCTGAGCCCGCCGCCCAGCGCGAGGAGCACCTCGCGTTCGCGCGGGGTCAGGCCGCTCGGTGGCTCGGGGGCCGGGGGACGCTCGGCCAGGGCCCGGAAGCCGCGGATGACCGTGGCCGTGACCTCGGGGGAGAGCACGGCCTCGCCGCGCGCGGTCTTGAGTACCGCGGCGATCAGCTCGGGCCCGGATACCGATTTTTGAAGGAACCCGGTAGCGCCCGCCAGCAGCGCGGCGGATACCGGCTCGTCCAGGCCAAACGTGCTCAGGATCAGCACCCGCGAGCGCGTTTCCGCCACGATCCGGGCGGTGGCCCAGATGCCGTCGCGCCCGGGCATGCGAATATCCATCAGCACCACATCGGGCTCGAGCGCGCGGGTCATCGCGAGGGCACTCGCGCCATCGCCGGCCTCGCCCACAACCCGCAGATCCGGATGGGTCTCCAGGATCAGGCGCAGGCCCGATCGGATGGCCCCGTGATCGTCCACCAGCAGCACCGCGATGCTCATCTCAGCCCTCCCTTCGCCGCGGAAGGGTCAGCGCGCAGAGCCACGTCCCGTCCGTTGTGCCGGGCCCCACAGAGAGCTCGCCGCCCAGCCGCGCGGCGCGCTCGCGCATATTCTTCAGGCCGCGCCCGTCGCCCGAGATGGTATTGGAATCCGGGATTCGATTTTCCAGCCGCACCGTGGCGCCGTGGATGCTCACGCGCGGGGAGTGGCCGTGCCGCAGCGCATTTGCGGTGGCCTCGCCCAGGAGGCGCCCGGCCTGCGTGCGCTGATCGGGGGAGAGCTGCCCGAGGAGCGCCTCCCAGGCGGCACGCACGGGCGCGGGAACGGCAAGCCGGGGGTCATCGATCCACTCGACGCCCGGGGCAGCGGGTGTGGCCTCACCGAGCAGCGCGATCATCTCGCCCAGCCGCCCGAGGGCGAGGGTTCCCGCCGTGGAAATCTCGCTCAGGGTGCGCTCGCTCACCGGATGGCCGGCGGCCAGGCGCAGCGCGGCGGCCTCGCTATGCAGGGTGATGATTGCGACCTGATTGGCCACCAGATCGTGTAGATCGCGCGCGGTCTCGGCGCGATGCTCGGCCTCGCGCGCCGCGCGTTCCAGCTCGGCCAGGCGCAGCGCCTCGCGGCCGTGCTCGCGCTCGGCGATGATCCGCAGGTCCCGGGTATGCATCATCCATCCCCAGCTCAGCGGCAGCAGCAGGAGCGCGCCGACCTGCAGCAGGGTCTGCCCGGCGCCGAGGGGATCGCGGGTGAGCAGCAGGACCAGCACCCCGGAGCCCAGCGCCCCGGCACCGCTCAGAATAAGCGTGACCAGGCGCAGCCGCGCGCCGCCGTAGAGGATCGCGGAATAGACCAGATCCATGCCGAGGGTGATCAGCACCAGATTGGGGCCGCCGATCATTGCGGCGGCCGCGGCGGGGAGCCCCATCCCGAGCGCCAGCGCGGGGCGCGAGGAGCGCAGCCCCGCCGCGGCGCAGGCCAGGAGCAGCAGCGCAAAATAGGGCCAGGGAGCGGCCTCAGCGGGCCGGAAGGCGATGCCCGCGAGTAAAAACAGCACGGCTATCCAGGGATCGCCGAGGCCCCGTCGTTTTATCGGTTGCACCGTGTCCATGCCGGATATTCTGTCATCTTGTCCGCGCTCCCGCGGCGGAGATCCCCCAAAGGTCGCAGACTCATGCGCACCCCGTGGCCGATGTGCCGGGTCGGGCCGCGCCCGAGACTGGGCGGATGAACCTTATTGCGGTGGGCATTCTGGCCTGCGAGATCGGATTTTGGATAATGCTCGCCGGCGGGCTGGCCGTGCGCTATCTCTGCCGCGCGCCGCGGGCCTCGACGCTCCTTTTACTGTGTGTGCCGCTCCTGGACGTGCTCCTGCTTGCGCTCATCTGCGGGGATCTCCTCGCGGGCGGGACCGCCGATTGGGCGCACGGGCTAGGGGCGCTCTATCTGGGGATCACCGTGGTTTTTGGCCACTCGATCGTCTCGCGCGTGGACGCCTGGGCCGCGCACCGCCTTGCCGACGGGCCCCCGCCGGCCAAGCGGCCCTCGCGCGGACGCGGCCGGGTGGGCTATGAGTGGCGGGAGTGGTCGCGGATGCTGCTGGTCCTGGCCATTGCCGCCGCGGTGGTGCTGGGAATCCAGCTGATCGTGGGGGATGAGGCCCGCACCGGCGCGCTCTGGGGCGGCGTGGAGCTGGCGCTCAAGGTCACCGTGATCTGGCTGCTTATCTCCCCGGTCTGGGAGACGGTGCGCTATCTGGCCGCGCCCGGCCGGGCCGATGCCGAGGCCCGGGTCGAGGCCGAGCGGCATCGGCTTGTGCTCCGGGACTGGGCGGCGCGCGGTTAGTCGAGGAAGCCGAGGAAAAGCCCGGGCTCGGCCCAGAGCAGCGAGCCTCCCACGCCGTCCACGATATGCCGGGTGGCGGTGGGGATGCGGCCCGCGAGCGAGAGGCCCAGATCGGGGGAGTGCACCGTATCGCGGTCGCCAAACCAGATGCTCACGGGCACCGTGATCGATTCCAGCGGCAGGTTCCAGCGCGAGAATGCGAGCAGCGTATCGGAGGCATAACCCGCGCTGCCCGGGCTCAGGGCCTCGTCCAGCGCGCGCCGATAGAGCGCCCGGAACGCGGGGTCGGCATAAACCTCCTCATCGGAGGGGTCCACGCTGCCCAGCGTGAGCGCCCAGATATCCTCTCCCGTAAACGAGGAGAAGCGCGCGAGCGAGCCCGCGGGATCCTCCGCCACATCCGCGACCAGGTCGGCCAGGGGTGCGGGCAGCAGCGGCGCGAGCGCGGGATGGGCCAGCTCATCGGCGGGCGATACCAGCGTGAGCGAGGACACCACCCCGGCGGCGGCGAGGGCCAGGCCAAACGGCGCACCCTGGGAATTGGCCACGGCCGCCACGGTGCCCAGGCCCAGCGCGGCGAGCAGCTCGCGCACGTCCTCGGCCACCCCGCGCAGGGTTTTTTCGGCCACGGGAGCGGAGGAGCCGAGGCCCGGTCGGTCAAAGGTGATGAGGCGAATATCCCGATCCCGGAGCAGCTCACCGCCGAAGTGCATCAGGCGGCCGGTCGCGGCCCCGGCAATAAAGAGGACGGGGGTTCCCTCGGGGGAACCAAACTCGGCGTATCCCAGGGCCCGGCCGTTCGTGAGTGTCACGGAATCGACGCGGGCCGGGGCTAAGTCGTAAGTATTCACGGAACCAGTGTAGGCGAGGACGGGGGTGCGCCCGGCGGGGTGCACCCCCTGCGTTCGCTAGGAGCTGTGTACCAGCGACCGATAAAACGCGATGCCCTCGAGCCAGGTGTGTACCCGAATCCGCTCGTTTACGGCGTGCAGGCCCGCGCGCTCCTCGAGTGTCATCCGGAATGGTGTGGCGCGATAAACATACTTCGAAATGCGCGCGAAGTGGCGCGCGTCGCTCGCCGCGAGCATCACATACGGGGTCACCAGGGCATCGGGTACGGCCACCCCCAGTGCGGCGGTGATCCGCTCCCAGGCCGGCCCGCTGCTCGGGGACACGGGCGAGGGTTCGGAGGCCTCGCGCACCTCGATATCCACACGAGGATCGCCGATTACCCGGCGCAGATAGCGGACGGTACCGGCCACGGAGGAGCCCACGGCAATGCGCACGTTCAGCGTCGCGGTGGCCCGCTCGGGCAGTGCGTTGGCCGCGGAGGCCCCCGAGAGCTGTGTCACCACGGTGGTGGTGCGCACCAGCGCGGCGGTCTCGGCGCCGAGGCGCGGCAGGATCCGGGTGATCACGGGCTTCAGCCGGTCGATATGCCGAGCGATAAACGGCAGCGGCGCGGCGGAGTGCGGGCCCAGCGTGCGCAGCAGCTCCACCGCGGGGGCGGCCATGCGGCCCGGGAAAGGATGGCTATTCACGGCGGTGATCGCCGCGGCCAGGCGCGCGGTGGCGGGCACCCGCGGCGGGGTCGAGGCGTGTCCGCCCTCCTGCTTCACGCTCAGCACAATGGTGGCGATGCCCTTCTCGGTGGTGCCCACCACGGCGACCTGGCGGGTCATGCCCGGCAGCGGCCCGGCCACCACCGCGCCGCCCTCATCCAGGACCAGCCCCGGGGTGATGCCGCGGGAGGCGAGGACATCCACCACGTGGGCCGCCCCCGAACCAAACGTCTCCTCGTTATGGCCAAAGCTCAGATAAAGATCACGTTCGGGCGTATGGCCCGCGAGGATCTCGGCCTCCACGGCCTCCAGGATCGCCACCACGGCACCCTTATCGTCGAGGGTGCCGCGGCCCCACAGCACTCGCTCCTCACCCTCGCCGGTGATCTCGGCGGCAAACGGCGGATGGGTCCACGGGATATCCTCCGCGCCGGTATTTACCGAAACCACGTCATAGTGGCCCATCAGCACGGTGGGATTCTCGGCCACGGCGCCGGGCCAGCGAAAGAGCAGCGAATAGCCGTCGATTTTTTCCAGGCTCAGCGTGCGGTGCACCTCGGGATAAAGCTCGGCGATGAGGGTGATAAACGCATCAAAGTGTTCCCACTCGATCAGCGATTCATCATCGCGGGACACGGTGGGCAGGCGCAGCAGGCTGCGGAAGCGTTCGACCGCCGCCTCGGGGGCGGGGACGCGGGGGATCGGGGTGCTCATTCCCCAATTTTATGACACTCGTTCTGGAAAATCGACCGGGCGTGGCGGAGGCAAATAGCGGCCGTTCCGCGGCCGCCACGCGACGCGCGCGTCAAGAAACTCCGCGCGGGTTTTCGTGAGGGCGGCCCGCGGTGTCGTACAATGAACCCGCGCCCGCCTTGTGCTCCGGGTGTTTGGCACGCGGTGAATCCACTCGACGGCGGCCCAACACACTCCACGCACAGCGCCGGCCGCAGTTTCGAATCCAGCCGAATCGGCTGGGCACTCGAGCGCTCAGGAGGAGCATGCCGAACACCGGTCAACGCCGTTCATCGGGCCGATCGTCGAATCGCAACGCGTCATCGCGGGGTTCGTCGAACCGTAAATCGGCCCCGCGTAACGCCGCGTCTCGTCACGACGAGGAAGCCCCCATCATCCCGATCCTCGCCCGCAAGGTGCGCGAGGTCGAGGCCAAGGCCCAAAAGGGCAAGGTGGGGCCGACCAACCGCACCAAGTTCCAGGTCATTGCGTTCCTCGTGCGCGAGGAGCGGGCCCGGGTAAAGGGCTCCACCGAGCTGAGCGAGTCGAGCAAGGCCGAGCTGCTGAAGCGCCTCGACGGTGTGGCCACGATCCTCGCCAAGACCGCCGCGCGCGATACCTCTCTGATCACGCTGCTGGAGGCCGATTCGGCCACCAACCCCGTGGCCCAGAAGATGCGCCGCGATTGGCTGCTGGAATCCGGTGCCGAGCTCAGCCCCGAGGAACTGATCATCACGACCCAGGCGCCCGCGCCCGAGCAGATCATCCCCGCCGAGCTCTCGCAGAAGCAGGTCCTCCCGGTCTCGGTGAAGGCCCGGCTGCGTTCCAATCCGTTCCTCGCCCCCGATACCACCCCGGTTTCCGCCGAGCCCGCCTCGCGCGGCCGCCTGGACAGCTGGGAGCTGATGGGGCCGCTGTATAAGTCCTTTGAGATGGGCTCGGGCGGTTCATCCGCGTGCATGCCCCTGCCGGAGGCACCGAAGATCGACCGCCTGGCACCCCCCGGCCGCGAGATCATGCGCCACCAGGCGCGTTTTGTGGAGGCCGTGAACCGCGGCCACCGCAGCTTCCTGCTGGCCGATGAGCCCGGACTGGGAAAGACCGCACAATCGCTGCTGGCCGCCTCGGTCGCGGGGGCGTATCCGCTGCTGGTGGTGGTGCCCAATGTGGTCAAGATGAACTGGGCCCGCGAGGTTGAGCGCTGGACGCCCGGCCGCCGCGCCACCGTGATCCACGGCGATGGCCGCGATATCGACGCCTTCGCCGATGTGTTTATCGTGAATTATGAGGTCCTGGATCGCCACCTCGCCTGGCTGAGCACGCTGGGCTTCCGCGGCATGGTGGTGGACGAGGCCCACTTTATTAAGAACCTGCACTCGCAGCGTTCGCAGCATGTGCTCTCGCTCGCCCAGCGCATCCGGCGCACAGCGCCCGGTGGCAAGCCGCTGCTGATGGCGCTCACGGGGACGCCGCTGATCAACGACGTGGAGGACTTTAACGCCATCTGGCAGTTCCTCGGCTGGACCACGGGTGATAAGCCCGGGCCCGAGCTGATGCGCAAGCTGGAGGAAAACGGCCTCACGCCCGCCGAGCCCGCGTTTTATCCCGAGGCCCGCGAGGCCGTGATCGAGATGGGTATCGTCCGCCGCAAGAAGATCGACGTGGCCAAGGACCTGCCCAGCAAGATGGTTGCCGATATCCCCGTGGAGCTGGACGATGACCTCGGCCGCTCGATCCGCGATGCCGAGCGCGAGCTGGGCCAGCGCCTGCTCGCCAAATATAACCGCATCATCGCGGCCCGCCCCGACCGCGAGAGCCGACCCGTGGGTCCCGATCTGGACATCATGCGCCTCGTGGCCCAGGGTGAGCTGGACGAGTCCAAGGCCGCCGGCGGCGGCGAGAACGTCTTTACGATGGTGCGCCGCATCGGTCAGGCCAAGGCCGTGCTGGCCGCCGACTATACCGCGCAGCTTGCCCACTCGGTGGGCAAGGTGGTGTTCTTCGCGAAGCATATCGACGTGATGGATACCGCCGAGCAGGTGCTTGCGGGCCGCGGCCTGCGCACCGTCTCGATCCGCGGAGACCAGTCCACCCCGGCGCGCCAGGAGGCCATCGACGCCTTTAACAACGATCCGGGCGTCTCGGTCGCGGTCTGTTCACTCACCGCCGCGGGCGTGGGCCTGAACCTTCAGGCCTCCTCCAACGTGGTGCTTGCGGAACTGAGCTGGACCGCCGCCGAGCAGACCCAGGCCATCGACCGCGTGCACCGCATCGGTCAGGCCGAGCCGGTCACCGCGTGGCGCATCATCGCCGCCCATACGATCGACTCCAAGATCGCCGAGCTGATCGATTCCAAGCAGGGCCTCGCGGCGCGCGCGCTGGACGGCAGCGATCAGGCCGTGGAGTCCAGCGATTCGGTGCAGCTGAATGCGCTGATCTCGCTGCTGCGCGACGCAATCGAGGAGTAGGCATGGCCAAAAACACCCCCGCCCGCGGATCCCAGGTGCCGGACTTCACCCGTCCGGCCCTGGCCCCCGGGCTGCTGTCGGCCGTGATTCTGATGGCCACCGTGGCGCTGCTGGATAACGATCTTTACTTCATCGTGCGGTTTATCGTGAGCATCCTCGTGGCGATCATGGCCGTCTTCGCGGTGAAGGCCGAGAAGCCGCTCTGGCTGATCGGCCTGGTGCCCGTGGTGCTGTTCTATAACCCGATCTTCCCGCTGCCCACGTGGCCGTTTACGATCGACCCGGGCATCCTGTTTATTATCACGATGACCGTGCCGCTGTTTTTGGCGGCCGCGGGGGTATTTATTAAGGTGCGCGATGAGACCGATCGGCGCAGCGGCGGGTCCCGCCGCTAATTAGCGGTCCCAGTCGATCCGGTTAAAGGCGGCGGTGAGCGCCGCCTCCCGGTCGGGGTTGAGCGCGGCGGCCCAGCCGATGCGCCCGCGCAGGTGAGCCCGGAAATCCGGGTGGCCCGCGCGGTTTTGAGACGCGGGGCCGTGCAGCGCGCAATTATGCAGGATCGCGCGCAGGAGATCGTATTCGCGGCGCGGCAAATTGGGGTGCCGATTTACCACGATTCCGGTCACGCGCTGGCTGATGGCGGCGGGCTGAACCCGGGTCTTGCGCGGGTTCAGGGCGTGCCCCTCCTCCGCGATGATCAGGTCCACGCCGCGGATAAAGCGGGTCGCGCGCGAGCGCAGGGCGCGGTCGCCGCTGAAGGTGAGATCATCGGCATAGCGGGTATAGGTAGCACCAAATTTTTGCGCCCAGCCGGCGAGGCGGCGATCCAGCCCGGCACTGACCAGATTGGCCAGGGCCGGGGAGGTGGGGGCGCCCTGAGGCAGGTGGCGCGCCGCGAGGGCCCGGCGGAGCGCAAAGCGTTCCTCGGGGCTGCCGCCCGGCGGCATCTCCCGCAGGATGCGCGGCGGCACGGCATGGGTGGACAGCCCCGCGATCAGCGTGGCAACCGCCTCGGTATGGCCCGCCGCGCGCAGCACCCGGAGAATCTGCGGATAGCCCACGCGCGCAAAAAATGTTCTTAGGTCCAGTCCGATCACCACGTCGCGCCCGGTATGCGCGGCGGCTCCCGAGCGCGCATCGCGTCCCGGAACAAAACCGTGGGCCGCGGGATGCACGGGCAGCTCGGCCAGCACGCAATCCAGCACGGAACGCTGCACCGCCCGCAGGCGTTCGCCCGGAATTTCCAGCAGCCGCGGTACGCGCCCCGGGCGTTCGAGCCATCGATAGCGATAGTGCTCGAGCCTATGCTGGTCGCCGGAAAGCCGCCGATTCCAGAGCCGCGTATCGGCGAACCACTCCAGCTGTCCGGGGGCGATCGAGCATAGCGCGGCGAGCTCCGCGGGATTCGCGGGCATGCCCCCGGGGGCGGCGCCGGGCTCGTGATAGACCGGATGCCGCGCGAGGCGCAGCGGCCGGCCGCGCTCCGCGGCGGCCTCGACGGCCGCGATCGGGCCCGGCGCGGAGGCTATCCATTCGCGCAGCTCCCGCAGCCCGCGCAGCGGCGGCCGGGGAAAGGCCCGCAGGACATCGTCCACAAGCGCGGGCAACCAGCGCCGGCGCGCCCCGAGCACGGCCGAACCCGCCGCGATCAGCGGGGCGCGCGCCCAATCGGCCTCGGTGCTCGCGGCCAAAAAGCCGTGGGCGAGCGCGGAGGAAATCATCCCAAGATCGGCGGCGGGGCGGCGCGCGAGTATCCGCGCCCCGGGGGAGGGGGAAGCGGCGGGCCCGCCGGGCGGTGACCCTGCACTGGTCTCGGATGCCGGGCTGCGCGAAGCGCTGCGGGGCACCCGAGGCGTGGATAATAGCTCGGACTGCGTGCCCCGGGGTAACCCCGGGGAGGATGTCACCATGATGTGGATCACCCGCCTCACCGCGCCGGAGAAAACCCGCCACTCGGGCCCCACTCTAAACCAGGATTGGCCCGCCCGGCAATGCCCGCGGCGGGACCGGCAGCCTAGAGTCCGAGGCGGTTCTTGACCTCGATCAGGGAGGGATTGGTGGCGGAGCTGCCATCGGGGAAGATGAGCGTGGGAACGGTCTGGTTGCCGCCGTTGAGGCTCGCAACGAGTTCCGCGGTGCCCGGGGTCTCCTCGATATTAATCTCGGTATAGCCGATACCGGCCTTGCCAAGCTGGGTCTTGAGTCGCTGGCAATAGCCACACCACGTGGTGGAGAACATGGTGATGCTGCCTTCTGCGGGTACGTAGTCCATGCCGCGATTCTACGCGCTCCCGGCGCGGGGTGCACAGATTCCCAATCCGCCAGCGCATTATCCTGTGGCACCCGTTACAAGATATTCTTCACTGAAGACGGTAGCGCGAACCCCGCTATCGCCGTTTTGCGCGCAAAAGGAAGTTATTCATGAGAATAGGTGTGCTCACCAGCGGTGGAGACTGCCCCGGACTCAATGCCGTTATTCGCGGTGTTGTGCTGAAGGGAACCGCGGTTTATAACCAGGAGTTTGTGGGAATTCGCGATGGCTGGAAGGGCGTGGTCGAGGGACTGACCATGCCGCTGAGCCGCCACGAGGTCCGCGGACTCTCCAAACAGGGCGGAACGGTACTGGGTACCAGCCGTACCAATCCCTTCGACGGCCCGCACGGCGGTCCCGAAAACGTCCAGGCCACGATGAACCGGCTGGGCATGGACGCGCTGATCGCGATCGGCGGAGAGGGCACGCTGGCCGCGGCCCGCCGCCTGACCGATGCCGGCCTGAATATTGTGGGCGTCCCGAAGACCATCGATAACGACCTCGATGCCACCGATTATTCGTTTGGTTTTAATACGGCGGTGGAGATCGCCACCGAGGCCATCGACCGGCTGCGCACCACGGGCGATTCGCATCGCCGCTGCATGGTTGTGGAGGTCATGGGCCGTCACGTGGGCTGGATCGCCCTGCACGCGGGTATGGCCGCGGGTGCCCACGGCATCCTCATCCCCGAGCAGCCCAAATCGATGGAGCAGATCCTGGAATGGGTCAACTCGGCCAATGATCGTGGCCGCGCGCCGATGATCGTGGTCTCCGAGGGCTTCACCCTGGACACTATGGAGACCCCGCACTCCGAGAAGGGCCTGGACGCCTTTAATCGTCCGCGCCTGGGCGGAATCGCGGATGTCCTCGCCCCGATCATCGAGCAGCGCACCGGCATCGAGTCCCGCGCCACGGTGCTCGGCCACCTCCAGCGCGGCGGCGTCCCGAGCGCCTATGACCGCGTGCTCGCTACCCGCCTCGGCATGGCGGCAATCGACTCGGTCATGGACCGCGAATGGGGCACGATGGTGGCGCTGCGCGGCACCGATATCGTGCGCGTTCCCTTCGCCGAGGCCCTCGGCGGGCTGAAGACCGTCCCCCAGGAGCGCTATGACGAGGCGGCGGTCCTCTTCGGCTAAACCCGGAAAACCACGGGGCCCCCGATCGATCCCAGCAGATCGATCGGGGGCCCTTTTCTGCGCCCTATTGCGGGGTCACGTAGGCCCCGGAGATGCCGCCGTCCACCAGGAAGGTATTGGCGGTCATAAACGAGGAGTCATCGCTCGCGAGGAACGCCACGGCGGCGGCCAGCTCCTCGGGCTCGGCGAAGCGGCCCAGCGGGATATGCACAAGCCGACGGGCCGCCTTCTCGGGGTCCTTGGCAAAAAGCTCCTTGAGTAGCGGGGTATTCACCGGTCCCGGGCAGAGCGCGTTCACGCGGATACCCTGGCGGGCAAATTCCACGCCCAGCTCGCGGCTCATCGCGAGCACGCCGCCCTTGGAGGCGCTATAGGAGATCTGCGAGGTGGCCGCCCCCATGACCGCCACAAACGATGCGGTATTAATGATCGAGCCCTTGCCCTGGCGCTGCATAAACGGCAGCGCATATTTGCAGCAGTAGTACACCGAGGTGAGGTTCACATCCTGCACTCGCCGCCACGCGTCGATGCCGGTTTCCAGGATTGAGGCGTCATCGGCGGGGGAGATTCCCGCGTTATTAAACGCGATATCCACGCTGCCATAGGTATCAAATGTGACCTGGTAGAGGTTTTTTACCTCCTCCTCATTGGTCACATCCACGCGCACAAAGATGCCACCCACCTCGGCGGCGGCCCGCTCGCCCGAGGCGGGATCGATATCGGCGATGACCACGTGGGCGCCCTCGGCGGCGAGCCGGCGCGCGGTGGCCAGGCCGATTCCGCTGGCCCCTCCGGTGATCACGGCGCTGCGTCCCTCAAGACGGTTAGAGATGATGTTTGTCATGATAGTTCCTTGATTTCTCGGGGGTTAGAGGGCAATAAATACGTTTTTGGTTTCGGTGAAGGCATCCAGCGCATCGGGCCCCAGCTCGCGGCCCAGCCCGGATTTTTTGAAGCCACCAAAGGGCGTGGAATAGCGCACCGAGGAGTGCGAGTTCACCGAGAGGTTTCCCGATTCCACGCCGCGCGCCGTGCGCAGGGCGCGGCCGATATCCCGGGACCAGATCGACCCGGACAGGCCATAATCGGAGTCATTGGCCAGCGCGATAGCCTCGGCCTCATCGCTAAAGGGCACCACCGAGACCACGGGGCCAAAGATCTCCTCGCGCCAGGCCCGCGAGTGTATGCCCGGGGTGAGCACGGTGGGGGCAAACCAGTGGCCGGGGCCGCTCGGGGCGCTCCCGCGGAACGCCACCTCGGTGTCATCCGGCACAAAGGAGGACACCGTCTCCCACTGCGAGCGCGAGATGAGCGGGCCCATCGCGGTATTTTCATCCAGCGGATCGCCCACCGAAAACTCGCGCACCGCGGGTTCCAGCAGCTCCATGAAGCGTTCATAGGCCCCGCGCTGCACCAGGATTCGGGAGCGCGCGCAACAGTCCTGGCCGGCGTTATCAAATGCGCCGCCGGGGGCCGCGGCGGCCGCGAGCTCCAGATCGGCATCGTCAAAGATGATATTCGCGCTCTTGCCGCCCAGTTCCAGCGTGACGGCCTTGACCTGTTCGGCGCAGCCGGCCATGATCCGGGTGCCCACCGCGGTGGACCCGGTGAATACCACCTTGCGCACCGCCGGATGGGTCACAAAACGATTGCCCACAACCGAGCCCTTGCCCGGCAGCACCTGGAAAACACCCTCGGGAATCCCCGCCTCCAGCGCGAGCTCCCCGAGCCGGATCGCCGTGAGCGGGGTGAGCTCCGCGGGCTTGAGCACCACGGTATTGCCCGCCGCGAGGGCCGGGGCAAAACCCCAGCCGGCGATCGGCATCGGGAAATTCCACGGCACGATGATGCCCACGACCCCGAGGCTCTCCTGGAAGGTCACGTTAATGCCACCCGCCACCGGGATCTGCCGACCAAAATTGCGCTCGGGTGCGGCGGAATAATATTCCAATACATCGCGCACATTGCCGGCCTCCCAGCGCGCATTGCCGATGGTATGGCCGGCCCCGGCCACCTCCAGCCGCGCGAGGTTTTCGAGATCGGCGTCCACGGCCGCGGCGAAGGCCCGCAGCAGGGCCGCGCGATCGGCGGGGGCCACCGTGCGCCAGCCGGCATAGGCAGCCTCGGCGCGGGCAATGGCCCGATCCGTATCGGCCAGATCGGCCAGCCGGATCTGGGTCACAACCTCCTCGGTGGCGGGGTTGAGGACCGCGATGAGATCGCCGTTCATGGGTGGTTCCTTTCTACGGAGGGGACGCGCCGGGAGTGGTGGAGCGCGGCGGCCTCCACAAAGGCCTCAAAGAGCCGCGCATCCGCCGGGTTTTGTTCGGGATGAAATTGCACACCGAGGACCCAGGAGGTATCCGTGGTTTCCACGGCCTCGATCGTGCCGTCGGCGGCGCGCGCACTCACGGTCAGCCCGGGGGCCAGCTCGGCGATGGACTGATGGTGATAGGCGGGGGCCGCGGCCCGGTCGCCCAGAATCGCGGCGGCGCGGGAGCCGGGGGTGGTCGAAAACTCCACATCGGTGAATACCCCGGGGGCCACCCGATAATCGCTGCCGGGCAGGATATCGGGAATGTGTTGATGCAGCGTGCCGCCGCCGGCCACGTTGAGGATCTGCGCGCCGCGGCAGATCGCAAACAGGGGGAGCCCGCGCGCGAGCGCCGCGGAGGTGAGCGCCAGATCGTGGGTATCGCGGTCGGGCTGCGGCTGGGTGAGTTCATGCCGGTCGTGCCCGTAGGTTGCGGGATCCACATCGGTTCCCCCGGCCACGATCAGGCCGTCCAGCATATCCAGCACGGATACCTCGGTGCCCAGGGGAGGGAGCATCACCGGATAGCCACCCGCGGCCTCCACCGTGCGCAGATAGGTGGCGGGCAGCAGGGCCGCCTCGCCGTCCCAGTCTCCCCAGGAGGCCCGCTGCAGATAGGTGGTGACGCCGATCAGCGGCCGGGATTTAGAGGCGTTCGAAGCCACGGCGGCGCTCCCAATCGGTGATGGCGGACTCGAAGGCGCCCAGCTCCACATCGGCGGTATGAACATAGTGATCCACCACGTCATCGCCGAACGCGGCGCGGGCCAGCGCGCTGCCGGCCAGCAGGTCGCGGGAATCGCGCAGCGTGGTGGGCAGGCGCTGCGCCCCACCCTCATAGGCATTGCCCTCGGTCACGGGCGGCAGCGGCAGGTTATTTTCGAGCCCGTGAATGGTCGCGGCGATCAGCGCGGCGGCCGCGAGGTAGGGGTTCACATCGCCCCCGCCCACCCGGTTTTCCACGCGCAGGCCCGCGCCGTGGCCCACGATGCGCAGCGCGCAGGAGCGGTTATCGATGCCCCAGGCGATTGCGGTGGGGGCAAAACTGCCCTCCACAAAGCGCTTATAGGAGTTGATCGTGGGGGCCACAAAATAGGTCAGTTCGCGCAGGGCGGCGATCTGTCCGGCCACGAGGCGTTCCATCACGGGGGAGAAGCCGTGCTCGCCCTCGCCGGCCAGAACGGGATTTCCCTCCAGATCGGTCAGGCTGAAGTGGATATGGCAGGAGTTTCCCTCGCGCTCATTAAATTTGGCCATATAGGTGATGGATTTGCCGTGCTGGGCGGCGATCTCCTTGGCGCCGTTTTTATAGGTGACATGGCCATCGCACGCGCGCAGCGCATCGGCATAGCGGAACGTGATCTCCTGCTGGCCGTCATTACACTCGCCCTTGGAGGATTCCACCACCATGCCCGCGCCCTCCATGCCGTTGCGGATATCGCGCAACACGGGTTCCAGGCGGCTGGTGGCCAGCAGCGAGTAGTCGATGTTATAGCGGCTGGCGGGGGTCAGCCCCGCATAGCCGCGGTCCCAGGCCTGCTCATAGGTATCGTCGAAGAGTAAAAACTCCAGCTCGGTGGCCAGATGCGCGCGATAGCCGAGGGCCTCCAGGCGGTCGATCTGGTGGCGCAGTACCTGCCGGGGCGAGGGGCGCACGGGGGAGCCGTCGAGCCACTGCACATCGCACTGCACCATCGCGGTGCCCGGCAGCCAGGGCACCACGTGCAGGGTATCAAAATCGGGTTTCATCACCAGGTCGCCATAGCCATTGGCCCAGGAGGAGATGCCATAGCCCTCGATGGTGGTATTTTCCACGTCCACGGCGAGCAGATAATTGCAGCCCTCGGCGCCCTGCTCGGCCACATCCTCGAGGAAGGAGCGGGCCCCGCAGCGCTTGCCCTGGAGCCGGCCCAGGTGATCGGTGATGGCCACGACGACCGTGTCGATGCTGCCCGAGATCACCGCCGCCCGGAGCTCGTCCAGGGTGAGTTTTCCGCGGCGGGGGAATTCTAGAGTTGACATGTTGTACCTCTCAAATAGCGGGAACAGAAAAACCGGGAATGACTAGCCGAGCTCCCTCTCGGCCTCTTCGAGGAGGGAGAACTCCTCCTCGGGCGCGCCACCCACGATGTGATGGCGGCTATAGAACCAGTAATAGGCGAGGCCCAGCAGGAAGATTCCGGCGGTGACCCCGGCGGCCGTGACATCCACCACAAACGTGGCGCAGACAGCGACGGCCGCCAGCAGCAGGGCCAGCGAGGTGGTGAAGATTCCCCCGGGGGTGCGATAGCCGCGCTCCAGATTGGGTTCGCGCACGCGCAGCACAATATGCGAGAGATTCAGCAGCACATAGGACACCGTGGCGCCAAATACCGCCACGTTCATCAGGAGCCCGCCGTTTCCGGTGAGGGCCGCAAGCGCAAAGCCAATCGTGCCGGGAACAATCAGGGCCAGATAGGGGGTGCGGCGCTTGCCGGTGAGGGAGAGCCAGCGCGGCAGATAGCCCGCGCGGGACAGGGCAAATAGCTGCCGGGAATAGGCGTAGATGATCGAGAAGAAGCTCGCGACCAGGCCGGCCAGGCCCGCATAATTCACAAATCCGGCGAGCCAGGAATTCTGGCCGTATACGTGGCGGAGGGCCTCGGGCAGCGGATTATCGGAGCCGCCGATCAGCTGGGCACCGGCCGCCCCGGGAACCAGCACCAGCATAAACGCGCCCGAGACAAAAAGCACCGCCATCGCCACGATGATCGCGCGCGGCATGTCCTTTTTGGGATTGGCGGTTTCCTCGGCGGCGAGCGGCACACCCTCCACGGCGAGAAAAAACCAGATGCCAAAGACCAGGCAACCCATGACCCCGGCAAAGCCCATAGGGAGGAAAGCGCTGGCACCCACCGCGTCATTGGGCACGATGTCAAAGAGGTTGCCGGGATCAAAATGCGGGATGAGACCAATCACCACGGCGATCAGCGCGACCACGGCGATGGCCGTGATCACAAACATCAGCTTCAGCGCCTCGCCCACGCCGCGGATATGGATGCCCACAAAGATCACATAGGTCACCAGATAGACGGGCCAGGAGTTGGTCATCCCAAAGAGGCCCAGCGCCTCGATATAGCCGCCGATAAACGTGGCGATCGCGGCGGGGGCCACGGCGTATTCGATCAGGACCGCGAGGCCCGTGGCAAACCCGCCGAGCGGGCCGAGTGCGCGCCGGGCGAAGCCATAACCGGCACCCGCGGTGGGGAGGGTGGAGGACATCTCGGCGAGGCCAAACACCATGCAGGCATACATTGTGCCCATGAGGAGGAATGCGATCAGGAGGCCACCCCAGCCGCCCTGGGCCAGGCCGAGGTTCCAGCCCGAGAAATCGCCGGAGATGGTATAGGCCACGCCGAGTCCGGCGAGCAGGATCCAGCCGGCGGCGCCGCGTTTGAGCTGGCGGTGGGCGAGATAGCCGGCCGTGCTCTCGGCCGCGCCGGGGGTGGAGGGGGAGGATGTACCGGTGCCAGCTTTTCGAGCGTCTTTGCGCGAATTTTTCATGCCGGAAGCCTTCTTTCGAAGATCGTTACGGGTGGGTTATGCGGTTATTTTTAAAGGACTGATTTCAGACCATCGTTGTGTTGGCTAGTCTTACCCACCCGTGCCGTGGGGTCAAGGGTTAATTTGAATTCACCCGCTCGGGGGCGCGTAAGTCGCGGAGAAACCCGCGGGACCCGGCGGTGGTTGTGTCCCGACGCGGGAGGGTTAATGGCCTGAAATGTCCGCTTTGGTCCGGGCGGGATGCGCTACGGTGACCCTATGGATATCAACGAGTTCAACTCCGGCCGGCCGCTCCTGCGCCCGGTGCGGCAGGGGAACGCGTTTGAGGAGACCATCGAGCGGCTCCTGCAGGGAATTAGGCTCGGTGTATTTCCCGCGGGCTCGCGCCTGCCCCCCGAGCGGGAACTCGCGGAGAGCCTCGGCATCTCCCGGGCCACGCTGCGCGATGCGCTCGCCGAATTACAAAAGGCCGGCTTTGTGGTGGTTCAGCGCGGACGCTACGGCGGAACCAGCGTGGCCGAACGGGTTCCGCGCGGTGCGGGCGAGGGCGAGGGTCCCGAATCCGGCGAGATTCGCGATGTGCTCATTTTCCGGCGCGTGGTGGAACCCGAGGCCGCCGCGCTCGCCGCGCAGGCCACGCTCACCGCATCCGAGCGCGCCCACCTGCTGGCCACGCTCGAGGAGGTCACCGCGGCCGATCGCGAGGGCTTTCGCCCGCGCGATGCCCGCTTCCATATCGCGATTGCCGAGCTCTCCGGCTCGCCCTCCCTCACCGCCGCGGTCCTCGACGCCCGCTCCCGGATCAGCGCCCTGCTGGACTTTATCCCGATGATCGAAACCAACCTGGAGCACTCCAACCGGCAGCATCGGGGGATCGTGGACGCCATCCTCAGCGGCGATTCCGAGGCGGCCCGCCGCGCCTGCGCGGATCACCTCGCCGGAACCGAGGCGCTGCTGCGCGGCTTCCTCGGCGACAGCCCCCGCGCCTAAGCGCTCCCGGCCGCGGCAGGCCACCCCCACGGCCGATATCATGAGGGGGTGCCCAGACCCCCACACCCGCTCCCCGAAACACCCCGCGAGGCAGACGCCCTCCCGGTACACGTGGAGACCCTCCTCGCGCGCACCGCCCGCGCCGGAAACCTCCTGCTGGCCGGCACCGTCTCCGAGGTGCACGGACACGGGCCGATCGCCGCGCTGCTCACCGAGCGGCTGCGCGCGCTGGGCTCGCGCGTGAGCCCCGGACCCGGGGCACGCTATCTTTTCCTCAGCGGGGAGGGCCTGCCCGCCGCGACCCCCGCCGACCTGGCCGGAATCGCCCCCGAGACGATCGTGATCGACGCGGCCGCGGATACCGCCACTCCCGGCCTCGACCGCCGTGCCTGGGGCGAGCCCGTGGACCGGCCGCGCCCCGAACTCACCCGCCACACCGCGGGCGGCGGGGATATCCTGCTGCTGAGCGAACCCGCCGCCGTTCCCGAGGCCGCCGCGGATGCGGGCCGCCGCCGGATCGCCTGGGCCCGCGAGCATATGCCGGTCACCCGGGATCTCGCCCGCGCGCTGGGGGCGGGCTCGGGGCTGGCCGGAATACACCTCGGCCTGTGCCTGATCCTGGAACCCAAAACCGCGGTGCTTGCCCTCGCCCTGCGCGAGGCCGGCGCCACCGTGAGCGTATTTGCCCCCGGTAACGAGACCGATCCCGAGGTGGCGCTTGCGCTTGCCGCCGCCGGGGTGCGCGTGCTGGCCCGGCCCGGCTCCACCCCGGAACAGGAGCGCGCGGCGGCCCTGGAACTGCTGGACGAGGCCCCCGACTATCTCATCGACGACGGCTCCAACCTGATCCGGCTCGCGCATACCGACCGTCCGAATATCCTCGCCACGCTGCGCGGTGCGGCCGAGGAAACCACGAGTGGCCTGCGGCCGCTGCGGGTCATGGCCGAGGCCGGAGAGCTCCGGGTTCCCGTGATCGCGGTGAACGATGCCCGGTGCAAAACCCTGTTTGATAACGCGCATGGCACCGGCCAGTCCAGCGTATTTGCGATCCTGGAGCTCCTGGCGCGCGAGCGCCCGGGCATCCCGTTTGCGGGAACCCGCGCGCTCGTGATCGGCTATGGGCCGGTGGGGCGCGGCGTCGCCCGCTTCCTCACCGGGCTCGGCGCGATCGTCACGATCAGCGAGGTGGACCCGGTGCGGGCCGCCGAGGCCACCTATGACGGCCTTGCGCTTGGTGCGCTCGCCGCGGAGGCCGGGCGAAACGAGCTGATCGTCTCGGCCACCGGCATCAAAAATACCCTCCCGCTGGACGTGCTTTCCGCCTGCGCCGACGGCACCTACCTCGCGGTGGCCGGGGGCGTGGACGAGGAGATCGCCCTCGCGGATGCCCGCGCGGCCGGCGCCCGCCGCGAACCCCACGCCGAACAGCACGAGATTCTGCGTCTCCCGGGCGGCCCGTGGCTGAACCTCCTGGCCGGCGGGGACGGCGTGAACTATACGGCGGGGGAGGGCAACCCCGTGGAGATCATGGACCTCTCCTTCGGCGTGCAGCTCTCCGCCCTCGCCCAGCTGCACACGGGCGCGCCCCTCGCCCCGGGAGTGCATCCGCTCTCGCGCGCCGCCGATGACGCCGTGGCCGCGGCCTATCTGGCGGCCCAGAATCTTCCCCTCGACCGGGCCAGCGCGCGCCAGCGCGAATCCGTGGCCGCGTGGACCCATACCCGCTTCAGCATCTCAAAGGACAACACCCCGTGAACGGAACACCGGCGATCATCGTCTACTCCGCCGATCTTGTACTCCCGATTACCGCGCCGCGCATCCACGACGGGGCGGTGGCCGTGCTGGGCGATCGCATCCTGCACGTGGGCGAGCGCGAGTGGGTGGTGGGGGCGCTGCGCGAGCGGGGCGTGGAGTTCCGCGAGCGGCACTGGCCCGGCATCCTCAGCCCGGGCCTCGTGAACGCCCATACCCACCTGCAATATTCGGGCATGGGCGAGGTGGCCCTCGGCAGCTATGACGGCTTTGAGGACTGGGGGGAGTCCTTCGACGAGGTATATGACCGGCAGGGTGATGACTGGGGTGTGCATGCCGCGACCGGCGCGCGCCTGGCCATCGCCACGGGCACCTCGGCCGCCGCGGATGTCGTGACCGATGCCGGCGCGCTGGACGCGCTGCACGATGCCAACCTGCACGGCATCGCCTACTGGGAGGTCATGGGCTGGGATAACGAGGGTTGGGGCACCCACGGGCGCGACCGCGTGCGCGATGAGATGCACCGCATCCCGCATACCCCGGGCGCGGGTGTATCCCCGCACGCCCCCTATTCCTTGGATATTCAGCCGCTCCTGGACATCCCCGATATTGTGCGCCAAAACGGCCTGCGCCTGCATATTCATCTCGCCGAATCCCGAATCGAACGCGGCGAATCCGCCCCGCACGACGGCTGGTCCCAGCTCGGCGCGGGCAGCTTCCGCGATCTGCGCCGCAAGGGCATCGGCGTCAGCTCCACCCAGTTTGTGGATCACCTCGGTGTGCTCGGCCCCGATTGCCATATCGCCCACGGTGTATACGTGGACGAGGCCGACCGGGAACTGCTGCGCCTGCGCGGCACCGCGGTGGCCCTCTGCCCGCGCTCCAACCGCACCATCGGCCTGGAAATGCCGCCCGTGGCCGCGTATCTTCAGGAGGGCAACCAGGTCTCGGTGGGCACCGACTCGCTCGCATCCTCACCCTCGCTGGACCTGATGGCCGATGTGGCGCTGCTCTACCGGATCGCGCGCGATCAGGGCTATCACGCCGCCAACCTGCATGCCCGGCTCTTTTCCGCCGCCACGCTCGGCGGCGCCGCGGCGATGGGCTTTAACGTGGGGCCGCGCCGCTTTGGCCACCTCGCGGTGGGGGCGCTCGCCGATCTGGCGTTTTTTGATATTCCGGTGACCGCCGAAAACGATGGCCTGGCCCAGCTGGTGGAGGCCGGCGAGGGAACCTGCGTGGCCACCGTGATCGCCGGCCGCGTCCGCTTTAGCGCCCCGGCCTGGGACCTAACCTCCGAGGAGAACTCCAATGACTGAACCGCTGCGCGCCGAGCGCACCACCGTGGACGGCGCCCATATCGAGTGGCTGGATGTGCCCGAGCGGGCGCGGCTGCTTGATCTTGCGCCGCATCCCGAGGGCGGCTGGTATCGCCGCACCTGGACGGGCGGCACTCCCGTGGATACCGCGGGCGGGGTGCGTCCCGCGGCCACCCTGATCCATTTTCTGTTGCCCGTGGGGGAGCAATCGCTGTGGCATAAGGTCGTCTCCGATGAGATCTGGCTCTGGCACGGCCCGGGCACGCTGACCCTGGAGCTTGGCGGCACGGGCGAGCATCCCGACATCGCCGAGAGCATCCGGCTGGGCCCGGACCTGGAGGCGGGGCAGGTCCTTCAGCTGCTGGTGCCCGCGGGGGTATGGCAGCGCACGCTTCCCGCGGCCGAGGAGACGCTCGTGAGCTGCGTCGTGTCACCCGGTTTTAGCTTCGAGGACTGGCAGCTCGAAAAATGACTCCAAACGTCACAAAATAACACGTTTCTTCACGCGGCGCTATGATTGCGTCGAGACTTCTTACGTTCCCGAAAGGTACATTCCCCATGTCCCGTATTTCTGTTTTGCGTGCCACGATCCTCGCGACCGTGGCCGCCACCGCCCTGGTTCTGAGCGGCTGCAGCTCCACGCCTGCCGCCGAGGGTGGTTCCGATACCGGGCTGGACACCGTCACCGCGGGTAAGCTCACGGTGGCCACGGGAGACCCGGGATATTTCCCCTGGATCATCGATAACGATCCTTCCAATGGTAAGGGCCTCGAGTCCGCCGTGGCCTATGCCGTGGCCGAGAAGCTCGGCTTCGCCAAGGAGGACGTGGTGTGGACCCGCACCAGCTTCGAATCGGCCATCGCGCCGGGCCCGAAGGACTGGGACCTGAACATGCAGCAGTACACCGCGACCGATGAGCGTCGGAACGCCGTGGACTTCTCCACCCCGTATTACACCACCGGCCAGGCCGTGGTGACCACCGAGGGCAGCGCCGCCGAGGGGGCCACCTCGCTCGCCGACCTGCGCGATCTGCGGATCGGCGTGACCGTGGGCTCCACGAGCTATAGCGCCGCGGAGGACATCATCAAGCCCGCCGCCGGAGTCTCCCCGTTTAACACCAATGAGGATGCCGTGATGGCCCTGAAGACCGGCCAGATCGACGCGATTGTGGTGGACACCCCCGTGGCGTTTTATGTGGTCGGCGATCAGCTCGAGGATAACGGCCTGATTGTGGGCCTGCTGGGCGGCGCCACCGATGGCGATGAGCTCTCGATTGTCCTGCCGAAGAAGTCCCCGCTGACCACCCCCGTCTCCGAAGCCCTGGACGCACTGCGCGCCGATGGCACCCTGGAGAAGATCGCCACCGAGTGGATGGCCGATGCGGGTAACACTCCGATCCTGAAGTAATCGCACTCCGATGAGTGTAGATACCACGTCTCCGAGCGCCATCGAGCTGGAACGGCGCGCGTTCCGACGCACCCAGAATATCCGCTCCGTCCTGATCAGCATGGTGTCAACCGTGGTGTTTGCGGTGGTGGTGTGGTTCGCCGTGATTAATACCGACGGCTGGGCCGAGGTTCAGCGGTCGTTCTTTAACTGGGACGTTTTTGTGGCGTCATTTCCCGCGGTTCTTAACGGGCTGTGGCTGAATATTCGGGTGCTGTTTTTTGCCTCGATTGGCATTGCGATTGGTGCCACGCTGCTTGCGGTGATCCGCACGCTGCGCGGCCCGGTATTTTTCCCGCTGCGGGTTTTGGCCGCGGGCTATACCGATATTTTCCGCGGTATTCCGCTGATTCTGGTGCTGTATCTGGTGGGCTTTGGCCTGCCCGGGCTGGACTTTTTGCCGCGGATGCCCGTGGAGTTTTGGGGATCGCTGGCGCTGATCCTCACCTATTCCGCCTATGTCTCCGAGGTGCTGCGCGCGGGTATCGAGGCCGTGAATCCCTCGCAGCGGATGGCCGCACGCTCGCTCGGGCTGAGCCACGCAAAGACCCTGCGCCTTGTGGTCATGCCGCAGGCGGTGCGCAAGGTCACCCCCGCCCTGATGAACGATTTTGTGTCTATTCAGAAGGATGTGGGCCTGATCTCGGTGCTGGGTGCGGTGGATGCCGTGCGCGCGGCGCAGATCCAGGTGGCCTCGACCTATAGCTTCACGCCCTATGTGGTGGCCGGACTGCTGTTTATCCTGATGAGTCTCCCGATGATTCGCCTCACCGATTGGTATACCGCCCGCGCCCAGAAGCGCGAGCAGATTGGTGGTCAGATTTGAGTACCCCGACCCCCGCGGGCGATATTGTCCTGCGCGTAAAAAACGTGGTGAAAAGCTTCGGCGAGACCACGGTGTTGCGCGGAGTGGATCTGGAGGTGGCCCGGCACGAGGTGGTGGTGCTGATTGGCGCGAGCGGTTCGGGCAAGTCCACGCTGCTCAAAACCATCAACCTGCTGGAGCGCATCGACGACGGCCAGATTTTTCTGCAGGAGCAGGATATCTCCGATCCCCGCGTGAAGGTGGATGCCGTGCGCGCCCGCATCGGCGTGGTTTTTCAGCACTATAACCTGTTCCCGCACCTGAACGTGCTGGATAACGTGACCCTGGCCGCGCGCAAGGTTCAGGGTGTCCCGCGCGCCGCCGCGGAGGCCCGCGGCATGGAGCTGTTGGAACGGATCGGCCTGGCCGCGAAGGCCAAGGATTTCCCCGATCGCCTCTCGGGTGGGCAGCAGCAGCGCGTCGCGATTGTGCGCGCGATCTCCACCAACCCGGAGCTCCTGCTCCTGGACGAGATCACCAGCGCCCTGGACCCGCAGCTGGTGGGGGAGGTGCTGGACCTCGTGCAGGATCTGAAGCGCGCGGGCAGCACCATCGTGATGGCCACCCATGAGATGTCCTTCGCCCGGCGCGTGGCCGATCGGGTGATTTTCCTGGAGCACGGCCGCATCGTGGAGCAGGGTCCGCCCGAGCAGATCTTTGATGCCCCGCAGCAGGAGGCCACCCGCGTGTTCCTCTCCCGGTTAAACGCGGGTTAGGTGCACGCGGGCACGGCCCGCTACCGCTCTCTAAAATAGCGGAATAGGTGTTTTTCGCGCACCAGCAGCAGCGAGAGGAGCGCGCCGAGTAGCGCCCCCAGGCCCGCGAGCACGGCGATTCTCGCCCCGAGGAGGAGGATCGATCCGGCGTCCTCCGCGGAGAATGAGCGGGCGAGCAGCGCGGTGAGGGCGAGCCCGATGATCGGCGCGGTCAGCGCCCAGGACGCCGTTTCCAGCAGCGCGCCCGTGGCCAGTGAGGCTCGGGGGACGCGGGCGTGCAGGGCGGAGGCCAATTCCAGCCGCCGAATCCGGATCGCAATGAATCCCAGGCTCAGGCCCAGCACCCCGGCGAGCGGTGCGGCCCAGCGGGTCAGCCGGTCCTCGAATTTTTGGGCGCCGTCGAAGGACTCGCCGAGCCGGGAGTTGAGCTGGGCCACCACGGGGGGCTTCTCGCCCGGGGCCGCGGTGAGCAGGAGCAGCCCGCGCAGATCGGGCACCTGTGGCCAGGAATCCACCCAGCATTCGTCATAGGGGGCGTCGCGATCGGAGCCGAGGAGCACCGCATAACCGAGCCCCGCCCGCCTGCCGTCCTCGGGATAGTCGAAGCTGCCGCGCACGATTAGCTGTTCCTCTCCCGCCCCGACGGTATCGCCCGGGCCCACGCCCAGGGATTGCGCGGTCTCGCTCGAGAGGAGGGCACCTCCGGAGGCGGTGACATCGGCCCGGAGCAGCGCGGGGAAGCCCGCGCTGAACTCAAACTGGGGTAGCGGGGCCTGCGGGAGGAGCGTGAGCCGGAGCGGATCGGGCAGCGCCCGCAGCGCTCCCGCCGCCCGCACCCCGGGCACGGCGTTCAGGGCCTCACACGCGGCTCCGGCGACGCGCCCCTCGGCGGTCATAATCAGGGTGGCGGCTCCCGCGGAGGCAAAGGCCTCGGACTCGCCGGTGATCTGGCGCACGGTGCCCAGATCGGCCAGCAGTAGTCCGGCGATGAGCGCGGAGAGGGTTAACCCAAAACCGGTGGCGCGGGTGGTGCCCGACCAGATATTGCGGGCTGCCTCGCGCCAGGTGGCGCGGGCGCGCATCATGCCTCGCCCTCCACACCGGTCTCGAGGTTTATCTGTGCATCGCAGGCATCCCGGGTATGGGCGTCATGGGTGGCCACTATCACGATGGTATGTTCATCGGCGGTGGCGGCCAGCGCGGCGTTCACGGTGCCCGCGGTGACGCGGTCGAGCTGCGCTGTGGGCTCGTCCACGAGCAGGAGGGCGGGGCGCGAGGCGATGCCGCGGGCGAGCATGAGCCGCTGGGCCTCGCCGCCGGAGAGTTCGCGGAAGAGCCGGTCGGCGCGGTCACGAAGCCCCACCCGGTCGAGGAGTTCGCGGGCGCGTGCGTCGGCGGCGCGCGGTGAGAGCCCGCGTGCCAGGAGCGGCAGGGCTACATGATCGGCGGCGCTGCGCCGGGCAACGCCGTGGGGGTTCTGGAAAATCCAGCCGATGGTGGTGTCCTCACCGCGTTCGAGTCGACCCTCGGCGGGCTCCACCCAGCCGGCCAGGATCCCGAGGAGGGTGCTTTTTCCGGAGCCGGAGGGACCGGTCAGCGCGTAGGTGCTGCCCGGGTGAAGGGTGATATCCAGCCCGCGGAAGAGCCAGGGGGAATCGGGAAAACGGTGCCCGATTCCGTGCAGGATTAGCGACACGCGGTTCGCCCCTCGGGACGCAGGTCCACGCTGCCGGGGCTCGGGGCCTCGCCCTCGGGATAAACGAGGGTTTGGCCGAGGCGGGAACCCAGGATGCGCACGGGCAGCGGCGTGCCCTCGGTCAGGACACAACCGCGCTGCCCGTCCAGGTCATAAACGGAGCCGGGTGGGACCACGGCGGCGAGGAGGGCATCGGCCAGTCGCAGCTTGGCGTTCAGCGGCTGGGCTTCGGATTCGGTATCGGCCAGGAGCGCACGATAGGCGCGGGTAGATTCGATCAGCGCCAGCGATTCTGGTTCGGTAATGGTGCCCTCCTCGGGGAGGGGAACGGATACGGAGTCGAGCACGATGTTATGGGGTCCGGGAAGGAGTTCGGTGGGGGTCACGGTCAGCGATACCGAGGACAGCGTGCCGGTGCTCACGGCGAGGGCCTCGCCGGAGGTGAGCATCGATCCGGTACCCAGCGCGCAGGAACTGAGCAGGGTAGCGGCGCGCGGCAGCCACAGGATGCGCGCCAGTTCCACGGATTCCGGGGGCGTGCTCCTCTCTCCCGCGGCGGTATAGAGGGCACCGAGTGCCCGCAGGGTGGCGGTATCCAGGGTGCCGCTGATGCGCACGGCTTGGCCGAGGCGGGCCAGTTCGGTTTGCACCGCCTGCACGTCGGTGCCACGGTCGCCCACCACCAGATCGCGCCAGAGCGGTATCGAGGTGGCCAGGGCGATCACGGGGCTGCCGTCCACAAACAGTGCGGCGCTGCCGGAGACCAGGGTGGTGCCAGCCCCGCACTCGAAGCGGGTGATTCTGCCGCTGGCCGTGGAGATCAGCGTGGTATCGGGTCCGCGCACCGGGATCAGCTCCACGGGGTATTCATCCCAAAACTCGCGCTCGCTCACCGCGATGCTCGGGGCGGCGGAGGCCGCCGTGAGCGATTCGGGGGTCGCGGATGGCAGCCAGAGCGCGGCCCCGCCCGCACCCAGTGCGAGCAGGAGTACCGCCGCGAGGGTCAGTATCCCGGCGGGGGCAAGACGAAACCCGGGTTTGCGCGCGGATCGATCGGGGGTGGGGTTCATCGTGGTTCCTTAAAACGGTGCGGGGATGGTTCTTTTCGGGACGGGCCTAGCGGGGCATGATGCCAAGGGGATCCCGCCGGCATCTATCGAGATCCGCCGCGCTTTTATCCGATCTGATGATCGGAAATTCCCGGGATAAATTGTCTTTTTGCCACTGGTTTACCGTGTAGTCGGGGGAGACCAGGCCCTCCCGGATGAAACAGGCAACCTCAAGCGTTCCGCGGTCCAGATGATCGGGGTTTTTCAGGGCACTGGAATAGAGGTAGTTGATCTCCCGCTCGCCCGTGCGCGCGGCGCACTCGTTGAGCTGATTTTCCCCGTCCTCATGACGCTCGCCCTCGGGCAGGTCATAATCGTGGGAGAAATCGGGGTTATAGCCTCGGAACCGAATTCCAAAGGATCTCAGGCAGGCACCATAGGCGGAGACCATCTCGGCATATTCGGCCTCGGTGATGTTCTCATCCGCGATGATGGCGCGCCCATCCTCGGATCTCAGCGTGCGATAGGCCTCGCGGTATTCCGCGGCATAGGGGCCGCCGAACTCCGGGATTGTGGACTCGTGCACCTCCGGCATCACCGAGGAGGACTCCGGCGTGGAATGCGGGGAGCAACCCCCGAGGATCATATATACGGGAAGCATCAGCACAGCGGCGCCGCGATGGGTCATGATTCTTCTCTCTTCCGGGTGGTTCCTTTTTCCCGCCTCGGGGCGGTACGGGATGATGCGCGCTCGGGGGACCTCGGTGCGGTCAGGGGCGGGCGGTTAGTATACGTACCAGTACGCGCGTGCGCCGGCCTCGCCCCCAAAGATGATTCCCGCCTCCGCCCAGTCACCGGGCCCGGCATCGGCCGATCGACGGCAGTGGGTATACGCGTAGCAGGCGGTTGAACGATGCTTCTTCGAGGGATGCCAATAATTGGACTTTGAGATCCACGTATTACCGCCAAATTTCTCGACGCCATATTCGAACGTACCGCCGCCGGCGTCCTCCGAGTGGAGAGCGGATGCGGGCGCCGCGATGCCCAGGATGGTGGCGGAACCGACGAGTGCGATCACGGTTCCGGCGAGTATTTTCTGCATAATTTCCTCGATTCATCACGAGATATGAACGGATGGGCACTGCCCCCGCGCCCCGCATTTGGGGGTATTTTGGGCTATGGTAGACGACTGCTGTTGGCCGGGGAAGTGTCGGGGCCGCAACTCTCAGCCTCGGACCCAAACCTGCCGGGGCGCGGGTGCGGTTCCGCCTCGTGAGGATCCCTCGGATGAGGTTTCAGGCGGCGATCGATCACAGCCACCGGGCAGCCAATAAGACACTGCGGGTTCCTCTCGGTGGCGGTATTGGCAGCGTGTCCTGGGGCGGTATCTACCCGCCCCCACGGCTACTCCCGCGCGGCGAGTATCCCCAGCGGGTCCTGAATACACTCATCGGTGCGCTTGAAATTATCGATATTTTGATCGATCAGATCGTCGTAGACCACCGGCTGGCTGTTATATCTTGCGGCGTTATAGCCCTTCTCCACCAGGCCACGATCCACGAGGCACTGGGCCAGAATCTTTGCTTCATCGAGGTTCTCCGGATTTTTACCTATTGCGTGATATAGCGCGCCGACCGTACTCTCACCGCTCTCATGTGCACACCGAATATCGATCTCCTGGGAGGTATCGCCGCCCATGCCGGCGGGTACGGTGTAGTCATAGCCGCCGCCGGGATTATCGGCGGTAATGCTGATCCCCGTGGCGCGCATGCACTCGAGAAAGTCGTTTTGGACCTCGGCGAATTCGGCCTCGCTGACTACCCCATCGGCGAGTGCACGCCGGTGATCCTCGGAGAGCGCCGTCCGATAGGCATCCTCAAATTCCGCGGCCCAGGGCCCCTCAAACTTTGGTTCGTTGATCGGCTCCCGCGGCTGCTGCCCCGCGGAGGAACCCGGCGGCATGGAGGCGCACG
Organism: Mycetocola spongiae; assembly: GCF_020424085.1. NCBI lineage: Bacteria > Bacillati > Actinomycetota > Actinomycetes > Micrococcales > Microbacteriaceae > Mycetocola > Mycetocola spongiae. The sequence continues at coordinate 1,139,894 of NZ_CP080203.1, read as the reverse complement.
AGCTCATGCTCAGGAGCCCCACGGCCAATATCGGTGCAACATAACTGACGTGGCGCCATCGCCTGGGGATAGCTCTGATCTGTTTCCCAAACACTATTTTTTGTCCCAGTACGCTGTATTGCCGCGCGGGGTGGAACCGTAGCGGGTGGCGTTGGCCGTCTTGCCTCGGGTCCCGAAGTCTGCGCGTGCACACCGGATCTGCCCGTTGCAGGCCCGGGCATCATGTGACCTGGCCGTGGCCAACGGTTCTTGTGTCATGTTAATCTCCGTTGATTTCCATAAAGGAGGAGGCTCCGGAATATCCGCCCCCTCCCCGTTCGGGGTATGGGTAAACCTATCGGGCGAGACGAGTGGTGGGACCTATCGAGGGAGATGCTGGCGCAAACTGTGCGAAATTGATGACAAGAAGGGCGCCGCTCGCGGAGCAAAACGTCCGCATATTATGGGTGTGGGTGGTGCCCCAGATGACGGGCACCCCGCCCGCTCAGGCAGTTATTCGTGCGCGGCGAGTATCCCCAGCGGGTCCCGAATACACTCATCGGCGCGCTTGAAATTATCGATGTTTTGGTCGATTAGATCGTCGTAGACCACCGGTTGCGCGTCGTACCTTGAGGCGTTATAGCCTTTCTCTACAAGACCGCGATCCACGAGGCACTGGGCCACGATCCGTGAGTTATCAAGGTTCTCCGGGTTTCTCATTGTCCCTTGATATAAAGCACCAATGGTGCTCTCCCCGCTGCTGTGCGAACACCGGGTTTCAATCTCGTTGGCGGTGCCGGTACCCATCCCCGCGGGAGCCGTATAGCTTGCACCCCCTCCGTACTCATCCGGCGTGATCCTGATTCCCGTGGCGCGCACACACTCGAGATACTCGTCTTGTACCTCGGCGAATTCGGCCTCGCTGATTTTTCCATCGGCGAGTGCACGCCGGTGGTCATCCGAGAGTGCCGTCCGGTACTGATAGGAAAAATCCTCCGCCCAGTGCCCCTCAAAGACGGGCAGATTGGCAATTGAGCCCGGATTGGACGCGGCGGTAAGGGGTTTTTCGGGCGACCCGCAGCCCGTCAGCAGGAGGGTCGCAACCAGGCAGAGTCCCAGCGGTGCCGCCCAGCCGGACCGGCTCGGCACGGGGTACCGGGGGCGCGAACTACCCGCCCGATCGCCGCGGCGTATCTGGATTGAACCCGTATCCATAAACAACATCTCCGTTGAGGTTGTGGCATGAGAGCACGCTCCCACGACACCCGTTTGGGGTGTGTATTTAGGCTAGGGGGCGCCGGGTTTCGGGTAAAGAAAGCCGCCGAGACTGGCCGATTATGGAGCCTGGCGCGGGCGGGCCGGGAGGCCGCGCTCGGCCACGACGTGGCGCATCACGATGGTGGAGCGCACCTTTTCCACGCCCGGCAGGGCGGTGAGCACCTCGTCATAGAGCGCCTGATAGGTTTCCAGGCTCGCGGTGACGATGCGCAGCAAAAAATCGGGTTCCCCAAAGAGACGTTCGGCCTCGATGATCTCGGGTATCGCGGCGAGGCGGGACTCCAGGTCCACCACGGTGTCCTTATCGGTGCGTGCCATATAGACAAAAACCACGGCCTCAAAACCGAAGCCCGCGGCGGCCGGATCGGGCACCGCGCGATAGCCGCGGATCACGCCCGTTTCCTCCAGTGCCCGCACCCGGCGATGGCACGGCGAGACGCTGAGCCCCACGCGCGCGGCCAGATCGGTGATGCTCAGCCGGCCATCCTCCTGTAGCTCGGCAAGAATCTGCCAATCAATCTCGTCCATGCGCAAGATTCTACCGGGAAACGGCGGAAATTCGGCCAAGTTTAGAAAGAAACCCCGGGTAATTTGGCGATATTCTTGCCCTAATAGATACGGGGTTGGATGATGATGGATATACGCGGCGGGCACGGGCAGCCCCGATGAACGAGCAACTGCTCGGCGCATTTTTTCTGGTCAGCCTCGCGCTGGTATTCACCCCCGGGGCCGATTGGGCCTATATCTTCTCGCATAGCCGCTCGCGGCGCGATGCCCTGCTCGCGGTGGCGGGCCTGCTGCTGGGGCACCTCGGCCATACGCTCTTGGCCGCGGCCGGGCTGAGCCTCGCGCTCTCCCTCATCCCGGGGGCCCTCAGCGTGCTGACCCTGATCGGGGCCGGCTATCTGCTCTGGCTCGGAATCGCCACGCTGCGCAACCTGCCCTCGGGCCTGCCCGGGCCGGCCGTGACCGATCCCGATGCCGAGGCCCTGGCCCGCCCCAGCATGCGCTCCGTGCTCACCCGCGGCTTTGGTACCAGTGGGCTTAACCCCAAGGTGATCCTCGTTTATGTCTCGCTGATCCCGCAGTTCATCAGCGCCGCGGCCCCCTGGCCCGTGGGCGTGCAGGCGGCCACGCTGGGCGTCATCATGCTGGTGAATACCGCGCTGGTCTACTCGGCACTCGCGCTCTTCTCGGTGCGGGTGCTCGCGGCCAGGCCCCGCGTTTTTCGCCGCGTGAGCCTGGCCTCGGGCACCCTGATGATCCTGATCGCCACCGTGCTGGCCGGCGAACAGGTCATCGTGGCCCTCGCCTAGGGGCGCCCGGCGAGGCCCATCACATCGAGGATCCAGGCCAGCTCAAACGCGCGCTCGCGCCAGGAGTTATAGCGGCCGGTGACCCCGCCGTGCCCGGCCACCATCTCGGTTTTCAGGAGCACCGGGGCGCCCACCTCGCGCAGCCGCGCGACCCATTTTGCGGGCTCCACATAGAGCACCCGGGTATCGTTGAGGCTGGTCACCGCGAGGATTCGCGGATAGTCCACGCCCTCGCGCACGTTTTCATAGGGCGAGTATTCCTTCATATAGCGGTAGACCTCGGCGCCCTCCAGGGGGTTGCCCCACTCGTCCCATTCGATCACCGTGAGCGGCAGCTCGGGATCCAGAATGGAGGTGAGCGGATCCACAAACGGCACGGCCGCGAGGATCCCGGCAAAAAGCTCGGGGGCGAGGTTCGCCACCGCGCCCATCAGCAGGCCGCCCGCGCTGCCGCCCTCGGCCACGAGGGTCTCCGGGGTGGTATAGCCGGCGTCGATCAGGTGCCGCGCGCAGGCCACAAAATCGCTAAACGTGTTTTTCTTGGTGAGGGTCTTGCCGTTTTCATACCAGGCCCGGCCCATCTCCCCGCCGCCGCGGACATGCGCAATCGCAAACGTCACGCCGCGGTCCAGGAGCGAGAGCCGCGCCACCGAGAACGACGGATCCATGCTGGCCTCATAGGACCCATAGCCGTAGAGTTCCAGCGGGCCGGGGCGCGCGGCCCCGCGCTTCCACACCAGCGAAATGGGGATACGCGTGCCGTCCTCGGCCACCGCCCACTCGCGCGCCTGCTGGTATTCGCCCGGGTCGTAGCCGCCCAGCACCGGCTGGCGCTTCAGCAGCACCAGGGTGCCCGTGGCCACGTCCAGATCGTAAACCGTGGAGGGGGTGATCAGGGAGCCGAAGCCGAGCCGCAGCGTGGGCTGCACCCATTCCGGATTGGCGGCGGTGCCCACGGTATAGAGGGGCTCATCGAAGGTCACCTCGCGCGGGGCGAGGGTATCCAGCGTGCTGTGCTCATCCAGCGGCACAACCGAGAGCCGGGTGAGGCCCTCGCGGCGATAGTCGATCGCGAGGAAATGCTCAAAGGCGTCCACCGATTCCAGCCGCACATCCGCGCGGTGGGGGAGTACCACCGTGGCGTTCTCGGGGCCCGTTCCCGGGTTATCGGCGGGCACCGCCACCAGCTCAAAGTTTTCGGCACCGCTATTATGCACGATCAGCAGCAGGTCCTCGCCGCCGATCACCGCGTGCTCCACCTCATATTCCACGCCCTCGGTGCGCGGCCAGATCAGGCGCGGCTCGGAGCCGGGCACACTCTCGTCCAGCAGGTGCCACTCGGAGGTGATCGAGGAGCCAATCGCGATGGCCACGTATTTTCCACTCCGGGTCAGGCCCGCACCGAGGAAAAAGCTCTCATCGGGTTCATAAAAAACCTTCTCGTCGTGGCCCGGCGCCTCGGCGGTGGCGAGGGTATGCCGCCACAGCGTATCGGGCCGCCAGGAATCGTCCACGGTGGTGTAATAGGCGCGCGATCCATCGGCGGAGAAAAACGCCCCCGCGGAGGTGTTTTCCACGGTTTCCGGGAGCGGCTGCGGGGACTGCCCCGGGCCGCCGAGGCGCAAAAAGCTCAGCACATAGCGCTCATCGCCCACGATATCCACGGCATAGAGCAGCGTATGGCCGTCCTGGGACACATCGAAGGAGCCGAGGGAGAAAAACTCGTGCCCCTCGGCGAGGGCGTTGCCATCCAGCAGGATCTGCTCCCCGGGCACGGGCACCCCGGGCTCCAGCAGCGGCGGAATCCAGTCTTGTGCATCGGCCACGGGGGCGCGGCACTGCAGGGGATACTGGGCACCCTCGATCGTGCGGGCGTAATACCACCACTCGCCCTGGCGCGCGGGAACCGAGAGATCGGTCTCCAGGGTGCGCGAGCGGATCTCCTCAAAGATGGTCTCGCGCAGCGGCGCGAGGTGCGCGGTGCTCGCCTCGGTGAAGGCGTTTTCCGCCGCGAGATGCTCCAGCACCCGCGGCTCCTCCTTGGCCCGGAGCCACTCATAATTATCGATCACGGTATCGCCGTGGTGGATGCGGGTATGGGGCTCGCGGGCGGCCCGCGGAGCAGTCAGATCAGCCATGACTCCACGCTATCGCGCCGCGGCCAAACGCGCGCGGTCGGGGACGGACTCGGAAAGAAACTTTGGGCGCGCTCGCGGCGGGGCGCGTATCCTCAAGGGATGACTCGATATCCGGTAATTCCCCTGAACGACGGCCATCAGCTCCCCAGCATTGGGTTTGGAACCTATCCGCTCACGGGCGAGGAGGGCGCCGCCGCGGTGGCCTCCGCGCTGCGCACAGGCTATCGGCTGATCGATACCGCGGTGAATTATGAGAACGAGGAGGCGGTGGGTCGCGGGCTGCGCGAGTCCGGCATCGCCCGCGGCGAGGTCACCGTGACCACCAAGCTGCCCGGCCGCGATCACGGCTATGACAACACGCTGCGCTCCTTCGAGGGATCGCTCGAGCGCCTCGGCCTGGACCATATCGACCTCTACCTGATCCACTGGCCCAATCCGAGCGTGAATAAATATGCCGATTCCTGGCGGGCCATGGTGGAGCTGCGCGATCAGGGCCGCGTGGGCTCGATCGGCGTATCCAATTTCACCGAGGAGTTCCTGACCCGCCTGCTTGCCGAGACCGGCGTATTCCCGGCGGTCAACCAGGTGGAGCTGCACCCGTATTTTCCGCAGAAATCGCTCCTCGAGTTTCATCGTGAGCACGGCATCGCCACCGAAGCTTGGAGCCCCCTGGGCAAGCGTGCCGCGCCCTATAACGAGCCCGTGGTGGTTGAGATCGCCGCGGCCCACGGGGTCACCCCCGCGCAGGTGGTGCTGCGCTGGCACCTCGAGCGCGGGGTGGTGCCGCTGCCCAAATCGGCCTCGCCCGAGCGGCAGGCCGAGAACTTCGACGTCCTGGGCTTCTCGCTTGAGCGCTCCGAGATCGACGCGATCACCGCGCTCGGCCGCATCGATGGTCGTCTCTTCGGCGGCGACCCCAATACCCACGAGGAAATGTAGCGCCCGCGGGCTTTCGCGGACGGTTTGCGGCCGCGGATAGCGATCCACTCCTAGTATTAAGCGCATGAGCGTTCGAGAGTTTCGTCCCCGCAGGCCCCCGATGCATCGGGTGGCGGCAGCCGCGGCCCTGGCCGCGGGGGCCGTCCTCCTCGGGGCGCTGCCCGCGGCGGCGGCGCCCGCCCCGGGGGAGCCCGCCGCGGCGGCCGCGCCCCGGCTCGGGGTGGAGGATTTTGAGTTTGCCTCGTTTAGCGGCGAATATCGCCTCGGCCGCGATTCCGCGGGCCACTCCACGCTGGCCGCCACCGAGACCTTCGTGGCTGATTTTCCCGAATACGATCAAAATCGCGGCATCGTGCGGATGATGCCGCGCGGCTATCTCGGGGTGAACCTGCAGACCCGGATCGAATCGGTCACCGATGCCCAGGGCGCCCCCGTACCCTATGAGGTGGATACCTCCGAGAGCGATAAAATCATCCTCTCGCTCGGCGGCGATGATTATGTGCACGGTCTTCAGACCTATCGCATCTCCTATACCCAGGCGGATGTCACCCGCTATTTTGACAATACCGATACCGATGAGTTCTATCGGGACTCGATCGGCGTGCAGCTGCGCCAGGACGTGCGCGATGCGCGGATGAGCATCATCGTGGAGCCCGAGCTGATCCCCGCGCTTAACGGTGAGGCCGCGTGCTATCGGGGCGTCCAAGACTCCCGCGATCGCTGCGAGTTCTCCCGCGAGGACGGGCCCGAGGGAGCCGTATTCGCGAGCGCTCCGCAGGTGCTGACCCCGGGACAAAACATCACAATGGCGGTGGGCTTCCGTCCCGAGACATTTACCCCAGGCGAGGTCGCGGCGGAGCGCCCCGTATTTACCTGGCTGCCCGCGGGCATTGCCGGCACGGGAGTGCTTGCCGTGGTGGGCGCGAGTACCGCGCGCCGCCGCCCGACCCGCGGCCTGGTCGGCGACGGGATCGTGGTGGCCCAGTACTCGCCGCCGCCGGGCGTGGACCTGGCGGTGAGCGCCCAGCTCATCGGTGCGAGCACGCGCTTTCCCCAGGCCGGCATGATCGATCTTGCGGTGCGCGGCAATATTCGGATCGTGGATATTTCCACCAAACCCGGAAAAAATAAATTTGAGCTGGAATATCTCCACGATCGGGGTGTGGATGCGCCCCTGGCCGCCCTGCTGCGCGGGCTCTTTGGGAAAAAGCCCGCTCCCGGCAAGCGGCGGGCGATTAAGGAACCCAGCAAGCGCCTGACCCAGGCCGTGGAGAAGATCGCCGCGAATGCCCGCTCCGATGCCCGCGAACAGGGCCTCACCGTGCGGGTGGGGCTTCCCCGCGCGGGGCTGTGGATCCTGCTGGGTCTTGCCCTCACGATCGGCAGTGTGATCGTGATGATGCGCGCCTCGGGCGAGATGGCCGGCAACGGCTGGGTTTATGGCGGGCTTATGCTCACCATCCTCACGCTGGTGATCATCGCGGTGCTGGCCGTGCCCCGCGATGTGCTCACGGTGGAGGGACACCGCACCCGCGAATATCTGGAGGGCATGAAGCTTTATCTCAGCGTCGCGGAGAGCGAGCGCCTGCGCATTCTGCAATCCCCCGCGGGGGCCGAGCGGATCGAGGTGGCCGGCCCGATAGACCCGGTGCGCGTCCTGCACCTCTACGAGTCGCTGCTTCCGCTCGCGGTGCTCTGGCGGGTCGAGAAACAGTGGGGTGGAGTGCTTGCCCAGTATTACGTCACCGAATCGGTGGAACCCTATTGGTATGGCGGCAACTCCGCGTTTAACGCCGCGGTATTTGGCGCGACCCTCGGCAGCTTTGGTACCTCGGCCACCTCGGCCGCATCCTGGTCCCCGCCGAGCAGCAGCGGCGGTGGCGGCGCGGGCGGTGGCGGGTTCTCGGGCGGTGGTTCCGGGGGCGGCGGGGTCGGCGGCCGCTAGATTCCGGGAATCGCCGAAATCACCGGGAAAATCCTCGTGCTTTCGCGCGTCCAAAATCCCCATGTCGAGTTGACTGCGCGGGTATCGGGTGGAAGTATCGACTTGGCCATCAATCATGGCAACCTCGAAGACAAAAAATGTTCGTGAAATCCTGATGAACTGATTTTGAACGCGGGGGAGTCCCGACTCAGAGAAAAATGCCGGTGGACGTAACCCTCATCGTTATTCTTGTTATAGCGCTCGCGCTATTTTTCGACTTCACCAATGGTTTTCACGACACCGCGAATGCAATGGCGACCCCCATCGCCACCGGTGCCATGAAGCCAAAGGTCGCGGTGACACTCGCGGCCATCCTGAACCTGGTGGGAGCCTTCCTCTCCACCGAGGTCTCCAAAACCATTTCCCACGGCATTATTCGCGAGGGCGAGGGTGGGGTCTCAATATCCCCGGAACTCATCTTCGCGGGCCTGCTGGGCGCCATCATCTGGAATATGCTCACGTGGCTGCTGGGTCTTCCCTCCAGCTCCTCGCATGCCCTGTTTGGTGGCCTGATCGGTGCCGCAATCGTGGGTATCGGATTCACCTCTATTGACGGCGGTCAGCTGCTGTCCAAGGTGATCCTCCCGGCGATTTTGGCGCCATTTACCGCGGGGCTCATCGCCTTCCTGGCCACCCGCCTGGTCTATGCGATGACCCGCCGCTATGACGGCAAGCCCGATGGGCGCTCCGGTTTCCGCTATGGCCAGATCTTTACGTCCTCGCTGGTGGCACTCGCCCACGGAACCAATGACGCGCAGAAGACGATGGGTGTGATCACCCTGACCCTCGTGGCCGTGGGTGCGCAGTCCTCGGACGATACCAATCCGCAGTTCTGGGTGATCCTGGTCTGTGCCCTCGCAATCGCCCTGGGCACCTATGTGGGTGGCTGGCGCATCATTGCGACACTCGGAAGTGGCCTGACCGAGGTGAAGCCCGCCCAGGGCTTCGCCGCGGAAACCTCCACCGCCGCCACGATCCTCGCGTCGAGCCACCTCGGCTTTGCCCTGTCCACCACCCAGGTGGCCTCGGGATCGGTCATCGGCTCCGGCCTCGGCCGCCGCGGGTCCAAGGTGAAGTGGGGCACCGCCGGCCGGATCGGCATGGGCTGGCTCATGACGCTTCCCGCCGCCGCGATCGTGGGCGGAGGGGCCGCGTATCTCGCGGAGACCTTCGGCACCGCCGGTATCGTTTTTGACGCCGTGGTGGGCTTCAGCGCCGTGCTGTTCATCTACCTGTGGTCGCGCCGCACCAAGGAGTCCATCGTGGAATCCACCGTGGCCGATGTGGCCGAATCGGGACTGGCCGTGGTCATCCCCGAGGACGTGGAGCCCAAGAAGATCCCCGCAAAGGTTGAGGCCAAGCTGGAGGCACTCGCCGAGGCAAAGGCGGAGGCCAAGGCCGAGGCCAAGGAGGAAGCCAAGCTGGAGGCGGCCGCCCGGGCCGAGGAGCGCGCGGAGATCCGCGCCGAGGTCAAGGCCGAGGTCAAGGCCGAATTTAAGGCGGCGCAGCGGGCCAAGGCCCGTGCCGAGGCTAAGGCCCGCGCCAAGGCCGAGGCTAAGGCCCGCGAAGAGGCCACGGAAGACCGGGAGGACGGCAAATGAGCATCGACTGGATTGCATTCCTGACCGTGTTTATCGCCGCGCTCAGCGGAACCCTCGTGGTGGTCACGCTTTATGCCTCGGGCGTGCGCCTGCTGGTCGCCGCGGGCCGCGTGCCCGTGGTGATCCCCGCGGAGTTCACCGATGCGATCACCGTGTATACCAAATCGGAGATTCGGCAGGCGGAGAAGCGCGCGGCGAAGGCGGCCAAGAAAAACCCGCTGAGCCCGCTGCAGAAAAACATCGCCCGCTTTGGCGCCTATGCCTGCTTTGGCCTGTGTGCCGCGGTTGTGCTCTTTGGCATCTATCTGATCGTCCCGGCGCTGCACGGCGGCTAAACGAACACGATAAAACGGACGGCCACGCTCCCTCGGGAGTGTGGCCGTCCGTTTTACTTTGCGGCGGCTTTTAGAGCTCGCCCTGCATGGGCGTACCGGCCGGAATCGGGGCGAGGCGGGTGACCTCCACGGGGCGCGCCAGCAGGCCCTCAAGAGAGGCGTTCAGCGCGGCCACAGCCGGTCCGGCGCCGTGGATATCCAGCAGGTCGGTGCTGGTCCACTTTTCGATCATCAGCACGGTGCCGTCCGGGTGCTGATTAATCGCGTAGAGCTCGCAGCCCTCCTCCTCGTGCACGGCGGCAATGGCCGGGCGCAGCGCGGCGATGACCTCGTCCAGCTTTCCCTCGACGGGAATAAACAGGGCGGTAACAACTACGGGTTCACTCATTGGAATTCTCCAGATGTTTGATGGCGGATGGCGCTCCTTATCCTACCGATACGGCCCGCCTCTCCGGAGGGGAGGCGGGCCGCGGGGCGCTGCGAGGGGACTAGTTCTCCTCGGTGCCGCGCCACTTCGCGATGACGTTCATCAGGTGATAGAGCACAATCGCGGCGATCGAGCCGAGGGCGATCGAGTTAAACTCCACACCCTCCACGATCACGAGGTACTGGCCCACGCCGATGATCAGGGCCGAGGCGGCCGTGAACTGGTTCTTGGGCAGCGAGAAGTCCACCTTATTATCCAGCCAGATCTTGACACCGATGATGCCGATCAGGCCGTAGAGTGCCGTGGTGACACCGCCAAGCACGCCCGGGGGAATGGTCGCGATCAGCGCACCCACCTTGGGGGAGAGCGAGAGCAGGATCGCGGCGATACCGGCCACCCAATAGGCGGCGGTGGAATAGATCCGGGTCGCGGCCATCACGCCGATATTCTCGCCATAGGTGGTGGTGGCCGCGCCTCCGCCGGAGCCGGCGAAGATCGTCGCGAGGCCATCGGCAAAGAGCGCCCGACCCGTGAGCTTATTCAGCTCGGGCTGGTCCACCATCTGCGCCACACCACGAATATGGCCCACGTTCTCGGCAATCAGCACCAGCACCACGGGCAGGAACGCGGGCAGCACGCCCCAGATCGAGGCATCCATAAACGGGTTCGCCGGGGTGATAAACGTGGGCAGGCCAAATAGGTCCGCCTCGTGGAAAGCCGTGAAGTCGATCTCGCCGCGGAGCGCGGCAAAAACATAACCCACGATAACGCCCACAAAGATCGCCAGGCGGCCGAGGATTCCGCGGAAGATCACCGAGCAGATCACCACGGCAAAAAGCGTGATGAGCGCGGTGATCGGCGCCTCCTTGGTGTTATTCCAGGCGGCCGGGCCGAGGGCAAAACCGATCAGCGCCACGATCGAACCGGCTACCACCGGGGGCATCAGGCGGTCAATCCAGCCGGTCCCGGTCCAGTTCACCAGCAGGCCGATCAGGGCGAGCATGATGCCCACCACAACCACGCCCAGCAGCGCGCTGTCCTGGCCGTGGCTCGCGGTGGCCGCACCGATCGGCGCGATAAACGCAAACGAGGAACCCAGATAGCTGGGCAGCTTATTTTTCGTGATGATCAGGAAGAGCAGCGTGCCGATTCCCGAGAACAGCAGGGTGGTGCTCGGAGAGAATCCGGTGAGCACGGGCACCAGGAAGGTGGCACCAAACATGGCAACCACGTGCTGGGCACCAATACCGATGGTGCGGGGCCAGCTCAGTCGCTCGCCCGGGGCCACGATCTCGCGGGCCCCCACGTTCTTTCCATCGCCGTGCAGGGTCCAGGGTAAGGCCATGTATTTACTTTCTGTGAGTGCAGAATCTGAAGTCGTCAAGTCAGTCGAGGACACTCTATGCTATTTCACAGACATACTTTTTGAGAGGAGTGCCCAACTAGTGGCCTCAGAAAACGCGCCGAGCGTAAAATCCGGAATTGATACATTTTTTGAGATCACGAAGCGGGGCTCGACCATTGGCGCGGAAATCCGCGGCGGCCTGGTCACCTTCGTCACGATGGCCTATATCGTGGTGCTGAACCCGATCATTCTGGCCGGTCACGAGGATGTCGCGGGCAACGCCCTCGACTTCGCCCAGGTGAGTGCCGTCACGGCACTCACCGCGGGTGTCATGACCATTCTCTTTGGTGTTGTCGCCCGACTTCCCTTCGGTTTTGCCGCCGGACTGGGTATTAACTCCTTCCTCGCCGTGAGCGTTGTGGGCCAGGTCACGTGGCAGGAGGCCATGGGCCTCGTGGTCATCAACGGATTTATCATCGTGCTGCTGGCCGTGACCGGCCTGCGCCGCATGATCTTCGACGCCGTTCCCGTGCAGCTTAAGGTTGCCATCTCCGTGGGTATCGGCCTGTTTATCGCCTTCATCGGTTTTGTGAACGCCGGCTTTGTGACCTCCAGTGGTCTCTCCTCCCCGCCGATTGGCCTCGGCCAGGACGGCTCGATCACCACCGTTCCCACCGTGATGTTTATCATCGCCCTGCTGCTCACCGGTATCCTCGTGGCCCGCCGCGTGAAGGGTGCCCTGCTGATCGGCCTGGTCACGAGCACCGTGCTGGCGATCATCGCCGAGGCCATCTTCAAAATTGGTGCCTCCAACGGCGGCCAGAACCCCGGCGGCTGGAGCCTCACGGTTCCCGAGATCACCGGCAATATCGTGGCGCTGCCCGACCTGGGCCTGCTGGGTCAGTTCAACTTCGGCGGATTTGAGCGCCTCGGTGTGCTCGCCGGAGTCATGGTGGTCTTCACGCTTGTATTCTCCAATTTCTTTGACGCCATGGGCACCATGACCGGCCTGTCCAAGGAGGCCGGCCTGGCCGATGCCAAGGGCAATTTCCCCCGCCTGAAGTCCGCGCTTGTGGTTGAGGGTGTCGGAGCCATCGCCGGTGGTATGAGCTCGGGCTCCTCGAATACCGTATTTGTGGAATCCGGTGCCGGTATCGGCGAGGGTGCCCGCACGGGTCTGGCCAATATCGTGACCGGTGCGCTCTTCCTGCTCGCCGTATTCTTCACCCCGCTCACCCAGATCGTGCCCTCCGAGGTGGCCTCGGCCATGCTCGTCATCGTGGGTGCCATGATGATCGCGCAGATCAAGGAGATCGACTGGACCGAATACTCGGTGGCGCTGCCGGTCTTCCTCACGATCACCGTGATGCCGATGACCTACTCGATCGCCAACGGTATCGGCGTGGGCTTCATCTCCTGGGTTATCCTGCACGCGTTTGCCGGCAAGATCCGCCAGATCAGCCCGCTGCTGTGGATCGTGGCAATCGGCTTTGCCGTGTACTTCGCCCGCGGCCCCATCGAGGCGCTGATCGGCTAGCCTCACCGCACCGCATCCGCGGCCGGTCTCCCCAGGGAGGCCGGCCGCGTTTTTTACGAAAGTTGTCCGGGGGCATCCTTTGGTTGCCCAATAGGCATCCCCAGCGGTGTATTTCCGGCATTTCGGACGCAATTCCGGCGATCCCAAACGCCATCAAAATTTCGAGACTATGGTTGTCACGAGCCCCTTTCACAACACCAAGGGCAATGGAGCCACCGTGAATATCCTCATGGAATCCGACGCAGCTACAGAGCGAGGAAAAATGACTGAGAACACCGCAACCCGCACCGAATCCGATTCCCTGGGATCGGTAGAAATTCCGGCCGACGCCTACTGGGGGGTACATACCGCCCGCGCGCTGGAAAACTTCGATATCACCAAGCGACCGATTTCCGTATATCCCGACCTCGTGAACGGCCTCGCCGCCGTGAAGATGGCCGCGGCCCGCGCCAACGTGGAGCTGGGTGTGCTGAGCACCGAAAAGGGCCGGTATATCGAGGCCGCGTGTCAGCGCATCCTCGACGGAGAACTGCACGACCAGTTTGTGGTGGGCGTGATCCAGGGTGGGGCCGGAACCTCCACCAATATGAACGCCAATGAGGTCATCACCAACCTCGCCCTCGAAATCGCCGGCCGCGAAAAGGGCGATTATTCCTATATCTCCCCGCTGGACCACACCAACCGCAGCCAGTCCACCAACGACGTATATCCCACGTCGATTAAGATTGCGCTGGCGTTCTCCCTGCAGACCCTGCTCACCGAGCTGAAGGCCCTGCGCGGATCCTTTAACGCCAAGTCCGTGGAGTTCAACCACGTGCTTAAGGTGGGACGCACCCAGATGCAGGACGCCGTGCCGATGACCCTCGGCCAGGAGTTCCACGGCTTCGCCACCACCCTCGGCGAGGACTATGACCGCCTCCAGGAGACCCTGCCGCTGCTGGCCGAGATCAACCTCGGGGCCACCGCAATCGGCACCGGCATCACCGCGGACCCGCGCTATGCCGCGATCGTTGTGCGTCACCTCAACGACATCACCAGCCTGAAGCTCTCGACCGCCCCCGACCTGGTGGAGGCCACCAGCGACGTGGGTGGCTTTATGTCCTTCTCGGGCACGCTGAAGCGCTCGGCCGTGAAGCTCTCGAAGATCTGTAACGACCTGCGACTGCTCTCCTCGGGCCCGCAGGCAGGCTTCGGCGAGATCAACCTCCCGCCGCGCCAGGCCGGTTCCTCGATCATGCCGGGCAAGGTGAACCCCGTGATCCCCGAGGTGGTTAACCAGGTGGCCTTCTCCGTGGTGGGCGCCGATGTCACCGTGACCATGGCCGTGGAGGGTGGACAGCTTCAGCTCAACGCCTTCGAGCCGGTCATCGCACACTCGCTGCTGCAGTCGATCACGTGGATGGCCCGCGCCTGCAATACCCTGCGCGTGAACTGCATCGACGGCATCACCGCCAATGAGGAGCGCCTCGAGTCGATGGTGGGTGTCTCGGTGGGTGCGATCACCGCCCTCACGCCGTTCATCGGCTATTCCGCCGCCGCCGCGCTTGCCAAGACCGCGCTGCTCACGGGCCGCCGCGTCGCCGACCTGGTGGTCGAGGCCGACCTGATGACCCGCGAGGAGGTCACCAAGCAGCTCTCGCCCGCGCGCCTGTCAGGCATGGAGGCCATCACCACGTCGATTCCGATCATCCAGGCCTAGCCGGCATCACACTCGACCCGGTGTCGGGACCCGCGGGTCCCGACACCGGGTTTTGCGTCTGGCGTAACGTGTTCTTTTGACCTGGGGGCCGGGACGCGGTTTGATTGAGTCATGACCAATAACACGAAGCCCGAAATCGACGCACCCGTCGGCCCCGCACCCACCGAGCTTGAGGTCGTTGACCTCGTCATCGGCGAGGGCGACGAGGCCCAGGCCAGCTCCACCGTGGACGTACACTACCTCGGTGTGGCCTATGACTCCGGCGAGGAGTTTGACTCCTCGTGGAGCCGCGGCCAGTCCATCAACTTCCCCCTGCGCAACCTGATCTCCGGTTGGCAGGAGGGCATCCCCGGCATGAAGGTGGGCGGCCGTCGCCAGCTCACCGTCCCGCCGCACCTGGCCTATGGCCCCGCCGGCGGAGGCCACCCCCTCTCCGGTCAGACCCTGATCTTCGTGATCGACCTGCTGGGCGTGAAGTAACCCCTTGTCCGCAGCCGATCTGGTGCTGGAACACTCCGTCACCATCCAAGACTTTCCCAAGCCGGGAATCCTCTTCCGCGACCTCACCCCGGTTTTTGCCGATGCCGACGCCTATCGCGCCGTGATCGACGAGCTCGCCGGGGCCTTCGCGGGCGAGTATGACGCGGTGGCCGGTGTTGAGGCGCGGGGCTTCCTGCTGTCCTCGGCCGTGGCCTATGCCGCGCATAAACCGCTGATTGCCGTGCGCAAGGCGGGCAAACTCCCCGGCGAGGTGCTCCACCAGGAGTATCAGCTGGAATACGGCACGGCCGCCCTGGAGATTCGTCCCGGGCAGCTGCCGCAGGGAAGTCGCGTGCTCATCCTCGACGACGTCCTGGCCACCGGCGGAAGCTGCCTGGCCTCGGCGGCGCTGATCGAGCGCGCCGGATATACGGTGGCGGGCTTTGGCCTGGTGCTGGAGCTGGCGGGAATGACCGGGCGCGAGCGCCTGGAGGGTTACCGCGTGCACGCCATCATGAGCGAATAGGTTCCACCCGATCCTCGGCGCCGATTCACCCGCACGGGTGGATCGGCGCCGTTTCTGGTTTAGGGCACCGGGTTATGGGCGTCATAGCGCAGGAATCCGGGCTGCACCCGGATAAGCACGCCCACGAGGATGATGATGATCAGGCCGCCCGCGAGCGGCGGGAACCACAGCATCAGCGCGGTCGCGGCCAGGCCGCTATATAGATCGCCGAGCCGGGGGCCACCCGTGACCACCACCGTAAACAGGCCCTGCAATCGGCCGCGCACGGCATCCGGCACCGCGGATTGCAGCATGGTGCTGCGGAAAATCGCGCTCACGTTATCGGCGGCCCCCGATCCGGCCAGCGCAATCGAGGCCAGGATCAGCCCGGGCAGGTGGGCCTCGGAAAAGAGGTCACCCACGCGGGAGAGCCCGCTCAGGGCGATCACCGCGATCACCACCCCAAATAGCGCGATGCACAGGCCATAGGCGGCCACGGCCCAGGCGATGGCCCGCCCGTGATAGCGCACGCGGCCCAGCGGCCCCGAGAAGACACTGCCCAGCAGCATTCCCACGGCGGTGGCCGCGGTGAGCACCCCCACGGTGAGCGCACCCCCGCCCAGCAGCACGGCACCGAGGGCCGGGAAGATCACGCGCGGCTGGCCGAAGGTCATCGCGATGATATCGATCAGAAACGAGGAGCGCACATTGGGGGCGGTGCGCAGGAAGGTCCAGCCGTCCACGAGGCTGCGCAGCCCCGGAAGGCGGCGCGTGGCGCCATCGGGCACAATCGGGGGAAGCGCCGCGATGCCCCAGAACGCCGCGATAAACAGCACCAGGTCCACGGTATAGGTCCACGGGATACCCACCGTGGCCACGAGGACGCCGGCGAGCATCGGCCCAATCGTGACCGCCGCGCCCGCGCTGATCCCGCCGAGCGCCGAGGCCGCGGGCAGCAGCCGCGCCGGGAGGATCCGCGGCAGGATCGCCGACCGCGAGGTGCCCACCACGGTAGAGGACACCGCGTTGAGCGTGGTGAGGACATAGAGGGGCCAGACCACGCCCGAACCCGACCAGGCCAGCGCGGCGATGATCGCGGTGGAGACCCAGGTGACCGAGGCGGCGGCGAGGGCCAGTTTGCGCCGGTCCACGGCATCGGCCAGCATCCCGCCATAGAGGCCAAAAACGATCATCGGTACGAGGGCAAATACCCCCACCAGCGCCACGGCAAACGTATCCCGGGTGAGATCGTAAATATGCAGCCCCACCGCCACGATTGTCATTTGCCCGCCGATGCCGGTGATCGTGGAGCCGGCCCAGAGCTTCGCAAACGCGCGGCTATAGCGCAGCGGTTCCAGGTCCAGAAAGAGCCCGCGGTGCGTGCGTTCGGGGGTATCGGGGGAGGGGGTGGGATGGTCCGCGGGCATGACACGAGCCTAGTGCCGCCGGGGGACGGCAAAAAACGCGCCGAGATCCGAGCGCCCGGGAATGTTCGGGCGCCGCAAAAACTTATATTAGGTGGGCCCGCCGCACCGCGACGACGGCGCCCATTCGTTTGGGAGGAATACACATCTTGCAGCTGTCAATCTTGGATCTCGTTTCGGTACGTTCCGGACAAAACACCTCTCAGGCCCTCGAGGCCAGTATCGGCACGGCCCGATTCGCCGATGCCGCCGGGTTCACCCGCTACTGGGTGGCCGAGCATCATAATATGCCCGCGGTGGCCTCGACCAATCCGGCCATTCTGGCGGGTATTCTGGCCGCGCGTACCGAGCGTATCCGGGTGGGCTCGGGCGGCGTGATGCTGCCCAATCACGCTCCGCTGGTGGTTGCCGAACAGTTTGCGCTGCTGGAGGCCGCCTATCCCGGCCGGGTAGACCTCGGCATCGGTCGCGCCCCCGGCAGTGACCCCGTGGTGACCGCCGTGCTCAACCGCTCGGGAGCCACCTCGGATGTGAATCAGTTCCCGCAGTATGTGGACGAAATCCTGGGGCTTTTGCAGCCCGAGGGAATCGCCGTGAAGCTCAGCTCGGGGCGCGAATACGAGCTGAAAGCCACCCCCGAGGCCGCGAGTGTCCCGATGCTCTGGCTGCTGGGCTCCAGCGATTATTCGGCGCGCCTGGCCGCCGAAAACGGCCTGCCCTATGTTTTTGCCAATCACTTCGGCGGGATGAACGCGGCCCCCGCGATGGCGCAATATCGCACGGGCTTTAAGCCCTCCGATATCTTGGACGCCCCGCGCACGTTTATGACCATTAACGCCATTGCCGCCGATACCACCGAGGAGGCCGAGGCCCGCGCGCTCCCGCAGCTGGTGCAGATGTCGCGGCTGCGCAGCAATAAGCCGATGACCAAGATGCTCACGGTGGAGGAGGCCGCGGCCGAGGAGCTCAGCGATATGGAGCGCGAGATCATCGCGGGCATGCGCCAAAACTGGATCATCGGGGACGGCGATTTTGTGGCCGGCAAGATTCGCGAGTTTGCCGCCGAGCACGCCGTGGACGAGGTCATGATTTCCCCCGGTGTGGGCGAGGACGCGGCCACCGCCCCCGGGCAGGCCCCGGCCCGCATCCACAGCCTGAAGCTGATTTCGGACCGGCTGCTGGGCTAAACCACGGGGCGGGGAGCGGCGGCGGCGCGCGCGTCGATGGCGCCGCCTCCCCGCGGGCGTCACAATGGGAGAATGAGTATGCCCTCCCCCCGCCCCTCCCGCGTGGAACGCCTCGATCGGCTCCCGTTTACGCGGCAGCACCGCAAGCTCCTCTTTGGCTCGGGCGCCGGCTGGGCGCTGGATGCGCTGGACGTGGGCATGATCTCCTTTGTGCTGGCGGCCCTCGCGCAGTCCTGGGATCTGGGATCGGGCCAGCTGAGCCTGATCGCCTCGGCCGGTTTTTTGGGCATGGCAATCGGTGCGAGTGTGGGCGGCCTGCTCGCGGACCGCTTTGGTCGCCGCCAGATTTTTGCCGCCACGCTGCTGATCTTTGGCCTCGCCACCGGGGCCTCGGCACTCGCGGGCTCGGTGGCCGTGCTGATTCTGTTGCGCTTTATCGTGGGTTTGGGGCTCGGCGCGGAGCTGCCCGTGGCCTCGACGCTGGTGAGCGAGTTTGCACCCCCGCGCATCCGCGGCCGGATCGTGGTGCTGCTCGAGGCCTTCTGGGCCGTGGGCTGGCTCGGGGCCGCGCTGATTAGCTATTTTGTGGTTCCCGGTTCGGAGAACGGCTGGCGCTGGGCGCTCGCGATTGGCGCGATTCCCGCGATTTATGCCGCGGTGATCCGCTTTGGAATGCCCGAATCGGTGCGCTTCCTGGAATCGCGCGGACGTAATCTGGAGGCCGAGAATACCGTGCGGCGCTTCGAGCGCTCGGCGGGAATCACGGCGCCGGCGCTTCCGGAACTCGATGCCGCGGGGGAGGCCTCCGCGGCAGCGTTGCCGCGCGAACCCGCCCTGCGCGCGGGGGAGCGCCTCGCCGCGCTCTTCGCCCCGGTGCGGCGCCGGCAAACCATCGCGCTCTGGATCGTCTGGTTCTGCGTGAACTTCTCCTATTACGGCGCGTTTATCTGGCTGCCCACGATCCTGGTGGCCTCGGGGTTCTCCCTCGTGAAGTCCTTTGGATTCACCCTGATCATGACGCTCGCCCAGCTGCCCGGTTATGCTGTATCCGCGCTGCTCGTGGAAAAATGGGGGCGCAATCGCACGCTCGCCCTTTTCCTGGTGGGCTCCGCGTGTGCCGCGGGGGCATTTGGCCTGGCCACCGAGGACTGGCAGGTGATCGCCGCCGGAATGCTGCTGTCCTTCTTTAACCTCGGCGCCTGGGGTGCGCTCTATGCGATTACGCCCGAGCTGTATCCCACCGCGCTGCGCGGCACGGGTGCGGGCTGGGCCGCCGGGTTTGGCCGGATCGCGTCGATCATCGCGCCGCTGATCGTGCCGGTGGTGAGCCTGGGGCTGGGCACCGGCTGGCTCTTTGCGCTTTTTGGCGCGGTGTTTATCCTCGCGGCGCTGGCATCGATCGGGTTGCCGGATCGCCGCGGACACGCGCTGGAGGGATAGTCGAGGCGGGCGGGAATAATCCTCCCGCCACACAGGTTATGCTAGATATCTATTCAAATGGATAGAAAATACGACCCCGAGGATAGAGGCGACAACATGCAGTTTGGCATTTTTTCGGTGGGCGACGTCACCACCGACCCCACGACCGGCGCAACCCCCACCGAAAACGAACGCATCCGGGCCATGCTCACGATCGCCCAGAAGGCCGAGGAGGTGGGCCTGGATGTTTTTGCCACCGGCGAGCACCATAACCCTCCCTTTGTTCCGTCGAGCCCGACCACGATGCTGGGCTATCTCGCGGCCAAGACCAAGCGCATCATCCTCTCCACCTCCACCACGCTGATCACCACCAATGACCCGGTGAAAATCGCGGAGGACTTTGCGATGCTCCAGCACATCAGCGAGGGTCGGATGGACATCATGATGGGTCGCGGCAATACCGGACCCGTTTATCCCTGGTTTGGGAAGGATATCCGCGAGGGTATCTCGCTCGCCATCGAAAACTATGCGCTGCTGCACCGCCTGTGGCGCGAGGACTTTGTGGACTGGGAGGGGAAGTTCCGCACCCCCCTGCAGGGATTCCAGTCCACCCCTCGGCCGCTGGATGGCGTGCCGCCGTTTGTCTGGCACGGCTCGATCCGCAGCCCCCAGATTGCCGAGCAGGCGGCCTATTATGGCGATGGATTTTTCCATAATAATATTTTCTGGCCCCAGGAGCACACGGCCCAGATGATCAACCTCTACCGCGAGCGCTATGAGCACTACGGCCACGGCAGCGCGGATCAGGCCATCGTGGGTGTGGGTGGTCAGGTCTTTATGCGTAAGGACTCGCAGGCCGCCAAAAACGAATTCCGACCCTATTTTGATAACGCACCGGTCTACGGCCACGGGCCCTCGATGGAGGAATTCACCGCGCAGACCCCGCTCACCGTGGGATCCCCGCAGGAGGTCATCGACCGCTATGCGGGCCAGCGTGAACTCTATGGAAACTACCAGCGCCAGCTCTTCCTGATGGATCACGCGGGGCTGCCGCTGAAGACCGTGCTGGAGCAGCTGGACCTGCTTGGCTCCGAGGTGGTACCCGTGTTGCGCCGGGAATTTGAGAGTGGCCGCCCCGCACACGTGCCGGATGCCCCGACCCATGCCTCGCTGCTGGCCGCCCGAGGCGGCGCCGCGCGGGCCGCATCCCCCGTGGACGATGCCGCCTATGACACCGGATTTGGCGTGACCGGGATCGCCCCCGGTGCCGCGACCCTCCCGGAAGGAGCCTAGTCATGAACACCCGTCGTATCGCCGTGATCACGGCCGGGCTCGGCGAGCCCTCCTCCACGAGGATGCTCGCCGATGCCCTGGCCCGGGGCACGGCCGAGATTCTGGCCGAGCGCGATATCGCCACCGAGATCAACGTGATCGACCTGCGCCGGCACGCGCAGGACATCCTGTCCGCGCTGCTCACCGGCGCGCAATCGCCCGAGCTGCGCGCGGTCATGGCCACCCTCGCGGAGGCCGATGGGGTGGTGGCGGTGACGCCGATCTTCAGCACAAGCTATTCGGGGCTGTTTAAAATGTTCCTCGATATCGTGGATCGGGATGTGCTGACCGGCATCCCCGTGCTGCTGGGCGCCACCGCGGGTACCCCGCGGCACTCGCTCGCGATCGATTATGCGATCCGGCCGATCTTCACCTATCTGCACGCCGATCCGCTGCCCACCGCTGTATTTGCCGCCACCGCCGACTGGGGAAGCGAGGCCGATACCGTGGCCACCCTGCCGAGTCGCATCGCGCGCGGCGCGGGTGAGCTCGCGGCCCGGCTCCTGGGCTCCGCGCCCGTGCGTGCCGCCCGCGCCCCCGAGGTGCAGGCCCCCGCGGAGGTGCCGGGCAATGCGGCCTTCGACGGCGGATTTGTGCCGCTGGGGGAGTTGCTCGCGCGCTAGGCGAATCCCGGGCGGTGGGAGGGGTGCCCCGGGGCACCCCCCCACCGCCTTATGCGTTCCTAGGCGGGAGCCTCGGCATAATCATAAAAGCCCTGCCCGGTTTTTTTGCCCAGGTTTCCGGCCTCAACATACTCGCGCAGAATGCGCCGCGGGCCCTCCGGCAGATGCGGGTTTTCGGCGGCATAGTGCTCCTCGATATCCAGCACCACATCGAGTCCCACCTGGTCCATCAGCTCAAAAATGCCCACGGGGGAGTGGGTATTCACCTTCATCATCGCGTCGAATTCCCGCGGGGTGGTGACGCCCTCGGCCACCACCGCGAGCGCCTCGCGCTTAACCGCGGCCCAGACCCGGTTGAAGATAAAGCCCGTGCTCTGGGCCCGCGCCTCAAAGGGGAAGAGCCCATAGCCGGGAAGCTCCGCGAGGAGCAGGTCCAGGATGCCGCGGTCGGTATGACCGCTGGACATCAGGTCCAGCGCGTTCTGCTGGGGCGGCATATAAAAATGGGCATTAAGCACGCGCTCCGGGGTGCTCACCTCGGAGATGAACTCGGCCGAGGCATAGGAGGAGGAATTGCTCGCGAGGATGGTATCGGGCGCGGTGATCCGATCGAGCTCGCCAAAGATCTGCGTCTTGAGGTCCAGCCGCTCGGGGATGGCCTCCACCACCAGCCAGGCATTGGCCACGGCCTCGGTCAGGTCCGCGGCCCCGTCCACGGTGCCCACGCGGCCACCCTCGATGGTGTCCACAACGGCGGGAAGGGTGTCCCGGATATAGGTCAGAGCCTGTTCGCGCTGCTCCGCGGAGAGGTCGTAGAGCCGGACCAGGCCGCCGCGGGTGGCAAACATCATCGCGATGCGGCGGCCGAGTGTGCCGGCCCCGATCACGGTGACGGGGCGGTTGTGGATGTCTTGGGGAAGGTTAAAGGTCACGGTTGTCTCCTGCTTCGCGGATGGGGATGAAGGGACGCCATGCATTGAGATTCCGTGGGTTCGGGGACACAATGTAGACAGGATAAATTTTAGACTCGTCAGTATAAAAATGCGAGTCGGAAGGAAGGATTCCCATGATTCCCGAACGCGTTCCCTTCGCTTTTCCCGCCCCGCTCTCGGTACCGCTCTATCCGCTGCGCCCGGTGCGTTTCACCAATCGCGAGTACTTCAATATCGTGTATCGCACCGATCCGCGGGCCCTGCGGGCGGTGGTGCCCGAGCCGCTGGAGATCCCGGAGCCGCTGGTGCGCTTTGAGGTGATGCGGATGGGAGACGTGGAGGGTTATGGTCCCTATCTGGAATCGGGCCAGGTCATCCCGGTGCACTATCGCGGGGAGCGCGGCGAATACCTGCACTCGATGTATCTGGATAACCTCGCCGCCACCGCGGCCGGCCGCGAGCTCAGCGCCTATCCGAAGGTCTCGGGTAGCCCCGGTCTCCGGGTTGAGGAGGGTGCGCTGATCGGCACCCTGGATCGCGGGAGTGAGCGGGTGGCCACCGCCACGATGGCCTATAAGTGGCAGCCGATGGACCTCGACGAGGCGCGTGCGCAGATCGCCGTGCCCACGTATTCCGTGAAGCACTTCCCCAATCCCTATACCGGGGGCCTGGATGCGGTGGACCTGGTGCGCACCGAGATCACCGATGTCACCGTGACCGGGGCCTGGACGGGCCCGGCACGCCTGCAGCTATTTGAGCACGTGATGGCGCCGATGGCGGATCTGCCCGTGCTGGAGGTGATCTCCGCGAGCCATATCATGACCGATCTCACGCTCGCCCCGATCACGCGCCTCGAGGGCTATCCCCTCGGCCCGGTGGGGTAGGTGCCCGGGAGACCTGTTATAGTAGACAGGTTGCCGTGTAAACGGCCGCGGATAAAGAGAGCCGACACATCCCGTGATTGGCACCGCGCAACGAATTGAAAGGGGATCCCAAAATGGCAATTACCGACGAAGCCAAGAAGGCGATCATCGAAGAATACGCAACTCACCCCGGTGACACCGGATCCCCCGAGGTGCAGGTTGCTCTCCTGAGCGCCCGCATCAAGGACCTGACCGAGCACCTCAAGGAGCACAAGCACGACCACCACTCGCGTCGTGGACTGCTGCTCATGGTGGGTAAGCGTCGTCGTCTCCTGGGTTACCTCCAGGACGTCGAGATCGCTCGCTACCGTTCGCTCATCGAGCGTCTCGGCCTGCGCCGCTAGTCTTCGCGCCTTCTGACGCAGGACAGGCCGCCATTTCCACCCGGAGATGGCGGCCTTCTTTTTTATCACCACTCAATACCGCCGGGGGGTCGGGAAATGGGAACACTTCGAGGATCATTTTTTCGGGTTAAAAGCATCGAGGCATCGATAGCCGATACCGAATCCGAGGAGCGCAGTCTAAAGCGCACGCTCCGCACACGCGACCTGATGGTCATGGGGGTGGCCGTGGCTGTGGGGGCCGGCATCTTCTCCGTGGGGGCCAAGGCCGCGGGCCAATTTGCCGGGCCGAGCGTCACCCTCGCCTTTGTCCTGGCCGCACTCACCTGCGCGCTGGCCATCATGTGTTACGCCGAGTTCTCCTCGGCCGTGCCCGTGGCCGGCAGCGCCTATACCTTCACCTATGCCTCGCTCGGCGAGCTTGCCGCGTGGATCATCGGCTGGGATATTCTCCTGGAGCTCGCGATGGCGGGGTCCGTGATCGCGAAATACTGGGGCATCTACCTGGCCGAGGTATTCCGCATTCTGGGCGTGGATATCCCGAGCGAAATCAACGTGCTGGGCATCGGGGTGAGCTGGGCGTCGATGCTGATCGTGGTGGCCTTCACGATCATGCTGTGCCTGGGCACCAAGCTCTCGGCCCGGGTCAACGGTGTGCTCACCGTGGTGAAGGTGGCCACCGTGCTGTTTGTGGTGATCGTGGGCGCCTTTTTTATTAAGCTCGCAAATTTCTCGCCGTTCATTCCGCCGGCCCGGCCCGCGCCCGCCGAGGGGTCCGCGGGGGACCAATCGCTGCTCGCGATGATGGCGGGCCTGGAGCCCACCCAGTATGGCGTTTTTGGCCTGCTCTCGGCAGCCGCGCTGGTATTTTTTGCCTTTATCGGTTTTGACGTGGTGGCCTCCTCCTCAGAGGAAGTGGTGAACCCGCAAAAAACCATTCCGCGCGGCATCTTCGGGGGGCTCGCGATCGTCACGTTCCTGTATCTTGCGGTGACCCTGGTGATCACGGGCATGGTGCCCTATACCACCCTCGCGGCCGAGCCCGAGCCCTCGCTGGCCACGGCGTTTATCGCGGCCGGGCTGCCCTGGGCGGCGCAGATCATCTCGATCAGCATCCTCCTGGGCCTGAGCACGGTGGTGCTGGTCCTGCTGATGGGGCTGGCCCGGATCGTCTTTGCGATGAGCCGCGATGGCCTGCTGCCGCGCTCCTGGAGTAAAACCAGCCCCACCCGGAAAACCCCGATCCGCATCCAGATCGGCGGCGGAATCGTGGTGGCCCTCGTGGCCGGGGTGGTGAATGTGGACGCGCTCACCGAGATGATTAATATTGGAACGCTCTCGGCCTTTGTGCTGGTGAGTATCTCCGTGGTGGTGCTGCGCCGCAAGCGCCCCGATCTGAAGCGTGATTTCAGGGTGCCGTGGTCGCCGTTCCTGCCGCTGCTCTCGGCCGTGCTATGCCTCATCCTGATGCTGAACCTGAGCATCAACACCTGGCTGCGGTTCGCCGTGTGGCTGGTGGTGGGGCTGATCGTGTACCTTAGCTACGGTCGGCGACACTCGATGCTCGCCGCGCAAACCCCCAAGGACTGATATGCCCCGCGGCACCACCCCGACCCGACGCCACCGCCGAGAGCTGCACCGCTGGGACGGCTTCCCGTTCCTGGTGCTGCTGGCCTATATGGTGGTGGTCACCGTGGTGGTGGAGGCGATCCCGGAGAATATTCGCCCGATCGGCATGGGCATTTTTGTGCTCGGTGGGATCGCCATCCTGGTCTGGCTCTGGCGCTGGACTGCGCGGCCCGGCGCCGCACCGCGCCCGCTGACCACGCCCGAGGGGGCGGAGTTCATCGATACCGAGGATATTCCGGTGCACCGCCGGACCGCCGTGGACGAGTCCTATCTTTATCGCGGCTCGATCGCCGCGGCCCGCGCCTGGGTCGGCGATGATACCCGCGCCATCCTGGTGCCGGGCGTGACCCGGGGGCTGCGCCGCGAACTTCGTGTGGCCGTGCAGATCGAGGGAAACGGCCGGCTCTATACCGTGGGCTATTTGGCCCGTGATATCGACGGCGACTGGCAGGATGTGCTTCCCGAGGCGCCGCGCTTTATCCGGGTTCCCGCCCATATTCATCTCACCACCCGGGGCACACTCGCGGTGGACGTGGATCTCTCGGGCGTTCCCGACGCCCTCGGCATCGCGCACTAAAACACCTCACCCCCGCGGCCGCCGGCCACGGGGGTGAGGTGCATCTTGGGGGGATGTGCAGCGAGGCTGCACCCGCGAATGCGGCGCGTGAAGTCTTGGGTAGCGCCGCATCCGCGGGGTCTGGGGGAGGCTATGCGACGCGCGGTGTGCGGCGCAGCCGGGTCAGTCCCAGGCCCAGCGCGATGACGCCCGCGGCCGCGAGCAGCCAGCCGGTGGGCAGCGATCCACCCGTGCCGGGCAGCGCATTCACGGGTGCTCCCGCGAGCACACTGGCCGGGGGAGTGCCCGTGCCCGGGGGCAGGATCGGGCCCGGGGCCGGCGGGGTACTCGCCGGGGGTGCCGGAACCACCGCGGGGGCGGGCGGCGTCGCGGAGGGCGAGGGGACCGGCGGCGTCGGCGACGGTGCGGGGACGGACTCGCTCGGCGAGGGCGACGGGGTGGGGGTATCCACGCCCGTACCGGTTCCCCCCGATGTGACCGTATGGGTCTGGCCGGAGACGACCTCGCGATCCTGCGCACTCACGCGGTTGCCAAAAACGGTGCCCGCCGCGGTACCCGCGGCAAAGGACGTGGTGTACATAAACCCATAGGTGCGATCGCCCGAGGTATTGGGGGCGTTATAGGTCACGGAGAACGAGGTATTGCCGGGGGCCACCTGCACGTTTACGGTGTCTCCCGTGGTTCCGCGCGGGATCTCGGTGCGTGTGCCCTCGGCCCAGGCGCTATCCAGGATGCTGAAAAAGCTCAGGCTCTGGGGGTCCAGGGTCAGCCCCGGGTCAAACGTGTCCGTATAGGTGGTTCCCGGAACGATCAGATTGCCCGGCATCGCGACATACCAGGTGAGCGAGGTGCCATCCACATTGGGCCAGCCCCATTTCACGGGCTCGGTATAGGGGGCGCCCGGATCGCCCGGCTCACCCTCGCCCACGCCGCCACCCGGAGGGGACAGCAGGATCGGGGTGGAGCCCCCCGCGATAAACGTGACATCCCCGCTGAACGCGGTATTAAACATCGCGGTGAGCCACAGGGTTCCCCCCACACCGGTATGGGTATTCACATAGCTGCCGAGGGTGCAGGTGAAGTTTTCGCTCGTGACGACGCAGGTTCCTACCTCCCGGCCCGAGCCCTCCAGCAGCGGGAAGCTCGCGGCATAGCCGGTGATCTGGGTGGGATAGGCGAGGGTGAAGGTATCACCCTCGCGCGCGGTATCCGGCACGGCCCAGGTGGCGGCCAGGCCAAAGCTCTGCCAGATATCAAGCTCGGCGGTGGAGCCGTTTTCGGTGGTCAGGGTGACCCCGGTGATCGCGTTCAGCGACTGGGCCTGGGCGGGCACGGCCGCGCCCAGGATGCCGGCGGCGCCCAGGAGGCCAACCAGGGTGAGCGCCCACGCACGCTGGCGGGGCCGGGCAGTTTTCCGGCGGGGGAGGCCGGTATCGGGAGTATTCATCAGTGGTCTTTCGGGTGGGTTGGAGGCCGGGATTTATTGCCCCTCTACCGATGAGAGTGGCGGGTTCGCGAATCATGACGCGGCTTTTTGCCCCACCTTCGAGGGTCATGCCGGGCGGATGCGGCGTGCGCATTGCGTGTTCCCACGGTGAATGCCCGGGCGGCGGCGCTAGGCTTAACGGGTATTCGCGGTCGCCGCGAACGAAGGGGGACGGCTGGCCGATGGTAGATCGCGGGATTGGCCGCAGCCTGATTCGTTTCTCGCCCTCCCCTCCGCGCTGGCATCTTGCGCTCCAGGCGGCCATCGCGATGGCACTGCCGGTGGTGACCGGCACAGCCCTGGGCAATCAGGGGGCCGGGCTCCAGGCCTCGATCGGCGCGTTTACAGCGCTCTATTGCACGGCCATCTCGCGCCGCGACCGGGTGCGTGTGCTGCCGCTGATCATCGCCGGAATGGTGCTCGCCAGTGCGCTGGGTGTGCTGGGCTCGGGCAGTCATCTCCTGGGGCTGGTGATGCTCGTGGTTGTCGCCAGCGCCGCGGTTCTGCTGGTGACAGGCTTCCGGGTGGGCCCGCCCGGGGCGCTCATGTTTACCCTGGTCTGTGGGATCTCCACCCAGATCGCCGCCCCCACGGAGCTCGGGGGGCCCGGCGAAAACGGCCTGGTCCTAATTGCCCTGATCGCGGCGGGCGCGGTCACCGCGTATCTCGTGGTGATCTTCCCGCTGCTGCTGCCGCGGGTCTGGCGCGCGCAGGGCGAGCGCACCCCCGTTTCCGTGCTTTTTGGGGGTTTTATCCTCACCGCGAATGACCGCATCTCGGTGCTGCGCACGATCGCCGCGGTGATTCTTGCGGCGCTTGTGGCGGTGCCGCTGGATCAGCATCGTGGATATTGGATCATCTGCGCGGCGCTCGCGATCCTGAGCATCGGCCATAGCCGCCGGATGACCGTGCAGCGCGGTATTCATCGGGTGCTGGGTACCGTGGTGGGTTCGGGGCTGTTTCTGGTACTCGCCGGAATCGGGCCGCAGGGCTATTGGCTCGCGCTCACGCTGGGCCTGCTGCAGGCCTTTGTGGAACTTGTGGTGGTGCGTCACTATGCGCTGGCGCTGTGTGGGATCACCCCGCTCTCGCTGCTGATCGCCTCGGCCGCCCATGCCTCGGTGGAGGCCGTGGCGCTGGAGCGCGTGCTGGATACCCTCGCGGGGGCGCTTGTCGCGATGCTGGTTCTGCTCGTGGCGCTGCCCGGAAAAAACCGCGACGGCGCCTGATGTGCGCGGCGACGGCCCGAGGGGTTATGCTGGACCGTTGGATTGCACGTCCCGAGAGGAAAACTGATGGGTTGGTGGAACCGTCGTGCGGAGCACGGCATGCCCACGTGTACCGCGGCATTCGAGGCGGCCGAAGCCGCAAACGATGACGCCGCGATGGTGGACGCACTCATTCTGATTGCCCGCGAATACGACCGCCAGGACTCGCATCGGGGTGTCCGACACGCACTGGACTCGGCCTCCACGATCGCCACGGGATGCTCCGATCCCGAGCTGATCCGGCTGGTGGAAAGCGTGGAGACCGAACTCTACGGCGGCGCCGCGCGCAGCTAGCCGCAGCGCCGGTAAACGGTGAATGGCGCCCGGATGCATTCTCCGTGCCGGTTGCGCCCCCAATCCCGGGCGGGCGGCCCATGCTCTGCTAGGGTGGTTAACGGAGCTTCCCCCGGGAGGCTCCGCGAAATACCGCGCAGGGAGTCCGGCAGGAAGCTGGTCCTCGGTGGTAGGTTCCTCTCAGGCAACGGGTCTGCAGGGTGACTTTCTACTGGAGATCAGCCAGGCCGCATCTGTTTCGTGGCCTGAGCAAGTACCGCCCTCTGCCTTCGTGGTGTCCAATCGAGTCGCGCCCCGCCGAGTGCTGGGCGCGCGCTCTTGCACGAATGGAGTAGACCTGTGGAAGGTCCCGAAATCAAGTTCGCCGAGGCTGTCCTCGACAACGGCAAGTATGGAAAGCGCACCGTCCGGTTTGAAGCCGGCCGTCTCGCCCAGCAGGCACAGGGTGCCGTTGCCGCCTACCTCGACGAAGAAACCATGCTGCTGTCCGCCACGAGCGCGAGCAAGCACCCCAAGGAAAACTTCGACTTCTTCCCGCTCACGGTAGATGTCGAGGAGCGTAGCTACGCCGCCGGTAAGATCCCCGGCTCGTTCTTCCGTCGCGAGGGTCGCCCCTCGACCGAGGCCATCCTGGTCTGCCGCCTGATCGACCGCCCCCTGCGCCCGAGCTTCACCACCGGCCTGCGCAACGAGGTCCAGATCGTCATCACGGTCCTCTCGATTGCCCCGGGCGAGTTCTATGACGCCCTGGCCATCAACGCCGCGTCCGCATCCACCCAGATCTCCGGTCTGCCCTTCTCCGGCCCCATCGCCGGTGTGCGCCTGGCCCTGATCCCCGGCGTGAACAGCGCCGATGACCAGTGGGTTGTCTTCCCGACCGCCGCGCAGGTTGAGGACGCCGTATTTGACCTCACCGTCGCCGGTCGTGTTGTGACCGATGCCGCCGGTAACCAGGACGTCGCCATCATGATGGTGGAGGCCGAGGCTACCGAGAACAGCTGGAACCTCATCAAGGGTGGTGCCACCAAGCCCAATGAGGCCGTGGTCGCCGCAGGTCTTGAGGCCTCCAAGCCCTTCATCAAGCAGCTCGTGGAGGCCCAGGCCTCGCTCGCCGCTCAGGCAGCCAAGGAAATCGCCGACTACCCGGTATTCCTGCCCTATTCCGAGGAGGGCAAGGCCGTAGTTTCCGCCCTTGCACTCGAGGAGCTCACTGCCGTCTACCAGATCGCGGATAAGGTCGAGCGCCAGGACGCCGATGACGCCCTCAAGGACCGCGTGAAGGAGGCCGTGGCCGCCAAGGTTGAGGCCGGCGAGGTCGAGGACATCGTTCTCACCCAGTTCTCCGCCGCGTATAAGGCCGTGACCAAGGACGTCGTCCGTGGCCGCATCCTGCGCGATGGTGTCCGTATCGATGGTCGTGGGGCCGCGGATATCCGCGCGCTCGACGCCGAGGTTCAGGTCATCCCGCGCGTACACGGTTCCGCAATCTTCCAGCGCGGAGAGACCCAGATCCTGGGTGTCACCACGCTGAACATGCTCAAGATGGAGCAGCAGATCGACTCGCTGAGCCCGATCAAGAGCAAGCGTTACCTGCACCACTACAACTTCCCGCCCTATTCCACCGGTGAGACCGGTCGCGTGGGTAGCCCGAAGCGTCGCGAAATCGGTCACGGTTTCCTCGCCGAGCGCGCCCTCGTTCCCGTGCTGCCCAGCCGCGAGGAATTCCCCTATGCCATCCGTCAGGTATCCGAGGCGCTCAGCTCCAACGGATCCACCTCGATGGGTTCGGTCTGTGCCTCGACCCTGTCGCTGCTGAACGCCGGTGTGCCGCTGCGCGCACCCGTGGCCGGTATCGCCATGGGCCTGGTCTCGGATGAGGTAGACGGCCAGACCCGCTATGCGGCCCTGACCGATATCCTCGGTGCCGAGGACGCACTGGGCGATATGGACTTCAAGGTCGCCGGAACCTCCGAGTTCATCACCGCGATCCAGCTCGACACCAAGCTCGACGGCCTCCCCGCCTCCGTGCTGACCGCCGCGCTCTCGCAGGCCAAGGATGCCCGCACCAAGATCCTCGACGTGATCAACGCCGCGATCGACGCCCCCGATGAGATGGCTCCGACCGCGCCCCGCGTGATCAGCGTGAACATCCCCGTGGATAAGATCGGCGAGCTGATCGGCCCCAAGGGCAAGACGATCAACGCGATCCAGGACGAGACCGGTGCGGATATCTCGATCGAGGAAGACGGAACCGTGTATATCGGTGCCGTTGATGGTCCCTCGGCCGAGGCCGCACGCGCCCAGGTGAACGCGATTGCCAACCCCACCAACCCGGAGATCGGCGAGCAGTTCCTCGGAACCGTCGTGAAGATCGCCGCATTTGGTGCGTTTGTATCGCTGCTGCCCGGCAAGGACGGACTGCTGCACATCTCCGAGGTGCGCAAGCTTGCCGGTGGCAAGCGCGTGGAGAACGTCGAGGATATCCTCGGCGTGGGCCAGAAGGTCCTCGTGGAGATCACCAAGATTGACGACCGCGGCAAGCTTTCGCTCGCCCCGGTTGTGGCCGAGGATGCCGATGAGGCAGCCGAGGCCCCCGCGGAAGACTAGTCTCCCGCAGCACTAACCGCCCGTCCCGGATTCCGGGGCGGGCGGTTTTTGCCTGCCCGGCCGAAAAATATCGGGTGTTGCGTGCGCTCGGAGTCTTCCGCGCGGCGCGGTAAAACGCGCTTGACCTGGAGTGCGCTCCAGGGTCTATCGTTGCCGATATGAGCGATAAACATACCGCACTCTCGATCTCGCAGATGGCGCGCGAGACCGGCGTCTCCGTGGACACCCTGCGCTATTACGAGCGCGAGCAACTCCTCGTGGCACCGGTGGGGCGCACGGGCTCGGATCGCCGCGTCTACGGCGCACGCGACGTGGGTTGGGTGAACTTCATAACCCGGCTGCGCCGCACGGGCATGGGAATCGCGGATATCCGCGAATATACCCGGCTCGCCCGCCTCGGCGAGCGGACCAACCCCGAGCGCCTGGCGCTCCTGGAGGCCCATCGGATGCGTGTTATCGCCCAGCTGGAGGAGACTCAGTCGAGCCTCGACGCAATCACCTACAAGATTGCGGAGTATTCACGAAAGGTCGCATCATTATGAACACCACCACACTCGGATTTTTTGGCCGCACGGGCGAGGGGCTGACCGTATCGCGGCTGGGCCTGGGCTGCATGGGAATGTCGGCGTTTTATACCGGTGCCGGCAGCGATGACGCCGAGTCGATCCGCACGATCCACCGCGCGATTGAGCTCGGTGTCACCCTGCTGGATACCGCCGAGATATACGGGCCGCATAGCAATGAGGAACTGCTCGGGCGTGCGCTCGCCGGCCGCCGTGAGGACGTGCGGATCGCCACCAAATTTGGCATTGCCACGGCGGCGGAGGGGGAGCGTCGTTTTGATGGCACACCCGAGAATGTGCGCCGCTCGATCGAGGGATCGCTGCGGCGCCTCGGCACCGAGTATGTGGATCTTTATTATCTGCACCGCGTGGATCCCGCGGTCCCGATCGAGGATACCGTGGGCGCGATGGCCGAGCTGGTGACCGCCGGCAAGGTGCGCCACCTGGGCCTATCCGAGGCCGCCCCCGCGACCATTCGGCGCGCGCACGCCGTGCACCCGATTACAGCGGTGCAGACCGAATACTCGCTGTGGTCGCGCGATCCCGAGGCGGAGATCCTGCCCACGGTCCGCGAGCTGGGTATCGGTTTTGTGCCCTATTCGCCGCTCGGGCGGGGCTTCCTTACGGGAACCATCCGCTCGCTCTCCGATCTGGACGAAAACGACTTCCGCCGCTTTAACCCGCGTTTTGCCGGCGATAGCCTGGAGGCCAATATTCGCATCGTGGAGCAGGTGGATGCCGTGGCCCGCGAGGTGGGCGCGCTGCCCGGCCAGGTGGCCCTGGCCTGGCTGCTCTCGCGCGGCGAGGATATTATGCCGATTCCGGGTACCAAGCGCGTGAGCTATCTGGAACAGAATGTGGCCGCGGCCGGGCTGGTCCTGAGCCCCGCGCAGCGTGCGCAGCTGGACGCGGTGGCCGCGCCGGTCGGGGACCGCTATCCCGATATGTCTCCGCTGAACCGCTAGCGCGATCCGCGGGTGGGGCCCGGCCGGGCCCCACCCCTTATCTGGGCTAGCCCGCGATCCAGAGGAAACCAAGAACCGCGCTCGCGGCGCTGAGCACGGTGAGTGCCAGCACCGGGACGATGCTCTCGCGGTGCCGGGCATGCTCCCAGATCGCACCTGCCATGATGATCGCCAGGCCGATCGCGGCAATGGGCGTGAGCAGCGGGGCGATTCCGGTCAGCAGCGGCAGGAGCAGGCCGAGCCCACCCAGGACCTCGGCCGCACCGATTAGGCGCACCGCCGCGGCCGGATAGTGGTTCACAAAGTTCATGCCGCGCGCGGCGAGCATCGGGATCGGCGCAAATGTTTTCATTCCGCCGCTTCCGATAAATACGAGCGCGAGGAGGGAGTTCAGGATGATCAGGGCGATAAACACGGCGGTGGTGCTCCTTGGAAACGGGCTCCCGGCAGATCCGGGGCGTTGATCAGCGTAGACAGAAAAGCTTGAACGCGCAAGTATTGATGATTCAAAGATATCGGCTAGGCTGGGTTTATGGATACCACGCGCTGGCTCGACGATGGCGAGTTGATTCTCTGGAAGCGCCTCCAGGCCGTGGCGGAGTTTTTGCCCGCCTCGGTGGACGCCCAGCTGCGGGCCGATTCCGGCCTCACCCGGTTTGAATATTATGTGCTCGCGATGCTCTCCGAGGCCCCCGATCACACCCGGCCGATGAGCGCCCTCGCGCTCGTGACCAATGGCTCGCTCTCGCGCCTGTCCCATGCAGCAACCCGGCTCGAGCGGGAGGGATGGATCTCGCGCGCCAGGGTCCCCTCCGATCGCCGCGCCACCCTCGCCACCCTTACCGCCGCGGGCCTGCGGAAGCTTGAGGCCAGCGCGCCCGGCCACGTCGAGGAGGTGCGTCGTGTGCTCTTTGATCGCCTCAGCGTGGAGCAGGTCCGGGCGCTGAACGCGGCCCTCGCCCCCGTGATCGACGCGCTGGTCCCGGCCGGCGCGCTGGGGGAGTCCTGCCCCGGCTCCGCGGGCGCGGGGGAGTGCCCCCCAAACGGATGACGCCCGCAATGGCGCGGATCGCGGCGCCACGGCTTCCCATCACAGTGCGTATCCAAATTGTTATTATTGGCGGCGACTCGGGGGGCAATATTGCCCCGTAAAACGGGGGACCTGACATAAGCTACGGTCAGAGGGCACGGCTAGCGGGGGAGGAACCCGGCGCCACTGCCCACGGGGATACCGGGGATGTGACATTATGGCGAAGCGCTCGACCGACATGAGTGTCGACTCGATCCCGCTCACGCTCCCGGGCCTGCACCCCTCCACCCCGATCGATATCCTGCCGGGCACCCCCGGGGTGGGTACCGGCATTCGCCGCCCACTCGGCGGCACCGAACTCTCGGTCTTCCCCATCTCCCTCGGCACGAGCGTTTTTGGCTGGACCGCGCAGTCCTCCGATTGTGAAAAGATCCTGGACCGCTACGCCGAGGCGGGTGGAAACTTCATCGATACCGCCGATAGCTATTCGGCCGGACGCAGCGAACACTTCATCGGCAGCTGGATGTCGCGGCGCGGCAATCGCGATAGCACCGTAATCGCCACCAAGATCGGCCGCCACCCCGATAATCCCGGGCTCGGCTCGGTGAGCATGGTGCGCGCGGTGGAGGCCAGCCTGGAACGCCTGCAGACCGACCATATCGACGTGCTCTATTTCCACGACGACGATCCGCGTATCCCCATCGAGGACTATCTGGGCACCGCCGAATGGCTCATCGAAACCGGCAAGGTGCGCTATCTGGGCGCCTCCGCGTTCCGGCCCGAGCGCCTCGTCCAGGCACGCATCCTCGCGGCCTCGGGCTATCCGCGCTTCTCGGCGATCGGCACCCACTATAGCCTCCTGCATCGCAGCACCTATGAGGGCATGCTGGAGCTCGTGAGCCGCGGGCAGGGGCTCGCGGTTATGCCCTATCTCACGCTCGAAAACGGGTTTTTGAGCGGCAAATATCGTTCGCGCGCCACGCTCAGCGCCTCCGCACGCGGTTCCCGCGTATCGAGCCTGGTAAATCGGCAGGGCCTGCGGGTGCTGCAGGTGCTGGATCGCATCGCCGCGGAACACTCCGTTACCATCACCACAATCGCGCTGGCCTGGGTGCTCTCGCGCCCCGGGGTCACCGCGCCGGTGGTCAGCGCCAATAATCCCGATCAGGTGGATGCCCTCGTGGCGGCTCCCGGAATCACCCTGAGCCGCACCCAACGCGCCGAGTTGGAGCGGGTATGGCACTCCTAACGGGGTAGTGCGACACCCGGAGGATTTACCCCCGCGCCGCGGCTAGCGCACGTAATGTCCGCGCCCCGGTCTAGGCTGTTGCATGATGACTTCAGCCACTGAGTTCCCGCTGTCCCAGCCCGAAATGACCTTTGAGACCTCGGCAGGGTCCCTCATTCGGCGCACCGTATTGCCCAATGGGCTGCGGATTCTCAGCGAGGCCATGCCCGCGAGCAGCAGCGCCACCCTGGGTTTTTGGGTGGGGGTGGGCTCGCGCGATGAACTCGCGCAGGACCTCTCGGCGGGTGCCTCGGGCTTTGGCTCCACGCACTTCCTGGAGCACCTGCTGTTTAAGGGCACGCCCACGCGCAGCGCGCTCGATATCGCGATCGCCTTTGATTCCGTGGGCGGAGAGCATAACGCCCTCACCGCCAAGGAATATACCTGCTATTACGCGCGGGTTCGGGACGAGGACGTCTCGATGGCCACCACGGTCCTCGCCGATATGATCGCGTCCTCAGAGCTGGACCCCGAGGAGTTTGAGCGCGAACGCGGCGTCATCCTCGAGGAGCTCGCGATGCGCGAGGACGATCCGGGTACCGCCGTCTGGGAGCGCTTCTTTGAGGCCGTGCTGGGCGAGCACCCGCTGGCCCGCGCGATTGGCGGCACCCCGGATACCATCAACGCGTGCACGCGCGAGGCAGTCCTGGAGCACTATCGCCGAAACTATCGCCCCGAGGATGTGGTGATCTCCGCGGCCGGCGCGATCGATCACGATTCCCTGGTCGCGGATGTCAGCGCTGCCCTCGAGGCCGCCGGCTGGGACCTGAGCGTGCGCTCCGAGCCCGTGGCCCGACGCTCGCTGGTCGCGGTGGAAACCACGCGCGCCACGGACGTATTTGTGGAATACCGGCCCATCGAACAGGTGCACCTGCTGATCGGCGGCGCCGGAATCGCGATGCGCGATGAGCGTTGGCTTGTGATGAGCGTACTGAACTCCATTCTTGGCGGCGGCATGAGCTCGCGGCTCTTCCAGGAGATCCGGGAAAAGCGTGGCCTGGCCTATTCGGTCTACTCCTTCTCCACGTCCTATTCCGATACCGGGGTTTTTGGGTTGGGCGCCGCGTGCACCCCGGCCAAGACCCGCGAGGTCGCCGATCTGATGCTCGCGGAGCTGCGCCTGCTCGCCGAGGACGGCGTAACCGAGGAGGAAATGTCGCGCGCCCTGGGCCAGCTCTCAGGTGCCTCTGCGCTCGCCCTGGAAGACTCGGATGCGCGCATGTCGCGGCTGGGCCGCGCCGACCTCCTGGTGGGCGAGTTCCTCGACCTCGACGCCACGCTCGCACGCCTGTCCGCGGTCACCGCGGAGGACGTGCGGGATCTCGCCCGCGACCTCGCGGCGCGCCCGCTCACGATCACCGCCGTGGGCGCCATCGAGGAAAATATCTTTGCCGGCTTCGGAGAAAGCCCTGAGGGAAAGAACTAATCATGAGCCAGTTTTTATATTTGGTTCGGCACGGGGAACAGCAGGATGCCGAACACGGGTTGCCCGATGGGCCGCTCTCGCCGCGGGGACGCCGCCAGGCCACGCTCATTGCCGAGCGCCTGAGCGGGCTGCCGCTGACCGCCGCCTATCACTCCCCGCTGCAGCGCGCGGCCGAGACCGCCACGATCATCGCGGAGAAGCTGCCGTCGATCGAGCTGGAGCCCTCGGCCCTGCTCTTTGACTGCGTTCCCACCGGCAAAACCCCGGAGACCCCCTCGGCCTATGAGCCGTTTTTTGGTGCGGTCACCGAGGCCGAGACCGAGGCCGGGGCTGCGCAGATGACCGATGCGGTGGCCGAGTTTCTCGCGCCGCGCAGCGGGGATCGCCACGACCTCATCATCAGCCATAACTTCGTAATCGCCTGGTTTGTGCGCGAGGTGCTGGGAGCCCCCGATTGGCGCTGGATGGCCATGGATCAGGCCAATTGTGGCCTGACCATCATCCACCGCAAGCCGGGCCGCCCGTGGAACCTACTCACCCATAACGACCTCGCGCACCTGCCGATGGAATTGCGCACGGGCCTCCCGGACCCGCTGCCGGTCTAGGCGCGCGAAGGCGCGCTATCCGAGCGTCTTGCCAAACCAGTGGGTGGCGTTGGGATTATCGTTATACGGCTTAATCTCGGCATAGCCGCTGGCCCGGTAGAGGCCGCCGGCCGCCGCGAGGCTCGCATTGGTATCCAGCACGAGGCCCGTGGCGCCCAGCGCGCGTGCCTCGTGCTCCAGGCGGCCGAGCAGTTCCCGGCCCAGGCCGCGCCCGCGCGTCTCGGGCCGCAGATAGACGTGCTTAATCTCGAAGCTGCCGGCACCCAGATCGCGCACCCCGCCGCAGCCGAGCACCCGCTGTCCCTCGACCAGCAGGATAAACGCGCCGCGGGGCGGCAGAAATCGTGCCGGATCGGGGCGATTAACCAGATAGCCGCCGCCGGGAAAGCCCTCGGCTCGTTCGGCAAAATACTCGTCCAGGAGTTCGCTCGCCGCGGGGTCCGCGGGGGAAACGGTCTTAAAGGTGTGCACGTGCGGAATTCTATGCGCTTCCGGCGCGGGCTGCCACCCGGGAGTTGGTAGATTAGAGCACATGTCAATCAGCGTTGCGGTCGTAGGAGCAAGTGGCAAGATGGGGCGGCTATTTTGCCGCCTGATCGAGGAGAGCGCCGATTATGAGGTGCATTCGCGCCTCGGCTCGCGCAGCGCGCTGGAGGAGATGAACGGCGCCGATCTGGTGGTCGACGTGAGTAATCCCTCCGCGAGTGCCGAGATCGTGGCCCACGCCCTCGGCACCGGTGCCAATGTTCTGGTGGGCACATCCGGGTGGTCGGCCGAGCGCCTCGCCGCGCTGGGACGCTCGATCCCCGAGGGCCGCGGCGTGCTGGTCATCCCTAATTTTTCCGTGGGTTCGGTGCTGGGCACCACCCTCGCAAGTATCGCCTCGCGCTTTTATGAGTCGATTGAGATCATCGAGGCCCATGCCTCCACCAAGATCGATTCCCCGAGCGGCACCGCGGTGCGCACGGCCGAGCAGATCGATCGCGCCCGCTCGGGGCTCGGCCCGGTGGAGGCCCCGCATGCCGATCAGCGTGCGCGCGGCGAACTGATCGCCGGTATCCCGGTGCATAGCCTGCGCATGCGCGGAATCGTGGCCCAGCAGAGCGTGATCCTGGGCGGCCCGGGCGAGACCCTGACCATCACCCACGACACGATCGACCAGGGGGCCTATGAGCCGGGAATCCGGCTGGCGCTGGGCCGTGCCCGGGAGATCACGGGCCTCGTGGTGGGCCTGGAAAACGTCATCAACCTCGGCCTGGGCGAATAATGCGCACCCGCTTCGGCGTGATTCTGATCACCATTCTGATGGTCATCTGCCTGTTTTTGGTCAGCCAGAAGGCACTGATCGCGGTGGCCACGGGAGACCCGCTGGCCATCACGATTGGTGTGGCCCTGGTGGTCCTGGTGCTGGGCGGGATTTGGGCACTCGTCCGCGAGCTGCGCTTTGGCTCCGCCGCCTCGCGCCTCGGTGCACGCCTGGAGGGTGTGGGCCTGCTGCCCGAGGAGGAGGTCCCGGTATCCCCGAGCGGCCGCCGCGACCGTGCCGCCGTGGACGAGCTCTTCCCCGCCTATCGCAGCGCCGTGGAGCGCGCACCCGAGGACTGGGTGGCCTGGTATCGGCTCGGGATTGTGTATGACGCCGCGGGGGACCGCACGCGCGCCCGGCATGCGATCCGGCAGGCCATCCGCCTGGAGGGCAGCCCCGGGGGCTCCTAGTCAACCGATCGGTTGACGGCGCGTCCGTGAATCGGACGCTGGTGGGGGGCACGCCCGCCGCGCGAGGATGGGGGTATGACCTCACTCCCCGCGATTTCCGTGCGAAATCTCACTAAAACCTATCGCGGTGTACCCGCGGTCTCCAACCTCGGATTTGAGGTGGCCTCGGGCAGCCTCTGCGCGTTTCTGGGCACCAACGGGGCCGGGAAATCCACCACCATCTCCTGCATCACCACGCTGCTCGATTTTGACTCGGGCGAGATCAACGTGCTCGGGGAGCGGGTCGGCTCCGCGGCCGGCAATGAGCGCATTCGCCGCGGAATCGGCGTGGTCTTCCAAAACTCGGTCCTCGACCCGCGGCTGAGCGTGCGCGAAAACCTCGCCACCCGCGCCCGCATCTATGGCCTGAGCTCCGCGCAGATCCGCGCAAAGATCACCGAGCTGGTGGAGTTGATTGGCCTCGCCGAGGTGGTGGACCGCCGCTATGGCACCCTCTCGGGCGGGCAGCGCCGCCGCGCCGATATCGCCCGCGCGCTGGTGCACGACCCGCAGATTCTTTTTCTTGATGAGCCCACCACGGGCCTGGACCCCGGAAGCCGGGAGAAGGTCTGGGAGGCCATCCATGCGCTGCGCGCCGCGCGCGGCATCACCGTGTTGCTGACCACCCATTATCTGGCGGAGACCGAGCGGGCCGATGACGTCCTGATCATCCGCGCCGGCACACTCGCGGTGCGCGGCAGCGCCGCCGACCTGCGCGAACGCTATAGCTCAAGCCTGCTCACCGTGAGCTGCACCGATCCCGCCGGGCTGCGTGCAGCCTGCGCGGCCGCGGGCATCCCGGTGCACGAGGAGGGGGCGCGGCTGCTGATCCACACCCCGGATTCCGGGACGGCGCTTGACCTGATCCGGGCGCACCGCCCCACCCTGACCGATTTTGAATTCCGGCACGGAACGATGGACGATGTATTCCTCGCCGTGACCGGGGAGGCGTTTTCCGCCGCCGAAACCACCCCCGAGGAGCGTGTGGCATGAACGCCGTACTCACCCTGACCCACCGCAATCTGCGGGCCTTCTTCCGCGAGCGGATGCGGGTGTTTTTTTCGCTGCTCGCCGCGATCATCCTGGTGCTGCTCTACGTGTTTTTCCTGGGCGCGCAGATTTCCGCGAGCCTCACCGATCGGCTCCCCGGCGCACAGGCCGCCGATATCGACCTGTTTATGCGCTCCTGGGTTTTTGCCGGTGTGGTGATGATCACGACCCTGACAACCAGCCTCGGGGCCACCTCGGTATTTATCGAGGACCGGGTCTCGCATCGCTTTGACGACTTCCTGATCTCCCCGCTGCGCCGCACCCACCTCACGCTGGGCTATCTGCTCTCCGCCTTCGTGATCTCGGCCATAATTTCGTTGCTGATCCTCGCGATCGCCCAGGCCTATCTGCTGCTCAGCGGCGGGGGCATGAACGCGCCGCAGCTGCTGAGCGCGGTGGGGATCACCCTGCTGTGCTGCGCCTCCTTCTCGGCCCTCTCGGCGTTTATCGCGAGCCTGATCTCCTCGGAGGGAGCCTTCTCCGCGCTGTCCACGCTCGTGGGCACGATCTCCGGTTTCCTCGCCGGCGCCTATGTGCCGTTTGGGGCCCTGCCCGCGGCCGTGGGAAACGTGATGACCGCGCTGCCGTTTGCGCAGGCCGCGACCCTGATGCGCGGCCCGCTCACCGAGAATACCCTCGCCACGCTGACCGATTCCACGCCGGGTGCGGGAGCCGAGATCGGGGAGTATTTTGGCATCACCGCGAGCCTGGGGGATCTGAGCCTCACGCCGGGCCTGATCGTGACCTATCTGATCGTGCTGGGCGTGGTCTTCCTCGG
Source organism: Mycetocola spongiae (assembly GCF_020424085.1). NCBI lineage: Bacteria > Bacillati > Actinomycetota > Actinomycetes > Micrococcales > Microbacteriaceae > Mycetocola > Mycetocola spongiae. Next base: position 1,098,829 of record NZ_CP080203.1, on the reverse strand, counting down.
CCTCGCGAGCTGGCGGATCGGGCGCAGCCTGCGCTAGCGCGCTGTGCCAGACTGGACGCTATGACACGGATTTCGGGCTGGACCCTCGCGATTGCGGGCGGCTGCACGGGCCTCGCGCTGATGGGCATCCTGACCGATGCCGGCGCGGGTACCGCGCTGCTGCCCGCGCCGACCCGGATCGCCCTGATGCTGGCGATGCTCGCCTGTATCCCGCTCTTTTATGTGCTGTGGGGCCGCCGGATGATGGCCCAGGAGGCCGCGTATAGGCTGGCCCCGTATCTGCTGATCCCGGTGGGCGGGGTCCTCGCCTTTTTGAACCCCAATATGCTGTGCGCCCAGGTATTGCTGCATCCGCTGTGGTGGTCCAGCACGCGCACCCGCGGCGCGGGCATCACGCTCAGCACGCTGGGGGTGCTCACGATGACCGCCGGCTCGATTCTGGGGCAGCAGGATCCGCACTGGGTCCCCACGATTCTCGTGGTCGCGGTGATCTCGCTCATTTTTGCGATTGCGATGGGCCTGTGGATCAGCCGCATCCAGGAGATCGGCCAGGAAAATGCGCACCTGGTGGCCGAGCTGCGCAGCCGCGAGGCACAGATCGCCGCGCTGAACCGGGACGTGGGGGCGGTGCAGGAGCGCGGGCGGCTCTCGCGGGACCTGCACGATACCGTGGCTCAAACCCTGACCGGGGTGGTGATGCTCTCCCGGCGCGCCCTGCGCCAGGCGGAGACCGGGGCCGCCGGCCTGACCGATACCGTGCGCCTGATCGAGACCAGCGCCGCCGAGGCGCTCGCCGAGACCCGCGCGCTGGTGGCCGCCGCCTCCTCGCTGGAGGGGTCAACCCTGTCCGATACCCTCACCCGGTTCTGTGAGCGGTTTGGGCGCGAGACCGGGATCGCCGTGCGGATCCGGGTCGCGGAGGACAGCACACTCTCGCGCGCCGCCGAGGTGATCCTGCTGCGCTGCGTGCAGGAGGGCTTGGCCAATATTCGTAAACACGCCCACGCCACCGACGCCGGCGTGGAACTGATCACCGATTCCGCGGGCAGCCGGCTGCGGATCACCGATAACGGGCGCGGTCCGGGCTCCGCCTCCCCGGCGACGGGCGGCCAGTTTGGGCTGGCCGGCCTGGCCGAGCGCCTCGCGGAGGCAGGGGGCAGCGTGGCGCTGGAGCCCGGAACCCGCGGCGGCGCACGGCTGACCGTGATCCTGCCCCCGAGCGCACCGAGGAATAATCATGACCGAACCTAAAATCCGAATCCTGGTGGTGGACGATCACCCGATCGTGCGCGCGGGCATCGCGGCAACCCTCGAGGACGCACCCGATCTGTGTGTGGTGGGGGACGCCGGAAGTGGCCCCGCGGCGCTGGAATTTTTGGCCCATACCGCCGCGGATGTGGTGCTTATGGATCTGCGCATGCCCGGGGGAGACGGGGTGCAGGCCACCGCGGGCATCCGCGAGCGGTATCCCGAGGTGCGCGTGCTGATCCTCACCACCTATGAGAGCGATGACGCGATCCTGGACGCGATTGAGGCGGGAGCCTCCGGCTATCTGCTGAAGGCGGCACCGGAGGAGGAGATTCTCGCGGGGGTGCGCGCCGTGAGCGTGGGGAAAACCGTGCTGGCCCCCGAGATCGCGGCATCGCTGGTGGCGCGCGTGCGGGCCCCGCGCGGGCCCCGGGTGATGCTGACTCCGCGCGAACGCGAGGTGCTGACGCTGGTCGCGGCGGGCCGCACCAATGGCCAGATCGCCCTGACCCTGGGCGTGACCGAGGCCACCGTAAAGACCCACCTGGTGCGCAGCTTTGAGAAACTGGGCGTGGGTGATCGCACGCGGGCCGTGACGCTCGCGCTGGAGCTGGGCCTGATCGGTTAGCCGTGCCGCGCGCGCCCGAGCGCCGTGTGCAGCGCCTCGGGAACCGTGGGATGGGTAAAAACGAAACCCTCCGCGAGCAGGACCTCCGGGGAGATGCGCTGATCCACCAGGATCAGATCCTCGGCGGCATCGCGCAGCAGCGCCCGAATCGCAAACCCGGGGGCGGGTAACCAATACGGTCGTTTTAGTTCGGAGGCGAGGGCGCGGCCGATGTCCCCGGCGGTGCTGGGGGTGGGGGCCACAATATTCACGGGACCGGTGACCGCCGAGTCCAGCAGAAACACCAGCGCAGCCACCTCGTCCTCGAGTGCCACCCACGGCCAATAGTTTTTGCCGCCGCCCAGCGGGCCACCCAGGCCGAGCCGGGTCAGCGCGATCATCGGGCCGATGGCCCCCGCGGGGTCGAGGACGATCCCGGTGCGGGCGAGTACCACCACGCAGCTATCGGCGGCCTCGAGGGCGGCCGCCTCCCAGCGCCGGGTGAGGTCGGCGAGGAAACCCGCGCCCGCGGTGCTGGACTCGTCCAGGTCCTCGCCCGGGCGGGAACCGTAGAAGCCCGAGGCGGAGGCGTTGATCAGGATGCGCGGGGGAATCGCGGCGGCGCGGATGGCCCCCACCACGGTGCGGGTGCAGTCCAGGCGCGAGCGGAGCAGTTCGCGGCGATACGCGGAGGTCCAGGGGAGCTTGCCGATGCTCGCGCCGGAAAGATTAATCACGGCGTCCACGCCGTCGAGGGCGCCCGCGGGAATACGGCCGGCGGCCGGGTCCCAGCGCAGCTCATTGGGGGATTGCGGTTCGCGCCGCACCAGGAGCCGCAGGGTGTGCCCCTCGGCCTCCAGGCGGGCGCGCAGGGCGGAACCGATGAGCCCGGAGGCCCCCGTCAGCAGGATCAGCATATGATCGATTCCGCCCGTGCGAGTTCTCGCTAGGCCAGGCTCGCCTCGAGGGTGATCTGGACGCCCGCGAGGGCCTGCGAGACGGGGCAACCCACCTTGGCCTCGCCCGCGATGCGGTCGAAGTCTTCGGTGGAGATGCCGGGGACCGTGGCGTTGACCAGCAGGTGGCTGCCGGTGATGCCGGTGCCGGGGATGAAGGTCACGGCGGCGGTGACGTGCAGGCGCTCGGGGGTGTGGCCGGCCTCGGTGAGGGCATTGGAGAAGGCCATCGAGAAGCACGAGGCGTGGGCGGCACCCAGGAGCTCCTCGGGGGTGGTGACGCGGTCGGAACCCTCCGAGCGGGCCTTCCAGTTCACGGCCAGATTGGCGGCGGAGGACGAGTCGAGGTTAACGGTGCCGGAGCCCTCGAAGAGCGATCCGGTCCAGACGGTGGTTGCTTCGCTGGTTACTGACATGGGGATTCCTCCAAGAAAGTGGTGCGGATTAAGAGACCGGACACGCTCCACCGGGAGGGTGAAGCCGCGAACTCCGAATATTTATTTGAGCCTATCCGGTTCGCCCCCACAAGAACACAGCTACCGCGGATTTTCCGCCGCGACGCGCGGATTTTCGGGGCGTGGATTGCCGCCCGGGATTGCTCCTCCCGGCGCGTCCCCGGACCCGATCCACTCGCCCCGTGGGATAGGGTGAGAGCGTGTCAGAGATTGAATTCCGAAGCGAAATGACGGTGGAGCTGGTCCGCGCAAGCGCCAGCGATTCCGATGTCCTGTTTGCGGCCCGGGTGTCCACCCAGGGTGAGCAGACCCTCGAATCCGCCCAGAGCGGCGACGAGGCCACGAGCCGCGACCGCGGACTCATCAACTACCTCATGCGGGACCGCCACGGCTCCCCGTTTGAGCACAACTCGATGACCTTCTACGTGCAGGCACCGATCTTTGTATTCCGCGAGTTCATGCGCCACCGCATGGCCAGCTATAACGAGGAATCGGGCCGCTATCGTCAGCTCAACCCCACGTTTTATGTGCCCTCGGCCGAGCGTAACCTGATCCAGGAGGGTAAGCCCGGAGCCTATAACTTCCTGCCCGGCACCCCCGAACAGACCGAGCTGGTACAGGCCGAGTCCAAGGCGCAGTCCATCGCGGCCTATGAGTCCTATCAGCGCATGCTGGATGCCGGTGTGGCCCGCGAGGTCGCCCGCATCGTGCTGCCGCTGAACCTGTACTCCTCGATGTATGTCACGGTCAACGCGCGCTCGATGATGAACTTCCTGAGCCTGCGCACCAAGCGCGAGGGCACACACTTCCCGTCGTTCCCGCAGCGCGAGATCGAGATGTGTGCCGAGCTCATGGAGAACCACTTCGCCGAGCTGATGCCCCTCACCTATGAGGCCTTTAATAAAAACGGCCGCGTTTCGCCGTAGTTATCTGAGGTGAAGAACCGTCCCGTACCGTGTGCCAGGCACCGGAGCGGGGCGGTTTTTCTTTATTAAAACACCTCCTCAAGGCTCGTTATCGGCTGGGAATGCAGACGAGCTCATGCCGCGGGCCCGGCGATCAACGCATACTCGACGCTAGGGAAAATGGAGAAGGGTTCGGGGAGGGGAAAATAATGCGGAGACGAATTCTTTTGCCCCGGCCTTCCGGAGGGGCCGATTCCGGGCCCGTGATCGATCCGGGCGAAGACACACGGAGGGCGCCTGTCTCGGGAGCATCCGGGGCGCCGATCCTGCGGATCTATCCGTTACTCCCGAGCGGGGGCACCTCATGCCCCTAAAAACCGGGCGCGGGCGGCGGGCCCACCGCGCGGGGTTCCGGGTTCCGGCGTGGCTGCTCGCCACGCTGGTGATCGCTCCGCTGCTGATATTTCAGCTTGCCGAATTTCTCGGTCACGGGCACGTGGGCCTGGAACAAAAGCTGCCGCTACTCGGAATAGACACCGTTTTCTGGGGTCTTTTGCTCCTGATCTTTGCAAAGGGCCCGGAAGCGGGGCGGAGATTCCGCCGCTCATGAGATGCCGTCCCGCTCGGGGCCCCGCTCGGCACGCACGGAGCGGGCCAAAGCGCACGTCTTAATCTGCCGCGGTGTGCACCACACACCGAATGAAGGTGCATAGCGACCACACAAACCGGTACTGTGGAAACGTGTCTACAGTCGAGAATCCCTTTGGTCAGGTCCTTGTCGCGCTTGTCACCCCCTTCACCGCCGATGGTGAAGTGGATTGGCCGGGCGTCGAAAAGCACATGGACGATGTCATCTCCGCCGGTGCCGACGGCATCGTCATCACCGGTACCACCGGGGAAACCTCCACGCTGACCGACCCGGAAAAGCTCCGCCTCGTGGAGGTGGGTAAGTCCGTCTCGGCCGGTCGCGCCAAGATCATCACGGGTGGTGGCTCCAATGAGACCGCCCATGCCATCGAGCTGTATAAGGCCAGCGAAAAGGCCGGCGCAGACGGTGTCATGATCGTCACGCCGTACTATAACAAGCCCACGCAGTCGGGAGTGCTCACGCATTTCCGGATGATCGCCGATGCCACCGATCTGCCCGTGATCCTCTACGATATCCCGGGCCGCACCGGTATTCCCATCCAGTACGAGACCATTCTGCGTGCCGCCAAGCACCCGAATATTCTCGCCGTGAAGGATGCCAAGGGCGATTTCTCCGAGGTGAGCCGGGTCCTGAACCAGACCGACCTGCTCTATTTCTCGGGAGACGACGCCAACGCACTCCCGCACCTGTCCATCGGCGCCTCCGGCCTGATCGGCGTGACCGGCAATATCGCCGCCACCCCGTATCGCCAGATCGTTGATGCCGTCAACGCCGGCGACCTGGCCACCGCCACGGCCGCCCACCAGGGCCTCGAGCCGCTCGTGCGTGCCGTCATGACGCATGTTCCCGGCACGGTGGCCGTGAAGTATATTCTGCAGGGCCTCGGGCGCATCGGTAGCGCCCGCGTGCGCCTGCCGCTCGTGGGCCCCGAGGACTTCGAGGCCGCCAAAATCGAGGACGATCTTGCCCTCGTCGGAGACATCCCCGGTGTCGACCTGCATAACTTCCGTCCCGACCGCAATGCTGCGGCCGGTGGCGCACTACCCAAGGTGCACGGAACCACGCGCTAGGAGGGGCTCGGGTTGGTTCGCCACCCCGTCCCGCTCCCCGCGGATGGTGCCTGCTGTGCATCGCAACACACAATGAGCGGATTTTGAACGCTCAACGATAAGGAGGGCGAATGCCCGTCACCGCCTATATGCCGCCGAAACTGAAAAAGGGAACCCTGCGGGTTACCCCGATCGGCGGACTCGGTGAAATTGGTCGCAATATGACGACCTTCGAAATCGACGGCAAGATTCTGATCGTGGACTGTGGTGTGCTCTTCCCCGAGGAGCACCAGCCCGGTGTTGATCTGATCCTGCCCGATTTTGGACCGATTAAGGACCGCCTGCAGGACATCGTGGGCGTGGTTTTGACCCACGGCCACGAGGACCACATCGGCGCCGTCCCCTACCTGCTGCGCCTGCGCCAGGATATTCCGCTGATCGGCTCCGGCCTGACCCTCGCACTCGTGGAGGCCAAGCTCAAGGAACACCGGATTAAGCCCTATACCCACACGGTGAAGGAGGGGGATACCGAGAAGCTTGGTCCGTTTGACCTCGAATTCATCGCCGTGAACCACTCGATCCCGGATGCCCTCGCGGTATTCATCCGCACCGAGGCCGGTACGGCCCTGGTCACGGGTGACTTCAAGATGGATCAGCTGCCCCTGGACGGTCGGATCACCGACCTGCGCGCGTTTGCCCGCGTCGGCGAGGAGGGCGTGGACCTGTTCCTGCCCGATTCCACCAACGCCGAGGTTCCCGGGTTCACCACGCCCGAGCGCGATATCGGACCGGTTCTGTCCTCCGTGATGGCCAAGACCAAGGGTCAGGTCATCGTGGCGAGCTTCTCGAGCCACGTTCACCGCGTGCAGCAGGTGCTGGATGCCGCCTACGAGAACGGCCGCCGCGTGGCCCTGCTGGGTCGTTCGATGGTGCGCAATATGACCATCGCCGCCGAGCTCGGCTATCTGCACGTCCCCGAGGGTGTGCTGGTGGACTTCAAGAAGACCAAGGGCATTCCCGATAATAAGATCGTCTTCATGTCCACGGGTTCGCAGGGCGAGCCGATGGCCGTGCTGAGCCGGATGGTCAACCAGGATCACCAGGTGGAGCCCCGCGAGGGCGATACCGTGATCCTCGCGTCGAGCCTGATCCCGGGTAACGAGAACGCCGTGTATCGCATCATCGACGGGCTCACCAAGCTCGGCGCCAATGTGGTGCATAAGGGCAACGCCAAGGTGCACGTCTCCGGACACGCCTCCGCCGGCGAGCTGCTCTACTGCTATAACATCCTCAAGCCCAAGAACGTGCTGCCCGTGCACGGCGAGCACCGCCACCTCTTTGCCAATGGCAAGCTCGCCAACCAGACCGGTGTTCCCGAGAAGAACACCATCCTCGGTCAGGACGGCATCGTTGTGGATCTGCGCGATGGTGTGGCCCGCGAGGTGGGTCAGCTCGATCTGAAGTTTGTCTACGTGGACGGCAAGACCGTCGGCGAGATCACCGAGGACGACCTGCGCGACCGCCGCGTGCTGGGCGAGGAGGGTTTCATCTCGATCCTCGTGGCCATCGACGGCAAGACCGGCCGGATCATCTCCGGTCCGCAGATCCAGGCCAAGGGCTTTGCCGAGGACGTCCGCGTCTTTGATAAGGTCAAGCCGAAGATCGTCGCCGCGATTAACGAGGCCGCCGATAACGGCGTACGCGACACCCACGCACTGAACCAGATCGTGCGCCGCACGATGGGTCGCTGGGTGGCCACGTCGCTGCGTCGCCGCCCGATGATCGTTCCGATGGTGGTTGCCGCATAACCGGTAACCCCATGCCAAAAACGGGCGCCCTCCTCACGGAGAGCGCCCGTTTTTTGTTGCCTAGCCAACCCGGTCGAAGTGGTCCACTTTGTTGTTTTGTGCGCCGTCATCCTGGAGTTGGGTACCCGACGGGAAATAGACAACTTCTTCCGAGATATTCGGACCCGCGATATTGCGCGCGGAATATCCAAATACAGAACCATTGATTGTCGACTGAGCTCGGTTATCCCCCACATCCACGACCTCGCCAATTCCTTCCGCGAGGACCGTGCCCTGGAAATTTCTGCTGTCCCATACCTCGAGCGTGCCCACGGCATTTGCGGCGAGTGTTCCCCCGAGCGTTGAGGCCATGATGAGTCCTGAAACGGTAACTGCCTTCATCCATGTATTGGTCATGATTTCTTCTCCTCGTGAACTTTTATGAGCGCGGTTGCTTGAAGTAGTGAGTTAAGAGCCGCGGCAGTCAACCTCACGCGTTACACGACACAAATAAGTGAGCTTCTGTCAGTTGAGTGCGGACGTAGGAGACTAATATCTGACCATAGTATTGGCCGGAACAGTCATACTGATATGCCGCCTGATCACGATTATTTTCTATTTTTCTTCGTGGAGAACCTATAGCGTGGCCCCATGAAAACTCGAACGGGTCATCGGTTAGTCGTGGTTGTGCTTTGTGCCTGCGTCTTATCCGGTTGTGGAGCACAAGCGGGGGATAAAAACATCCTCGGTTCGCAGCTTGGGCAATCACTTGATGAGGTAACGGGCATTCGCGATCCAGAAATATCGGTAAGTATCCTTGAAGATTCTCGGCTAGGCCAGAAGCTGGCCGCCGGAAGTACCGTGAACCCGGCTGAAGCCGGATGGGTCGTATCGGCGATCTGCGCCGATAACCCGTCCCTCCTCCCCGGGAGAACTAAAGAGATCCAGCTTTCGGTGATACGTGCAGAATTCCTCAACTCCAGTACAGCCGAAGAAGTGAAACAGGGGAAGTTCCAGGATGCCCGGATCTGTGGCAATACGGCCTCATACGGGCCGGAATGAGAACGTCCTAAAGAGCGCCAGATATTCGTCCTACGAAGAATGGAGATTTCTATGGAACGTCATGTTCAAGCGCCGGTACGGCTGTATCGCGTGCTGATTGCAATATTGAGTTTGGGCGTGCTGCTGTCGGGGTGTGCGGGCTCCCCGGAGGTCGCGGTGCCGCCGGACGTTGCTGCGGCCACCACCGAGCTCTCCCAGCTACCGCCCGATATTGGTCTCGCACGCACCATTGCGCGCGAGGGATGTATCAACGCCGCGGGCTATCCCGTGGTGGCTGGGCGGATCGTCGAGGGCGCTACCCGCGCGCAGGAGGGGGCCACGGTGGGGATTTGGGCGAGCGAGGATCGCGCCCGCAGCGGTGGCTATTCCACCACGTTGAAGGAGGAGTCCAGCACGCCGTTCCAGGCCTTCGGCGACGCCCTCCCGGAGCCGCAGCGCAACGAGTATTTTCACGCCCTGATGGGCGACAAAACAGACGTGGAAAAGTACACGACCGACGCGGGAATGGTGTTTAGTCGCGCCGCGGAGGGTTGTTTTGCGGATTCCGATCGCGAGATCTTCGGCACCCTTCAGGACGCGATGGCCATCGAACTTTTTATCAACGATCTCACGGCCCAACTCCGCGAGGGGGGCGCCTCATCGAGCGTGGGGGAATATATTGGCGATTATGAACGGTGCATGGCACAGGCGGGCTCCGCGGTGCACGGCCTGCACGCGGACACCCTGGCGGGTGAGAAATTTGGGCGCTATCGGGCCTTGGGTGAGCCGCCACGCGCCGAGGAGCAGGAGCTCGCGGTGACCGACTTCCGCTGCCAGGACTCCTCGGGGCTGGCGGCGAACGTGCGGGAAGCAAATCTGCGTACCGCGGGGGAGTGGCTCAAGAAAAACGAGCAACGCATCCTGACCCTAAAAGAGACACTCGCGCACAGCGTGGAGCGGGCCCAAAACATCATCAACGGGCATGGTTGACAGCGCCCGCTCTCACATCATCCTGTGTGGCATGACCGGCGCACTGCTCATCATGCTTGCCGTGTGTGGCGGACTGGCACTGGGAATTGCGATCCACAACCGGGAGAGTGCGACCCCCGCGCCCGCCGCGATGCCGCCGGTATTTGGAAAACTCACGGATGCCCCCGTGCTCGACAGGATCAGCGGTAGCGTCACGGTCTCCGCGGGGGCCACCCTCGCCGTGAGGGTCCCCGCGGGGGTAATCACACGGGCGGGGGCCGCCGCGGGCAGCGTCCTTGAAAACGAGGGTGAGGTATTGACCACCGTGAATGAGGTTCCCGTGCTGTTATGGCTCGGGGAGGTGCCAAACTATCGAGCGCTTGGACCGGGCAGCTCGGGGGCCGATGTGGCGCAGGTTCAGGGTGTGCTGCGCCGCGCGGGATATCGAATCTCCGACCCCGCAGGCGAGTTCGGGGAGCACACCGCCGAGGGCCTCTACCGCTATCTCCGGGAGCGACGGATCGTGCCTCGCGACCTGGGCGGCCAGCCGATTTCTGCCGAGGAGTGGCGCTCCGTGGGGGTGCCCCTCGGCATGGCCGTGTTTGTCCCGGAACTGCCGGTGCGCGTTTCCGGCGGGCCGTGCGGCACGCTCGGAGCCCAGACCGAAGCGGAGCTGTGCAGCCTGGAGTTCGGAGCCCCCGGATTTGTATTGGAGGTATCGGTCGCCGATGCGGGGCGTCTGGAACCCGGCGTGGCGGTCTCCTTTACGCTCGCGGGAAGCGTGGTCAGCGCGACCCTGGGCGAGCGTCTCCCGGCCACGATCGAGCCGGGCGCGCAAGGATCCGGGCCACCTGGCTCCGCGCCCCCCGCCGCGGCCGAGGGCGAGGCCACGGGTGGCGGCCCGCGCTTTGCCCTGCTGGTCCCGGCGGATGTGGCGGCGGTGGCCGGGCAGCAGAGTCGGGCCGAGGTGATTCTGGCGCGCTCGGGCGAGGGGTTCCTGCGAATCGAGGGGGCCGCGATCAGAGACCGCGCGGGAGGGGCCCCGTGGTTACGTGCACGCTCGGGGGAGCACCTGGCGATCGAGCCGGGCATCTGCGCCGAGGGCTATTGCGCGGTGAGCGGCGCGGATCTGCGCGCGGGCACAGAAATCCTCATCTCGGGGGAGCTCGAAGCGTCCGAGGCACCGGGGTGACGCAAGCGCGGGGCGAGGATGCCGCGCCCCTGATCCACGCGACGGGACTCGCCCGCCACTTCGAACCCGCTACCGTGGCGCTGCGCTCTGCCAACCTGCGCGTATATCCCGGGGAGTCGGTGGCCCTGACCGGGCCGAGTGGCGCCGGAAAATCCACGCTCCTATCGCTCCTTGGACTGCTGGACTCGCCGTCCGCGGGCAGCTATGAGCTTTGCGGCCGGGAGGTATCGCGCGCGGGAGCCCGGGAGCAGGCGCGGTTGCGAATGGAGACGATCGGTTTTGTCTTTCAGGCCTTTCATCTGGTGCCCCACCTGAGTGTCCTTCAGAACGTGGAGCTTGCCCCGCGCGCCCGCGGGTGGGGGCGGGCGCAGAGCCGGCGCCTCGCCGATGACGTCCTCAGCCGGGTGGGCCTCAGCCATCGCACCCGCGCGCGCCCCGGAACGCTCTCGGGAGGCGAGGCTCAGCGGGTGGCGATTGCGCGGGCTCTGTGTGTGCAACCAGCCGTGCTGCTGTGCGATGAGCCCACCGGAAATCTCGATAGCTCCTCGAGCCGGGCGATCCTGGATCTCATCCTGGCCGCGGTGGGGCCGCGCAGTGCCGTGTTGATTGTGACCCATGAGGCGGAGGTCGCCGCGTCCTGCGACCGGGTAATTCGGGTATCGGACGGCGTGACCGCGGAGATCGGGGCGCAAGATGTACGCGATTGAGCGCGCGTTACGCGGGGTGATGGGGCGCTGGCGGCGGAATGCCCTCGTGGTTTTTGCGGTGGCCCTGAGCGCCGCGTGTTTGGTGACGATGCTGGGGATCTCACTGGCCTCCAGCGATGCCATTATCGAATCCGTTAGTGGCGGCGAGACCACCCGAGTCCAGGCGGTTCTGCCGGCGGCGGCCTGGGCGGTGGAGGAGGAACCGCTGCTGAATAATAGCGGGAATATCGAGGGCGTGGACTCCGCCGGAACCCTGACCGGTGCCGAGGCTTCGGGGCTGAAGGCCAGGCTCGACTCGGTTGCACGACCGGAGGGAATTGCCGTGGGAATTGCCGTGGCCTCGCCACGGGGCCTCGCGCAACGCGATCTGGCCATTCTCGACGGTGCCATATCGCTCCCAGCCGACCCGGCAACCGCCACCGTCCTTCTGGGCTCGCGGGTGGCGCGTGACCTCGGGGTATCGGCCCGATCGGGCGATAACCGGATCCGAATAAACGGCTCGTGGGTGCTGGTGGCCGCCGTGCTTGAGGAGAGCGGCGAGAGCTCCGCACTCTCCGCCAGCGCGGTAATCTCCCCGGGAGCCCTGGGTCCTCTGGGGCTGACACCGGTTACCCGGGTGGTGGAACTGAGGGTGCAGACGGAGCGTGTGGGAAGCGCGCTGAAATACGTGGCGGGCTCGCTGTGGCCCGCCGATTCCGCGGCGGTCAGCCTGTCGGCGGCGCAGGACCCGAGGCAGCTGCGCGACCGGTTGGAGGGTGAGACGCTGGGGCTGGTTCTCGCGGTGACCTGGGTCATGATCGGGGTGGCTATCTTCCTGATTGCCAATACTATGCAGATCGCGATTGGCGAGCGGCATCGCGAGATCGGCGTGGAGCGAGCCTTCGGGATTGGGCGCGGCTCGATTGCGGGCCAGTTTTTCTGCGAGGCAGCGCTACTCGGGGGGATCGGGGCTATCGCGGGTCTGCTGCTCGGGGCGGGCGCGAGCGCCGCGGCGTGCCTGATCAACGGCTGGACGATTCTGCTTCCCCCGCTGGTACTGCTGGTGGTACCCGCGGGGCTGCTCCTGGGTGGGCTCGGCGGGAGCCTCCCCGCATGGACCGCGAGCCGGATCCGCCCGATCGAGCTGCTGCGCTAGCGCGGCCGCGGCGTGGGGAAGGCGGTGCGCGGGGCCTCGGTGCCCCAGAGGTTCATCTGGTCTAGCACCGGGCGCAGCCGATGGCCCAGCGGGGTCAGCTCGTAGATCACGCGCGGGGGAGTCTCGGCGAAGGCGGTGCGGGTGACCAGGCCGTGGGTCTCGAAGCGGCGCAGGCGGCTGGTGAGGGTATGGGCGCTGATGCCGGGCAGGGCCTCGCGCAGTTCGGTAAAACGATGCGGTCCATGCAGCAGTTCACGCACGATCAGCGTGGCCCACGGGCCATCCAACAGCAGCAGGAAGCGCGCCACGCCACACTCCGGGAGCGTATCCTCGGCGGTATTTTCACTCATTTTTTCTCGATTCCGCATGAATTTTGGCCAAATCCTATTAGTGCAGTTGACGTAACCGGTGCACCGTATGCACTAATAGAGACATGACTTATATCGTACATGGCGCCACCGGTGCCCAGGGTTCCCCCGTCCTCGCCGAGCTTATTGCCGCGGGGCATGATGTTTCCGCCGCGGTCCGCGATCCCCGCGGCCTGCCCGAGGGTGTACACGGCATCGCCGTGGACCTCGCCGATACCAACTCGCTGATCGCCGCCTATCGCGGGGCCGAGGGAGTCTTCATCCACCTGCCCCTGGGCGCACCCGATCAGATTCTTGGCTTTGCCCGATCGATCGTGGCCGCCGTGGCCGAGGCCAAGCCCGCGCGCGTGGTGGTCTCCACCAGCGGTGCGATCGTGGACGAGCCCGGGGCAGCCCTGCAGGCAGCCCCCGAGAGCGCGATCGCCACGCTCATTTCGGGCATCGCGGCCAGCGGCGTCTCGCTCGCCGTGGTGGCCCCGCGCCTCTACCTGGAAAACCTGCTGCTGCCGATGATCGCCGGGCCCGCCCGCGAGGAGGGTGTGCTGCGCTATCCGCTTCCCTCCGGTTATCCCGTGTCCTGGAGCTCGCACCTGGACGTGGCCGTGGTGGCCGCGCGCCTGCTGACCGATCCCACCGTGACCGGCACCGTCGCCGTGGGCGCGCTCCCCGGCCTCAGCGGCGAGGACCTGGCCGCTGGTTTTGCCGCGCACCTGGGCCGCGCCGTGAGCTTCGAGGCGATCAGCCCCGATCAGTTTGGTGAGCTCATCATCCCGATGTTTGGCCCCGAGGCCAGCGCACCGATCGTGGGGCTCTATCACGCCCTGGGCGAGCGCAACTCCAATGTGATCGCCGCCGAGAACTCGGCACAGACCCTGCTGGGCCTGCACCCGCGCAGCGTGGCACAGTGGCTTGCCGCGGTGGGCGCATAGCGTTTATCTCCCTGCTGCCGCCCCCGATCCCCGGATCGGGGGCGGCATTTTTTCCGGGGCCGCGCCGCGGCGAGCGCCTATAGCGTCCGTTGCACCAGCTCGCGCAGCAGATCCACCCCGTTCAGCAGATCCCGGTCCGCGGTGAACTCCCGCTCATTATGGGTGATACCGCCCGCGCTGGGGATAAAAAACAGCGACGTGGGCATATGCCGGGACAGCACCACGGCATCGTGACCGGCAATCGTGGGCCGCAGCACCGCCGTGAGCCCAAGCGATTCCGCGGCCTCCAGCACGCGCCGGGCACCCTCCGCATCCACCACGGCCGCGGGCCGCAGCGAGCGCTGAGTGATCACCACCTCGCAGACGGACTCCGCCGCACAGAGCTCGTGCTCAAAGACCCGTGTGGCCTCGGCGAGCAGCGCCGGGTCCTCGCAGCGAATCTCCGCGCGCAACCGCACCAGTGCGGGCACCACATTGGGCGAATTGGGGAGGACCTGCAACCAGCCCACCGAGGTATGGATAAGTCCCGGGGGAAACCGTTCCGGCAGCTCGGCCAGCCCCGTCACCAGCCGGGCGGCGGCGACCAGTGCGTCCCGGCGATCGGCCATGACCGTGGGCCCGGTATGGGCCTGCTCCCCACGCACCTCCACGCTCAGCTTGGCGGCACCCCAGCAGCGATCCACCGCGGCAATATTGAGCCCATGATCCTCCAGATAGCGGCCCTGCTCGACGTGCACCTCCAGGTATCCCGCGGGCGGCAGATGGAAGATCGGTGGCGCGAGCCCCGCGGGCATGCCAATATCGGCGAGGGCCTGCGCGAGGGTGATCCCCAGGTCATCGGTCGCGGCGAGCGCGGCCTCCGCGGGCAGATCCCCGCCAAAAACCGAGCTACCCATCACGGAGGGGGCAAAGCGTGCGCCCTCCTCATTGGTCCAGGACACCACCGCGAGGTTCACCCGGGGCCGGGTTGGAACCACCACACTCGCCGCGGCATGGGCCGCGGCGAGTACCCCGTATTGTCCGTCGAAGCGCCCGCCCGAGGGCTGGGAATCCAGGTGGGAGCCGAGCAGCAGATAGGGCAGCGCCGGATCAAATTCGCGCAGCCCAAATACGTTGCCCACGCGATCCACCCGCGGGTCCAAACCGTGCTCGCGAAACCAGGAGATCAGCCAGCGCCGGGCCTCGCCGTCCGCGGCGCCACCCGCGAGGCGGTGCAGGCCGCCCGAGGGCAGGGCACCCAGCGCGGAGAGCTCCCGGAAATCGGCCAGAAAATCAGCGCGGGTCATATCGCGTTAAACCAGGTGTTGTATTCGGGATGGCGGGTGATCGCAAAAACCCGTTGCAGCTTCCACAGCCCGTATTTAAAATAATCAAAATCCTCATCGCGCGAATGCGAGTTAATCATTCCCCAGAGGCCCCATTTGGTATCGGCCACGGCGCGCGAGATCTGCGCCCGGGCATAGAGCCGCTCATCGGGGCCTCCCGCATAATCGGCCACCAGCGTGCGCGCGTCCTCATCGGAGACAAACATCTCGGTGAGGATCAGCCCCAGCTCAAAACTGCGCTCATTATTGGAGGCATAGTCAAAATCGATCAGCTTCATCGGGGAGCCCTCGGCGACGAGGAAATTCCCGGGCATGGGATCGTTATGGGCGGGCACGATATCCAGCCCCGATTCCTCGAAGCGGGCGCGGATGCGCTCGTATTCGCCCAGGATCTCCGCGGTCCATTCGGGAAGCCTAATGCCATCCGCGTCTACCTGCTCCAGATGCTCATCCACCATGTCAAACATGGTTTTGGTCTGTTCCAGGCGGGGCGTGGAATGCCAGCGGCGGTAGAGCCCCATAACCTCGCGGCAGAAGTCCAGGGACTGGAAATCCCGCGTGGTGGCTGCCCGATAGCCCTCAAAAAATCCGGTGAATTCCACGCCGGTCTCGGGATCAAAAAAATGCACGCGCGGGCTGATATCCAGCTCCGCGGCCGCTGCCCCCGCGCTATTGGCCACCGCGCGGTCGATAAACCGCTCGGTGCCCAGCCCGGGGATCTTCACAAACATGCGCTGGGGCAGGCCGTCCACCGAGATCACATAGTTTTCATTGGTGATTCCGCCGCTCACGGGGTGCATCTGGATCGCGCGCCCGCGCCAGTTTTCGTTTTTATCCACGACGCTGCGGATCAGATCGTGTGCGCTGATGGTGCTCATTTCAGGACCCCCTCGTGGTTGCTGCGATAAAGACCCAGGGCCAGCTGGGCCTTGGTCATGCGCCAGAGCGCGTATTTGGTGACGTCAAGATCGGGATTGGGTTCGCGTTCGGCGCGCAGCACCAGCAGCATCGCCCAGCGCACATCATCCAGCAGCGCCAAAAGCTCCACCGCGGCAATCTCGCGCGCATCGGGCTCGCTATCGCGATATTCGCGCAGCAACGTGGGCACGGAAATCACCGCGGGGGTCAGCTCCGCGGCCAGCGTGGCGATCTCGCCCAGATCGGTCAGGGTGCAGGCCGAGCCCCAGCCCACAAGCTGGGCGGCGCGGGTATCGGAGATCATAAAATTGGAGACCGTTCCCTCGCCCGCGGAGGATACCCGGGGCCGCTCCGCGAGCAGCGTTTCGAGGCCCTCCCGATAGGGCTGAACCTCCTCGATCAGCGCAAGAATCCGAGGGTCCACGATAATATTTGCATCCAGCGCCTCATCCCGTGCGCCAAGAATCTCGGCATAATGATCGCGTTCGGGCAGGCCCAGCGCGAGCGCACCAAATGCCCGGCGTTCGGCGAGGACGCCGCGGCGCGTGCGCGGATCGGCCAGCAGATCCAGCCGGCCCACGCGCCAGCGGGCATCCAATTTTTCGTAGAGCACCACGCCGGTCGCGGGGTCGGCCGCAATCTGCCGCGGCCCGAGCCCGGCCTCTCCCGCGGCGCGGCCCGCGGCAAAGACCGGGCCGAGGTTACGGAAGGCCCAGGCCACGGGGCTGACCACCTTGGCGAGGATGGCCCGGCCATCGGCGGTGGTGGCCGAATAGATGGCGCTATCGGAGGCCCACCAGCTGGGGGAGGGCACCTGGGCCACGCTGGGCTTCCAGTCCAGGGCGGTGAGTTCGCCGTCAAATGCGGCGGAGCGCAGGGAATCTAGGGACATAATCGATACCTACTTTCGGGTGGCCGCGAGAGCCCGGATGCGGCGCTCCTCGGCGGTGGAATATTCGGCGATGGGAACCACGGGGATGCGGGCGGAGGAGTGCAGGGCCATGACCGAACCGATGATCACGATCACCAGCGGCAGGCTCAGCGGGATCAGGCCCCAGGCTCCCAAAAATTGGACGAGGGCCCCGTAGAGCACGGCCGAGGCGGCGCAGGCCACGAGGGTATAGATAAACGCGGCGATGCGCGGTTCGAGGGAGACCCCAAACAGGCAGATGGCCACAACCACCGCGTTATAGCCCCAGAGTCCCAGATAGATGGTGTGCCCGTCCGCCCCCATCAGCAGCGCTGTGAGCGCACCCGTGAGGGAGCCGAGGATCGCCATCCCGGCCGCCACGCGCGAACACACCAAAAACGCAAGCACAAGGATCACCCCGGTGATCACGTTATCGATCAGGAATACCTCGCTGACCCCGCGAAATACGGCGTTAAAGAGCCCGTCGAGCAGCGAAACCTGTTCACCCGAGGCTGTGCGCAGCGCGGTATCGGGGGCCCCGAGGGTGCGCTCCAGCGGGGCAAACATGGCAACATTTGCGAGGCTATTGGCCATCACCGGGGCCACCAGCAGCGCGGTGAGGCCCACAAAGGAGAACGTGGCCGAGAGCGCGGGGGCGTTGAGGGTGACGACAAAAAAGTGCACGGTGGCGTTCATCACGGGCACCGTGACGATTGCCGCGATGACCGCATAGACGAGGATGCGCGGCTCGCCCATCGGGGTTAAAAACGCCCCGGCGAGCAGGCCCATCAGCGCACCGTTAAAGGTGAACAGGCCCGCGCGGATCACGCCGCGGTCATAACCAAAGCCGTGCGCGGCCGCGGTGGCCGCGAGCCCGGCGAGGACAAAGCTCACGGCCAGCCAGGGGCTGGCCACGGCGATGGCCACCACCACGAGCAGGCCGGAGAGGGGATTATTCATCAGGCAGATCTGGCCAAAGCCGCGCAGCATCGAGTCGAGCAGGGCCAGCGCGGGATGGCGGTCCGCCCAGCGCGAGATGGCCGGCGCGGTGCCGGAGAGGGCGCGCAGCCCCGGTGGTTTTTGGATCGTTTGAGTCATGGTTATCTCGTCTCTTCATTGAGTCGGAGTGAACGGGGTGTGGCGGGTGGGGCCCTAGGCGCCGGGAATGACGCTGAGTGCCCCGCTCTGGGTGGGGTTTTCGGTGCGCACGCTGAGCCGGGTGCGATCGAGCCGGAAGAGGTCGATGGAGGTTTCAATCGGACGGTGATCGGCGTCATAGGCGATGCGGCGCACCAGGAAGGCCTGTCGCGCGGTGGGCAGCCCCAGTAGCGCGATGGCATGATCGGGAAGGTTATCCACTTCGATAACCTCCTCCGAATAGGCCACCCGGACACCAAAATGGGTATCCAGGATGTCGTAGAGGGAATGGGTGAGCTGCTGTTCCAGCAGATCGGGGAACCGCTCGAGGGGCAAAAACATCTGCTCCAGGGAGAGCGGCTGATCATCGGCGAAGCGCAGGCGACGCAGATTAATCACGGGGGAGTCCGGGGCGATGTCCAGGGCGAGCGCCACGGCGGCGGTGGCCTGCTCGATCGCGGTACCGATGATGCGGGTTCCCTCGCGGAACCCCTGGGCGCGCAACATCTGCGGCACACCAACCACTCCGTTGAGGCTGCGTTCGAGTTTGCGGGTCGCGGCCCCGGGGGTCAGGCCCCAGAGGTCCACATTCCCGGTGAGAAACGATCCGCCGCCGCGGCCAAGCACGCGGGTGATGATGCCGCGGCGCTCCAGGTTTTCCAGTGCGCGGCGCAGCGTGGTGCGTGAGGTGCCGAGGCTCGCGGCCAGTTCCCGTTCGGGTGGCAGCTTGGTCTGGCCCTCGCTGCGGGCCGCGCCCAATACCTCAAAGAGTGATTGTGTCACCTCATCCGTACTGGCCATGAATGGACCTTTCTAGGTATACCATTTAGCGTTTGGTTCACACTATCGGAACCGCTGTTGTGCAGTATAGGCTGAAAAATCACAACCTGTATACCCCGAATTTTTGGGGTGTTCCGATCGCCCCCAGGGGCCCGTGCCGGGGGATAATCCGATGTCACCAAGACTAGCCATACTCGCCGAACTGGGCCGCGATTTTCGCCGCGATTCCGCCGAAGTGCTCGCCGAGACGCGCAGAAATCTCGCGGCCGCCGAGGCCACCTCGGAAACCCTCAACGCCTTTATCGATCTGGATGAGTCGGGTGCCGAAGCGGCCGCCGGGGCAAGCGCCGAGCGGTATGCGCGCGGGGCTGAGATTGGTCCACTTGACGGTATACCAATTACGGTAAAGGACAGCTTCCACGTGCGCGGGCTCACCCGCTGGCACGGCTCGGCCTCCTCCACGGGCGCCGTGAGCCGGCACGATAGTGCACCCGTGCGCCGGCTGCGCGAGGCGGGCGCCGTGATCCTGGGCAAAACCACGATGCCCGATTTTGGGATGCTCGCGACAGGGATCGGCTCCCAATTTGGTATCACCCGCAACCCGTGGTCGCCCGCGCTGAGCCCGGGGGGCTCGAGCGCCGGGGCCGCGGCCGCGCTCGCCGCCGGGATCGGCGCGCTCGCCGTGGGCACCGATATTGCCGGTTCGGTCCGGCTCCCCGCGGCACACTGCGGACTCGTTGCGCTGAAACCCACGCAGGGCTCAATTGCCTATGCCCCCGAATCGATGATGCGCTCCGCCGGGCCCATGTCGCGCACGGTAGCCGATAATTATGCGCTCTTTAGTGTGATCGCGCGCCCCGACCCGGAGGACCCGTGGTGCCTGCCCGGGCGCGAGTGGCCCGCGCGGCTTCCCGCCGCCCCCGGGGGTGCCCGCATCGGGGTGATCTCCTCGATGGGCTACGGCACCGAGCCGGACCGGGAGACCCGCACCGTACTCGCGCATGCCGCCGAGACGCTCGCGGCCGCCGGATACCGGGTGACCGCGGTATCCCCGGGCCTCGGCGAGGAGGATTTTTTGGCCATCGACCTGGTGCTGCGGGTGAAGGCCGTGACCGAACGCCTGGGTTCCGCGTATCCCGAACGCACGCTGGCCCGGGTGCGCGAGTGGAGCGCCGGCGCTGAGTTCCTGAGCGCCGTGGATCTGGAGCGCGCCCACCACCATATCTCCGCGGCGGTCGCCCGGCTCCGCGAGGCCACCGCCGAGGTGGACTATCTGCTGGCCCCGGTGATCCCGGTGCATCGTTTTGCCGCGGAGGCCCACGGCCCCGACGACCACCCCACACTGCTGCACCATACGCAGTTCACCGCGTGGTTTAACCAGAGCGGGCAGCCCGCCCTCGCGCTGCCCGCGGGACTCAGCGCGGAGGGCCTTCCCCTCGGCGTGCAGGTGATCGGTGCGCGCGCCGATGACCTGGGCGTATACGCGCTGGGCGCACACCTCGAGTCCCTGCTGGGACTGGACCTGGACTGGCCCGTGGCGGCCCCCCTCACCCCGAAAGGACTCCGATGATCCCCTCGTTTTCCGCCCGCGCGAGCCGGGCCACACAGCTATTGCGCGAGGCCGGAGACCTGGCCCGGCACTGGTATGAATCCGATTCGTTTCGCATCGTGCAAAAGGGCGATGGCACCCCGGTGACCGAGGCCGATCGCGATGTGGAATCGCGGCTGCGCGGGTGGCTGCGCGAGGCCTTCCCCGAGGACGGCATCCTCGGCGAGGAATTTGGCGAGGAGGGTGGGGAGAGCGGGGGACGCTGGATCATCGACCCGATTGATGGCACCAAGTCCTTCATCCACCACGTCCCGCTGTACTCCACCCTGCTGGCCTATGAAAATGCCGCGGGGGAGATTGAATACGGCGGGATCTACGCACCCAGCGCGGGAATGCTTATCGAGGCCGAGCGCGGCCGCGGTGCCTGGAACGGCTCCGAGCGGCTCCATGTCTCGGAGCGGGCGCGGCTCGAGGGCGCGCATATTCTCTCCACCTGGATCGAGGACTGGTCACCCGCACAGTTTGCGCGGGTCCTGGAGGCCCGGGCCATTCCGCGCACCTGGGGTGATGCGTTTGGTTATGCGATGGTGGCCTCGGGGCGCGCGGAGGCCGTGATCGATTTCACCGTGCAGCCCTATGATCTCGCCCCGATGCCCGTGATTATCGGGGAGGCCGGGGGCGTATTTGGTGCGCTGGATGGCAGCGCGGGAATCTATGCGGGCACGGGAATCGCGAGCAATGGGCTATGCCACGAGGAGGTGCGCGCGATTTTTGCCACCCCGTAGGCGTGGCCGCGCGCTAATCCTCGGTTAGGCGCGAATAGGCCGCGAGGACCGTGCGCTCCGAGGTGACCAGATAGTCATCCAGCAGCGCCGCGGACGCGGCATTATTGCCGGCCTCAAAGAGCTCCAGGATCTCGCGGTTCTGGGTGACATACGGGGCGTGCAGAAACTCGGGATCGTCCAGGAGCCCAAAGGCGAGCCGCAGTTCCACCGCGATGCTGGAATAGAGCACGCCCAGCCGCTCGCTATCGGAGAGCGCCACGATCGCGCCGTGAAAGCGCATATTTTCGGTACCCACCGTGACCCAGTCGCCCAGGTCGCGGGCCGCCTCCTGCGCCTCGACCGCGGCCCGCATCCGGAAGCTCGCGGGGTGCCGCCGGGAGGCCATGATCACGGCCTGGCCCTCGATGATCCGGCGCACCCGATAGATATCGATGATTGCAGCGATCGACGGGGTGGCCACAAAAACACCCCGGTGTGGCACATGCGTGAGCAGGCCCTCCTGCGTGAGGATGCGGAAGCCCTCGCGTAGCGTATTGCGGGAGACCTCGAGGGTATGCGCAAGCGCGGTCTCGGAGAGCTGTTGGCCGGGTGCAAGCTCGCCGCGCACGAGCCGGCCGCGCAGATCGCTGGCCACCTGACCGGAGAGCCCAATCACGGCGATGGGGGAGGTCAGTGTGGGCTCGGCGGGGGGTGTGCGACGCGGCATGGCCCCAGTGTATCCGAGCCGATCCCGGGCCCCGTTTGTTTCGGCCAGATTAACATTGCTCAACAATCTTGGCTTAATTGTTCATCAGAGTATAGGATCGGGCAATACTCACTCCCGCACTCGGGCGACGGCACAGTGGCCGCCGGTCGGCGCGGGGGACGAGGCACGTACCTCGCTATCTGGCAGCCGTCACCCCGCCCGCGTTCCTTCCCCTGGAACCCCAAACCGGACAGAGACCCCATGACTGAACCCACCCCCCAGCCGCAGAGTTCCGCGGCACCCGCCGGGGATCCCGGCATCGGCGCCCAGGCCGCCGGCTTCGCCAAGGCCCGCAAGGCCTCGCTGATCGGCGCCATCTTCATGATGGCCACCTCGGCAATCGGCCCCGGCTTTATCACCCAGACCGCCACCTTCACCGCGACCATGGGTGCCGCCTTTGCCTTCGGAATCCTGGCGTCGATCCTGATCGACTTCATCGTCCAGCTCAATATTTGGCGCATCGTCACCGTGACCGGTAAGCGCGCCGCCGAGCTCGCCAATACCGCGATCCCCGGCAGCGGCTATCTGCTCGCCGTCCTGGTGATCTTCGGCGGCCTCGTCTTTAACATCGGAAATATGGGCGGTGCGGGCCTCGGCCTGAACGCCCTGCTCGGCTGGGATGCCAAGATCGGTGGCCTCCTGAGCGCCGCGATCGCCGTGGGCATCTTCCTCTCCCGCCGCGCGGGCATCGCCGTGGACCGCATCATGGTGGTCCTCGGCCTGCTGATGATCCTGCTCACCGTTTATGTGGCCATCGTCTCGGGCCCGCCCGTGGGCGAGGCGCTGCGCCAGACCGTCTGGCCCGATGAGATCAACTTCGCCACGATCACCACCATCGTGGGTGGAACCGTGGGTGGTTATATCACCTATGCCGGTGCGCATAAGCTCCTCGACTCGGGCACCGCCGGCGTCCACAACATCAAGGAGGTCTCGACCGCCGCCCTGAACGGCATCCTGGTGACCGGAATCATGCGCTACGTGCTGTTCCTCGCGATCCTCGGTGTGGTCGCCTCGGGAGTCATCATCGATACCTCGGGACAGGGCGCCAACCCCGCCGCACAGGCCTTCCAGGCCGCCGCGGGCGAGTTTGGTCTGCGCGCGTTTGGTCTTGTGCTGTGGTCGGCCGGTATCACCTCGATCATCGGTGCCGCCTATACCTCGATCTCCTTCATCACCGTCTTCAACGAGAAGATCACGCTGCGCGGACGCAACCTCGCCACGGTGGTCTTTATCGTGGTCTCCGCCGTGATCTTCGCGTTCCTCGGGACCGCCCCGGCGGCCCTGCTGGTCTTCGCGGGAGGCTTTAACGGCCTGATCCTGCCGATCGGTCTGACAATCTTTATGTATGTCGGCTGGTTCCGCCGCGACCTGATGAACGGATACCACTATCCGTACTGGCTGTTGCTGCTGGGCACCGCCGTGACCGGCCTCACCTGGTATATGGGCGTGGTCTCCGTGGTGCCGATCTTCGCGTTCCTCGGCATCGGTTCCTAACCTCAACTCGGGAGTACATCATGACCAGCATTGATCTTAATAGCGACCTCGGCGAGGGCTTCGGCCGGTGGACCCTGGGCGATGATCGAGCCATGCTTGATATCGTCTCTTCCACCAACGTGGCCTGCGGCTTCCACGCGGGAGACCCGCGCGGCATCATGCAGACCGTCCTCGGTGCGGTGGAAAAAAACGTCGTGATCGGGGCCCATGTGGGCTATCGCGATCTTGCCGGATTTGGCCGCCGCAATATGGACGTGGACAGCGCCGACCTCGTCGCCGATGTGATCTATCAGATCGGTGCACTGACCGGCATGGCCGCGGCGGTGGGGGGCAGCGTGCAGTATGTTAAGCCGCACGGTGCCCTCTATAACACCATCGCGCATGACGAGCGTCAGGCGAATGATGTGATTACCGCGGTCCAGGCCAGCAACCCCGCGCTGGTCCTGATGGGCCTCGCCGGATCCACCGTGCTGCGACTGGCCGCCGAGCGCGGCCTGCGCACCGTATCGGAGGCGTTTGCCGACCGCGCCTATACCCCCGAGGGGGTGCTGGTCTCGCGGCGCGAGCGCGGTGCCGTGCTGCACGATGCCGACCTCGTGGCCGAGCGGATGCTGCAGATGGTGACCGAGGGCACCATCACCGCAATCGACGGCAGCGTGATCCCGCTGACCGCCGATTCGATCTGTGTGCACGGCGATAGCGAGGGCGCGGTGCAGATGGCGCGGCGCGTGCGCGAACGCCTGCTCGCCGAGGGCGTCACGGTGTCCTCCTTTATCACCGGGGGTGGCAATTGAGCGCGCTCGCCGAGGCCGCGCGCGAGCGCTATCGCGCGGGGGCCGTGGAGCCCACCGCGGGCATCGCCCCCGGCATTACCCAGGCCAATATGATCTCGCTGCCGCGGGACTGGGCCTATGATTTTCTGCTCTACGCCCAGCGCAATCCCAAGGCCTGCCCCGTGCTGGATGTGACCGATGCCGGATCGCATCACACGGTGCTCGCCCCGGGCGCGGACCTGCGCACCGATATTCCGCTCTACCGGGTCTGGCGCGATGGCAAACTGGCCGAGGAGATCCCGGATGCGCGCGCGGTCTGGGCCGAATACCCCGACCTGGTGACGTTCCTGATCGGCTGTAGCTTCACGTTTGAGACCCCGCTGCGCGAGGCCGGAATCGACGTGCGCCACATCACCGATGGCACCAATGTGCCGATGTATCGCACCAACCGGCAGTGCCGTCCCGCGGGGCGCCTGCACGGCGAGATGGTGGTCTCGATGCGGCCCATCCCCGCCGACCGGGTGGCCGATGCCGCCACCATCAGCGGGCGCTTCCCCTCGGTACACGGTTCACCCGTGCACGTGGGTGAGCCCGGCCTGCTGGGTATCACGGATCTGGGCGCGCCCGATTTTGGTGATGCCGTGCGGATCGAACCGGGCGAGGTTCCCGTGTTCTGGGCCTGCGGGGTGACCCCGCAGGCGGCGGTCATGGCCTCGGGTGTTCCCTTCGCCATCACCCACTCACCGGGCCACATGTTTATCACCGACGTGCCCGATTCCTCGTATCACGTATAAAAGGAACCACATGCGTTTTCTGCCGGTAAATCTGGACGCGCTGCTGATCGAACTCGAGGACCTCGACGAGACGCTCGCGCTGCTGGACTCCCTCAACGGCGACCCCCTCCCCGGGGTCCTGGAACTCATCCCCGCCGCCCGCACCATCCTGGTGAGTTTTATGCCCTCCCGCACGAATGCGCGCGCGATCCGCGAGAATATCGCCGGGCGTTCCCTGGGCCGCGTGACCCGCGGCGATGGTGTGCTTGTGGAGCTACCCGTGCGCTATAGCGGGGAGGACCTCGCCGAGGTGGGGACGCTGCTCGGGGTCACCCCGGAGGAGGTCATCGCGCTGCATACCGGGCGCGACTATACGGTGGCCTTCACCGGTTTTGCCCCGGGCTTTGCCTATCTGGCCGGGGGACACCCCGCGCTGGACGTGCCGCGCCGCGCGACCCCGCGCACCCGCATCCCCGCCGGGGCCGTGGGCCTGGCCGGCACCTTCAGCGGCGTTTATCCGCAGGCCAGCCCGGGCGGCTGGCAGATCATCGGCGTGACCGATGTGCCGATGTGGGACCTCAACCGCGAGGTTCCCGCGCTGCTCCAGCCCGGTTTCCGCGTGCGCTTCCGCGATGCGGGTGCCGGGGCCGCCGTGGATCCGATCATCACAGGGGCCGCCTCCGGCACCGTCGCGGCCCCCGCGGCCGCGCACACCATAACCGCCCCCGCGCGGTCAGCCGCCGCGGTACTGGAGGTACTCACCCCCGGCATGCAGACCCTGTTCCAGGACCTCGGCCGCCCGGGCCAGGCGCGGCAGGGTGTCTCGGCCGCGGGCGCGCTTGACCGCCGCTCGCTGCGCGCGGCCAATCGCCTCGTGGGCAATGATCCGGCCGCACCCACCCTGGAAATTGTTTATGGCGGCCTCTCCGTGCGCGCCCTGCTGCCCGTGGTGCTGGCCATCACCGGGGCCGAGGCCGGGGCGCTCATCACCGCGGAAAGCGGGCATACCCGCACCGCGGGACCGGGCGTACCGTTTGCACTCGCCGCGGGCGAGAGCCTGGAACTATCCGCACCCACCCGCGGCCTGCGCAGCTATCTCGCCGTGCGCGGCGGATTTGCCGTGCAGCCCGTGCTGGGCAGCGCCTCCACCGATACCCTCGCCCGGGTGGGCCCCGAACCCGTGGCCGCGGGGGATACGCTGCACGCGCGGGTCGAGGCCGGTCCGCGCAGCAGCGTGGATGCCGGATATGATCCGGGACCGAGCTATCCCGCGGCCGGCGAGATCGTGGAACTCGACGTGGTTCTCGGACCGCGCACCGACTGGTTCACCCCCGCGGCCGTGGCGGCGCTCGCCGAACAGGAGTGGACCGTGACCCCGCAGTCCAACCGGGTGGGCCTGCGCCTCGCGGGAGAGACCGCGCTTGAACGAGAGATCACGCATGAGCTGCCCAGCGAGGGCACCGTTGTGGGCTCGATTCAGGTGCCGGCCAGCGGCCAGCCCGTGCTTTTCCTCGCCGATCATCCGCTCACCGGCGGCTATCCCGTGATCGGTGCTATCGCGCCGCATCACCTGGACCTGGCCGGCCAAATACCCATCGGCGCACGCATCCGCTTCCGCCCCATCACCCGCTTTACCGAGGACCAGTCGTGAAAAAAATCCTAATTGCCAACCGCGGCGAGATTGCCGTCCGTATCGCCCGCGCGGCGACCGATTATGGCGTGGAATCGGTGGCCGTTTATGCCGATGCCGATGCGCGCGCCCTGCACGTCTCGGCGGCCACCGAGGCCTATGCGCTGGACGGGCAGCGTCCCGCCGAGACCTATCTGAATATCCCCAAGCTGCTGGCCATCGCCGAGCGCTCGGGGGCCGATGCGGTCCACCCCGGCTATGGCTTCCTCTCCGAGAGCGCGGAGTTTGCCCGCGCGGTGCTCGACGCGGGCCTGATCTGGATCGGTCCCACCCCGGAGACCATTAACCTGCTGGGCGATAAGGTGCAGGCGCGTAAGATCGCCGAGCGCGTGGGAGCCCCGCTCGTGGCGGGCACCCCCGATCCCGTTTCGGGTCCCGAGGAGGTCCTCGCGTTTGCCGAGACCCACGGCCTGCCGATCGCGATTAAGGCAGCCTTTGGCGGCGGCGGGCGCGGGCTGAAGATTGCCACGCGCCTGGACGAGGTGGCCGAGCTCTTTGATTCCGCGGTGCGCGAGGCCGTGGCGGCCTTTGGTCGCGGCGAGTGTTTTGTGGAGCGCTTCCTGAGCAATCCGCGCCATATCGAGGCCCAGATCCTCGCCGATAATCACGGCACCGTGGTGGTGGTGGGCACCCGGGACTGCTCGCTGCAGCGCCGCAACCAGAAGCTGGTGGAGGAGGCCCCCGCGCCGTTCCTGACCCCGGAGCAGCGCGAGAATATTCACGATGCCTCGCGCCGGATCTGTGCCGAGGCCGGCTATCGCGGGGCCGGAACCGTGGAGTTCCTGCTCAGCGAGGACGGCACCATCTCCTTCCTCGAGGTGAATACGCGCCTCCAGGTGGAGCATCCCGTCACCGAGGAGACCGCGGGGATCGACCTCGTGATCGAGCAGCTGCGCATCGCCGATGGCCTGCCGCTGAGCATCACCGAGACGCCCGAGCCGCGCGGCCACTCCTTTGAGTTCCGGATTAACGCCGAGGATCCCGGCAGCGGCTTCCTGCCCACCCCCGGCGAGATCACCCGCTTCCGTGCCCCCTCGGGTCCCGGCATTCGCGTGGATAGCGGTGTTGAGACCGGTTCGAGCGTGGCGGCGTCCTTCGACTCGATGATGGCCAAGCTGATCGTGACCGGGGCCACCCGCGAGCAGGCCATTTCCCGCGCCCGCCGCGCCCTGGCCGAATTTGAGATCGAGGGCGTGGCCAGCGTGCTGCCCTTTGACCGCGCCGTGATGGAGCACCCCGATTTCACGGGTGGCGGCTTTGCCGTGCATACCCGCTGGATCGAGACGGTCTTCGCCGAGCAGATCACGATCGCCCCGCGCGTTCCGGAGACGGCCGGCGAGGGCCTGACCCGCACCTTTATCGAGGTGGATGGCCGCCGGGTGAGCCTGGGACTACCCTCCTCGCTGCTGGCCGGTCTGGGGAGTGCGGGTATGACCGCGGCCCCGGTCGCGCCGGCCGCGGCCGCGGATCCCGCCGAGCTTCCCGCGCCGATCACGGGCACGCTGGTGTCCTGGCTGGTGGCCGAGGGGGCGAGTGTTGCCGAGGGTGAGCAGGTCGCGGTGATGGAGGCCATGAAGATGGAGGCGCCCGTGCTGGCCCAGCGGTCGGGAACGATTGGACAGCTGCGGGAACCGGGCGAGTTTCTCTCCGCGGGGGCCGCGCTCGCGCATGTCGTAGGATAACGCCTTTTATGATGGATATCATCCTTCAGAGTGATGTTCGGACATGCGTCCGTCATTACTCTGAAGGTTGATTCTTTCATATTTATAAAGGGGTAAACGTGGGTGTATGGCGGCGCTGGATTTTTCCGAGCCTCAGAATTTTTGTGTTTGCGGCCATCGCCGTGGCGCTCGTGAAGCTGGCTTTTTTTCCGAGTACGGAATCGGAGGGAGCACTGCCGCTTCCCACCGGAAACGCCGATGACCAGGTGGTCGCGGTGAGCGTGGGCTCGATCGTGAACGAGATCAGCCTCGGCAGCACCGTGGTCGCGGACCCGGCCGTTCCGGCCCGCGCCGGCATGATCGGCGAGGTGGGCGAGCTCTCCGTGGCCCAGGGCGCCACCGTGGCCAAGGGTGCCGTGCTGGCCACCATCCGCCAGGAGATCGAGCAGGAGCCCATCGTGCGCACCGATGCCGAGGGCAATACCACCACCACCGCACCCAAGGCCAAATACCGCTATTCGCAGGTGGTTGCGCCCGAGGCCGGCATCATCAGCGCGCTGCCGCTGATCGTGGGCCAGGCCGTGGCCGTGGGCGATACCGTGGCCCAGATCGCGCCGCCCACCTTCTCGGTGACCGCCACGATCGACCCGGCCCAGCAGTTCCGCCTCGCCACCCAGCCCACCGAGGCGCGCGTCTCCGTGGTGGGTGGCCCCGCCGAGTTTACGTGCACGGGTCTCACGATCACCGCCCCGCTGGCCGGGGCCGCCCCGGGCGGCGATGAGTCCAACCCCGGCGCCCCGGCGGCCGGCAACGGCCCGCAGGTGCGCTGCGCGGTACCCGCCGATGTGCGCGTATTTGGTGGCCTCTCGGGCAAGCTTGTGCTGCCCGGAGGAAGCGCCGAAAACGTGCTGGTCCTCCCCGTGACCGCCGTAAAGGGAAGCTCGCAGTCGGGTTCGGTCTGGGTCATGAACGCCGAGGGCATCAGCGAGGAGCGCCCCGTATCGCTGGGCCTCAACGATGGTTCGCTCGTGCAGATCACCGAGGGCCTGGTCGAGGGAGATGAGGTGCTGGAGTTCATCCCCGTGGAGGACCCCACCAACGGCGGCCCGGGCAATGACTGTGTGGAACAGCCCAACGGCGAGATCATCTGCGGTGAAGAGGGATAATGGTGCTTCTTCACCTCGAGGGGGTAACCCGCACGGTGAGGCTCCCCGACGATGAATCACTCACGATTCTGTCGGATGTGAGCATCAGCGTGGATGCGGGGGAGCGGGTGTCCATCGTGGGCCGCTCGGGCTCCGGTAAATCCACCCTGCTGAATATTCTGGGGCTGCTGGATAACCCCACCACGGGTTCGCTCTATTTTGACGAGGGCGATGTTTCGGCGCTCTCCACGCGCAAGCGCGACCGCCTGCGCGGAAATAACGTGGGCTTTGTCTTCCAGCAGTTCAACCTGCTGGACGGCCGCACGGCACTCGAAAACGTCATGATGCCGCTGATGTATAGCACCGGCAGCGAGTTCTGGCGCCGCCGCATAATCGCCACCCGGATGCTGGAGCGCGTGGGCCTGGGCCACCGCCTGGGCTCGATGCCCAATAGCCTTTCGGGCGGTGAGCAGCAGCGCGTGGCCATTGCCCGCGCGCTCGTGCGCACACCGCGCCTGATCCTGGCCGATGAGCCCACGGGTGCACTGGACCTGGAAACGGGCCAGACCGTGATGGACCTGATGGACGAGGTTGTGGAACAGGACGGCGCCGCGCTCGTGACGATCACGCATGACGCGGCCATCGCCGAGCGCAGCGATCGCCACTTCCTGCTGGAAAAGGGTGTCCTGCGCCCCGAGACCGCGGAGGTGCGCGCATGAACGGCGCACTGACCGGTTTCATCGGCGCGATCTCCGATGCCTGGCAGGAGGTCCGCGTACACCGCGGCCGGGTCCTGCTGGCCCTCGTGGGAGTGGCCGCCGCCGTATGTGCCCTCTCCGTGTCGATGGCGGTGGCCGATATCACCGAGCGCACCGTGACCGAGCAGATCGAGCAGTACAACGGGCGTCCCGTGACGCTCTCGGTGCGCGCGATGTCGGAGCAGTCCCAGCTCTCGGTGGATCAGATCGAGCGCCTCGAATCGGCGTGGTTTGACATGATGGAGCGCTCCGATATCACCTATGCCACGCGCGAGTCGATGGACTACGGCCCCGTGCGCTTCCCGCACGGCTCGGTGGATTCGCAGTTTAAAATCGTGGACCAGAGCTACGGCCTGCTGCGCCACGTGCGCCTGCTGGAGGGCTCGTGGTTTGCCCCGGGAGACAGCGAACGGCTTGCGCCCGCGATCGTGGTGAGCAAGAAGTTCTGGGAGGAGATGGGCGAGCCCGATCTGCGCACCCACCCCACCGTGGTGAGCCCCCACCTGGATAACGCCCGCCTCGTGGTGATCGGCGTCTATGAGGGACAAAACTGGGAGGGAATGTCGCCCGAGGCGTATATCCTCAACGCCTCCTATCGTGCCGTGGCCCCCGAGCCGTTCCTGCCGGATGCCCAGGGCAATAGCAGCATGGAGATGTGGATTCCCGCCGACCTGGACCAGGCGCTGATGCAGCGCTTTGAGCAGTCCCTGAAGGCAGCCGCGGATCGCGGCACCTCGCTGCAATTCCAGAGCAATCGCCAGGGCGACTACGGCCCCGGCCAGGACCCGAGCGAGATGTTCCGGCTGCTCTCGCTGGGGATCGGCTCGATCATCCTGGTCCTGGGTGCGCTGGGCCTGGTCAATATCGCCATCGTCTCGGTGCGTCAGCGCATCCGGGAGATCGGGGTGCGCCGCAGCTTTGGGGCCAGCTCGGGCCGGGTCTTTTTCTCGGTCATGATGGAGAGCGTGGTGGCCACGGTGGTCGCGGGAATCGTGGGTGTCATGATCGCGGTATTGATCATGCGCATCCCCGCGGTATACGAGGTCTTTAACGGCGGCATCACCGGCCGCGGTGCCCCGGCATTCCCGGTGAATGCCGCGGTGATTGGGCTGGTGGCCGCCACGATCGTGGGCGCGCTGGCCGGACTGATTCCGGCACTGATCGCTACGCGCGTGAAGGTGATCGACGCGATCCGCTTCTAACGTGCGTATACCCGGCCCCGCCGCGTTCCCTCGGGGGCGCGGCGGGGCCATTTTTTTGGCGCGCAACACCCCCGCGCAACACCCCCGCGCGACGCGCCAGATTCCGCGTAAATCCGCGTCGATCCCGGCAAGAGTCGGTAGAGACAAGTAGCGTAGGGGCATGGCTACACGTTCTACACCCAGCGGTCCGCGCAAGAAGGCGTCCCCGGCGACCTCGTCCACGCGCGCGAGCGGGGCGGGTGCCGCCAAAAAATCGCCGGCCAAAACCCCCACCGCGGCCACCCAAAAACTGCCCGCGACCAAAAAAACTCCCACGCGCGCCGCCAAGTCCGGCGATCAGCCCACCGTGGCGTTCCGCGAGGAGGGTGCCCGCAATCCGCTGGTGGTGGCCTGGATGGCGGTGGCCCACCTGGTGGGTGGTGCGTTCCGCGCGTTTGGCGACGAAAAGCTCGAGCGTGAGCAGCGCCGCGACGGTGTGCCGTTCCTGCTGTTCCTGCTCGCCGTGATCGGCGCGGTTGTGGTGTGGTTCGGCGTGAATAACGACGTGGCCCAAAATCTTAATAGCTGGAGCTTTGGTGGCCTCTTTGGCCGCCTCGCCTTTGCGATGCCCGTGATCCTCACGCTGCTGGCGCTGTGGCTCTTCCGCAATCCCAGCTCGATTCACGATAACGGGCGCATCGGAATTGGTGTGTCCCTCGCCACCATCGCGGTGACGGGCCTGTGCCATACCTTCTCCTCCCTGCCCGATCCCTCCCAAGGCCTGCCCGCGCTGGCCGAGGCCGGCGGGCTGATCGGCTGGATGGTGGGCGGCCCGCTCACGTTCCTGCTCACCAAAATCGGCTCGGGAATCATCCTCTCGCTGCTCCTGGCCCTGAGCCTGCTGATCATCACCAAGACCCCGCCGAACCGGATCGGTTCGCGCCTGCGTGAGCTCTATGAGTGGCTCTTTGGCGCCCAGCTCTCGGCCGAGGAGGCCGCGGCCGAGGAGGACGGCACCGCGCCCGCCGCCGTGCCGCGCCGCGGCCGCCGCGCGGAGCCCGAGGAGGCCGCAAGCGCCTCCGAGCTGGAGGGCCTGGACGAGCTGGAGGCCGATCCCGCGGCGCTGCCGTGGTGGCGTCGGAATAACTCGCGCCGCGAGGAGGCCCCCGAATTTGAGTCGCCCGCGGCCTCCGAGGCGCTCACCGAGCTGCTTGGCGATGCCCCGCGCGGCGGCTTTGATAGCGCCCTGGAGACCGAGGCGGCCGCCGCCGCGGGGGCCACCGCGGCCATCGAACACCTCGCCGCGGCCGAGGCCGCGCTGGGCGGATACGCCCCCGCGGGAGACATCAGTGGCCTGCACGAGGACTCCGCGGAGGACCAGACCGAGGTGCTCCCCGAGCTATCCTCGTTGGGCCTGCGCGACGGCAGCACCACGGCCGAACTCGCGCGCGGGGGCATCCCCGAGCCCGCGGATCACCCGTATCGCCTGCCCTCCACCAGCACGCTCTCGGCGGGTACCCCACCCAAGGCGCGCTCGGCGGCCAATGACGAAATCGTCGCCGCCATCACCGAGGTATTTACGCAGTTTAAGGTGGATGCCACCGTGACCGGCTTTAGCCGCGGCCCCACCGTGACCCAGTACGAGATCGAGGTGGGCCCGGGTGTGAAGGTGGAGCGCATCACGGCCCTGCAAAATAACATCGCCTATTCGGTGGCCTCCAATGAGGTGCGCATCCTTGCCCCGATTCCGGGTAAGTCCGCGATTGGTGTGGAGATCCCCAATAGCGACCGCGAAATCGTCTCGCTCGGCGATGTGCTGCGCTCCGCCGCCAATACCAAGGCCACCCACCCGATGACCATCGGCGTGGGTAAGGACGTCGGCGGCGGTTTTGTGGTGGCCAATCTTGCCAAGATGCCCCACCTGCTTGTGGCCGGTTCCACCGGTTCGGGTAAGTCCAGCTTTGTGAACTCGATGATCACGAGCCTCCTGATGCGCGCCACCCCGCAGGAGGTGCGCATGGTCCTGATCGACCCCAAGCGCGTGGAGCTGGCACCCTATGCCGGTATCCCGCACCTGATCACCCCCATCATCACAAACGCCAAGAAGGCGGCCGAGGCGCTGCAGTGGGTCGTGAAGGAAATGGACATGCGCTACGACGATCTGGCGAGCTTCGGCTTCCGCCATATCGACGACTTCAACCGCGCTGTTATCGCGGGGGAGATGGTGCTGCCCGCCGGCTCCGAGCGCGTCCTGAAGCCCTATCCCTATCTGCTGGTGGTGGTGGACGAGCTGGCCGACCTGATGATGGTGGCCCCGCGCGATGTGGAGGACTCCATCGTGCGCATCACGCAGCTCGCGCGTGCCTCGGGAATCCACCTCGTGCTGGCCACCCAGCGCCCCTCGGTGGACGTGGTCACGGGCCTGATTAAGGCCAATGTGCCCTCGCGCCTGGCCTTTGCCGTCACGAGCGTCACCGATTCCCGCGTGATCCTCGACCAGCCCGGTGCCGATAAGCTCATCGGCCAGGGTGATGCCCTGTTCCTGCCGATGGGGGCCTCGAAGTCCATCCGCGTGCAGGGTGCCTGGGTGAACGAGGACGAGATCGAAAAGGTCGTGCAGCACGTCACGGCCCAGGCGCGCCCCGAGTATCGCAAGGACGTCGAGGCCGTGATCGAGAAGAAGGAGGTTGACGCCGATATCGGCGACGATCTTGAGCTTCTCTGTGAGGCCGTCACGCTGGTGGTGGGTACCCAGTTTGGCTCCACCTCGATGCTGCAGCGCAAGCTCCGGGTGGGCTTTGCCAAGGCCGGCCGCCTGATGGACCTGATGGAGTCCCGCGATATCGTGGGCCCCTCCGAGGGCTCAAAGGCCCGCGATGTGCTGGTCACCGCCGAACAGCTCCCCACCACAATCGCGATGCTGCGCGGCGATATCGCCAGCGCCCCGGCCCCCGCGGCCGAGGCCGCGCCGCGCCCCGCCGAGCCCGCCGCCCCCGCGCCCGTGGTTCCCGAGCGCCCGCCGCTGCCGATTGCCCCGCCGCTGAGCCTGGGCGAGCCCGAGGAGGCGGGGAAGGCCGCGGCCGAACCCGAGTGGATGGCGCACCCCGACCCGGCCCCGGCAGACTACGATCGATATGCCGGTGATCCCGTCGAGTCCCAATTCGATGGCTATGAACACATAAACGGCGATGACGAGGGCGACGAAGACGCCTGGGGACTGACAGGACGAGACTAAAACCGTGACCACACCCACCCCGGCGGTACGCCCGTCAAACTGGAATATTCCCAATGCCATCACCGTGGTGCGCATCCTGCTCGCCCCGCTGTTTATCTGGTGGCTGCTCGCGGATGACGGCGCCGATGGCCCGCTGCGCTGGGCCGCGGCCGTCCTCTTTATCGTGGCGATTGCCACCGATGGCATCGACGGCGCGATCGCCCGCCGCACGGGTACGGTCACGGATCTGGGCAAGCTGCTGGATCCCATTGCCGATAAAATCCTCACCGGCGGCGCACTCGTGGCGCTGTCGATCCTGGGCGAGCTGCCGTGGTGGGTCACCATCATCGTGCTGGTGCGCGAGGTGGGCATCACGGTGCACCGGATGATCGTGGTCAACGATCATGTGGTGGCCGCCGCCTGGATGGGCAAGCTGAAAACGGTCGCGCAGTCGGTCGCGATCTCGCTGGCACTGCTGCCGCTCTGGACGGTTGTGGGCGAGTGGATTCACTGGGTGAATACCGCCACCATGACCATCGCCGTGCTGCTGACCGTGGCCAGCGGCATCGACTATGTGATCACCGCGGTGCGGGGCAGCCGGAAATGAGTGCGGCCGCCGAGCTGCTGCGGGATCTCGCGCGCGCGGGCCTCACCGTGGCCACGGCGGAATCGCTCACGGGCGGCCTGCTGGCGGCCACGCTGATCGACGTGCCCGGGGCCTCGGCCGTGGTGCGCGGGGGAATTATCGCCTATGACACCGGGCTGAAGGAGTCGCTTCTCGGGGTGGAGGGCGCGCTGCTTGCGCGCAGCGGCCCCGTGCATCCCGAGGTGGCCCGGCAGATGGCGCGCGGTGTGCGCCGGGCGTGTGCGCTTGGGGTGGGCGAGCCGGCGATCGGCATCGCCACCACCGGTGTCGCGGGCCCCGATCCCGACCCGGCCACGGGGCAGGGTGCTGGCACCGTCTACCTGGGCATTTCGAGCGCGCGGGGCGAGCGTTGTGTGGCGCTAAAACTGGCGGGGGATCGCGGCCGGATCCGGGCGGATACCGTGGCGGCGGCGCTCGCGGAGATCGCGAGCGAGGCCGCGGAACTCGCCACATTCCCGCGAAGCTGAGAAATACCCGACAGCGGGGAATACCCGGGAGGGGGTACCCGTTGGAGATAGTGATACAACATCAGATGTCGGTTTTATTTCATAAGGCATTTTCTCAGGGATGCGTATAGTAATCTGAGTCATCCCTCGGTCTACAATGATCTAAGAACCGAGCAGCAGAAAGGGAGGGTCAAATGGTACTCGTACGTCAAGAGATCGGCGACGTTCTTCGTGACTTCCGCCTGCAGAAGGGGCGCACCCTCCGCCAGGTAGCCGGCAAGGCCAGTGTGGCACTGGGCTATTTGAGCGAGGTCGAGCGGGGCCAGAAAGAGGCATCCAGCGAGATTCTCGCCTCGGTAGCCGACGCACTGGACACGCCGATTTCGGTCATCATGCGCGAGGTGGGCGACCGCCTGGCAATCCTCGAGGGCATCGATCCGATCCCCGATACCGTGCCCGAGAGCTTCACCGCAGACATCGCCGCGGAACTGGCCATTCGCTAGTCCGTAGCCCGATAATCTCACCGGGATGGTGTTTTACCCCGGAAAAACGGCCTCTCAGAAATGAGGGGCCGTT
This sequence comes from Mycetocola spongiae, assembly GCF_020424085.1. Lineage (NCBI taxonomy): Bacteria > Bacillati > Actinomycetota > Actinomycetes > Micrococcales > Microbacteriaceae > Mycetocola > Mycetocola spongiae. The sequence goes on along the minus strand of NZ_CP080203.1, from coordinate 1,062,326 downwards.
TTTATGTGCCCGCGGGCGGAGGGCGTCGGCGGGAGTGGTTAGGCTAGACGCGTGAAACTCAGTGAGATGCGCCGGGCCGTGACGGATGAATTTGGCGAGGGCTATGGGGCCGTCGTGACGCGTGACCTTGTGCTGCGGGTGCTGGGCGGGAAAACCGCCGAGGAGGCCCTGGCCGCGGGAATCGCGCCGCGGGATGTCTGGCTTGCGCTCTGTGAGGAAACCGATGTTCCGCCCGAGCGGCGCTATGGTGTGGGGCTGCCGCCGCCGCGTAAATAGGCGGGCGTTTGCGCACGGGGCGCGGGTTAGCCGCCGGCCCCGGGCCTGCGCGCGGGCCGGGCCCGCGCCGGCGGCGGAGCGGATGGCCGCACCCGGAGGCGAAATCATCTTCGACACGCCGCGCCGCCCAGTCGAACATTCATTCGGATACGCGTATGCTCCTACACAGGAGATCGAGTCCTCGAAGTTTTCCACAGTGGGAGCGGATTCCGCCGCAATGTCGGTGGCTGCTCGTAGTGTCGAAATCACGAGATACATCGGTTCTCTAGCCTTGTCGGCGCAGCCTCCGCTGCGAGACAGTATGCAGGCGCAACCCACTTCCGAGCAGAAAAGAGTTAACATCATGGCTTCTCCCACGGACCGCGAAAAGGCCCTCGAAACCGCCCTCGCCCAGATTGACCGCCAGTTCGGTAAGGGCTCGGTTATGCGCCTCGGAAGTGACGAGCGTGCCCCCGTGGAGGTCATCCCCACCGGGTCGATTGCCCTGGATGTTGCGCTCGGCATTGGTGGGCTTCCGCGTGGCCGCATCATCGAGATCTACGGCCCCGAGTCCTCCGGTAAAACCACCCTCACGCTGCACGCCATTGCCAATGCCCAGAAGCTGGGTGGCATCGCCGCGTTCATCGACGCCGAGCACGCCCTCGACCCCGAGTACGCCAAGAAGCTGGGTGTAGACATCGACTCGCTCCTGGTCTCGCAGCCCGATACCGGAGAGCAGGCGCTGGAAATCGCCGATATGCTGATCCGCTCCGGCTCCATTGACCTCATCGTCATCGACTCCGTGGCCGCGCTGGTGCCCCGCGCCGAGATCGAGGGCGAGATGGGTGACTCGCACGTGGGTCTCCAGGCCCGCCTGATGTCGCAGGCCCTGCGAAAGATCACGGGTGGCCTCAACCAGACCAAAACCAGCATGATCTTCATCAACCAGCTGCGTGAAAAGATCGGTGTGTTCTTCGGAAGCCCCGAGACCACCTCGGGTGGTAAGGCCCTGAAGTTTTATGCCTCGGTTCGTCTGGATATCCGACGCATCGAAACCCTCAAGGATGGCACCGATGCGGTGGGTAACCGCACCCGCGTGAAGGTTGTAAAAAATAAGATGGCCCCGCCCTTTAAGCAGGCCGAGTTTGACATCCTCTACGGTGTGGGTATCTCCCGCGAGGGCAGCCTGATCGACTTTGGTGTTGACCACGGCATCGTGAAGAAGTCGGGTTCCTGGTATACCTACGACGGCGAGCAGCTGGGCCAGGGTAAGGAAAACTCCCGTAACTTCCTGCTGAAAAACACCGATGTGGCGCTTGAGATCGAGAATAAGCTTCTTGCCAAGCTGGGCATCGGCGCCGTGGGTGCCGCCGCCAAGGCCAAGGCAGACGCCGAGGCCGCCGCGGCCGCGAAGGCCGCCGAGGGCGCGCCCGCCGAGGCCCCCGCGGCCCCGGCCAAGGCCGCCGCGAAGGCTCCCGCGCTGAAGCGCGGGGCGTAGCTCACCGTGGTTCGCTTCGTAGACGAGGGCTCCGGCTCCGAGCCGGACCAGGCCGAGGAATCGGCACCTACCTCCTCCGCGGGGTGGGGCTTTCCCGGAACCGGCAACGGTTCCGCGGCGGGCTCCACCCCCTGGGGTCGCGCCGCCGCGCGCGCCCCGGGCCCGATCTTTGAGGATGAGCCCGCCTCCTCGACGGATGACTCGCTCACGGATGACCCGGCGGGGGAGTCCAGGGGCGGGGAAGCTTTAAACGCTGGGGCCGCGGGGTTTGGGCCCGCGGGCTCCGCGCGGCCGGGTGCCGGGCCGATTGGTTCCGAGCTGGCCGGTGCCCCGCACGCAGGAGCCGGGCCCGTGAGCTCTGGACCTGTGAGTTCTGGGCCGGTCGGTTTTGGGCCTGCCGATTCCGAGGCTGTTGGCTCTGGGCCGGTTGATGCTGGGGCGGTCGGTTTCGATCCGGCGGGTTCTGAGCGTGTCGGTTCCGAGCCAGTTGGTTCCGAGCCGGTTTCCGCGCGTTCGGGTTCCGCCCGCCGCGCCGCGCCGCGTGCCGCATCCGTATCAGCCGATAGCGCCGCATCCGATGCCGCCGAGACGCGGTCGGGTGTGGGCAGTACCGCCGAGTCCGCGCGCGGCACCGGGCCCGCCGCCCCCGCGGAAACGCTCGCCCCGGTGATCTCACTGGCCGCGCGCTGGGCATCCCGGGCAGAGTCCGGAGATTCTCCCGCCGGTGCCGAGTCCGCGCCCGAGGCCGCCCCGATCGACGCACCCGCCGAGGCCACACGCCCGAGGCTGCGGGCGCTTAATACGCACCCCGCTCCCGTCGCGGCCGCGGCGGAGGCCCCTCCCACGGAGTCCGCATCGCCCGCGGTATCCGGGCGGCCCGAGGCCGAGGCAGAGACCGCGCGCCCGTTGCGGGCGGCGGTGATTGCCGCCGAGACTCCGGTCACGGGCCTGGCCCCCGTGTCGCGGTTTCCCGCCCTCGGGGCGGTCCCCGAGGAGCCGGCGCTTCCGGCGTTTGTGGAATACGACGATCCCGAACCGGAAGAGGAGGAGCCCGAGCCGGTAGACCCCGAATGGGCCCTCGACCAGCTGGTGCGCCGACTCGCGCGCCGCGGCCTGAGCCGCGCCGAGGTTCTGACCGCGGCGCGCGACCTGGGCCTCGACGAGGAACAGGTCGAACAGGCCCGCGAACGCCTCGACGACCTGGGCTATCTTGACGACACCGTGCTCGCGGAGGAAATCAAACACAGCCTCTACGATCGCAAGGGCAAGTCCCGCACGGTTGTCGCCCGGGAAATGGCGCAGCGGAAGATTCCGCAGGAGGTCATCACCGAGGTGCTCTCCAGCGTGGAGGACGACGACGAACTCGCCGCCGCCACCGAGCTGGCCATTAAACGCATCGGCCAGCTCTCCTCCTATGACGATGCCACCGTGGATCGCCGCCTGAGCGGTTTCCTCTCCCGCCGCGGCTATAACGGCCAGATCGTGCGCGGCGCCATCAAGGCGGCGATGTCGTCGCGCGGCTCCCGCGTGCGCTTCCGCTAATCCCCGCCACCCCGGGGTGGCCCACCCCGTCCGCCCCGGGGGCCGCGACGCCCGGGGCGTTGCGGCGGGCCCGGGCGTCCGGGCAACCCCGGGCCTCGCCCGTGCAGCTCCGTTTTTGGTGTGGTCCTGCGGGGCCTGGGGCCTGAGGCCTGTGGGCGGTGTGCCGCGCTCTTCCGGGTCTGTTGGTGGTGTGCTTCCGTTCGGACTTGTTCATTGGGGGCTCCAACCCCGGTCTGCTCGCGGGGTGCTCCTGTTCCGGTTTGCTCGTGACGTGTTCCCGTGCAGCTCTGTTTTCGGTGTGGTCCTGCGGGGGCCTCTGGCGGCGTGCCGCGCTCTCCCGGGTCTGTTGCTGGCGTGCGCTCGTTGGGGCTTATTAGTGGTGTGTTTCTTCTGGGGCCCGTTTATGGTGTGCTCCCACTTTGACATGCTCGTGGTGTGGTCCCGCAGTGGCCTGTTTCTGGTGTGGTCTCGCTGTGGCCTATGGCCTTGTGGGCGGCGTGCTGCGCTCTCCCAGGCCTGTTTGTGGTGTGCTCACGTTGGGGCCTATTGATGGCGTGCTTCCGCTTCGAGTGGCTCGTGGAGTGCGCCGTCCCGTTTTAGCCCGTTTATGGTGTGCTTTCCCTTAGGCCTGCTTATGGTGTGCCTCCACCTTGGCTTGCTTATGGCGTGTTTCTTCCGGGGCCTGTGGGTGGTGTGCTCCCGCTCCGACTTATTTGTGGCGTTCGCCCCCATGAGCCCGTCGCGGTCACGGACAGGCAACGCGCCGCCGAATGATCGCCGGGATACGCGAAATATTGGGCGTTTGACCGCCGTTGTCGGCGAGAAATCGTTTTTGGAGCGGGGGGGTTCGTAGAATAGGGGTATGAGCATTTCCGTGAGCACCCCCACCGTGATTGCACCGTCGGTCGCCGCCACCGATGACGCCGGTCGTCGCCGCACCTATGAGGTGCGCACGTATGGCTGCCAGATGAACGTCCACGACTCCGAGCGCCTCAGCGGCTCCCTCGAGGCGGCGGGCTATGTTCCCGCGGCCGGTGCCCAGCCCGATGTGGTGGTCATCAATACCTGCGCGGTGCGCGAAAATGCCGATAATAAGCTCTACGGCAACCTCGGCCACCTGGCCACGGTAAAAAAGAAGCACGCCGGCATGCAGATCGCCGTGGGCGGCTGCCTCGCCCAGAAGGATAAAAACGTCATTCTGGAAAAGGCCCCGTGGGTGGACGTCGTCTTCGGAACCCACAACATGGGCTCGCTGCCGAGCCTGCTGGAGCGCGCGCGTCATAACGACGAGGCCCAGCTTGAGATCCTCGACTCCCTGGAAACCTTCCCGTCCACGCTGCCCACCAAGCGCGATTCCAGCTATAGCGGCTGGGTCTCCATCTCGGTCGGCTGCAATAACACCTGCACGTTCTGCATCGTGCCCACCCTGCGCGGCAAGGAAAAAGACCGCCGCCCGGGCGAGATCCTCGCCGAGGTACAGGCCCTTGTGGACGATGGCGCAATCGAGGTCACCCTCCTCGGCCAGAACGTCAACAGCTATGGCGTGGAATTCGGCGATCGTTTTGCCTTCAGCAAGCTGCTGCGTGCCGTGGCCGCAATCGACGGCCTCGAGCGCATCCGCTTCACGAGCCCGCACCCCGCCGCGTTCACCACCGATGTGATCGACGCGATGGCCGAGCTGCCCAATGTGATGCCGCAGCTGCACATGCCGCTGCAATCGGGTTCCGATACCATCCTGCGCGCGATGCGCCGCTCCTATCGCAGTAAAAAATTCCTCGGCATCCTCGACCAGGTGCGCGAAAAAATCCCGCACGCCGCCATCTCCACCGATATCATCGTGGGCTTCCCGGGCGAGACCGAGGAGGACTTCGAGGACACGCTGCGCGTGGTCGAGGCCTCGCGCTTTGCCACGGCGTTTACCTTCCAGTACTCCGTGCGCCCCGGAACCCCCGCGGGTGAGATGGAAAACCAGATCCCCAAGGAGATCGTGCAGGCCCGCTACGAGCGCCTCGCCGAGCTGCAGGACCGCATCTGCTGGGAGGAAAACCAGAAGCTTATTGGCCGCGAGGTGCAGCTGCTGGTTGCCACCGGCGAGGGCAAAAAGGACGCCGCCACCAACCGCATGTCGGGCCGCGCCGAGGACTCGCGCCTCGTCCACTTCGAGGTCCCCGAGGGTTCCGAGATTCCCCGCCCCGGAGACATCGTGACCGCCACGATCACCCAGGCCGCGCCGTTCCACCTGATCGCCGATTCCACCGATGGCTCCCCGTTGCAGATCCGTCGCACCCGCGCCGGCGACGCCTGGGATCGCAACCAGGCCGAGTCCTGCGGCGTCCCCGAGACCCCCGGCGATTCCGCGGCCCCCGCGGGTGGCCCGGTAAACCTCGGGTTCCCCTCGCTGCGCGTGGGTCCGCCCTCGGCGGGTCCCGGCGTGGGCACCGTCCCGATCTATAACACCAACGACGACCTGCGCTAGGTGGCCGCCTCAGCACAGCCCACGCCGCGCCTGATCGCGGTGGTGGGCGCCACCGGCACGGGCAAGAGCGATCTCTCGCTGGAGATCGCTCGCGTGCTGGCGGCGCGTGGCGCGCGCGCGGAGATCGTGAACGCCGATGCGATGCAGTTTTATCGCGGCATGGATATCGGCACGGCCAAGCTCACCGCCGCCGAGCGCTCCGAGTTCCCGCACCATATGTTTGACACGCTGGAGGTGAGCGAGGACGCCGCGGTGGCCCATTTTCAGCCCGCCGCCCGCGCGATCATCGCCGAGATTTTGGCCCGGGGTGCCTGGCCGATCCTCGTGGGCGGTTCGGGCCTCTACGTTTCCAGCGTGCTCTATGATTTTGAGTTCCCCGGACAGGACGATGCCATCCGGGCGCGGCTCGAGGCCGAACTGGCCGCCTCGGGTCCCGGCCTGCTCTTTCAGCGGCTGCGCGCGCTCAGCGCCGAGGCCGCCGAGAAGATTGGCCCGCATAATGGCCGCCGGATCGTGCGCGCCCTCGAGGTGGCCGAGCTCACCGGGTCCCCGCTTAACGGCATGCTCCCCGAGGAGCCGGAGTATTGGACGCCAACCCTGCTGATTGGGCTCTCCGCCCCGCGCGAGGTCCTGGTGGAGCGGTTGGATGCGCGCGTGCAGCGGATGTGGGACGCGGGACTTCTCGCCGAGGTCTCCGATCTCTTGGCCCGCGGCGTGGACGAGGGGGTCACCGCGCGGCGCGCGATTGGTTATGCCCAGGCCATCGGCGAGCTGCGCGGGGAGCTGACGCGGGACGCGGCGATCGAGGAGACCCGTGCGCTCACCCGGCGCTATGCGCGCCGCCAGGTGAGCTGGTTTAAACGCTATGCCGATACCCTTTGGTTTGATACCTCCGAGCGGGGGATCACCGAGATCGGTGTGCTGGTCGGCGAGCTGCTGTAGCCGCCAACGGTGGGGTGCGTCCCGCGGGACGCACCCCACCGTTGTGCGCTAGGCGGCGACGCTCCGGCGCGAGGCCCGCCGCCGCACGGCCTGCACAAGCGTGAACAGGATCGCCACGGCCATCAGCGAGTAGAGCGTGATGGTGATCGGGGAATCGATCAGGATCCCCAGGTCTCCCTCCGAGACCGTGAGCGCGCGCCGCAGCTCCGTCTCCGCGAGCGGGCCGAGGATCGCGGCGATCAGCACGGGCGCGAGCGGCACCGCAAACCGGCGCATGATAAAGCCCAGCACTCCGATGCCCAGCACCAGCCAGAGATCGGTCGGGGAGGAGGCAATCGCATAGACACCCAGCATCGCAAAGAGCGTGATCCCGGCGTAGAGATAGTGCTTGGGGATCAGCAGCAGGCGCGCCCAGACCGCCGCGAAGGGCAGGTTGATGGCCAGCAGGATCACCAGGCCTACAAAGAGGCTCGCGAGCAGCGGCCAGACCAGGTCCGCGCTGCGCTCAAAGAGCAGCGGCCCGGGCTGCATGCCGTATTGCTGGAACGCGGCCAGCATCATCGCGGCCGTGGCCGAGGTGGGCAGGCCCAGCGCAAGCAGCGCGCCCATGGCCGTGCCGGCCGTGGCGTTTCCGGCGGCCTCGGGGGCGGCCACACCCTGGATCGCCCCGCGCGTCCCAAAATCGGGGTCCTTGCGGCGTTGCGCGAGCTTCTTTTCCGTGCCATAGGCGAGGAATGTGGGCACCTCGGAGCCGCCCACCGGGATCGCCCCAAACGGAATACCAAACGAGGCACCACGCAGGAACGCCGGCAGGGCCTGCCGGAACTCGCGCAGCGTCAGGAATGGCGAGCCCTTCGCGGAAATCTGTTTGGCCAGGCCTCCGCGGTGAATCCGCGACGCAATATGCAGGACCTCCCCGAGCGCAAGCAGTCCCACCGTGATGACGATGATCGAGATGCCGTCAAAGAGCTGCGGCAGGCCCAGGGTGAAGCGGGCGGTGCCGCTGGGGCCGTCGATTCCCACCATCGCCAGCGCAAGTCCGATGCCCAGCGCGATCAGGCCGCGCAGCACCGATTCGGCCACCACCGAGGAGATCGCGATAAACGCGAAGGCCGCGAGCGCAAAATACTCGGCGGGCCCAAATAGCGTGGCCAGGCGCACCAGGTAGGGGCTGAAAAAGACCACGAGGGTGGTGGCGATCATGCCGCCGATAAACGCGCCGATGGCCGAGGTTCCGAGGGCCTTGGCCGCGCGTCCGCTGAGCGCCATCCGATGGCCCTCAAATGTGGTGGCGATGGCCGAGGAGTTCCCGGGGGTATTCAGCAGGATTCCGGCGGTGGAATCGCCAAAGAGCCCGCCAAAATAGATGCTCGCAAACATGATGAATGCGCCCGTGGGGTCCAGGCTGAACGTGACCGGGAGCAGCAGGGCCACGGCCATGGCCGAGCCCAGCCCGGGCAGCACGCCCACCGCGGTGCCCAGGACGGCACCGATCAGGAGCCAGAGCAGGTTGATGGGCGCGAGGGCCACGCCAAAGCCGTCAAGCAGGTGACCTAGCTGATCCATGGGAATACTCCAGACAGGATGCCGGAAGGCAGGGTGAGGCCCAGCCCCGCTGAAAACGCGAGCTGGATGGCGGAGGAGACGAGGAGCGAGATGCCCACGTCAAAGAGCGGCCGGCGGCTGCCGAGGGCGCGCGAGATCACCCAGAACAGGAGGGTGCCGGAGAAGATCCAGCCCACCGGTTCCAGGATCAGGATAAACACGATCAGCGCCCCCAGCACTGTGAGGAAGGTTTTCCAATCGGTGCCGGCTCGAGGCACGTTATCGCTGTTGGCCTCGCTGATCACGCGGATCTCGGACGTGGTATCGATATCGCCCAGGTCCTCCAGCAGGTCGGTGCTCATCTCCACGTCATCGCTGCCGCCGGCTCCCACCTCGCTGCGCGGGGAGCGGAATACGCTGACCGCCAGCAGGATACCGAGCACGGTCAGACCCACCGTGATGATGGTCGGGAAGAAGCGTGGGCCCGGGGTGCTGATACCCTCGGGTACCTCCATCGTGAGGGTGCCATAGCCGAGGCCGGCCGCGAGGGCCAAAACGATTCCGGCCATGACCAGTTCCTCGCGGCCGCGCCAGCGGGATACGGGCCGCGGGGTGGTGGGGGCGCTCATAGTCCGAGCTCCGTGATCAGGCCGCGCACGCGGGCATCCTCTTCCAGGAGGAACCGGTCAAATTCCTCGCCCGTGGAGAAGCTATCGCTCCAGTTATTGCGGTGCAGGGTATCGCGCCATTCGGAGGTGCCGTGCAGCTCGGTGACGATAGCTATGAGCTCGGCGCGGGCCTCCTCGCCGATGCCGGGCGGGGCCACATAGCCGCGCCAATTGGACATCTCCACGTCCACGCCGGATTCGATAAACGTGGGTACGTTTACCCCCTCCAGGCGTTCGGCGGAGGAGATGCCGAGGGCGCGCAGCGTGCCGGCCTCGATCTGATCGCGGAATTCGTTATAGCCCGAGATACCCGCGGCCGCGGTATTGGAGAGCATCGAGGCGAGCACCTCGCCGCCGCCGGAATAGGCCACATAATTCACCGTATGCGGTTCGATACCCACGGTGCGCCCGAGCAGGCCGCTGAGGAGGTGGTCGATGCTGCCGAGCGAGCCGCCCGCGATTGCGTGACCCCCGGGGTTTTTCCGCCAGGCCTCGATGAACTCGGGGAGCGAGTGATACGGCGAGGCGGCGGGCACCACGAGCACGCTATAGTCATCGGCGAGCCGGGCAATGGGCGTGCTATCGGCGAGGGTTTCGGGGGTCTTGGAGAGCGCGCTTGCGCCGATCATGACCGCCCCGGTGACCATCAGAATATCGTCGCGCCCGTCCATCTGGACCAGCTTGCTCAGCCCAATCGTGCCGCCCGCGCCGGGCACGTTAATGACCTGCGCGTTATTGACGATGCCGGCCCGGCGCAGCCCCTGCTGGGCCTCGCGGCCAAAGCCGTCCCATCCGCCTCCGGGGGCGGCCGGGGCCATGATCGTGAGCTTGCTCCGGGCCGAGGCCGTGGAGCCCGCGGCGCTGGCGTCCACCGCGGCCGCGGCAAAGACCCCCACGATCACGATTCCCAGGGCGGCGGAGAGAATCTTATTTCTCATCACATTTCCTTCCCACCGCGGCCACGGCATTGTGGCACATCCAGGCGGTTTCCCCCACCGTATGGGGGGCACGCGGGCCGATGCCAGTTCTGGCCTTTATGGTCTTAAGTGACCGCGGCGGGCGGCCCGCATCCGGGTGTGGCGCTGATAGCCTGGCAGGGGAACGCACTCATGGGCGAGGGCGGGAGGGGACACGCATGGAGAAGCACTCCACGGTCATCCCCGCACGCGGTCCGAGCCGGGTGGCGCTGCTTTTTGTGCAGGTGGGCATCGTCCTGATCTGTGTCCTGGTCACCGTGGTGGTGGCGCTGATCGTGCAGGAGCGCCAAATTCGTGAGGTCACCACCGAGCGCGTGACGCAGGTGGCGGAGAGCCTCGCGGCGCTGCCCACGGTGCGCGAGGGTATTCTGGGGGAGCATCCCGCGCAGGAGCTGCGCCAGATCGCGGATCTGGTGGCGCAGGCCGCGGGCGTGGACTATGTGGTGATCACGGATGACCGCGGGGTGCGGCTTACCCACCCCGATCCCGCGCTGATCGGCGGCACCGTATCCACCGATCACACCCGCGTGCTCGCGGGCGAGCGCTTCATCGGCACCGAGGTGGGCACGATCGGGCCCACACTGCGCGCGAAGATTCCCGTCTATGCCGGGGATACCGTGATCGGCACCGCCTCGGTGGGGATCCTGGAATCGGATCTGGCCGAGGATATGCACGAGGGTGTTGCGGGGCTGCTGCCCTGGGCGCTCGCGGCGCTGGTCTTTGGCATCCTGGCGGCCGCGGGGGTCACGGCGTTTATCGGCCGCCGGCTCGACCGGCTGGAGAGCGATGCCCGCGATCTGGCGGTGCAGCGCCGGCTGGCCGAGGCCCTCGGCGAGCAGTCCCATGAGTTCATTAACCGCCTGCATGTGATCCACGGCCTCCTGGAGGAGGAGGAATCCGCGGAGGCCCTCGACTATATTCGCACGCTGGTACCCGTGGATTCCGAGGTGCCGGTATCGGCCCCCGGGCCACATGCGATGTCCGTGGCGGGTCTGTCCCATCTGCTCGAGCGGCGTGCCCGCGAGCTCTCGGCCCACGGCGGGGCGCTGCACCTGGAGGGGCTCGGCTCCGGCGAGATCGTGGACGAGGACGAGCTTGCCATCATCGCCAACCTCGTGGGCAATGCGGTGGAGGCCGTGCCCGCGGGAGGCTGGGTGCGGGTGGAGCTGAGCCGCCAGGGGGAGGGCACCCTGATTATCGTGAGCGATAGCGGCCCGGGCATCGCGCCGGGGGAGCGCGACCGCGTTTTTGAGCGCGGTTTTAGTACCAAGCAGCCGCTGGAGCGCGGCGATACGGCGCTGCCGCGCGGGATTGGGCTGGCCCTGATCGCGGCGATCATCCGGCGCCGCGCGGGCCGGATCACGGTGGGTGAGGACGCGGGAGGCGGTGCGCGTTTTGAGGCCTGGCTGCCGCGGGTTGATCCCGCGCAGCAGCGAATTTTAGGGGAACATCATGATGATTAATGAGCTATCCGCCCCGGGGGAGCCCGGGCCCGGGAGCGCGCCGGCGCCGATCCGCACGCTGATCGTGGACGATGATCCCGCGGTATGCCGGATGCATGCGCGCGCCCTGGATAAGATCAGCGGCTTTAGCGTGGTGGCCACCGCGGCGAGCGGTGCGGAGGCCATCGAACGCATCCTTTCCGAGGAGGTGGATCTTGTCCTACTGGATATTCACCTGCCCGATTTCAGCGGCGTGGAGGTCCTGCACCGCTTGCGTCGGCTCAGCGATGACCCTGTGGATGTGATCGTGGTGAGCTCCGCCAACGATCCGATCACGGTGTCCCAGGCGGCCTCCGCGCGCATCCGCGATTATCTGGTGAAGCCGTTCTCCCGCACCGTTTTTGAGCAGAAGCTCGGGGCCTATCGGGAGGGCCGCGCGGCCCCCTCCCTCCCGGTGGAACCGGATCGGCTGGCCCAGGAGGATGTGAACGCGCTTATCCAGGCGGGGCTGCATCGCGAGCGTCGCCTCCCCAAGGGCCTCTCCGAGCCCACCGCCCGCCTGGTGGCCGCGGCGATCCCGGAGCACTCGGCGGTCTCGGCGCTGGATGTGGCCGCGGCCTGTGGCCTCTCCCGGATTACCGCGCGCCGCTATCTGGACCACCTCGTGCGCTCCGGAAGCCTGGCCCCGGAGCATCGTTATGGTCAGCGTGGCCGACCCGAAATCCTCTACCGCCGGCCCTGAGGTGCGCGGAGAATGAGGCGGCCTTTTGCTACGGAGACGTTGCGCCCACGACAGGCTGGGAGCAAAATGGGCGGAGAACCGGAGGGGCCGGCCCGCGACCCTCTTTGGCGAAAGACGCTTCCTTATTTAGATGATCTGGTGTGTCCTGACCGTCCGGGTATTGCCGGTAGCCGCTTTCCTCTCGTCCAGAAGTCGTTGCTGTTGTTCGCAGTACAGGGTTCTGGAATAGCGTGGGTGCGTAAAATCTCGGGCGACCCATTCCCAATAGGGAATATTGGGTTCCGTCTCGATGCGAAACCAAATCTGTCCCGCATAGAGCGTGGAGGCCGCGATGACGCCTAGGAAAAAAACGCCTGCGGAAAGCAGCGAGAGCCTGTCGAGCAGTTGTAGACCTACCACCCCGATGAGTATCAATAGCGTTGTACTTATCAGGGGTACCCAGCGAATCCGTGGAACCCGGGCCAGAGCGAGTTGCAACCCTAAACAGATACCGGCAATAAGAATAATAATCAGGTACATATTGCTTCCCTTCCTTTTATCGTGTGGTGCGGACCCTCGAGAATGCGTTATTGCGGAGACTCGTCTTATCGGCTGAATGAATCATCGACCACCACCAGAATCGGGGCAGGCGCACCGGCACTGAATAAGCAGCACGTATGTGTTCCCGCATGGTGAGCGTGAGGGAACCCGGAGGACCAGGCCCGGGTTGGGGTGGCAACGCGGGGAGAGATCGCGTTCCTGCGCGCGGAAACAACCTGAATCAAGCCCCGGACGTTTACCCCGTCCTGGGTATCTTCCTGCGCGTCACGAGCCTTTGGGTTTTCACCCCTCATCCGAATCATCCGGTCCCCGCGGTCCGGTGCCACCCGTTTAACGTGGGCGGAAATAGCTGTCACGGAGTTCTCTGGGCTCGCAGGCGCGGCGGGGGAACTCGTGGCAAGAAAAGCGCTGCCGACTACCGCCACGGGGGCATGAGCGGGACCGAAAATATGCGGCATGTTTTCCCTTGCGTCAGTGAAAGGTGAATCGTCACGTAATAAAAGCATCTTGGGTGGGCAGGGGGAATAACGAGCCATTGTTTTTGTCGCAAAGTGCACCCCGGATAAAATTCACCGGCCGGTCGTCACGCCCTCGGCGGGATCATTTACTCAGGGACGCGCCTTCCCATCTAACGGGCCGTGTCGAGACGCTTTTCGGGGAGGGGCGCAGGGGGTCATACACTGGGGGACATGGCGAATACTCTCGATTTCACTAAGGGACACGGCACCGGCAACGACTTTGTGCTGATTACCGATCCCGCCGGCGAGCGTGTGCTCACCCCCGGCCTGATTGCCGCGCTATGTGATCGCCATTTTGGCATCGGCGCCGATGGCCTGATTCGCGCCGTGCGCTCCGAATCGCTGCCCGCCGGGGAGGCCATCCTGGCCGAGGATCCCGGGGCCGAGTGGTTTATGGACTATTACAACGCCGATGGCTCCACCGCCGAAATGTGTGGCAACGGCATCCGCGTTTTTGTGAAGTATCTGATCGATACCGGCCTGGTCACCCCGGTGCGCGGGGAGACCCTCGCGATCGGCACCCGCGCCGGGGTGCGCGATGTTCAGGTATCCGCGCAGGGTTTCGCGGTGGATCTGGGCCGCTGGCGCCTGGACGAAAACGGCCCCCTGGTGCACCCGCGCGGTGTGCAGGTAGCCCGACCCGGGCTCGGCATTAACGTGGGCAATCCGCATGTGGTGGTGGCGCTCGCCGATGACTCCGAGCTGGAGGGCGCCGATCTGAGTGTCGCGCCGATTCTGGACCCGGCCCCGCCCGAGGGGGCGAATGTGGAACTGGTGGTTCCGCGCGCCCATCTGGTGCAGGACGGTGTGGGGCAGATTCGCATGCGCGTGCACGAGCGCGGTTCGGGGGAGACCCTGTCCTGCGGAACCGGTATTGCCGCGGCCGCCCTCGCCACCCGGCACTGGGCGGGCCCCGGGGCCCCGCATCAGTGGCGCGTGGAGGTACCCGGCGGCGTGGTGGCCGTGCGGATGTTCCCCACCGAGGAGGGTGAGCATGTCTCGCTCTCGGGTCCGGCAGAGCTGGTATATTCCGGCAGCGTGGACCTTGATCGCCTGCGCCGGGAGGGCTAGCCGTGGCGCGCATTTCGCTGGTTCAGGTGGTGGTGGATGACCTGCTGGATCGCATTATTTCGGGCACGCTACCCATCGATGCCGGGCTGCCAAGCGAGGCCGAGATCGGTGCCTCCCATCAGGTGAGCCGGATGACCGTGCGCGAGGCCATTAAGACGCTGCAGGCACAGGGTGTGATCCGGGTGGAATCGGGTCGGGGCAGCTTTGTGAATCCCGTGGCTACCTGGACCTCGATCGACGCGGTGCTGCGTTATGCGGTGGCCGGAAGCGGAGATAGCGATGTGGCCGTGCACCTGGTGGAGGTGCGTCGGCTCTTTGAGACGGGGGCCGCGGCGCTCGCCGCCCTCTCCCGCACCGAGGCCGATCTTGCGGAGCTGGGGGCGCAGCTCACGCTGATGCGCGACGCGCATACCGATAACGACGTGCAGAAATTTGTGGACGCCGATATCGCCTTTCACGATGTGATCCTGCACGCCTCGGGCAATGTTTTCCTGGGCGTGATGTTCCGCCCGCTCACCCGAATCCTCACCGAGCGCCGCGCGCAGACCTCGCGCGTGCCGGAGATCCAGTCCCATGCGATCGCCGAGCATCAGGGCATTCTGGATGCGATTACCGCGGGGGATGCCGAGGCCTCGCGCCTCGCGATGGACTCGCATATGGATCAGACTCTCGACGACCTGCGCCATTATGTGCTGGAGCCACCGAAGAAATAGCCGGGCGCGCCCCGCGGCAGAAAATAGATGTTTTTGTGTCGCATGATTCCGCGGCGGGATGCCCGAGTGGGAGTGTGGCGGCCGTGCGTCACCGGGGCGGGTCTGCCCCGATGATTTGCCCGGGTACCGCGGCGGTTTTTGCGTGCTGCTCGGCCCGGGTGCTGCCGCGCGCGGGCGCGTCATTCGGGCACCGCCCGCCCGCGGCGATTCCGCGCGGGGTGCTCGTGTTGCTCCCGTGATCGGAGGGGCGAGCCCGGGTCGGCGGTCCGTGGGGTACACCCGGCCGCGCGCCGATGATGGAGCCCGCGGCTGCCCGCCAAACGCGGCGCACCACCGATCCCCGGCCCGGCGGCCCGCCGGGGGCGTGGCCGGGGATCCGCACGCGGCCCGTCTCGCATGTTCACAAAAATACCGTAAGCTGTCAGACAGCTGACATCTGACGGCAAGTTGAGGCAGACGGTACAAAGGAGTAAACGATGGATGAAGCCACACTTCTCGCGCGCTTTCCGCGTGAGGTAGAAATTTCCGCGGAGGCGGTGGCCGAGCAGGCCGGCCGCTCCGGACGAGTACTGATTGTGCTTGATGACGACCCCACCGGCACGCAGTCGGTCGCCGATCTTCCCGTGCTCACCCGCTGGGAGACCGAGGATTTTGTCTGGGCCCTGCAACAGGATGCCCCCGCAATCTACGTCCTCACCAATACCCGCAGCCTGGCCCCGGACACCGCGGCCGAGCGCAACCGCGAGATCGTGCATGCCGCCACCGCGGCCGCCGCGATCGTGAACGCCACCCCGGGCTATCCGCGCCCGCTGACCCTCGGCTTTGTCAGCCGCAGCGATTCCACCCTGCGCGGACACTATCCGTTGGAAACCGATGTGCTGGCCGAGGAGATTCTCGCGGCCACCGGCACCCCCGTGGACGGCGTGGTCATGGTGCCCGCGTTCCCCGATGCCGGCCGGATCACGATCGGCGGCACACACTATATGCGCATCGACGGCACCCCGGTGCCCGTGGCCGAGACCGAGTTCGCCCGGGACGCCACGTTTGGCTTTAGCCACTCCGATCTGGCCTCCTATGTGGAGGAAAAATCCGCCGGCCGGTTCCGCGCCTCCGATGTGGTGGTCCTGGACCTCGGCATCATCCGGGCCGGAGCCGCGGCAATCGCGCGCGCCCTGAGCGGCGTGACCGGATCCACCCCGATCGCGGTGGATATTGTCACCGAAAACGACCTGCGCCTGCTCTCGCTGGGCCTGATCGAGGCCGAGGCCGCGGGCCTGAACCTGCTCTACCGCGTGGGACCGCCGCTTGTGCGCGCCCGCATCGGCCAGGCCCCGCGCTCCCCGCTCACCGCGGGGGAGATCTTCGCCGTGGCCGAGGATGCACCGGCCATCGCCGATGCCCGCAACCGCGCCCCGGGCGGGCTGATCGTGGTGGGCTCGCATGTGGGGCTGACCAGCCGTCAGCTGGCCCGCCTGCGCGAGGACCGCCCCGAGGCCCGCACGATTGAGCTCGACGTGACCCGCGTGATCGGTTCCGATATTCTCGACGGCGGTGCCACCGCGGCCGAGGCGGAGGCCTATCTCGCCGAGATCATCGCGGAGGTTGTGGCCGGCATTAACACCGGAGACGTGATCTTCCACACCAGCCGCCTGCTGATGAAAACCGAGAGCCCCGCCGAGAGCCTCGAAATCTCGCGCCGCGTGTCGTCCGCCGTGGTGGATGTGGTGCGCGGCACCCTCGCCCAGCGCCCGCCGCGCTTTGTGATCGCCAAGGGGGGCATCACCTCCAGCGATGTGGCAGCCCACGGCCTGTCCATCCGGCATGCGATCGTGCGTGGCCCGATGCTCCCCGGAATCGTTTCCCTGTGGGAGAGCGTGGACGGCCCGGCCCTCGGAATCCCCTATATCGTTTTTGCCGGCAATGTCGGCGACGACAACTCCCTCGCCGAGGTTGTTTCCATCCTCAGCTCCACCCGGAACCCGTAGAAAGAGAAAACATGTCTGACTATAACGTTGCCGTCCTCGGCCTCGGCGCGATGGGTCTGCCGATGGCCACCCGCCTCGCAAGCACCCTCGGTGTGCGCGGTTTTGATATCGATGCCGCCCGCCTGGACCTCGCCGCCGGCCACGGAATTATTCCGTGCGCCTCCGCCACCGAGGCCGTGGCCGGCGTGGACGCCGTGCTGCTCGCGGTGCGCAATGGCGCCCAGCTGGACGAGGTGCTTTTTGGCGAGAATGGCATCGCCGCGAGCCTGCGCCCCGGTTCCGTGGTGATCCTCACCTCCACCGTGGGAATGGACGGGATCCCCTCCGTGGTCTCCCGCCTGGAGCCCCATGGTGTGGAGCTTGTGGATGCGCCGCTCAGTGGCGGCCCGGTGCGCGCCGGCGAGGGTGACCTGCTGATCGTGGTGGGTGCCTCCCCGCGCGCCCGCGAGGCCGCGGCCCCCGTGCTGGAGCTGCTGGCCTCCACGCTCACCGTGATCGGTGACCGCCCCGGCGATGGGCAGGCGTTTAAGACCGTGAACCAGCTGCTGTGTGGCGTGCATATCGCCGCCGGGGCCGAGGCGCTGGCCCTCGCCGAATCGCTGGGGCTGAACGTCGAGGAGACGCTGAACACGCTGGCCGCGGGTGCCGCGGGCTCGTTTATGCTGGCCAACCGCGGGCCGCGCATGCTTGAGGCCTATGACCCCGAGGGGGCCGAGGTTCTCAGCCGCCTGGACATTTTTGTGAAGGATATGGGCATCGTGACCTCGGCCGCCCGCGCGCAGGGCCTGGCCACCCCGATCGCCGCCGCGGCCGAGCAGACCTATCTGCTGGGTGCCGCGCAGGGACTCGCCACCGCCGATGACTCGGCCGTGATTCGTGTCACCGCACCCCACCGCAAGCACTCCTAGTTTTGGTTCCGAAAGAGATTTAGATGTCTGTTCTGGCTCGTTTTGCCGCCGCCACCGATGCCATCGGTCCCGCGGTGGAGCTCAGCACCCCGCTGCTGCTGATCATTGCCGCGCTGGGTATCGCCCTGCTCCTGCTGCTGATCATTAAATTCCGTATCCACGCGTTTATTGCGCTGCTGGTGGTGAGCATCGTGGTGGCCATTGCCACGCGGATTCCGCTCGGTGATATCTTCACCCTGGTGGGTCAGGGCGTGGGCTCCACCATGACCAAGGTGGCGCTGATCATCGCGCTCGGGGCGATCCTCGGCCGCCTGATCGAGCTGAGCGGGGGAGTGCAATCGCTCGCCGATCACTTCACCGATCTGCTTGGACCCAAGCGGGTGGCCATCGCGCTGACGATCGTGGCGTTCCTCGTGGCGATTCCCGTGTTTTTTGAGGTGGGCGTGATCGTATTGGTCCCCATCATCTATGCCTTCTCCAAGGTCAACGGTTTCCACCCGATCAAATTTGGGCTGCCCATGGTGGGCATCATGCTCACGGTGCACGTGGTTATGCCGCCGCACCCGGGCATCGTGGCCGGCGCCGGAATCTTCGGAGCCGATATTGGGCTGGTAACCCTGGTGGCCCTGCCGATCTGTATCGTCCTGGGCTTCCTGTGCTACTGGATCGCGAGCATCATGAACCGCCGCGAATATGCGCTCTCGCCCTCGGTGGCCGCGCAGATCGCGGAGCTTGGTCAGGGCAGCACGGTGATCACCACCACCGATAAAAACGGTAACGTGATGGCTCCGCCGCGCGCGGGCCTGATCATTGCCCTCGTGGCGATCCCGATCGTGCAGATCCTGGTGGGTACCGTCGGCTCCCTCATGATCGAGGAGGGCACGTTTGCCCACGGCCTGTTTGTGTTTATTGGCACGCCGGTATTTGCGCTGCTGGTGGCCGTGGCCATCGCCTATTTCACGCTCGCGGTTCGTCGCGGCTGGGGTAAGGACCGCACCAATGAGGCGTTTGAGACGGCCATGCCGCCGATCGCGTCGATCCTGCTGGTGGTGGCCGGCGGTGGCATCTTTGGTCAGGTACTGCAGTCCAGCGGTATCGGTGGGGCGCTTGCCGAGGCCCTGGACGGCCTGGGTGTGCCGCTGATCCTGCTCGGTTTTGTGGTGTCGCTTGTGCTGCGTGCGGCGCAGGGTTCGGCCACCGTGGCGATCGTGACCACGGGTGGTTTGCTTTCGGCCGCGGTTCTTGGCGGGGACTTTAGTGCCCTGCAGATCGCGCTGATCACGGTGGCGGTGGGCTTTGGCTCGCTGGGCCTCTCGCATGTGACCGATGCCGGTTTCTGGGTGGTCACCCGCTATCTGGGGCTCACGGTGGCCGATGGTCTGCGCACCTGGACGGTGCTGACCACGCTGCTGGGCCTGGCCGGTTTTGCCCTGACCTGGCTGGTCTGGGGCATCACGGCGGGGATCGGCGCCTAGTGCACGCCCGCCTGGATACCCTGGCTCGCGAGCTGCTGGGGCGCGGGGGAGCGATTGCCGCGCTGACCGCCTATGACTATTCCACGGCGGCGGGTATTGTGGCCGCCGCGGAGGACCTGGGTGCGCCGGTGACCGTGCTGGTCACCCAGAACACCGTGGCCGAGCGTCACGGGCCGGGCTATGTGCGGGCATTGCGCGCGCTGGCCGATGCGGCGAGTGTGCCGGTGAGTGTGCAGCTGGATCATGCCACGGACCGGGCGCTGATCCTGGCCGCCGTGGAGGCGGGGGTGGACTCGGTGCTTGCGGATGGTTCGCGTCTTCCCGTGGCCCAGAACGCCGCCTTTGTCCGCGAGATCGTGGAGGCCACGGCCGCCGCGGGGATCGTGGTGGAGGCGGAGCTGGGGGCCCTGGCCGGGGACGAGGATTCCGCGATCGCTGTCAGCGCGTCGGGGAAAACCGATGCCTCCCTGGTGCGCGATTTTGTGGCCGAGAGCGGCTGCCACCTGCTGGCCGTGGCCGTGGGCAACGTGCACGGCGCATATCTGGGTACCCCCGAGTTGGACTGGGACCTGATTGCCGCGATCCGCGCGCAGACCGATGTGCCGCTCACGCTGCACGGCGCCTCGGGCCTGCCGGAGAGCGATATCGATCGTGCGCCGACCGCGGGTCTGGGCAAGATTAACGTGAATACGGAACTGCGTGCGGCGGGCCTTGATGCCCTCGCCGCGCAGCTCCCGCTGAGCCGCGACCGCGGGGATAACGTCTTTGACCTCGAGCGCGCCTGGCGCACCGCGGCCACCGAGTTTTCCCGCGGCGCCATCACCCGTATCGGCGGCGCGGCCCGCGCCTAACGCCCGCCCTATCCTCCCGTATCGGCCCCGCAGACCCCGAGTCTGCGGGGCCGTTGGTGTTTTCGGGTGGGATACGCGGCTCTGTCACGTGTGATTTTGCCCCGGGTACTCCCGCTCTGGCCGGCGTTTTCCGCGGTTGATCGTTCCCGGTGAGCCCGGTCATCCCCGGGCCGCACGGACCGGACGTGACCGGGTGACGGGCCGTAGTTGAGGGTATGAAGAATCGGGCGCATGGCGCGGACGTGACCCCTGCACGCGAACGGTCACGCGCCGTTTTAGTCGTGTTTTCCCTCGCCTCAGGGTGTGGGTCGTGGGGTGAGGGTTTCGGTGAAGGGTTGGCGGACGGGTTTGGTGACGGGGGTTTTGGGGAGTGTGGGGGCGGGGTCAAAATAGCCGATGGCGGCACCGGTGGCGTCGCATTTATCGCCGCCACCCCCGGAGACGTCGTAGTTGCCGTTGTCGAGTTTTCCCACGGTGTATGTGCGGAGTACGGCCCTGAAGATGCCGGAGTTATCGTTGCCTAGGCGAGGGCTTGCGCGGTCAAAGGGGACGGCGGGGAGGATCCAGTCGATTTGTGGTGCGGCGCAGATCGTGACTCTTCGGCCGCTGCTTGGCGGTTCTGCTCCGGGGGATGGTTCCGAGCTGATGACCACGAAGGGGCGTGGTGCGAGATAGACATAGGGGGCGTTGCCCTGCTGGGCGTAGGGACGGCTGATATCCTCGGGATATTCGACGACGGATGTGAGTTGGCTGATGGTGAAGTCTCCGGTATTCCAGGCCAGCGCTGTTCCGATTTCGTAGCGGCGCACGGCCTGGACCCATTCGTCGTCTTCGAGGGGACCGGAGGGCGTGATTCCGTCCTTCCAGATTTGTGTGGGTGTGTTGATGACGGTGGCGGGTTTTTCCGGTTCCGGTGTGGGTTCTTCCGGGGCACAGGCGGCGAGCCCGAGCACGGAGAGGAGCAACGCACCGGAGATGGTGCTGCGGATAAGGCGACGAGCGTTGAGGTTCATGGACTTTCCTAGGGTGTGGGATTGGTTTAGTGTTCCGTGCTGGAGGTGCTGGCGCCGTTGGCCAGGGCCCAGAGCCGGTCGGCAATATGATCCAGCGAGTGTTCGCTGGCGAGGTTTTCCCCGGGGAGTGCCGGGGGCTCTCCCGCGGAGGCCCGCAGCAGTGCGTCGATGGCGGCGGAGTGTTCCGCGATCACGGCGGCAATGGCTTCCTCATCGGTCGCGTCTCGCGGGAGTCCCGGGTATCCGAGGACATCTGCGGCGAGTTGCATGGTGCGATAGCGATGGAGTGCCTTTTGTTCGCGCAGGGACCCGGGCATCGTGGTCTCGACGCGTTCCAGGGTGCCGGTGTTAGGGTTAAACCAGCCCAGGTTTTCGAGCGATACGTCCCGAATTTTACCGAGACCCTGACCCAGGGCCTGCTTGGTCAGGGCGCCCCCGATTCCGCCACCGATCGAGGGGAAAGCCTGTCCTAGCAGTGCCGCGCCCCTGCCCACGGCCCCGCCGATGGGAATATTGCCAAGCAGGTTGATGGCCGCATCAATATCTGCCTGCCGATTTTTAGCCCAGGCGTCGCCGTGTTGGGCCTGTTTCAGCGTCAGGCCCATGGCCGTGCCGGTGAGGACACCATCCAACGTGGTGAGTCCGGCGAGGGCTTTGTCGAGGTATTCGCCGCGGAGCTCGGGGGAACAGCCGAGAAGAAAGAGTCGATAGGACTCCTGCATTTTTCCCTGGATGTGCATCAGGATCCCGTCGCCGCCCGGTGAGCTGCCCGCCACGCCCAGCAGGGTGGTGAGCTGATCCAGGCTCAGGTTGGGAATGTTGAGCCTCTGACCAACGGTGAATACATCCGACGTCGCATAGGGGTCGTTTTGTGAGGCGGTGCCGGTGAGCGGCGTGTCAAGGAAGCCGGGCATATGCGTTGCCAGGATGAAGGCGAGCCTGGTCTTCGCCTGATCGCTGAGATAATCGCCCCGATAGTCCTTGCCCAGCTGGCTCAGGGCGGAATCCCCGGGGTGAGCCCCAAAACCGCAGAGCTGACGCAGCGCAATGCTGGTGAACCGGGCGACCCGGTCCCAGGCGCCCGGGTCTATCGGGTTATCGCCATCGAGGGGGCCCCCGGGGATCCGGGTGGCGCCCTGCAGGAGGGCGAGGGCGCCCTCATAGCCATCTCGTGCACCTTGCTTCCCAAAAAGAAATTTAATGAGGGCGCTATCGGGCTTATCGTCGGCCCAGAGGAAATCGGCGGCGGCGGTGGGGAAGCGGCCGAGGGCCTTATAAATGGCCGAGGCCGGATCGAGCGCGCTCAGATCGGCGGGCGGAGTGAAGAGCGAGTTGGCAAGCATATCGTCGGCGCCGAGGGCGGGTTTACCATTGGACTCGATCTCGTAGATGCGGCGGGCCGCGGCAAGGGCGAGGTTTGCGGACATATGACCGCCGTCGCCAAAGAGATAGGCGATGACGCTGGAATCTTTGATACTGCTGGAATCGGGTCGCGGAGTGATGAGCGCATTAATAAAATCGGACGCTCGATTTGGGTCCCAGGCCGCGGTACCGATTTCCATCGCTGTGCGCACGTATCCGGCGTATTTTTGAAAGTCCTCACTATTCAGCGGGCTATCTGCTTCGAACGCAAATCTGGTGAGGACATCACGGATTTTATCGGGTCCGAGGCGGTCTACCAGGGCGGACATCGCTTCGGAATCATTGCCATAAAACTCAAAATAGGTATCGAGGTTTGCGAGCTGTTCCGCGGTGAGATCTTCCTGGGCGGCGTAGTCGCCGAGGAGGTCGGCGAGTTTTTTACCCGCCTCGCCGGGGGTCATTATGGTGACGTTGATGCCCAGGGAGGAGAGCGCGGCCCGGGTATTAATCCAGTCCTGCGGGAGGTGCGAGCGAATTCTGCCGGCAAATCCGGCAAATCGTTCTTTTTTGTTGAAGCCTGCCTCGATAACACAATCAGGATCATGGGCGCCGCTATTCATCACCGGCCCCAAAACGGTCGTATCGATCGCGGTATCGGGGTTTCCAACCGTGTTTACCACGAGAGGGTTGGTAGAAGCCTTGAGGGTAAAGCTCAACAGAAAACGTCTCGGGTCAAGCGTGTCTGTTCGTCCGGCTCGGAACATTCCCCAAAGCTCGTTCAGTTTTTTAACGCGTTCTTGGAACTCGGTTTCGAAGTTGCGGAGGCCGACAGCACGAGGAGGAGTCCCTGGGTGAATGCGGGGGTGAGTGGTGGACATTGTTGGTGGGGTGTTTAGGGTGTGGTGGGGAGGGGGTTGCCGTTGAGGTCGGTGGTGGCGACCCATTTTTTGAGGTTTTGGGGGCGAGTGCTGGGGGCTTCGCGTACTTCGTGATTTACCGGGGGTGTGGGGAGTGTGGGGGTGGTATCAAACAGGGCGAGTGGGACTTGTGTGTCCGGGCAGAGGTTTGAGGTTCCGTTACTTCGGTTTGTGATGGTCCCATCGGGGTGGTGATCGAGGGTATAGGTATAGATGCCGTTGCCGCGGCGGATGTCTGCGGGGAACTTTCCCATGCCGGGGGTTTCTGAAATGTAGTCTTCGTCCTGGCGTTGGCAGACTCTCACGATGACGCGTTCGCTGCCGTCCTCGGGTTGTTTTTCGTCCAGGGTGATGGTGAGCGGGGTGAAGGGGGCGGGACCTAAATACACAAAGGGGTAGTCTCGTTGCGATATATAAGAATTGGCGAGTCGTAAGGGTCGTGATTCGATGTTGGTGAGTTGGGGGATGGTGAAGTCTCCGATGTTCCAGGCGAGGGCTTCGCCGAGGCGTAGTTCGCGGATGTATTGGACGTAGATGGTGTTTTCGAGGGGGCCGGTGGGGGTGATGCCGTTTTCCCAGGTGAGGGTGGGGGTGTCTATTTGGGTGGGGGGCATGTCCTCGGGTTTGATTGGTGGGGTGCAGCCGGCTAGCGCGAGGATGAGCCCGAGGGTGAGTGCGCGGGCGAGGGCGTGTGGGTGAGTGGTGGGCATGGTGGGTGGGGTGTTTAGGGTGTGGTGGGGAGGGGGTTGCCGTTGAGGTCGGTGGTGGCGACCCATTTTTTGGTATCGGTGGATACCTCATAGGGTGCCTTGCGCACGGGTTTATTTACCGGGGGTGTGGGGAGTGTGGGGGTGGTATCAAACAGGGCGAGGGGCACTTGTGTGTCCGGGCAGAATGTCCCGGCGGCACCGAATGAATTCGTGATGGTGTTATCGGGGTGGTGGTCGAGGGTATAGGTAAAAATTTCGTTTCCTCGGTTGACGTCTCGATAATATTTTTCGGGATTCGGGGTTTCCCTGAGATAGTCCTCACTTTGCCGTTGGCAGACTCTCACGATGACGCGTTCGCTGCCGTCCTCGGGTTGTTTTTCCGCCCGGGTGATGGTGAGTGGGGTGAAGGGGGCAGGGCCGAGGAATACGAATGGAAGATCGCGTTGTGTGGAATACGAGACGGAAAGTCGAAATGGGTCGGATTCGATGTTGGTGAGTTGGGGGATGGTGAAGTCTCCGATGTTCCAGGCGAGGGCTTCGCCGAGGCGTAGTTCGCGGATGTATTGGACGTAGATGGTGTTTTCGAGGGGGCCGGTGGGGGTGATGCCGTTTTCCCAGGTGAGGGTGGGGGTGTCTATTTGGGTGGGGGGCATGTCCTCGGGTTTGATTGGTGGGGTGCAGCCGGCTAGCGCGAGGATGAGCCCGAGGGTGAGTGCGCGGGCGAGGGCGTGTGGGCGGCGGGATGCGGGTTTCATGTGTTCCTCAAGATAGGGTCGGGCCGGGATTAATAGTGGAAGGGATTATTTTCTTCCTCGCCCTGGTAGATCATTCCCCAGAGGTAATGGGGGCCGTTTTGTCGGGGGTGTAGGGCCTGGAAGGCGTCCTCGCAGCCCTGCCAGTTGTTTTTGACCCATTCGCGCATCGCCGTGGTATTGCCAAAATCTGGTTGATCGCCATCGGGCAGGGGCGTGGGGGTGTAGCCATAGGCGGCCTGGGCGTATTGGATGATGCGATACTGTTCCTGCAGGGCCAGCGTGGCGCGTCGATGGGCCGCGATGTCCTGGGCCTGGGTGAGGCCGGGGGGAGGGGAGCCCAGATCCACGGCGTCGTAGAATTTGATTTTGCTCGCTCCCCAGGTGGCATCGATGAGTGTGGCCGCGCCGCCCTTTACCACCGCCGTGCTCACGCCCTTTACCATCGTTGTTCCCACGGCCTTTGCCACCAGTGCGGAGGGGCCCATCGGGATGAGTGATAGAAGGCTCAGGGCCCGGTCGCGGGCCTGTTGTTTATGGGCCTCGGTGATGCCGGCGAATTTTTCCAGGGTGCCGAGCTGGTTGACGTCAAGGAGGCGGCGTAGTTGGACGAGGCGTTCGATCAGGTCGTTTCCCAGTGCCGGATCCACGCCCACCGCGTCCCGGGTCCAGGTGGTGTTGACCTTGTGATAGGCCAGGTCGAGCAGGGTTGATCCCGCGGCCGTTTGCCCGGCGATTCCCAACCAGAAGCCGAGATCCTCCTGCCCGATATTCGGCGAATAAAAATCGGGATCAAACTCGTTTTGGTGAAACGGGAATCCGAAGTTACCGGTGGTTTTTCCGGCGAGGGTGCCGTCCATAAACCCGGGCAGGTTGATGGCGAGAAACTCGGACATATTATCGCTGGTGGCCCCGGGGAAGATGACGCCGCCGTATTTATCTTTAAAATCGATCAGGCGCATGGCTTGGCCGGCGAGGCCGGCCGCCTGCCGTAGGCCCTCGGGGGTGGGGGGAGTCTCCAGCGGGCCGCCGGGGATTTTTTGGGTGCCCAATGCCAGGGCGGTCACGGCTTGGAGCCCGTCTTTCCAGGTGCGCTGGGCAAACCAATACTCGGTGCGCCTTGTGGATTCCTGGCCGAAGTCATCGGGGTTGAGGAAGTTGGCGGCCTTCTGGGGGTGGTGGGCGAGTTGTTGGAAGATGGCCGCCGCGGTATCGGCGGCGAAGAGGTCATCGCGGCCGCGTTCGAGCGGGGTCAGGGCCCGGGAGCCGTTAAATGCCCCGCCGTGGCCGCCGATGCGTTCATACCGGTCCAGGGCCTCGGCCAGGGCGTAGGCAATATTTTCTCCCAGCGGTTCCCGACCATCAAAGAGGAACGCGCCGGTCACGGGGGCGGGATGAGCGGGGAGGCCAAAAAAGGACTCGGCAAAAGCCCGTGCCTGGTGCTCGTCCCAACCCTGGGAACCCAGGGTGAACCCGTCGCGAATGCGCCGCGCGGTATCCAAAGCCCACTCGCGCTCCACGAGGCTGATGCTTTGATCCCCGGGATCGGGGCTGGAGCGTTCCAGATGCAGCAGCAGGTTATTGATCCGAGCCCCGCCCAGGGAGGAATACAGCTGGGACATGACCGCCGGGTCGCCGCCAAAAGCATCATAAAAATCGTTTATTTTTTGGGCATCACGTTCGCGAATATCCGCATTTGCCTCCCCGAGGTTGAGCCCGTCGAGGTCTTGGATAAAGGCCTCGGTGAGACGATATTTACTCATTTTTAGCGGATCGGTGAGGCCCATCGCGGTATACGCGGCGTGTTGCGCGGCCCAGGAGGCGGGGCGCTCCAGGGCCGCGCCGAGGGTGTTATCGGCCAGGCGGCGGCGCGCGGCGATCGCGTCGAGGTCCTGGGCGTGGCCGTTGAGGGCGCTTTGGGTGGAGCGCAGTTGTGCCTCAAGAACGGGGAGCTGTTCGGGGGTGATGAGTGCCCGGGTGGGGGTGATGGCGCACGTATAGTGGCCGCTTTGGGCGTCGCGTGTGGTGGTTATGCCGTTGTCGGTGCCCAGGGAGATGCTGCGGTGGGCGGTGGCGAGGTTTTGTGCGACGTCGGCCTTGATATTTCGTAGGGATGAGGCGTAGGCGAGGACGGCCTCGTTTCGGGTGCGGAAGGTGGTGGCCAGAGTTGAGGCGGCATCGATTTCCGGGCGGATCATTGCGTCCCAGGCCTCGGCGCTGGGGCCGGTCCAGTGGGTGGGGCGTTCGAGGAGGGCATCGTTTATGGAGCGGGCGCGCTGGTCGAGGGCCTCGGCGAGGTCGAGGAGGTTTTGGGCGTAGCGGGAGAGTGACGCGAGATCGCCGATTCCGGGATCGAGGGGAGTCCAGTTGGTCATGGGTGTCTCCTTTCACGGAGCTGGGTGGTACGTGGTTACGAGAATGTGGCTTCGATTGTGTCTCGGACGTGTTCGTCGGTACAGATGAACGCATTCGCGGCGTCATATGCGCCTAGGGCGGCTTTTCCGATGCCTGTGGCGCTGTCTGTGGTTTGTGAGACGAGCCAGATGCGGTCCTCGACAAGGGTGTCGTCTACGGTGTCGGCGCCAGAATCGAGGGCGATGTGCTGCTCAAAGGCGTCTTCCGATGCCGCGGGAATATGAGAGACCCTTAGGGAGAAATCGATTAGTGTGGTGCCGTTGGCCCAGGATTCGCTCATGAGTGGTTATTCTCCTCGGGGATAGTTTTGACGTTGGCGGGTGATGGTTTCGATTCGGCGTTGATTTATTGCGCACGATACTAACCCCGTTTAAGGGGGTCATAAATGGGGATTTGCACAGAATCGTAACGGCCTCCGAGGAGGATCGCGGCCCGTCCCGGCGGGTGCTGTCCGATGTGCTCCTTGGGTATGGTCGCGTTAAAAACAGTGGAGCCAATACTTGTTCCCGTGGGGGAGAGGAAAACTCCGATGCGGCCTTTTTTAGCTTCGGCGAGGAGGCCACTCATGCTGAAACCGGAGTCGGCTTCGTGGGCTGCCGCGATGATGGAGAGCTGCGGGAATCTATCGGTGAGCGTGTCCTCGACGGGGGAGCTCCGGAACTCGTTTATGTCGTCAACGAGGAGTACCGCGCGAGATAGCCCCGCCTTCGAGGCTGCTGCGATAGCCCTATCGGCGAGCTCCTGGACAGCCACCGGATCCGTGTCCGGATCGGAAATCAGGAGGTTATTATGCCCGTGAGCGTATTCATGGAGCGGTGACCGCGGGAGGGCCATGATGAGAAGCCCTCCGGGACGCTCGTTGAGTTGGGCGGCAAAGGTCACGAGGGTGCTGGAGCGCCCGGAACGCGAGGACCCGGTGATCACAAATCCGGGTTGGTTTTGTGGGCTGTACATGAGTCGAGACAGGGTGTTTCCTCCCACGGCGCAGATAATCCCGGTGGAGGCCGTGGCCTCATCACGAGGCAGATCCTGGGCCTGAGATAGCAGGATGAAGGAGGGCACCGGATCTAGCCGGAACGGTTTGGCCCAGTCCTTGGGGAGTGCCGCGCGATGGGTATGCGTGGCCCGCTCAAGGATGTGAATGTACTCGCTGGCCTGTGCCGCGCCGTCGGGCGCGGCGTTGAGCGTGGCAAATTGGTATTCCCGAGTGGGGCCCCCTCGATAGGCGCGCCCGGGTGGAATTTCCGCCGGAAGGTCTTTTGCCTTTATCCCGATTTGATCGTAATCGGCCGGATTGACCAGCGGTAGAAAATAGCTGTCAGGAATGAAGCTCTTGATGTTGTCAATAGCAAGACCCCGATCTCCGCTCATCAGGACGCGGATTCCCACGCCGGAGCCTTCGCGGAGGATTTTACGAAAATCCTCGCGAAAGGCATAGGCTTCGTCCTGGCCAAAATCGGAAACAAGCCGGTCCCAGCCCTCCAAAGCGACAATAAGATACGGCAGCGCCTCACCGGGGCGCGCGGACGCGCGCTGTTCTTGAATGCTGCCGAGCATACGATCGGCGAAAACACCCTGTCGTTGATCGATTTCCTGCTGCAGGCGTTCAAGGAGAGATCGAAGCCGCGGGATCTCCGAGGAAGAAATCGCGGCGCCGCAGTGTGGCACGCAGGCCGCGGGAAGCAACGCACCGGATCCCAGATCGATGACATAGAGGTGGAGTTCCTGTGGGCTCATCTTCTCGACAAGCTGGGAGATGATTACACGCATGGTTGTGGTTTTTCCGGAGCGAGCTCCGCCGACGAGGGCGAGGTGGCTGTCGCGGGTGGGGTCCCAGGTGAGGGGGCGTTGCGCCTGCTCGGAGGGGACGTCTTCGAGGCCCAGGAGGATGGCGGTGGGGGAGTCCGGGGCGGGGAGGGAATCCAGGGTGAGGAGCGGGGGCAGCGGATCCAGCCAGGGCGAGGGGTTTTTGGGGATGCCGGTTTTTTCGGCGGCGGTGGCGATGAGGTTAACGAGGGCGCGGAGATCGGTATCGTCGTGGTCGATCGCGGCCGACGGGTGGGGGGTGGCCGGCTCGGGGAAGATCGCCGGGATACCCTCGCTATTCCAGGTGCGGGTGATGGTACGGACGGGGGTGGTGGTGGTTTGAATCACGCCGGGGCGGCGGCCGGCGACGCGGGCGGTCTGGAAGGCCGCGGGTTGCGCGCCGATGCCGCGGCGGACATAACCGCGGCCGGGGGTGGAGGGTTTGATCGCGGAGGCCTCGGGGCTGCCCAGGATATCGCTGGAATCGGCCTTATCGGTGACGCGCAGGGCCACCCGAAGATTGGTATTGGATTGCATCTCGGGGGTGATGGCCCCCGAGGGGCGCTGGGTGGCCAAAATCAGATGCACGCCGAGGGAGCGGCCCACCCGGGCGATGCGGACGAGGCCATCAACAAAATCGGGGAGTTCGGTCTTCAACTCGGCAAATTCATCGATGACCAGCACGAGGCGCGCGAGGTTTTCGGCGGAGGCCCGCGCGGGGTTTTTTTCCCACGCCGCATTGGCATCCTTCGCGCCGAGATCCTTGAGAACGGTTTCGCGGCGTTTAAGCTCGGCATCCAGGGACTCCAGGGCGCGTTCGGTCTCGCGGCCGTCGAGATTGGTCACCAGGCCGACGGTATGCGGAAGCCATTCACAATCGGCAAAGGCCGACCCGCCCTTATAGTCAACAAGCACAAAATTGAGGGCATCGGGGCGGTTTGCCAGCGCCAGGGAGGTCACGAGGGTCTGCAGGAACTCGGATTTGCCGGCGCCGGTGGTGCCGGCCACCAGGCCGTGGGGGCCATCGGCGGCGAGATCCACCGCGAAGGGGCCGTCGGTTCCGGCCCCGATGATCGCCCGGGTATCGCGCGGGTTAAAGGCCCAGCGGGCCAGGAGCGGCGAGGGGTCGTCGAGGTCAAGACCCAGCAGTTCCACAAAGCGCACCGAGCCCGGGAGCAACACATTATCCCCCGCGCCGCCCACATGCACGATCGGCGCAAGCGCGCGGGCAGTGGCCTCGGCCTGGGTCACGGTGGTGCCGTCAAGAAGCACCGTGGGGGTGTGTCCATCGGCCGCGAGCACCTCCGCGCGGGTCACGATTTCCGGGTTGATGCGGATCTCGGTGCTGGACTCCTCGGGGAGTTTGGAACGGTCATTTTCGAGGGCGATGATGTGGATACCGTGGGCGGGACCCTGGGCGAGGAGGTTCACCATCCCCGGAAGCGTGCGATAGCTGCGGGCGTTATCGAGGATCACCACGAGATGGGAATCGGGGGACGCGGGGCGCGAGCCAGAGGAGGCGCGGCGTGATTCCAGCAGCGCGTTGAGCTCCTTAAGTCGGGCGCGGCGGGTGTCCTCGGTATTGCCGATGCGGGTCATCGAGTTAATCCCGGTATCGGCGTGCGGTAGCCAGCGGAACCAGGACCACTCGGCCGCGGCCTCATCGGCGCAGAAGAGAACGAGGGAGAGATCCCGGGGCGTGCGGCACACCGCGAGCGCGATGATCATGCTGCGCGCCACGGAGAGCGTCACGGGGCGCGGGCCGGCAATACCGGTCACGCCCTCCGCGAGATCCACGCAGAAGGGTGTGGGCGAGACCGCGAGGGTGACAGCCTCGCCGGCCCTGCGCACCCGGTGGCCCTCGAAACTCACGCGGAGTTCCTCCTCGGCGACCCCGATGCGGATGCTGAGGGCATCCGGATCATCGAGTCGACGCTCCCAGAGCCGCGAGGTGGGGGTGCGGGCAAAATCGGCGGTCTGTACCGGATCGAGCCGGGCCTGCCAGGCCTGCACCCGCTGCGTCTCGGCGATCGTATTAAGGTCGGCCCGGGCCTGGATAATCTCCGCCCGCCACTTCTCGGTGGTGCGTTTCCCGTTGCGTTTATTGGCCGTTTTTGAGGTGAAATAGGTGCCGATGACCATGAGGGGGCTCGCGACGGCGAATAGCAGCATCATCATGCGCCCAAAAACGAGGGCCGCGGTGATGCCGATGATCACGGGAATCAGCGCGGATAGCCAGGGCACGGGATTGGCCCGATCGGTATCGGGCCGTTCCCCGGGAAGCTTTACCGTGCGTGCGCCGGGGACGGGCAGGATGCGGGAGGCCCGGTTAAACGCCACGCGGCCCGGGGACTCGGGCATGATATTGGCATTGGGCAGGGGCTGCCGGCCGATCCGGAAGATGCTCTCGCCCACCTGGAGCACGTCCTCGGGGCCCAGCATGGTGGGCTCGTCCCGGAGCACCCCGTTGACCCAGATTTCTGCGCCCGGGGTGGCGGGAGCGATCCGCACACTCGCGGGTAATACGGCCGCGGCGGGCTGGGCGGGATCGGCCGGGGGTACCTCGATCAGCAGGTGGCGGTCCTCCAATGCGGGATCCAGCACGCGCAGCTGGCTGCCCGCGGCAAAACCGAGCAGGATCGAGGCTCCCCCGGGAAGCCCCACGCTTTCGCCCGCATAGGGGCCGCCCACGCACTCCCAGCGCAGGGTGCCCGCGGGCAATACCTGGGTGGGATGCTCGCCGAGGGTGCATCCCATCAGGACGCCGGTGGCGGAAAACTCCAGATCGGGGTCGATGCCCGGGAAGAGCTCGGCGGGATCGGCGCGCAGCGCTGCACCCAGCTCACGCACGGTGAGGGACTCATCGGCGTCTATCACGGCATCCACGGAGGGGGTGCCGGGGCTGGCCACGCGGGGATCAACACTAAAACGTAACTGCACGATGCTCCAATACCGGATACGAAAAAACGAGGCTAGGCGAGGGGGCCGCTGACATTCGCGATCACCTCACGAAACAGGGTGAATGAGCCAACCGAGCCGGGTGGCGGGGCCGAGATCCCAGGCCGGGCGAGCAGCGGCCTGATGCTGGTGCCCGGGGCCACCTCGGCCGCGGGGTGCGGATCTACCCCCACGCCCACCAGCACGGAACCCACGGTGTTTTCGCCCGTGTGCTCGCTGAAGAGGCGATAGCTGAACTGATCAACCCCGCTGAACCCGGGGTTGGGTGAGTAGGTATAGCCGCCGTCCGGGGTGCAGCGCACGATGCCATTTCCGGGCCGGCCGCAGGACACCAGCGCGCTGCTATCCGCGGGTGGGCGGAGATCGTTGTCCAGCGCGTTGCCCACGGCAGTTGTCCCCGCCTCCACGCCCATAAGATCGGTCACCGTGGTGGGGGTGGGCCCGCCCGCCGGGCGGATCGCGAGGACCAATTGCGCGGGGGCGGACTCCTGTCCGGTGCCATCGAGTACCGTGAATCCCACGGTGGCCGCGCCGCTAAAATCGGGGGCCGGCCGGAACTCCAGCCCCGTGGCGGCAAAGCGCAATATACCCGCCTCGCTCGGGTCCACGGAGGGGGACCGGAACTCGGGCAGCGTGGCCCCGCAGGCGTCGCAGGAGACCCGAAGATCGGCATAGGGGATGACGGCCGGGGTGCCCTGCGCGAGGGGAATGCCATAGCTGCCGCCGGTATTCACGGAGAGCGCGGGCGGCGCCAGGGAGACCCGATAGGTGAGGGTCTGCCGGGCCCCGGCATCGCTCAGGATGATCGTGACCGGCTGCGGCTCCTGATCGGCCAGATATCCGCTTGCGCCGAACTCCACCCGGTCGCCCGCGCAGTGTACGGCGATGAGGTTGGGGGAGGTGCCGGAGGGGCACTCGAGTGCACTCCATCCCTCGGGGAAGGACTGGCTCGCGGATCCGCCAAAGGGAATGGCCACGTCGAGCGTGGATCCGCCGCCGGGGGGAGCGGGGGAGGCCTGCGCCGCGCCCGGACCGAGGACCCCCAGGGAGAGAAAAAACAGCGAGATTACGCAGAAAATGGATAACAATTGCGGGCCGTTGTGGGGGCGCGGCATCGCGCGGCACGTCGACTCGCTCTGGATCATTCGGAAGCCCCCTTCCCACACCCGGCGCCAGAATTGAGACCCCCGAAGAAGGGGTGGGCGGGTTGCGTGGAAGGTATATTAGCATCACTATTTCTGGAAAAAGTAGGGGGAGAGACGGTGGGGAAATCGCAGGAATCGGCGGACGGGGCACGGCCCGAGCACTCCGCCTCCGGGGGCGCTCGGCGTCGGCCGATCCGGCTCCACGAGAGGCCCGTATTTCCGGCGGTTGAGCCGGGGGACGAGGCCACGGAGGCCCCCGCGGCGCCCCGCCCGCGAGTGCCCGCACGGTTCCCGGGACGCACCGATTCGTCTGGTCCTGAATTGTCCGCCACTCCGGGTGGCGAGCGGATCGGGGAGCCCAACCCGCGGCCCGCCTCGACCCCCGCCGCGGGGGTCTCCGCTGCGCCCGCCACCCGTGCCGCGCAGCGAGCCGCCGCGACCGGATATGCCCGCCCGCCCAGCGCCCCCGTGGCGGTGCAGCGCCCCCGGGCCGTGCCCTCCGCGGTGGCCCCGGCGCCCGCGGGCGAGCCGCCGGCGCTGCGCTCGGCCCCGCCCAAGATCGCCTCCGCGGTCCTCTCTGGGCTCACCCTCGGGGAGGGCCCCGATCGCCTCCAAATCGAGGGTTTTGGCGGATCCGCGCGGCGCGGACCGCGCGCGGCTCTGGCCCGGGAGCGCGATGTGCTTCCGGAACTGGCGGAGCCGCCCGCCCCACGAAAACTCACGCGCCAGCCCGCGTTTATCGTCTCGGTCGCCCTCGCCGCGGCTGCCGTGATCACCGTCATCCTGGTATTCCTTCTGCGCACCGTATTTGCGCCTCCCGCGCAGGTTGAGGGGCTCAGCATCGCCGATGTGGGTGGCAGTTATCACGTCACCTGGCAGGGGCCCAATGTGCCCTATGCCGCGGTGCGGGTCACCGCATCCACGCCTCCCGTGGACGTGAGTTCGCAGATTAAGGGCGGACGGGAGCTCTGGCTACCCAAGACCGGGGGCATCGTCCCGGCCGATAGCTGCTTTATCGTGGTGGAACTCTCCCGCCTGGAGGAGCTTAAGCCCGGCGGCTCCGCCGCGGAACTCGCGGCCGTGGGTGCGCAAAAAACCTGCGTGAGCGATGCGGTGCGGGGCGATGGTGGCTAGCCGCGCACCGCGCCTCCTTGCGCTAGCGGCCGCGCTGGGGACGCTGGCGGGATGCGGTTCGCCCGGGAATACCGCGCCGCCGCCGTTGGAGATCACCGCGCAATCCGGGGTGGCAAACGGCATCGACACGCTGGGCTCGGACGCGCTGGCCGCGCGGATCCTCGACGATGTGGAGGGGCAGGACTCCGTGCGGATCGAGGGCAGCTTCAGCGAGCCCGTGCCGGGCGAATATGATCGCGTACCGGCGCTGCGGCCGCCCGAAAAAATGCGGATGGAGCGCACCGGGACGCGCGCGGGATATCGGCTGGTTGTGGCCTCGGAGAGCCTCTCTGCGGACCTGATTATCCGGGGGTCCCGGGTCTGGGCGCGGGGGAATGCCGGGCTCGAAAAGCTGCTGGGGACTCCCGTCTCCGAGGAGGAATACGGCCTGGTTGAGGGCTCCCGCCCGGGCCTGGCCGCGCTGCTGCGACTCGGGGACCCGCGGGAATTGCTCGAGTCGATTCTCACTCCGCCGCGGGCCCGCGCCGAGTTCTCCGTCTCGGAGGTTCTGGGGGGAGAACATCCCGGCGTGCAATTTGCCGTGACCACCGCGGGCTCCCTCGCGGGCACGCTCACCGTATCCGGGGTGGATCGGGCCCTCCCCACCGAGATTGCCCTGAGCGATGGCACGGGATCGGCCACCCTGAGCCTCGAGGGCTGGGGAACCACGCCGGAGGTCGCCGCCCCGCCGGATAAATAATCGCTGTTATCAGGTGTTTCTTCCTGAAAAAATTCCGTGGGAGTGGGAGAAACTATCGCGATCGCTGGCCCCGGGTGTAACACTGGCGGGGTAATATCACCGTTCCTTTAGTCAATTCAGCCACTTAATCCAGGGGGAATAATCATGGCAAATATTCGCGTTTCATCCGAGAGTCTCCACCAGGCTTCCTCGCGTCTGCAATCGGGCGCCGGTGAGATTAACGGCCTCCTGAGCCAGCTGCGCAGCGTCGTGGATGGTCTCGGGTCCGAGTGGGAGGGCACCGGTTCCGCGGCGTTCACCTCGCTTTATGAGCAGTTCAACCGTGCGGGTCTTGAGCTTAACGAGTCGCTTGACGGCATCTCGGTTTTGCTTGGTCGCGCTGGCGATTACTATACCGAGTCCGAGGCCAACGTCACCCGGGCGTTCCAGGGCTAGGTATTTCTGGGGCCGCCGGCCGGCGGCCCCTGCGGGCGGGATCGCGTCATCGACACGGTCCCGTCCGGTCCGTTTATGTGTTTTTGGAGGGCCGCGCGGTCGCGTCCCTCCCATGACTCATAACCGTAGACAGAGTATTAGGGGTTTGCCCGGCGCGGACCTCGGTAGTGGTTTGGGGGCCAGTACGCATGTTCTTTTTCGAGTTTCCGCGGGCTCGCCTGCGCTCCGTGGTGCCGCCTGCGCGATGTCGGCCTTCCCTGTGTCGGCCTTCCCAGTGTCGATCTGCTCGGTGCCGGTCTCCCCGGTTCAGGCTTCCCCGGGGGAGCCGGGTATGAGCGCCCGGGCCCGCGTGGAACTGGCCGTGCCGGGAACGCTCTGGGTCGCGCCGGAGCGGGCACGCGCGGAGGGTTTTCGTTGCGAATACCTCGGGGCTACCCGGGTGCAGGTCTGGCTTGGTTCCGGCATGGTCCTGCGGGCCACCCGGCTCGGCGAGGCCAAAAGCATCCTGCTGCGCGGTGGGCTGCCCGAGGTGGAACTGACCAACATCACGGGGTTTGCGGTGGAAACCGCCGCGGCCGATCGCGGGCCGGGTGCTCAAAACACCGGCACGCGGGGACCACGCGCGGCGGGGCGCGGGGGCGCCCGCGGGCGGCGGGCCGGGGCTGCCCGCTCGGGTACAACCGCGGTGGTGAGCCCCGGTGGCCAACCGAGTGTTGCGGGGCGCAATGCCACGGCCTCTCCCGTGGCGCACGCACCCGCGTGTGCCACCGAGGCGGGGAGCCCCGGGGCGAGCACCCCCGACATACACCGTTTAGGCGAGTGCGCGGTCTGGTCCGCGGGCGACCCGGACCTGACCGTGGTGCGGCCCCAAAAAATGGAGGCCGGGTATGGCCTCGGGGAATCCGCCGCGCGGTCCAGCACCGCCGGTGGGGCCGCGGACGCCCCGGGGCCCGGCGCGCGTGATGTGGTCATCAACACGGACATCACGGGCGACCCCGACCAGACCGTGCTGCGCGCGGTTCCCGCCGGAACCACCGCCGAGCCCCCCGCGGAAGACTCGGACCTCACCGTGGTGCGCGGCCGCGGGGCGGAGCCCACGGGCTGCCCTGAAGAGACCATCATCCGCCGGCCCGCCCCGCGTGAAACACCCGCCCCGGGCCCCTCGGCGGTATCCGCTGAGGGGCCCGGGCCCGATCCGGAAAGCACCGTGCTGCGGGAGCACGCGGCCGCTCTGGCCGGCGATCCGGCGCCCGCGGCACACCGCGCCGCCCGCGCGCAGCGTCCGCGCGCGCGGACAACCCCCGTGCTCTCGGCCCGTCCGGTTGCCGCGGGGGCGGCGGGGGAGCGGGACCAGACCGACCCTTCCGCCTGGCTGCCCGCGGCCGCCGCCCACGGATGGTGCCTCGTCCTGAGTGCGGGCGGCACGGAGGAACGCTATCCGTTGCGCGGCACGGTCATCCTGGGGCGGGCACCCGAGCTGCCCCACGGGGCAGACCGCTCCCAAACCGAACTCATCGCCGTCCGCTCGCCCGGCGGGGAGGTCTCGGCAAATCATGTGCGCTTCCGCCACGAACACAACTCCGTGGTGGTGCGCGACCTCTGGACCAGCAACGGCACCATGGTCACCGTGGGGGCCGCCGCCCCGCATCCCGCGCCTCTCGCCCCCGCCGCGCTCGCCCCGCGGCACCGCCTGCGCTCGGGGGACGAGATCCCCCTCTCTCCCGGCAGCGTGGTTGAGCTGGGCGATGGGATCACCGTGACCCTCGAATATCACGCTTCTCAGCACCACCCCACATCTAAAGGGATCACATCCTGATGCGTCGACTGCCCAGCCCCCCGCCCGAACTCGCCGGGTATAGCTATCTGCGTGCCCTCGGTACCGGGGGCTTTGCCGATGTTTATCTCTACGAGCAAAACCTCCCGCGGCGCCAGGTTGCCGTGAAGGTGCTCACCCCCGGAATCTCCGATGAGGCGATGCGCGCCATGTTCCTCGTGGAAACCACCCTCATGGCCCAGCTCTCCGCGCATCCCGCCGTCCTCACCGTTTATGAGGCCAGCGTCGCGCCCGATGGCCGCCCGTACCTGGTCATGGAATACTGCCCGCGCGGCTATGGCGGGCGTTTCCGCACCGAATCAATCACGCTTGATGAGGTACTGGGCACCGGAATTGCCGTGGGCGGTGTGCTGGAAACCGCGCACCGCAACGGCCTCCTGCACCGCGATATGAAGCCCGCCAATATTCTGATCACCGGCTATGGCCGCGCCGTGGTCTCCGATTTTGGCATCGCCTCCAGCATCGTGCAGGCCGAAAGCGGGGGCGTGATGGGACTCTCGGTACCGTGGTCCGCCCCCGAGGTCATCGCCGGAACCACCACGGGTTCCGTGCGCAGCGAGGTCTGGGGCTTTGCCGCCACACTCTACGGGCTCCTCGCGGGCCGATCCCCCTTTGAACTCCCGGGCCGGGATAACTCGCGCGAGGCCATTGCCGCTCGCATTCTTGGCCGGATGGCCCTGCCCCCGCTGGGTCGCGCCGACGTGCCCGAGCGCCTCGAGCGCCTCATCGGCGAGGGCCTGGCCCGCGATCCCGAGCGCCGCCCCGCGAGCGTCCTGGACCTCGTGCGGGAACTGCAACTGGTGGAAACCGAGCTGGGCCTGCGCCCAAGCCCGGTGGACCTGATACAGGAGCGCCACCTCGATATCTCCGCGCTGGAGGCCGCCGCCCCCACCCGCTCCTCCACCACCACCGGCGGTCGCCTTCGCCGGGTGCGCCGCGAGAGCACCGGCACCGGCTCCGGCTCTTCCTCATCCTCGTCCCGAAACAGCGAGAGCGGGGTAAGCCAGGTTATCGACCGCACCGTCCTGCGCACGGCCGCGCGCGAGACCCACCGCGCACGCACCCTCCCGTGGCTGCTCGGGGCGGGGGCAGCGCTGCTGTGCGGCGGTGGTCTTACCGCGTTTATCCTCGCCGGGGAGGGCGGCGACCGGCAGATCCCCCGGGTGGACGGCGTGGAAAGCTCCCTCACCGCGACCGCCGCCCGCTTCGCCTGGCCCGACCCCGGGCTCGCGCCGGGCGACCGCTATCTGGTGCGGGTGAACGGCGGCAGCGGAATCGGCCAGGACGGCACCGAGATCTCGCTCGCCACGGATGAATATCCGGGCCGGGTCTGCATCACCATTGCCGTGGTGCGCGCGGGAGTATCCGGG
Organism: Mycetocola spongiae; assembly: GCF_020424085.1. Taxonomy (NCBI): domain Bacteria; kingdom Bacillati; phylum Actinomycetota; class Actinomycetes; order Micrococcales; family Microbacteriaceae; genus Mycetocola; species Mycetocola spongiae. The sequence goes on along the minus strand of NZ_CP080203.1, from coordinate 1,023,588 downwards.
CCTGTCAGCGCCGATAGCTGCGTGAGGAGCGAGCGATGAACCTGCGTGGGCTACTCTCGCGGCACGGCCGCACCCTGCTTGGCGGGGTGAGCGTGGCCAGCGTCCTGGCCCTGGTGGCCACGATTGGGCTGCTCGGCCGCGGATTTGATCATCTGAAACCCCTGCTCGACGATGGTTCGGCCTGGGTGGCCAATTCCTCCCAGGGCATGCTGGGCCATGCCAATACCGAGCTTTTGCGCCTGGATAGCGCGGCCACGGGGATCACCGGGGACCTCGACGTATTACAAAACGAGACCACCGTGGGCATCCATAATCGCTCCAAAAATACCCTCGACGTGCTGGACGCCGCGGCCGCCACGATCACCGAATCCGTACCGCTGCCCGCGGGCAGCCCCGAGGTCACGCTCACCACCACCCACTACATCATCTGGCAGCGCGAGAGCGGCGACGTATGGACCATCCCGGTGGCCGATATTCGTGACTTCAGCGCGCTCTCCGCACCCACCCTCAACCTCGGCACCCACATCACCCTCGCCGCGGACGACGCCGGGAACTTCGCGGGGTTCAGCTCCACGAGCGGCGATCTGGTGGTGGGCTCGCTCCGTGACGATGCAAAACCACTCACCACCCGGGTCCCGGTGGCCGCGGAGGACGGCGAGGTGCAGCTCAGCCTGCTGGGCGGAACCCCCGTGCTCTATCAGGCGGAGAATGCCGACCTGCTGATCGGCGATCGCCATCTTGATCTGGGCCCCCACCTGGAACGGCCCGAGAGCGCCCGCCTTCTGCGGCCCTCCGCCTCGGGCGGCGCGGTCCTGATCGCACACTCCGCGGGCGCACTCTCGATTGCCCCCGGCTCCTCCACCATCACCACCCTGGCCGCCCCCGAGGGCAGCGGCGGGGCCGCGAGCGCGCCCGTGCGCGTGGGCTCCTGCGAATACCTGGCCTGGTCGGCGGGGCTCGCGCAGCGTCGCTGCACCGACCGCGATACCCGGGAACTCACCCTGGCCTCCCCGGACGACTCCCGCACCGCGGAGTTTGCTGTGCGCGGTGCCACGGTGGTGCTCTCCGCACCCGGCTCGGGCCGGTCCTGGGCCGTGCAGCGCGGCGGCGAGCTTATCGATAACTGGGCCGATTTTATCCCCGACGATACCCCCACCGAAACCGTGGAAAATGACCGCGATGAGCCGCCCGAACTCACCGCGCAACAGCTTCCGCCCGTGGCCGTGGACGATGCCTTCGGCGCGCGCCCGGACCGCGGAAATGTATTGCCGGTGCTGCTCAACGATAGCGATCCCAACGGCGATGCCCTGATCGTCTCCGCGGTGACCGAGATGGCCCCCGAAACGGGAACACTCAGCATCATCGCCGACGGCCAGAAAATCCAGTTCCTGCCGGGGGCTGCACCCCCGCCCGAGCTCACGTTTGGTTATACGATCGACGACGGCTACGGCAATACCGATTCGGCCACGGTGACCGTCACGATGCGCAGCCCGGAGGAGAACTCCGCGCCCGTGCAGGCGCGCCCCACCCGCACCTCGGTGGAGCTGGGGGGAACCGTGCGCACCGACACCCTGGAAGACTGGGTGGACCCCGATTCCGATCCGATATTCCTCGCCGGGGCCAGCGTCGCCGCCCCCGATACCGTCACCTATGCCGCGGCCGGAACCCTCGGCTTCACCGAGGCCGGCGGCGCCGGAGAACTGCGCATCATCAGCATCGAGGTCTCCGATGGTTCGCTCGGCGGGGCGGGTAGCGTGACCGTGACCACGGGCGCACCCGGCACCATCCCGCTCGTGGCGGAGTCCTTCACCCGCGTGGGCTTTGCCCGCCAGGAAATCCTGATCGAGCCGCTTACCGTGGTGCGCGGGGGCTCGGGGGCCGCCACCCTCACCGGCGTCACCGCCCCCGGCCGCGAGGCCGAGGTGCGGCTCACTCCCGATTACGGCGCCGGAACCTTCACCGCCACCGCCAGCTCCCCGGGCAGCTATCTGCTCGAATATGCGGTGGCCGATGGGTCGCTCACCGCCACGGGAATCGTGAGGCTCGAGGTGGCCGCGGCCCCCGAGGGCCCGTCGATTCCGGTGACAGCCCCGGTCACAGCCTTCCTCTATCTGCAAAATACTGCGGTTGTGGACGTGCTGGCCTCCGCCTATGATCCCGGCGGGGGAGTACTCAGCATCGCCGGGGTGAATCAGCCCGCACCCGAGAGCGGCGTGCTGGTGGAAACCGTGGACCTGCGCATCCTCCGCGTCACGCTGCGCAACTCGCTGCACGGCACCCCGATCACCGTGGGTTTCACCGTATCCAACGGCGTGAATACCGCGCCCGGGACCCTCACCATCCTGGAAATTCCGGAACCGGTCCGCCTGCAACCGCCCGTGGCGGTGGCCGATTCCGCCGAGGTTCGGGTGGGCTCCGTCGTGGATATCCCCGTCCTCAAAAACGATAGCCAGCCCGATGGCAAGCCCCTGAGCCTCGAACCCGAGCTGGGTGCACCGCTCGGCGAGGGGGAGGGAACACTATTTATTTCCGGAGAAAAACTGCGCTATCTGGCCCCCGCCACCCCGGGAACCTATGTTGCCCGCTATCGGGTGAGCAGCACCGACGGGCAGTGGGCCGAGGCCCCCGTCACGCTCACTGTACGCGAGGTGGATGCGGCCAATAACCGCCCGCCCGTGCCGCGCACCCTGACCGCCAGGGTACTCGCGGGAAAAACCGTGCAGATCCCGGTGCTGCTGACAGGGATCGACCCCGATGGCGATACCGTAACCCTGGTGGGCGCCCCCAACCAGCCGCGGCTGGGCTCGATGGGAAGTGGCGGCCGCGATTATCTGGAATATACGGCATCCCCGTATTCCAGCGGCACGGACGAGGTGGAATATAGCGTCGTGGATGCCCTGGGCGCCCGCGGCACGGGGCTCGTGCGGATCGGCGTGATTCCCGCGGCCGAGACCGTGGCGCCGCCCGTGGCCGTGGACGATCTGGTCTCCGTGCGGCCGGGCGTGACCCTGGATATCCCGGTCACCGACAACGATTCCGATCCGGAAAACGCGGCGCTCGCCGTGATCTCCGTGGAGGCCTCCGCGGGGGGACTCCGGGAATCCTTCACCCCCGATTCCGTGAAGGTCACCGCCCCCGCCACGGCGGGCTCCTATGGCCTGCTCTATACGATTCGCAGCAGCCGCGGCGCCACCAGCAGCGCCTGGTTATATCTCCGGGTGAGCGCCGATGCGCCGCTGGCGCGCCCCGAGGCCGCCGATATTATCCTCGGCAGCCGCGATATTGCGCACCGAGATTCCGTGACCGTGGACCCCCTGGGATTCGCGCGGTTTAGCGAGGGAGGCCGCGCGGCCCTCGACCTGCGGCTGGTGCCCGGATATCCCGGAGCCACACGGGAAGCCGATGGCCGGGTGAGCGTGAGCGTGGACGCCCACTCCCATATTGTGCCCTTTGAGATTTTCCGCCGGGACGCCCCGACCGTCTCCAGCACGGCCCTGATCTGGGTGCCCGGAACCACCGATAGCCGCCCCGAGCTGAAACCCGGGGCTCCCGCGCTGAGTATCGCGGCGGGTGAGAGCCTGCGGATTGCACTGCGCGATTATGTGCTGAGCCCCACGGGTGGTCCGCTGCGCCTGGTGGAGGGGGCACCCGTATCGGCCAGCCATGCCGGCGGGGAGCCCCTCACCGCGGGCGATGACACCCTGCTCTACCGGTCGCTGCCCGAATACTGGGGGGCCGCCGCCATCACCTTCACCGTGACCGATAGCGAGGGAGATCAGGGCGGCACCAGCACGCTCACCCTTCCGATCACCGTGACGCCCTCGGACCGGCAACCGCCGATACTCACGGGGGCCAATATCAGCCTCGAACCGGGAGCGGAGCGCGTGGTGGAACTGCGCCAGCTCACCGATTTCCTCTATCCCGAGCGCGCCGATGCGCTGCGCTATGAGGCCAGCACCGATAATCCCTCCGTGGCCAGCGCCGTGATCTCCGGGCAGCGGCTCACGCTGCGCGCCGTGGATGGCGCCCATAGCGGGGCATCCGCCGCGGTGCTCGTCTCGGTTTTTGACGGCTCAACGGCCGGGAAATCCGCGGTGGTGCGGGTGCAGATCGTGAACTCCACGCGGCCCCTGGTCTCGCCCATCCCCGATACCGTCACGCTTCAGCGCGGCACCTCCGCGAGCGTGGCCGTGCTGGAAAACGACGAGGCCACAAACCCCTTCCCCGGAAAGCCCCTGCGGGTGGGCTCGGTGGGGGCCGGCAGCAGCCTACCCGCGGGTGTCGCGGTGGATACCAGCGCCGATCGCAGCACCGTGCGGGTGAGCATAAGCAAGGCCGCGGCCACGGGAACCATCACGATTCCCTATACCGTGCTGGACCTGACCGAGTCCCCCGAGCGCATGGCCACCGGCTATATCAGCGTGCAGATCCAGGACGTACCCGAGCCGCCCGGGGCCCCGCGGATCGTGAGCACCGACCTGGAAAAGGCCAGCGTGACCCTCGCGATCCCGCACGCCTTTGAAAACTTCTCGCCCATCACGGGCTATACCGTGAGTTCGGGCGGCACCGGTCCCGGCGCCAGCTGCGAGAACCCCGATCTCTGCGTGGTGAGTGGGCTCGAATACGGGACTAGCTATCAGTTCCGCGCCGCCGCAACCAATGCATTAGGCACGGGCGAGGCAGGGGTGCTCAGCGCCCCGATACTGATCGACGGCACCCCCGTGGCACCAACCGGGGTGACCCTCGCGCCCGCCAATCGCGCGGGCCAGCCCGCGCTGGTCGCCACGTGGGCCGCGGGCTCGGGCTCGGCCCCCGGCTCCGCCCTGATCGGCTATGACGTGAGCGTGAGCGGGCCCGGGGTGAGCATCGGCACATCCACGGCCGCCGGGGTGGGAACCCTGGAAATCACCGCGGGAGTGGTGGCGGCCCAAAAATATACGCTGAGCGTGGTGGCCCGAAATAAAACCCATGCCGGGCCCGCCGCGGCGGCCGGTGCCGTCGCGGTGGGGCCTCCCACGATCGGCTCGGTGGGGCTCAGGCCCTCCTATGGCATCGGATCGCGCGGGGCAGATGTCTACTGGACCGACGTAAACCTGCAGGGGGCCACCGCGGCCAAGATCCGGGTGGATAAGGCGGCGGACCATCCCGCGTGCTCGGTCACGCTGGAGTCCAATGTGCGCGGCGATAGCTTCCATATTGATCGGGTGGACTCCCAGGCCAGCTATGTGGTGTCGGTCTCAAACGGCCTATTCTGTACGCAAAAAACCTCAAATTCGATGCCGGAACCTCCGCAGATGGGGGGCAATACCGTGGCCCTCACCCAGACCGGGGCCGATGGTGATCAGCGCTATGCCATCCGCGGGCAAAGCGCCGATAGGGGCGATATCTTCCAGATCGCGATCGGGGCTCCCGGGAGTGCCGCGCCGGGTGTGGGCTCCGCCGCGTGGGTCACCTATGCGGGGCCCGTGCCCGCACGCGCCGATCAATTTGGTGTGGCACAGCAGATCTTTGTGCGGGCCTGCGAGACCCCCCAGGGCAGCTCCTGCTCGGTACCCGTGGCCGCGGGTGCCCCCGTCACGGCGTTCCGCACGCGGGCCCAGGTGCTGGGCTGTCCCGCGCCGGGGGGAGTGCTGAGCCTGCGCGGCCCCGCGAATAACGGCGTCGAGGCGCGAATCGAGGCGATGTACTACCAGAAGCACGGCGCCATCAGCACGCCGATCACGGGGGTCTGGGTGGCCGCCACCGAGCCCGTCCCGGCCTTCCCCGCGGGGGCCGAAAAAATGCAGGTGCGCCTGCGCACCGTGCTGGGTGGCCAAACCTATGAGGCCCCCGAAACGCTGAATACCGATTGCGCCGGAACCCCTCCGGCCCCGTAGGCACACCCCGTCCACATCCACCCCTTCCCGAAAGAGCCAGATGACCACGACCAAAAATCCCGCCATGACCGAGGCCGAGGCCCTGTGGTTCCTGGACACGTTTAACCAGCTGATCTCCGCCGTGGGGGAGGCCGTGCTGGGGAAGGAACACGTATTGCGCCTGGCGCTGACCACGATGCTCAGCGAGGGCCACCTGCTGCTGGAGGACGCTCCCGGAACCGGAAAAACCTCGCTCGCCCGCGCGCTCGCGCAGACCGTCGCGGGCACCAGCTCGCGGATCCAATTCACGCCCGACCTGCTGCCGGGAGACGTCACGGGCATGAGCATTTATAACCAGTCCTCCTCCGCGTTTATCTTTCATCCCGGCCCGGTTTTTGCCAATATCTGCCTGGCCGATGAGATCAACCGGGCCTCCCCCAAAACCCAGTCGGCGCTGCTGGAGGTCATGGAGGAGGGCCGGGTCACGGTGGATGGCATCTCCCATGAGGTGCCCGCGCCGTTTATGGCCATCGCCACCCAGAATCCCGTGGAGCAGGCGGGAACCTATAGCCTGCCCGAGGCCCAGCTTGACCGCTTCCTCATGAAAACATCGCTGGGCTATCCCGATGCGGCCTCCACCGTGCGCATCCTCGAGGGGGTGCGGATAAACCGGCACCGGCGCACGCTGCCCTCCATCCTGACGGTGGATAACCTCGTCTCGATGATCGAGGTGGCCAAGCTGGTGCATACCGAACCGGCGATCCTCGACTATGTCACGCGCCTCGTGGAGGCCACCCGCAGCGCCCCCGAGACCCGGCTCGGGGCGAGTATCCGCGGGGCGCTGGGCCTCTTGCGGGCGGCGATGACCTGGGCCGCGAGCGAGGGCCGCACGTTTGTGCTGCCGGACGATATTAAGCTTCTTGCGGAGCCCGTGCTAGCACACCGCCTGATTCTTGATCCCGAGGCCGAGTTTGACGGCGTCACCGGCAGCCAGATCATCGCTCAGATCCTCCTCGAGGTGGCCCCTCCGGCCGAGAAGATCAAGGTATAGGGATGGGTTCACCCACCACGGCGAGTGTGTCCCGGCCCGAGCCCACCGAGACGGGCTATTCGGGGACGGGAGTCCCGGGCGGAGCCCTCTCCCGCCGGTCCGGGCGGGCCGCCCGCTGGCGGCGCATCCTGCGGCGGCACCTGCGGCGGCTGCGCGGAGCACTGTCCCGCGCCGCCCACACGGCGCTCGCCGTGACCACGCTCCTCGGCTGGGGTGTGCTGCTGGCCTGCGTGCTGGGGCTCGCGGTGGGCCGCGCGCTCGGCTGGGCGGAGTTTTTTGCGCTCGGCTGTGCGCTGCTGATGCTCCTGGTGCTCGCCGCCCTGTTTCTCTGGGGAACCGGGCGCTTCGAGGCGGAACTGCGCGTCCCGGAGACCCGCACCAGCGTGGGAAGCGATCTTGGCGGCGAGGTGGTGCTGCGCCAGATCGGCCGGCTGCGGCTGATGCGGCCGCGGCTGGAGGTCACCGTGGGGGAGGAGGTGATCGCGCTGGCGATGCCGGGGGTGGGCGGCGCGGAGGGCGTGAGCGCGTTTAAGATCCCCGCGCGGCGGCGCGCGGTACTGCGGGTGGGGCCCGTGCGCACCGTGCGCGGCGATCCGCTGGGGCTATTTCGGCGCGTGGTGGTGTGGAGCGACTATGTGGACGTCTTTGTGCATCCGCTCACGGGGCAGGTGCCCGGCATGAGCACCGGATTCATCCGCGATCTGGAGGGTAGCCCCACCCCGGACCTGACCGCGAGCGATATTGCCTTTCACGCGCTGCGCGAATATCGGCCCGGCGATGATCGGCGGCATATCCACTGGAAGAGCACCGCCCGCACGGGCACGCTCATGGTGCGCCAATTTGAGGAGACGCGGCGCAGCCATATCGTGGTGGGGCTTCCGGGGGCTGCCGCGGATTATCGGGACGAGGCCGAGTTTGAGCTGGCCGTGAGCGCCGCGGCGTCGATTGCGCTGCGGGCCGTGCGGGATCGCCGCGATCTCTCGGTAGTGACCGGTCCGCCCACCGAGGCGAGCCTCGACCGCGAGGTGCGCGAACCGCTCCCCATTCCCTCCCGCACCGGCACGCTGCTCCTGGACGGCCTGAGCGAATTGCGCTGGGATAACAGCACGGTGGGTCTGGGGCAGCTTGCGGCGCTCGCCGCGGCCACCCTCAACGGCATCTCGCTTGTTTTTTTGCTGTGTGGATCGGCGGTCTCGGTGCGTCAGCTGCGCTCCTGGTCGCTGCGCTTACCGGCGGGAACCCAGATTGTGGCCGTGGTCTGTCGGCCCGGGGAGCGTCCGCGCCTGCAAAAAATTGAGGGACTGCACGTGGTGAGCATCGGCTATCTGGAGGATCTGCGGCACCTGATGGCCGGGGTGATGCGGCGATGAGGCGGGGCGGGCGGGGAGCCCGGGTGGCCGCGCGTTTCCGCGCCGGGGCGGGCAGGGTGGCGCCCCGCGATGCAATATCGCTCGCGGCGCTGCTGCTCGCGGCGGCCGCGCCGCTATGGGGGATCTATCGCGATATCCACCTCGGATATGTGGTGCTCGGGGCCGTGCTGATCCCGGGTGGGCTGGCGCTGGCCTGGGCGCGGCGGGGCTGGTCGGTGCTCTCGGGCCTGGCCCCGGCGTTTTTGGCGGGACTGTTTGCGGGGTTCCTCCTCGCGGTGCCCGATTTTTGGGGCGGCGGCCCGATAGCGCCGCTGCGAGTTTTTGCCGATGGTGCCACGTCCGGCTGGAAGCAACTCCTCACCGTGCAGCCCCCGCTGGGCACGTTCCAGGGCCTGCTGGTTCCGCCGTTTATTCTGATCTATGCCGCAAGTTTTCTGGCCTTCACGCTGCTGGCGCGCCGCCGCGCGGTGGGCTGGTCGCTGCTGCCGGCCCTGGGGATCTGGACCGTGAGTGTGCTGTGGGGTACCAGGATTGCGCCGGAGGCCGCGTGGTCCGGGACTCTCCTGATGTTATGCGCGCTGGGCTGGGCGCTCTGGCATTCGCTCCCGGGCAAAACCGCGCGCGGTGCGCGCCGCGCGCCGGGGCAGGGCCGGCGCGTGATCGCCGCCGTGGTACTGCTGGGGATCTCCGCGGCGGTGGGCGGCTCGGTCGCGGCCCGGGGCAACCTCCTGCCCGAGCGTGCGGTGCTGCGTGAGGCCGTGGGAATCCCGTTTGATCCGCGCGGCGAGGTGAGCCCCCTCGTGGGCTATCGCCGCTGGGTCGAGGCCCCGCAGGCCTCGGCCGAGCTGCTCACCGTAACCGGGCTGCCCGCGGGTGAGCGCCTGCGCCTGGCGGTGTTGGACCACTATGACGGCCAGGTATTTCGGATCGGCGATACCACCACTAACGAGGAATACGCGGGGTTTCAGCGCATCCCGGTGAGCGTCCCCGGGGTGCAGGAGGGGCGGGAGCGGGTGCGGATTCGCCTCGCGCGGGCGCAGGGCGTCTGGCTGCCGCTGCCCGAGGGGGTCTCCCGCGTGGAGTTCCGGGGTGAGCACGCCGCGGAATATCAGCGCGAGTTCTTTTTTAGCCCGCGGCTCGCGGCCGGCGCGGTGCGCACGGGCCCCGGAGCGGGCCTCGACTATACGGCGCTGGGAGCGTCCCGGCCCCTCGCCGAGGATACCCGCATCGACACGCTGCACCCCGGGCCCGACCGGGTATCAACCTCGGCGAGTGTGCCCGAGGATCTCCTGGCCGCCGCGCGCTCCCGCTCGGCTCCCACCGAGACCGCGGGAGGGGCGCTGCTTGCGGCCACCCGCTGGCTGCGCGAGGGCTATATCAGCCACGGCGGCCCCGGGGAACCCGCAAGCCTGCCGGGGCACTCGGTGGCGCGGCTGAACCGGCTGGCCACGGCCACCCCGATGCTCGGCGATGCCGAACAATACGCCGCCGCGCTCACGGTGATCGCCGCCGAGCTCGGGTTTCCGGCGCGGGTTGTGCTGGGCTATGCGCCCACGGGCGAGCAGGTATTTGGGGCCGATCTGACGGCCTGGACCGAGGTGCAGGATCGCGGCGGCGAGTGGGTGGGGATCGACCCGGTGCCCGAGGTGCGGCCGATTCCCGAGATCCATAAGGACCCCGAGGTGGTGCAGCCCCGCCCCGAGACGGTCATCCCGCCGCGGCCCCTGGATCCCGAGGATAATCAGGCTCAGCGCCGCAATGAGGACCAAAATAAACCGCCCGCGGAGGACCCGGCCTGGCTGCAGATTCTCCGCGCCGTGCTCGCGATCCTGCTGCCGCTCGCCACCGTGCTTGCGCTCCTGACCGCGCCGCTCTGGGGCTCGCTGCTGGGCGGCGAACTGCGCCGGCGGATGCGTCGGCGCGCGGATCTGCGCGATCTGACCCCGGCGGGTGCGTGGAACGAGGTGCGCGATGAGATCCTCGACCGCGGGGTGAGGGTGCCCGCCGCCGCCACCCGGCGCGAGGTGATAGCGGCGTGGGTCGAGCGGGAGGAACCCACCGCGGAGGATCGGGCGCTCGCGCGGGCGCTGACCGATCGCATCGACCGCCATGTATTTGCCCTTGCCGGGGCCGCCGCCGAGACCGCCGCTCCGGGCCGCGGGGAACCACCGGCGGGCCCCTCTCCCGGCGGCGCCGATCCCGATATCACCGAGATCTGGGCAGCGCTTCCCGCACTGCGGGCGGCACTTGCGCGCGGTGATACCCGGGCGGCGCGGCTGCTGCGCATCCTGCGTGCCCGCTCGCTTCGGCTCTGGCTGCGCGATGGGCTGCGCCGGGCCAGGCCCGCACTGCGCACCCTCGTGGCCCGCATCCGCGCGGCCAGGCAGGCCCGAGCCCTCGCGCGCGCCACCCCCGGCGGGCAGCACCCCACCCCGAAAGGACCCCGCCCATGAGCGTGAGCTATCAACTGCACTGCGATGACGGGCAGGAACCGATCATCGCGGGAATCACCGTGGTGGGTCGCCGCCCGAGCGCCGCGGGGCTCGGCGAGGAGCTTGACGGCGAGACCCGGCCGCGGCTGATCGAGGTAGCCGACCCCGAGCGTTCCGTCTCACGCGTGCACCTGCTCCTCGGTATTTTTGAGGGGGAGCTCTGGGTGCAGGACCTGGGCTCGGGTAACGGCACCCGGATCCACTATCCGGATGGCGCGAGCTATCCGTGTACCCCGGGTGAGCGCTTTGTGGTGGACCCGGGCTGCACCATCACCTGCGGCGACCGCACGTTCAGGGTGGGCGCCGCGCTCGGGGAAAACCCGGTGGGCTAGGCCACGCGATCGGCCAGCAGCACCCGGAAGCCCTTGCTGGTGGACACCCGGCTCACCTCGAAGTCTGCGCCGAGTGTCTCGGCAATCCACCGCTGCAGCGAATCCGCGCCCAGGTCCTTGGCCACCACAAGCCACGCCTCACCCTGTACCTCCAGGCGGGGAAGCCAGTGCTCCAGCATATTATGCAGCACCTCCTTGCCCACGCGGATCGGGGGGTTGGACCAGATCGCGGCAAACGTGATCTCGGCGGGGACCTGTTCCGGGGTCACGGCACGAATATTTTCCAGGCCCAGCGCCTGGGCATTGCGGCGCACCAGGTCCAGGGCACGCTCGTTCACGTCCACGGCCCAGATGGTGGCCTCGGGGCTCAGGATCGCAAGCTCCAGCGCGATCGGGCCCCAGCCCGCACCCAGATCCAAAATATTGCCGTGGGTGGGGGGCTCGGGTACGGCGTCCAGGAGGATGCGCGTTCCGCCGTCGATATGACCGGGGGAGAACACCTTATTGGCGGTGGTGACCTCGCGCTCGGCTCCGGCGATCCAGGCCGTGATCTGGCGGTAGCTGGCATCCCCACCGGGGAGGGCATCAAAATAGTGTTCCGTGGACATATCTCGACCGTAACCGAGAATGCCCCGCCGCGGCGACCCCGGTTCGGCGCGTGTTTGATCCCCGCCCCGAGATTACGGCGAATTTCCGCGCGGGACGTTCGCGCTCAGCGTGAGAAATTCACCGGGATTCCGGCCCCAAACGGGCCCCCAGCGGCTAGGCTGGCAGCAATGACTTCAGATGATCAGACCCCTGTTGAATATCCCGACTCCACCGGCACGGAAACCGTGCCCGAAGACTCCGCGGTGCCCGGTGTGCCCGCCGAGGACGGCGATGACGCCGTAGCCCGCGTATTGCGCGGAGCCCAGGCCCGCGCCGAGGGCTTTAGCCTGTTTGGTTCCTCTGCCGAGGCCCTACAGCGTGGACAGGGTGCCGATGGTACCCGCAGCGACGGCGATCAGTCCGAGCGTGCCGACCGCCAGGCGCTGCGCCGCGTGGCCGGGCTGTCCACCGAGCTGGAGGACGTCACCGAGGTTGAGTACCGTCAGCTGCGGCTGGAAAACGTGGTGCTGATCGGTGTTTATCCGCAGGGCCAGCAGGACGAGGCCGAGAACTCGCTGCGCGAGCTCGCGGCCCTCGCCGAGACCGCGGGTGCCGCGGTGCTGGACGGCCTCCTGCAGCGCCGCCCCAATCCCGATGCGTCCACCTATTTTGGAAGCGGTAAGGCCGCCGAACTCGCCGGAATCGTGAAGGCGCTCGGCGCCGATACGGTGGTGGCCGATACCGAGCTTTCGCCGAGCCAGCGCCGCGCCCTGGAGGATGTGGTGAAGGTGAAGGTCATCGACCGCACCGCCGTGATCCTCGATATTTTCAGCCAGCATGCCAAGAGCCGCGAGGGTAAGGCCCAGGTGGAGCTTGCGCAGCTGCAATATCTGCTGCCGCGCCTGCGCGGTTGGGGCGACTCGATGTCGCGCCAGGCCGGTGGCCAGGTGGGTGGCGCGGGAATGGGTTCGCGCGGTCCCGGTGAAACCAAGCTGGAGCTGGATCGCCGCCATATCCACATTCGGATGGCTAAGCTCCGCCGCCAAATCAAGGGCTTTGAGCCCGCGCGCGAGGCCAAGCGGGCCAATCGTGAGCGCTTTGAGGTGCCCTCGGTGGCCATTGCCGGATATACCAACGCCGGCAAGTCCAGCCTCCTGAACCGGATCACCCACGCCGGGGTGCTCGTGGAGAACGCGCTTTTTGCCACGCTGGACGCCACGGTGCGCAAGAATAAAACCGAGGATGGCCGGGTTTATACCCTCACCGATACCGTCGGTTTTGTGCGTAATCTGCCGCATCAGCTGGTTGAGGCCTTCCGCTCCACCCTGGAGGAGGTGGGTGATGCCGATGTGATCGTACACGTCGTGGATGCCGCGCATCCCGATCCCACCGCCCAGCTCACCACGGTGCGCGATGTGATTGGCGATGTCGGCGCGCGGGACGTGCCCGAGATCGTGGTGTTTAATAAGGCCGATCTGGTCTCCGAGGACGAGCGCCTGGTCCTGCGCGGCCTGGAGCCGCGCGCGATCTTCGCCTCGGCGCGTTCGGGGGAGGGCGTGGAGGAGATCCTCGCGCGCATCTCCGAATTGCTGCCAAGCCCCTCGGTGGAACTCACCCTGCTGGTGCCCTACGATCGCGGCGACGCGATCTCGCTGCTGCACCGCCGCGGCCGGGTCATCTCGCTGGACTATGCCGAGGACGGCACGCGGGTACACGCATTTGCCTCCCCCGAGGTGGCGGCGGGCCTGCGCGAGTTTGACGCATAAACAGCCCTTCCCCTGCGGGAGGGGCACGGCCTAGGCTGGGGTCACGGCAGATACGCGCCGTGGCCCGCTGCGGATGAGGATGTCCGGGGCGCCCGCGCAGCCGAGATCGGTTGGTGGCGCATCATGTTTCCACTCCTCTCCCGCGGGGCCCGCATTCTGGTGATCGGTGCCGGCATGGCCGGATTAACCGCCGCCGATGACCTCGTGCGGCGCGGCTATGATCCGCTGATCCTGGAGGCCCGCACGCGCGTGGGCGGCCGCATTCATACGCTGCGCGACTGGGCCCCGGGCCTGATCGCCGAGGCCGGGGCGATGCGCATCCCGCGCCGCCATAGCCTGACGCTGGGGCTCGTGCGCCGCTTTGGCCTCGAGGCGCGGCCGCTGGCCCCCGGCGCGCGCAATACGGTTTTTGCACGCGAGCGCCTGAGCGGGCCGGGCGAGCCCACCCCGTTTGAGGCCGATCCATCGTTTCCGCTGAGCCCCCATGAGCGCGCCCTCGGGGTACACCGGCTCTGGGAACACACGGTGCGGGAGGTGCGCGCGGAATATCGGGAGCTGAGCCCGCGCGAGTTTGTGCGGCGCTATGACCGCTATTCGCTGCGCGAGTTTCTGCGTTCGCGCGGCTGGTCGGAGGCAGCGATCGAACAATACGGGGTGGTGTCCTTCACCGAGTCCACGCTGAATACGTCGGTGATCCAGGAGTTCCGGGAATCCTTCGACGACCTCTACGGCGATCTACTGGAGCTGCCCGCGGGTATGGACTCCCTGCCGCGGGCGTTTTTACCCGAACTGGGTGCGCGGGTGAGGCTGGGCACCGAGGTGCTCTCGATCGGCCAGGACGGCCGCGGCGTGCGGGTGCGGGCGCGCACGGCGGGCGGGGAGCGGGAGTTTAGTGCGGAGGCCCTGATCTGTACGCTGCCGTTCTCGGTGCTGCGCGGAATCGAGCTGAACCCGGTGTTCTCCGCGGGCAAGATGCGCGCCATCCGCCAACTGCACTATGACGCGGCCACCAAGATTTTTTTGCAGTTTCGATCCCCGCTCTGGCAGGAGCGCGTGGGTGAGGGCGGCGGGGCCACCGCCACGGATCTGCCGGTGCGGCGCATCCAATATCCGGCGCATACCGCGGGGCCGGGGAGGCGCGCACTGCTGCTGGCAAGCTATACCTGGGGCCAGGACGCCCTGCAATGGGGTGCGCTGGAACCCGAGGATCGGGTGCGGCGCGCGCTGCTGGATATCACTCAGGTGCATCCCGGGGCCGCCGCCGAATGCGAATACGGTGCGTCCTATGCCTGGTCAAATGACCGCTTTTCGATGGGCGCCTATGCGCTGACCGAACCGGGTCAGCTCACAGCGCTCCAGGACGATGTCCTGGGGGAGGAGGGCCGGATATTTTTTGCCGGGGATCACTGCTCGCGCCTGCCCGCGTGGATCGAGGGGGCCGTGGAATCGGGGCTGGCCGCCGCGGCGGCGGTGGCGCGCCCGGCCTAATAGGCCGCGGCGGTCCACAGGTGCATCAGCGCATACGCGCGATACGGTCGCCATACCCGGGAGCGCTCCTCGGCCTCGCGCGCCGGGATCGAGCCGAGTGCGCGGCGCAGCACCAGGTCGCCCGGAACAAAACCATCGCGGTCCCCGAGCACCCGGACGCCCAGATAATCGGCGGTCCACGGCCCGATTCCCGGCACCGCAAGCAGGCCCGCGCGGGCGCGCACAGGATCCGCCCCGGGCCCGAGCTCCAGGCCGTCCGCGAGCGTACGCGCGAGGGCGATCACGGTCTTGGCGCGGGCACCGGTGAGGCCCACGGCGGCGCGCACCTCCTCCGGATCGCGCTCGGCCAGCAGCTCGGGGCGCGGGAACAGCCGGGTGGGGGTGCCCCCGGGCAGCGCCGGGCCATCCGCGCCGAAGGCCGCGACAAGCCGGCCCGAGAACGTGCGCGCGGCCGCGAGGGATACCTGCTGACCCAGCACCGTGACCAGCGCGGTCTCGGCCGGGTCGGGGCTGCCGATCACCCGCAGGCCGGGCCGCGCGGCCAAGAGCGGGGCGAGCAGCGCATCGCCGCCGAGGGAGTGCGCGATCGCCTCCGTATCGGCGTCCAGATCAAACCAGGTGCGCACCGCGCCGGTCAACTCCGCGCGGGCATCCGGCGACAGCGAGGCCGTCTCCACGCGGACTCCCTCCGCATGCGGGGTGATCCGCGCGGCCAGGATCCGGCCCGAGGGCAGGCGCAGGGCGCGCGAGAGCGTGGAGCCCTCGATGATATCCAGCGCGGGGATCGCGTGCGCGCCGAGCGAGCCCAGGGCGGGGCCCACGGCCAGCGGCGCGGAGCCGGTCAGGTGCAGCGTTTCGGTGGCGGACACGGCGGGCTAGAACAGCCGCGAGGCGCGGGCGGAATCGCTCTCCTCGAGCTCCAGGAGGAAGGCCTTGCGTGTGGTGCCCCCGGCAAAGCCGGTCAGGGTGCCATCGGAACCCAGGACGCGATGGCACGGCACGATGATGCTGAGCGGATTGCGTCCCACGGCCCCGCCCACGGCCTGGGCATAGGAGCGCCCGCCGAGGTGCTCGGCCAGGGCGCCGTAGCGCGTGGTGGAACCATAGGGGATCTCGCGCAGCAGCATCCAGACCCGCACGGCAAACTCCTCGCCCACGGGGTCCAGCGGCAGATCAAATGCTGTGCGCTCTCCCGCAAAATACTCGTTGAGCTGGGCGCGGGTGCGTGCCAGGAGCGGATCCCGCGTGCCATCCACCACGGGTCCGCACTCGGCGGCGGACGGGCGACGGATATGGCCGTCAAAATACACGGCGGCCAGGGCCTCGCCGCGCGCCACGAGGGTGAGCTCGCCCACGGGGGAGTCCATGACGGCCTGCCGCGGGGAGGGGATACTTCCGGTCACGGGCCTAGACGGAGCGCAGAACGGCCACGATCTTGCCCAGGACTTCGGCATGATCGCCCAGGATGGGCTCAAAATTGGAGTTTCGCGGCAGCAGCCAGGTATGGCCATCGCGCTGCCGGAAGACCTTCACGGTGGCCTCGCCATCGAGCATCGCCGCGACAATATCGCCGTTTTCGGCCGTGTGCTGCTGGCGCACAACAACCCAGTCGCCATCGCAGATGGCGGCGTCGATCATCGATTCGCCCTGCACCTTCAGCATAAAAAGATCGCCCTTACCCACGAGCTGGCGGGGGAGGGGGAAGACCTCCTCGACCTGCTGCTCGGCGGTGATCGGGCTGCCCGCGGCGATCTGGCCCACAAGCGGCACCATCGCGGCATCGCCGATGGGCGGGGCGGTGGATTCAAAATCGGCGGAGGATACCGGGGTGCCGGGAAGATCGATGAGGATTTCCAGGGCGCGCGGGCGATTGGGGTCGCGGCGCAGGTAGCCGCTGAGCTCAAGCTGGTTGAGCTGATGCGTGACGCTGGACAGGGAGGCCAGGCCCACGGCATCGCCGATCTCGCGCATGCTCGGCGGATAGCCCTGATCGGTGACGGAGCGGGAGATGAACTCCATGATCGAGAGCTGCTTGGCGCTCAGGCTCTTGCGGCGGCGCGTGCCGGGCTTTGCCCGGGTGCCATCGCCCGCATCGGGGAGTGCCGCGGCGCTGAGAGGCGCGGCCGGGCCGGATGCCGGGGCATCCGCGGTCTGCTGCTTTTTCGCGGCCATAATGTTCCGTCCTGACGCCGTATCGGGGCAATGTCGGTGGTGGTTGGTTGAGTAATCCCAACAGTCGAAACTGTATCCAGCAATTCACGTAAAAACAAACACCTATTCGAGTGTGTCGGCAAAAAGATTCGAAAATATTCGAACACCGGCTTGAATCTTCGACAATTCGAATATATATTCGAAACACAGGTTCGAATACGGGTTCCCGGGTGCAATGGCCAGCAGCGCAGGTTTTTGCACAGAGTGATTTCGCACAAAGTGTTTTCACACAGAGTGTGTTCACGCAACGGGTATTCGCACAGCAGGTTTATTCGCAGAGAAGTAGGAGGCACGCATGAGTACAGCAGTCCTGAGTCGTCCCGGCGGCAGTATCGGTTCGCGTAGCGGTGGGGCAACCGCCTCCGCGCTGCCCGGCAATGTCATCGCCTTCCCCGAGGGGCGGGTCTTCCGCACCAACGCCCCGGGCCTGCGGGCCGCATCCCCGGCCGAGTCCGGTGCACCCGCATTTGCCGCCCGCTCCATCGTCACCGCCGCCCGCACCGCGCCTCCCGCCCCGGCACGGGTGCCCGGCAGCGGCAAGCTCCGCCTCACCCGCCGCGGCCGCATCGTTTTCACCCTCCTCGCGGCCCTGCCCGTGGTCATCGGCGTAGTGGCCATCGGCCTGAACGCCGGGGGAGCCGTGGCCAGCTCCACGGTGGTCGAAACCAATTTTGAATACGCCACCATCGGCGCCGGGGAAACCCTGTGGCAGCTCGCGGTCTCTCTCGCCCCCAATGCAGACCCCCGCGATGTCATCGCCGAGATCAAAAGCCTCAACGGCCTGAACAGTTCCGCGGTGCAGGCGGGTCAGCGCCTCGCGATCCCCCTGCGCTATACCGCGCAGTAGTGTGACGGTGCGGTAGCCCGGCCGCCCAGTAGTGTGACGGAGCGGTAGCGTAACGGCCTGTGGCAGCTCGCGGTCTCTCTCCCCTAATCCTGGCCCCTATGCCGATCTCCGCGATGTGATCGCCGAGATCAAAGGCCTCCACGGCCCGAGCGGTTCCGCGGTGCAGGCAGGTCGGCGCCTCACGATTCCTCTGCGCTAAATGACGCAGCAGCGTGACAGGGCGCTAGCGCGACGTAGTAATACCGTGACAGCCTGTGGCAACTCGCGGTCTCTCTCCCATAACCCTGGCCCCTATGCCGATCTCCGCGATGTGATCGCCGAGATCAAAAGCCTGCTCGGCCCGAGCGGTTCCGCGGTGCAGGCAGGTCGGCGCCTCACGATCCCCCTTCGCTATATGACGTAGCAGCGTGCCAGAGCAGTAATGCGACAGAGCAGTAATACGACGGAATAGTAGTGAGGCTGCCTGAGGCAGCTCGCGGTCTCTCTCGCCCATAATCCTGCCCAGTGCCGATCTCCGCGATGTGATCGCCGAAATCTAAAGCCTGCTCGGTCTGAGTGGTTCCGCGGTGCAGGCAGGTCGGCGCCTCACGATCTCCCTGCGCCATACCGCCCAGTAGCGCGACCGCGCAGTAATGAGACAGGGCGCTAGCGTGACACGGCGCCAGCGTGACGGAGTACTAGCGTGACGGAGGGCGCCGCCCCCTCGCTAAGCTAGATCCGTGACTACTCTTAACGACCTGCCCATCCGCGACGACCTGCGCGGCCAGATCCCCTACGGTGCCCCCCAGCTGAGCGTGCCCGTGGCCCTGAACGTTAACGAGAACACCCATCGCATCCCCGAGCAGGTGGCGCAGGACATCGTGGCCCGCGTGGCCGCCGCCGTGCTCGGAGTGAACCGCTATCCCGATCGTGAGTTCCTCGGCCTGCGCACCCGCCTCGCCGAGTATCTTAACCGCGAGACCGGGGCGCCCTCCTCCGCGGCCGGCCCCGCCCTCACTGCGGAAAATCTCTGGGCAGCCAATGGCTCCAATGAGGTTCTTCAGCACGTCCTACAGGCCTTTGGTGGCCCCGGCCGCTCGCTCCTGGGTTTTGTACCCACCTATTCCATGTACTCGATCCTCGCCTCGGGCAGCGGCACCGCCTGGATTCCCGCGCAGCGCGATGCCGATTATGAGCTCACCCCCGAGACCGCCGCCGCCGCGGTGCGCGAGGCCGCCCCGGATATCGTGTTTTTATGCTCGCCGAATAACCCCACGGGCACCCCGCTCTCCCTCGAAACGATCGCCGCGGTCTACGATGCCGCCCCCGGAATCGTGGTGGTTGACGAGGCCTATGCCGAGTTTGCGCCCGATGACGCCGCGAGCGCCCTGACCCTCCTGCCCGGCCGGGAGCGTCTGCTCATCTCCCGCACTATGAGCAAGGCATTTGCGTTTGCGGGCGTGCGCCTGGGATATCTGGCCGCCGATCCGGCCGTGATCGACGCCCTGCGCCTGGTCCGCCTGCCCTATCACCTCTCCGCCCTCACCCAGGCCGCCGCCGAGGCCGCGCTTGATCACTCCGATGCGATGCTCGCGATGGTGGATGACATCCGTGGACAGCGCGATCGCATCGTCACCGAGCTCACGGAGCTGGGCTATACCCCGCACCGCTCGCACTCGAATTTTGTGCTGTTTGGGGGAGTGGAGGATCCCGCGGCCACGTTCCAGGCGCTCCTGGACCAGGGAATCCTCATCCGCGATGTGGGCATTCCCGGGCACCTGCGCGTGAGCGCCGGCACCGCCTCCGAGACCGGCGCGTTCCTCGACGCGCTGCGAGCACTAAGCTCATAGCATGACTACCGCACCCCGCACCGCGACGGTTACGCGCGCGACGAGCGAATCCTCCATCGAACTCGAGATCAACCTCGACGGCACCGGCCGCAGCGAGATTAATACCACGGTCCCGTTTTATGACCACATGCTCACGGCCTTCGCGAAGCACTCGCTGACCGATCTGCGCGTGGTGGCCACGGGCGATACGCATATCGACGTGCACCACACCGTCGAGGACATCGGCATCGCGCTGGGTATGGCCATCCGCGAGGCGCTGGGCGATAAGGCCGGAATTGCCCGCTATGGCGATGCGCTGTGCCCGCTGGATGAGGCGCTCGCGCAGGCCGTGGTGGATATCTCCGGCCGTCCCTATCTTGTGCACACCGGTGAGCCCGCAGGGTTTGAGTTCCACCTGATCGGTGGCCACTTCACCGGGTCGATGGTGCGCCACGTATTTGAGGCCATCACGTTTAACGCCGGCCTCACCGTGCACATCAACGTGGTGAGCGGGCGCGATCCGCACCACATTGCCGAGGCCGAGTTTAAGGCCTTTGCGCGCGCATTCCGGGTGGCCAAGGCCTTCGACCCGCTGGTGGAGGGCATCCCCTCCACCAAGGGCAAGCTGTGACCGGGGAGCGTCGCCCCAACGTTGTTGTTTTTGATTATGGATCCGGCAACGTTCACTCGGCGGTGAAGGCCCTCGAGGCCGCCGGTGCCAACGTCACCCTGAGCGGGGATTTTGCCACCGCGATGGCCGCCGACGGCCTGTTTGTCCCCGGCGTGGGGGCATTTAGCGCCGTGATGGAGGCCCTGGAGGCCTCGGGCGGTGCCCGCATCATCGATAAGCGCATCGCCGGTGCCAAGCCGGTGCTGGGCGTGTGCGTGGGCCTGCAGGTCATGTTCGAAAACGGTACCGAGCGCGGCGAAACCACCGAGGGCCTGGGCCAGTGGCCCGGGGATATCACGGCGCTTCCCGCCGCGGTGGTTCCGCATATGGGCTGGAATACGGTGTCCGCTCCCGAGGACTCCGTGCTGTTCCGTGGCCTCCACTATGAGCGTTTTTATTTTGTTCACTCCTATGCGGCGCAGCAGTGGAGCCTGGACGTTATGCCTCCCTTCCCGGAGCCGGCCCTCACCTGGGCCGAACACGGTGCCCCCTTCCTGGCCGCGATCGAAAACGGACCGCTCACGGCCACCCAATTCCACCCGGAAAAATCGGGTGAGGCGGGCATTCAGCTGCTCCGGAATTGGCTCGGCACCCTCCCCACTGATTAACATCGGGTCGGGCCGCCCCGGCGGCCCCATCCACTCACAGCGATTTCAAGGACAACATGAGCGAGTTCAATAACACCCCAGGCCTGGAGCTTTTGCCCGCCGTGGACGTGGCCGGCGGTAAGGCCGTGCGCCTGACCCAGGGCGAGGCCGGTTCCGAGACGAATTATGGCGATCCCGTGGCCGCGGCCGAGGACTGGGCCTCCCAGGGGGCCGAGTGGATCCACCTCGTGGATCTGGATGCGGCATTTGGTCGCGGCAATAACTCCGCCGTCATCCGCAAGCTGATCAAGTCGGTGCACGGCGTGCAGGTGGAGCTCTCCGGTGGCATCCGCGATGACGAGAGCCTCGAGGCGGCCCTCGCCACGGGCGCGACCCGCATCAACCTCGGCACCGCGGCTCTGGAAAACCCCGAGTGGGCGGCAAGCGTGATCGGCCAGTATGGCGAGGCCATCGCCGTGGGCCTGGATGTGCGCGGCACCACGCTGTCTGCCCGCGGCTGGACCAAGGACGGCGGCGATCTGTGGACCGTCCTGGACCGCCTCGAAAAGGCCGGCTGCGCCCGCTATGTGGTGACCGATGTCACCAAGGACGGCACGCTGCAGGGCCCGAACCTTGAACTGCTGAAGCAGGTCATGGAGCGCACCGTGCGCCCCGTGGTGGCCTCGGGTGGCATCTCCAACCTCGACGATATTGCCGCGCTGCGCGCACTGGTGCCGCTGGGACTCGAGGGTGCCATCATCGGCAAGGCACTTTATAACGGTAACTTCACGCTTGCAGAGGCCCTGGATGTCGCTTCCGACTAATCCCACCCCGCCCGGCGACCGCCCGCACGAGAGTGCGGGCGGCCCCGCCGGTCACGCCGGAAACGGCGAGGACCCCACGGGTATCCGCGCACGCCTCGCGGCCCTCGCCGGCAATACCGGCGATAGCGCCGACCGCCCGTGGGAGGGACGCACGTTCCAGGCGCACGATAACGCCTATGCCGGAGATGACGGCACCGCGCCCGAGCTCCTGGCCGAATCCCAGCGCCGCTTCCGCGCCCATGAGGTCACCGAGGCCGAGGTGGTGGATGCCTTCCGCAGTGCACGCCTCCTGATCCCGCTGATCGCCCATGCCGGCGATATCGGCTATAACGATGCCGGGCAGCAGGTGGATAAAACCCAGGAGCTCTCGATCATCACGGTCGCGGGCCCCGATGGCCGCAATGTTCTGCCCGTGTTTTCCTCCGTGGACGCGATGCGCGCCTGGAATCCCGAGGCGCGCCCGGTTCCCGCCGATGGAACGCGCGTGGCATTGGCCGCGGCCGAGGAGAATACCGAGCTGGTGGTCTTGGATGCCACCACCGAACTCGAGTTTGTGCTGCGCCGCCCCGCGCTCTGGGCCGTTGCCCAGCAGCAGCCCTGGGTGCCAAGCTTTCACGACCCCGAGGTGTTTACCGCGTTTGCCCGGTCAATCACCACCGAACTCTCCGTAATCGACGTCTCGCTGAGCGCGGGTGATCCCGAGGCGCGCCTGCACGGCTCGGAGCTCCTGGTCACCCTGACGCTGGTGGACGGGCTGGACCGCTCGATGCTGGATACCGTTCTGGGCCGTCTCGCCCAGCGCTGGGCCGCCGATGAGATCATCGCGACCCGCGTGGATTCGCTCCGGGTAAGCCTGCGCGCGAGCTCCTAGCCCGCGTCGCCACGCAAAACGCCCGCCACCCCGAGGGGTGACGGGCGTTCTGCATTTATCGCGGACCCCGCCGATCAGCGTCCAGCCGCGGGGCGCGCGGGAAAAAATTCGGCGAAGAGCCGCCGCGGAACCGGATCGCGCAGGAGCACCATGCCGAGCACAAACGTGCCCCCGCAGACCGCGGCCAGCACCGCGGAGAGCAGCAGCGCCTCCGCCCTCTCGGACATTCCCCAATCGCCGAGCAGGGAGCCCAGCGGAAGCGCTATCGCGGCGCTCGCGAGCATCGCGATCAGGGCCCGACCGATCGAGGGAAGCGCGCGACGCACCCCCATCGGGCCCACCCGACGTCGCAACAGCCAGGCGGCGATGAGCACCTGCACCGTGGCGGCGAGCGATTGCACGGCGGCCACCGCGGCGGTGAGATAGGCCAGCTCGACCAGCCCCGGCAGCAGCAGGGTCCCGGTGAGGAGCGCTGCCGCCTGCACACAGGTATAAACGAAGGGCGTGCGGGCATCGCCCAGCGCATAAAACGCGCGCTGAAACAGGAACAGGAACGACAGGGGAAGGAGGGAGACCAAAAACGCCATCAGGACCAGGGCCAGGGCCTGCGCATTTTCCGCGGTATTGGTGAAAAAGCGGCTGAGGGGAAGGGCCACGATCATCATCACCGTGAAGGCCCCCAGCATCGCTACCGCCAGCACACGCACGGGCCACGCGAGTTCGGCGGCGAGATCCCCCGTCCGTCCCGCCTGGGCATGCCGGCTCAACCGGGTGAAATAGAGGGTGCCGATCGATACCGCGATCACGGAATAGGGCAGCATAAATACCAGCCACGCGGTGATCAGTGCGGACGCGGAGGCGTTTTGCCCGGAGGCGGCCCCCACGATATTTGTTTGCACAACCCCGAGGACCTGGCCGATGATCACCAGCCCAAACGTCCACTTGGCCGCGCGCGTGGCGGTGCCAAGCGAGGCACCCCGCCAGCGGAAATTTGGGGAAAACCGGATCCCGGCGCGATACATGGCCAGGGCCACCACGGCGGCCTGACCGGCCACCCCGAGCGAGCTGCCTCCCGCGAGCAGCGCAATCATGCCCGGCGTCCACCCCTCCACCGCCGCCGTGGCCTGCGGGAAGACCCCAAACGCCCAGGCAAAAACGCCCAGGGTGGCCAGGGAGATCACGCTATTCACGAGCGGCGCCCAGGCAGCCGGCGCAAAATGTCCGCGAGAGTTCAGCGTCTCACCACACAGCGAGAAGACCCCATAAAAGAAGATCTGCGGGAAACACCAGAGCGCGAAGGCGACCGCCAGGTTGATCCGGGCGGGGCTCCACTCGCTCACATAGAGGTGCACCAGCGCGGGCGCCAGGAACAGCGCCGCGACCGTAGCGAGCGCCATGATGATCAGCCCCAGGGTCAGCAGCCGGTTCAGATGCGCGGCACCGCCGTCCGGATCCCGGCGCGAGCGCACCAGCTCCGGGATGAGGATCGCGGAGAAGACCCCGCTGGAGATCAGCCAGAAGATATTATTGGGCAGCTGACTGGCGATGGCAAAGGCATCCGCGCTCTCGCTGGCCACGGTTCCGATGACCGCGGCCAGGACCGCGGTTCGGATGAAACCCAGAACGCGGGACACCACCGTGCCGCCGCCCAGGTGCAGCCCGCCGCGGTGCGCGCTCCTCCGGTCCTCGCCGCGTGGGGCCTCGCCCGATACGCTCAGATTGCCCGCTCCCGGGCGCGCGCGGGTTGAGCTCCCGCGGGTGATACCGGTCGAACGGTGACCACGCGGCCGCGGCGATTGTGGGGCGCGAGGAGCGATCCTAACACCGCGCCTTAGTGCGGGGGAGGGCCGGGCCCGGAGCCGGCGCGAGGCGCGGATCGGAGGCGGCGCGGCGGATCGGCGCGGGCGCGACCCGCGGCCCCGCGAGGCTGCTTCCCAACGAGTGCATAAATTCTCCTTTGAATCGATCCGAGCACGCTACACCGCGTTTGACGCTTTGCCCCTAAATGTCGCTTTTGGTTCCCCGTGCTGGCGCGAGGGATGCCCCGCGGGAGCCGCTTCCCGGTGTCCCCGCGCCGCCACGCAAAACGCCCGCCACCCCGAGGGGGTGGCGGGCGTTCTGCATGTGACTTCTTAGTTAACCGGGCCGGTCCACTTCTCGCCCGGACCCTTGCCGAGGGCATCGGGGATCACGGAGGCCTCGCGGAACGCGAGCTGAAGCGAGCGCAGGCCATCGCGCAGGCTGCGGGCGTGCATATCGCTCACCTCGGGGGCGGCGGCGGTGATAAGGCCGGCCAGGGCGTTGATCAGCTTGCGGGCCTCGTCGAGGTCCTGCTGGGTCTCGGGGTCATCGGCCAGGCCGCATTTCACGGCGGCCGCGCTCAGCAGGTGCACGCAGGCGGTGGTGATCACCTCGACCGCGGGAACATCGGCGATATCCCGGGTGGCCTCCTGTACGGCGGCAATTTCCTCGGGGCTGGGGGCTTGGTTTTCCGACACTGTATTCCTCTGCTAGACTGATCGCGGCTACAAGACATCTGTCTTGTTACGAAAGAGGATATTCTCCCACCCGCGTTTGACCGTAGTACTAGGTTACCGGGTAGTTACACTCCGCCAGGCCACTCCCTCCGGGGGGATCGGTCGGGTAGATAAGGGTGTGTGCCGGGTAGTGATTTATTCACAAGAATCCGGTGTGTAATTTTCTCTCTCGCCTCGGCTCGAATTTTTTCGGACAGAGTGGCTTCGAGTTTTCAATCAGAGGAGTTACGCATTAGCGATCCCCGTACCAACGACCGCATCCGGGTCCCAGAAGTTCGCCTTGTTGGCCCCGCCGGAGAACAGGTTGGCGTCGTCAAAATTGAGGTAGCCCTGCGCCTGGCGCAGGAAGCCGATCTCGATCTGGTAGAGGTCGCACCGACCTCTAAGCCGCCGGTGGCGAAGATCATGGACTACGGCAAGTTTAAGTACGAGGCCGCTCAGAAGGCTAAGGAAGCACGCCGTAACCAGGCAAACACCATCCTCAAAGAGGTGCGCTTCCGCCTGAAGATTGATGCTCACGATTACGAAACCAAGCGCAAGCGCGCCGAGGGTTTCCTCAAGGCCGGTGACAAGGTGAAGGCAATGATCCTGTTCCGTGGCCGCGAGCAGTCCCGCCCCGAGCAGGGTGTGCGTCTGCTGCATAAGTTTGCAGAGGACGTTGCCGAGTTCGGCGTAATCGAGTCCAACCCCACCATCGATGGCCGCAATATGGTCATGGTGATTGGGCCGCTCAAGAATAAGTCCGAGGCGAAAGCCGAGGCCAACGCAAACCGTGCCGCAAGTAAGAAGGCGGCAAAGCAGGAGGAAAATAATGCCTAAGCAGAAGACCCACTCGGGCGCTAAGAAGCGCTTTAAGCTCACGGGCTCCGGCAAGATCAAGAAGCAGCAGTCGGGCATGCGCCACAACCTCGAGGTCAAGTCGAGCCAGCGCAAGCGCCGTCTGAACCAGGATCAGCTGGTTTCGAAGGCCGACACCAAGAACATCAAGAAGCTTCTCGGTCACTAAGACGCCCCGTAAGCTACAGAGAAAGATTAAAAAGTAATGGCAAGAGTAAAGCGGGCGGTTAACGCCCACAAGAAGCGTCGGGTTATCCTTGAGCGGGCATCCGGTTACCGCGGTCAGCGTTCGCGCCTGTACCGCAAGGCCAAGGAGCAGCTGAACCACTCCTTCGTTTATAACTATAACGACCGTAAGAAGCGTAAGAACGACTTCCGTCGCCTGTGGATCCAGCGTATCAACGCCGCATCCCGCGCCAACGGCCTCACCTATAACCGCCTGATCCAGGGTCTGGGTCTCGCCGGTATCGAGGTTGACCGTCGCATGCTGGCCGAGCTCGCCGTAAACGAGCCCGCCACCTTCGCCGCCCTGGTTGAGAGCGCCAAGAAGGCCCTCCCCGCCGACACCTCGGCACCCAAGGCTGCAGCCTAAGCATTAGCTTCCTTCGCAAGACCCCCGCATCCTCGATGCGGGGGTTTTTGCGTATTACCGGCGGGGCCCGCGGCCGGGCGGCTTGCCGCTCCGCGCCCCGCTCGCGCCAAAGTCCGCGTAGAATGGGGGTCGTGCTAGATAATCCCCGTGCTCCCCGTATCCGCGCCGTAGCCAAGCTCGCCAAGCGAGCCGCCCGCGTCGAGACCGGCCTGTTCCTACTCGAAGGCCCCCAGGCCGTGACCGAGGCGCTGATGTATCGCTCCGAGGTCATGATCGAGCTTTATGCCACCCCCACCGCGCTAGAGCGCTATGAGGACCTCGCCAATGCGGCGATCGCCGCCGGCATGGACGTGGAGTTTGTCACCGAAGAAGTGCTGAACGCCATGGCCGATACCGTGACCCCGCAGGGTGTCATCGCGGTGGCCCGCCAGTTCCCCACCTCGGCCAAGGACATCTTCGCCGGCTCGCCCAAGCTCATCGCGATCCTCGAGGAGGTGCGTGACCCGGGCAACCTGGGCACCATCATCCGCGCGGCCGATGCCGCGGGAGCCGATGGGGTCATCCTCACCGGCCGCAGCGTGGACCTGTATAACCCCAAGGTGGTGCGCTCCACCACCGGCTCGCTCTTCCACCTTCCCGTGGCCGTGGGCCTGGAACTGCCCGAGGTCCTGCGCCAGGCCCGCGATGCCAATATGAGCGTCATCGCCGCCGATACCAAGGGCGAGAGCCTGCTGGATGTGCGCAATACCGGTGTGCTGGCCGAACCCACCGCATGGCTCTTCGGCAACGAGGCCCGCGGACTGGAGGACGACGTGCTGCCGCTGGCCGAGCGCGTGGTGTCCGTGCCGCTCTTTGGTCACGCCGAGTCGATGAACCTCGCCACCGCGGCCTCGGTCTGCCTCTACGAGACGGCCTTCGCGCAGCGTTCCTAAAAATAGTCTGCGTCAATCGACGCCAACCGGTCCCTCGCACTCTCGCGGGGGGCCGGTTTTTTTATGCCCGCGGGCCGACAGTGCACGGTCGAGATTTTTCCGGATGACTATATTCCCGCGGCGGCATAGGCTAGACTTCCGCGTCACTCCTTGGGGGGTAAATTACCGCCAAAATCCGCGGTATTAAAGGGCTGTCTCGTTTGTGTTACATCTCGGTAACAAGCGTGTTTATGATGGCCAATCGCGCGCGATGTTGTTTAGCGTGGGTGACATGGATTCAACGTTGATACCAAAGACAAGCAGCATCCCCATCGCCAAGCTGGGGGAGCCCCTCGTGGTGCTGGATGCCGTGAATAAGCACTATGGCGAATTGCACGTGCTAAAAAATATCTCGGCCACGGTCGCGCGCGGCGAGGTGGTGGTGGTCATCGGGCCCTCGGGTTCGGGCAAGTCCACGTTCTGCCGGGCGATCAACCGCCTGGAGACCATCGACAGCGGCACGATCACAATCGACGGCGACCGCCTCCCCGAGGAGGGCGCGGGGCTGGCCAAGCTGCGCGCCGATGTGGGCATGGTCTTCCAGTCGTTTAACCTCTTCGCCCATAAAACCGTGCTGGAAAACGTCACGCTGGGCCCGATCAAGGTTAAGGGCATGTCCAAAAAGGACGCCACCGACCGGGCCATGACCCTCTTGGAGCGCGTGGGCGTGGCCAATCAGGCGCAGAAGATGCCCGCCCAGCTCTCGGGTGGGCAGCAGCAGCGCGTGGCCATCGCCCGCTCCCTCGCGATGAGCCCCAAGCTGATCTTGATGGACGAGCCCACGAGCGCGCTTGACCCCGAGATGATCAACGAGGTCCTCGACGTCATGGTGGGCCTGGCCAAGGAGGGCATGACCATGATCGTGGTGACCCACGAGATGGGCTTCGCCCGCAAGGCCGCCGACCGGGTGCTGTTTATGGCCGACGGCGAGATCGTGGAGGACGCCACCCCGGAGACATTTTTCACCAACCCGCAATCGCCGCGGGCCCGGGATTTCCTCTCCAAAATCCTCGAACGCTAAACCACATCCATATAGAACCGCCAGATACCAATTCAACGAAGAAGGAATATTCTCATGAAGCGTTCCAAGTTTTCCCTGATCGCCCTCGCCGGCGTGACCCTGCTTGCGCTGTCCGCCTGTTCCGGCGGCGGCGATGACACCAAGGCCGGCTCGGGCGATAACCCCACCGTGGTGGCCAGCCCCAGCTTTGAGGCCGGCACCACAATGGAGAAGCTGTCCAAGGCCGGAAAGATCACCGTGGGGGTGAAATTTGATCAGCCCCTCTTTGGCGAGAAGGGTCTCAACGGCGAGGAGGGCTTTGACGTGGAGATCGCGAAGATCATCGCCGGTCAGCTCGGAATCCCCGCCGATAAGATCGAGTGGAAGGAAGCCGTCTCGGCCAACCGCGAGCCGTTTATCGAAAACGGCGAGGTGGACATGATCGTGGCCACCTATACGATCAACGATAAGCGCAAGGAAGTCATCGACTTCGCGGGCCCGTATTACATCGCCGGGCAGTCGCTGCTGGTGAAGGCCGATAACACCGATATTAAGTCCGAAAAGGACATCGTGGGCAAGCCCGTATGCTCGGTCACCGGCTCCACCCCGGCCGAGAATATCGCGAAGCTGGGCGCCGACCCCGTCCTGACCGATACCTATAGCAACTGCCTCGAGCCGCTGCGCTCGGGCAAGGTTGTGGCGGTGTCCACCGATAACGTGATTCTTGCCGGGCTGGCCGCCAAAAACGAGGGCGAGTTTAAGCTCGCCGGCGACCTCTTCACCAAGGAGCCCTATGGAATCGGCCTGAAGAAGGGCGATACCGCATTCCAGGAGTTCATTAATAAGGCGCTGGAGCAGTCCTATAAGGACGGCGCCTATAAGGCCGCCTGGGAGAAGACCGCCGGCACAATCCTGCCGTTTGTGGAGGGCCCCACGCCCGATCAGTAGGCTGCGCGTCGCGGTCCTGGGGCGGGCGGGGAGACCCCGCCCGCCCCAGGACCGCCCCGGACCCCTCACCCCACTCTCTTGAAAGGAGGCCACACAGATGAACGTTGTCCTGGACAACCTTGATCGCTATCTCTCGGGTTTTGCCCTGACCCTTCAGCTCTTCCTCGTGGCCGGAATCGCGGCCCTGGTGCTGGGCGCCATCATCGCGATCATGCGAATCTCACCGGTGAGTTCGCTGCGCGTGGTGGCCACCGCATATACCGAACTGGTGCGTAATACCCCGCTCACCCTGATCCTGTTTTTCTTCGCGTTTGTGGCCCCGCAGCTGGGCCTACAGCTGGACTATAAATTCCTCGCGATGATCGGCCTGAGCCTCTATACCTCGCCGTTTGTGGCCGAGGCGCTGCGCTCGGGCATTAACGGTGTGCCGCTCGGGCAGGCCGAGGCCGCCCGCAGTATCGGCCTGGGCTTTGGCCAGACCGTGACCCAGGTGGTGCTGCCGCAGGCCGTGCGGATGACCGTACCGCCGCTGATTAACGTCATGATCGCCCTGGTTAAAAACACCTCGGTGGCCGGCGGATTTTTTGTGGCCGAGCTATTCACGATCGGTAAGGAGCTGGCCAATGCCAATGGCAACGCGGTGATCGCGGTGCTGCTGGGTGTGGCCACGTTCTATCTGCTGATCACCATTCCGCTGGGACTGCTCGCGGGATATCTGGAAAAGAAATGGTTGGTATCGCGATGACCGGCTCTTCCGTCCTCTTTGACGCCCCGGGCCCCAAGGCCCGCCGGCGCTCGCTGATCCTCTCGATTGTGATCGCGCTGATCGTCATCGGCGCGCTGATCGGCGCGATTCTTGTCCTGGGCCGCCCGCGCGATTCCGGCGGCGTGATGCTCTCGGGCCTGTGGGATCCCTCGCGCTGGGACGTGCTGGGCAACCCCGTGCTCTGGGAACAGATCGGGCAGGGTGTCCTGAACACCCTCAAGGCCGCGGCCGCCGCGGCCGTGCTCGCCCTGATCCTCGGCGTGGTCTTTGCCCTGCTGCGCTCGGCGCAGACCCGCTGGGTACGCATCCCGGCCGCGATCGTGCTGGAATTTGTGCGCGGCATGCCCGTGCTGCTGATGATGCTGTTTATTCTGCTGGCGTTTTCCAGCGGAGCCTATCTGGCCGTGGTGCTGGGCCTGGGGCTCTATAACGGTGCGATCATCGGCGAGGCGCTGCGCGCGGGACTCACCTCCCTGCCGCGCGGGCAGCGCGAGGCGGGGCTGAGTATCGGCCTGACGCCGTTTGCCACGCGCATGATCGTGGAATTTCCGCAGGCGTTCCGGCAGATGTTGCCGATCATCGTCGCCCAGCTGGTGGTGCTACTTAAGGACACCTCGCTCGGATTTATCGTGGGCTATCCCGAGCTCATCCGGACCACGATGAATAACCTCGGAAACGCGCTGGGCAATAAATATCTGTTTACGCTTTTCCTGGTGACGCTGGTGATCTACCTGCTGATGAACCTCTCGCTCTCGGCGGTAGCCCGCTGGCTCGCCAAGCGCAGCGATTCCGCGGCGCGCGGCGAGGGCGGAAAGCGCCGCCGCCGCGGAAACCCGGCCCCGGCCGGCCCCGCGGCGCCCGCCGCGGTCGCGGCACCCGCGGCACCGGCACAGGGCTCCTAGCGCCCTACCCGCAGTCCCGCCGCGGCGGATGGTCCCGAAGCCGGGATCATCCGCCGCGGTTTTGGGCTCCGGGGCCCGCACCGGCCCGCCCATTGGGTAGAATTGACTCTTGTGTCTGACCCTCAACTGATTTCCGAAGAAAGCGTCGCCGCCGCGATCGATGCGGCCCTGGCCGATATCGCCGCCGTTGTCGATTCCGCCGGCCTCAAGCAGGCCCGATCCGCGCACCTCGTGGAGGGCTCGCCGCTCGCGAACCTCAACGCGGCGCTGCGCAGCGTCCCGAACGACCAGAAGGCCGCCCTGGGTAAGCTTGTGGGCCAGGCCCGCGGGCGCGTGAATAAGGCCTATGCCGATGCCGAGGCGCGTATCCTCGAGGCCGAGAACGCCCGCCGCCTGGTCGAGGAGACCGTGGATGTCACGGCCCTCCCGAGCCTGTACCGTGCCGGTGCCCGGCACCCCCTCGCGCTGCTCCAGGAGCGCGTCGAGGATATCTTCACGGGCATGGGCTGGGAGGTGGCCGAGGGGCCCGAGGTGGAGAGCGAGTGGTTTAACTTCGACGCCCTCAACTTCGACGCCGATCACCCCGCGCGCGCAATGCAGGACACCTTCTTTGTGGACCCGCCCAGCTCGCACCTCGTGATGCGCACCCATACGTCGCCCGTTCAGGTGCGCACGATGCTCGACCGCGAGGTCCCCATCTATGTGCTTGCACCTGGCCGCGTTTACCGCACCGATGAGCTTGACGCCACCCATACCCCCGTTTTTATGCAGTTTGAGGGCCTCGCCGTGGATAAGGGCCTCACGATGGCCCACCTGCGCGGCACGCTGGACCACTTCGTAAAATCCGTATTCGGCGATGAGGCAAAGATTCGCCTGCGCCCGAGCTTCTTCCCGTTCACCGAGCCCAGCGCCGAGCTGGACTTCTGGCACCCCACGTTTAAGGACGGCCCGCGCTGGATCGAGTGGGGCGGCTGCGGCATGATCCACCCGAACGTGCTGCGCGCCGCCGGCATCGACCCCGAGGTCTATTCGGGCTTTGCCTTTGGTATGGGCGTGGAGCGTGGCCTGATGCTGCGCGACGGGGTACAGGACATGCGGGACATGGTTGAGGGCGATATTCGCTTCTCGCAGCAATTCGGAATGGTGGTGTAGTCGTGCGGGTTCCCCTGAGCTGGCTGGCTGAATACGTAGATCTTGAGCCCGGCTCGACCCCCGAGTCGGTGCAGGCCGCCCTCGTGAAGGTCGGCCTGGAAGAGGAGGACATCCACGGTTTTGATCTGAGTGGACCCATCGTGGTGGGTGAGGTGCTGGAGTTCACCCCCGAGGAGCAGTCCAACGGCAAGACCATCAACTGGTGCCGCGTGCGCGTGGCCGAGGACGGTGAGGTCGCCGCCGATGGTGGTGAGCCCGTCCACGGCATCGTCTGTGGCGCCCATAACTTCCGCGTGGGAGACAAGGTGGTGGTGACCCTCCCCGGTGCCGTCCTGCCCGGAGACTTTAAGATCGCCCCGCGCAAGACCTATGGCCACGTTTCCGAGGGCATGATGGCCTCGGCACGCGAGCTGGGCCTGGGCGAGGAATCCGATGGCATTATTGTGCTCGCCAATTACGGCATCGATGCACCCGTGGGTACGCCCGCGCTGCCGCTGCTGGGCCTGGACGATAGCGGCGTGGAGCTGAACGTGACGCCCGACCGCGGCTATGCGTTCTCGGTGCGCGGTGTGGCCCGCGAATACTCGCATGCCACGGGAGCTGCCTTCCGCGATCCCGCACTCGCCCCCCAGATCGTCGAGGCCTCGGGCTTCGAGGTGAGCGTAAACGATGAGGCTCCGATCCGCGGCACCGTGGGCTCCACCGTGTTCATCACGCGCGTGGTGCGCGGCGTTAACCCGCAGGCTCCCACCCCGCCGTGGATGATCGCCCGGCTCAGCCTGGCCGGAATCCGGTCGATCTCGGTGCTCGTGGACATCACCAATTACGTCATGCTGGAGCTGGGTCAGCCCATCCACGGCTATGACCTGGATAAGATCAGCGGCGGCCTGGTTGTGCGTCGCGCCGCGAAGGGCGAGACCCTGGTCACGCTCGACGGCACCGAGCGCACCCTGCACCCCGAGGATCTGCTGATCACCGATGGTTCGGGCCCGATCGGCCTGGCCGGTGTGATGGGTGGGGCCTCCACCGAGATCACCTCCGAGACCCGCAATGTGCTGATCGAGGCCGCGCACTTCGAGTCCGTCTCGATCGCGCGCAGTGCGCGCCGGCATAAGCTGCCCAGCGAGGCCTCCAAACGCTATGAGCGCGGGGTGGATCCGCGCATTGCCCGGGCCGCCGCCGCGCGTGCCGCGCAGCTCATGGTGGACCTGGCCGGGGGCGAGCTGGATTCGCTTGGTTCGGTGCTGGATTCCTCCACCACCCGCGAGCCCATCGCGCTGGCCGCCGGCTATATCTCCGCCCTGATCGGTACCGAGTTCAGCGCCGAGGAGATTCGTTCCTCGCTCGCCGAGATCGGCGCCCTGGTGGAGGACACCGCGGAGGGCTTCCGGGTCACACCCCCGACCTGGCGCTCGGACATCACCGATCCCTGCGATCTGGCCGAGGAGGTCGCCCGCATCGTGGGTTATGACCGCATTCCCTCGCGCCTGCCCGTGGCCCCTCCCGGCCGCGGACTGACCGCCGAGCAGCGCGCGCGTCGCCGCGTGGCGCAGACCCTCGCGGCCGCCGGTTCCACCGAGGTCCTGTCCTATCCGTTTGTGGGCCTGGAGGCCAATAACCTCTTTGGTGCACCGGGTGCCGGTGCGGTTCCCGCCGTGAAGCTGGCCAATCCGCTGGACTCGCGCGAGCCCTTCCTGCGCACCTCGCTGCTGCCGGGCCTGATCGGTGTGGCCAAGCGGAATCTCTCGCGCGGCCTCGTGGATCTGAATATCTTCGAAGCCGGCCTGGTTTTCCTGCCCGAGGAGGGCAAGGCCTATGGCCAGGCCACGCTTCCCGTGGGCAATGAGCGTCCCTCGCCCGAGCAGCTCGCCGAGCTGGTGGAGGGCATCCCCGCGCAGCCGCATCACGTGGCCGTGCTGATCCTTGGTGCCAGCACCCCGCGCCAGGCCGGTCAGGCCCAGGTGAACTCGGGTGTGGCCGATGCGCTGGATGCCGTGCGTCAGATTGCGCTGGGTGCCGGTGCGGAGATCACCGTGCGCCAGGGCCGCCACCAGGCGATGCACCCGGGCCGCACGGCCGAGCTGCTGGCCGGCGACCGGGTCATCGGTTATGCGGGCGAACTGCTGCCCGCCTATGCCGAGGAGGCCGATCTGCCGCGCACCGTGGCCGTGGCCGAGATCAACCTGGATGCCGTGCTGGCCGCGGTTCCCGCGGTGATTGATGCGCAGCCGATCCGCACCTATCCCGCGGCCACCCAAGACCTCTCGCTCGTGGTTCCGGCCAATGTGCCCGCCGTGGACGTGCTGGATGCCGTGCGCGAGGGTGCGGGGGACCTGCTGGAGGACGTGCGCCTCGTGGATGATTACCGCGGGCAGGGCCTGCCCGAGGGGCGCAAATCGCTCAGCTTTGCGCTGCGCTTCCGCGCCCCCGATCGCACGCTGACCGCGGCCGAGGCCTCGGAGTCTCGCCTCGCGGGTGTGGCCGTGGCCGCCGAGCGCTTTGGCGCGACGCTGCGCGAGTAGCCACCCCGATACCACCGCGGCCCCCGGTCTCTGCAGAGACCGGGGGCCGCGGTGTTTTTACGGGTGGGAGTGCCCTAGCGCGGCGGGGTCCAGCCGAGTTCCTGCGCCATCCAGACCAGGCCATAGGGCATCATCGTGCGCGCCGCGGTCCAGTTATGTTGCAGCCCTTTAAACTCCCGCAGCGTGCTGGTGAGCCCGTGCTCGCGGAACTTCGCGGCGAGTTTTTGCATCTCCGGGAGCGATTTTCCGTCGTTTTGGCCCAGGAAGATGCGCGGGCCGGTGCCCGCGGGCAGGCGATCCAGCAGGTTTTCCGGGGTGGTCGCGGCCAGGGCCTCGGGATTATTTTTAATCGCATCCGAATAGGGGGTTGCATAGCCGATCAGTGCGATTGTCCCGGCAAAAATATCGGGATGACCCAGCCCATAATTCAGCGCACCCATCGCCCCCGAGGACATCCCGGCGATCACGCGCTGCCCGCTCTCGGGGAGCGTGCGCAGGTTTTTATCGGCCCATCCCACCACATCGTTCACCACAAAATCCTCCATCTGCGGCCCACCCGGTTGATTAAGCGGTTCCTGGCCGCTGCGGCCCGCGCCCGCGTTGAGGTCAGGGGCCACCACGATGGCCGGGGGAAATAGGCCGTCGCGGATCAGGATGTCCAGGGAACCGTCGATGCGCCCGCCGCTGAACCAATCGGGGGAGCTGCCGGGGGAGCCGTGCAGTGCATAGATCACGGGGTAGCGGGTGGTATTTCCGGGCTTATCGTAGTCCGGCGGCAGATAGACCCAGGCCGCGGAGGCGGGGACGCTCGGGGTGCTGGAGGGGACCGAGTCCATAAACGCATAGCCGTGGCCGGCATCGGTATGGCGCTCGGTGGAGCCCGCCGAGGGCAGCACCACGGGGCCCTCCGGGGTGGCCGCGATCCAGCGCTGCACGGCCGCCACCGAGGGCAGATAGCCCACCCAGGTATTTACGCCCAGCGCGAGCCCCAGGACCAGGGCGATCGAGGCCGGCACCCACCAGAGGAAGGCGCGGCGCACGCGGCGCGAGGCGTGATCGGGATCGCGGCGGGCGCGATAGATCCAGACGGCCACGGCGAGGGCGGCCAGGCCCAGGGCGATTCCCGCGGGCCAATACGTGGCCAAAAGATCGGTACCCACGTCCCCCGTGGTCAGCTCGGGCGGCAGCGTGAGTTCGCGGTCCGGGTCCATCTGGTGTTCCTTTGTATCGGGGCGCCCGGCTGTCCGTGCGCCATCGGCTCACCGATTCTATGGTGGGCCCGGAACGCCGTGGGGCTGTGCCGGGCCGCGCGCCCCCGAGTCCCGCGGAATCACGCGGGAACAGCCCTAATCTCCCAGCGAATTCCCGGCGGACGCACCGCCGGAGGACAGCGGGGCAATCAGCGTGAGTAGCCGCGCCAGCGCATCGGTCGCGAGCGCATAGGCGTCCTCGGAGTGGATGCTATTGGCATAGGTCAGGGCGCTGTCCAGCAGCAGCGCCACCAGCTCCACATCGGCAAATTGGGGATAGCCGCTGCGCTCGAGGGCGGTCTCCAGGGCGGCCACGAGTGCGGGCCGCGAGTCGTTCATGATGCGGCGCAGCTCGGGGCTGTGCAGCGCGTCGATCATGGGTTCAAGCCGGGCCCGCACCACGTCGTGATCCACGTGCGGGGCATACCAGGTGCGGATCAGCAGATCGGCGGTCGCGGCGGGGGAGCGGTGCTCCCGCGGCAGCCCGCGGGCAAACTCGGTGGCGGCCCGCACCCGCGAGGCCTCGGCGGCCTCCACGGCAAAGGCATAGAGCTGCGCGCGGCTCGGGAAAAAATAATTGGCCGAGCCGAGGGGTACGCCGGCGGCCTCGGCCACGCGGCGATGGGTGATCGCGGAGGGGCCGCTCTCGATCAGGAGGTGGGCGGCGGCTTCCACCATGCGCTCGCGCGCGGAGGGGTCGTTTCGGGAGATGCTGGCCTCGCTTCTATCGCGGAACTGACCCCTCCATTACACCACGCTATACGCCCGTATAGACACCCGGGCTATACGTGCGTATACTCGCGATGTGCGTGGGGCCACCCGCAGCAGGCAGCGTCGCCCGTGGCCGCATACTCTCCCCCTCCATTGAAAGGAAATACCCGTGTTCGCTCTCGAAGCGCAGGGGCTGGTCATTGACTGGACCCAGATGCCCACCTATAACACCATCATGTCCCTGGCCGCCGGTGCCGGGCTGATCACGCTCGTCTATTTTGCGCGTGCCCTCGCGACCGATCGCGAGGTGCACCTGGAGTCCTGGGCCCTGGCCTTTGCCGCGCCCGGCATCATCCTCTTCACCACCGGCCTGCACATGACCCTGACCTGGCCCTTTGCCAAGTACTTCCCGTTTGACAACATCATCTTTGGCGAGCCCAGCCTCGGCTTTGGCGTGGTCCTGCTGATCGCCGCGTTTTATCTGTGGAAGCGCTCCACCCAGATTGCCGCGGGCGGCGATAGCGCCGCCTATCTGGCGAAGGTGGCCCGCCCCCTCTCGCTGCTCGTGGTGGGCCTGGGCCTGTGCCTGATCGCGATTGCCTTCGCCGGCGTGATCTTCCAGCTCTTTGCCGCCCCGCCCGAGGAGCCCATCTCGGGAGCCTTTGCCGAGTACCCGATGGTGGAGGCCATCTTTATGTCGGGCCTGTTTGCCCTCGTGGGTGTGGGCGCAATCCTGTTCCCGTTTGCGCTGCGCGGCTTCTCGCTCGGGGCAAAGTTCACGCGGGTGCAGTGGATCGTGGGTATCGTCTGGGGCCTGTCCGGCCTCGGCTTCTTCCTGTTTGGTGCGCTGAACTTCTTCACCCATATCGGCCTGATCGTGAATACGATGGGCTAATTTATCCCCAATCGGGCACGGATCCGGGGCGGTTTGCCCGGATCCGTGCCAAGCTGGAGGGGTGTCCGGTCCCGTAGATTCTCGTCCCAGCCCCAACGACAGCGGAGACGCCTGGGTTTTTGCCCCCGACGGCCGCCAGTTCTGGGGTACCTTTGGTGCCGCGGGCCTGCTCGCGCATGATCGCGAGCGCGGAGTCCTGCTCCAGCATCGCGTGGAATGGTCGCATTTTGGCGGCACATGGGCGCTACCCGGCGGGGCCCGCCACCGCGAGGAAACCGCGGTGCAGGCGGCCTTCCGCGAGGCCGCCGAGGAGGCGGGTGTGCCCGAAGCCGCCGTGCGCCCGCGCTTTAGCGCCGTGACCGACCTGGGCTTCTGGTCCTATACCACCGTGATCGCCGATGTCCTGGAGCCCTTTGAGCCCGTGATCAGCGATCCCGAGAGCCTCGAACTGCGCTGGG
Source organism: Mycetocola spongiae (assembly GCF_020424085.1). Taxonomy (NCBI): domain Bacteria; kingdom Bacillati; phylum Actinomycetota; class Actinomycetes; order Micrococcales; family Microbacteriaceae; genus Mycetocola; species Mycetocola spongiae. Next base: position 985,287 of record NZ_CP080203.1, on the reverse strand, counting down.
TTCCCGTGGCCGAGGTGGAGACCCTGCCGCTGCATCCAGGCTTTGAGGCATCCTGGCCCGCGCTGCGTGCCGAGCTGGAGCGCTCCGAGACCCTCGTGATCGACGCCGCCAACGTGATTGGTGCCCGCCCGGACGGCTGGTGGAAGGACCGTCGTGCCGCCGCCGAACGCCTGCTGGCCGCCGCCGCCGAGCTGTGTATCGCGGGGGTTCCCGCCCGCGCCCTGGGGCTGGGGCAGGATCACTGGTGGCCGCGCGTGCGTGTGGTCCTGGAGGGCGGTGCGCGCGGCGCGAGCCTGCCCGATCCGCTGCCCGCGGGCCTGAGCGTGGTTGAGGCCCCGGGCGAGGGTGACCCGGCGATCATCGCCGAGGTGGACAGCCTCGGACGGGACGCTCCCGTGCAGACGGTTTGGACGGTAACATCCGATCGAGAGCTTCAGGAACGCGTCGCGTCCCGGGGCTCCCGCGTACTGGGTGCACGCTGGTTCTGGGAACGCCTGGACGAGCGTGGTGCCGAGGAATAAAACGAGCCGTGGGCGGGCAGGACGCCCGATTTCAAGGGGGAAACGGTATGGGTAAGGGAACACGCCTGCACGGGGCCACGGTAGTGGTCACCGGCGCGGGAAGCGGAATCGGCCGGCTGATGGCGCTCGGCGCGGCCCGGCGCGGGGCGCGCGTGATCATCTGGGATCTCTCCGCCGAGCGCGGCGAGGCCGTGCGCGATGAAATCCTGGGCCGCGGCGGCCGGGCGCACTCCGCTGTGGTAAACGTGGCCAACCGCGAGGCCGTGGAGGAGGCAGCGCGCGCGGTGCTATCGGATATCGGCGCGGTGGACGTCCTGATTAATAACGCCGGTGTCGTCACCGGCAAGCCCCTGCTGGAGGCCGATCCCGCCTCGATCCAGCGCACCATGGACGTAAACGCCACCGCGCTATTTTGGACCACGCGGGCCTTCCTGCCCGGGATGATCGAGCGCCAGCGGGGCAGCATCGTCACCATCGCAAGCGCCGCCGGTTTTGTGGCCGTGGCCCGGCAAACCGACTACTCGGCGAGCAAATTTGCCGCCGTGGGTTTCACCGAGGCGCTGCGGGCCGAGCTGCGCGCCGCGGGGGATAACGTGCATACACTCCTGGTCTGCCCCTATTACATCGATACCGGCATGTTCGCCGGGGTGCGCACGCGGTTCCCGCTGCTGCTGCCGATCCTGCAGGAGAGCGCGGTAGCCCTGCGCATCCTCGATTCGATCGAGGCCGGCCGCGCCCAGATCATGCTGCCGCGCACGGTGCGCCTGGTCTCGGCCCTGCGTCTGCTGCCCGTGGCACTCTCGGATCGGCTGCTCGATTTTGCGGGCCTGAACCGCGGGATGGACCACTTCACGGGGCGCGCGGCGGAACGGAAAGGCACGGAATATGTTTCATAGCTATGTCGCGATCGGCGATAGCTTCAGCGAGGGCATGGGCGATAACCTGCCCGGGGATCGGGTGCGCGGCTGGGCCGATCTGGTGGCCCTCGGGCTGAGCCTGGCGGCCGAGGAGCCGGTGCGCTATGCCAATCTGGCCATTCGCGGCAAAAAGCTGGATCCGATCATCGACGAGCAGCTGGACCGGGCCATCGCGCTGGGGCCGGAGCTGATGAGCATAAACGGCGGCGGCAACGACATCATGCGGCCGCGGATCTCGATCGATCATGTGGCCGACCGGCTGCTGGGCGCGGTGGAGACAGCGCGCGCCGCGGGCATCCACGTGCTCCTGCTGAGTGGGGCCAATCCGAGCGAGCAGATGCCTATGGGTTCACTGATGTCCTCGCGCGGGGATGTTCTCGCGCGCAAGGTCATGGAGCGTGCTCCGCGCGAGGGTGTGACCGTCGTGGATAACTGGAGCGATGAGGGCCTGCGGGATGCGCGCTATTGGTCAGTGGACCGGATCCATCTGAACCCGCAGGGCCACGCCCGTGTGGCCGCCAATGTGCTGCGTGGTCTGGGCGTGGCGGTGCCCGAGTCCTGGGGCGTGGAGGCGGTGGCCCAGGCCCCCGCGATGCCGCCCGCGCGGCGGGATCGCGCGTATTATCGCGAGCACGTCCTGCCGTGGATTGGCCGCCGCCTCACGGGCCGCTCCTCGGGCGATGGACGGCTGCCCAAATATGCCACGCTGGAGCCGGTGAGCGTGCTCCCGCCGGCCTAGGCGGGGCGCACTAAAACACCCTAGGCCACCCCACTTTCCGGGGGTATGTTGGCCGCTGAACCTGTGTATCTGCCGTATCGTAACCGTATAGTGACCGGTTTCCAGCCTTCCGGCTTTGCCCCGCGATCGGGTTCGCTTAGCATCGAAGAATGACCGCAAATCGCACCTCCCTGCTGGCCCTCGTGGCCGCCGCGGGAGTACTGTCGATTCTCACCGGTTGTGCCACAATCGGTGCCGCGCTCCCGGGCTCGCGGGCCCAGGCCAACCCCACGCCTACCGTCTCGGATGCGATCCCCGAGGGTGTGGCCCGGGTGACCGGCTATGCGGTGGGCGAGGTGCCCGCGATCCCGATTCTGCGCCTGCCCGACCTCACGTTTCAGGACGAGAGCTATGGTGGGCTTGGTGTGAGCCTCTCCCGCGAGCTGGGCTCGCTGGACGGCGCCGATCTGCGCCCCGCGCAATGTGATTCCGGTGTGCCCGTGGCCCGCCGCGGGGGCGACCTCCTCTACGGCGGTTCCGCCACACCCACCCCCGCCGCACGCGAGGCGGGCTTTATTCTGAACGGCATCCCCGCGGTGCTGGACTCCGATGGCAGCGGCTCCTATCAGTCCCGCTCGCTGGAGCTGTGGAGCGACGGCGAGGGCGCCGGCAGCTGGAACGATCCGCAAAACGGCACCGAAATCTGGGTCTCCGGGGACGGCGCCGGCACCAGCCAGATCGGCCCCGTGGAGATTAACGTTTATGGAAACGGCGCGGGGGACTACCGTAATTCCGAGACCGGCGTGGAGATTAACAACTACGGCCACGGCGCGGGGGACTACCGCGATAGTGCCGCCGAAATCACCGTGATCAACTACGGCGATGGCACGGGAACGGTGAACGGCATCGAGGTGCCGATGGAGCCGCTGGCCCCCGTGGTGGCGGTGGGCAAGTTCCCGGCGCTGGACACGCTGCGTCCCGTGGACTCCTGCGGCTCGCTGCTCTCGCTGAGCGATGAACTGCTCTTTGACGTGGACGCGGTGGACCTGCGGGATGGCGCCAATGCCGTGCTCGCGCGCATCGCCACCGAGCTGGCCGCCCGGGATATCCCCAGTGCCGAGGTGATCGGCCATAGCGATGCCGGGGTGGCCGAGGGCGATGCGCTCTCCGCCCAGCGCGCCCAGGCGGTTGCCCAGCGGCTCACCGAGCTGGGTGCCCCGACGCAGCTGAGCGCCGCGGGGCGTGGTTCCCGCGATCCCGTGGTGTCCTTTTCCAATCCGCTCGCGGCCGATCCGGCCTGTCGCGCGCTGAACCAGCGCGTGGAAATCCTGATCCCGCAGCCCGTCGCGGAGAGCGTCACGGTGGATGCCGCCCCCTCGGTTGGCGGGTGACCACGATCCGGAGACGGCGGGTCCTGCCGCTTAAACGTTTTTTGCTGGTGCCGCTGGGCGGGGCCGTGATCCTGGGTGTCACCCTGTATTTGCCCGCCGGCTCCCCGGCGTTTTTACCACTCACGGGCCTGCTTGCCGCCTGGTGGCTGATCGGCGCCGTGATCTGCGGGGGTGTGCCGCTGGCCCTGGGCGCCCCGGGCTTCCGGGCCCCGCTGCGGGTGCCGCGCCCGGTGGGGACCGAATCCTTTGGTGATCGCGCGCGGCCCGGTGTGCTGCGCACCCTGCTGTCCGAGTCGCGGGGGACACGGCTGCTGCGGCATGTGGGCGAGCCGCTCTGTGCTGCGGCGCTGCTCGCGGGGATCTTTGCGCTGGGCGCGCTTTTTGCCTCCCATGTTCCGGTGCTGCGCGCGGCGATCGCGCAGGTCACCGCGCATGTGGGGGCGGGGCCGCTCTGGGTGGTGGCACTCGCGGCCTGCGCCGCGGGCATCGCCGAGGAGGCCTATTTTCGGGGCAGCGTTTATACCGCGTGTGCCGGGCGGTCGCCGATCCTGCTCAGTACGCTGCTCTATGCCCTGATAACGGCCGCTTCGGGCAACCTGTTGCTCGTGCTTGCGGCGCTGCTTCTCGGGGCCGTGGCGGCGCTGCTGCGGGCGCGTTCGGGGGCGATCTGGGCCCCAATGATTCTGCACGCCGCGTGGTCGCTCGCGATGCTGTGGGTGCTTCCCCTCGCGCTCGGCTAGGCCGCCGCGAGGGGAAGCGCGCCGGGGCTAGCCCAGCAGGGCTGCCTCTACCTCGTCGAGGAAGGCCATATGGGCGCTCGGGGAACCAAAGAGCATCTGCAGGTCGTGGGCGTGTACAGCCTTATTCTGCACAAACGGCAGCGCCTCCCACAGGGAGTTGCCGGCGAGTTCCGCAAACGGGTCCTCCTTTTTGACCAGGCCCTGCGGGGTCATCGTGGTGAAGGCAAAATCGATGCCCGAGAGCTGGTCGACCTCTTCGAGGCTCAGCGTGGTGCCCTCCTGGCCCTCGGCAAGGGGCTCGATGCGCAGGCCCAGATCGGCAAAGACCAGGCAGGGCACGCCATAGCAGCTCACGTTAATCTCATCGCCCATCGGCGAGACGGGGGAGACCACGGGGTCGATGCCGCGCTCGGTGAGCTGCGCGCGGATCTCGGCCACGCGCGCGTCATAGGTATCCACCCAGGCCTGATATTCCTTTTCGCGGTCCAGCGCCACGGCGATCTTCTTAAACGGGATGCGCCAGTCGGTCCCGGCAAAGGCGTCGATGCTATAGGTGGGGGCGATCTCGGGCAGGCGCTTAACCACGTCCTCCTCATAGCCGATGCCGTTCAGGATGAAATCGGGATCGGCCTGGAGGACCTCCTCGAAGTTATATTCGGGGAAATTGGTGAACGTGGTGACGTTTTTGATCGCGTCCTGATCAAAGAAGCTCGGGAAGGTCTCGTAGCCGTTCACGCCGCGGATCGGCTGACGGTCGGCCAGGGGGATGCCCAGCGTGATCAGGATGTCCACATCGGTGGTATAAAAACCCACGGCGTGCTGCGGGTTAACGGGCAGGCTGACCGTGCCAAAATCGCTGGCCACCTCGTGCATCGGGGCCTCGGACTGGGCGTCGGCGGGGGCGGCCGAGCAGCCGGAGAGGATCAGGGCGCCGGCGGCGAGGGAGGACAGGGTGGCGGCGAGCTTGAGGGAAAGGGTCGTCATGATTCTCTCTGAACGGAGGGGGAAGTATTAGGTATACCTATCCTAAGGTTGTCCGGCTTGCTCGATCCGCCGTTTTATATCGCTAACCGGCCAGGCTATGTGGCTCGGCAGACGGCGTGTACTGGCCGGGGGTATGGCCCATGATTTTGCGGAACGCCTGCACAAACGCACTCGGGGTGCGATAGCCCACCCGGCGCGAGACGGTATTCACGGCCTCTCCCGAGGCCAGGAGCGCAACCGCGACTCGCATTCGGGCGTGCAGGCGCCACTGCTCAAACGTGAGTCCGGTCTCGCGCTGGAAGAGGCGCGAGAGATTGCGGGCGCTGCCGCCCACGCGCTGACCCCAGGCCTCGAGGGAGCGCATGTCGTCGGGATGCGCGATCAGGTGTCGGCAGATCGCCGCGAGGCGCTCATCGCGGGGGAGGGGGAGTGTGATGGCCTGGGTGGCCACGGGCTCCAGCAGGCGCGCGAGCAGCAGCTCGGACTGGCGGCGCAGATCCGGCTCCATATCGTTTTCGTGGCCGTGCAGGATCAGCGCGCGAATCAGCGGCGTGAGGCCCACCGCGGTGGTGCGCCCGGCGAGTCCCGGATGCACGGGAAGGGCCACATGGGTGCAATAAAACCCGGTGCGTCCGGCGGCGCGCACGGCATGCTCAACCCCCGCGGGGATCCACAGCCCCATCATCGCGGGAACCGCAAAGAGCCCCTCGGCCGTTTCCACCGCGAGTGAACCCTCGTTGCCCCAGAGCAGCTCCTGGCTGGCATGGGTATGCGGCGACCACTGGGTATTATCGGCCACGTCGAAGCGGATCGTGAGCACCCCAAACGGCGCATCCTCCCCGGCGGGGGTGGCGGCGGTGGGGGAGGGATCGGGGGAAATCACGGGCTTCTCCGAACGGGGTGGGGGCGAGGGGGCTCGCAGGAATAGTATCGCGAGCGGGGAGGCCCGGATATCCGCGGGGCGGTGGCGCGGCCCGGGAATTCTTGGGGAGGGAGCGCGCCCGGGCCCGCCGTGCGCTCCCGTGTGGGGCGTGAGGGGCGGCGGAATCCGCGTGCCACCCTGGTGTGGGTTATCCGCGGGGAGTAATCTGGCCCGGGAGCCCCCGCGGGGGTGGATCCCCGCGGCCGTCCCGAATGCGGGGCGTCCCTAATCGAGAGTGAGCGTGCGCGCGTGAGTGCGATTCCCCGAGTGGATGTGACCGGCGAGGAACTCGTGGAGTGGGCCGCCGAATTGGCGCAGGCGGGGCAGCGGCGCATCCTGGGTATCACCGGTTCGCCGGGAGTGGGCAAGTCCACGGTGGCCGCGGAGCTGGTCGCGGCGCTCGGCGATCGTGCCGCGCTCGTGGGCATGGACGGTTTTCATCTTTCCGGGCGTGTGCTCAACGATCTGGGGCGGGCCGATCGTAAGGGCGCGCCGGATACGTTTGATGCGCGCGGCTATCTGGCGCTGCTGGATCGGCTGCGCCTGGCGCGGGAGACCGTCTATGTGCCGGCATTTGATCGCGGGCTGGAGGAGTCCATTGCCGCGGCCGAGGGGATTTCTCCGGAGGTGCCGTTGATTATCACCGAGGGCAATTATCTGCTGTTGGAGAGCCCGGACTGGGTGGACGTGCGCGGCCGGCTCGACGAGGTGTGGTTTTTGCGGGTTCCCGAGGAGCTGCGCCGCACCCGGCTGATCGCCCGGCATGAGCGTTATGGGCGCAGCCCAGAGGAGGCCGCGGCCTGGGCCCTGGGCAGCGATGAGCGCAATGCGCGCGCCGTGGAGGAGTCCCGGCATCGCGCGGATCTGATCATCACGCCCCGCGTGCATTCCGGAGTATGACAAAAAATTATTTTGCGCCCCGGGCAAAAGATACGATCGGGGCAGGCAGAGTGACGCTTATGTCACGGGAACTAAGGGAGCAGCATGCTGGTTGATCGGGATATCGAGTGGGTGCGCGAGTATCGCGGATCCAGTACGGCACCGGGGGACCTCGCGGAGTTTTGGCGCGGGACCCTCGAGGAGGCCGCGGCGGCCGCGTGGGAGCCCCGGTTCACGCCGGTGCCCACCGCGCTCACGCTCATCGATATCTATGACGTGAGTTTTGCGGGTTTCGCGGGCAGCGAGGTGCGCGGCTGGCTGCGGGTGCCCGCCGGCACCGATCTGAACGGCGCCGCGAGCCTGCCGGGTGTGGTCACCTATGTGGGTTATGGGGGAGGCCGCGGCGAACCCGAGGATAATCTGCTCTGGGTCGCGGCGGGCTTTGCCCACCTGCAGATGGATACCCGCGGGCAGGGTGCCAAGTGGAGCCGCGGCGATACCGAGGATGTGGGTACCGCCGGCCCGGGTGTCCCCGGCATGATGACGCGGGGCATCCGGTCACGCGAGGATTATTATTATCGCCGCCTGATCACCGATGCGGTGCGCGCGGTGGATACCGCCCGCGCGATCCCCGTGATCGATAATGAGCGCCTGTCGGTGCACGGTCACAGCCAGGGCGGCGGGCTTGCGCTCGCCGTGGCCTCGCTGCGCTCGGACCTCGCGGCCGTGGTGGCGCTGGAGCCGTTTCTTTCCGATTTTCCGCGGGCGGTGCGCATCACCGATTCCGCCCCGTATCGGGAGATCACGGACTATCTGGCGATCCATCGCGGCGAGGCCGAGTCCGTGCATCATGTGCTGAGCTATTTTGACGTGACCAACCTGGTGCCCGCGGCCACTGCCCCGGCCCTGATCACGGTGGCCCTGATGGACGCGATCTGCCCGCCCTCCACGGTTTATGCCGCGCATAATGCCTATGGCGGCCCGCGCCGCATCATCGAGTGGGAGTATAACTCCCACGAGGGTGGCCAAACCGATGCCGCCCGCGAGGCCATCGCGTTTATCCTCGCCACCCTGAAACCCTGATTTCCCGCGGCTTTTCGCCCCTCCGCCACCGCGACACGCGAAGGCGAACCCTCGTTTGTACATTTGCCCCAAAACCGCGCTAATATAAACGAGTTGCCAGCAACGGTAACGGGCTGTGGCGCAGCTTGGTAGCGCACTTGACTGGGGGTCAAGGGGTCGCAGGTTCAAATCCTGTCAGCCCGACCACAAACCCTCCGAAATCCGCAAGAACATGCGGATTTCGGAGGGTTATTTTTTATCTAAAACCTCGACAGACAGCAGATAGCCAACGTGACCGTGTGCTGTGGACTACCATCGCCAGAACTCGATAGCGGAGCCTGCGCCGTGCCCCGGGTGGGCTCTGCGCTTCGCGACGAACTGGGTGTCGATCGTCGCCTGGGAATCCAACGGAATTCGTGACGTCACTAGACTGCCGGTAATCGTCGCAGGGGTGCAGTTGGCGAATAGTCGCTGCTGGCCGGCCACATGGTTAAGGTTGAGTCGTGCGCCCAGCCTCACAGCGCTGTACGACGCCGATGCGCCCACACGGTACTCAGGTGCGCCCACACGGTACTCCGGTGCACCCGCGGCACGCTTCCCGACGATTGGATAGCTACCAGTGCCCAGAGCCTTAGAACTGGTGCCATCGGTAAACGACGCATTCGACAGCACAACGTTGCCCCTCAACACGGTCGGCGACACGGCCACCGTGAGGGTGCCATTGAACTGATCGTCCATGCTTATTGACACATCCACAGACGGGTTCATCGTATGATTCGCATTCGCTTGGGCGCCCATTGTTGCGAGGTTCCCCAACACAGTTGCCCGATTCGCCACGGGGACGCGGCCGATGTACCAAGCATCACCATTCATCCCATGCGAATGATAGGTAACCGGGTCGGCCTCTGCCCAGACGTACATCTGCACCGCAGCAGTAACATCCCGATCCGAAGAATCACCCCACCTCGCCAACACATAATTCAACTTCGCCAACGTCGTCCGAGATAGCTGCTGTCCCGTATAGCTGACAAGAGCAGCCACCGTCGTGGGACCAGTCGTCACACCCCACGGCGCAGCCGCACCCGCATCAATGCATTACACCTGACGCGCATCGGACTCAGCGATGAACGCACCGACCATACCAGTCGTATTCAGATCCCCGTGACCCGGCCCAAGCGAAGCAGCACTAGCTGCAGTAGACGACCCCACCACAACACAACTGAGAAGCACCGCACCCGCCGCGAGGAGAGCGCCGAGGCGGCTGAGCCGATCACGCCACGAGCTTCGGCGTGAAGTTTCGGGCGGCACCCCCGGGTTTTGCGTTGGAGGGGCTGTTGATGTTCGTATTCCGTACCTCTGTTCCCACCTGCTACCGAAGTGAGCTGGTGAATCTGCGTGGACGCCACCACCACAGCAGTGGCCGCCAGCAGACAGGTACGCGCCTGAGGCCTTCGCTCGGAGCTATTCAGCCTCGCCTGCGTGGCGCGTGGTCCTAACAATCGGAGCACCCGCCGAGCGGAACACACGAGCCGTGCCACTTGCAGCGGATGAGGGGGCCTCTCTCGTTCATCTGACCGTTGATGCGATCCGCAACGTTCGCACCCAGGTGGTTGGCATTGATTCGATCCACTTCTTCATCGCAAGACCGGTATGCTGCGCCTTCTTGCTCGGAACAGCCATAGCCACGCTGCCGCCCATCACGACATACGAGTACGACACCTCGACCGCCCTATACGTACCTGCGGCAACATTCACGAGTAGACTGATAATCATGGTTGAGTTTGAATGCTCAGTTCCGCAGCCTGCGGGTGTCGATGTGTATGTGATCACCTACGACGAAGATGACAACGAGAGACGATTGCTCCCATCCGAGGTCACCGACGAGATCTTGGATCGGTCACGAAGCTTCGGCATAGACAAGGAAACAGGGATCATCTCGCGGATCAAGCATGGCCCGCTGGTCGCAGCCGAGTCCGAGCTTGGACTCGCCAACGTCGGCAGTCTTGGCAGAGCCATCAATGACAACTACTACGGCACGCTACTTATTGTGGACCAGACAAGTCCTCCCGTCAACGAGGACGTCTGGGACATTGATGAGCGTTACGACATCGACGTCAGAGATGGAGCCATTGTTGCGCTAGTGACGCATCGTTACCCAGACCAGCCGGAGCAGACGCCGCAGGAGATCGCTGATGGGCTCGCGCGCCTTGCGGCTGCCTACGAGTGCTGCATAGCGGGGGTAGAGTTCCTGCTTCCGGGCGGCGACAAGCCAGAGAGCTGGCTCGCTCAGTGGGATGGTGATGATGAATGGTCTGAGCGCTTCCGACAGAAGGTCGTCGAGACGCTGGCCGTGACTGCGCACGACGTAGTTATCCATGTAGCTACCGACCCCGCGAACACCATGGCGACCCTCATGGAAGGTGCCGCCGCGATTGCAGACTTCCTAAAAGCAACGCAGAATGGACCGCTCGATGCAGCCGACGTTCTAAACCTTCTGCGCGGTAAGCACTTCAAGGCTCTTATCGGGGAGGCAGAGTCAAACTACCTCGAGGTCAAGACTCAGATGCACCCGATCTCTGCCCCCGGCGAGGCCGGTAAACGCGCAAAGGTGGAACTCGCACAAGACATTGCGCGGTTTGCTAACGGAGATGTCGATGCAATCCTCATCATTGGTTACAAGGAAGCGTCAGGCGGAGGAAATAAGATCGGGAGCCTTACGCCCGTTGTGGATACCATGTTCAACATTCCGCAGATTCAAGATCTGCTAGACGCACGGATTGTGCCACCCGTCGATGGCCTGGTAATCGAGAAGTTCCCGGTAACCGAGACCGAGAGCGTACTTGCAATCTTTGTCCCCAAGCAACCCGACGAGATGCAACCATACCTCGTACACGGCGTGGTAGCTGAAGGCAAGATTGAGGGCGCATTTTTCAGTATTGTCCGTCGTCGCGGAGAGGGATCCATCACCACGTCTCCGCAGCAGATACATGCGTACATCGTTGCTGGGAAGCGGTATCTCCGGGGCCGCGACTAGAGGACGTGATACTGCAAAGCGTCGGTATTCGCTGGCTCGCGCATGGCAGAGAGGCTAGGTTCCGGCTGGCGAACTTGGGCTTGTCAGGTCTGCGGGTAGGCCCCCAATTTTGGAGCCGGTGGTAGCCCAACGGCTAACGCATGAATTATGAGTGGACGACGATCAAAGGCAGCGCGGCTGACGCCCTTGGCGGAACAGCCCGCGCGTATCATCGCGACGGCTGATCGAATGCTTGCCCTTGATTTGTCCTCCATGCCGGCCGCGTACGATTCTTAGTTCATCATTGGATGGATGCGAGCGGCCTACGACCAGTCCCGAGTGATCGCGACGCTGGCTGCGCAGGGGCTCGGCCATGCTGCAGCCCCGAATCGACGTGCGTTCGTGGAGATCGCATTCAGGCTTCTCCGGATCCGAACGCTCGACGTGGAGGCGCGCGGCCCGGTACTCGAAACGTTCGTGGCGAGAGAAAAGAACCTCACGACGGTTTTCTTTGACACCAGGAAGGAAATGGGTTAGAATCACGATCCAGGAAAGAAATGGGTTAGAACCACGATATAGACCTCAGCGCGATGGAGAACGTCGTAGCAGAAATGATGGCCGACAAAGAACGCAAGCAGTAGGTGAAAGCCGTCACAGACGCAGCGAAGGCCGCACCCATCACGCTGGGTTTGTATACGGCCTGGCGCGAGGAAACGTAGTACACGCATGCGACGGGTCATCTAGCCGTTGCCTACGCCCCAAAAACAGAGGCCGACCGCGTCCGCTGCGATGAGCCGCCAGCGCAGCACGGCGACCTCAACACGCATCACATGATTACGCTGCTGGTCGGAACCCTAACTGCTGAGCTTCTAAAGGACGCCGGACTGCCGCAGAAAGCTGTGGAGCCGATTCTATTCACAGCCTGGGACGCCCTCTGAACTCGAGCTTCGGCACTGTCGCCATCATGCGGCGGAACGGTTGAAAATGCCAGAGATGATCAAGTTGGGAGGCCTGATTCCTTGTGGAACTATTTGCTCGATAACGTTGAGACAAACGCTCCTGAGGCCTCGATACGTAGTTCGTGTGACTTGAACCACTGGAATGCATCGCCAACGACAGATTGCCAATTCTGCGCAAGATCACCGCTTGGTACCACGATGTTCGCGACTAGAAGACGAACGGTGGCTGCGGCGACCTGGCTGACCAGGAACGTCTCCTCTCCAGCGGGGAAGTCGTCACTTGCGTCGTAGTGCTTAATCTGGCGGTAGTTGTTGGCGACGGCGCGTGCAATGCCGACGTTTGAGTCGGCAACGTCACTCCAATCGACATCCAGCGAAGACAGGCAGCGGTAAACATAAGTGGCCATGGTTTCAGGGTGTCGACCCGTCTTGTACGTGGCTTCTTCACCGTCTTTCCGGCCGAGGATCTGGCCCGCCGCTTCCAGGCACATTGAGAGGCTGATCACCCGATCTTCGAGCATCGCTCGCTCACGGCCAAAGATCGCGGCTGCTGGATGGATGACGCGCTTCCAAATCTCGAATTCTGAGCCCCAGCGGGCGAGCCCTTCACTGCCAATCGATGCGAGACGACCGACGCACTTCTGGAAGGTCGCATTCTCCACCGGCGGGCGCGAGCGTTCCCGGAAAGTGCGCGATGCGTATAGCGACCGGCCTGACCGAGAGTAGACGTGCCCATCGCCGGTGCGTGGGTAGTACCTCTCGTCTTGGATCTCGTGGCGTCGAAATGGGATGTCCGCGCCGTAGAGGATCACGAGCAGTCTGCGGATCTTCTCATGCTCGTGCATGTGGTCATCGACAGGCCTTGGCGAAGTGAACGTGCTTTGCAGGACGGCCCATTCGTTGACATGGAACCCCGGCTGGCTGTTGTCGGTTTGCCATGTTGAGGTGAGGCGCATCTCGGCATCACCTTGCGTCCAGGTGACGTCTTCGGTGGTTTCTACCACGGCCTCAAGGTGCTCCACAAAGCCATGTTCGTCGGTGATGCTCTTATATGTTGCCGCGGTGAACGCTGTCCAGTGCTGGAGCGCGTCCATGTGTGATTGGAGGCCCGTCACGGCGAGGCCGTTTTGTGCGTGTGTCGACTGGTCCCCGCCGACGAGATGATGAGCAGACAAGGTCCCCAGGCTGACGTTCCCGTTCTCTCGATAGCCTGCCCAACGGATCCCAGAGAGCGTGAACTGGTGCCCTGCTGACACAAAGACGAGGCATGTTGGTGTCATCTGATGGACGAACCATCCGCGGATTACATCGAAGCGTTCGTCAGCACCGAAATGCAGGTACGGCACTGTGAGACGTGCGCCCTGGTAATCAAAAGTGAGCGTGGCGGGTGCAGCTTCTGATCCACCGCCACCTCCAAAGATCATGCCGAGATGCGTGGCCTGTGTATCTAGCGGATCGTCAGCCACGAGAATTCTCCTCGTATGCGGGTGACGTTCGGGGCGCAGCTCTTTTTGGGGCGTATCACGGTTCCATCCGCTCAAGTCCTATTTCGGCGACAGCCCGGTTGCAGTTGCTTATGCGAGATTTTGGAATCCCTGTGGCGGTCATGCGGCTTTTTCCCGTTGCCCAAGATCGAGCTGGTACACGGTTACAAGGAGAGACGCCATAAGCATGACGGCGACGACGCAGTTGCGTTCGTTGACCTGGTCCTCGCCGAGCCGGTGTGAGACGACATGCCGGGTCAGATGAGAAGGGCGGGGCTTGCCAGACTGCGGGTTCCAGTCATCGTAAAAGAGCACGAGAGGAGCACGAGTCGCTTGCTCCAGCAGCATCGGGTATGGCGTATCCATCTTTAGAAGATGATGTTTCACAACCCGCTGCCGGTCACTGACCCATCGCAAGGACTCCACGATGCTGTGGGTAACTTGAACCGCTGAGATAGCCCCGACCTTCCAGAGACCCATTCGGCAGGCCTCGAGCGCCTCACGAGCAATCGGAAGCACAGGCTCCAGCACTGGATCGCTGAGGTCGTCGACCCAACGTGAGCAGTCCTCGAGGATTTCCGCTCGGCGGAGAACCAGCACCTCGGAGCGCTGATTCCCGGGCGAAGCGGCGAGTAGTGCGTTGAGCACGTCGGCGCGCGGCACCCAGGCCGCAGGGATACCGTCTTGGTTGACCAGTTCCATGAGCGTAGGTAGTTTTTCATCTATGTCATCCGGCCAGTTATCCGGAACTTGCTGCCGTCGGCTGACCGCGTCCCAATCGATTGAACGCAGCATCTCTGTGATCGGCCGCATCAGCGACGTCAAGTCGACTTGCGGTTGAATCGCAGCAAACCAGTCCTTCGTGATCCCACCGAGAACGTGCGAATAGTCGGGCATGCTCGCAAACAGCGACTGTTGGGCAGCCAAAATCTCGGAGATCGCTGTCTTCGGCATGATCGCCTGGAGGCTGAGTTCGGAGAGTGCGCTGGTGATGTTGAGCGCAGGCACTAGGGCATCGATCTTCGGTAGCACGCCTTGCGCATTCGCGATCGAGGCCAGCACATTCGCATCGATCTGGGGCATCACTGATGCGAAGTCGAATGCCGGAATGAGCGCGGAGACATCGACCTTCGGCATGACGGCCGTGTATGCGTCCAAGATCGACTGCGCGCTCCTGGTAAGGACCACCGGATCATTCACGATACTTCTCGGCGCCAGCTCGTTTCCATCATCATCTGGAACGATGACGATCTTCGTCGAACTCATCTGAAACCTCCATGCTTCGTAGCGACCGCTGGATCGGGTGTCGCCATGAAGTGCGGTCTACAGGGTCACAACTCAATTTGACCACCAGCGTCCGACATCGAATAGCCGACACGCAGGATCCACCTCGATAGGCGTGGGGCTGCCAGAAGGACGGCGTGAGCGGTTCAGCGTTTGTTACCACTGTTGCCCCGGAAGGAAAAGTTGCCATGAGAGAGAGTTTCGACAGGCACGTCACCGATCTGGCGGCCAAGTGAGGGAGCCCATCTCGGGGCGAGCGCGCCTACTCGAAGCAACAGCTCGTTTACGAAGAGCCCGTCGAGGTGGACGCGGCCGTCGGGAGGGCGCGCCGCAGGCGGGAACTCCTGTGGGGAGTAGGACTGTCGCCGCGTACCTGATTGGAGCGGAGCCTGCGGGTGGCCCTTACGTAAACCCCACGTAAACCCCCTCCGAACGTGCGGAGATCTAACGAGAGCCGGGACCAAAACGGGACCAGAACCATGCAAACCATGCAATTCATGACGTGAAATGGGGCCTTCTGAGGGGCAGAGATGCCCGGAAAATCAAGGAATTAGGTCTTCAAGGATACTTGGGGGTCAAGGGGCCGCAGGTTCAAATCCTGTCAGCCCGACTAGAGAGAAATACCCGATCAGAAATTATTTTTAAGAGGTCGAAAGATCGGTGTTCGTGCCGGTCTTGTACCCAAAACTGTACCCCCTGAACCCCTTGACTCGACATGGTCAAGGAGTTCAGCCGTTTCTAGCTGCTCATCCCGCCTCCCGAAGGTGGGTTATCGGCCAAAAAGAGTGGATAGCTCGGGTAGGTCATCCTCGTCCTTCCCATCCACTGCGTGGCCAGAGGCCTTCATGTGCGCTGAGTGCCGTGTCGTAGAGGGCGGGCAAGTCGACGTCGTCTGATTCATTCATCTGAGCCGTGTCCGGTGCTGAGGCCTTCGCGGGCAGTGCGTATTTCCAGGCTTCGTCGAAGCCGAGCACGCGATTACTACGCGCGGCGAGAGCGAACGGACGTGGGAGGAATTCGCTGCGTTCACCGTCAACGTATTAGCACCAGAGTGGACCCTGTTTGAGAAGCTTGCCGCCGTGCATGACGCGGCAAGCCGAGCCGACAGGGACGCACTCCTCAAGCACGGCCGTCACTTCTACGACATCCACTGTCTCCTCAAGGACAAACAATTAACAGACGCACTTGAGGCTCTTGGCCGCGAAGGGATCAAAGCGCTGGTCGATGATATCGATAGCCAAAGCGCCGCCGCCGACTTCTCCTATACACCGCGGCCTATCGAAGGCTACGCGCACAGTCCTGCCTTTGATCGCGAACATACAACGCGTGACACGATCGAAACGGGCTATGAGGCAGCCCAAGCGCTTATTTATGGAGAGCTCGTCCCAATTGATGTGGTCATTAACACCGTGAACCATCGACGTGAGTTGCTGTGATAACACATGCTGGGTGCCTTCGTGCGATAATTGCGCTTGGCCTCTGGTGTCCGCGGCGATGGAAAGCCCGCTCTTCATACTGATCCCCAACCTCTGGAACCCCACCGTCCGCCAATATTCGAGGTGTTGACGACGTTGTTGCGGGACCGGAGTGATGAAAGGGCCACGTTGCTTGAATGTAAGGAAATTGATTGGGAGCCCGATAGGATCGGAGTACCGATCAAAGTTGCCGGCATGCTGCCTAGATGGAGGAGAGCATGACCGGAGAGTGGAACGGCCGCGAGTGGCAGGACTACTGTGTCTTGCTCCTCCAAAAACGGTACGCGATGCTAAACGCGCACAGTCTTCAGCTCGTCCCTGATCGCCATCAGGGGGATTTAGGAATCGAAGCATTCGCGCATGACGGTATCGCGTATCAGTGTTATGCCGCAGAAGAGCCACTCTCGGTGAACGAACGCTACGAGAAGCAGCGCGGTAAGCTCACGGCTGACCTCGGAAAACTGCTCTCCAACCAAGCACTTCTCGCGACGATGCTGGGTTCGATCAGCATCCATCGCTATGTTTTTATCGTGCACAGGCACGATTCCCGGAAACTAATTGCGCATGCGGCCACGAAGGCAGCCGAGGTCCGGGGTTGGGGCCTATCCTTCATCAGCGATGAATTCTCTATCGTTGTCGAAACTGCAGACGATTATGCTGTTGAACGCACCGCGATCCATGCCATTCCTGCTCCTCTCATCCAGACACCTGTGATTGCGGGTGGAGTTAAGGACGAGTGGAGTGCGCAGAATCAAGATCTTCGTTCAACCGCTCGGCGTAAACTCAGCAAGGTGACGAGCTCATCGTCCAAGCGGGAGAGAGTGCTTGAATCTCTCACAAGCCAGTACCTACAAGGAGAGAACACGCTCGACAGGCTCCGCGCCGTTGTCCCGGAAGTCCATCGCGGAATCCTCTCGACTAAGGCGCATCGAGAAGATCTTCTCGTGCTTGAGTATCTAACGGGTCAGGACACGTCTCAGGCTAAGCTTGCCGAGATTGCCAAAGATTTTTCTGTACTACTCCGCGAGGACTATCCGGTGCTGACCGAGCAGATCGCTACAACGCTCGCATGGTCGGCGGTTGCTGATTGGCTAATGAGATGCCCACTCGACTTCTAGGACTTCAATGAACAGCGATATCGAGAGCCTCATCCAGTTCTTTGATGAAATACCCGCCTCCCCACGCTTCACCCGACGCGCCGTGAACATACCAGGTGACTTTCGGACCGCGTGGAGACTTTCAGTACTCACTATGCTTCTCGCACGTGGCCGCGCGAACGCTCTTGCAATTGATCACCTGCACGTTCTTTGGTGGGCTATCCGCACACCTAAAACTCGCGAGCTATTCCTTCGATGGTTACAGGGAGACAAAGGCCCGGACGAGTTGCTGGTGCGGTTTGACCCCTCGCTCACGGTCACGGTCGATCTAGCGATTGGTGAAGGCCTTGTGGCGAAGGAAACCAGCGCCAATATTCGTTTGACAGCCGCAGGCGAGGCACTTGCTGCCGAAGCGGAATCGGACGAAAACGTTCTTCGAGTTGAGAAAACTTTCCTTGAATCGCTACCTCGACGCATAACCCAACGCCAGATTCGAAAACTCCTGGAGTGGACATGAACCCGAAAATAAGACTGCGCGCGCTCAACCTGCACGCCGAAACTCACGTGGGGCAAGTGGGTCGAGTGATCCGATTTGAAGACGGGCTTAACTTACTCCGTGCCGACAACACGGCAGGTAAATCGACAGCTCTGCAGGCGATCGTCTATGCACTTGGACTCGAAGGAATGCTTAGTCCGAGCCAGAGAATTCCACTCGCCCACGCGATGACTGACAGCGTCGCTATCAACGGCGTGGAGGGTCGAATCATCGAGTCAGGCGTTGAACTTGAGCTGGAAAACGGGAGTGGTGAGATCATCACGGTCGCACGATCCGTCGTCAGCCTGAAACGTGATCGGCACCTGATTACCGTCCGTGACGGTGGTGGCTTAACACAAGGGCAAACTGGCGACGTCGCCGACTACTTCGTCCGCCGCAAGGGGGCAGCACAAAACTTGGCGGGCTTTCACCGTTTCCTTGCCGAGTTCCTCGGTCTTGATCTCCCGCGTGTTACGCGCATGGACGGAACCGAGGGGCCGCTGTACCTGGAGACACTGTTTCCCTATTTCTTCGTTGAGCAGAAGCACGGGTGGAGCGGAATTCAGGCCAGGATTCCCACGTATTTGGGAATCCGTGACGTCGGGAAACGGTCCGCCGAGTTCATCCTTGGTCTTGACGTATTCGAACGTACGCTCCAGCGTCAACGCATCCGCTCCAACATGAGCGAGCTCGAAGCCGAATGGCGGACAGCTTCCAGCCAGCTATCTGAATCTGCAAAAATCAGCCGTGTCGTGATTGAAAGTCTTCCTGTCCGTGTCCAGCAAGGGGTAGGGGATGATGACATCAGGCCGGTGGTTGCTGTAGGAACTCATTGGCACCCCATCGGAGTCGCGGTGCAGGCCATGCAGGCTGAGTTGTCTAAGCTTGTCAGTTCTCCGGTGCCGACGGCGGGTGCAGCTGCCGTAGGCGTGGAGGACGACCTTGTGCATCTTGACCATGCATTGCGGAGCTCCTTAGCGGTCGCTGTGTCGCTCGCAGAAGAACGCGGGGAGCTGGAACGGTACCAGTCTCAGGTCTCCCTCAGGCTCGAGGCATTGCGGGAGGACCTGCAGCGTCACAAAGACGCTCAAGTCCTCGAGAGATTCGGCTCAGAGCATGCACGTGCTCTGCTTACGGACCACATATGCCCAACCTGTCATCAGCATCTGGAGGACGGTGCCGATATCTCGTCGCATGCTATGACAACAGAAGAGAGCATCGACTTCATCCAGAAGCAGATCTCGACTTTTGAAAGCATGCAGAACGACCACGCGCGAGTCATTCGTGCGCTCGCGATTCGTCAGGAGAGCCTGGGTATTCAGGTTCACGATTATCGTGATGGCATTAGGGCAGCGAAGGAGACATTGAGCGCGGCAAACTCGGCACCCTCAGTCGCCGAGATTTCGAGACGGTTGACCCTTGAAAACCGCATTGCGGAGCTCGAGTCCAGATCGACGGAACTCAGCGTTTCACGAGAGAATCTGCGAGGGATCAGTGAGCGATGGGCGGAGCAACGAAGTCTACTTGCGATGGTTGAGCGCGACGACCTGTCCGAGTCAGACGTCGCAAAGTTGGCTCAAGTTCAGTCGATTCTCCAGCAACAACTCCACGAGTATGGATTTGAATCTCTTGATCCCCAAGACGTAGAAATCGACAAGACCACCTATCGTCCCGTGCACGAAGGATTCGACCTCGGGTTTGATCTTTCCGCGAGCGATATGATCCGCGTCATCTGGGCCTATCTGTTCTCGATACTGAGAGTAGGTCAGACAGACGGCGGAAACCATCTAGGGCTGCTTGTCTTCGATGAGCCCCGGCAGCAGGAGACCGCTCATTCCAGCTACAGCGCGCTGCTTGCGCAAGCGTCATCGGCTGGCCTCGGGGGAGCCCAGGTTCTCTTCGCTACAAGCGAGCCGCTCACAAGCCTTGAAGAGATGCTTCAGGGGCACAGCTACAATTTGATCAGCCTAGCGGCGGGCGAAAAGCTACTACAGCCGATCGTTCCACTTGAAGAATCGCTGTAGCCCTACCGGGATCGACTGTAAACCACTGGGTGCCTACAGTTGAGGCTATGACGGCGTCGCTCACCAGGGGCTACCCAAACATTTGATATGTGCCGGTGGTAAGCGTTCGAATCTCTCGGGTTAGGTCCTGTCACGCACCAGAAACGGCTCTAGCAGAGCGCGTCTAGCGGCAAAATTTCTACGGATACGGTGGAACGAGGCAACGAGCCTCGCCTATGTCGCAGCGTCACGTTGCATTGATTGAGTGAGATTTGATCAAGGCTTTACTGTCGCGCGACATTGGGGCGAGCCAACTGCGTCGGGGGACCAAAAGGGGACCAGAACCATGCAAACCATGCAATGCATGACGTTATTTGAACCGTTCTGCGCACCTCTGCGCCCCGGAAAATCAACGATCTTGGCTATTAGGGCTACCTGGGGGTCAAGGGGTCGCAGGTTCAAATCCTGTCAGCCCGACCACAAACCCTCCGAAATCCGCAAGAAAATGCGGATTTCGGAGGGTTTTTTCGTCTGAAACCGCGCCAGACAACAGATCGACAACATGGCAATTCTCACTCGGCTTCGGACAACGCCTTTTCTCGAGCATTATCAAATGCGGCGGTGACCTCATCAAGCCGATTCGGCCATAAATGCCCATACGTGTTCCCTCGAGGTGATTGAGGTTGCGAAGCTGTGTTGAAGGCGTGGTAACGGTGATCGTCATGCCGTCGTCGAGCGTAACTCCAACGTCGATGACCCAGCGGGCGGTGACTCAGGCTCTCCGCGTTTAACGGTACAGGCAACTACTGGCATTTTTGAGCCCATTTAGGGCTTCGGTGGTGAGCGCTCAGGAGGGCGCTACCGCTTGAGGGAAGCTGATAGGGCCAAATGCGAATCCCATACCCGATCCGGCGCGACCATATTTAGCCGAATCATCAGGTGGGTCGTCAGGACAGGTCAGTCGCGCTGAGCGTTCATGATTCGCGCGTCGCCTATTATCCACTGCTCTGTCCCCGATTCTCTTATTGCCCCGGGAGCCCCCATTATGAAAGGACCCGGAGGTGGGCGGCATCCCGACGCGCGATCCAGCGGTTCGGACGGCACAGCTGATGAGCCAGCGGGTACTGAGTGGCGCCCCCACGACAGCCGCCTTCAGCGGTCTGGCCGGCGCAGTTGCATACCCCCTGATTTGAAACCCGATAACTGATGTGGCAGGGTGGAACACTCACCGACGGGGGACCCATTTGAGCCACACGCCAGGTCTACCAGAGCCCAATTCGGTGAGTGCTCCGGCGCCCGAGCACGTCGGAAGGAAGACGCCCGAACAGATACGCGCCTCAAAACGCGGCACCCTTATTCAGGCACTCGCGGGCGCAGTGTTGGGCGTAGCCACCCTGCCTGTGATGTATTTTGTGCTGCTGTGGGGATACCTGGATGAGGCCTTCGGGATACTGTTTCTCGTGCCGGTAATCCCGGTCGTCACTTTCTGGGGGCTCGATGCCTTCATGAACGAAACGCGGTGGAGTCTCCTGCGCGGCCTCATCGCCGGTGTGTGCGTGACCCTCGGTATCCTGGTTGTCTTCCAGCTGCGGGTAAACCTGATGAATCTGATTTTTGTCGGTGCGTTCGGCGGCATTATCGGAGTACTCCTCTCCCGGGTGCGTGACTTGGTCCGCCGCCCCTCCTCTGGGCTGTAGGCCACGCCCTCGAAGCTCGTCGGCCGCGAACTTCCCCGGCCGCCTCCATCCACCGTATCGCCGGGAATACCCCTATCGCTGCGACAGAATGACCTCGACCGTGGTGATCCCGACATTTCAAATCACGGCATATACGCACGTGGGCGGGAGAATACCGATGCTAGGCACCATGGACTCATTAGGGACGCTTATTCGCAGCCACGCCTGACCGGGGCTACAGGGACGAGGTGTAGTGACAGGTGAGGACCGTGCGCACGGCCGCTCTCGACCGCCTCCTCGCGCTCGCCGGTGTGTGGTCATGTGTGTCGATCTGCAAATCCGGATGGTTGACTCGGAGCCTAGTCTCACCCACATCGAGCGCGCTAAAAAGTTGACGATCCAGTACCCCGCGATCGCACGCGTTGAACCTCGGGCGGACACAATTGATTCGAGCGCACTACGATCAGGTCGCGGCACCCTAATTCGGGCCGCCCGGAAAATCAGGGGTCATAATTTCTGGGGTAGCTCGTGGAGCAATGCCGAAGGTGAGACCCGTGAAACACCCTCCGCCCAATTACGTTAAGGATTTGAGCCCCGGCATGCTGCTGAAGTCGGGGGCGATTGGGGCTCAAGAGGGGCTTTCTGTGGAGGGGCTGTTGGGGAATCGGTGTGGGAGCACGCGCTGGAGCGATGCATAGAGGCTTAACGGAGTCCGGTTTTATAAGAGCAGAAAGCGAGTTTCCGTGAGGCTGAGGAAATCAGGGATTTGTGATCAGCGAGAGAAAAACACGCTTAGGCGGACGCCGAAAAAATGAATTAAGCCCGGGCATGAATGGGGCAGTTGAGCGTGTTCTCATGCTTCTGAGAGCGACCCCTCAACGCAGCCCCGACATTTGCCAGGCGAACGTGAATCACTCTTGGGCCTGCCCACGCACTTCCTCTGCCGCTGTGCGCGGCTGGGGGTAATGAACGTGCACTCAAAACCGCCCTTGAGATCAGGGAGCTCATCGGGAGTAGCCGTGCCACGAACGATCGGGAGACGCGTAGTAGCCACCGGCCGGTGTACTCCTCGGTGGTCGCGCCTCCAACCAGCTATCGGATAAAGGCCCGCGGCCCCGGGATGGGTGCGGGGAAGGGGGTAGCGGGTAGCGGCGACGTAGCTCGGTGTGAATTCATCATCGGGGTGCCCGTGGGAGTCGTCGTGGCAAGTCTGCGGAATAGTTACTCGCCTGACGCGTGCACCTGCACTCACGTGTCAGCGCAGGAATGGAGGACTCGGTGTCCTCTAAAGCTCGGAGACCCGGTTCACCTCCGGGGGGACAACGCGAGGTTCAGCACCTATGGAAGCCTAAGAAGGGCGCCAACTAGCGGTATGGCTGGGCCGCCTCCCCATAGACAGGATCGCCTCGCGGGCCACCCTAGACCGGCCAGTTTAGGCACCGATGCGGCCGGGCGCCTAATCTACCTCGGCCGTAATTATTCGGTGTACCTGCATTCGGGACATGCGGATCTCCCGGGCGATCTGCACGACCGGCACCCCGGCTGCGTGCGCGGCAAGGATCGCCGCGTCACGCTCGGCCAGAGCTCTGGCCAGTGCATCGGCCGCAACACTGAGCCGCTCGATGCTATCCACGACGGTTCTTCACCGCGAGGACAAGCGCGACCACGGCTACGATGAGTGCAGCGATCGACACGGTGATGGTGATTGCTTCCATTTTCTCTCCCAAAAAGGTTACGGGCATCGCCCTGCGAGGCTGGTTCTCTCTCGGGGCTTATGCTGGCTGGTTCTTGCGCCTTCGCTTGTCCGTTTATCGCGTGATCAGCTGGTGATCGTTACGGTGAGGACTCCAATAGTCTCCATCGGGTTCCCCCACCCTGAGGGGGCATCCCGCTGAATTATATGTAACATGATGTTGCGCATGAGTTAGCCCCGCCAGGCAGGCACCATCCTCACCAATCGGGACGCCGCGGCCGGCTATGCGCATCGTGCGCTTCACCCCGTGTGCGCCGCTGAATATCCGTCACAGACACCGACCGCTGAACATGATGAAGTCGATCGAGTGCAGCATGCGCACAACCCGCGATGGCTGGTTGCGCGGCCCTGAATGTGAGTCGCGGCGACATTTGGGAAGGTAATATTGATCGCTCATACCGATACCCGCTAGTGAGAGTCTGGACTGCGAGTTTTGGGATGCCTCGCGGCGGGGACGGCGCGCTGATCAGCACCGCCTTGCCGGGCGCGTATGTGTTGGCTTTCCATGCCGTCCACGGTGAAGTCCTAAACGGTGGTTGCACGATTGTCGACCACGTTTTCCCGTACACCGTCGTTGCGATGGCTGTAAGGGGGGCTGGGTCGCTCGCGGTGTGCGCCGCCAAAGGGCTCGATGGAGGACGTCTTGAACCTTCTGTTCACGTCTGTGTCGCGACAGAGACAGGTCTAAGCCGATGACACTCAATAAGCGCCGCGACTGGTGGTCATCATCTGGCATATCGGCCCGTGACGATATCAACTCCTGGCTGCAGGCGTATGGGGTTGTCGGTAGATAACGCTGCCCGATCCATTGCGATCTTGGAGACGCCATATTGAAGCTCGGGGCAGGGGAAGGTCGACGTCCCTTCGAAGCGGGCGCCTTGCAATCCACCGCCACGGTATCGTCACAGTATCGAGTGGTGCTAGAGCAGGATTAACCGCCCGTGCGATCCAGATACACATCTTCCGGTGGGATTCACCCGTCGGGAGGGTGAGGGAACGTAGTGACGCACGCCCAAATCACCGCGACCGGTGGAAGAGCGGTACACACGGGGGCTCATCCGAGGTTTCGGAGCCGACAGTATGTAGGAATATGTGTGCGCCGATAATTGGCACTCAACTGGGATCGGTACGGTGGCATTGAAATTGCGGCGCTCGGTTTGGGATATCAAAACCCTCGGGCGGTCCTGCGGATCGACGGAGGAAACCTGCCCCGGGATGCCCTGAATCACCGACTCCGAGGACATGCTAGCGGCCCCCTCGTCCACGCCTGCCCCGGATAGGCTACGCCGATCGGTGGGTGCGCATGGGGGCGCAAGAGGTTTGAGAGGGCACGGGAAAAAGATCCCGAGGATGGGTGCGATCCCCAGCTATGGCGTCTAGCGTAAAGAAATTGTTTGAGTGAATCGGAAGAATTCGGAGGGGACGTGTGCCACATAAACCGGGATGGATGAATAGTCACTCGCCCACGCCTGCATCGGCGCTAAGAATTGCCGGCGGGCTCGCGGACTTATTCACCGGCCGAGCCGGAGAAGCCCACCGCGGGTGTTCCGATACGAATGCCGTTCCTGACCCAGGGGCCGAGGGACATAAAAAATGATGAGTGGCCGGACCCCGTGGATGCATCATCAATCGATGACCCCGTACGATGCCTACCGAGAAATCATTCACGCAAACGGCGACATTATTGCCGAGGGGGCCTCTTTGAGTAGGCCGCGAGGCGGTTTCATACTCGCGCGAATTACCACTTTTGGTACGGGACGTGAGAGTTTTACCGTTGTGTGCCTTGGGCCAGCTCTCGGTGTGATTCCGGGTCAGGGCTGAGATCAGCATGTTCACAGGGCCCGGACTACCTCGAAAATTTTGGGCGCTATGGTCTGCCTACCTGGTGAATCGCCTCGCGCTGGTCTCACCCGCGTTCCTGTCGCTGTTTATGCTCGCAATCGATATCCCAGTCACGCAGGCAATTGCGCTGATGCTGTTCTCCTCGGGGCTCGGCCAGGTGATCGGCGGGTTCTTCGGAGGGGTGCTCTCCGATAGATACGGGCCGCGAAGAATCATCTTCGCGAGCCAGGCCCTGTACATCATGACCTGCGCGGGAATTCTCCTGTCCCCACCACCTTCGCTTCTGGGAATACTCGTGGGTGGCGCGGGACTGGCCGCGGCGCTTCCCCGCGCCGCGGCATTTACCCTGGCCACGCGGCTCGTGCAAAAGGAACAACGCACACGGGCCTATGGCTACCTATATTGGGGAAATAACATCGGTTCAACCCTATCCTCGGTCATTTCTGGACTGCTCATTCAAATATGGCCGCACCTCCTATTCCTGCTCTCGATCCTCGGCGCAATCTATTACATACTCATCGCGCTGAGGCTTCCGGCGGCTGCGGCCGGCGCGGAAGAACGGAACCCGCTCTCGGTTCGCCAATTCATGAGGGATACGCTGCATCCGTTTGGTGCCACGGGAATGAGGATGTTTCTGCTCTGGACGTTCCTCATCTCCTGCGTGTATATGCAAAAGCTGGGCGTGCTGCCCCTGCAGATGACTGCGCTCGGGATAGCGCCCGCTGTGATTGGGGCGGTGCTGGCGGTAAACGCGGTGGTAGTAATCGCCTGCCAGCCAGTCCTGATGCGGTGGTCCTCCCGGCTTGGCCTCGGAACCACTCTGATGAGCGGGGCCCTCCTGATCGCCGTGGGTTTTGGGGCCTATACCTTCGCCACGGACGTGTATTTTTTTATCCCGTGTGTGATGATCTGGACCGTCGGAGAGATGTTTCTGGTACCCGGTTCATCCGCCTATATCGCGGCCGCCGCACCCGGCAACCGGATCGGAAGCTACCAGAGTTCTTATGCGCTCGCCTGGAGCTCGGGCCTCTCCGTCGGCACCCCCATCGGGCAGCTGATCTGGGCGGCGGCGGGGAGCACCCCCATATGGATCGCGGCATTACTACTGGGCGGTATCGCGGCACTCGGATTTCGAAGACTTAAGCCCCCGACCTGATACCGGGCGGCCCGCGGGCCGAGGTGCCGCCGCCGCCGATCCGGGATGCCACACGCGGATGACGTGCCATGGCCGAGCCAAATCCGGGGCCTGAGCCTCGGGACACCCCGAAGCGGCGGGGCGGGCGAACCGGTCAGGGGGTGGTGCGGGGTTCGCGCAGTGAGATCAGGATAAGGAGTGGGATCAGGCCGAGGGCCACCATCGCGGCGCCCACCGCGGGCGGCCCGGCGACGCCCAGACCGGAGGCCATGGCCAGGCCGGCCACCCAGGAACCGAGGGCCACCCCGCCGTTATAGGCGGCGACGGACGAGGCCGCCGCGAGGGTCGGGGCCGAGGAGGCATAGCGAATGGACAGTCCCGTCGCGAGGGGAGGCACACAGAGCCCCGCCGCGCCGATGAGGAAAAACAGCATAAAGGTCGCGATCACGCCGGTGGAAAACGGCACGAGCAGCGCGAGGGCGAGCGCGCCGATCGCGGTCGCCCCGAGGAACGTCCCCACCGCATGCCTCTTGCCGAGCCGGCCGGCGATATTGGTGCCCAGCAGACAACCCAGACCAAATACCACCAGGGCGATCGGCACGGCCCACTGCTCCAGGCCCGTGCGGAGGATCAGCAGCGGCTGAATATAACTAAATGCGGCCATCACCCCGCCACTGACCACGGCCGTGGCGGCCAAGACCAGCCAGATCCGCCCCTGGGCGAAGGCCCGCAGCTCGGTGCGGATCGGCGCAATATTCTGGGGAGCCGTCGCGGGCGCCACGCGGGCAATAACCGCCGCGGCCACGAGGGTGAGCGCGGTGAGTACCCAGAACGTTCCGCGCCAGCCGATGAGCTGACCGAGGAACGCACCCAGCGGCACACCGGCCACGGTGGCCAGGCCCACCCCGCTCATCATCAGGCCGAGGGCGCGGGAGGCCAGGCGTGGCCCCGCCGCGGTGGTGGCGGACACGGCGGCCACCGCCCAAAACGCGCCGGTGGCGACCGCGGAAATAAAGCGGGCGATCAGGCTCATCTCATAGCTGCTGCTGAGCGCGGTGAACGCGTGTCCCGCCGCGAAAATCAGCAGTGCCACGACCAGCGTGGCGCGGGGAGAGACCCGGCGCGTGGCGATGGCCATCACCGGGGCGCCGATCACCATACCAATCGCGAAGATCGTGATGAGCATGCCGGCGGCGGACTCCGAAACCGCAAGATCCGCGGAGATCTGGGTCAGCAGACCGGCGATAATATTTTCGGTGGTACACATCAGGAACGCACCGATCATCAGGATCGGCACGATCAGGGGCATCCGGGGTGTGGCCGCGGGGCGGCCGGGAGTATCGGATATCAAACGGGGATCCTGTCTTCGAGGGGAGGGACACAAAAGTCCGGAGGGGAAGATGCGCCGCGGCTCCGGGGTGTACCTCCAGAAAACAGCCCCGCGGGGCAGCGCGGAACACCCTGTTGTGACGTGGTCTCTCAGGGCACCCCAAAGCGGCGATCGCGGATCTAAGCTGACAGGGTGGATAAAAAAGCAGAGATCAAGACGTTTTTGGCCTCCCGCCGCGCCAAGCTTTCGCCCGAGGAGGCCGGGGTACCGATCTTCGGCGGGCTGCGCCGGGTGCCCGGCCTGCGCCGCGAGGAGGTCGCCCACCTCGCCGGGGTGAGCGTGGACTATTACGCGCGCATCGAGCGCGGCCAGACCCGAGGGGTATCCAGCGACGTCTTAAACGCGATCGCAAACGCGCTGCAGCTTGACGACGCCGAGCGGGAACACCTGGTAGACCTGGTGCAACCCACCGGCCCCGCCGACTCCGTCCGCCGCCTCTCGCGGCGGGTGACCCGATCGCGGGTATCGGCCAGCATCCAGCTGGTCTTGGATGCGATCACCGTGCCCGCGATCGTCCAGAATATTCGCGGCGATCACGTGGCCACCAACGCACTGGGCCGCGCACTCTACGGGCATGCGGAGGACGACCACTCCGTGCCGTTTAACTACTCCCGGTTTGTGTTTTTAAATCCGCGCGCCACCGATTTCTACCGCGACCTTCCCCAGATGAAACGCAATAACGTCGCGCTCCTGCGCCAGGCCGTGGGGCGCGCACCGCACGATGACGGGCTGATCCGGCTGGTGGGCGAGCTCTCGACCGCGAGCGGGGAATTCCGGGAGATGTGGGCCTCCCATAACGTGCTCCGCTATAAGTCCGGAACCAAGCGCTACCATCACGAACTGGTGGGGGACGTGGAATTTGGTTATGAGTCCTTTGAACTCACCAGCGATCCCGAACTCCTGCTGCTGGTATATACCGTGGAGCCCGAGTCCCATACCGCCCAGGCGATGCAACTGCTCGCCAATTGGAACCTCAATAAGCCGGCGCAGATCACCCCCACACCTACCCGCCGGCCGCACGACGCCTAGCCGCGCGGCCGGGGAGGACGCCCGCTCCTAGCGGTCGTTTATCTCGGGGGAATCCGCGGAATCGTTGGGTAGCTCCGGCACCGCGGCGGAATCGGAATCATCGCGTTTCCGGGGAAGGCGTTCCGCAAGATGGGCGGAGGCCACGGTCGTGAACTCCCTCACCTGCGCAAGGGCCCCGGCGCCGAAGCGGGCCGTGGCGCTCGCACCGGCCTCCGCGGTCTGCACCACGCCGTCTCGCATATCGCCGACCGCCTCGCTCCAGCGCCTGGCCTCCAGCGCCTCGCGGCCCTGCGTGATACCCAGGCGGGTGTTAAAAGTGGCCACATCCACCCCCACCTCATTGCCCGAACGCACGATGGCATTGGCCTTTATCGGGTTGAGCAGCACCTTGGTATTTGCGATCCCGGACGCGGCATCCATCCGCTCCAGCAGGCGGTGCGTGCTGGCCGCGATCAGATCGCGGCGCCTGCGGCGCCCGGCGTTAATCGCCTCCCGATGCCGATCTAGCTCATCGGGGGAGGAATCAAGCACCCGGTCGAGTTCCAAAACCGCCAGCCCATCCTGAAGCTGAACGCAGCGCGCCAGCACGGATAGCCACTCTTCGACCTCCCGCTCCGCCTCCCCGGACACCCTCAGAAGATCCGGGATCTTATGATTTTGCTCCAGCTTCTCCGCGAGCGCATCCAGCCGGCGGAGCGCATAGGACTGTGCCGTGGCGATGGCCTGGGCCGCGCCGTGCAGGCTCGACCAGGTCACCTCGGAGACCCGGCCAACATGCTCGCGCTTCAGCATGGCATCATCGATGACCAGCCCCACGCCGATCATCTCGGCGAGGGCTGCGTCCTTTTGCGCGCGCAATACGTCGTCCACCTTCGCGTCGATAGACGCCAGGTATTGGGTGATCTCCTCCATGGCCTGCTGCATGGCAAGCTGGGCCATGAGCCCCGAGACACCCGCGAGCATCGCCGGGTTGGTCAGGAGGGTGCTAAACGACCCCGGCTTAATGAACTCCAGGATCTTGCTGGTCTTGCCCTTTGCCGTGGTGATAATGGCCCGGCTGACACCGTCCGAGGACCCCTTCATCGCCTGACCGAGTTTCAGTGCCTTGGCGGATTCCTCCGTGAGCTTCACCCAGCGCCCCGAGTTCGCCGCGATCTGCGAGCCCGCCTGGGCCGCGCCGGATCCCGCGCTCAGGGTGGAACCGATTGATGACCGCACCGCGAGCGCGCGCGAGGCCACACCGGCCGTTAACAGAAACCGCTCGACATCGTGCGGATCGCCAAATACGGCGATGCCTTCGCCGTCGCTGACCAACTCGATCTCGCTGCTCATAACCATCTCTTCCCTGGGGTGGTGAAACCGCGGTTTTTCGGGAAATCCGAGGGGACCACATCGCCCCGACTGCCGAGGCAATGCCGCCACCGAAATAATGCCCCAGCCTATCGTGATCGCCGCGCCATATGGGGCCCGATGCGCGGGCGAGGATCGTGGATCGCCGGGCTATCGATTCCCCTAAAGGCATTCGGTCCCGGGACTCACCCGCCGGGACCGGATTCGGAGACCCGGCAACAGCGCCCCACCGGGAATGGGGCGCCTATGCCCGCGTCGGTGCTGGGGAGAGAATCGCGCGCATGTCGCCCGAAGAAAAAACGACGGGCACGTGAACCGATGGCGGCGCTTCAGCGGCCGCGCCGGACCCGGATCGGGGTCCGGCGCGGCCGGTAGTGCTGTGCCGCTCCGGGCGCAGGATTATGCGGTGTGGCCCAACGGGCGTCGTCTCCGGGCAATCAGCAGGCCCGCACCCAGCAGGGCAAGCGCCCCCGCGAGGCCCAGGAGGCCGGTGGGTGCGTTTGCGCCGGTACCGGCGAGGCCGGTTCCGCCACCGTCACCGCCGCCGGGGGTGGTGGGGGCGACGGTGGAGGGGGAGGGCGCGGGGGAGACGGCGGCGGTGGTCAGCTCGACCCGATAGGTGGCCGTATCCGAACCCGCGGCGTTCACGGCGGTGACGCGCACGGTGAATATACCCACCTCGGTGGAGTTTCCCGAGATGACTCCGGTAGCCGGATCAATCCGCAGACCGGCGGGAAGGCCCTCGGCGGAAAACGTGATCACGGGATCGCCGCTTGCGGTCACCGTGAACGGGCCATACTCGGCGCCGGCCACACCATTGGGCAGGGGCCCGGAGGTGATCACGGGCGGTGCGGCCCGGCCCCCCACCGTGAGGAGCGCGGGAGTGCTATAGCCGCGGGCCCCGGTGAAGGTATCGTGATAGCCGATCCGATAGAGATTGCCGTTATCCGCGGAGGCGGCGATAAAACTCAGTGTTTCCTCATCGGCGTCGGGCACCGCGGCCCAGCTGGCCCCCTCATCGCTGGAAACCTCCCAGGTCAGGGTCACCGTGGACGGATAAATATTTGAGGCATCGGAGGAGAAGGTTGCCTCCTCGGCATCCTCCACCGTGACGGGGGCGGGGTTGGTGATCGCCGGGAAATCGAGGAAGCTCAGCGTATCGGCCCAACGGTCGGTGACCACCGCATAGCTGCGCGTGGGATCCACCGCCACATCAAAGGCCCCCGCGCCCATGGTTCGTGCCGAATTCGACCGGGTATTGGTCGCGGTATCCACCGAGAGGAGATACTCCCAGGACAGGCTCGGGGTCAGAACCACGTTATTCTCGGGGATGGCCGCGACCCGATAGACGCCGGGCCCCGCGCTCACGGACGCGGTAATGCTCATGCTCGCCACGTCCACCGTGCGAATTTTTGCGCCATAGCCGGTGGCCACATAGAGCGTTGTGCCATCCGGCGTGAGATCAGTACCCCCGACCTCCTCGCTGTCGCCATCGGGAAGCGGAAGTGTGCGTGTCACCGCGGGAATCGACAGGTCAATCTCCGCGATCATGGGGGTATCCTTGAAGGCTCCGTCGAGCCCCACATAGGCGCGCGTGCCATCGGGGCTCACCTGCACGGAGTGGGCGTTTTGACCGGGGAGGGGAATAACAGCCCTTACCGCGAGGGTATCCGCGGCGATCACCGAGAGTGTGCCATCGATGCCCACCACATAAACGGAGGCGTCATCGGCGGATACCGCTACGCCCTGCGCTTCCGAGGGAATAAAAACGGTGCCGGTCACCGATCCGCTCGCGAGATCAATCACCTGCATCCGTGCTCCCATCCCCGAGACCCAGTCCGTTGTTGAAACATATAGCGTGTCATTGGCGCCGTTTATGGCCAGATAGCCCGGATCGGCCGCGCCGATATCAATATGGCCGGTCACCGTGCGGGCAATCATATCCACCACGGCAATCTCGCCCACGGTTTTGTTTAGCGTGACATAACCCCGGGTGCCCGTGTTATTCAGCACGATGGATTCGGGGGTATCACCAACCGTGAGCGTGGCGGGCAGCCCCACGGAGGAGGGGGCCGGTTTCACCGGGTCATCGGCCGCGGCCGCGGGCGCAATACCCAGGGCATATCCGGCAATTAATACGCCACCACCCAGCAGTGCCGCGAGGCGCGTGCTGCGCGAACGCTGGGTGTTATTTCTCAAAAAAGTCACGATTATCCCCCGAATAAACAACGATGTTTCAGTCAAGATAACACTTGTTGTCTTTCTTGGATAGGGGGCTCCGTGCTCGCCGCCGGTATTGGCGCCGCGCATAGCGGATACGCGCCCCGCGGCTCAGCCC
This sequence comes from Mycetocola spongiae, assembly GCF_020424085.1. Lineage (NCBI taxonomy): Bacteria > Bacillati > Actinomycetota > Actinomycetes > Micrococcales > Microbacteriaceae > Mycetocola > Mycetocola spongiae. Next base: position 952,790 of record NZ_CP080203.1, on the reverse strand, counting down.
TCCCGGGAATCCTCCGCAACGAGCGCGGTGGCAAGCGCATGGGTGCGGGCCAGGACATCCAGCTGAGCCTCGTTATAAATCTCCACGATGGTCGCCAGGAAGGCCTCGCGGGTGAGCCGCGGCCCCTTGGGTAGCCGTCCCGCGGGATTCGCCAGCCAGGTATATTCGCGCAGATGCCGGGCGAGCTGTGGCGCGAGGGCCTCCGCCAGAAGCTGCCGGGTGGACTCGGCGGCCTCCGCGGGCAGCGCCTCAAATGCGGCATCGGCGGCATCCGGCGTGACCGCCACCATGCGCTTCACATCCTCCAGCGAGGACTCATCGTAGAGCTGCGCATAAACCAGCACCAGCGAGCGCTCGGGGGCGGAGAGATGCGCTGTGAGATTTTCAAATCCCGCGGGAACATCGGTACCCGCGGTGCCCTCGAGAACCGCGCGAATCTCCGCGCGCGCCCGCTCCAGCCGGGCGATACTCGCGGCCAGGCCCGCATCAATCTCGCGCAGCGCCTCCGCGGGAGGCTGCTCGCCAAAACCCACCGCCTCGATCCGGGCCAGCGGCACCCCCAGGTCACGCAGCCGGCGGATCTGCAAAAGCCGCATCAGATGCCGGGCCCCGTACTGCTTATAGCCGTTGGAGAGCCGATCGGGCTGGCCAAGCAGGCCCTCGCGATGATAGTGGCGAATCGTATTTACCGTGGTATCGGCCAGGTCCGCCAGCTCGCGGGTGCTCCATGCCATGCGCGTGTTCCTCCCGGGATCGTTATGACCATTCAAGACCATGTTGTGGGAACACGGTCAAGGGCACGCGCCGCGGGGGCGGGGAATTGACCCGGTTCCGGGAACACGGTCTTAACTACGGGGGAGGGCCGCGGAAAACCAGCCGGATGCCGCGCCCGCTATCGAAAGGACACAGCATGGATAATCCCTATCAGTGGTTGCAGGAATTCCTTGGACAGGTGCCCGGGCTCCTGCAACCGGTGATCGTGGCCGCCGCCGCGTTCATCCCCTATATCGAGGGTGCGGGTGCCGCGGCGCTGGGGGTGCTGGCCGGGATCAACCCCGTGACGGCCGCGCTCGCCGCCATCGCCGGCAACCTGCTCTGCGTGATCGGGGTGGTGCTGCTGGGGGAGCGCATTCGCGCCCGCCTACTGCGCCGCCGCGCGGAACGCACCGTCCCCTCGCCTCCCGCGGAGCTCGCGGCCGCCCCGGAAACCGCGGGTACCCGCCCCGCCGCGGTCCTCACCGCGACCCCAAAACCCGGCCACGGTTCCCGGGGACGCACGCGCCTGCGCCGCTGGGTGCTGCGCTTTGGGGTGCCCGGGGCGAGTATCCTGGCCCCCGCGGTCCTGCCCACCATGCTGACCGCGGCATTTTTTATCGGCACGGGTGTGCCCCGCGGCTGGGTGATTCTTTGGCAGGCCATCGCGATCATCCTCTGGACCGCGGTGGTCACGATCCTCACCACGGGCGCGCTCTCCCTGCTGGGCTGGTGAGCGCTAACGCTCCCGATGGGCCGCCGCCGCGCGCGTGGTGCGGGAGGTGGCCTCGGCGCTCCACGGATCCTCGGGCCAGGGATGCTTGGGATAGCGGCCGCGCATCTCGCGCCGCACCTCCCGATACGGGCCGTTCCAGAACGAGGCCAGATCCGCGGTGATCGCGAGCGGTTTTTGCGCGGGCGAGAGCAGATGGAACAGCACGGGCACCCGCCCCTCCACCAGCCGGGGCGTCTCGGCCAGGCCAAATAGCTCCTGAAGCTTCACGGCCACCACCGGGCGTTCCGCGTGATCCGCGGTGCCGGGATCGGGATAGCGGATGCGCACACGCGAGCCCGAGGGCACCGCCAGGTGCTCGGGAACCAGGCTCTCCAGCCGGGTGGCCTCGGGCCAGGGCAGGAGCCTGCGCAGGGCCTGCGCCATATCCAGGCCCCGCAGCGAGGAGGTGGGGGAGAGTCGTTCCAGGTCCGGGCCCAACCACTCGGGCAGGGAGTCCAGCAGCGATGCATCGTCCATCGCGGGCCAGGGAGCGCCGAGTTCGCGCTGCAGCAGCCCCAGCCGGGCGCGCAGCGCGGAGGCACCCTCGCCCCAGTGCAGCGCGGATAACCCCGCCTCGCGCAGGTGGCCGGCAAACGCGGGCCCGGTATCGCCCGCGAGGGGGGATACCGGCGTGCTGGAGAGCAGGATCGCGCCGAGCATCCGCCGCTCCTGCACGCGCACCCGGCCCTCGGTGACGCGGGCCGCACGCTCGTTTTCCCGCAGCGGGGCCCCCAGGCGCAGGGCCTCGGCCTCGTCGAGCGGCGCGGCCAGCCTGATCACCGCGCCGGTGCCATCCGCCACCCGGCCGTCCACGCGCTGCACATCGCGGATCGCCAGCCACTCGGACGCGGCCAGGGCGCTGCCCTCGGGAAGCGCCGCACGCGTGCCGCTGGCCAGGAGATAGCTGCGGGAGTGCTCACCCGTGCGCCGCGCGATCCACTCGGGCCGGGCGGTCGCCGCCACGAGGCCCGCAAGATTCTCCGGGCGGGAAGCCGGGGCCACCCCCGGGGCCTCCGCCTCGGCAATCCGGGTGAGTCGGGATACCTCGGCCCGCCAGCGCCGGGCCCCGGGGATACGCCCCGCGCGCAGCTCGCGCAGCAGGTGTGGAAGATCGGCCCCGGGATCGCGGAAATCCCCGGAGATCGCGGCCACAACCTCCGCGACGGCCGCCGGATCGCCGACCTCGGCGGTGCCCGAGAGCAGGGCGCGCGCCTCGCGCACCCCCACCGGCAGCCCGGCCACGCGGCGGCCCAGCGCGGTGAGCGCCCCCGAGTCCTCGGCCAGCCCCAGCGCGCATAGATCCCGCACCGCCTGGGCCATCGCGGCCGAAGGCGGCGGGGTGAGCAGGCGCAGCCCCGCGCCGCCGGGTGTGCCCCAGGCGGCCAGCAGCAGCGCGGCGTCGAGGAGATCCGCGGAGGCAATCTCGGGGGCCGCCGCGGCGGGCATCCGGGCAAACTCCGGTTCCGAATAGGCGCGCACGGCCCGCCCGGGACCCTGCCGTGCCGCGCGTCCCGCCCGCTGCTCGGCGCTCGCCCGCGACGCGCTGCGCGTGACCAGCCCGGCCATATCCCGCCCGCGGTCGCGGCGCACCTCGCGGGATAATCCCGCGTCGATCACGAGTCGCACCCCGGGAACTGTGAGCGAGCTCTCCGCGAGCGCGGTACTCACCACGATCCGCGGCGGCGCACCCGCGGGGGCGCCCGAGACCGCGCGATCCTGCTCCTCGGGGGAGAGCCTGCCGTGCAGCGCCAGCACCTCCACGCGGCCCGGATCGGCGAGTTCGCGCGCGTGCTGCACCACCGCATCCACCTCGCGCGCACCCGGCAAAAATACCAGCGCATCGTGGCCGGATGCGCCCTGCTCGATCACGGCCACGCGCGCCACATGGCGCAAAAACTCGCGGGTCACGCCGCGCTCATCCAGCCGCGGGATCGCGGCCGGGACATAGTCGATTTCGAGCGGATGCAGCGGGGCGGGAACATGCACCACGGGGGCGTCCAGCAGCTCCGAGAGGCCCGAGGCATCCAGCGTGGCCGACATCGCGATCAGCACCAGGTCCGGGCGCAGCTCGCGCACCTCGGTGAGGAAACCCAGCAGCAGGTCTCCGTCCACCGAGCGCTCATGCACCTCGTCCAGGATCACCGCACCCACCCCGGCCAGCTCGGGATCGGTCAGCAGCCGGCGCAATAAAATTCCGGGGGTCAGCACCTCGACCCGGGTGGCGGCGGAGACCCGCCTCTCGCCGCGCACCGTGAAGCCCACGGCCTCACCCACCGCGGAACCGTCCAGGGCGGCGAGCCGTCGGGCCGCGGCCCGGACAGCGACGCGGCGCGGCTGGCTCAGCAGCACCCGGCCCGTGCCGCCCGCCTCGGCAAGAAGCGTGGCCAGCAGCGGGGGAACATAGGTGGTTTTACCGGTGCCCGGGGGAGCTGTGATGACGGCGCTGCCGGTGGAAATGGCCCGCGCCAGCTCGGCATGGGCCGCGGCCACCGGGAGGCCCGCGCCGATTGCGGCCAGATTAAACAGGGGTGCGCTCACCCCTCCATCCTATGCGGGCGCCGCGTGATGCCCCGCGCGGGCGGATGCCGGCCGTGCCCGGGCGAATCGCCCGCGATCCCGGGGGTGTGGTGCATAATCTCCGCGCCCGGTCCCGGTGCACCGCGCCGTTTTCCGTCCGCGGAGGGGGAATTTTGCGCCTTGCGGGAATACCCCCATGGGGTATACGGTTATGATCAATTGATACCCAGCAGGGGTACAACGATAAGGAAGAGGAACGGCGATGACAACCACCGAATATCAGGTCACGGGAATGACGTGCGGACACTGCGAGATGTCCGTGCGCGAAGAGGTTGAACAGATCGACGGCGTGGAGACCATCGTGGTGAGCGCCCAGGACGGCACCCTCGCCGTGACCGGCCCCGGCGAGATTAACGACGCGCTGGTACTGGCCGCCGTGGAGGAGGCCGGCTACTCCGCCGTGCGCGCGCGGTGAATACCCCCGCACGCCTCGGGCTCTACGGCCTCGGACTGATCGTGGCCTTCGGCGGGGCCTTTGGCCTCGCCGGGGCGCTGGTCCCGGAAAGCACCGTCTCCGGCTGGAGTGAGCGGGTGGACTCCGCCGAACACGGCACCACCGCGACCCCCGATGCCGGCCAGGGCGATGGCTATACGCTCGACCGGATCAGCGCACCCGGCGGCGTGGGCGTCCCGGGCGTACTCTCGCTGGGCATCCTGGATAAGAGTGGCCGGCCGGTATCCGCCACGGCGGAGCGCGACCTGAACCTCGTAATCCTGCGCGGCGATGGCTCCGCCCCGCTCCGCGTGCACCCCGTGCCCGATCCCCAGACCGATACCTGGGCCACCCCGTGGCAGTGGCGCGCCGGCGGAACCTACCGGATCTTCGCCGAGCTCGCCCCGGGCGCGGGGGAATCCTCCGCGGTGCCGGCAAGCGGCACGGTCAACGTGGCCGGGGACTTCACCCCGGAGATCCCCGCCCCGCGGCGGAGCGCCGAGGTGGACGGTTATACCGTGAGCCTCTCGGGCGACCTGATCGCGGGTTCCGCGTCCACGCTGACCCTGGGTGCCGAGCGCGCGGGAGTACCCGTTGCGGGTCTCGAATCCGCGCCCTCCCGCCCCCTGGCCCTGCGCCTGGACACCCTGACCGACGTGCCCGCGCAATCCAGCGATGCCGCCGTGCTGATCACGGCCCCCGCGGCCGGACGCTATCTGATCTCCCTGGAGTTTCGGGTGGATGGCCACACCCACGCCGCCGAGTTTTATCTCAACGCCGCCCCCGCACATTCCGCGGGGCATTAGTACCACCCCCTCCGTCCCGAAAGGACACCGCCATGAGCACCCCCGCCCCCACGAGCCTCGGCTCCGGTATCGAACTGGATATCGGTGGGATGACCTGCGCATCCTGCGCGATGCGGATCGAAAAAAAGCTCAATAAACTCGACGGCGTCAGCGCCACGGTGAACTATGCCACCGAAAAGGCCCGCGTGAGCGTGCCCGCGGGTTATGACCCCGCCCTGCTGATCGCCGAGATCGAAAAAACCGGCTATAGCGCCGAACTGCCCGCCCCGCCCGGAAAACCGGCGGCTGCCGAGGGTGAGGAAACCGATCCCGAGCTGGCCTCGCTGCGCACCCGGCTGATCGCCTCGATCATCCTGACCGTGCCCGTGATCGCGATGGCGATGGTCCCGGCCTGGCAGTTCACCTATTGGCAGTGGGCCTCGCTGGCGCTGGCCGCACCCGTGATCCTCTGGGGCGCGTGGCCGTTCCATCGCGCGGCCTGGATCAACCTGAAACACGGTGCCGCCACGATGGACACCCTGATCTCGATGGGCACCTCCGCGGCCTTCCTCTGGTCGCTCTATGCGCTGTTTTGGGGCACCGCCGGAACCCCGGGGATGACACACGCCTTCGAGTTTTCCCTCGCCCCCTCCGATGGCGCCGCCAATATCTATCTGGAGGTGGGCGCGGGGGTCACCATGTTTATCCTCGCCGGACGCTATTTTGAAAAGCGTTCCAAAAAACAGGCCGGGGCCGCGCTGCGCGCCCTGCTGGAGCTCGGCGCCAAGGAGGTCGCGGTGCTGCGCGGCGGCACCGAGACGCGGATCCCGGTGGAGGATCTGCGGGTGGGGGACGAGTTTATTATCCGCCCGGGCGAGAAAATCGCCACCGATGGTGTGGTGGTCTCCGGCAGTTCCGCGGTGGACGCCTCGATGCTCACCGGCGAATCCGTGCCCGTGGAGGTGGCCGAGGGGGATCCCGTGACCGGGGCCACCACCAATGTGGGGGGCCGCCTCGTGGTGCGTGCCACCCGGATCGGCTCCGATACCCAGCTGGCGCAGATGGCCCGCCTGGTGGAGGACGCCCAGACCGGAAAGGCGCAGGTGCAGCGCCTCGCCGACCGCATCTCGGGCATCTTTGTGCCCATCGTGATCGTGATTGCCGTGGCCACCCTGGGCGGCTGGCTGGGTGCCGGGTTCCCGGCGACCGCCGCGTTCACCGCGGCCGTGGCCGTGCTGGTGATCGCATGCCCGTGTGCCCTGGGCCTGGCCACCCCCACCGCGCTGCTCGTGGGCACCGGCCGCGGCGCACAGATGGGCGTGCTGATTAAGGGACCCGAGGTGCTGGAATCCACGCGCCGCATCGATACCGTGGTGCTGGATAAGACCGGAACCGTGACCACCGGAAAGATGACCCTCGTCGAGGCGATCACCGAGCCCGGCACGGAACGCGCCGATCTGCTGCGCCTGGCCGGGGCACTCGAGGACGCCTCCGAGCATCCGATTGCGCAGGCAATCGCCCGTGCCGCCACCGCCGAGGTGGGGGAGCTGCCCGCGGCCGAGGACTTCGTGAATGTGACCGGCAAGGGAGTGCGCGGAATCGTGGACTCCCATGCGGTGCTGGTGGGCCGCGATTCGCTGCTCGCCGAGTGGTCGCTGGCGCTCAGCCCCGCGCTGGCCGGGGCCAAGGCCGCGGCCGAGGGCGAGGGAAAAACCGTGGTGGCGGTGGCCTGGGATGGTGCCGCGCGCGGCATCCTCGTGGTGGCCGATACGGTTAAGCCCACGAGTGCCACGGCGATTGCCGAGCTGCGCGCCCTCGGGCTTAACCCGATCCTGCTCACCGGCGATAACGAGGCCGTGGCCCGGCGGATCGCCGCCGAGGTGGGCATCACCGAGGTCATCGCGGAGGTGCTGCCCAGCGAGAAGGTGGACGTGATTGCCCGCCTCCAGGCCGAGGGCAAAATCGTCGCGATGATCGGCGATGGCATCAACGATGCCCCCGCGCTGGCCCTGGCCGATCTGGGGCTCGCGATGGGCACCGGCGCCGATGTGGCGATCGAGGCCTCCGATATCACGCTGGTGCGCGGGGACCTGCGCGGCGCGGTGGACGCGATCAGGCTGGCCCGCAAGACGCTGGGCACGATCAAAACCAACCTGTTTTGGGCCTTCGCCTATAACGTGGCGGCGATCCCCGTGGCGGCGCTGGGCATGCTCAACCCGATGCTCGCGGGGGCCGCGATGGCGCTCTCCAGCGTGTTTGTGGTGGGCAATAGCCTGCGGCTGCGCGGCTTTAAGAGCGTGACCGCCGCGGATCGCGCACCCCGGGCATAGCGGCCCGCGCGGGATGCCGGCCCCGGCATCCCGCGCCCGCGGCCGGGCGGACCGCCGCGGATATGAGATCCTGGGGTTATGGACCTCGAGATTTCCCCGGCGCTGAGCGTGCCCTCGGGTGAACTCGAATGGCGCTTCTCGCGCTCCTCGGGCCCGGGCGGCCAGCACGTAAATACCTCCGATAGCCGGGTGGAGCTGACCTGGAATATCGCCGAATCGCCAACCCCGACCGAGTCCCAGCGCGAGCGCCTGCTGCAAAAACTCTCCGGCCGGCTGGTGGGCGGCTCGCTCACGGTCTCCTCCGCGGAGCAGCGCTCCCAGCTGCGCAATCGCGAGACCGCGCGTGCCAAGCTCGCGGCGCTCCTGCGCACGGCCCTGGCCCCGGATGGGCCGCCGCGGCGGCCCACCAAGCCCACGCGCGGCTCGCAGCGCCGCCGGCTGGAGGCCAAGGGGCAGCGCTCGGATACCAAGCGCGGCCGCCGCCGCCCCTCCGCCTCGGACTAGGCGGCGGGAGCGCTATTCCACGAGCTTGCCCGCGGTGGATACCTCGCCGATCAGGGCCGCGATCTCGGCCGGAACCGGCGGGATCGCCTCGCGCGTAATGCCGTGCGTGGGTGACCACACCAGGTTAACCGTGAGGTTGGGATCGGTCAGCGGATAATCGCTGCGGTTATGGCAGCCGCGCGTCTCCCGGCGCTCGAGGGCCGCCTCAAGCGTGGCGCGCGCCGCGAGGGCCGAGGCCTTCAGGTCAAACGCATGCGCGAGATCCTGGAAGCCCGCGATATCGGGGTGGATGCCCACGCGGGTCATCCGCTCCTCGATCTGCGAGAGCGTGCCCAGCCCGGCCAGCAGGCCCTCCTCATCGCGCACCACCCCGGCGCGCTCGGTCATCATATTGCGAATCTCCCGCTGCAGCGCCCGCACGTTTTCGGGCCCATCCGCGGCCAGGAGGTCGTTTATCTCGGCGCGGGCGGCATCCAGCGCGGCGGCCGAGCGCGGCTGGGACTCGAGCGCCGCCGAGTATTCGCGCGCGGCCTGGGCCACGATCCGCCCATAAACCAGCAGCTCGATCAGCGAGTTGCCGCCCAGGCGGTTGGCCCCGTGCAGGCCGCTGGACGCCTCGCCGATCGCATAGAGCCCGTCCACATCGGTGCTGTGATCCGTGGAGCGCACCCAGACGCCGCCCATCGAATAATGGGCGGTCGGCGCGATCTCGATGGGCTCGCGCGTGATATCCAGCATCTGTAGCTCGATCATGGTCTGGTATACCCGCGGCAGCCGCTCCATGATCACCTCGCGCGGCAGGTGGGAGACATCCAGCCAGACGCCGCCATTGGCCGTGCCGCGCCCCTCGGCGATCTCGGTATAGGCCGCGAGGGCCACCCGGTCGCGCGTGGACAGCTCCATCCGCTCGGGATCGTAGCGCTCCATGAAGCGCTCGCCGAGGGCATTACGCAGGATGCCTCCCTCGCCGCGCGCGGCCTCGGAGATCAGGGTGCCCGCGGCGTTTTCGGGTTCGATGATGCCCGAGGGATGGAACTGCACCAGCTCGGGATCGCGCAGCCTGGCCCCGGCATCCACCGCGAGCCGGAAGGAATCGCCGGTGTTCTCATCGCGCCGCGAGGACGTGCGACGCCAGATGCGGTTATGCCCGCCCGCGGCGAGGATCACCGCATCGGCGTGGACCACATAGCGCATCCCGGTATTCAGGTCGAAGCCATAGGCCCCAAATACCCGGTTATCGCGCACCAGCAGCCGGGTGATATACACCTCGTCGAGGATGGGGATCTCCAACTGGGCGGCGCGGTTGACCAGGGTGCGTTGAATCTCCAGGCCCGTATAGTCCCCGGCGAAGGCCGTGCGGCGGTAGGTATGCGCGCCGAAGAAGCGCTGCGAGATGCGGCCATCGGCCTCGCGCGCAAAGGGCATGCCATAGCGTTCCAGATCGCGGATGCCGCGCTCGGCCCCGCGCGCCACGGTTTCGACGGTATGCGGATTGGCCAGGTCGTAGCTTTCCTTGATGGTATCGGCGGCGTGCTGCTGCCAGGAGTCCTCGTGGTCCATCGTGCCGAGGGCGGCGTTAATGCCGCCCGCGGCCAGGGAGGTATGGGCATCCGAGCGCGGGCGCTTGCCCACCGCAAGAACATCGGTGCCCAGCTCGGCCAGCTCGATCGCGGCGCGCAGGCCGGAGCCGCCCGTGCCGATCACGAGGACCGTGGTAGAAATCTGTTTTTCCGTGGGGTGTGTGGGGGTCATGGGCTCCACGCTAGGTTCCCCCAGTTGATTCGTCCAATGAATGATTTTCCTTGATTTGATGCTGTTACGCTATCGACATGAATCTTGAACAGCTGCGCAGCTTTGTGGAGGTGGCCCGGATCGGCCACTTCACGCGGGCCGCGGCGCAGCTCCATCTTGCCCAGCCCTCGCTGAGCCGCCAGATTTCCGCGCTCGAGGCCGACCTGGGCACCGAGCTCTTTCACCGCGTGCGCGGCAATATCTCGCTGACCGCGGCGGGGGAATCGCTGCTGCCGCTGGCCACGCGGATGCTCGCGGATGCCGAGGCCGTGCGCCACGAAATGCAGGAATTGGCCGGGTTGGGCCGCGGCCGGGTGCGGCTCGGCGCCACCCCCACGCTGTGCCTGAGCCTCGTCGCCGAGGTGCTGGTGGCCTTCCATGCGAGCTATCCCGGGATCGGGCTGCACCTGAGCGAGGGGGGATCGCGCGGCCTGCTGGAGGACCTCGCCGGGGGAGCGCTGGACCTCGCGCTGATCACCACCTCCGAGGAGGGGGCGCCGCGCGGAAACCTGGAGCGCATTCCGCTGCTGACCGAGGAACTGGTGGTGATTAGTGCGGCCGCCAGCCCGGTGCTGGGACGGGGCGGGGCGCTGAGTCTCGCGCAGCTCGCGCGGCTGCCGCAGATCACGTTTCACGAGAGCTATGACGTGCGCGCGGCCACGATGGCAGCGTTTGCCCAGGCCGGGCTCACCCCGCATATAGTGCTTGAGGGTTCGGAGATGGATGCCGTGCTGCGCTGCGTGGAGCGCGGGCTGGGGGTCGCGGTGGTGCCCGCGATGGTCCTCGCCGACCGCCCGGGCCTGCGCGCGGTGCGGCTGCGCGGCGCGGGGCTGGATCGCACCATCAGCCTCGCCCATCGCGCCGATGTGCCGCTGTCCCGGGCCGCGCGCGCGATGCGGGACCTCGTCATCTCCACCGCGCATGCCCTCGCGATCTCCACCCCGGAGGGGGAGGCCCTGATCGCCCGCCCGGCACCGGCGCACTAATCCGGGTCGTGGACCGGCGCCGGCCCGCGTCACCGCAGATAATCTGCGGTGACGCGGGCCGGGCGGGGAGTGCAGGGGTGTGTTATCCGGTGATCCGCACGCGGCGGCGGAGCATTCCGATGCCCGCGAGGAGCAATACCGCGGCCAGCGCGACCACGCCCAGCACCGACTCCGCCCCGGAATCAGCGAGCTTTTTGGTGGAGTGCGGCGTGCTCGCGGCAACGGTATCGACCTTCGCCCCGGGAGCCTGCGTATTCTCGGGAATCACCGCGGGGGGCGTGGCGGTGGTGACGGGGGTGGAATCGATCACGGGTGTGGCCGGGGCAAGCACGGTGAAGTCAAAATAGAAGACGAGATCGGCAAACCGCAGCTCGAGGTGATGGGGGCCGGGCCGGGCATCCGCCGGAATGGTCACCGTATGGCTATCGATATCCGCCCGCTCGGAGGCCGGCAGGAGCGCAATCTGGCGCTGGGAATTGGCCGAGGAGAGCACCACGCTGATATCTTCCGTATGCAACTCGGCGGGGATGGTGATCAGCTGCTCGGCACCCGCGCGCAGCGCCGCGTCCCGCAGCGAGAGCGGAATGGCCGCATCGGGTGCCAGTTCGGCGAGACTGCTCAGATTGGCCAGTGCGAGGGTTTGACCCGACCAGAATTGCGCGGTATCGGCGGAGTCCACGGCGCCAAACGCGAGATACAGAAATCCGATGCCGCTCGTTTCCTCGTTCAGCTGCAAGACGGTGGTGCCGTTTTCGAAGACCGCGGTGGTGCTGAGGGCGGTATCGGTCAGGTCGCCCCAGTAGGTGAACTGATAGTTCACCCGGACCGTACCGTTCAGCGGACCCGCGGCCGTGGAGCCCGTGACGATCAGGGTATGACGGGAGGCCGGGCCGGCGCTCAGATCAAATTTTGCGCGGATATTCGGCGCGGGAACCTCCGGAACATTCACGGCCCCGCCCTCGCGGAGAGTATTCGCGGTGGGCGGCGCGGCGGGGACATCTCCCGCGGGGGAGGGCGGGAGCGTCGAGGGGGACGGAAGCGAAGTCTCCGGGACCTCGGGAATCGCGGGGACGGTATCCTCCTCCGGGATAAGCCCCGTGAGGAGGTCCTCGGCCGGGTTGGCGGCCTCGTTTTCCGCGCCGGGGGCGGCCTGGGCGATGAGTGGACCACTCCCCAATATCAGGGTGAGTGAGGCGATCAGGGTAAGCGTGCTGAGTTTTTTCACTGGGCTTCCGTACGTCGGCGTTCGGGGACATAAAATGAGCGGACCGTGCGCAGGGAGCGCACGTCGTCGCGGGGTCTCGGTGACAGCATTTACGCTGATCACGCTTAAATTACCTGTGTTTTAAAAAAGAATAGGTGAATCCGGGGGAGGCTACCGACCCCAGTGCGAGTGCCCCCCGACGGGCACGTAGATCCTGCCCGTCGCGGCAATCCGCCCCGCCGCGCGCCTCCCGCGACACGCGGGGAATCCGCGGGCCGTGCGCCCGGCGCCGACCGGGCGCGGGCCGCGCGTGACGTAAAGTTGGGGGATACGGACACCCGGGAACCCGGGTGTTTTTCTGTGCGGAGAGAAAGCGGTTCGGATGAGCCTGGTTCGGTTTAACGATGTTGAGGTTTGGTTTGAGAACGCGCAGATCCTGCGGGAGGCGTTTTTCCGGCTCGATGCGGGGGACCGGGTGGGGCTGATCGGGCGCAACGGCTCGGGTAAAACCACCCTGCTGAGGCTGGTCCTGGACCAGATCCAGCCCGATCGCGGCGAGGTCAGCGTGGACCCCGATATCCGCATCGGCTATTTTTCACAGTTTTCCGAGCTGGACGGCACCGCCACCATCAGCGAGGTCCTGGACGCACTTTTTGTTGAGGTGCACGCGGTGGAGGCCGAACTGGCCACGATCGACGCCGCGATTGCGGCCGATCCGATGGGCGATCTGGACGCCCTGATCCTGCGCCAGTCCGAGCTTTTTGTGGAGATGGACCGCATCGACGGCTGGGATTATCAGCGCAAGATCGACCGCGCCCTCACCACGCTGGGCTTCACCGAGGCGCACCGCATCTGCGCGATCGACGAGCTCTCGGGTGGATGGCGCAACCGCGCGGCGCTGGCCAAGATCCTGCTGGAGGAGCCCGATGTGCTGCTGCTGGACGAGCCCACCAACTTCCTCGATGTGCCCGGCGTGGAGTGGCTCGAATCCTGGTTCCGCGACTTTAAGGGGGCCGCGATCATCGTGTCCCACGACCGGAAATTCCTCGATGCCGTGGCCACCCGGATCGTGGAGGTGGAAAATTATCACCTGCATGAATACCCCGGGAATTTTGCCGAATATATCGTGCAGAAGCAGTTCCGCCTGAAGACGCTTGAGACCCAGTTCCAGCACGAATCCGAGCTGCTGGCATTTGAGGCCGAGGGGATCGCCGACCGCCGCGAGGCCGCCAAAAACGCCAGTAAAAACCTCGGCAAGCAGCTGGCCGGCATTAAAAAGGCGCGCGCCCCGCGGCCCGTGGACGAGATTCTCACCGAGATCTACGGCGGCCTGCACGTGAAGGAAATCCTGTGCCGCGTGAGCGGGCTGGAAAAATCCTATGGCGAGCGCACTCTCTTCCGCGATGTGGAATTTGAGCTGCGCCGCGGCAACCGCCTCGTGGTGCTGGGCGCCAACGGCAGCGGAAAATCCACGCTGCTGCGCGTGCTCACGGGGGAGGAGCGCGCCGATTCCGGCAGCGTGGCCTGGGCCGGCGGCATTAAGACCGTGTCCTATAACCGGATGTTGGAGGAGCTTGACCTCGACGATACCGTGACCCACGCGGTGAACGGGCTGCCCGATAGCCTCGCGCTCACCGCCACGCGGAAATCCGTGGGCCGCTTCCTGTCGATGTTCCAGTTCTCGGAGGCCGATAAGAAAAAGCGCATCCGCGAGCTCTCGGGTGGTCAGCGTGCCCGCGTGGCGATGGCGCAGTGCCTGCTCTCCGGGGCCTCCGTGCTGATCCTGGATGAGCCCACCAACCACCTCGACCTCGCCAGCACCCAGGTCATGGAGCGCGCGCTGGTGCACTTCCCGGGCGCGGTGATTGTGGTCAGCCACGACCGGTTCTTCACCGAGAAGGTCGCCAATCGGCTGCTGGTTTTTGGTGCCGAGGGCGCCGGGCCGGGCGAGATTCTCGCGCGCGCCGTCTAGGCGGCGGGGGCCTCGGTGGGGCGATTTACGAGGGCCACGAGGAAACGAATAAATACCGCGATCCAGGAAAAGATGAGGGTGAAAACGACCACCTCAAATGCGGTTAACCCAAAATAGCCCTCGATAAACAGGATCACCGAGAGAATCGTGATCGCCAGAAACGCCCAGGCCGAGAGAAAATAGGTGCGCGGCATTCCGCGCAGAATCCACGGGCTTGCGGCGAGCAGCCCAATAAACATCGCCGCCATCCCCATTGCACTGAGATTATGCACGGGCTCGATCAGGTTCACCGGAACCAGACCCACCCCCGCGAGCATCACTCCCATGATCACGAGCATCGTGGAGACCGTGCGCGGGGCGCGGGGAGCGGTCACAATGCCGCGACCAACCAGGGTGCCCAGGTCGTTATCCAGGTAGATCGCAAACGCCATCACCAGGAGGCCCCCGATGATCAGCGTGCCGTTAAACAGCAGGCTGGACAGGGACCAGAATGTGCCGAGGTGACTGAAATGGATGCGCCACCACCCGGGATCGGGCGTGGTGGTCATCGCGGTGAGGGTGCCCAGCGCGATAAAGGACACCAGCAGGCTCGACATGCGCTGGGTGCTGATGCGTGAGGCGGAGAGCCACACAAAATACGCGCTCAGGCCCGCGGCGCAGGCCACGAGGGTCACGCTCCAAAAGGCATCCATGGTGGCCCCGATAAACGCGCGCGAGAGCAGAAGAAACACGGCAAAAAGCGCGAGTACCGCGAGCGAAACATGCGCAAGAACCACCGAGAGGATATTCACCACGGCCTTCCAGCGCGGCAGATTTTGCCGCCAGTGCTGCTCGGCGGTGCCGCGCGAGCGCCAATAACCGAGGGTTCCGGCGGCCAGGGCCGCGAGGCCCCCGGAGAGCGCGGCGATGCTCGCGAGCGAGCCGGGCCCCCACAGTGGAAGCAGGCGTCCCCAGGAGGCGAGGAGGCCGGCCAGGCCGCCGAGGGTCCCCAGAATTAGGGCGCTATAGACCGCCTCCGATTCCACCCGAACGGCGGTCGAGACTGGGGTGGGGCGGGTCATATCGAAAGTGTAGGACGATTCGAACGGGGCGGGGACCCGGGGGAGAATAATGCACTTTCCCCGTTAGCTATGCTTAATTGGTAATTGCCTACTATGCTTAGGTTTGTCAGTAAAGGAGACATCATGGCACGAGCCGGACTCACCCCCGAGCGCCTCACCCGCGCCGCGGCGCAGATCGCCGATGAGCGCGGATTTGATGCGGTCACCGTGGCCGAACTCGCCCGCCACTTCGACGTGAAACCCGCAAGCCTCTACTCGCATATCGCGAGCACGGGCGACCTGCGGGCGCGCGTCGCGATGCTCGCGCTGGAGGAGATGGCCGGTCTCTCCGCCGAGGCGGTGGCCGGCCGCGCCCGCGCCGAGGCCGTGAGCGCGCTGGGCAATTCCTATCGCGATTATGCCCGCGCGCATCCGGGACGCTTCGCCGCGACCCAGTATCGCCTCGACCCCGCCGCGGCGGCCGCGAGCGCGGGCCCGCGCCACTCCGCGCTCAGCCGGGCCATCCTGCGCGGCTATGACCTGGGGCAGGAGGAGGCCACCCATGCGGTGCGCCTCCTGGGCTCCACGTTCCGCGGCTTTGTGGATCTGGAACGCGCGGGCGGCTTTGCCCACGGCGCCCCCGATGCCGAGGAGAGCTGGAATGCGATTCTCCTCGGGCTGCACACCCTCCTGGCCCACTGGCCCTCCCACCCCGCACCCGAAGGACCCCACGTATGACCATAAACTCCCGGATAAAAATCTCTCCCCCCACCGCCGACCTGATCCGCGGGGCCCAGGAGCTGGAGCGCACCGAGCACGGTGTGCTCCCGCACCGGCTGCCCGCGCTCGCGGTGCGGCAATCCGCCGATCCGCAGCTGCGCCTGGCCGAGGCCCAGCCCTCCGGCGTGCGCGTGGTCTTCCGGACCACCGCGACCACCATCGAGTTGGATACCGTGCGTTCGCGCACCACCTATGCGGGGCTGCCCGCGCGCCCGGACGGCGTGATCGAGCTGGTGGTGGACGGTCTCCTGGTGGAGTCCATCACCACCGCGGGCGGCGTTACCACCACGGTCTCGATGGCCACCGGTACCGCCACGGTGGAGGAGGGGCCGGTCTGGACCTCGCGCTTCACCGGGCTGGCGCCGGATGCAAAAAACGTGGAGATCTGGCTGCCGCATAACGAGATCACCGAGCTGCGGGAGCTGCGTGCCTCCGCGCCGATCCACGCGGCCGAGCCCTCCGGGCGACCGGTCTGGGTGCATCACGGAAGCTCGATTAGCCACGGCTCAAATGCCCTCCGCCCCACCGAGACCTGGCCCGCGCGGGCCGCGCGGCTCGGCGAGGTGGAGCTGATCAACCGCGGCTTCGGCGGCAGCGCACTGCTGGATCAGTTCACGGCGCGTGCCCTGCGCGATACCCCGGCCGATCTGATCAGCCTCAAGCTGGGCATCAACGTGGTGAATACCGACCTGATGCGCCTGCGCGCGTTCCGCTCGGCGCTGCACGGCTTCCTGGATACCGTGCGCGATGGGCATCCCGAGACGCCGCTGCTGCTGATCTCCCCGATCTTCTGCGGCATCCACGAGGACACCCCGGGCCCCGGCGCGTTTGATACCGATGCCCTGGCCGCGGGGGAGCTGCGCTTCCGCGCCACGGGCGACCCGGCGGCGGTGGCCGCGGGGGCCCTCACCCTGCGGGTGATCCGCGAGGAAATGCGGCGCGTGGTGGCCGAGCGTGCGGAAACCGATGCCCACCTGCACTATCTGGACGGGCTGGAACTCTTTGCCGAGGCCGATGAGCTCCTGCACCCGCTGCCGGATGCCCTGCACCCGGATGCCGCCTCCCATGTCCTGATCGGCGATCGTTTTGCCGCGCTGGCATTTGGCCCGGGCGGCGCGCTGAGTTCCTAGCCGCGCGGGGCGGCACCCGCGCCACCCGGCGTCGGTGCCGCCGCGTATCCTGGGGCACAGGATGAGAACATCCGGTCCGCGGACCGGGGAACCGAGGACGATCATGGACGAACAGCGAGACCCCCTGATCGTGGCCGATGCCGCCGCCTGGCGGGCCTGGCTCGACGAGCGCGAGTTCACCTCCGATGGTGTGTGGCTCATCCTCGCCAAGAAGGGCACGCTCAGCCCCACCTCGCTCGGCTATGCCCAGGCCCTCGAGGAGGCGCTGTGCAGCGGCTGGATCGACGGCCAAAAAAAGAGCGTGGATTCCGCCACGTTTATGCAGCGCTTCACGCCGCGCCGGCGCGCCTCGATGTGGTCCCAGCGCAATATCGGCATCGTGGGGCAGTTGATCCACGCCGGCCGGATGCGCGAGCGCGGCCACGCCGAGATCACCCGCGCCCGCGAGGACGGCCGCTGGGACCGCGCCTATGCCGGTGCGGCCGCGATCGAGGTGCCGGAGGATCTGCTCGCGGCCCTCGCCGCCTCGCCCCGGGCCGCCGCGGCCTTCGCCGCCCTCGGCTCCTCGGCGCGCTATTCGATCCTGCACCCCATCGTCACCGCGGCCACCGCCCCCACCCGCGCGGCCCGCATCGCGCGCGCCCGGGAGCGGCTTGAGGGCTAGCCCGCCTTACCAGGTGAAGGCACGAAGGTACTCCCTGAGCACGGGATCCACCACATAAACATAGGTGCCTCGAATTCCTCGGGTGAGAAGCACTCCATAAATATTAAGGACGTATTCAAGAATGTCCTTATCCGTATAGATAATCCCTCGCGCGCGGTTATTTTCCTTACCCTTGGCGTCAAAATAATTCTCGCGGTTAAAAAGAAACTCACCGGTTTTGGGATCCATCCGCAACTCGCCGCCGATGATCACCCCTGCATAATTAAGGTCATAACCCTGCACCGTGTGGATTGATCCCACCTCGTATTCCGACCCCGGGGAGTTAATCCAATCGGTATCGGTC
The DNA here is from genome assembly GCF_020424085.1 of Mycetocola spongiae. Classification (NCBI taxonomy): domain Bacteria; kingdom Bacillati; phylum Actinomycetota; class Actinomycetes; order Micrococcales; family Microbacteriaceae; genus Mycetocola; species Mycetocola spongiae. The sequence continues at coordinate 934,723 of NZ_CP080203.1, read as the reverse complement.
TGATTCCAGCGCAACCGATACCCCTCGATCTCAATGTCGTAGGCATCGGGATTCTTCTTGGTAATCCAGGGCCAGGCAAAACCGGCAATAAGCCGGGACAGGCCATGGCGCGCGTCCTGCGCGAGTATCGCCTCATGCATCTCCCTGGCACTGTTGAACATCCGAAACTCGTAGGTTTCGGAGGATTGGTGCTCGGGCGGAGTTGCGCTCAGGAAGGCACGCACATACTCGATATATTCGTTGCCCCCGCGTACCCGCATCTGGGATCGCAGGCGGAAATGGCGATGTTCGGAGCGAGCGACGCCAATCAGATCCGTCAGTATCCTGCGGGGTAGATCGGCCGGGCGCACACTCTGGGCCTCGTCGATAAGGAGCAGCTGATGGGTGCTTTGTTTCCTAATCCAATCCAGCTGTGTGATTTCCCGGTCATCGTGTCCAAAGAGCCGGGTCGTGATCTCGGAGAACTGCTTATTCAGCCCACCGGCGGATTGATTTGCCCGGTGGTTCAGCCGGTGAGCTTCGTCCACGATCAGGAGATCAAATTTCTCCTTACTCGCTCCCGCCTGAAACGGTGTGAGAACCATCGTTGCACTCAGCCCCGGAGTCTTCTTAAAAATCGCTGCCACCGATTTCCGCAGCGACTGTTGCGGGATGACCAGCCCAATCCGAAGCCCCCGGAGTTTCTCTCGGTAGCCCGCGGTGAAGAACTCGGTAAAGAGGGACTCGCTGTCCTGCACCGCATCCACGGGATCGGTCAGTTCGATGTCTCGGAGGAGCTTCATAAGGTGAATCGCGATTACGGTTTTACCCGTTCCCGGTTCGCCTTGAACAATAAGCGTTCCTCCCCGGCCGGCATCAAGATCGGCGAAGAGGCCCTCGAGGATATTCTCTACCGCGGCGGCCTGATCGCTATTCAGCGCCTTAAACGGAGAGAGCTTAAAGAGATCACTATTGATGATCTCGGGGATTGTCCGGGTAAAAATTCCGGCCGAACGGAGCTCGTCAAAAATCTCGTCAAAATCGGTCCGATAGCGCTCACGATCAAAATAATCGGAGTCCAGCATTCCCGCATTGCGATTGAGGACCTTATAGCGTCCGTCGCCGTCCAACATCTGGATGAGGTAGGACTCCAGGTCGAGACAGACCGACTTATTAAACTGCTCGTTTACGATTACCCTCACCTCGGTGAGGCGCTGTTTCTCGGGTGAAGAAAGATGCTGTTGCATCCGCACCGTGGCGTTGCGAGTTTCGCCAACATAAACCTCGCGTTTATTCTCGAGGAGATATACCACGGGCCAGTTATTCAAATATGGGTCGAGGGCGGCCCAGGTCCCGATCTCGCGTGGGGAAAAACCGTGCCGGCGAATGCTAGAGCCGGTCATATTTTTCCGATCGGCCGCGGGAACGCTCAATCGGATATTTGACGCGTGTGATCTCGAGTTTTTCGCGAATAATCGTCTCCGCGTCCAGGCCCAAACGGTTGGCCATCATCAGGCAATACGTGAGCACATCGGCGAGTTCGTGACGCACGTCGTCTTCGCGGGAATCCGGGCCCCATTGAAAACACTCCAGGAGCTCGGCCGCCTCGATCGAGATGCTTTTTGCGAGGTTTTCTGGCGTATGGAACGACTGCCACTCGCGTTCGGCGGCGAAGGCGCGCAGGTCTTCCTGAAGCGTATTTATGGTCACGAGCCCAGCCTAGCGGGAGCCGTCCCGGTGAGGGTTAGCCCGCCACATACTCCGCGAGGTACTGGCCCGTGAGGGTGCTGCGATCCGCGACCAGCCGCGCGGGGGTTCCCTCAAAGACGATCGTGCCGCCCTCGTGGCCCGCGCCCGGGCCGATATCGATGATCCAGTCCGCATGCGCCATGACGGCCTGGTGATGCTCGATCACGATAACCGATTTGCCCGAGTCCACGAGGCGATCCAGCAGGCCCAATAGCTGCTCCACATCCGCTAGGTGCAGGCCCGTGGTGGGCTCATCCAGAATATAAATATCGCCCTTCTCGGCCATCTGATTGGCCAGCTTCAGCCGCTGCCGTTCACCACCCGAGAGCGTGGTGAGCGGCTGACCCAGGCTGATATAGCCCAGGCCCACGTCCACGAGGCGCTCGAGGATGCGATGCGCCGCGGGCGTGCGGGCCTCACCCGCGGCAAAAAACTCCGCCGCCTCGGCCACCGGCATCGCCAGGACCTCGCTGATATCGCGCCCACCGAGGCGATACTCAAGCACCTCCGCCTGGAAGCGGCGGCCCTCGCAGACCTCACATACCGTGGCCACGCTCGCCATGACCCCCAGATCGGTATAGATCATGCCGTTTCCATTACACACCGGGCAGGCGCCCTCGGAATTGGAGCTAAACAGCGCGGGCTTCACCCCGTTGGCCTTGGCAAACGCCTTTCGGATCGGTTCCAGCAGGCCCGTATAGGTGGCCGGATTGGAGCGCCGCGATCCGCGAATCGCCCCCTGATCGATCGAGACGATCGACGCATCGCGCGGCAGCGATCCATTCACGAGCGAGCTTTTCCCCGAGCCCGCAACCCCTGTGATCACCGTGAGAATCCCCAACGGAATATCCACGTTTATATCGCGCAGGTTATGGGTCTGTGCCCCGCGAATCTCTAGAGCCCCGCGCGGGGAGCGCACCGCGTCCTTCAGCCGGGCCCGATCGTCCAGGTGTCGCCCCGTGGGGGTATCGGCCGCCCGCAAACCCCGCACGCTGCCCTCAAAACAGATCTCGCCGCCCGCGGTGCCCGCGCCCGGTCCGATATCAATCACATGATCGGCAATCGCGATCATCTCGGGCTTATGCTCCACCACCAGCACGGTATTGCCCTTATCGCGCAGGCGCAGCAGCAGCTCGTTCATCCGCTGGATATCGTGCGGATGCAGCCCGATCGTGGGCTCATCAAAGATATAGGTGACATCGGTGAGGGAGCTGCCCAGATGACGGATCATCTTGGTGCGCTGGGCCTCGCCGCCCGAGAGTGTGCCGGCGGGGCGATCCAGCGAAAGATAGCCCAGGCCGATCTGCACAAAGGAATCCAGCGTCTGCGAGAGCGCGCTCAGCAGCGGGGCCACCGAGGGATCGTCGATTTTTTCCACCCAGGCGGCCAGATCGCTGATCTGCATCGCGCAGGCCTCGGCAATATTCAGCCCCGCGACCCGGGAGGAACGCGCACCCTCATTCAGCCGCGTGCCCAGGCACTCGGAACACGTGGTGAAGGTCACCGCGCGGTCCACAAACGCCCGAATATGCGGCTGCATGGCCTCGCGGTCCTTGGACAGCATCGATTTTTGGACCCGCGGAATCAGGCCCTCATAGGTCATATTAATATCGCCCACCTTGACCTTGGTGGGCTCGTGATACAGAAAATTATGCAGCTCGCGTTCGCTATATTCGCGGATGGGCTTATCGGGATCCAGCATCCCCGAGCCCGTATAGAGCTTCACGCCCCAACCATCCGGGGTATAACCGGGGATGGTCATCGCGCCCTCGTTCAGCGATTTGGAATCGTCATAAAGCTGGGTCAGATCGATATCGTTAACCCGTCCCATGCCCTCGCAGCGCGGACACATTCCGCCGGTCACCGAGAAGCTGCGCCGCTCCTTCACCGTGCGCCCCGCCTTTTCCAGCGTGACCGCGCCCGCGCCACTGACCGAGGGCACGTTAAAGGCAAAGGCCTGCGGGGACCCAATATGCGGATCACCCAGCCGGCTGAAGACGATCCGCAGCATCGCGTTAACATCGGTCGCGGTGCCCACGGTGGAGCGGGAATTGGCACCCATGCGCTCCTGATCCACGATGATCGCCGTGGTCAGCCCCGCCAGAAGATCCACATCGGGGCGGTTCAGATTGGGCATAAACCCCTGCAGAAACGCGCTATAGGTCTCGTTAATCATGCGCTGGGATTCCGCGGCAATCGTGCCAAAAACCAGCGAGCTTTTCCCCGAACCGGATACACCCGTGAAGACCGTGAGCCGGCGCTTCGGGATATCCACCGAAATATTCTTGAGGTTATTTTCGCGCGCCCCCTGCACCCGCAGCAGGTCGTGGCTATCGGCGGGATGCCCGGGCGTGGGGGTGGTCGAGGCCATCAGAATCTCCATCGGTGAGGACGGGAGGGCACTGGCCCCGGCCCGTGGATCGGTGCATGCCCGCGGCAACCAACCACGAACATCAAGACCGATTTTCCTCGGGAGTGTGGTCGCTGTCTACCCGGGGCGTCGTGTCGGGGTCGCGCGGCGATATCCGCACCCCGCGAGGGGGGAGGAATTGGGGTGGGATATCGCCGCGGGAGCGGGGTGCGGACGGACAGCGTCACGCCGGGTACCGTAGCGTCCCGGCCCCGATACCCATTCTGTTGTGGCGGGCGGCCGCGGGCATCGGTGGTCAATACGTATTCCGGGCAGAACACAACGGCGGTAGCGGAGCCGGGGGAAGCTCCACTACCGCCGTCGCGGGTCGGGGGTTAGCGGGCCGGGAGTGCGTCCAGGAAGGACACGGTCTCGGCCGCGATCTGCGGGGCCAGGGTGTGGTGCAGATAGTGGTCGCCGTCCATCAGGATCATGCGGCCCGTGGTCTGCGCGGCAATCTGCTCCTCGTGCAGGGGAATCCAGCCCTCCACATCCTCGCCCTCGCTCACCACAAAGAGGAGCACGGGCAGATCCGCGGGGAAGCTCAGCTCGCGGGCCGCGGCAAAATTCTCGCCGGCGAGGTTCATCTCGCTGCCCAGGTCATCGCTGGCCGCGTGGCGCAGCGCAAGCACATGCATCTGATCCTTCATCTCGGGCGTATAGTCCAGGTCCGTATACATGTCCGGGGCCAGGCCATCCAGCACCCGGAGCAGGCCAAGCGCCTTGAGCTGCTGCATCGACTCCGTGGGATATTCCGAATCGGCGCCGGGCTGGTTCGGGACACTCGAATCGATTCCGATAAACGCCGTGACCTCCTCGGGGAACTCATTCACATAGGTGAGGGCGTAGATGCCCGCGATCGAGTGACCCATCAGGCTATAGCTGCGCACCCCCATCGTGGACAGGGCGCCGTGCACCTCCCGGGCGATATTTTCGCTCGTGCGCGCGGTGCCCGCCTCATCGCTCAGGCCCGTGCCCAGCGGCTCGACCGCGATCACCCGGAAGCGGTCCTCCAGCTGCGCGATCAGCGGCTCAAAGTCCAGGCCGGGGGCCGCGGTACCCAGGCCCGGCAGCAGCACAATGGTCTGCTCCCCGGCGCCGCGATCCACGACGTTCATGTTTTTGCCATCCACCTCGATCAGCTCCCCATAGGGCTTCAGGTTTTTCGTCTCGGAGCCGGTGGCCACCGCGTTCACCACAGTGGTGGTCCCCAGGCCCAGCGCAAAGAGCGCCAAAATCGTGCCGATGACGATCGCAGTGACCTTCAGAAATTTTTTCACTATGTGCCCCCGTGTGGGTAGAGGTGGTGGCCCGGAAACCGTGTGTTCCGGCGATGGTTCCAGTCTGCGGCCCCGCGCGGGAACCCGATAGTGCCGCGATGTCACGGCCACCCGTGACATCTGTCACCCCGCGCCGCGGGGGAGAACGCTGCCCGAAGATGCGCCCGGCGTGCGCAAAATATAGACTACGTATCGTCGTGTCTCACCGATCGAGTCATTTCCGGTTGGTGCCGTCCGAATCCCTACCCCCGGGGTCTCGAGACGCGAAACCTCCCCCGAGAGCAGCACCCATGGTTAAGATCCCGTTTGCCCCCCGCCCGCGGATGTCGCGGCGATGAGCGGCGGAATTCGACCCGGACACCTGCGCCGCGGCGGCCGCTTCTGGGGCCGACGCACCCTGATCGGCTCGGTTGTGCATGCCGTGGAGCGGCCCGGCGGAAACGCCCTTCTGATTGGCGCGGGCGGAATCGGTAAAACCTCGCTTGCGTTGCGCAGCATGGACGAGCTGCTGGCCCGGGAAAGCGGCGTCTATCTTGCGCATTTTGCGGCCACCACCGCCACCCGGGAATCGCCGCTGGCCGTATTTGTCTCCGCGCTCGGGGACTATGAACGCTTCACCGAGCAGAGCGTGGACCGGGTGGGGCAGGCCATCATCCGCGACTGCGTGCAGCGCGCCGAGGAGGAGGGCAAAAAGGCCAGCCCGGGCCGCCTCCTGATCCTGATCGACGATGTTCCCCTGCTGGATAGCATGAGCGCGCTGGTAGTGGACTATCTGGTCTCGCGCACCGATGTGCGGGTGATCCTCACCTGCCGCTCCACGCCGGGACCCTCCGCCGGGCTGATCAGCGCGTGGCGCGCCGGAAACCTGGAACGCATCGTGGTGCCCTCGCTCACTGTGGAGGAGGTGGCCGAGATCTCCGCGGAGCTGCTGAGCCCGCGCCTGCTCGCCCCGGAAACCCAGGCCCGGCTCGCCGAGGTCACCGGAGGCAATGCGCTTTTTCTCACGGAGCTGCTGCGCTCGCTGGATGCCTCCGCCGCCTTTGAAACCCGGCACGGGCTCTCCGTCTGGCGGCGACCACTGCCCGCGGAGACCACCCTGAGCGATATCATCCGCGCCGAACTGACCGGGCTGGCCCCGGAAAAACGCGCGGCCTTTGAAACGGTTGCGCTGTGCGCACCCGTGCCGCTGCGCCTGCTCCAGGGACACGTGCATAGCGCCGCGCTGGCCGCGCTGGCCGATGACGGCCTGATCGTCTTTGGCACGCGCCGCGGGCGCGAACAGGACCCCGTGATCACGCTCGCCCATCCGATCTACGGCGAAACCATGTCGGGCCTGCTGAATGCAGCACAGGTCTGGGCACGCTTCGGCGAGCTTTATGACGCGGTGGTGGGCGGCACCACCACAACCGGGCCGTGGCGCGGGGAAACCGCCGATCTGCTCACGGTGGTGTTTTGGGGCCTGGGCGGCGGGCGCACCGTGCCGCTGCCCATCCTGGATCAGGCCTGCGCCCTGGCCCGCTCACTCGCCGATTATGACGCCCGGATTCGGCTTTCCAGCGCCCTGCTGCTGCATCCCGAGGCGAGCCATGGCCAGCGCATCCGCGCCTATATCGACCGCATCGAGGCGTATCGGTTTCGCAATAACCCCGCGGGCGCGGAGGAGGATTTTCTCCCCGCGCGGGAGCTCTGTGAGCTGCTGCCCGCGGGACCCGAGCGCGCCGAACTGGCCACCGCCCTGGCCCTGATCACCGCCGAGGCGGCCGTGATGCAGAGCGGCCGCTGGCGCGCGGGCCTGGACCACCTGGACTGGGCCGAGGGCCTGCTCGGGGACGAGCCCGAGGACGGTGCGCGGCTGCGCCGCCTGGAGATCGCCCGCGGCATCTATCTCGCCTATGGTGGCGCGATGCACGAGGCCGCCGGCATGCATAATCACCTCTATGCGCAGGCGCGTTCGGCCACCGATTTTCTGCCGCTGGCCTCCAGCATGATCATCTCCCTCGCCCAGCGCGGGGAGGTGAAACGGGCCCGCGCGGTGGGCCGCCAACAGCTCACCCTCGCGGTGCGCTCCACGCGGGAGCAGCCGCTCGCAATCGGCGATATCGTGGGCGCCTGGTGCCTGGCCGATATGTTTGCCGGAAACGTGCGCGAGGCCTCGGCGATCTACGCCTTCCTAAACCTCACGATGGAACGCAACCCGGGACACGTCCGGGTGCGGCAATCGCTGGTGGCCTTCGGCCGCGGGCTGATCTCGATCAACCTGGGCGAGTGGGGCACCGCCGTGACCAACCTGAAGATCGCCTATGCCGAGCTGGAGGATTTTGCCGGAACCGCCTCGGAGGGCCTGCTGCTCGCGGTGCTCTCGCTTGCGCTGGGTGCCACCGGCGATCTTGAGGGTTCCGCGGATGCAGCCCGCCAGCTGCGCCTGCTGCGCGGGCGCACCAGCGCACTGCTGGAAATGCCCGAGCGTTATTACGCGCTGCTCGGGGCGCTCTATCAGCCCGGGGGAGCCTCGCCGGTGGAGGCCCGCGAGATCGTAGAACGCTCCCGGGAATACGGTTTTACGCTGATGGAACTGCGGGGGCTCCACGCCGTGGCGCTCTGCGCACCCGAGGGTCCGAGCACGGCCGAGCTGGAGCGGGCGCGGGAGATCGCGGGCCAGGTGGAGACCCCCCTCGCAGCGCTCCTGCTGGGCAGCCTGGAACATATCGTGCGGGGAGGCGAGCGCAACGGGGGCTCCGAGGCGCGCGCCCTGGCCCGCCGCGGCCTGTTTATCCCCGCGGGTAGGCCGCATGCCGACCTGACCGGACGCGAACAGCAGCTGGCGGAGCTGCTGGCGCTGGGCTTTTCCAATAAGGACATCGCCAAGCGGCTGACCATTTCCAAGCGCACCGTGGAGACCCACGCCGCGAAGATCCTGCAAAAGCTTCAGGTATCCTCGCGCGATGATGTGGCCGAGGCGCTCGCGGCCCGGGATTAACGCACGGGGCCGCGCACCATAAGCGGTGCGCGGCCCCGTGGGGTTCCAAACCTAGGGCGTGACGCCCGCGTTCAGATCGGCCATGAAGGCCTCAAAATCGGCGGCGATCTCCGCCGATTTGCTGTGGTGCAGATAGTGATCGGCATCGAGCAGAACCACGGTGCCGTTATCCACGGTGGCCGCCTGCTCCTCGTGCAACTCAACCCAGCCCGCGACACTCTTATTATCGGCCTGCGCAAAGAGCAGGACCGGGAGGGTCTGCGGGAAGGTCAGGCGGCGGGCCTCCACGAAGTTCGGATAGATATGCTTCATCTCATCCACATAGGTATCGGTGAGGTTGTTCTGGAAGGCGATCAGCTTCATCTGGTCCTTGGTGTGCTCATCAAAGTCCATCCCGGCGAGGGTATCGCCGCTCAGCTCGGTGATGATGCGGGCGATGCCGAGGAATTTTGCGGCCTGCATCGCGCCGGTGGGGAACTGCACGTCCATCCCGGGCTGGGTGGGAACGCTGCTGTCGATTCCCACAAAGGCGGTGAGCTCATCGCCGTATTTATTGGCGTATTCGAGGCCGTAGATGCCGGCGATCGAGTGACCCATCAGCACGTATTTTTCCAGGCCCAGGCCGGAGACGGCCTCGTGGATCTCGGTCACGATATTCTCGGACGTGCGCTCCTTATCGGTCTGATCGCTCAGGCCATAACCGAAGGGCTCCACCACCACCACGCGGTTCTCGGTCTCCAGGCGCTTAATCAGCGGGCTGAAATCCAGGGCGGGGGAGGCGGTACCAAAACCGGGGATCAGGACGATGGTATTTTCGCCGGAACCGGAGATCACCACGTTCATGTTTTTGCCGTCCACGGGGACCAGCTGACCATAGGTATCGATGCGCGATTTTTCCGAGCCGGTGGCCACGGCGTTGACGACCGTGGTGGTGGTCAGGACCAGCGCGATCACCGCGATGATCGACAGGACCACCCGCAGTGCGATTTTGAGAAACTTCTTCATGTTTATTCCGATGTGATTGGCATGGTTAATAAACCGTTACGTTAGGGCGCCGGGCCGGATCGGCTCGCCACCCCAGTGGTCTCTCCGGCGCGCGCGTCTTTAGGCACAACCGGAGGGCTCGATCTCCGATTATCCACCGGCCGAGACGCGCTCGTCGCGGCGGAAAATCGCCCCCAGATCAAACGCGCGGGGGAGGCCGGAACCGACTTCACCGGCCGCGCGTAGCTGCGGGTCCCGCGGGACCCGCACCCAGCCTATGCGGCCGTGACTGGCTAAACGCTGTGGATCTTTTCCGCGCCTACCTGGAAGCCGCGGAACCATGCGGGGCCGCGGCGGCGCTGTCCCGCGAATTGGGACCAGGCGGGTGGGCCCGGCGCGGGACTAAACCCACTCGGCGGACTCGGGGTCCACGCCGTGGGCCCGCGCATTGGCGTGGATCACCGCCACCAGCCAATCGGTGAGCCCCGGATCCCGCGCCTCAAAATGGGCCCGGAATCGCCCGTCCTCGCGATAGAGCGTGGCCAGGCATGCGTGCATCGAATGCGAGCAGGCGAACGCCGTGCCGATCACGGCGCGATGACGCTCGGCCAGCTCGGCCGCCGCGGCGCTGCCCGGGGCAATCCCCGCGCGCCTTCCCGCGATCAGCGCGGCGTTCACGGCCTCGCCCGCGCGCGCGGCCTCGGCGCGGCCCGCGGAACCCAGCCGCGCGGTATTCGCCTCAAACTCGCCCCAGGCGGGACTCCCGCCCCAGCGCCGCTTGGCCTCCTCGGCCCAGTCGGGGCGCCAGGGCCCGCCAAAAATCTCCGCGCGCTCGCGGGCCGAGAGCCGGGCATCGGCCGCGCGCGCCTCGAGCAGCCGGTCGATGCCCGCTATCATCCTGCCGGCGCACAGCTCGCGCTCGGCCAGGAGCTCGCGCTGGCGGCGCAGATGGGCGATCTCGGAGACGGCGGGATCGGCGAGGATCTCGGTCACGGCCGCGAGCGAGAGCCCCAGCTCGCGATAGACCAGCACGCGGTGCAGCCGCAGTAGATCGGCCTCGGTATAGAGGCGATAATTGGCGTGCGAGCGGCCCGCCGGGCGCACCAGGCCGATCTCATCCCAGTGGTGCAGGGTGCGCACGCTCACGCCGAGGAGGGAGGCGGCGGCCCCCACCGAGAGCGGGGTGGAGGAATCGGAATCCGGGGTCATCCCCCCAGTACTAACCCTTCCGCCGCGTGAGGGTCAAGCCCGGGTGCAGCTAGGCGCTCGCGCGATGCCGGGCCGGGGTATGCCCAAAGCGGCGATGGAACGCGGCAATAAACCCGCTCACGCTGGCATAGCCCACCTGCGCGGAGACGTGCATGACCGGCATGCCCTCCGCGAGCAGCGGAAGCGCCGCCGAGAGCCGGGCCGCCGAACGCCACTCCGGGAAACGCATGCTGGTCTCGTTGAGGAAACAGCGCTGCAGCGTCTTGGAGCTGGTATGCACCTGCGCGGCCCACTGCTCCAGCGTGAACGGGGTGGCCGGGCGCGCCAAGAGCGATTCGGCCACCTCCAGCGCCCGCGGGTCCACCGGCATCGGCAGGCGCACCGAGGTCTGGGCGAGCGCGGGCAGCAGGCTCAGCATCGAGGACTCGGCCTCGCGGATATCCGCGGGGGCGATCAGGCCCGGCTGGAGCTTAATCTGCGCGAGCCGATTCAGCAGCGGCGTGCGGTGAATGGCGGTGGGCTCCTGTGCCAGCGCCGGGGGCGCAACCGCATCAAAAAACAGCGGAAATACCAGCGAACCCTGCTGCGGGATGACGAGGTGTTCGATGCCCGCGGGGATCCACAGCGCCTGCTCGGTGGTGAGCCGCCAGCGCGAGTGCCCAATCTCGATCACCACCGAGCCCTCGCAGACCCAGGTCAGCTCGTGGGCCTCGTGGCCGTGCACGCGGCTCGGGGAGAGGGAGGGGAGGGGAATGACGGTAGACACGGCGACTCTCTGGACGGGGCATGGTGGCGAGCCGCGGGTTGTCTGGTTTTCCCTATGGGCTGTCCGGCAAAGCTCACCATGCACTTTTAGGTAAGGCTAGGCTAACACACGATCGCGGGCCCCGGTCTCCCCGATTCCCCGGAAATCCGGGCCCGCGAGCGTTTGAACCCCCGAAAGCTAAGGACACCCATGACCTCCGTTACCCGTCGGCTCCTCGCCGCCGCGACCGTCGGCCTGCTCGCGCTCGCCGCGACCGGCTGCACCAGCGCTGCCGCCCCGACCGAGACCGATTCCCCCGCCGCCGAGGCCGGGGCCTGGCCGCGCACCGTGACCCATGAGCTGGGCGAGACCACCATCCCGAGCCAGCCCAAAAAAATCGTCTCGACCTCGCTCACGATCACCGGAACCCTCCTCGCGATTGACGCGCCCGTGATCGCCAGCGCCGCCACAACCCCCGGGGATGGCAGCGATGAGCGCGGCTTCTTTGATCAGTGGTCCGCGGTGGCCACCGAGCGCGGGCTCGACGTGCTGTATCCCGACCTGGAGGTGGATATCGAATCCATCATCGCCGCCGATCCCGACCTGATCGTGGTCTCCACCAGCGGCGCCGATAGCGCGGCCGCCAACTATAAGGAGCTCCAGGACATCGCCCCCACCGTGGTCTATAACTACGGGGATAAGACATGGGAGGCGCTCGCCGCGCAGCTCGGCGAGGCCACCGGCCTCGAGGAGAACGCCGCGACCGTCGCGGCCGATTTTGATGCCCGGGTCCGCGAGGTTGCCGGGGAGATCACCGTGCCCGCGGGAGATACCAATGTGATCGTGTATAACGGACCCGAATATGACACCGCCTTTGCCAAGCCCGGCGGATCGCACGGCACCCTGCTGAACGCCCTCGGCTTCCGCGTGGCCGGCGCCCCCGATGAGTTTGATACCAGCGAGCGGGCCCGCCAGGACTTCGCGTTCCTCTCCCTGGAAAACACCACGGCCGCGCTGACCGGCTCCACCGTGTTTATCGTGAGTGGCACCGAGGAGAATAAAAAGCTACTCCAGGACACCTCGGTACTGGCCAATGCGCCGGCCGTGGCCTCGGGCGCGATCTATCCCCTCGGCAACTCCTCGTTCCGAATCGACTACTACAGCGGCTCGCAGATCGTCGATCAGGTCGAATCGCTCTTTGCCTCCTAGCGTGGGCGTCCGCCTCCCCTCGGCCCCCCGCGGGCGCACGGCCCCTCGCCGCGCACCCGCGGGGGGTCCCGCGCGCACCCTGCACCGGCGGCGACGCCGCGGAATCCTGATCGGCCTGCTGCTGCTCCTGGTACTCTCGGTCCTCAGCGTGGCCTCCGGCTCGCGCCCGCTGGACCTGGATACCGTATGGCGCGCACTCACCGCGTTTGACCCGGGCAATGATCAACACCTCATCGTGCGGGAGCTGCGCATCCCGCGCACCCTGCTGGGCATCCTCGTGGGGGCGGCACTCGGGGTGGCCGGGGCCGTGATGCAGGCGATCACCCGCAATCCGCTGGCCGAGCCCGGCCTGCTCGGCGTGAATGCCGGGGCCGCCGCGGCCGTGGTCACCGGAATCGCCGTTTTTGGCGTCGTGGATACCTCCGGCTATATCTGGTTTGCGTTTCTCGGGGCCGCGCTCGCCGCGGTGCTGGTTTATGCGCTGGGTGGGGCCTTTGCCGAGGGATCCAATCCGGTCAAGCTGCTGCTGGCCGGGGCCGCGCTGAGCGTGGTCCTCGGGGCCTATACCACCGCGGTGGTGCTGAATTTCCCCAGCGTATTTCGCACGTTCAGGTTCTGGTCGGTGGGCTCGCTGCAGGGACGCTCCTGGACCACGCTCTGGCCCGTGCTGGGTTTTATCCTGCTGGGCATCCTGATCGCCCTGCTGATCACCCGCTCGCTGAACGCGCTCGCGCTGGGCAAGGAAATGGGGGCGGCGCTGGGGGTCTCCTCGCGCGGCACCTGGTTTCTCGCGGCGCTGGTGGTGGTGCTCCTGGCCGGGGCCGCCACGGCCGCCGCCGGCCCGATCGGTTTTATTGGCCTGACCGCGCCGCTGATCGCGCGGATGGTGGTGGGTCCCGATTATCGCTGGGTGCTGCCCTATTCCATCCTGATCGCCGCCAATATTGTGCTCGCCGCCGATATTCTGGGCCGCCTCGTGGCCTTCCCGGGCGAGGTGCAGACCGCGATCATCACGGCCCTGATTGGCGGGCCCTTTTTTATCGCCCTTGTTCGTAAACGAAAGCTGGCCCGGCTATGACCCGCGCGCTCACCCCCGCCCCTCCCGAAGAATTCAGCGCGGGCGGGCATCTGCCCGGGCGCATCTGGCGCTCGCGCGCGGGTGCGCTCTCGATCCGGGTGCGCCCGCGCACGCTGCTGATCTGCGCCATCCTGGCGCTGATCGCGGCCGCGCTGGGTATCGGCGTGCTGATGACCGGCAGCCTGGGCCTCGGCGCGGGCGAGGTCTGGGCCGCGCTGACCGGCCGCGGCGAACCGCGCGCCGAACGCGTGGTGCTCACGCTGCGCCTGCCGCGGCTCGTCGCGGGGCTGTGCGTGGGGGCGTGCCTGGGTGTGGCGGGGGCGGTATTCCAATCGCTCTCGCGCAACCCCCTGGGCTCGCCGGATATCATCGGCTTTATGAGCGGGGCCGCAACGGGCGCGATCATTCAGATCGTGGTGCTCGGTGGCGGCCCGGTCGCGGTGGCGCTCAGCGCGGTGGCCTCGGGCCTGATCACCGCGGCGCTGGTATATGCCCTGTCCTTTCGGGGGCGGGCCACGGGCGGCTATCGGCTGATCCTGGTGGGCATCGGCGTGGGGGCGGTGCTACAGGCACTGAACTCGCTGCTGCTCACGCGCAGCGCCGAGGATACCGCGATCCTCGCCCAGCTCTGGCTCACCGGTAGCCTCAACGCCCGCAACTGGGGCCATGCCCTGCCCGTGGCCGCGGCGCTGATCCTGCTGCTGCCCGTGCTGCTGCTCGCCGCGCGCCGGATCAACATGATTGAGCTCGGGGATGACCTGGGCCAGCAGCTGGGTGTGCACGTGGAATCCACCCGGCTGATCATGATGTCCGCGGCGGTGGGGATGACCGCGGTCGCGGTGGCCGCCGCCGGCCCCATCTCCTTTGTGGCCCTCGCCGCGCCCCATGTGGTGCGCCAACTCACCCGCTCTCCCACGATTCCGCTGCTGCCCTCGGCCCTGATGGGCGCGGTATTGCTGGTCGCGGCGGATCTCGCCTCGCAGCATCTCCCGCTCGGGCTGGCCGTGCCGGTGGGGCTCCTCACCGGGCTTTTTGGCGGTTTTTATCTGCTCTGGCTCCTCGCCCGAAGCGCCCGACTCTAGTTCTCGAAAGGTCTCCCTGATGGAATCCTCCCGCCTCCGCGGCGAAAACCTCACGCTCGCCTATGATCAGCGCGTGATCTCCACCGATCTGAACGTCGCCATCCCCGATGGCGGATTCACCGTGATTATGGGGTCCAATGCGTGTGGGAAATCCACGCTGCTGCGCTCGCTCGCGCGCATTCTTTTGCCCCGTTCGGGCGCGGTCTACCTGGATGATCGGCCGATCACCGAGTATCGCTCCAAGGATGTCGCGCGCCGGCTGGGCCTGCTGCCGCAGAGCTCACTCGCGCCCGAGGGCATCACCGTGACCGATCTGATTGCGCGCGGCCGCTTTCCGCATCAGCGCCTGCTGAGGCAGTGGTCGGAGGAGGACGATCGGGCGGTGAGCGAGGCGATGCGCGCGACCAATGTGACCGATCTGGCCGGGCGCAGCCTCGACGAGCTCTCGGGCGGCCAGCGCCAGCGGGTCTGGCTCGCGATGGTGCTTGCGCAGGAGACCCCGCTATTGCTCCTGGACGAGCCCACCACGTTCCTGGATATCGCCCACCAGATCGAGGTTTTGGACCTGTGTCGCACGCTGAACGAGGAGACGGGCCGCACGATTGTGGCGGTGCTGCACGACCTGAATCACGCGTGCCGCTATGCCTCGCATATCATCGCGATGCGCGAGGGGAGGGTGCTCGCCCACGGCGCACCGGAGGAGATTATTACCGAGGAGCGGGTGCGGGAGATCTTTGGCCTGGACTGCCGGATCATCCCCGACCCGGTCTCGGGCACCCCGCTGGTGGTGCCGCTGGGCAGCCATTTTGCCCGCGAGGCGGCCACCCGATGAGCGGGCCCGACGTGCCTCCCGCGGCCGTATCCGCCGGCCCCACCCCCGCGGGGCCCGGCGGCGCACCGCTGGCCGTACCCACCCCGTTGCTTGCGGGGGTGCGGGAGCGGCTGGCCGCCGATCCCTCCGCCCGCGAGCGGATCCTGGAGGAGTTTTGGGCCGCGCATCCGCGCACCCCCGTGGCCGGCGCGACCCGGACGCGGCAGGGCGTGGTATTGCGGGAGACCACCTTCCTGTGGCGCGGGGAGCCCGGGCGCGGACAGATCCACGATGTGATGCTGCATATCAACTCCCTTAACGACCGGCATCGGGAGAATATTGAACCCGCGCTGCTCGCCCGGGAGCCCGGGACCGATATCTGGCATCTGACCTATCTGCTGCCGCCCGAATTAATCGCCAGCTATCGGCTGGTGATCGGCGCGGGGGAGCACGGCCCGCTGCCGCGCTCGGGCGGAAATGATCGTGCGCACTGGATGCGGATTCACGCGCTGGGCGCACCCGATCCGCGTAATCCGGGTGCGCTGCGTAATCCCCTGGGTGCCACGTCCTCGGTGCTGACCCTGGATGCCGCGCGCCCGCATCCGGCCTGGGGGGAGGCGCCGTTCCGGCGCGGCAGCACCGTGCAGGTGCATAACCTGGTGGAGCCCGATGGTTCGCCGCGCCGGGTCTGGATCTATCGGCCGCTCGGGGAGGGCGGCCCGGGCAAGCTCCTGGTGCTATTTGACGGCGAGGTCTGGCGCGAGATCGGCATCCAGGATGCGCTGGATCGCTGGGCGGGCCCGGGTATCGCCGTGGTGCTGGTGTCCTCGATGGGCTCCGAGCGGCGCGGCGCGGATCTGCCCGTGCCCGAGCGCGTGGCCACGCTCCTGGAACACACCGTGCTCCCGGCCGCGCGCGCGGCGCTCGGCCATGACTATCGCGCCGCGGATATCATCGCCTCCGGGCAGAGCTATGGCGGATTGGCGGCGGCCGGTCTGCTGATCACCCGCCCCGATCTGGTGGGCTCGGCCGTGGCACAATCGGCGTCGTTTCACTATCGCGAGGGGGAGGCGCTGCGGCGCGAGGAGACGCGCCCGGGCACCCTCAGCGACCGCCTGGCCCGGGAGGGCGCAAGCGGCAGGATGGTGTTAGCCGTGGGCCTGGAGGAGGGGATCCTCCTGGATCAGGCGCGGCTTTTGGTGCGCCGCGCCGCCCGCACCGGGCTTGGGCTGACCTATCGCGAGGTGCGTGGGGGGCACGATTATGCGTGGTGGCGGCACGGGCTGCTGGAGGGCCTGGATGAGCTTGCCTCCGAGTGGTGAGCCGCGGTGGGCCGGGGCGAATCTGGGGGTTGTCCCGGCCCGGGGTGCCTTGTGTAACCCCGGGACTATGCCTATGCTAAGTGTGCGATAGGGGAACACTACGTTCAACTATCGAACATGCGGCGTCCATGGTGGCCCCCGCATTCACAATGATGTGAGGAGAATCCAGCGTGCAATTTCACCACCACGGTTATGTTTCCGGCAATCCGCTGCTGCGCGATGCGGCCGGCACGGGGCTGGATCGCCCCGCCGAACTGCCCGCGGAGGTGGACGTCCTGATTATTGGTTCCGGCCCCGCCGGAATGCTCGCCGCGGCCCAGCTCGCGCAATTCCCCGAGATTAATACCCGCATCATCGAGCGCCGCGAGGGCCGCCTGGAAATCGGTCAGGCCGATGGAATCCAGGCCCGCAGCGTGGAAACCTTTCAGGCATTTGGCTTCGCCGGGCGCATCACCGAGGAGGCCTATCGCATCACCGAGATGGCCTTCTGGAAGCCCGACCCCGCCGATCCCTCCCGCATCCACCGCGCGGCCCGCGCCGTGGACGACCCCACCGGGATCAGCGAATTCCCGCACCTGATTGTTAACCAGGCCCGGGTCCTGGACTATTTTGCCGAGGTCATGGCCAATTCCCCCACCCGGATGACACCCGATTATGGCCTGGAGTTTCGTGGACTCGAGATCGCGGATTCGGGCGAATATCCCGTGAGTATCACGCTCGCGGATGCCGCCGGAAACCCGCGCAGCGTGCGCGCCAAATACGTGATCGGCGCGGATGGGGCCCGCAGCGGCGTGCGCGCCGCGATCGGCTGCACCCTGGCCGGGGACCAGGCCGCGCACGCCTGGGGCGTGATGGACGCCCTCGCCGTGACCGATTTCCCCGATATCCGCACCAAGTGCGCGATCCAATCCGAGGACGGCGGCAATATTCTGCTGATCCCGCGCGAGGGTGGGCATCTTTTCCGGATGTATGTGGACCTGGGCGAGGTCCCCGAGGGTGATCACGGGGCCGTGCGCGCCACGGGCATCGAGGAGATCATCGACCGCGCCAACCGCATCCTCGCGCCCTATGCGCTCGACGTAAAAAACATCGCCTGGCACAGCGTCTATGAGGTGGGCCACCGCCTCACCGACCGCTTCGATGATGTGCCCACCGAGCTGATCGGCACCCGCTCGCCGCGCGTTTTTATCACCGGGGACGCCTGCCATACCCATAGCGCCAAGGCGGGCCAGGGCATGAATGTCTCGATGCAGGACGGCTTTAACCTCGGCTGGAAGCTGGGACATGTGCTGAGCGGGCGCGGGCCGGAGGCGCTGCTGGCCACCTATTCCGCCGAGCGCCAGGTGATCGCCAAAAACCTGATCGACTTCGACCGCGAGTGGTCCACCCTGATGGCCACCCGCCCCGAGGACCTCGCCGATCCCACCGAGCTTGAGGATTTTTATGTGCGCACCGCCGAGTTCCCCGCGGGATTTATGACCCAGTATCCGCCGTCGATCCTCACCGGCGAGGCCACCCATCAGGGGCTCGCCGCGGGCTTCCCGATCGGCAAACGCTTTAAATCCGCCCCCGTCATCCGCGTGGCCGATGCCAATCCCGTGCATCTTGGCCACCTGCATCTCGCCGATGGCCGCTGGCGCATCTACGTTTTTGCCGATCGCGCCGGGCGGGCCGCGGAGGACTGGGCCGCGTGGGCACTCACGGATGAGCGCTCACCCCTGCGGGTTTATGCCGCCGAGGGCGAGGACCTGGACGCGCTTTTTGACGTGAAGATCATCTATCCGGGCGCGCATACCGCCGTGGACCTGGGGGCGGTGCCGCCGGTATTTCTGCCGCGCAGCGGGCCGCTTGGCCTGATCGACTATGAGAAGGTTTTTGCCGCGGGGGAGGCAGGCGAGGATATCTTCTCCGCGCGCTCGATCGCCGCGGAGGGTGCCGTGGTGGTGGTGCGCCCGGATCAATACGTGGCACATGTATTGCCGCTTGAGTCCACCACCGGGCTGGCCGAGTTTTTTGCGGGCAATCTGAACGCGCGCTAGGCCGGGCGGCGGGAGGCGGGCCGCGGTGCCTCCCGCCGCGTCCAAAAACCGCACCATCCTGTCCACCTGGGTGAAGTGGACAGCCCTAGCATGGAGGAGGTAAGGCAAACCTTGCCTTAGAAAACTAAGCGAAAGTTCCCCTCCCCGCCATGAGTCACCCCCCTAAATCATTCCGTTCCCTCCGCCTCGGCGCCGTGGCCCTGCTGGCCGCCGCCGCGCTTGGACTGGGCGGCTGCGCCACCACATTCTCCGCCGAGCCCGGGGGAGAGCGCGTGGCCACCCGCACCGTGGATACCCATTTTGGCCAGGTTGAGGTCCCCGAAAAACCGCTGCGCGTGGTGGCCGTATCCTATGACACCGTATGGCAGCTGCGCTCGGTGGGCGTGAGCGCCGTGGCCGCCCAGGACTATAGCGCCTATGAGGGCCAGTTCACCGCCGAGGACACCTCCTTTGTGGAGGGCATGCCCACCATCGGGTCGTTTTTTGAGCTGAACTTTGAATCCATCGTGAAGGCCGATCCCGATCTGATCGTGGGCGATTCCGTGGAGATCGACGAGGACACCTATAAGCGCCTCTCCGATATCGCCCCCACCGCGATCTATTCCGCCGAATACCGCGGCGACTGGCAGGTGATCGGCAAGGGGGTCGCCGATGCCGTGAACCGCGCAAGCGAATTTGATGCCCTCGCCGCGCAGTATCAGACCCGCCTGGACGAGGTGAAAACCACCTATGCCCGCGAGCTCACCGAGAAAAACTGGGCCGCGGTCTCCGAGGGGAGCGAGGAGGACGCCTTCACGATCCTCTTCCCCACGGGGGTCGTGGGTGCCCTCTGGTTTAACGATCTGGGGGCCACCCTCGCCCCCGGGGTTCCCGAGTCCAATGGCAAGGGTTTTGACTATATCTCCGCGGAGCATACCGATACCGTGCTGGGCCGGGCCGATGTGATCGTGGCCCCCGCGCAGGCCGATGGCACGCTGCATGAACGCATCACCGCGGTGATCAACGAGCCGCTGTTTAAAATGCTGCCCGCCGCGCAGGCCGATAATGTGTACTGGGTGTACAGCACCGTGACCGATTATTCGAGTGCCCTGAGGTGGCTGGATGCCGCCGAGGAATCCGTACTGAAGCCCCTCCAGGCAAAATCTTAGAAAGAATCGGCAACACTATGACGGCGGAGGCGCCCGCGCGCGAGGTGGAGGATCCGTGGATCATGTCCACCTGGATCCTGCGCGGCGCCGACGCCGGCTCCTGGCCGATGCATACCCACCTGGAGCACTGCCTGATCTGGTCCGAGGGTGGCACGGTCACGGTGGAGGCGGATGGCCGGTTCTGGGTGGTGGCCCCCGGGCTGGGAATCTGGGTGCCCGCGGGCATGCCGCACCGGATGACCGCCGCGGGCGGCTCCCATCTCTCCATCACCTATTTTCATGCCGGGCGCTCCCGCGTGGCCTGGGACGCGGTCACCGGCATCACCCTCACGGGCGCTGTGCGCGAGCTGATGCTGCTGAATAAGCGCGAGGCGATGCCCGAGGAGCGCCGCCTGCGCCTGCAGGCGCTCACCGTGGACCTGCTGGTGCCCGTGGAAACGGCCTCGCTGCGCATCCGCCTCCCCTCCGATCGTGCACTGCGCCGCGTGGCCGAGGAGATCCTGGCCAATCCGGCCGATGATCGCACGGCCGAGGCCTGGGCGCATGAGCTGCGCATGAGTGCCCGCACGCTCTCCCGCGGATTCATTCGGGAGACCGGGTTTAGCCTCACCCAGTGGCGCATCCTGGTGCGCATCCGCTCGGCCCTGATTGACCTCTCGGCCGGCGTGCCGGTATCCGCGGTCGCGCGCGGCCTGGGCTATTCCAATCGCAGCGCCTTTATCGACGTATTTCGGCGCACCACGGGCCAGACGCCGGCCGCATATTTTCCCTCCTTCTCCCGGATACCCGAGTCAGAGTAGGATCGTTATGTGCTCCGCTCGGGCGGGCGTCAACCCCCGAGTGAGAGGATCATTATGCGCAGATTTATGCGCCGAAATCAGGAAAAAATGCCGCTGAAGGCCATTCTCCTGGCCGGATTGGGAACCTTTTTTGTGGTCGCGGTGATCGCCTGGTGGGGCGAAAATACCGCGCTTCCCCTCCTGATTGCCTCGCTCGGTAGCTCCTGCGCGCTGGTATTTATTTTGCCCTCGAGCCCGCTGGCCCAGCCCGCCAATGTGGTGGGTGGCCAGCTGATCTGCACCCTCAGCGGCCTGGTCACGGCGCTGGTGCTGCCCACCGCATGGTGGAGCATCAGCCTGGCCGTGGGGATATCCGTGATCGTGATGACGCTGCTGCGGGTCACCCATCCGCCGGCCGGGGCCAATGCGATCATCGTGATGACCACCGCCGCCACCTGGACCGAGGCCGTTGTGCCGATCGGGATCGGGGCGCTGGGTATCGTGGTTTTGGCCTCGATTTATTTCCGCATCATCGGCGTGGAATACCCGATCAGGGGCGCCCAGGAGGGGGAATCGGCGCAACCCTAATGCGCCAGTGGGCCGTTTATCCGCCGCCAGCATTTCCCCCATATGGGGGACACATGTTATTTTCGGTGTCAATTCAAGATTGACGGTGGAGAGATGGCAATGTGCGATGAACTGTTCCGGGGTGATCATTGTCCCCGCGCATGAGGGACGAGGGCCGCTCCGAAATCTGGTGGCTCCCCGATGCGCGCCTGGCCGTAAACGGCCCCGCGGAGGCCATTCTTAACCTCACCGCCGCGGCGCTTAAACACCAGCATTTTCAGGTGCATGCGGGCCCCGAGGGAAGGCTGGAGGCCCGCCAGGATGGTGTCCTCGGTTCGATCCTGCCCGGCGGCCATCGCGGAAGGCTGCTCACCCTCGAGGTCACCGTGCGTGCGGTGGCCGCGGAATCCTGCGTGGTCTATTTTGATGTGAAGCGCGCCGCGGTGGCACCACACCGACAATTTGAGCGCACCCTGGACCTGGTGGTCACCGAATATCATCGCGGCGGCTATACCGTGACCGAGGAGCCCGATCACTCGCTGCGCACGTAGCGTCCGTGCCGCCCGCTAGGCTGGGCGGGAGCGCCGGAGACACCGCGCGCGGAGGACGGGACCATGGTCGAGGATATCGAGCTGGCGCTCTATGAGCGCTGGGATGCCGATCTGCTCTCGCGCCCGGGCAGCGAGGCCAGCTATCCGTTTATGCCCGGTGCGCGCGTATATAAGGTCCTCGGCAAGATGTTTGCGCTGCTCTCGGAGGAGCATATTCCGTTGCGGCTCAACCTCAAGGGCGATCCGATCCGCAACCAGTTTTTATGCCGGGACTATCCGGCGATCACCCCGGGCTATCACATGAATAAGACCCACTGGATCTCGGTGCACCTGGATGGCACGGTGCCCGATGAGCTCCTGGAAAACCTCATCGACGAGTCCTATCGGCTGGTCGCGGCGGGCCTGGCCCGCGCCGAAAAAATCAGGCTCGCGGCGCTCGGCGGTTAACGCGCCGCGGGGTGTGGGAAGGCTGCCTGAGGCATCTCCCACACCCCGCGGGTGCGTGCGGTGTTTAGGCGCGGCGGCGGCTCAGGATTCGCGTGGCCAGGCCGGCCAGCAGCAGCGCGAGTGCGCCGATACCCACCGCGAGGGGGGCATCGCTACCGGTGCCGGGCAGGGCCCCACCGGCGTTGCCGGAGCCGAGGCTGGGGCTCGGCGTGGAGGTGCCGGTCTCGCCCCCGGTCGGGGTGGGCGACGGGGTGGTGATGGCTTCCGCGGCAATGACCAGGGTGAACTCCTGGGTGATGGTATTGCCCAGGCTGTCCCGGGCGCTCAGGGTGCGGCTAAACGAGCCGGCCTCGGTGGGGGTGCCGCTCAGGACTCCCGCGGCGGAGAGGCTCAGGCCGGGGATCGGCTCGTTGAGCTCCCAGGCGCTGGTCGGGAAGCCCTCGGTGGTGGTGAAGCCGTGGCTCAGGGCGGTACCCACGGTGCCGGCGGCGGGAGCGGTGGAGGTGATCTCCGACCAGACGATTGCGCGCTTCACAAAGCCGTTCATCTCCTGCACCGCCTCGGCCTGCTCGGGGGAGGTGATCTCGGCGAGGCTCGCGGGAATGGGGCTGGTATAAATCTCGCCGTCAACATCCGTGACAAAACCGCCGGCGAGCTCCTGCAGGTCGGGGGTGATCGCCCACGTGCGGGTGGGCTCGGTCAGGAGGGTCTCGGAGTCCCAGTCATAGCCCACGAGGGTCACGCTGGTCTCGGTGGGCCCGGGCACGCGCGGCTTCAGGGAATCGGGTAGGTTCTCGCCGATATAGGAGGACGCTCCCCGCGGAACATAAACGGGGCCCGCGTCGATGGTCTGTGCCCCGAGGAAGGTATCCGTGCTGGAGGAGGTGCGCACATCAAGAACCGAGAAATCGGCGATCCGGTTAAAAACCAGAATCAATTCCGTAAGGTTTGCGCTCCCGGCCAGCGCGGATACATCATCGATCCGGTTATCCGCGGCGATCAGGGTCTCCAGCGTGGGGATCGTGGCGAGGGTGGAGATATCGCTGATCTGGTTCTGATGGATATCCAGGTCCAATAGTGCGGGGAAATCCGCCAGATCGGAGATATCGGTGAGCTTATTATCGGCGATATTGAGATACCACAGCGCGGGAAGCCCGCGGAGCACGCTGAGATCGGCGTGCACGCTGCTGGGAAGAGAGAGGTGCTCGAGCTTCTCGAGGCTCGCGATGGGGCTGACATCGGAAATATCCCCGTTGCCGATGGCGATATTGGTGAGGTTTTTTGCGTTCTCCAGCCCGGCGAGGCTGGTGATCTGGGAGGTTGAGCTCTGCAGATAGGTCAGGTTGTCCAGGTGTTCCTGGGTGAGCGGTACCGTGGGCCCGATATTCAGGGATTCCCGGATCGCGTCCTCAAGCGCGGGATCGGGAATGAGCGGCGCATCGGCCGCGCGAAAAACGGTGCCAAAGGCGGTGGCGGTGGCGGTGGCCGCGGCCGGTGCGGGGGCCGCGGTGGCGGGGACTGCGGCGAGGGCGAGGCCCGAGGCGAGCGTGCCCACGGCCAGGGCGGAGAAGGGAAGCCTGAGTTTCACGGTGTCCTTAGTGCTGTGTTTTGTGGCTCCCCGTGCGGAGGGGCCGTAATTTTGATATTTTTCTGGGTCCAGTGTCCCGCATGGGCGCGGAAAAGTGAAGCCCCCGGCATGGGGCCAGGATCTGGGTGATGATCCGCGCGGGAAGCCCCGGGTCTAGCGGCGGCCGCGCAGCGGGCGGCGCAGCGTGGCGAGGCCGGCCAGCAGCAGCGCAAGCGCGGCGGCTCCGACCGCGAGCGGCAGATCGCTACCCGTATCGGGCAGGGTTCCGCCGTTTCCGCCGCCGGGGGGCGGAGTGGCGGTGCCGGTCCCTCCGCCG
Organism: Mycetocola spongiae; assembly: GCF_020424085.1. Lineage (NCBI taxonomy): Bacteria > Bacillati > Actinomycetota > Actinomycetes > Micrococcales > Microbacteriaceae > Mycetocola > Mycetocola spongiae. The sequence goes on along the minus strand of NZ_CP080203.1, from coordinate 910,453 downwards.
GGCGGGGTTGGCGAGGGAGGCGTGGTGGCACCCGCGGTAACGACCAGGGTGAAGCGGTGGTTGATGGTATTGCCGTAGCTATCGCGGATGCTGATCGTGCGTTCAAAGGAGCCGGCCTCGGTCGGGGTGCCGGAGAACACGCCGTCGGCGCCCAGCGTGAGTCCCGGAATTGCGGAGTCTAGCTGCCAGTTGGTGGCGGGGAAACCCTCGGTCACGGTGAAGTCATGGTTATATGCCACGTCCACGGGGGCCTCGGCGGGATTCTTAGAAGTAACCTCGGACCAGATGATCGGCCGGGTAACGGTGCCCTTCGTCTCGATCAGGTCGGAGAGCATGCTGGGATCGGTGATCTCCGCGAGGCTTCCTGGAATTGGCTCGGTATTGATAAGACCGTCCCTATCGGTGACAAATCCCCCGCGCAGCACGGTATCCGATTCACTCACCGCCCAGCTCCGGGTCGGGGCCTCGTGCAGCGTGGCGGAATCCCAGTCGTATCCCACAACGTGCACGTCCATTTCCCAGGTGAAGGCCTCGCGTGGCCGCAGGGTATCGGGTAGTGTCTGGGTCAAATATGTCTGGGCATCGCGGGGAACGTAGGCGGGTGGCCCGGAAACCTCCTGGCCTCCGAGTACAAACTCCTTGCCGTCCATGCTACCGAGGGCGGAAAAATCGGCGATTTTATTCAGCGCAAGGACGAGGTTATTCAGGGTCGGGTGCCCGTTTAGTGCCGAGACGTCGCTGATTCTGTTTTCCATGGCCTCAAGTGAGGCGAGGGTGGGGATCGAGGCGAGTACGGAAATATCCTCGATTTTATTTCCCGAAATATTCAGCACTTCCATTGCCGGCATATTGGCAAGAGCCCCAATATCGCTCAGGTCGTTATCGCGCAGATTAAGAAAACGGAGCTTGGGCAACTCGCTCAGCGGCGATAGGTCGGCTTTCACGCTGTGCGCAAGGGTAATATCCTCGAGCTTATCGAGACCGAGTAGCGGGCTCAGATCGGTGATCTGCGCGTTTTCGATCGAAATATAGGTGAGGTTGGCCGCACCCGTGATCCCGGTCAGATCGGTGATGGGCTCCTCGGTGCTCATCAGGAAGTCGAGCCGATCCAGGTGTTCCTGGGTTATGGGTTCCGAGTCGGACAGATCGAGGGCAAAACGAATTGCTGCCTGCAACGCGGGGTCGGGAATGAGCGGCGCATCGGCCGCGCGAAACACGGTGCCAAAGGCGGTGGCCTGGGCGGGGGCCGGTGCGGGGGCCGCGGTGGCGGGGACTGCGGCGAGGGCGAGGCCCGAGGCGAGCGTGCCCACGGCCAGGGCGGAGAGGGGGAGCCTGAGTTTCACGGTGTCCTTAGTGCTGTGTTTTGTGGCTCCCCGTGCGGAGGGGCCGTAATTTTTGATATTTTTGTGGGTCCAGTGTTCCGCACGGACGCGGAAAAGTGAAGCCCCCGGGATGGGGCCAGGATCTGGGTGATGATCCGCGCGGGAAGCCCCGGGTCTAGCGGCGGCCGCGCAGCGGGCGGCGCAGCGTGGCGAGGCCGGCCAGCAGCAGCGCAAGCGCCGCGGCGGCTCCGGCGGCGATTCCCGTCGCGCCGGTGCGGGCGAGCCCGCCGGGAGGCGTGGGGGCGGCGGACTCGTTCGCGCCGGTTTCCTCGCCGCCCGAGGCCGGGGGCGGCGGCGTGGGGAGCGCGGCGGCGGTCACCTCCAGCGTGAGCGCCTGGGTGAGGGTATTGCCGTGGGAATCCGCGGCGCTCACCGTGACGTGGTGGCTGCCCGCCCCGGTGGGGGTTCCGGAGAGTACCCCATCGGCGTCCAGGTGCAGGCCGGGAATCGTGGCATCCAGCGTCCAGGAGGCGGCCGGGAAGCCCTCCGTGGTGCGAAAAACATGCCGATAGGCGGTTCCGACGGCGGCCGGGGCCGGGGCCGCGGACGTGATTTCGGAGCGGATGATCGGGCGGGTAATTATGCCCTTGGCCTCGGTCAGCGCCTCGCCATTGGCGGGGTTCTCCAGGTCCTCGGGTACCGGATCGGTATTAGCGACGCCATCCACCGCGGTGATGAAGCCGATGTCGAGGGTGGTCTGCCCGGGGGTGAGGGTCCAGTCCCGGGTGGGGGTGTCCAGCAGGGTCTGCGTGTCCCAGTCATAGCCGATGCTGCGCACCTCGTGCTCGCCGGCGCGGGGCAGGCGGGCGTGCAGGCTATCCGGCAGGGTCGTGGTGCGGAAACGGGTGGCCTCGCGGGGCACATATACCGGCTCGGCCGAAATATCCTGGCCGCCGAGGAGCGTAATCTTTCCGGTGAGATCGCCGAGGACGGCAAAATCGGAGATGGCATTGCCGGAGAGGGCCAGGGCCTGGAGGGAGGCCATGCCGGCCAGGGGTGCCACGCCGGTGAGTCGGTTCTGCACGGCCAGCAGCAGGCGCAGCCGGGGCAGGCCCGCCAGCGGGGTGAGGTCCTCGACCCTATTCCAGGAGACGTTGAGCTCCTCAAGCGCGGTGAGCCCGGACAGGGGAGAGAGATCGCCGAGGGTGTTATGGCGCAGATCGAGCGAGCGCAGGCCGGTCAGGTGGGCGAGTGGGCGCAGATCGGTCACGGCATTGCCGTTCACCGCGAGGGTCTCCAGCCGGGTCAGGTTGGCGAGGGGGGAGAGATCGTGGAGGCGTGCGCCGGACAGGGCCAGATCGCGCAGGTTGATGGCGGCCTCCAGCCCGGTCAGATCGGCGATGGGTGCGTCTACGGTCCAAAAATAGGTCAGACGTTCCAGGTCGGCGCGGGTGATCGGGGCATCCGCCGGGAGCCCGAGTTGTTCGCGCAGCGCCTCGGTCAGGGCGGCATCGGGCACGGCGACCTCCGCCGCCGGGTCCGCCGCGCGCCAGGATATCGCGGCGGGGCTGGCGGCTGGCGCGGGGGTGGTTCCCGGGGTAGGGACCGAAGCTAGCGCGGGGGTGGTTCCGAGGGTAAGGGTGGAGGCGAGGGTCGCGGCGCTCAGCGCCAGGAGGGGGAGTTTCACGGGTTCCTTTGGGGGATAGGGTCCCCTTTTTGGGGGGCATTTCTATCCTGCCGCGCCCGCGGTGCCGGGGTCAAGCGCGGCCATCCGGGGATGCCAGAAAACCCCCGTTTTGACGGATTATGCACGCCCGGGTGTCGCGCGGATGGCTCGGGTTATGCATCCGCGTGCCGTACAGTTAAGGGTCGTTGCCCGGCCGCTCGGTCGGGGTGTGGGCGCCCGGCCCGCCCGGGGCCCCGCGCTCCCGCCACCCGCGAAGCGGAGGATCATGTCGCAGTACACGCCGGAGAGCGCCGATGCGGTGCGCCGCGGGCGCATCTACTCCTGGAGTGTGTTTTGCGCCGCGGTCATCGTTTTTATCGCGGCCTATCTGCTGGGTGTGCAGAGCGCGGCGGGTCAGCGGGCCGAGAACTCGCTGCTGGGTGCAAGCGAGTTTCTCTCCGATGTTCCCGCCCCCCTGGGCTGGGTCTCGATCGCCTCGATCCTCGGCAGCGGCGTGGTCATCGCGATCCTCGCGCTGCTCCGCGGATCCTGGCGCGCCGCCGTGCAGGTGGGCCTGGGAATCGGGGCGACCATTCTCTCCAGTCAGCTGTTAAAAAACTGGCTCCTGGAACGGCCCGATTTTCATGCCGTTAACCAGTCCAATTCCTTTCCGAGTGGGCATGCCTCGGTGGTCGCGGCCCTGGTGTTTGGGCTCCTGATCGTGGTGCCCGCCACCGCGCGCTGGATCCTCGCGATCCCCGGCGTCATCCTGCTCTCGGTGGTGAGCTGGCAATTGCTGGCCTTCGGCTGGCACCGACCCAGCGATGTGATCGGCGGGATCGCGCTGGCCTGCGGCTTCCTCGCGCTCGGCTGTGCGCTGCGCCCCGGCGGGTCCCCGCGCGCCGCGGGCCCCGGGGTGCACGCGCTCAGGCGCGTGCGGCTGGCGCTGGGAATGCTGGGCCTGATCGGGGCGATTCTTGCCGCGGTGATTGCGCTGGTTGGTGTGCGGATCATCGAGTCGGTGGGCGAGCCCCTGCTGCTCTCCGGGGAGGTCGCCGGGGTGGCCGGCGCGCTGGTGGCCACCGCGATCGTCTGTGGCCTGCCCGTGCGCCGCGCCCAGGCCCGGCGGAATACCCGTGGGGCCCCCGGCCAACTACGCTAGTTGATTGGCCCGCGCCGGGAATTCGCCGCGTGGATATGCCGTTTCATTCGGCGGGAGGCAGGAATAATCATGGCTGAAAATCCCCTATCCGCCGGCCCGGATCCGATCATTGCCGAGCAGGCGCACCTGGATCGGCTGCGCGCGGTAATCGACCGCCTCGAACGCGAGGAGTCCGGCCGGATCTCCGATCTGCTGGCCTCCCCGACCACCGATCTGACCGAGCGCGATGACCGCATCGCGCATCACGGCGGCCGCCTCGCGCGCCTGCGCGCAGCCCGCTTTGGCCTGCTCTTTGGCGCGATCCAGACCGAGGAGGGGGAGTGGTTTCGGATCGGGCGGATCGGCCTGGCCGATCCCGAGGGTGGCGCGCGCCTGCTTGTGGACTGGCGCGCCCCGGTCTCGCGCGCGTTTTATACCGCGACGCCGCTGCACCGCGATGGCATCCGCGCCCGTCGCCGGATAAGCTCCACGGGCAGCACGGTCACCGCGGTCTATGATGAACCCCTGATCCTGGAGGATCTGGAGGGGGCCGCCAGCGGCCCCGATACCGCGCTGATGGCGGCACTGGAACAGCCCCGCAGCGCCCATATGGGCGATATTGTCGGCACGATTCAGCGCGAACAGGACGCGATCATCCGCGCACCCCTCCCGGGCACCCTCGTGGTACAGGGCGGCCCGGGCACCGGAAAAACCGCCGTGGCCCTGCACCGCGCCGCGTATCTGCTCTATGAGCACCGCGAACGCCTGGAAAAAAGCGTGGTGTTGATCCTCGGCCCCACCCCAACCTTCCTCGACTATATTGGCCAGGTGTTGCCCTCGCTGGGCGAGGATAGCGCGGTGCTGATGACCCCGGGAACGCTTATGCCCGGATATGAGGCCACGGGCGTGGACCCCGAGGGGATCGCCGCGATTAAGGGCTCGCTGGAGATGGCGCGGGTGCTGAGCGACTATATTGCGCGCCTGCAGGTGCCCGCCGCGGAACCCTCCGTGATCTCCACCTCGGGCAGCGGCACCCTGCGGGTGACCCCCGCGGTTCTTGGCCGCGTGCGCACCCGCATCCGGAAGCTGGGCCTGGGGCATAATGCCGCCCGGCCGCGCTTTGAAACCGCATATCTGGCCGAGATCATTCGGCAGGAGAATCGTGCCCTCGCCGAGGTGGTTGAGTTCCTCGGGGATGCCGCCGAGCGTCGCCGGGAATGGGCCGCCGATCCCGCGGTGCGTGCCGAATTTGCCCGGCTCTGGCCCCTGCTGGAGCCCGAGGCCGTGCTGCGCGATCTGCTCTCGGATGAGCGCGCCCTCGCCGAGCTGATGCCCGGGCTGGGGGAGGAGGAGCGCGCACGCCTGCTCCGGGGGCGGGACGCCGAGCTGACCCCCGCCGATATCGTGCTGATCGATGAGCTCTCCGAGCTGCTGGGCACCGATCCGCGCCCCGCGGCCGCGGCCCGGGCCCGCGCCCGGCGCGCCCGCCAGCGCGAGATGGAATATGCCCACGGCGTGCTGGATATGCTCTCCGATACCACCGCGGAGGAGGGCGGCGGCGGGTCCTTCCTCGGCGTGCAGGCGATGGTGGACCGGCAGGCCGAGACCGATGATCGCAGCCCCGCCGAGCGGGCGGCCGCCGATCGGGAATGGGTCTACGGTCATGTGATCGTGGACGAGGCCCAGGAGATCAGCCCGCTGCTGCTGCGCGCGCTGCTGCGGCGCTGCCCCACGCGCTCGATGACGCTGGTGGGCGATGCGCATCAATATACGGCCTCCGCCGCGGGCTTCAGCTGGGAGGGCCTGCTGGCCCCCGCGCTGAAGACCTGGGAGATGCGCACGCTGAGCGTGAACTATCGCACGCCCGGCACGATCATGGAGCTCGCCTCGGCGCTGCTGGCGCGCTTCGCGCCGGGGGAGCCCGCGGCGGTCTCGATTCGCGAGGGTGCGCATGCCCCCAAGATTCACCGGGTGCCGCGCGCGGACCTGCCCGCCGCGGCGCGCGAGCTTGCGCGCGTGGCCGCCGCGGGCAATCCCGGCACGGTGGCGCTGATCGGCGCCCATCTACCCGCGCTGGGGGGCGTTTGGGTGGGGGACGGGGATGCCAGCAAGGGCCTGGAATTTGATACCGTGATCGTGGTGCTGGACCCGCCGGTGGACCCCGGGCCCGCCGATTGGGCCCGGCTCTATGTGGCCCTCACCCGGCCCACGCAGCGGCTGCACGTGGTGGTCCCGGAGGATCGGGTCGCCGGGCTGTCCTGGCTGCCGGGGCTCTAGCGCCGGCCCGGATCAGGCAAAGGCGGTGGACAGCAGCGCCACATTCACGCCCGTGCCCACAAAAATACTGAGCAGGGCATTGCCGCGCCAGAGCTGCAGTCCGATCGTGACGTTCAGCGCGATCAGCGTGGGCAGTACGTCCGGCGCGGAGGTCAGGTCCACCCCGCGCAGGCAGTACATCACGAGGATCACCATGATCCCGACCGGCAGATGCTCGGAGAGAAAAAGCACCGCGGGGCTGCGCCGCAGCGTGCCGATCACGGTAAACGGCAGCGCCCGCAGCGCCCAGGTGATGCCTCCCGAGATCAGCAGCGAGGCGAGGATATAGCCCGGGTTGCTCATGCCCGTACCCCCGCGCGGGCGCGGCGACACAGCAGGCCATAGCGCGCGAGCAGGCCCGCGGTGAGCAGCGCCATCGCGATGGGGAGCATATTCTCGGCGGAGATCAGCAGGGCGATCACCGCGGCGAGGAGGGCGATCACGGGGGTGGGGATATCGCGCTTGGCGCGGAATGCCTCGATCGCGAGCACAATAAACAGCGCGGTCAGGGTGAAGTCTAGCCCCGGCAGTTCCAGCCCGAGCGCGCCGCCCGCGAGCGCGCCCAGCGTGCCGCCGATCACCCAATAGGCCTGGCAGAACAGCTGCAAAAACAGGATCCGGGCGTGGGTCCAGTTTTCCTCCGGGCGCGCCGTGGTGATCGCATAGGCCTCATCGGTCAGGGCAAACGTGGAATAGGCCCGGCCCCAGCCTGGGCGCACCCGGTGCAGCGGAAAGGACAGGGCATAAAACACGTGGCGCAGATTCACCAGGAACGAGGTGAGCGCGATCTGCGAGAGCGGTGCGGCCGCGGCCACGAGCCCCACCAGCAGAAACTCCAGGGAGCCGGCATAGATAAACGCGGTAAATGCGGTGGCCCACCACCAGTCAAATCCGGCGTGTGTCATCAGCATTCCGAAGGCGAGCCCAAGCGGGAAGAGGGCCCCGCCGGCCCCCGCGCTATCCAAAAAGGCCAGCCGCGCGGCGCTCGCGCGGGGCCGGGTGGCAAGGACGGGGATAGGGACCGTGGTCGGTTCGATAGACACCTAGCAATATTAGGGAAAAATTGCCCTTATTTTGTACCTAAATTATGCGTAATATGGTCGTCATGAGCAATAAACTTACCCTCGACGCGATAGATCGTGAAATTTTAGAACTTCTGGCCCATGACGGCCGGATGTCCAATGTGGATCTGGCCCGCCGGGTGGGGCTCACCCCGCCCCCGTGCCTGCGTCGCGTGCGCCGCCTCGAGGAGGCCGGGATCATCTCGGGCTATGGCGCGCAGGTGGATTATGCCGCGATGGGCCGCGGTTTTGAGGTGGTGGTCTCCGTGGATATCGGGGTGAATGACCGCGCCACGATGGAAAAATTTGAGCAGGACGTCATCGGCATGGACGAGGTGGTGGAGGTGCGGCGCATGTTTGGCCGGCCGGATTATTATATTCGCGTGGCCGTGGTGGACTCGGATGCCTATGAGGGCTTCCTGACCGCAAAGCTCTCCTCGCTCGCGCCCGTGGTGCGTATCGACTCGCATCTCACCATGAAGCTCTTTACCGAGATCGCGCCCGAGGGTGAATCGCGCTCCCTGACCGGCCCGGTCTAGGCGTCACGCACGCTGCGCCACGCGGTGATGCTCACCGGGATATGGCCGGCCGCGAGCACCACCGTGGCGCCCAGCAGGAGGATCGAGCCCGACCAGGCCGAGGCGGCCGCGAACGCGGCAATCGGGGTCAGGGCCAGCGGGATCGGGACCGCGCCGAGCGGGCCAAAAAGCAGTGCCAGTGTGCGCCCGCCGCGCAGATAGCGCAGCCAGAGCGCCCAATAGCCGGCCACCAGCAGGACGGCGAGGATGAGCCAGGCCGGGCGGGTGCCCGCGGTTGCGCCGGATAGCGAAAGGAGTATGAGGCAGCCCATCTGCCCCGAGCGCTCGATGCCCTCGGCCACGGGGCTCGCGCGCATGACGCGGTCCAGGCTCTCGACCGGGGGGAAGCGCAGCAGGAGCAGCGAGGGTGCGAGGATCGCGAGCGCCAGCAATAGTCCCGGCGTGGAGAATACGGGAAAAAAATCCATGGCGCGGGGTCCCCCTCGGATCGGATCGGCCTGTGTCTAGCCTAGGGCCCGGCCATAAACAAAAGATTTCCCTCGCCAAACGCCCCCGATCACTGATATGTTGCATGAAACATCAAAGTGGATGTGCCGAAGGGAACACCGTGTTGAACTCCTCACCCGCGCTGCGGGTAGCCATGATCGGCGCCGGATTTATGGGGGCCGCGCACTCCCAGGGCTGGCGGGTTGCCCCGAGCTTTTTTGACCTAAACGGACCCGTGGAGATGGCCCTCCTGGTGGGCCGCGATCCCGAAAAAACCGCCGCCGCGGCCGAACAATGGGGCTGGGCCGAGAGCGGCGTGGACTGGCGCGCCGCGATCGCCCGCGAGGATATCGACATCGTGGATATCGTGACCCCGGGCGACTCCCACGCCGAGATCGCCCTCGCGGCACTCGCCGCCGGAAAACACGTGCTGTGTGAAAAACCCCTGGCCAATACCGTGGCCGAGGCCGCCGAGATGACCCGCGCCGCGGAGCGGGCCGAGGCCGCGGGCGTGCGCTCGATGGTGGGCTTCACCTATCGCCGGGTGCCCGCGGTGGCCCTCGCCCGCGAGCTGGTGCGGGCAGGACGCATCGGCACCGTGCGCCAGGTGCGTGCCTCCTATCTTCAGGACTGGCTCACCGAGGAGAGCGATCCGCTGGCCTGGCGGTTGCAGCGCGAGCACGCCGGCTCGGGGGCGCTCGGCGATATCGGGGCGCATGCGATTGACCTCGCCCAGTACATCACCGGGGATCAGATCGAGGGGGTCTCCGGAACCCTGCAGACCATCGTGCCCGAGCGGCCGCTGACCGCGGGCGGCAGCCACTACGGTCCGGTCACGGTGGACGACCTGGCGCTGTTTACCGCGCGCTTTGGCCCGGGCTATCTGGGCTCCTTTGAGGCCACCCGCTTTGCCACCGGACGCAAAAACTCGCTGCGGATCGAGATTGCCGGCTCGCGCGGGGCGCTCAGCTTTGACCTGGAATCCCTCAACGAGCTGGGCCTCTACGACTCCACCGAACCGGCCACCGAGCAGGGGTTTAAACGGATCATGGTGACCGATCCGGGGCATCCCTATCTGGAGGCCTGGTGGCCCGCGGGACACCTGCTGGGCTATGAGCACGGCTTTTCCCATCAGGCCCGGGACCTGGTGCTGGCCATTCGCGCGGGCGAGAACCCCGCGCCCAGCTTTGCCGAGGGCCTGCGCGTGCAGCGCGTGCTGACGGCGGTGGAGGAGAGCGCCGATAACGGCAGCGCCTGGACCACGGTTTAAACCCATCACCATCACGATAGCGAGGAAGGCAGCGTCATGACGCGACCGATCACCCTGTTCACCGGCCAGTGGGCCGATCTTCCCTTTGAGGAGGTGGCCCGCCTGGCCTCCGGTTGGGGCTATGACGGGCTGGAGATAGCCTGCTGGGGCGACCACCTGGATAGCAGTCGTTGGGATGACGACGCATATATCGCCGACCGGCTGGCGATCCTCAAAAAATATAATCTCGACGTGTATGCGATCTCGAATCATCTCACCGGGCAGGCCGTATGTGATGACCCGATCGATTCCCGCCACCGCGATGTGCTGAGCGATGCGGTCTGGGGCGATGGCGAGCCCGAGGGGGTGCGCCGCCGCGCCGCGGAGGCGATGAAGGATACCGCGCGCCTGGCCGCGAGGCTCGGCGTAAAAACCGTGGTGGGCTTCACCGGCTCCAGTATCTGGAAATATGTGGCGATGTTCCCGCCGGTATCGCAGGAGCTGGTGGACGCCGGCTATACCGATTTTGCGGACCGCTGGAATCCGATCCTCGATGTTTTTGACGAGGTGGGGGTGCGCTTTGCACACGAGGTACACCCGAGCGAGATCGCATATGACTATTGGACCACGGTGCGCACGCTGGAGGCCATCGGGCATCGCGAGGCCTTTGGGCTGAACTGGGACCCGAGCCATTTCATCTGGCAGGAACTGGACCCGGTGGGTTTTATCGTGGAATTTGCCGAGCGGATCTACCACGTGGACTGCAAGGACGTGAAGCTCAACGTGGGCAATGGCCGCAACGGGCGGCTCGGCTCGCACCTGGCCTGGGCGGATCCGCGCCGCGGCTGGGACTTCATCTCCACGGGCCGCGGGGACGTGCCGTGGGAGGCGAGCTTCCGCGCGCTGAACAGCATCGGCTATGCGGGCCCGATCTCGGTGGAGTGGGAGGACGCCGGGATGGATCGGCTCCTCGGCGCGCCCGAGGCGCTTGAGTTCATTCGACGCAATGCCTTTGCGGCCCCCGAGGCCGCCTTCGACGCCGCGTTCAGCGCGCGCTAAACCGGGGGAGCGCCCGGGTGGGGGACCCGGGCGCGGGCGGCACGGTGCGGGGATATTCAGCGCCGTGCCGCCCGCAGCGAGGCGGTAGAGGAATTATTCGGGTAGCGCGGTCGCCAGGTGCAGCAGCGGAAAGGGGCGTCCCTCTCCGTCGGTGGCCGAGCGCCCGATGCGGATAAATCCGCGCGCGAGATAAAACCCCACGGCCGCGGGATTCTCCTCGTTCACGTCCACGGTCAGGGCCGGGAAGCGGCCCCGGGCCTCGGCGAGCAGCGCGCTGCCCACGCCCCGCCCGTGCCAGGCCGGATCGATAAAAAGCATCTCCAGGTTTCCCGCGTGGGTTCCGGAAAAGCCCAGGATCTGCTCCCCGCGCTGCGCCACCGCGAGGGTCACCTGCGGGAAATAATCCCGCAGCAGCCGCCCCTCATAGCCGGCGATATCCGCCGGGGTCAGGAACGCATGGGTGGCCTCCACGGCCGCGCGCCAGAGGGGTACCAACTCGGGATGGCGCGCGGGATCGGGGTTCAGTACGATGCGGATCGGCGGGGAATTCACCCCAAAATCCTAGCAGTGGCCGGCTAGAGCGCGGCAAAACCGATCAGTCCCAGCGCCGCCACCGCGCCCAGGCCGAGGCGGATCAGCCGAGGCACGGTGCGCCGGCGGGCTCGCAGCCACGGCAGATTCGCCCAGCGCAGCACCAGGGCGAGCACGGCGGTCGCGAGGAAGGCCACCGCGAGGATCCACAGCAGCACGGGGGCCCGCGACCAGTCCACGAGCAGCGCGCCGGCCGCAAATACGGCCGCGACACCGAGTAGCTCGGCGAGTGCACCCACCCGGTCGCGCAGGCTAAACCGGCCCTGGCGCCAGGCCCGGAGCAGGAAGAGCGCGGAAAATACGGCCGGGAGGCCCGCAAGAATCAGATTCAGGACAGTCATTATTTTTCCGTTCCGGTGAGGATGTTATAGGCCACGGCGGGGTGCTGCGCGGCGGTATTGCTCAGGGTGATCACGCCGCGACCGGCCTCGCGGTCGAGCATCAGAAACGAGGAGAAACCGCCGGTCTGGCCGTTGTGCACGGTCAGGGTCTGGTCCGTTTCGGTGTCCAGGATCATCCAGGCCAGGCCGCCCTCCGTGCCCGGAACCGGGTCCAGCGCCGCCATACCCGGTGCGGTGCCCGCAAGCAGCGCCACCACATAGCTGGACATATCCGCGGCGGTTGAGCGCACGCCCCCAGCCGGAACATAGCCGCCGATGGCCCAGGCGTTCTCGTGCACACCCGTGGCGCTGAACCCGGTCGTGGCATTTTTGCCCTCCTCGCCCGGGAGCGTGGTGACGCGGGTATCGCCCATTCCCAGCGGCTCAAAGAGCCGGGTCCGGATCAGGTCGGCATAATCGATTCCGGCCGTGCGGGCCAGGGCCTGGCCCAGCAGCGCGGTCCCCAGGTTGGAATACACGTATTCCCCCGGGGTGGTCAGCTCTTCGGCGGTGGCCAGGGTGATCATTTCCGCGGTATCCACGTGATAGGGATTTTGGTGCCGCAGCGAATCGAGCAGCACCCCGAGCATCGAGCCGGCGTCCGTGGGTAGCCCGGGCAGGCCCGAGGTATGGGTGGCCAGATCGCGCAGGATCACGCCGCCCGCCGGGGTACCCAGCAGCTCGGGCAGGAGCTCCTCCAGGCGGTCGGTGGGCCGGACCTCCCCGCGGTCGATTGCGTCCTGGAAAAGCTGGGCGTTCATCGCCTTGGTGATTGATCCGATCTCAAACTCGGTATCGCTCTCGGCACCAAAGCCGGTGAAGGTCACGTTTATGCCGTCCACCACGGCCACGGCCGCGCGGTCCAGCGCGCCGGCCTCAAGAAAATCGGGGCGCAGCGATTCGCCAAGCGCGCGGTCGCCGGTGATCGAGGTGGAAAAGCTCGGGGGAGTGGGCATGGCCGCGATGCCGAGGGCCAGGACGGCGGCGGGCGCGAGGATCGCGGCGAGGATACGGGGAGGGGGAAATGCTGTCATGGTTCCAGCCTGGCCGGGGCCGGGCGGGCCGGGAAGTGTCGCGATGTCACGGCCACCCGTGACCGGTGTCACGGGTGCGTCGATTCGCGTCGCCGACCGTGACAGATGTCACTATCGCTAGGCTGGGCAGCATGACAGATACCGGGCACACCTGGGGCCCCGAACCGAGCGGGATCGCGCCGAGCGCACCCGAAGCGCGCGGCTCCGAACCGGAATCGGTGCGCACCAGCCGCAGCGACCTGGGCCGGGTGCGCCGCTATACCGTGGCGACCCTGTGGTTTGTGAACCTGTGTTTTGTGGGCACCCAGCTGCTGATCGCCACGGATTCCCCCGTGGACGCCCGGATCATCGCGCTCACGCTGCTGAGCGTGCTGAGCCTGATCAGCATGTCGCTGCTGATCCCGCGGCTGCTGCGGGACGAGCCGGAACCGCTGCCCGCGATGCTCTGGGTCCTGCTGGCCTCCGCCGCGGCCACGTGGATCCTCGCCAATATCGGGGAGTTCGCCGGCTGGAACTGGTCGATGACCGCGGCCGCCGGCGCGGGAATCGTGATCTGCCTGGTGCCCGCCTGGTGGCGCGTGGGAATCTATCTGGGCGCGATGCTGCTGATCGCGGCGGTGCGCCTCGCGGCCGTGCTGGCCGCGGGCGAGGACCCCACCCGGGCCGCGTTTACCGCGGAGGAGCCCACGTTTATCGTATTTGCGCTCTCGCTGATTCTGATCCCGCTCACCTATGTCTCGGTGGTGTGGAGCCTGCACGTGCTTGCGCGCATGGATCGCGCCCGCGCGCTGGCCTCCGAGCTGGCGATCGCGCGCGAGCGCCTGCGCTTCGCCACCGACCTGCACGACATCCAGGGTCATAACCTGCAGGTGATCGCGCTGAAGAGCGAGCTCGCTGAGCGGCTCCTGATCGCGGACCCCGCGGCGGCGGCGCGCGAGCTCGGGCAGATCCGCACGATCAGCCGGGAGGCGCTCGAGGATACCCGCGCCGTGGTGAATAATTATCGCACCGTGACCGTCGCGGTGGAGGCCCGCAATGCCGCGTCGATCCTGCGCTCCGCCGGCATCAACTGCACGCTGAATATCGGGGCCGAAAATATCCCCGAGCCCGCCGGGACCGTGCTGGCCGTGGCCATCCGCGAGGCCACCACCAACCTGCTGCGCCATTCCCGTGCCACGCGCGCCGCGATCACCCTGGACGCCGTGGACGGCGGCCGGGCCTATCTGCTGAGCGTGGAAAACGACGGCGCCTCCGCGCGCGCGGGGGGCGGCACGGGGCTGCGCGGGCTCACCGCGCGGGCCGCCGCGATCCACGGAAGCGTCCACGCCGAGCGCGCGGGCGGCACCTTCACCCTGACCGTGCGCATCCCCGCACCCGCCGAGAGGACCCATAACCGATGATCCGCATCCTGATTGCCGATGACGAGGAGCTGATCCGCGGGGCGCTGGTGGCGCTGCTGGGGCTGGAACCCGATCTGCAGGTGGTGGCCGATGTGGCCGATGGTGAGGCCGCCGTGGCCGCCGCGGTGGAGCATCGCCCCGATGTGGTGCTCCTGGATCTGGAGATGCCGCGCCTGGACGGCGTGGACGCCGCCACACAGATCCTGCGCCGGGTCACCACGCGCGCGGTGCTCGTGACGCGGCACGCCCGCCCGGGCACCCTGAAGCGCGCGCTGGGGGCGGGAATCAGCGGATTTGTGCCGAAGTCCACGCCCGCCTCCGAGCTCGCGCAGATCATTCGCGCGGTGGCCGGGGGAGACCGCTATATCGATCCGAGCCTGGCCGCGGCCGCGCTGACCGAGGCGGAGAGCCCGCTGACCGCGCGCGAGCGCGATGTTTTGAGGCTGACCCGGGAGGGGCTCTCCACCAAGCTGGTGGCCAAATCGCTGAACCTCGCGCACGGCACGGTGCGTAATCACACGTCCTCCGCGATGATGAAGCTACACGCCGATTCGCGCATTAGCGCGGCGGCGCTCGCATGGGAGCGCGGCTGGATTTAGCCGGAGCGGGGCCGCGGGGCGCCGCCGGGGCTAGTGCCCGGCGAGGGCAGCCTCGATGGCCGCGCGAATATCGCCGAAGGCCGTGAGATGCACGGGCTCATCGTTCACAAAAAACGTGGGGGTGCCGGTGACGCCGAGCATCTTGCCCGCGTCCATATCGGCGATCACACGCTCGCGCGTGGCGGGATCGGCCACCGCCGCATCATAGGCGGCCATGTCCAGGCCAAGGTCCTGGGCGAACTGCCGGAACGTGGCGGCCTCGCTGTCCTGCTTCTCGCCCCAGGTTTCCTGGCTCTCAAAGAGCAGCGTGGACATCTCATCCAGCCGGCCCTGGCCCGCGGCCGCCTCGGCGGCGAGGGCAGCGGTCATCGAGTTTTTATGTCCCGGCAGCGGGAAATAGCGCTGTACAAACGTGACCTCCCCGGCAAAATCGGTGCGCAGCTGCTCCACGATCGGGTGGAACGCGGCACAGGTCTCACACTCAAAATCGAGGAACTCCACCACCACGACCCGCTCATTGGGTGCGGAGGAGAGCACATGGCTGGACGCATCCACCGCGGAGGGCCGCGTCGCACCGGGCTCGGCCGCGGGCGCGGAGGGGCGGGTGAGGACGATCACGGCGAGCACGCCGGCGATGAGGGCGCAGAGGATCGCGGTGATCAGGGTGATGCGGCGGGCAGAGGGGCTCATGAGGGTGTCTCCGGGGGATCTCGGGGGCAGGGGAGGGCGGGGCCCGCGGCGGGGCCGGTTTCGGGCAGAAAAAACGCGCCCGCGCCTCCCATCCTCTCCCGAAACGGGAGCCGAGGGAAACGCGGGCGCGCGGGGCGCGTGGACCTAGCGGTCGTAGCTGCGACGCGGCGGGCGACGGTCGCCGCGGTCGTCGTCAAACGAGCGGCGGGCCGGGGCCCCGCGGTCGGGGCGGATCTCGATGAGCTTGCCACCGATGCGGGTATTCTCCAGGCGGCCCAGCACATCACCGGGCATATCGGCCGGCAGCTCCACGAGGGAGAAATCGGGACGAATCTGGATCGCGCCGAAGTCCTCGCGGCTCAGGCCACCCTCATTGGCGAGGGCGCCCACGATCTGGCGCGGCTCAACCTTCTGGCGCTTGCCCACCGCGATGCGATAGGAGGACATGGGACGCTCGCTGGAACGCGGGCGACGCTCGGGACGCTCGCTGCGGGCCCCGCGGTCATCGCGATCAAATTTACGCGGGCCGCGGTCATCGCGACGCTCACCCGTGCGGGCCGTGCGCTCGCGGTCGCGCTCGTCGCGATCGCGGCGCTGCTGGGCGCGCTCGTCCTCGGCCGAGAGCAGCAGCGGGGTCTCACCCTGGGCCACCACGGCGAGGGCCGCGGCCACATCGGCCTCGGGTACGTCGTGGTGCTCCACATAGTGGCCGATGATCTCGCGGAAACGCTCGATCCGGCTGGTCTGACCCAGCGCCTCGGTGATGGCGTCATCAAAGCGGGTGAGGCGCGTGGCGTTGACGTTATCCACGCTGGGCAGCTGCATCTGCTCGAGCGGCTGGCGCGTGGCGCGCTCAATCGCGGTGAGCAGGCGACGCTCGCGCGGCGTGACAAAGGAGATGGCCACACCGGAACGGCCGGCGCGACCCGTGCGACCGATGCGGTGCACATAGGACTCGGTGTCGATCGGGATATCGAAGTTCACCACGTGGCTGATGCGCTCCACGTCGAGACCACGCGCCGCCACATCGGTGGCCACGAGGATATCAAGCTTGCCCGATTTGAGCTGGTTCACGGTGCGCTCACGCTGGGCCTGGGCCACGTCACCGTTGATGGCCGCCGCGGAATAGCCGCGCGCACGCAGCTTCTCGGCGAGGGTCTCGGTCTCGTTTTTGGTGCGCGTGAAGATGATCATGCCCTCGAAGTTTTCCACCTCGAGGATCCGGGTCAGGGCGTCCACCTTCTGCGGGTAGCCCACCACCAGATAGCGCTGCGTGGTGTTGACCGAGGTGGTGGTCTTATTTTTGACCGTGATCTCTTCGGGATCGTTCAGGTACTTCTTCGAGATGCGGCGAATCTGGGGCGGCATCGTGGCTGAGAACAGGGCCACCTGCTTATCGTCCGGGGTATCGGCCAGGATGGTCTCGACGTCCTCCGCGAAGCCCATCTTGAGCATCTCATCGGCCTCGTCCAGCACCAGGTACTTCAGCTCGGACAGGTCCAGCGTGCCCTTATTGAGGTGGTCCATGATGCGGCCGGGGGTACCCACCACAACCTGGACGCCGCGGCGCAGCGCGGAGAGCTGAACGCCGTAGCCCTGTCCGCCATAAACGGGGAGCACGCGCACACCCTTCAGGTGGGCTGCATAGCGTTCAAACGCCTCGCAGACCTGAAGGGCCAGTTCGCGGGTGGGAGCAAGCACGAGGGCCTGCGGGGTCTTCTGGGTGGCATCGAGGCGCGAGAGAATCGGCAGCGCGAAGGCTGCGGTCTTTCCGGTTCCGGTCTGGGCCAGGCCCACAACGTCACGACCGGCAAGAAGCGGAGGAATGGTGGCGGCCTGGATGGCCGAGGGGGTCTCGTACCCGACGTCCTTGAGTGCCTTCAGTACGGCGTCATCGAGGCCAAGCTCGGTGAAAGTCTGTGCTGCGCGGGCAGTGTCTGCCTCGCCGTGCGGCGTGTTGTCAGGGGATGTCATACTCTAACGATAGTCGCTCGCGGCCGTCCCCGTGCGGCCATACCGTCCCGCTTTTTGATCAAAAATGATCCCGGGCGGTAATTGTGCTGACTGCAAACCGGGGTTTCCCGCGGCCACGGCCCGCCCCGCGACCGCGCCCGGGCCCGCAATTTACGCGGATATTTCCGCGAGATTCCGCGCAAAGCCGGGGGATTTTTGCAGGCGATGCGCCATCCGCTGCCGCCGGAACGGGGGACGCGCCCGGGGTCGGCCCGGGGTCGGGTGGGCGCGCCGGGCGGCGCCGATTTCTCTCCGAATGAGTTGCCCGGGCGCTGCGAGTTTGGGCGTGGGGTGTCGCCGCGCGGCCCCGGGATGTCCTATGCTGACCCCCGCGCACCGCCCCCGGCGGCGACGCGCCGGGGCGATCGGGGGCCCGAGGCCGGCAGGGGCCGCCCGTCCCGGCGGGCGCGGCGGGCGGGTATGCTGTGAGAATCACACGCTCCGGGAAAGGGGGAACACCATGCTTCGCGAGTTCGGAATCATCGGCCACTACCTCACGGTGCTGATGGACCAGTTCATCAACGCCCAGTCCCTCGGCGCGCTGGCCGCCACCGGCGTGGTGGGCCTGCTGATGCTCACGCTCACCCTGTGTGCAATGAAGGTGCTGCCCGCGATGGGTTTTATCGTGGCCTCCTCGATGCGCAACCGGCTCCGCCATCGCGAAAATAGCTATCGCGTTCCGAGCCAGAGCGATCCCAATGCGGCGGGTAAATCGCGTCCGCGAGCGCCCACGGCGCCCCTCGCGGTCGCCTAAGACGCCCCGAGCCTCGCGCTGCCCGCCCGGGTACGGCGTTAATCGGTGACCATACGGAACCCCCACCCGTTTGATCACAGGATTGATATACCCATGGACCTTTATTCGTTCCCGCCCATCGCGCTACTGCTAGATGGGGCGTATTGGCTGGTTTCCCGGCTACAGGAATTTGTTACCCCGTTTGCCGGCGAGGCCTCCGCGGCCCTCGCCCTGGTCATTCTCACCGTGCTGATTCGCACGGCCCTCATCCCCGTGGGGCGCTCCCAGGTGAAGGCGGAGATCAGCCGCAAACGCCTCGCTCCGATGATCGCGGAGCTGCAGAAAAAATATAAAAACCGCGAGACGCTGCAGCGCAAAACGATGGAGCTTTATCAGCGCGAGGGCACCTCCCCGCTCGCCGGGTGCCTCCCGCTGCTGCTGCAAATCCCGGTGCTCTCGGCCATCTACGGGCTGTTTATTAAACCCACCATCCACGATCGACCCAATGAGCTGCTTCAGGCCACCCTCGGCGGGCTGCCGCTGAGCCATAACCTCCCGACCCTGCTCGGCGGCGGGGACGCCTGGCCGCGGATCCTCATCTATGTGGCCCTGCTCGGGTTTATGATCGTGATCGCCGAGCTGCAGCGCCGCTATCTGGCCCCGCCGCAGGCCCCCACGCCCACGCCGCCCACCCCGGCTCCCGGCGCCCCGGCGATGCCTGACCTGGGTGGCCTGATGAAGGCCATGCGCTGGATGCCCTATCTCACGGTGGTGATTGCCGCGAGCGTGCCGCTGGCCGCCGGAATCTATCTGGCGCTGACCAGCACCTGGACCCTCGCCGAGCGGCTCATCCTGCGCCGCGTGCTCGGGGCCCGGGCCGAGCGCGAGGCCAGCGGTCCCGCCGCGGTATCCGCCTGATCCGGGTGGTACCGTAGCGCCATGACAGCCACCACCGAGGAGTCCTATCTGGTTCCCGAGCTCACGGTCACCGATATCCGGGCGAGCCTCGCGTTCTGGGTGGGCCTGTGCGGCTTTTCCGTGCGCTATAGCCGCCCCGAGGAGGGGTTTGCCTATCTTCAGCGCGGCGGCATCCGGGTGATGCTGGAGCAGCTCATCCCCGGCCGCAACTGGGTCACGGGCCACCTCGAGCCGCCCCTGGGCCGCGGAATGAACCTCGAGATGACCGTGGCCGAGAGCGCACCCATCCTGGCGGCGCTGCGCGGCGCGGGCATCGCGCTCTATCGCGAGCCCGAGGAGCAGTGGTATCGGGCCGGGGAGAGCGAGACGGGGGTGCACCAGTTTTTGGTGCAGGACCCCGACGGCTATCTGCTGCGCTTTTCGCAGCCCCTCGGCTCGCGCCCCCTCGCCTAACCCGCGACGGGATACGCGCATCCTCCCCGGCGGCGCGGTACCCTAAACCTCCACCCCATCGTCACCGTTATAGAGGATCCCCTCATGGAACAAATCATCATCCTTGTCCTCGCGCTGCTGGTCATCGCGGGGGCCACCGTGATTGGGCCCCGCGTGGGCGTGGCCACCCCGCTGCTGCTGGTGTTGGTGGGTATCGGCGTGAGCTTCCTGCCGTTTGTGCCCGCAATCAGCATCGAGCCGGAGTGGATCCTCGCCGGGATTCTGCCGCCGCTGCTGTACTCGGCCTCGGTCTCGATGCCCACGATGGACTTTAAACGCGAGTTCACGGCGATCGGGGGACTCTCGGTGGCACTGGTGGTCATCAGCGCCGTGGTCCTGGGCTTCTTCTTCCACTGGGTGATCCCGGATATGAGCCTGTGGTGGGGCATCGCGCTGGGGGCCGTGGTGAGCCCCACCGATGCGGTGGCCACCTCAATCGTGAAGCGCTCCGGCGTGGGCGGCCGCGTGGTCGCGGTGCTCGAGGGCGAGAGCCTGCTCAACGATGCCACCGCGCTGGTGCTGCTGCGCGCAGCGATCGCGGGGGCCGCCGCCTCGGTCTCACTCTGGGGAGTGGTGGGGAGCTTTATCTTCTCGGTGGTGGTGGCCAGCGTGATCGGCGTGATTATCGGCAGGGTGAATCTGGCCCTCCGCGCGCGCGTGAGCGATTCCACCGTAAATACCGTGCTGTCCTTTACCGTGCCCTTCCTGGCCTCGATCCCCGCCGAGCTCCTGGGGGCCTCGGGCCTCGTGGCAGCGGTGGTGGCCGGGCTGGTCACGGGGCACGGGGCGGCCCGCCGCCTCTCGCCGCAGCACCGCTTCTCGGATGCCCAAAACTGGCGCACCGTGGAGCTGGTGCTTGAGGGCACCATTTTTCTGATCATGGGGCTGGAACTTTCGGGCATCCTGATCGAGGTGGCCGATGAACATAACGGATTTCTCAGTGCGGCGCTGATTGCGGCGGGCGCGCTGCTGATCACCCTGCTGATCCGGGCGGCCTATGTGGCGCCGCTGATCGCCGGCCTGCGTCGCCGCGCGCGCCGCGGCGAGCGGATGAAACCGCGAATCGAACGCATCCAGGAGGTCCTGGACGATCCGCAGAAGCTCGCGAGCTTCCGCGGTCCGGGCCGGGTGGAGATCTCCCCGGCCGCGGAGAGCGATGCCGCCGATTCAGCGGCCCCCGGCGGCGAGATCCTCTCGCTGAGCGGCCGCGATACCGGGCCCGGACCCCGCCCCGGGGGCCCGCGCGGGGCCGCGCGCCGCGGCGGCCCGGACCCGGCCGTATCCTCGGAGCGCCTCGCGCGCGGCCGCACCCGGCTGCGCCGCGCGCTGGCCGATATCGATTATTTCCTCGCCGCCCCGCTGGGCTGGCGCGAGGGCACCGTGATCGTCTGGGCGGGAATGCGCGGGGCCGTGACCCTCGCCGCGGCGCAGACCATCCCCGAGAATGCCCCGCATCGCTCGCTGATCATCCTGATCGCGTTCCTCGTGGCAGCCTCCTCGCTGCTGATTCAGGGTGGCACGCTGGGCCGGGTGGTGCGCCGGGTTAAGCCCGCGACCAAGGACCCGATGCTGGGCACCGAGCATGCCGAGATCTTTGCGATCCTCGCCGAGGCCGCCGAGCGCGGCCGCGCCGACTATGACACGCTCCTGGCCGAGCGCGGCCTCGACGCGGGGGAGGACCCCGAGCACTCCCGCGAAAAGGGGCGGCAGCTCGCGGCTATCCGCGCCCAGCGCGAGGCCCTTTTGGACGTGCGTGATGACGGGCTTTTTGACGCCGAGGTGCTCAATAGCGCACTGGCCACGCTGGATAACGATCAGATGAGTCTGGAGGCGCGGGGAGGCCCCGCGCACGCCTAGGCGCGCTCGGCGATCCGCGGGCTCAGCGCCAGCGCGGCGACCGCGAGCAGCGCGGCAAAGGCAAAGACCGGCGCAAACGGACCCACCCCGGCGATAATCACGCTCGTGAAGATCACCCCGGCAATCGCGAGTGAGATCGCGCTTCCGAAGGAATCAGCGATGGTCAGCGCGGCCGAGTTAAAGCCCTGATCCTTCTCGGTGGAATGGGAGAGCGTGAGCACGCTCAGCCGCGGATACAGCGTCCCGAGCCCCGCGCCCGCAAATGTCCAGGCCACGATCACCACTACCGGGCTCAGATGCAGCAGGGCGGTCACGCCCAGCGTGAGGATCGCCAGCAGCGTCATCCAGGAGCCAAAACGCGTGGCCGCGGCATTGCTGATCCGATCGGCAAAGCGCCCCTGCGCGGCCGAACCCAGCGCCCAGCTGATTGCGCTGCCGGTGATCGCGAGGCCCGCCGCGGTGGGAGAAAAATCATAATCGGTCACCAGCAGATACGGGATATAGATCTCCGCACCAAAAAACGCCGCCGCGATGATGCCGCGCATGCGGATCACCCCGGGCAGGCCGCGGCGCAGCCCGAGGGTGCCGCGCGGCAGCAGCGGACGCACCGCGATCAGCGCCACGATCAGGGCGCCGAGCGAGATCAGCGGACCCCAGGGTCGCAGCTCCCCGGCCATGCTCAGCGTGAGGACCGCGAGCGCGGCGAGCACGGCCCAGGCCGCGCGCGGCAGGTCCCAGGGCACCGGGGTCGCGGGGCGCGGGGCCTTGGCGAGCACCCGCAGGGTGGGCATCACCATCGCCATCGAGGCGGCCACGAGGCCCACCACGCCGAGGAATACCCAGTGCCAGCTCCAGACCTCGGCCACGGCCCCGGCCACCACGGGCCCCACCAGCGAGGGCAGCACCCAGGCGGTGGCAAATCCGGCAAAAATCTTGGGGTGCAGCACCGGGGGAAGGGCGCGCGCGACCACCACATAGAGGGCCACGGTGATCGCCCCGGAGCCGAGGCCCTGGGCAAGACGCCCGGCAATAAACGGATACATATTGGTGGACAGGCCGGAGATGAGCAGGCCGATCACAAAGAGCACCCCGGCGGTATAGAGCGGGCCGACCGGGCCGGAGCGATCCGACCAATTACCCGCGATGACCATCCCGATCACGCTTGTGGCCAGGGGGCCGGCAAATGCCAGGGCGTAGAGCGCCGCCCCGTCCAGATCGGCACTCACCACGGGCATGATCGTGGTGACCGCCATCGACTCAAAGGCACCCAAAAACACCAGTGCGCAGGAGCCGAGGGTCACCCACAGATATTCGCGGGAAAACAGGGACGGAGAGGGGGAAGAAAGGGAGGACACCACAGGAGCTTAGCGGGCGGAGACCCTCATCCGCATGCGGGCGGGCGGCCCGCGCCCACCCCCGCGGCTAGCGCGGCTCCGCCGGGACGATCCGGGGTTCCCGGGGTGTGCCGGAAAAGCGCGCGGCGGCCCGCATCCACGGGATCGCATCGGGGCGGCGATAGCGCAGCACCGATCCGCCGCGGCGCGGTGCCGGGGCCGGGGGCGGGGGCGTATGCGACGCGGGGGTTTCGGGTGGGGGAATGGGCATCCAGGGACTCGCTCTCCGCGACCGTGGGGTCGCACTCGGACGCAGCCTTGCTGCACCCTTCACGCTAGTGCGGAGAGTTCTCGGCGAGATTCCGGTCGTGTTAACGGCGCGTAACGTCGCCTAGCCGGCGAGGAGGGCGCGCGCGTTCTCGAGGCCGGCCGGGGCATCCACGGAGACCACAATATTGCCGGTGCGAATGAGCTGCTCGGGGGTAATGCCAAAGGATTCCACGCTCTCCAGGAACCCCTCATAGGCTGCCTGATCGGCAAACTCATAAACCTGAACCCGGGATCCCTCAAACGTTCCCGAACCCCAGCGCGTGGCAAAAGGCGCCACGGTGGGCGACTGCGAGAAGTCTCCCACCCCCAGGATTTCCAGGACGCTCTCGATCGAGGGCTCGGCGGCCGCCTCGGGGGTGGCCTCCGCGGTGGGTGAGGCGGCGGGGGTATCCGCGGTCGAGGCGTCCGGGGCCGGAGACTCCGCGGAGCCGCATGCGGACAGGGACAGGGCCAGCGCCGCGGTCAGCGCGAGGACGCCCGCGCGAGAAATAACAGTCATAGCGGCATTCTAGGGGGTGCGGGGGCGCGGGTCTTCGGTCTCCGGGGAGGCCGCGGGGCGAGCCGATTCCAGGATTGCCGCGAGGGCCGGGGCGCCGTCCACGGTGACCGCAAATAGTCGCCCATTCCCGCGGGTGATAAGCAGGGCGGGGCCCGCGCGCAGGATGATTGCCGAGCGGCCCGAGAGGATGCGATAACCCCAGCCGCCCCAGTCCCGGGGCAGGATCGTCTCGGCGGTGGCCGAGGCGATGCGCTCCGCGGGTATGAGCTGCACGGGGAATCGGAATAGCACCGAGGTGATCCGCAGTCCATCGCGATCGGCGCGCACCCTGACCGCGGCGAAGGCCAGGATCAGCGCCGCGGCGAGTAGGGCAACGGGCAGCAGCGCACCGGATGCGGAGGTGCCCAGCGTCACGGGGATCAGGACGGCCGGGACCGCGAGCCCGAGCGCCAGCATCCCCGGGGAGATCATCCGCACCGACAGCGAGGAAACGTCTCCGGGCGGTGCGGGGAGGGGCTGCTCCAGGCGCGACCGAGCGGGTTCGGCCGCGGCCTCCCGGGGCAGCAGGATCGCCGGCAGCAGCCCATAAACGATCGCCAGCATGACCACCAGAAATCCCGCCCCGAGGCGCACCGTGCGCGGATCCCCGGCGAGCAGGGTCAGCCCCGCGGATACGGCCCAGGTGGCGGTGGCGCAAGCGGCAACCGAGGCCGCAATACCCACCACGCCCCGGCGCACCCCCGGGGGCAGCGTGCGGGGAATCAGCGCCGCGAGCCCCAGTGCCGTGCAGATCATCGCGAGGATCAGGCACGTGCGATAGAGCGCCGCGGCCTCGGTAAAACCATCCGCGGGTCCCGCCCCGCTCCAGTGTGAGGGCAGGAGATCGGGGAGATCCGGCGACCAGGCGGAGTTCAGCAGCAGCTGCACGCTCACCGGCAGCAGGAGTGTTGCGGCGGCCAGCGTGATGCGCGCGGCCCGCGGCACGGGGGTGCTCATGCGCTGATCCCGCGGGGCGAGAGGAGAAGAATATGGCGCAGCGGGTCCCCTGAAAGCATGATTATGAGGTTAGCGGGCCCGTCGCACCCGGTGCAAGAACGGTCCTAGACTCGAGGGGTGAGTGAACAGCCCCGGATCCTCGACCCACATCCCCGCGTGCGCGCCATCCTTGATGCCGCCGTGGAGCGGCTGGCCGCGGCCGGGGCACGCACCGAGGCGCTGGGGGAGTTTATCCCCGCGCAGAGGAAGCTCCTGATTACCCGCAAGGCGCGCCTGATCGATCGCGGCCGGGTGTGGCGGCTGGGCGTATTTTTACTCTCGGCCGATGGTGTGCTGCGGCTCGTGGGTATCACCACGCGGGCCGTTGCGCCGGGCTGGCCCGGGCATCAATCGCTCTCCGCCGAGACCCGCCGCGAATATCGGGACGCCGCGCATCGGGGCCCGTTTCGCGAGGGCGAGACCATAAATTTTGATGCGCCCGTGCTGGATCTGGACGAGCGCAGCCTCGCGCACTCCCGCGGGGTGTTTTTCCTGCGCGAGGGGCTGCCCGTGGTGCGCTGGAGCGCGGATGCGCCCGCCGATTCGGCCCGCGATCTGGGGGACTATCTGGCGGAGCGCATCGCGCTCCTGATCGATCCGCCCGCGGGGGCCTAGGCGATTCCGCCGTTCACATAGAGCACCTGGCCGTTCACCCAGCGCGCGGGGCCCGCGAGGAAGGCCACCTGTTCGGCGATATCCGCGGGCGTGCCGAGGCGCTCGAGCGGGGCGGCCTTGGCCATCCCGGCGATCGTGGCCTCGTCCTTGCCGTTGAGGAAGAGTTCGGTCGCGGTGGGGCCGGGGGCCACCGCGTTCACGGTGATATCGCGGCCGCGCAGCTCGCGCGCGAGCACCAGGGTCAGGGCCTCCACGGCCCCCTTGCTGGCGGCATAGGCTGCATAGCCGGGCAGGGCCAGGCGCGTGATCGAGGTGGAGAAATTAATGATTGCCCCGCCCTCGCGCACGGTGCGCGCGGCGTGCTGATCCACGATAAACGTGCCGCGGATATTGGTGCGGTGCATGCGATCCAGCGCGTCCAGGTCAAAATCGGCGAGCGGGCCGAGCGTCATGATTCCCGCGGTATTTACCACCACGTCGATGCCGCCAAGGGCCTCGGTGGTTGCGGCGAAGGCCGCGGCCATCTCGGCCTCCTCGGCCACATCGCCGCGCACGGCAATCGCGGTGCCGCCCGCGGCGGTGATGGCCGCGACCACGGACTCGGCGCGCTCGCGATTGCCGGCATAGTGCACGGCCACGGCAAAGCCGTCCCGGGCGAGGCGTTCGGCCACCGCGCGGCCGATGCCGCCGGAACCGCCGGTGATCAGGGCGACGCGGGGGGAGGAGGATGTGGTCATGAGGGGTTCCTTTCGGGGGCGCGGCTTGCGCGTTTTCCGGGGCGGAAAAGCGCGGATATCGGCGCCGCTGTAATCACGATAACACCATAGTGTTATCAGTGCAAACAGTTTGCCGTTATCCGCGCTTTTCCCCGGGAAACCCCGCCGCTAGGACACCTGGGTGATGCCGCGCAGCTCCGGGAACTCGCTATCGCGCCACTCGACGCAGGTCACCTCGCCGCGCGCGGCAGCCTCCTCGCGCTCCCGCAGCTCCACCCGGCGAATCTTGCCGGAGATGGTCTTGGGGAGCTCAAAAAACTCGATCCGGCGCAGGCGCTGGAACGGCGCGAGCCGCTCGCGCGCATAGGCCAGGATCGAGCGCGCCGTCTCATCGTTCCGGGGATAACCCGCGGCCAGGGAAATATAGGCCTTGGGGACCGCGAGGCGCAGCGGATCGGGTGCGGGCACCACGGCGGCCTCAACCACCGCGGGATGCTCCACCAGCACACTCTCCAGCTCAAACGGGCTGATCTTATAATCGGAGGCCTTAAACACATCATCGGTGCGCCCGATATAGGTGATATGCCCCTCGGCATCCCGGGAGGCCACATCGCCGGTGTGATAGTAGCCGCCGCGCGTGGCCTCGGCATTGCGCTCGGGATCGGCAACATAGCCGCTCATCAGGAACACGGGGCGGGTGGATAGATCCAGGCAGATCTCGCCCTCCTCCGCGGGGAGGCCGCCGATCGGGTCGATCAGCACCACGGGTGCGCCCGGGAGCGGCCGCCCCATCGAGCCATCGCGCATATCGGCGCCCGGGGGATTGGCCACCACCGCGGTCATCTCGGTCTGGCCATAACCATCGCGGATGACCCGGCCCCAGCCGCGGCGCACCTGCTCAATCACCTCGGGGTTCAGCGGCTCGCCCGCCGAAACGGTCTCGCGCAGGTCGCCGGGGCCCGCGCCCAGGTCCAGCTGGATGATCATGCGCCAGACGGTGGGCGGCGCGCAGAACGTGGTCACGCGCTCCTCGCGCAGGACACGCAGCAGCGCGGCGGCATCAAAGCGGCCGTAGTTATACACAAATACGGTGGCCTCGGCGATCCACGGCGCGAAAAAATTGCTCCACGCATGCTTGGCCCAGCCGGGCGAGCTGATTGCCATATGCACGTCCCCCGGGCGCAGCCCCAGCCAGTACATCGTGCTGAGGTGACCCACGGGATAGCTCACCTGGCTGTGCTCCACCAGCTTGGGGCGACTCGTGGTGCCCGAGGTGAAATAGCGCAGCTGCGGATCGGTCGAGGCTGTTCCGGGATGCGGCAGCGGTGCGGCCTCACCCGCGAGGCCCTCGGCGAGGTCCCGCCAGCCCGCGGCGGCGCCCGCCCCGACGGCGATCCGGGTATAGTCCCCGGGGGCATGGGCAAATTTATGGGTATCCGCGGCGGCCACGATCACGTGGCGGATCTCGGCGCGGTCGAGGCGGTCGATCAGATCGCTGCCGCCCACCGCGGTGGTGGTGGGGGCGATGACCGCGCCGAGCTTCAGTAGCGCCAGCATCGACTCCCAGAGCTCCACCTGGTTATCAAGCATGAGCATCACGGCATCGCCGCGGGCCACGCCAAGCTCGGCCAGCCAGGTGCCGAGGGCATCCGAGCGGCGCGCGAGCTCATCAAAGCTGCGCTCGGTGCGCGAGCCGTCCTCCTCCACGATCACGAGGGCGCGGCCGTGATTGCCGCGGGCGATCACGTCAAACCAGTCGATGGCCCAGTTAAAGGAGTCGCCCACGTCGGGCCAGGAGAATTCGGCCTCGGCGCGGGCACGATCCTCCCGGGTGGAGATCAATAAATCGCGGGCGGCCCGATAGGCCTGTGTTGCCGATGAGGGTGTCATGGGTATGTGTCCTTGCCTGTTTTTCCGCGCGCGGGGCCTGGCCTTCCGCGCGCCTCCGGATCAATATACTCGGGCCCGCCGGGTCGGGGGTTCTCCCGCGCCGATTCCGGAAGGGGGTTGTGCCGTGCCTTGTTCTGGGGTAATGTTGCTCAAGCCGCTTTTTTGAACTTAATCCGCCGCCCCTCTAGCCGCGATTATTCAGCACTGCACGGAGCCTCCCACCTGGAGATGAATCCGTCGAGCAGGCCACCACCTCGATTCAGGGATATCGCGTTGCAGCGATCGTCCCCGCACGAAGACTGTAATAAGGAACTACCATTTTGACGAATACCATTTTGGCTCCCCGGAGCCTCGAAAACCAGAACACCGATCGCGGCCCCACGGCCGCCCGAAACCCCGCCACCGAGTATTTTCTTGAGGGCTTTGACGCCGCCACCCGGGCGGCCACCCGCCGCGGCACCCGCGGCCGCGGTACCGGCGACTGGCGCGGTTCGCGCGGCCAGGCGCTGCTGAACTGGCGCACCACCCACGCCCACCTGGGCTATAAGGAGCAGGCCGCCGGCCTGGCCGAGGTTCGCCGCGGCTGGGATACCGCCGTGGCCCTGCGCCGCGGCCTGCGCACCCCCTAGGGGCTGCCTGCCGAGCCATACCCCCGGCCCGATCCACTGGATCGGGCCGGGGGTATGGCGGTTAACGGGCGAGAAAATCCCGGTGCATCGCGGTCTGGGCCAGCGCGGAGAGCCGCGAGGCGGCGGGGAGGTTCTCCCAGCCCCCGCTCCACGGGAGCCGGGAGGCGATCTGCCAGACCGAGGTCCCCGGGGCCTCGCGCAGCGCGGCGGCCACCGCCCGGGTGCGGCCGCGGTGATGCTCGGCGAGGGCCGCTCCGCGCCGCGCGAGCCCGCGGAACGGGGCCTCGTGGCCCGGGCAGACGAGGGGATCACCGAGGGCGGCCAGGCGCCCCAGGGAATCCAGATAGGACGCCAGCGGATTTTCCGGCGTGGGGCCGCCCAGGCCGATGCCCGGGTTTATCCCGGGCAGCACGTGATCGCCGGTGAAGACCAGGCCGGCCCCCTCCTCGACCAGACAGATATGGCCGGGGGTATGGCCCGGGGTGTGGATCACGCGCACCCGGCGGCCGGGGATGGGCAGATACTCGCCGTCCCGGAGGGGATCGGCCGCGGGGACCTGCGGGATCCCGCGGAAGATCTCCTCCGGGCCGGGAAGCGCGGCGTGGCCGGCGGGTATGCCCCAGCCGGCGATCTCCGCGCGCCGGGCAGCGGCATATCCGGGGTCCGCGAGGGTCGCGAGTGCGGCGGATTCGGTGGGGTGGAGGAGGAGCCGCGCGGGGGAGCGGTCGAGGATAAACGCCGCGAGCCCCAGATGATCGGGGTGCAGGTGGGTGGCCGTGACGGTGCGGATCGCCGCCGGGTCCGCTCCGAGCGCGCGCAGCGCCGCGCGCAGGAGTTCGCGATTCTGGGTGGTATCGGAGCCGGGGTCAATCACGTGGATCCCGCCGCCGGAATCCTCCAGTAGATAGCAGAGACTATAGGGGGGAGCTCCGCCGGGGAGGGGAAGTGCAAGCATCGTGACACCCGGAGCGATCGTGGTCGTGGGTGTGGGGGAGGCCGCGGCCGCGTCGGGGTGGTGCGGGTGCATGCTGGGTCCTCCCGGAACGCGCGATGGGGTCGTGACCGAGGTTACGCGAATAGGGCAGCGTTTCGCACGACAGAGCTGGGTCTATCGCGCGACGAGGATACCGTCAGATTTGGTCGCGGCCGCGGAACGTCGCGGCGCGTTCGCATAGGCTGACCCCCGGAGTGGGCATGGTGCTCCATTCGGGGAAAAGGGGGTGCGCGGTGGTTTTAAGGACAACCGGTGAGCACAATAACGATCTTTCGGCTGCGACATCCGCGGCACAGGCGGCCCAAAAGGCCGGGATCGCCACGACCGCGGCGAAGAAGCCCGCGGCAAAAAAGCCCGCGGCAAAAAAATCCGCGACACAAAAACCCGCCGAGTCTGCGGCCTCGGCCGAGCCGATGCCGACCCCAAAAAGCACCCCCGAGGGTGAGCCCACCGTGGCCACTCCCGCGGCGAAGAAGCCCGCGGTAAAAAAATCGGCGGCAAAGAAGCCCGCCGAGAAAAAGCCCGCCGAGAAAAAGGCCACGGAGAAAAAGTCCGCGGCGAAGTCGCCCGTGAAAAAATCCGCTGCGGGGGCCGCGGCCGAGAAGCCTGCGACGAAAAAGCCCGCGGCCGAGAAGCCCGCGGCGAAAACTCCCGCGGTGAAGACTCCCGCGACCGCGCAGGCGGCGGGCACCGCGGTCCCCGCCAAGAAAAAGACCGCCCAAAAATCCGCCGCCCCCCGGGCAGTGGAACCAAGCGCGGCGACCCCGGCTCGCCCCAAGAGCCCCTTTGAACGCCCCGTCGCCGAGGAGGCCACACCGGCTATCCCGCGGGAGGCGCCCTCGGCTCCCGCCCCGGCCCCGGTTCCGGTGGACTCCGTGTTTCGGGGCCCCGTAGAGGTCACCGAGACGGGCCCGATCGTGCGCTCGACCGAGGACTCGGATACCGTGGACCTGGACGTGACCGTGCGGATCGACGCCCGCGCAAAAAACTCGAAGCCGACCCCCGGGATCGAGCCCGCGACCGAGGCTACCCCGGTCCACGCCCCCGCCGGCGTATCGGGAAAGCCCGCCGCGATGGTCGCGGACGCCCCGGTGGAAGATACCCCGGTGGCAGATACCCCGGTGGCGGCGGCCCCGGAAAAGGACACCCCCGTAACGGAGACCCCCGTAACGGAGACCCCCGTGGCGGAGACCCCCGCGAAGAAAACCCCGGCGGCGGAGGCTCCCGTGGTGGAAACCCCCGCGGCGCAGACCCCGGAAGTGGACACCCCCGCCGCGGTTGCCCCCGCGCGTTCCGCCGCGGCACGCAACGCGGCCGCGCTGCTGAGTGGCCCCCGTGCCGCCCAGCCCCTCTCCACGACCCCCGGGAGCCGCGGCGAGCCCGGGGAAGATCCCGAACCCGTCACGCGGCCGGTGGCCCGGATCGAGCCGGCCGGGAACCGGGCCGAACCGGCGACGGCCCCGACCCCCGGGGCCGCCACCCCGGGCACCGCGGCAAAAATCGAGGAACCCGTCTCCGAGAAACCCGTCCCCGCGGAACCCGCCAAGGATATTGCGGAACCCGCCGAGGATATTGCGGAACCCGCCGAGGATATCGACCGTGAAGACACCGAGTCCGCGGGCCCGGCCGGGCCCCGCTCCGCGGAATCGCACTCGAGCGATGCCGATCCGGCGCAGACCTCCGTCAGCGCGCCCCCGCGGCCGCGCCGCCGCCTGCCCTCGCTGAATCCCGTGCGCGCGGTGCGCCGACAATTTGCCCCTCCCGGGCCCCGCCGCACCCCCAATGCCGGGGTGCAGGAGGAGGGTATCCCGCTCCTGGAACTGCTGGGTTTCCCCGCCGAGGGTGATTCCGCGGCGGTGGCCGATGGCATCCACGAGCAGACCCGCTCCTCCGCACACCTCAACGCCTCGGTCTCCCCGTGGGGAGCCGAGGGTCCCGTGGTGCAGCCGCCGCGCCGCTCGCTGCGTGTGCCCCTCGTGATCGCGGGCGGACTGATCCTGCTCTGCGCCACCCTGGCACTAGCCTGGGTTCTGATCGCCGATGCGTTCTCCCCCTCCTCCGTGGTCTCCGGGTATACCGGCGATCTGGCCGCGGGTAATCTGGAGGAGGCCCTGGAGCGGGCGGGGATCGAGCGCGGTCCCGAGGACGTCCTGCTCACCGATGAGGTCTATCGTGCGCTCCCCGAGCGCATCACCGAGGCCCGGGTGGTTGATACCGAGCTCAGCGGCTCGCGCGCGCGCGTGAGCGCCGAGCTCATCCTCGCTTCGGGTGGTGAACCGCTGCGCCAGGAGTTCACGCTGGAGCGCGTGGGTAGTTTCCTCGGGCTCCTGGACCGCTGGGAGATGTCGAGTCCCGATCCGGGCACGCTCTCGCTGGAAAATATCACCGTCCCCGAGCGCGGAGACCTCACCATCGCGGGGGTATCCCTGGGCGATAGCCCGGCCGCACGGGCACCCCTGCGGGCCTTCCCCGGTACCTATCAGATCGCCCTGGCCCCGAGCACCGCGTATCGTGCCGAACCGGTGAGCGTCACCGTGGATGCCCTCGGTGTCGCGGCCGTGGCCGAGGCGCTGACCCCCGAACTCACCGCGGCCGGGCGCACCTCCATCACCACGGCGGTAAACACCTATCTGGAGGAGTGCGCAGCGAGTGGGGAACTGGAGCCGCGCGGATGCCCCTTTGGTGTGCGCGGCTCCGATCTGGGACTGAACTACGACAATATTCAGTGGACGCTGCAGTCCACTCCCGAGCTGGAAATCGGTGAGTATACGGGCGCCGATTGGCGCGTGGAGACCCGCCGCGCGGGCTCCGCCAGCCTGAGCGCCGATACCCTCAACGCCCAGGGGCAGACCATTGGTAAATCCGGCACCCGCACGCCCCTCGCCGTGAACGTCATTGCCGAGGTCACCGGTTTCAGCGGAGACGCCGCGATCCTGAAGATCGCCGCCGCACCCACCACCCCCTAAGTTTTATCCGCCAGGCCGTGATACAAATTCACAAGATTTTCCGCGGCCCGGCGGGAATCCGGACATTATGGATCGATCCCGCCTCCGGAAGAGGCAATACACCCGAGGAGTATTCCGATTGACGAAATCCACACGCACGCTGGTTTTGCCCGCCCTGGGGCTCGCCGCCGCGGTTGGCCTGTCTACCCTGCTGAGTGCACCGGCGCACGCCGCACCCCTGAGTTTTAGCGATCCCGTGCTGCTGGCCTGCGTGGAGCGCAGCCTCGGCGAGGCCCCCACCGCGGAGAATATCGCCAGCCTGAGCACCCTCGACTGTGCCGTGCCCGCCAATAGCGATCAGGTGCGTTCGCTTGAGGGCATGCAGGCCATGACCTCGCTGCAATATGTGCACCTGCAGAATCAGCGCGTGAGTGACCTCACGCCGCTTGCCGATCTGCCCGCGTTGCGCAATGTCTGGCTGGACGGCAATAAGCTCACCGATATTTCCCCGCTCGCGCGGCTGAAATCCCTGCAGATCCTGGCCATTCAGGATAACGAAGTCTCGGATATCTCCGCGCTGGGCGAGCTTCCCGATCTGCGCTGGTTGGATGCCTCCGAAAACCACATCGGCGACTGGACCGCCGCGCGCAACGTCACGTTCCTGACCGGAAAAAACCAGACTGTGGTGGAGCCGCGTGCCACGGCCGGGGAGCCCTATCAGCTGAACTACCGCGGACCCTCCGATTCCGCAATGGTGCTCACCGATACCGCGGGTACCGCCCTGACCGCCACCTCCACCCCGATCGCCTTCGATGGCGTGAGCGTGACCCATGCAACCGAGGAGCGGGAAACCCGCAATTATGTGGCGCGCTTCGAGGGCATCGACAATATCGGGACCGTGGATATTAACGTGACCCAGGAGGTCGCCATCTTCCCCGGCGAGCCCGTGATCCTGGGCGATGAGTCCCTCGGCGAGTGCCTGAGCGAGCAGTTGGACGGGCAGGCCATCGGGGAAAACACCCTGGCCGAGCTGACCGAGCTGAGCTGCGCCCCCGGAACCGAGCCGATTGAATCGCTTGAGGGCCTGGAAAACCTCGTTAACCTGCGCACCCTGAGCCTCGCCGATAACCACATCAGCGACCTCACCCCGCTTGCCGCGCTGCCCGTCCTGAGCAGCGTGGACGTCGCGGGTAACCGCGTAACCGATGCCTCGGTCCTGGCTCCGAGCGCGAGCCTGCGCACCCTGGTCCTGGATCGCAACGGCGTGAGCGACCTCTCGGCCTTTGCCCAGTCCGATGCGACCGTGAGTGCCGTGGAGCAGAGCGTGGAGCTGGCCGATGCGATGAGCGGCGAGCCCTTCGCCCTGCCGCTGCGCGATGCCCGCGGCCTGGTTCCCACCCCCGTGGGCCTGATCGCCGGGGCGACCTTCGCCGATGGTGCCGTGACCTATGGCCCGCAGGTGGCGCTGGGCCGCCTGCCCGCCCTGCGCTTCGCCAATGAGGCGGGTACGTTTAGTGGCTCCGCCGTGCAGACGCTGATCCCCTCGGATCGCCCGAGCACGCTGATCCCGGGAAACCCCAACCTGGGTGACCTCGCCGATATCACCGATTCCACCCCGCGGCTGAGCCTGCTTGCCCCGGGAACCTCCCGCAAGGCGACCTCGGGCCTGGCCCTGACCGGTATGGAACTGCCGATCGTGCCGATGGGTATGGCCACCCTGGCGCTCTTTGTGGGGGCGGCGCTGCTCTTCCGTCGCCGCCCGACCGAGGGCTAGCCCCCCGGTTATCCCGAAAAACCGCCGTCACCCCTCGGGGTGGCGGCGGTTTTTATTATGCGGGCCGGGGTGCGCCGGTATCCGTGTGCAGGGTGGCCCGATAGGGGTCCCAGTCCGCGGGGAGGGCGGGGGCTACGGTGACCGAGCTGTGCACGGTGACCGGTTCCCCGCTGCTGGCCGATTCGGCGGTGGAGACCATGATGTCCAGTACGTGATAGGCGAGGTCTCCCGAGGCGCGCTCGGGTACCCCGGCCCGCAGGGAGCGGGCCAGGTCCAGCACGCCCAGCCCGCGGCCGGCCGAGGGGCCCTCCTCGGGCAGGATCTGCCGGGTCTCGGGGGAGGTGACCAGTTCACTCTCGCCAAAGAAGTGGTTGGGATCGGGCAGAATCAGGGTGCCCTCCACCCCGGCCACCTCAAAGAGCAGGCGTTTGAGCGCGGAATCAAAGCTCAGGATGGTCTGCGCGATGGCGCCCCCGGCAAACTCGAGTGACACGCTGATATGGGTGGGGACGGTCACCGGGAAGGTTTCCCCGGCGCGCGGGCCCGAGCCGATCACGCGGGTATCGCGGGCGCGCGAGGACGTGGTGTGCACGCGTGTCACCGGGCCCAGCAGCTGCACAAGCGTGGTGAAATAATACGGGCCCACGTCAAAGAGCGGCCCGGCGCCGGGCTGGAACAGAAAATCGGGGTTGGGATGCCAGCTCTCCGGGCCCGGGGACTGCAGGATGGTCAGGGCCGTGAGCGGGGTGCCGATCCGCCCGGCCTCGATCTGGCGTCGGGCCGATTGGATGCCCGCGCCGAGGAAGGTATCGGGGGCGCAGGCCGCGCGCAATCCGAGTTTTTTGGCCTGTTCCAGTAGCTCGCGGCCGCTCTCGCGGTCCAGGGCGAAGGGCTTTTCGCTCCACACGTGTTTTCCGGCGGCGAGGATCTGCATGCCCACCTCGGCGTGTACGCGCGGGATGGTGAGGTTCACCACGATTTCGATCCGCGGATCGGCGAGGAGTTCCGCGACGCTTCCCGCGCCGGGGATCGCGTATTTGGCGGCCTGGGCGGCGGCGCGCTCCACGTCCAGATCGGCGATAAAAAGCACGGTGAGGTCGGGGAAGGTGGTCATTATCGCGAGATACTCATCGCTGATGACTCCCGCCCCGATCAGGCCGATCCCCACGCTCATGCGTGGGCTCCGGCGGGCATTGGGGGACGGGGGATGGGCAACGTCATTATCGCTCCTGGGGTCGGTTCTGCTTATGGTGGAGTCTAGTGAACTTTTAGTTATTTGTGTTAAAAGGGCGAATTGAATCGGAAACGCCGATGCGCTAGCGTTACGGGTAAATTAGGTAGACCGTTACACGGGGAAGAGATGATGCGCAACACTCCGGAAATCCACCCCCTCCCGCGCCTGGTGGCCGCGCTCAACGCGCACCACGATCGGCCCGGCGATAACGGCGCGCTCGGGGAGGCCCTGGGTGGATTTCGGGGCGGCGAGGGGCCGTTCCCCGCGGGCGCACTGGAGGAGGTGCGCCGGGGCCTGGACGACCTGAACCCGATTTTTGACCTCGGTGATGCCGCCGCCGCTGCCCCCGTCCTGAACGACCTGCTGGCGCGCAGCTCCGGCGCCCCGCGGCTGAGCGACCACGACGGATCACGCTGGCATCTGCATACCGATCTGCCCGCGTTCTCCTGGTGGAACTGGTGTGTTGCCTCAGGTGCGCTGGGGCTGGCCACAGCCCTCAGCGAGCGCGGCCGGGTCGCCTGGGGGCGCTGCGATGCCGCGGGCTGCGCGCGCGTCTATCTGAATACCGGGAGCGGGGCCGATCGGCGCTATTGCTCCACCACCTGTGGCTCGCGCATGCGCGTGGCCCGGCAGCGGCGCCTGCGCGCCGAGAGGGAGTCCACCGCATGAGCTTCACCCCCTATCCCGATCCGCGTCCGCTGGATTCGCCCTGGCCCGCGGCCCGGGATCCGCGCGAGATGGCCGCCCGGGACCTAATCGGCGCCGGCCTCCGGCTGAGTCCCTATGATCCCCGCCGCGATGCGGCCGAACTTTTTGCGGCGCTGGATCACGATGCCTGCTGGGCGCATGTGCGCCGGCGGCCGGATACCCCGGAGGAGCATGCCGCCACGCTTCTTTCCGCGGCCGCGGCGGGGGAACGGGTGCCCTGGGTGGTGCGCCTGGGGCGCCCCCTTGCCGGCCTGGCCGCCGGCGCGGTGGTGGGCACCACCTCGTTTCTGGATATTGTGCCCGCGGATGCCCGGCTCGAGATTGGCAGCACCGCGTATACCCCGGCGGCCTGGGGAGGTCGGGTGAACCCCGAGGCCAAGCTGCTGCTGCTCACCCACGCCTTTGAGGCGCTGGGCATGGGGCGCGTGCAGATTAAGACCGATGTGCGTAATGAGCGCTCGCAGCGGGCCATCGCGCGGCTGGGTGCGCGGCCCGAGGGGGTCCTGCGCCGCCATATGCGCCGCGAGGACGGCAGCGTGCGCGATACCGCGATGTTCTCGATCATCGCCGAGGACTGGCCGCGGGTGCGCGCCGGGCTCGAGGCGCGCCTGGCCTAGTCGCCCGCCCGCGCGGCCTCCAGGAGCTCGCGGATGCGCGGCTCGGCGGCCCGCGCGGCGGCGGGGGTAAACGCCAGCCGGGTGCGCCGCTCGAGGATATCCTCCACGCGATGCGCCCCCTCGGCGCGCAGCGCAAAAATCACCTCGGCCCCGCGATAGTCCACCCCCGGGGCCACCGGCTCGCCCAGGCCGGGATCCGCGCGGATGAGCTCGCGGATTGTTGTGGCCTCGGTGCCATAGCGGCGGGCCAGGGTATCCGCCGCATCGCCCCGGCCCGCGCCGCCGCCCACCAGCACAATTTTCCGCGTGCCGCAGGGCCGACGCCGGCCGAGCCGCTCGGCCGCGGCATCCACCGCATCCTCGGCCATGCGCCGATAGGTGGTGAGCTTGCCGCCGATAATGCCGATCGGCTGGCCGGGGCGATCCACCAGCAGGTGATGGCGCGAGACATCCGCGGTGGGCCCACCCGCACCCACGAGCGGGCGCAGCCCGGCAAAGCGGCCCAGGATGGCCGAGGCGGGTAGCTCCGCGCCGAGGGTATCCGCGAGCAGGCTCAGCAGGAATCGCTCATCCTCCTCGGGAATATGTGGGGCATAACCATCGGCGCGGGGATCGGCCTCATCGGTCAGGCCCAGATAACAGACCCCGCCCGGCTGGGGGAGCACAAAGAGGAAGCGGCCAAATTTTCCGGGCACCGGAATGGTAAACGCGGCGCGCGGATTTCCGAGTGCCGCGGCATCCAGCACGAGGTGGGTGCCGCGGCTCGGCGAGAGCCCCAGCACGGGGGTGAGGGTATCGGCCCAGACGCCGGTGGCGTTGATCACCACGCGGGCGCGGGCGCGGTGCCTCGTGCCGGTGCGGGTATCCTCAAATTCCGCGGTTGTCTCGGTGCAGGAGAGCACCCGCGCATCGCGAATAATCTGGGCGCCGTGGGCGGCCGCGGTGCGGGCCACGGCGATCACGAGGCGCGCGTCATCCTCCACCTGGCCGTCCCAGTAGAGCAGCCCGCCGCGCAGCCCGGCCTCGGGGAGTGCGGGTATCAGCTCCCGGGTGGCCGCGGGGCCCAGCACCCGCGGGCGCGGTAGGACCGCTGAGGAGAGCCCGGAGGCCCGCCGCAGCAGGTCGGCCAGCCGCACCCCCAGCGAGGTCAGTGCGGTCTCCAGTCGGCCCGAGCCCGCGGTGCGCGGCACCAAAAACCCGAGGGGGCGGGTGAGATGGGGGGCGATGCGCGCCATCAGATAGCGGCGCTCGAGTGCCGATTCCCAGGCCAGGCCCAGATCGCCCTTGGCGAGATAGCGCAGGCCGCCGTGCACCAGTTTGGAGCTGAAGCCACTTGTGCCGCTGGCCAGGTCCCGGGCCTCCAGGAGCGCCACCGAGAAGCCGCGACTCGCGGCATCCAGCGCCACCCCGGCCCCGGTGATCCCGCCGCCGATTACGATAATATCCACGGGTTTTTCCGTGACCCGCGCCAGGGATCGCGCGCGCTGGGCATCGTTCAGGAGTGAGCTGGCGGGGGGCTGCATGATGATTTCCCTTCGGGTTCCGGGCTAGTCCCGGGTGAGATAGGCGTGAAGCATGTCCCCGAGCCGCTCGATTGCCGCGTCCAGCTGGCCCGTGCGGCGCAGCATGCGCGAGGCCACGGCCACGCCCTGAATCGCGAGCAGGATGCTGAGCTCATCACCCGGGCGGGGCGAGAGGGAGCCATCCCGCACACCCTCCGCGAGCAGGCCCGCGATGGCATCAAGGACGATGTCCTGGCTGTGTCCGAGGCGATCGGAGAGATAGGGGGTGAGGAGTTCGGGATCGCTCTCGCGCACCGCGGTTATCAGCTCGGAGCGCTCAAAGGCGAGGATTCCGGCGGTGCCGAGGTGCACCAGGCGCTCGCGCGCGGTTCCGGCGGGGGCGGAGGCGAGGACGGCGTTGATCTCGCGCCGAAACTCGCGCGTGAGGGTGGCCAGCACGGCGCTGTCCACGCTGCCCATCGCGCGGTAGAAGGTCATCCGGGAAATGCCCGCGGCATCGGCAATATCCTGCGCGGTGGTGCGGCGCACCCCGTAGCGAATCACGAGGCCGCGGGCGGCGTCGAGGATCGCCAGATCGCGCGCTCCCGTCGCGCTGTCCGCAACCGGGCCGGGGGTGGTACGTTGTGCCGTCATGTGTAACACTGTATCGCATGGGTGCAAATATTTCCGAGTCGATTCCTCATTCCGTCTGGTGGGGCTGGGGTGACCCCGCGCGGGCCACGCCGCTCTCGCCCGAAATCCTCACGCTCCTGCGCGAGCGCTTCCACTACAACGCCGATGCCATCCTCTCCCCGCCCGTGGCGCTCGAGGATGTGGTGCTGGGCGAGGGGGCGCTGGATGCCGAATCGGAGGAGCTGCTGCGCGGAATCGTGGGTGCCCCCTATATTTCCGCCGCGCGCCTGGACCGCGTGGTCCACGCCGGGGGCAAAAATACCCCCGATCTCCTGCGCCGCCGCGGGGGAGACGCCCGCGATGCCCCGGATGCCGTGGTTTATCCCGGCTCGGCCGCCGAGGTCCTCGCCGTGCTGGCGCTCTGCTCCGAGCGGCGCATCGCCGTGGTTCCCTTCGGGGGAGGCACCAGCGTTGTGGGTGGGGTCGAGCCGCTGCGTGACCGCTTCACCCACCTGATCACCCTCGACCTCTCCCGGCTAAACCGCCTGCTGAGCGTGGACCCGGTCTCGCGCACCGCCACCTTTGAGGCCGGCATCCGCGGCCCCGCGATCGAGGCCGCCCTCGCCGCCCATAATTTCACCCTCGGGCACCTGCCGCAGAGCCATCAGGAGGCCAGCCTCGGCGGTTATGCCGCCACGCGCTCGGCCGGCCAGGCCTCCACGGGCTATGGCTCAAGCGATGAGCTGATCACCGGCCTGCGCGTGCAGACCCCGCGCGGCGAACTGCGCCTGGGGGGCCGCGCACCGGCCAGTGCCGCGGGCCCCGATCTGCGCGAGCTCTTCCTCGGCAGCGAGGGGGTGCTGGGGGTGATCACGGAGGTCACGGTGCGAATCAGCCCGCGGGTCACCGCCAAGAGCTATGGGGCGTGGGCGTTCAGCAGTTTTGAGGCGGGGGCCGAGGCGCTGCGCCGGCTCGCCCAGGACGCCCCGGCCGGGGATATCCCCGAGGTCTGTCGGCTCAGCGATGCGGAGGAGACCGAACTAAACCTCGCGATGTCGGGTTCCTCCTCGGTGCGCACGCTGCGGCGCTATCTGGCGGCCCGCGGCCTGACCCACCCGGCACTTGCGCTCTTTGTCTGGGAGGGCAGCGATGGGCGCACCCGCTCCCGCCGCCGGCGCATCTCGCGGCTGCTGCGCCGCGCGGGTGGCGTCTGGGTCACGGCCGGCCCGGCGCAGGCCTGGGACCGGGGGCGTTTTGGTGCTCCCTATCTGCGTGATGAGCTGCTGGGCCGCGGGGTATTTGTGGAAACGCTCGAGACGGCGGCGCTCTGGTCCAATCTGGCCGCCACGCATGCGGCCGTGTCCGGGGCCATCCGTGCGGCGCTGGTAGAGGGGGATGCCCCGTGTGCGATCCAGGGGCATATCTCGCACCTCTATCCCGAGGGGGCCTCGCTGTATTTCACGTTCATCGCGGCGGCCGAATCCGATCCCTTTGCGCAATACGCCCGGGTGAAGGCCGCGGCCTCGGAGGCCATCGTTGCGGCCGGGGCCACGATCTCGCATCATCACGCGGTGGGGCTTGAACACGCACCCTATCTGGAGGCCGAGATCGGTGCCCTGGGCGTGCGGGCGCTCGCCGGGGTCAAGGCGGTGCTGGATCCCGAGGGCATCCTTAACCCGCGCAAGCTGCTCGGCTAGTCCGGCAGTGTCCGCGAAGGTCTCCCGCGCTGGCGCATCCGGCCGGGCGGGTGGCCCGCGGAATCGCGCGGCGCGGCCCCCGTGGCCCGCGCGGGGCAGGTATTGCGGCCCCGCGCAGGGGCCCACCCCCGGGATTTCGCTGTTAGTGTGATGTGGTTCGGCACGGCTTTGCGGGGGAGATATGGCACGGAATAGGCGGGTAATGCGAGGTCGCGCACACGCCGCTATAGTCCTGGGCGGGGCGGGCCTTATGCTCCTCACCGGCTGCAGCGGCGCGATGGACACGGCCGCCGCGGCCCCCTCCGAGGCCCACGAGGACCCCGCCGCGGTGCGCTCCGAGTTGCAGGGGCAGATTCAGTCGCTCCAGGACAGCCTCGGCGGCGGCTGGAACGACCGCGATAACCCGCTGGCCCAGCGCTGCCCCGAGGGCTATTATTTTTCGGGCCTGCGCGTGGCGCAGGCCCCCGGTGGTGGCACCGCCGAGGCGGCCGATCGCGTGGTGTCGCTGCTGAAGGAACGCGGGCTGCGGGTGGTGCGCACAAGCTTCGCCGCCGGGCATATCAGCGTGAGCGCCACGGCCGAGGACGGCGCGCGGATCCGGCTCACGGCCGAGGGAGAGGCAAGCCCCGTGCGCATCGAGGCGCAGACCGGATGCCTCCCCGGTGATGCCGGCGAACTGGCCTCGCGGGAGCTCGCGCAGCTGCGCGGCATCCCACTCCCCGAGGGCCCCTAGGCCTCGGCCAGGAGCCCTGCGTGCTCGGGATGTTCGGCAAACCAGCCGCGCACATAACCGCACGTGGGCACGATCCGGCGGGCGGGATCCGCGGCCACATCCGCGGTGGCAAACTCCACCAGCCGGGCCGCGAGGCCGCGGCCCCGATAGGCCGGATCGGTGAAACTATACGTAAAAAACACCGTATTCTCGCGCACCGTATAGGCGAGGGTGGCGGCCAATACGCCCCCGGTGTGCAGGGTATAGCGCCCGCGCCCGGTCTCATTGGCGAAAGTCTCGGTCATGACCCCAGCCTAGCCGCGCGCGCCCCGCGGCGATACGGGCAGCGCTGTCCGGTGCGCAACAGCATCTGACCGACGGGCGGATTATCACCCCGCTATTCTCGAAGAGTGGTGAGCATAGGCTTACCTATTCTTTTGCGCCCCGAGTTCTGGAGTAGTCATGTCCTTTTGTGAGTCCGCCCGCGTCGTCTCCGTGGAAACCATCACGCCACATATGATCCGCATTGGCATGGAGCCGATCGGCGGCTGGACCTGGAATACCGATGGTTGGGGCGACGAGCGCGTGGACGTGGCATTCCCCGTTCCGGGCGAGACCATCGCCGATGTGGCCTACTTTAACCAGGAGGGCTACGGCGAGGGCGTGCTGGGCGGCACCGAGCCGCCGTGGCGGCACTATACGGTGCGCCGCGTGGAAAACGAGGGCCGCCTGGTCTTTATCGATTTTGTGGTGCACGAGGGTGGCCTCGCCTCCGACTGGGCCTCGCGCGCCGAGCCCGGTCATATCCTCGGCCTATTTGCCGAGGGTCCCGCGCGGGCGCACTATCGCCGCGAGCAGGTCCGCGACTGGCAGCTGCTTGTGGCCGATGCCACCGGCCTGCCCGGGCTAGGCCGCATCGTTGAGGGCCTGGCGCCGGGGGAGCGCGCGCATGCAATCATTGAGGTGCAGACCCCCGAGGATCGCCAAACCCTGGTCACCCAGGGCGATGTGGAATATACCTGGCTCTACGGCTCGGGCCTGGGCACCTCACCCAGCGCCCTGGCGGAGGCCGTGGCCGCGCTCCCGGAGTTCCCCGAGGGCGATATTTACGCCTGGGTCGCCTGCGAGGCCTCCGCGAGCCGCGCGATCCGCAAACACCTGCGGCGCGAGCGCGGAATGTCCCGCGATAGCCATAACGCGATCGGCTATTGGAGCGATGGCAATACCGGCCATGTACACGGCATTAACCGCGATGAGGAACCCGCGGTGGCCTAGGCCCGCGGTTCCACCCCGGGCAGCAGCGCCAGCTCCTCGGCGCGGGTGAGCCCGGCCCGGCGCGGGGCCCGGTCCAGCCCGCGCCGCAGCTCGCCCACGAGGGCACCCCGCAGGGTATCGCTCACGGGGCGCAGGGTGCCCTCGGAGCGCCGAAACCGGGTATTGCTGCGCAGCGAAAATCCGGCATCCGCGCGCGGAAGCCAGAGCGGCAGCGAGCGCGGACCGGCCCAATAGCCGATACCCTCCGCGAGCAGCCGCTCATCGGAAACGGTGATCACGGGGCCGCTATGGCCCGCGACCGCCCGCGCGAGCATCAAAAAATCGGCCAGCGGAAGCGCATGGCCCACGGCGTTGATGATTCCCGTGGTGCCGCGCCGCCCCGAGCGGGCCACCCAGCCCGCGAGGTCCTCCGCGTCGATCGCCTGCGCAAAACGCCCGGCGGTATCGGGGATGAGCACGGGACCGGCCCCGGCCAGCGCAAATCTTCCCACCCAGTAGCCAAAACGATCCGAGGGATCCTCCCCGCCCGCGATCAGTCCGGGGCGGGCTATCAGCGCCCGCTCCCCGAGCGCCGCCCGGGTCAGCGCCTCGCCGTGTGCCTTCCGGGCGGCATAGTCTCCCGCCGGATCGGCGGCCACGATGCGCGCGAGCTCGGTGGCTCCCGGGGTGGAGTTCTCGGCGTAGACGGACACGCTGGAGATAAACGTCCAGTGCCGGGCGCGCGGCGCGAGCGCGGCGAGCGCACCGGCCACCAGCGCGGGCTCCAGCGCCAGCTCGATCACGGCGTCCCAGTCGTGGCGCGCCACGCGGTCATAGGCGCGGGGATCGCTGCGGTTGATCCGCAGCGGCTCCACACCCTCCGGAAACTCCCCGCTGTCCCCGCGGGCGAGGGCTGTCACCGCGTGGCCCTCGGTGAGCAGTGCCCGGGCGATTGCGCGCCCGAGCATTCCGTTGCCGCCGAGGAGGAGGGTGCCGGGCATCGTGGTCCTTTCGCGCGAGTGATGAGGCCCAGTCTAGGCGTGATCGGCGATCTCCACCCTTTTCTCCACCCCGCCGGCCGATGTGCACCACCCGGGTCCGGGGCGATCCTAAAGACATGACTTCTACAACCCTGATTAGCGGTATTCTCAGCATTTTGATTCTGGCCTGGCTCCTGACCAACCAGCTGCGGTTGCGGCCCCTGCGCTCGCTGCGGCGGCGCTCAATGATCGGCATCGCGCTGATCGTGGGCGGGATATTCCAGGCCCTGCCGTTCCTGCAGACGCACCCCCTGAACGCGGTCGATTTTGCCCTGCTGGCGCTGAGCCTGCTGATCGGTATGGGCCTCGCCACGGTGCGTGCCCGGACGATTAATTTTTTCCCGCGCGAGGACCGGCTCTATATTCGCGGCACCTGGCTCACCGCCGCGCTCTGGATCGTGGGTATCGCCCAGCACCTGCTCATGGATGCGCTGATCACCCCGGGGCTGGGTATGGCCACCCTGACGCTCTATTTTGGCCCGGTATTACTCGCCCAGGCCGCGGTGGTCTCGCTGCGTGCGCGCCGCCTGGAGCCCGCCGCGGCCTGAGCCGCGGCGGCCGCGTCCGTCCGTGATTCCCCTTCCGCCAGCCCGGGTATCTCCCGGAAAAGGCTTGTTAGGCTGGGCGTGCGGCAGGCACCGGGCCGCCGGGGTTGGGCCGATCGGTCAGGCCACGGGGTCTCGGCCGTGCGCGGCATCGGCCGATTTCGCGCGAGAGGCACACAGCATTCCGGAGCGCCGCGATCCCGGCCTCCGGTCCAGGGAGAATCCATCATCATGACCATGAGCCCCGCCCGTACCCCACATATTGCCCGCCAGCTGCGTCGCGGGGGAGTTCTTCTTGCCGCGGCGGCCCTGGCCCTGGGCCTCTCCGGCTGTGGCGCGTCCACCCCGGAACCGGCCGCGAGCCCCGCGGGTGCCGCGCCCGCCGCCCCCGTGGAAATGCGGGTGGGGGCGGAGCCCGGCGCCGCGGGTGTGCCCGATGTGGAGATCTACGCCGATTATGCCTGCCACTGGTGTGCCGCGATGGATATTGCCGTGTCCGATTATCTGGATCGGGCGGTAGCGGATGATGCCATCTCGCTGCGCTATCACCCGGTGGCGATCCTCGGCGGGGCCGATTCGCTCTCGCGCAATGGCGTGGCCGTGGCCGGCTGCGTGGCCGATGCGGATGTTACGGCCTTCCCGGCCTTCCATAACGCGATGTTCCACGCCCAGGACCCCGAT
Source organism: Mycetocola spongiae (assembly GCF_020424085.1). Lineage (NCBI taxonomy): Bacteria > Bacillati > Actinomycetota > Actinomycetes > Micrococcales > Microbacteriaceae > Mycetocola > Mycetocola spongiae. The sequence goes on along the minus strand of NZ_CP080203.1, from coordinate 865,523 downwards.
AATATGCGCGATATTCCGGTATCGGAGATGCTCACGTTTGCGGAGAACGCCGGGGTACTCGATATGGACGGCGTGCGCTCCTGCGTGCAGGCGGGCACCTATCTGCCCTGGGCCGAGGCCCAGGCGGAACTCGCGCGCACCCAGCCGCTGCCCGGCACCGGCAGCCCGCTGAAGTCGGTGCCCACGATCCTCGTGAACGGCGAGGCCTATTCGGGGTCCCCGCTTGAGGTGAACGAGCTGCGCGCGTTTATCGAATCCCACGCCTCCTAGTCGAGCTGATCCAGATAGCGCATGATGACGCCCTCGCGCAGCGCCCAGGGGGAGACCTCGAGGCGCGGCGCCTGGAGCACGGTCATCGCCTCGCGCAGCACGATGCCGCCCGCGGCGATCTGAAACGCCCGGTCCTCGGTGATGCCGGGGAGGGCGTGCCGGGCCGAGGCGGGAATCTGGGCCACGCGCGGCACCCAGCCGGAGAGCTTTTTGAGGCTCAGGTGGGTGCGATCATCCGCGCCGATTCCCTCGCTGGTGCGTCCCGCGAGTTTCGCGAGCGAGCGGATGGTCTTGGAGGAACCCACGATATGATCCGGGACCGGCTGCCCGGCAAAAAGTGGAAGCACGGAGGAGATCACGGAGTGGGCATGCTCGGCAAGGCCCAGTGTCTGCTCCTCGGTGGGGGGATCATCGTGCAGGAAGGATACGGTGGTGCGTCCCGCGCCGAGCGGGAGGCTCACGGCCACATCGGGATATTCATCGCTGCCCTGGCTGATTTCCAGCGAGCCGCCGCCGATATCAAAGACCAAAATATTGCCCGCGGACCAGCCGTACCAGCGCCGGATCGCGAGGAAGGTGAGCCGGGCCTCCTCCTCGCCGCTGAGCACCTGAAGGGTGATCCCGGTCTCGGTGGCGATGCGCTCCAAGACGGCCTCGCCGTTGCTCGCCTCGCGGATCGCGGAGGTGGCCATCGGCAGCAGGTGATCAATATTCTGGGCGGCGGCCACCTCGGCCCCCGTGCGCACGGCCTCGATCAGGGCGCGCACGCCGATCTCGCTGATCGACCCATCGGCCTGGATATAACGCATCAGGCGCAATACCGATTTATGATCCGTGGTGGGAACCGGGCCCGCGCCCGGATGCGCGTCCACCACCAACAGATGAACGGTATTGGAACCGACGTCAAGCACACCTAATCGCATGAACACACAGTACCCCCTCGACGGCCCCATCCGGGGGCCCCGGGCGGGACCGGCATCCCGCCCGAAAGCGTGCGATATCGGAGCCGGGCATACCATCGCTCCCGAACGGGGGTAGGCTTTCGCCCCGTGGCCCCCAAAGATCAGCCCCGAGGGGGATGTTCCGCGTCGGCGGCCCGCGCTACGATAAACACCCCCGTGGGAGTTGCGCCCATGGATTCATACGTTGCCTGAACCAAACCAGGATGGTTATTACATGCTCTTGCGACTCCTCCTGCAATACTCGCGCCCCTATAAGGCGTGGATTATTGCCGTTGTCGTTCTTCAACTCGTGGCTACCATAGCCGCGCTCTACCTGCCCAGCCTGAACGCCCAGATCATCGATCGCGGCGTGGCCCAGGGTGATACCAACTTCATCTGGAATACCGGCGCCCTGATGCTGGCCGTATGCCTCGTGCAGGTGGTGGCCGCGATCGGTGGCGTTTATTTTGGCGCCAAGACGGCCATGGCCGTGGGCCGCGATCTGCGGCGCGGCGTCTTCTCCCAGGTCGGCGAGTTTAGCGCCCAGGAGATGGGCACCTTTGGTGCCCCCACGCTGATCACCCGCGGTACCAACGACGTCCAGCAGGTGCAGATGCTCCTGCTGATGACGCTGAACTTCATGGTATCCACCCCGATCATGTGCATCGGCGGCATCATCATGGCGCTGCGCGAGGACGCCGGCCTGTCCTGGCTGGTCTGGGTCTCGGTGCCGGTCCTGATCGCCGTGGTGGGCCTGCTGGTTGTTCGCCTCATGCCCCTGTTCCGCTCGATGCAGGAAAAGATCGACAACATCAACGGCGTGCTGCGCGAGCAGATCATCGGTATCCGCGTGGTGCGTGCGTTTGTGCGCGAGCGCTTCGAGACCGAGCGCTTCGGCGATGCCAACCAGGCCATCACCCAGGTATCCCTCAAGGTGGGTGCCCTGTTTGTCCTGATGTTCCCGCTGATTGGCATGATCCTGCACGTGGCCACCGCCGCGGTGCTGTGGTTCGGTGGGCACCGCGTGGACGCGGGCAATATCGAGGTGGGTTCCCTCACAGCCTTCCTGCAGTATCTGCTGCAGATTCTCGCCGCGGTCATGATGGGCACGTTTATGGTCATGATGATTCCGCGCGCCGTGGTCTGTGCCGAGCGCATCGGCGAGGTCCTGGACGTGGAGCCCGGAATGCACGATGCCGAGCGGGAGCGCGAGCTTCCCGAGACCCGCGGCGTGGTGGAGTTCCGCGATGTGAGCTTCGGCTATCCGGGCGCGGAAAAGCCCGTGCTCTCGGGCCTGAGCTTCACCGCCGAGCCCGGGCAGACCACCGCCATTATCGGATCCACCGGTTCCGGTAAAACCACCCTGCTGAACCTCATCCCGCGGCTCTATGACACCAGCGCGGGCGAGGTCCTGATCGACGGCGTGCCCGTGCGGGAGCACTCCCGCGCCCAGCTCTCCGAGCGGGTATCAATCGTGCCGCAGCGCCCGTTCCTGTTCTCGGGTACCGTGGCCAGCAACCTGCGCTTTGGCAAGGCCGAGGCGAGCGATGACGAGGTATGGCATGCGCTCACCGTGGCCCAGGGCGCCGATTTTGTGCGCGCCAAGGAGGAGGGCCTGGAAACCCCGATTTCCCAGGGCGGCACCAATGTCTCGGGCGGTCAGCGCCAGCGGCTGTGTATCGCCCGGGCACTCGTGGTCAAGCCCGCCGTTTATCTTTTTGACGACTCGTTCTCCGCGCTGGATGTGGCCACCGATGCCCGCCTGCGGGCGGCGCTGAAGCCCGAGACCCGCGGGGCCACCGTGATCATCGTGGCGCAGCGGGTGTCCACCATCACCGATGCCGACCAGATCATCGTCATGGACGATGGCGCGATCGTGGGTCGAGGTACCCATGAGGAGCTCCTGGAAAGCAATGAGACCTATCGCGAGATCGTTCATTCGCAGCTGAGCGTTGAGGAGGTGGCATAACCATGGCTAAAAAACCCCAGGATCCGGTAGTGGAAACCATTATCGAGGAGGAATTTGACGAGCGTGAGCTCACCGCCGGCGGAAGCGACGATATGTTCGGAGGCGGTGCGCCGCCCAAAAAGGCCAAGCATTTTTGGCCCTCCGCCAAGCGCCTGATGGGCCTGCTCTCCACGCAGCGCCTCGGCGTGAGCATCGTGGTGGGCATGGTGGTGATCTCGGTGGTGCTCAGCGTGATCGCCCCGAAGATTCTAGGTATGGCATTTGACGTCATCAATACCGGCGTGATCTCCAAGCTCCTGCCCGCCGGGCAGAGCAAGGAGGCGGTCATCGCCGGGCTGCGTGCAGCGGGCGAAAACGACCGTGCCGCGCAGCTCGAAAAGCTCAATATCGTTCCCGGTGAGGGCATCGATTTTGCGAGCCTGAGCCGCATCATCTTCCTCGTATTGCTGATGTATCTGGTGGCGTCCATCTTCATGTGGGCCCAGGGCTATATCCTCAATAAGCTCGTGATGAGCTCGGTGTTTAAGCTGCGCCGCGATGTGGAAGCCAAGCTGAATAAGCTGCCGCTGAACTATTTTGATACCCGGCAGCGCGGCGATCTGCTCTCCCGCGTCACCAACGATGTGGATAATATCCAAAACGCCCTGCAACAGGCGTTTGCCCAGCTGATCCAGGCGGCCCTGACCGTGGTGGGCATCGTGATCATGATGTTCATCGTGTCCTGGCAGCTTGCCCTGATCGCCCTGGTGGCACTCCCGCTCTCGGCCATCGTGGCCGGCGTGATCGGTGTGCGCTCCCAGAAGCTTTTTGCGGCCCAGTGGAAAAACACCGGGCGGCTGAACGGCCAGATCGAGGAGTCCTTCTCCGGTCACGACCTGGTCACCGTTTTTGGTCGCCAGAAGGACATGATGGAGACCTTCGACGAGCGCAATACGGAGCTCTATAAGGCCTCGTTTGGTGCCCAGTTTGTCTCAGGCATGATCATGCCGGCGATGCAGTTTGTCTCCTATCTGTCCTATGTGGGCATCGCGGTGGTGGGTGGCCTGCGGGTCGCCACCGGGCAGATGAGCCTGGGAGACGCCGTGGCGTTTATCCAGTACTCGCGTGAGTTCACGCAGCCGCTGAGCCAGATTGCCGGCATGGCCAATATGCTGCAATCGGGTGTGGCCAGCGCCGAGCGCACGTTTGAGCTGCTGGATGCCGAGGAGCAGACCCCGGATATCGCCACCGCCGAGCTGCCCGCCCGCGCCGATGGACACGTGGAATTCGAAAACGTCACGTTCTCCTATAACCCGGAGAACCCGCTGATCGAGGACCTCTCCTTTGAGGCCCAGCCCGGGCATACCATCGCCATCGTGGGGCCCACGGGTGCGGGTAAAACCACGCTGGTGAACCTCGTGATGCGCTTTTATGAGCTGCAATCGGGTCGCATCCTCGTGGACGGCACCGATATCACCCGGGTCTCGCGGCACGATCTGCGTTCCAAGGTGGGCATGGTGTTGCAGGATGCCTGGCTCTTTGAGGGCAGCATTCGCGAGAATATTCGCTATGGACGCCTGGACGCCACGGAGGAGGAGATCATCGCGGCCGCGCAGGCCACCTTTGTGGACCGCTTTGTGCGCCAGCTGCCCGATGGCTATGACACCGTGATCGATAACGAGGGCGGTAATGTTTCGGCCGGCGAGAAGCAGCTGATCACGATTGCGCGGGCCTTCCTCGCGCAGCCGTCTCTGCTGATCCTGGACGAGGCCACCTCCTCGGTGGATACCCGCACGGAGCTGCTGGTACAGCAGGCCATGGCGGCGCTGCGTCACGACCGCACCTCGTTTGTGATCGCGCACCGCCTGTCCACGATCCGCGATGCCAATACCATCCTGGTGATGGAGGCGGGCCGCATCGTGGAGCAGGGCTCACACGCCCAGCTGCTTGAGGCCAAGGGTGCCTATTACGATCTGTATATGACCCAGTTCTCGGGTGCAATCGACGACGGTGCGGCCCCCGCGACCGGCGCGATTACCGTGACCGAGGGGTCCCCGGTGGCCGAGGCCTAGGCCGCATCACCCCGGAAATGCCGCGGGCGTTTGGCTCCCCTCGGGGGCTAAACGCCCGCGGTGTTTTGCGGAGGCTATGGGGAATCCGGCGCAGTTTCGCGCGGATCGTGGCGTTCCAAAAACGCCACCACCTCGGGCCGGTCCACGCCCGAGAACATCTCGGTGGGCATCGTGGCCAGCAGCGAGGAGTTTAGGCGCGCACTCGGAAAGGCGTTATTTTCCCATTTTTGGGCGAGCTCCGCGGGCGGGGTGCGGCAGCACTGCGGATCGGGACAGCGCGAGGCAAAGCGCACCTCGGTCTCGCGCCCCCGAAACCAGCGCGAATGCGCAAAATCGGTGCCCACGCTGATGGAAAACTGGCCCTGCGAGGTGGCCTGAATCTGCGAGGTGCACCAGTAGGTGCCCGCGGGTTTATCGGTGTACTGATAATAGGGGCTGAAGCGATCCTCGGCCCCAAATACCTGGCGGGCGCTCCACCTGCGGCATACTATCTGTCCCTCCACCGCGCCCAGCGCATCGGTGGGAAACTGCACGGCATCGTTTTCATAGGCCTTATGGACCACGCCGCTGGAGTGCACCTTCAGGAAGTGCACCGGGATGTCCAGGTGGGTGCTGGCCAGATTGGTGAAGCGATGCGCGGCGGTTTCATAGCTCACCGCAAATGCATCGCGCAGATCCTCGATGGAGAGGGCGCGGGCCTCCCGGGCCGCGCCCAGAAACTCCACGGCCCCGGGCTCGGGAATCAGGAGCGCCCCGGCCAGGTAATTGGCCTCGACCCGCTGGCGCAGGAAGTCATCGTAATTATGCGGCTCGCGGTGGTGCAGGACGTGCGCGGCGAGGGCCTGCAGGATGACCGAGCGCGGATCGGCATCGGGGGAGAGCGCGGGGGAGACATAGAGGCGGCCATTGGCCAGGTCGGTGACCGAGCGGGTGGAGGAGGGCAGGTCGTTAACCGTATGCAGGCTGAAGCCGAGGTGGCCGGCGAGGTCGGTGGTGCTGCGCTGGGTGAGTGGGCCCCCGTCGTGGCCGATTGCGCGCAGCAGACCCGCGGCCACCTCCTCCAGCTCGGGATAGTGATTTGAGCGCGCGCGCATCGTGCGGCGCAGCTCGGTATTGGCCCGGCGGGCCTCCTCGGGGGTCGCGGCACGCTCGGTATAGACGGTGGTGAGTGCGTCGTGCAGCCCGAGGATGGTGCTGATCGCCTCATCGCTGAGGGTTTTGCGCGCGGGAAGCGGGGGGAGGCCCAGTGAGGAATAGAGCGGCCCGCGCTGGGCGCGCTCGAGGGCGATCTCAAGCGCGGCGCGGGGGCTGGGGGCCTCGGGACTGAGCAGCTCGGCGGGCTCCACCTCGAGCGCTTGCGCGAGGCGTTGGATCTCCGCGAGCCGCAGATCGCGGCGGCCATTTTCGATCACCGAAACCTGCGAGGCTGCGCGGCCGATGCGGGTGCCCAGCTCGGCCACCGTGAGCCCGCGGTCGAGGCGGAGCTGGCGCACGCGGTGGCCGATGATCAGGGGATCGTACATGGCTCCATCCTCGTCCCGGCGCGGCGGGCGCGGGTGACTTCCCCCAGTGTGACATTGCGAGTTCTTGCGCGAAATAGAAATAGCTGTTTTTTTCTGTGAGTGTGGGCGGGATCCGGGGTGCGGCCTCCCGCGGGTTTTCCGGCCGCGCCGCCGCCACCCGGGGTGCCGCCCGCGATTTCGGGGAGGCCGCCGCCCGCCGCCGGATCACGGGCGTATCGCGCCACTGCAGAAAATCTGAGGGCCAGAATAACCCGCCAAGTTTTAGCGAGATGGTGGGGTCACCGCGGCCCTCCCGGGCGGAGAGTGGACACAGAACACCCCATCAGTCAAGCAAAGGAGCTCCCCATGAATACCCGTCCCGGAGACCAAAACCAGACCGCAGAGCAGCTTGAGACCGCCTGGAAAACCGAGGCCCGCTGGAACGGAATCCGCCGCGATTATTCGGCGGAGGACGTGGTAGCCCTGCGCGGCACCGTGGGCGAGGAACACACGCTCGCCCGTCGCGGCGCGGAAAACCTATGGAACCTCATCAACCGCACGGACGGCTCCTGGGTACACGCCCTCGGCGCCCTGACCGGCAACCAGGCGGTGCAGCAGGTGCGAGCCGGGCTGGAGGCCATCTATCTCTCCGGCTGGCAGGTGGCCGCCGATGCCAACCTCTCGGGGCAGACCTATCCCGATCAGAGCCTCTATCCGGCCAATTCCGTGCCGCAGGTGGTGCGCCGCATTAATAACGCGCTGCTGCGGGCCGATCAGATCGATACCGCCGAGGGCAGCACCGCACGCGAGTGGCTCGCCCCGATCGTGGCCGATGCCGAGGCCGGATTTGGGGGGCCGCTCAACGCCTATGAGCTGATGTCCTCGATGATCGCGGCCGGCGCGGCCGGGGTGCACTGGGAGGATCAGCTCGCGAGCGAGAAAAAATGTGGACATATGGGGGGCAAGGTTTTGGTGCCCACCGCGCAGCATATCCGTACGCTCAACGCCGCACGCCTCGCCGCCGATGCGGCCGGGGTGCCCAGCATCATCATCGCCCGCACCGATTCACTCGCGGCCAATCTGATCACCAGCGATGTGGATGCGCGCGATCGGCCGTTCCTGAGTGGCGGGCGCACGGCCGAGGGCTTTTATGAGACCACCCCCGGCATTAATACCGTCCTCGCCCGAGGCCACGCCTATGCCCCCTATGCCGATCTGCTCTGGGTGGAATCGGCCGAGCCCGATCTGGAGCTCGCGCGGCGCTTTGCCGAGAGCATCCATGCCGAGTTCCCGGGGAAAAAGCTCGCCTATAACTGCTCGCCCTCCTTCAACTGGAAGAGCCATCTCGACGATACCCAGATCGCGAGTTTCCAGCGCGAACTGGCCGCGATGGGCTATGCGTTCCAGTTCATCACCCTGGCCGGTTTCCACTCGCTGAACCACTCCATGTATACGCTCTCCCGCGGCTATCACGAGCGCCAAATGAGCGCCTATGTGGAACTCCAGGAGGCCGAGTTTGCCTCCGAGGCCGATGGCTATACCGCCACCCGGCATCAGCGCGAGGTGGGCACCGGCTATTTTGATCGCATCGCCACGGCACTCAACCCCGAAAGCGTCACCCTGGCCCTTGTGGGCTCCACCGAATCCGAACAGTTCTAACTCACCGAAAGGCTCCGATCATGACCGCTTATACCCGCATCACCGTCCTCGGTGAGCGCACCGAGGACTTCAACCGGATCCTCGGCGATGACGCACTGGATTTTGTGGCCCGGCTGCACGATCATTTTGCCGGTCGCCGCCACGAGCGGCTGCGCGCAAGAATGGGAGCCCGCGAGGCCGTGGCCAATGGCCGCAACCTGCGCTTCCTGCCCGAGACCGCGGCGGTCCGCGAGGATCCGCGCTGGCGGGTGGCCGGGGCGGGGCCCGGGCTCGAGGACCGGCGCGTGGAGATCACCGGCCCCACCGATCGCAAGATGACCATTAACGCCCTGAACTCCGGGGCGCGCGGCTGGCTCGCCGATCTGGAGGACGCCACGAGCCCCACCTGGGAAAACATAATGGGCGGGCAGGTTTCGCTCCACGATGCAATCCGCGGCAGGATCGACTTCACCAGCCCCGAGGGCAAGGAATATCGGGTGGGGGAGAATACCCCCACGATCATCCTGCGTCCGCGCGGCTGGCACCTCGTGGAAAAGCACGTACTCTTCACCGACCGGGCGGGCATCGAATCCTCCGCCTCCGCCTCGCTCTGGGATTTTGGGCTCTACCTATTCCATAATGCGCGGGCCCTGATCGACGGCGGCCGCGGGCCCTATTTTTATCTCCCGAAGATCGAAAACCATCTGGAGGCGCGGCTCTGGGACGATATCTTCACCTTCTCGGAGAATGCGCTGGGCCTGCCCCATGGCATCATCCGGGCCACCGTCCTGATCGAAACCATCACCGCCGCCTTCGAGATGGAGGAGATTCTTTATGAGCTGCGCGAGCACTGCGCGGGCCTTAACGCCGGGCGCTGGGACTATATCTTCAGCCTGATCAAGACCTTCCGCTCCCGCGGTGGCGAGTTCCTCCTCCCCGACCGCGAGAAGATCACCATGACGGTGCCGTTTATGCGGGCCTATACCGATCTGCTGGTGGCCACATGCCACCGCCGCGGGGCGCATGCGATCGGGGGGATGAGCGCGTTTATCCCCAATCGGCGCGATCCCGAGGTCACCGAGCGGGCCTTCGAACGGGTGCGCGAGGATAAGCGCCGCGAGGCGGAGGCGGGATTTGACGGCACCTGGGTGGCCCATCCCGATCTGGTGCCGATCGCCGAGGAGGAGTTCACGCGGGTGCTGGGCTCCCGGCCCAATCAGCTGGAGGTGCTGCGCGAGGATGTGCGGATAAGCGCTCCCGACCTGCTTAATATGGCGGGCATCGACCGGGCCGTGAGCGATGCCGGGGTGCGCGGCAATGTTTCGGTGGCCCTGCGCTATCTGGAGAGCTGGCTGCGCGGAATCGGAGCGGCCGCGATTGATAACCTCATGGAGGATGCCGCCACGGCCGAGATCTCCCGCTCCCAGCTCTGGCAGTGGATCCACTACGGCGTGATCACCACCGAGGGCACCCCGATTACCCGGGAATGGGTGGCGGCACTGCTGGCCGAGGAGAGCGCCACCCTGGGTGAGGCCGCCGGTGCCGGCAACCGCTTCGCCGAGGCCGCCGGGCTGGTGCGGGCGGTGGCGCTGGAGGAGGATTTCCCCACGTTCCTCACGATCGCCGCCTATACGCAGTATCTGGTCGCCGTGCCCGAGGCGGTCGCCGCCTAGGGGCGCCGGTATGCAGCCCGCCCGTCCTTCCCTGCCCGGGGGAGGACGGGCGGGCCGCTGTCTGCCCGTCGCTGTCTTTCGTCGTGGGCGGGGTGCCGGCGGGCGTTGATCGGGCGTTGTATATGGCCGAGTCCGCGGCTCGCGGTGCTGCCCTCCGCTGGACGCCGCTCTCCGCGGGGTGCTCGGGCGGTCGTCTGTTCCTTTGTGGGGAATCATGGACGACGCCCGAATGCCCGAATGCCCGGGTGCGCGGCGCTCGCGGTCCGCCCGGCCGGGTGCGCGGACACAGCGGGGTGGGCCGCGGGGATTATCGGGACCGTGCGTTCCGGGGAGTCACCAAGAGAGGGCTATGGATAGCGAGAGACTTCCGGGTGGGAGGGCCTCCCGGCCACGGTCGAAAGGAATGGACGGTGCCGCGCGGCCCGCGCCTCCCGAGCCCGGCCGATCTCGGCGCCACCCGGACGGAGAAATGCCAACAGCGGCGGCCGAGGCCCGTGCCCGAGGGTGCCCGGCGCGTGCATGATTGCCGGGGTGCCCGAGGTACCTGATCGGTGTGGTCTCCGGGGTCTGGCAGGCCGCAGCGCCGGGCGGCGCGATGCGCCCGGATTCGCCGGGCAGGATGGGTGCCGCTCACCCGCCGTGGAGGACGGGTGCTGCTCACTCGTGGTTGAGGATGGGTATTGGCCACTCGCCGTGGAGGATCGGCTATCCGGCTATTTAGCTTGCGAGTCAGCTCGCTCACCCGCCGTGGAGGATGGGTGTTGCTCACTCGACGTGACGATGGGTGTTGCTCACTCGACGTGACGATGGGTGTTGCTCACTCGTGGTGGAGGATTGGCTATCTGGCTATCTGGCTATCTGGCTTGCGAGTTAGCTCGCTCGCTCGCCCGCCGGGGAAGCGGGTTGCGTCGTGATCGCACCGGGAGGATGGGTGTTGCTCACTCGACGTGAGGATGGGTGTTGCTCACTCGTCGTGGAGGATTGGCCATCTGGCCATCTGGCTATCTGGCTATCTGGCTTGCGAGTTAGCTCGCTCGCTCGCCCGCCGGCGAAGCGGGTTGCGTCGTGATCGCACCGGGAGGCTGGGTGGCGCTCACTCGATGCTGAGGAATAGCTAGCTCGCCGGGGAGGATGGGCCGGGCCTCTCGCCCGCCGCGGGGGTACGCAGCGCGGCAATGAGGCCGGGGAGGAGCATGTCAAGACCCTCAAGAAAAAGCGCGCGCGGGGTGCCCAGCGGATAGGTGAGAAAGCGCGCGGCGCGGCTGAGGCCCTCCTCGGCCAGGCCCCGACGGACCTTCACGGCCAGATCGGAGTCGGGATCGGGTGGCAGGGCCGCGGGGCGCTGCGTGATCAGCGCCCCAAGCGTATAGTTCCACAACGTGCGGTAGGCGGCCATTCCCGTGGACTCATCGGCCCCCAGCTCATCGGCCGCGGCCAGGATCTCCTCGGTGAGATGCAGCGCGCCCGCACCAACCTGACCACCGCGGCGCAGCACATCCACCACCCAGGGCCGTTCGCACAGCACGTCATAGATCTCCACCGCGAGGATCCGGAGCCGCTGCTCGGGGGTGCCGGTGGGGGTGACCAAAACCAGATCCTCGGCGGCACGGTCCAGGACCGCGCCAAGCACGGCCTCCTTATCGCCCAGATGACGGTAGATCGCCGCCAGGGCGGTGCCCGAGGCGGCCGCGAGGGAGCGCATCGAGAGCCCCTCCACACCCGAGGCCTCCAGGATCAGCTGGGCCGCATCCAATACCGACGCGGACTCAAATTCCACGGGACGCCCGACGCCGCGCGTGCGCGGGGAGGAATCCAGCGGGGGAGGGGGGATGCTCATAACCCCATCCTCTCGCGTTTATCCGCCCCGCGCAATAATTATGAGAACAGTGTTGCATAATTGGGTTTTTGGATTTAGGCTCAACTCGTCGCCGGGAGCGTCCCGCCTCGTGAAAGGTCCCATGTCCCCCCTCAAAACCCCGTCCCCCGCCACCCCGATAAAGCGCCCCCAGGTGGGCCTGATGCTGGGGGCCGTATTCCTGGTGTATCTGGCGCAGATGACACTGAATCCGATCATTGCCCCGCTGGCCCGCGAGGTGGGCCTCGCGGAGTGGCAGGTGGGGGTGATGATCAGCGTGGCGGCAATCTGCATCATGATCTCCAGCCAGTTCTGGGGGAGGAAATCGCTGTCCTGGGGGCGAAAGCCCGTGCTGATCGGGGCACTCACCCTCGCGATGCTCTCGATGGTGGCCTTTGCCCTCCTTGCGCGCCTCGGCATGGCCGGCATTCTCGGTGGAGTGGGGCTATTCCTGCTGCTGGTCTTGGTCCGCGGTGTGTTTTTTGGGCTGGCCATGGCCGCGGTGCCGCCCACCGCGCAGGCCTATATCGCCGATGTCACCGAGACCGAGGAGGCCCGGGTTAGGGGTATGGCCGGGATGGGCGCGGTGCAGGGGATTGCGATGATCTCGGGGTCCATAATCGGTGGTCTCCTTGCCGGCTTTGGGCTGATGGTGCCGCTGATCTTTGTGCCCTGTGTGCTCGCGGTTGGCGCGCTGCTGGTTCTGGTTCTCTTGCGCCGGGAGAGCCCGCGGGAGCTGCTGGAAAACCCGCCGCATGTGCGGCTCTGGGATTCTCGGGTCTGGCCGTTCCTCGCCGCGGGCTTTGGCATGTTTACGGCCCTCGGGCTGATCCAGGTGATCGCCGGTTTTATTATTCAGGACAGGTTTAGCCTGGATTCTCGAGCCACCGCCGTGGCCACGGCCGCGGCCTTCCTGGTATCGGGGATCGGGCTGGCGGGCGCACAGGCGGTATTGGTGCCGCGCCTGGGCTGGCATCCCCACCGCCTGCTGCGCGCGGGGGCCGCCGTGGCGCTGCTGGGTTTTGCCGTGATGATCCCCACCGCCGGTATCTGGCTTTTCCTGCTGGGCATGCTGGGTGTCGGGCTCGGGCTTGGGTTGGCAATGCCGGGTTATGTGGCCGGGCCCTCGCTGTTGATGACCCGCGAGGAGCAGGGGGCCATGGCGGGGCTGATTGGCGCCAATAATGCCGCCACGTTTGTGCTGGCGCCCACGATCGGCACCGCGCTCTATACGCTTTGGCCCCCGCTCACGCTGATTCTGAGCGCCGTGCTGATGCTCGCGGTGCTGTGTTTCACAAGCCTGCACCCGCGGTTCCGCGTGATACCGGCGGAGGTCAACGTCGAATCCTAGCCTGGTGCCCCTTCCCGTGCCCGCTTCCATGCCCATGCCCGGTACCCACACCCGGTACCCACACCCGGTACCCACACCCGGTACCCACACCCGTTTCCGTTCCTGTGCCGGTTCCGGTCCCGTTCCCGTGCCGGTTCCGGTCCGGTTCCCGTTCCCGTGCCGGTTCTGGTCCCGGTTCCGTTCCTGTGCCGGTTCCGGTTCCGTTCTCGTTCTGGTTCCGTTCTCGTGCCGGTCCCGTTCCCGTTCCCGTTCCCGTGTCGAGGTTAGCGACCGCGCCCATGCTGGTGCCCGTGTCTTTATTTGTGCCCGCGTCCGTGCCCTTGTCCGCGTTTATGTTCGTGCAGGTTTACCCGTTGGTACCCGTTTCTGCGGGCAGTGCCTGCGCCCGCGGGGTGCCGTCCTCGGCCCATAGGCCGGAGCAGCCGCGGCGGTGGCTGCCCAGCAGGTGAGTGTCCACGATGCCCACCGCCTCCATGAGCGCAAACATCGTGGTGGGGCCAATAAAGGAAAATCCGAGGGAGCGCAGGCGGCGGGCGAGCGCGATGGACTCGGGGGAGGTGGTGGGAATCTCGGTGTGGGTGCGCGGAAGCGGGGTGAGTGCGGGGCGCGCGTCCCAGATCACCCGGGCCAGCCCGCCCTCGGGGCGCAGGGCCAGCACTGCCCGGGCGTTGCCGATCGTGGCGGTGATTTTGGCCCGATTACGGATGATGCCGGGATTCTCCATGAGCCGGGTGAACTCCGGCTCGCCAAATGCGGCGACACGCTCCGGGTCAAATTGGGCAAAGGCCTCCCGAAATGCGGGCCGTTTCCGCAGGATGGTGGCCCAGGAGAGCCCGGACTGAAAGGCCTCCAGGCTGATCCGTTCAAAGAGCCCACGCTCATCGGTGACGGGGACGCCCCATTCGGTGTCGTAATACTCGCGCAATAGCGGATCGGTGGCGGCCCAGGCCGGACGATTCAGGCCGTCCGCTCCCCGGACCGGGCCTGCGTCGGGCGGCGTGCTGGGGGAGGAGGTTTCCATAGGCTAATTTTAGCGGGCTCCCTCCAGCCTCAGCAGCGCTAGCTTGGCTCGGCTGCCGCCGAGATAGGTGCCGAGGCCGCCGCTGGAACGGATGACCCGATGGCATGGGATGAGGATGGGAACCGGGTTATGTGAGCAGGCGTTGCTCACGGCGCGGGTGGCCAGGGGGCTGCCCACGGCCTCGGCCACGGAGCCGTAGCTCGCGGTATGCCCGTAGCGCAGCCGCGGCAGGAACTCGAGGACCGTGCCGCGGAAGCCGCGCAGCGCGCGGCGATCGATGGCGGAGGTAAAACGGCGCAGGGTTCCGGCAAAATAGCTGTCGAGTTCGCGCAGGAGAACGGCATGGGCCGCGGGGTTTTCCCGCGGGGTGAGGCCGTGGCTATAGCCGAGCTCGGCCAGCACCGCGGGCTGGTCCTCGGTATCAAAGACCAGGCGACGCACCCCAAACGCGCTTCCGATGAGCAGGAGGGGGCCCACGGGCGAGGGGTAATAGGTGTAGTTGAGTAGGCCCGGCCGCTCGCCGTCGGAGGGGGCTCCTGGCGCGGGAGGACGATAGGCGGGCGGGCAAGGCGCGGAGGCGTGATGCGTGGGAGGACGGTGTGCCGGTTCCGCCGGTGCCGGAACCCGAGACGGGAGGGGGCGGTGCGGTTCCAGGAGCGGGGGTGTGATTATCGCAACCCGCACGGGACGTCCCGCCGCCGGCACCGGCTTCGTGTGTGGCAGCGGGGGCACCGGCGATACCGGCGACACTCGGGAGAGCGGCGGTACCGGGCGCAGGCGGGTCGCGCCGGGAAGGAGGGCGCCGGGGGTGCGGCCCGGCCGTGGGACGGAGGCGTTCCCCGGGGGAGTGCTCCCGGCTGTTGCGCCGCTCCCTGTGACGCGGCTGCCGGTGATGCCGCTGCGTGGGACGCCACTGCCGGTGACGCCAATATCGGTGGCTCGGCTGCCGGTGATGCCACTACGCGGGACGCCACTGCCTGTGGCGCCAATAGTGATGACGCGACTCCCTGTATTGTCGCTGCCGGAGGCGACGGCGAGGCCACGCAGGTTGGCCCCGACCCGATGCTCGTTCTCTGCCGGACCCGCGGCGCCGCCAGCGGGGTGGTCCTCGGGTTCGTATCCGCCCGCTGCTCCCGGGAGGATTGTGGAGTCGGTACCGGGTGCATTCTGACCTGCGGGTGCACTCTGACCTGCGGGTGAACTCTGGCCTGCGGGTGCGCTGCCGGACACGGGCCGGGATACGGGCTTGACCTGGGCTGTGGGCTCGGCCCGGGGTGCGGTAGCGACGTGGGGCGTGGGCTCGGCCCGGGCAGCGGGCTCGGTTTTGCTGGGGCTCATATTATTCGCGGGGTTCACGCTGCCTGTGCGCGGCCAACTGCCTGTGCCGTCCGAGCTCACCCTGCGCTCCGGACTAGCCCTGCGCTCCGGACTAGCCCTGCGATCCGAGCTAGCCCTGCGATCCGAGCTAGCCTTGCGTTCCAAACTAGCCTTGCGCTCCGGACTAGCCCTGCGATCCAAACTAGCCTTGTGCTCCGAGCTAGCCGTGGGGTCCAAACTAACCGTGCGTTCCAAACTAACCGTGGTGGACATGGGCTCTCCTAGCCTCGTGGGGATGTTAACTCCCGCGGAAAAGCGGGGTGTATCCAGTAAAAGGGGCGAGGCGGGGAGAGGGCAGGGGGGGCTAGTGGAACTGTGGAAAGATGGTGCAGCTTGAGGTGCTGTGGATATCGGGAGTTTCCCGGCGCAGGAGGCCCGCAAACTCCGTGAAGAGGGTGTCACCCGCGGCCCGGGCCGCCGGGGAGAGCGCATCAAAATTCACAAAGCCGTGCAGGAGTGTGGGAAAGAGGCGATCGTGAACCACCGTGCCCTGGGCACGCAGGCGCTCGGCCAGGGCCTGCCCCTCATCAACCAGGGGATCGTATCCCGCGCGGCCGAGCAGAACCGTGGGCAGGGGCGGAAAGCGTGCCTGGAGCGGACTAAATCGGGCCAGGGCGCGCGGTGAGCGCGAGGGGAGCCAGGACGCAATATTTCCGCGCAATTCCTCGGCGTCCAAGCCCCAACCAAATCCAAACTCCTCCACGCTGGGAAGCGAGAGCGTCAGATCGGCATTGGGGGTGATCAGCAGTAGCGGCGCCAGGCGCGCGCCCTCGGCCAGGAGTAGCCGTGCCGCCAGGAGCGCAATCAGGCCACCCGCGCTATCCCCGGCCAGCGCGGGAATGCCTCCCGCATCGGTGATCCCGCGGCAGGCCAAGAGGACATCATCAAGCGCCGCTGGGGCGGGGTGCTCGGGCGCTCGCCGATAGTCCAGGGCCAGCACCTCGTATTCGGTGCTCAGGGCGATTCGGCGGCAGGCCCGATCATGCGTATCCAGATCGCCGCCGATAAAGGATCCGCCGTGAATATAAACCACCGTGATGCCGGGTGGGGTGCCCTCGCTTGCCACCGGCCGTGAGCGGTACCGGCGGCAGGGGAGTTCCGAGCCATCGGGGCGCCGCAGCGCGAGGTTATTTACGCTCTCCAGCTCGGGACCCGCCGGGCGAAAGCGTGGCCGTCCCGGGGTGCCGTGACGCGGGGCATTCGCCAGCCAATGCGCAAGATTGGGGTCGAGGCGCGGGGAGAGCATGTCTTCTATTCTGCGGGGAAAACCGGCCGCCCGGCGGTTGCCACCCGGACGTTCCGGGGATTCGCGGGGAAAACCAGCATTCGCGGAAAAATTATCCGAAAGGTTCTTTACTAATAAGATTCTTTCCTGATACATTGGCGGACACCACCACCATTCCACTGAGGGGATTTCGGCGTTGACCATTCGATCGCTTCCCGGCACACCGTCCTGGCTCGGCGCCACCAATGATCGCACGGCCCTGGCCCTGTTTCTTCAGCATGGCGCCCTGACCCGCAATCAGCTCGGGGAACTCTCCGGGCTCTCCAAGCCCACGGCCTCACAGATGATCGCCCGGCTCGAATCCGCCGCGCTGATAGAGGCGGTGGGGGAGCTCTCCGGGGGGCGCGGCCCCAATGCTGTGTCCTATGGTGTGCGCCGGGGACATACCTGGGGGGTGGCCATCGATGTGCAGCCCGAGGTGATTCGCTCCTGCGTGGTGGATGCCGTGGGTGGCGTGGGCCCGGTGGTGGAATATCGGCCGCAGCCCGGCGCCTCCGCGCCCGGTGCCGCCGCGGAGCTGCGGGACGCGATCGCGCGGGCCTGCGAGGCCGCCGGCGCCAATCACACCGCCGTGGCCGTGGCCGCCGTGGGGCTGCAGGGGGCAGTGAACCCACAGACCGATGAGCTGAACTTCACCGATGAGCTCCCGGGCTGGCCCCGGCACGAGGTGCGGGCCACGCTGGAACGTGAACTGGGCCTGGATCTCCTGCTCTCCAATGACGTGAACCTCGCGGCCGTGGCCGAGCGCACCGATGCCTCCGGCGCGGGCGCGGAGGCCGGCGGATTTGCGCTGTTTTGGGTGGGCAACGGCCTGGGCCTCGCGGTGGATATCGGCGGTGTACTGCATGCGGGAGCCTCCGGGGGAGCCGGCGAAATGGGGTATCTTGCCGTGCCCCGCGCCGCCACCGAGATTGACCCCGAGGCGCGCGATCTGCAGGATCTGATCAGCGGGGATGCGCTGATCGGGATAGCCCGCGCCCACGGCCTGACCGCCACGGGCTTCGAGAGTATGCTTGCCGAGATCCAGGCCCATCCCGCGCGCAGCGCGATCCTGAGCGAGTTTGCCCCGCGGATTGCCCTGGGAATCGCGCCGGTACTGGCGGTACTCGACCCCGAACTTCTGCTGCTGGGCGGCCCCACCGGGGCACTCGGCGGCGAGGAGCTCGCGACCCTCGTGAGTGAACATATCCGCGCCCATACCCGCTGGTCCCCGCGGATCAGCCCGGCCGGCGTGGTAACCCATCCCGTGCTCAGCGGCGCCCGCTGGGTGCTGATAAACGAGCTGCGCGAAAGACTTTTTCTGGCGGTGACCCCCGGCTAGCGGGTCCCCCGAAAAGCACGCCCCCGGGCGTGAACACTTTCCCCGCCGCCCGGCGGCGGTGATTGTGTTGCCAAAAACCGGCCGCCCCCGCGGCCGTCCCCGATAAAACACCCAATGAAGAGTGAGGCTAATTCGATGCAACGACGCACCGCTACACACCGCCCGTGGCTGCTATCCACGGCGCTGATCGCCGGATCGGTGGTGGCCCTGATGGGCTGTTCCTCCGGCGGCCCCGGGGCTGGAATGGAAGAATCCGCCCCGGAAAAACTCGAGGGAACCGTGTCGCTCTGGCACTTCTTCTCCGACCGGGAGGGCGCCGTTATCCAGTCGGTGGTGGATGATTTTGAGGCCAAGAACCCCGGCGTGAAGGTGGATGTTCACGACGGCCAGGACGACGAAAAAATGCGCAAGGTCATCGCGGCCGGCGGCAATATCGACGTGGGGCTGTCCTATTCCACCGATGTGGTGGGTAATTTCTGTTCCACCGGGGCCTTCCGCGATTTGGGGCCCTATATCGAACGCGATGACGTGGACCTCTCGCAGTTCTCGGATACCGTCAAAAACTATACGGAATACGATGACGTGCGCTGTGCGATGCCCATCCTCTCCGATGTAAACGCGCTGTTTTATAACCAGGACATGTTTGATGCCGCGGGCATCACCGAGCCGCCGAAGACCCTCGCGGAGCTGGAGCAGGTGGCCGAGAAGCTCACCGTGCTGAACCCCGATGGCTCGATTAAAACGCTTGGCTTTAACCCGTTCATGGGCATGTACGAAAACACCCCCTCGCATTTTGGTCCCGCGGTGGGTGGCGAATGGCTTAACGCCGATAGCACCAGCGCGATTGGCTCGGATAAAAACTGGCCCGTGCTGATGGAATGGCAAAAAAACTACGTGGATAAGATCGGCTACGACAAGCTACAGGCGTTCACCGCGGGCCTGGGCCAGGAGTTCTCGGCGGATAACGCCTTTCAGACCGGGCAGCTTGCGATGCAGATCGACGGCGAATACCGCACCGCGTTCCTCGAGGCCCAGGCCCCCGATGTGCGCTATGGCACCGCTCCCTTCCCCACCGCGGTGGGCTATGAGGATCTCTACGGCGCCGGCTATATCACCGGCAATGTGATCGGTATCGCCAAGGGTTCCAAGGTTCCGGAGCTGTCCTGGGCGCTACTGAAATATCTGACCACCGATACCGAGGCCCTGGTGAAGATGGCCAACGGCCTGAAAAACCTGCCCACAACCCACGCGGCACTGACCTCCCCGGATCTGCAGGTCACCGAGCAGTATCAGACCTTCATCGATATTGCCGAGCACCCCAAAACCGCCTCGAACCCCTCCAGCCCCAACGGCGGGGGATTCCAGCAGGCCTTTGGTGACTACTGGGTGAAGTATCAGTCGGGTAAGGGTGGCGATCTCACCGAGGGCCTCAAGGGCGTGGATAAGCAGATCGATGATGCGCTTGACCTGGTGAACGGTCCCTAATATGACCCCGATCACGATCTCGGAGGGGCGGGCAGATTCCCGGACCCGCCCCTCCGCCCGCCCCGAGGCAGCGCCCTCCCTCGCGTCGCCGCGCCCGCGGCGCGTGAACTGGGCCGTCCTGGCGATGATTGCGCCGGCCGTGCTGGGCATCCTGGTGTTTTTTGGCTATCCGCTGCTGGCCAGTGTGTACTATTCCTTCACCCGTTTTGACCTGGTCTCCCCGCCCGAATGGATCGGGCTGCGCAATTATGAATACCTCTTCACCAAGGACCCGATGGTGTGGACCGCCGCGCTGAATACGCTGTGGTTTATCCTCATCCTGACCCCGGTGAAGCTGGTGACCGCCCTGCTGACCGCGGGTCTCCTGGCCCGGGCTAAGCGGGCCACCGGCCTCTGGCGCACCCTGTTTTATCTGCCCGCCCTGGTGCCTCCCGTGGCCTCGGTCGTGGCGTTTGTCTTCCTGTTTAACCCCGGAACGGGCCCGGTAAACCTGATCCTCAAATCCATCGGCATCCAGGGCCCCCTGTGGTTTAACGATCCCGATTGGTCCAAGCCCTCGCTGCTGCTCCTGGGCATCTGGGTCATGGGCGATATCATGATCATTTTCCTCGCCGCGCTCCTGGATGTGCCCCGGGATCAATACGAGGCCTCCGCGCTGGACGGCGCGGGAGCATTTGCGCAGGTGCGCTATGTCACGCTGCCCAATATCACCCCGGTGCTGGTCTTCGCCCTGATCACGGGGGTGATCGCGGCGCTGCAATACTTCACGGAGGCCGCGGTGGCCAGCGCCGTGGCCTCGGGCAAGGCCACGGTAGGGCAGGGCGCGGGCGTCACGCTGGGATATCCCGATGGCTCCCTGCTCACCTATACCCAGTGGCTATATGTCCGCGGGTTCGGCCAGTATCAGCTCGGTTATGCCTCCGCGCTGGCCGTGCTGCTTTTTATCGTCGCCGCGATCTTCCTCGTGCTCCTCATGCGCAAGGTCAAGGCCTTTTCGCCCGAGGGGGCATCATGACCGCACTGACCGCGCGCTCCACCCCAACCACCTCCCGGATAAAGCCGCGTCGCCGCGGGAAATCCCTCGCCGCCTGGGTGGCCGAGCATCTGGTGCTCTCGATCCTCGCGGTGCTGTTTATCGCCCCGATCGTCTTTGTTTTTCTCACCTCGCTGATGCCCAGCGATCAGGCCCTCACCGCCTCGATCTGGCCGCGCAGCTGGGAGTGGGGCAACTATCTCACGGTATTTGAGAAGGCCCCGCTGGGCCGCTGGTTTGCCAATTCCGCGTTTTATGCGATCACCGCCACGCTGCTGATGCTGCTGTCCTCGGTGCCCGCCGCGTATGTCTTGGCCAAGATTAAAATCCCCGGGGCGAATATCATCTTTTTGGCGATCATCGTCGCGATGCTCTTGCCGCCGCAGGTCACCGCGGTACCCGTATATGTCTTGTGGAGCAACCTGGGTCTCACCGGCACGCTGTGGCCGCTGATCCTTCCCAATCTGCTCGGGGACGCGTTTTCGATCTTCCTGCTGCGCCAGTTTTTCCTCACCGTTCCCAAGGAATACGCCGATGCCGCCCGCCTGGACGGCTGTAGCGAATGGGGCGTGCTGCTGCGGGTGGTGGTGCCGATGGCCAAGCCGGGTATCGCCGCCGCCGGAATTTTCGCGTTTTTCCACTCCTGGAACGATTATTACGGTCCGCTGCTCTATGCCTCGGAGAGCCCGCAGTGGTGGCCCGTGGCCTATGGGCTGGCGACCTTCCGCGGCGCCCACGGCACCGACTGGGGCCTGACCATGGCGATGACCATGCTGGTTATGGTGCCGGTTGTCCTGATCTTCTTTTTTGCTCAAAAAATCTTTGTCGAGGGAATCACCCTCACCGGAGTTAAAGGCTAAACATCATGAAATTGACCATTATCGGTGGCGGGTCCACCTATACCCCCGAACTGATCGACGGCTTCGCCCGGCTGCGCGAGATCCTACCCCTCGAGGAGGTGTGGCTTGTGGACCCCAGCGAGGAGCGCCGCCGCCTGGTGGGCGGCATGGCCCGGCGGATGTTTGCCGCGGCCGGGCACCCCGGCACGGTCACCGCCACCGAGGATCTGGTGGCGGGCGTGGCGGGTGCGGATGTGGTACTGATTCAGCTGCGCATCGGCGGCCAGGCCGCCCGGCATACCGATGAGACCTGGCCCCATGAGGCCTGCTGCATCGGCCAGGAGACCACCGGACCGGGGGGCTTTGCCAAGGCGCTGCGCACCGTGCCCGTGGTACTGCGGGTGGCCGAGACCATTCGGCAATATGCCAAGCCCAATGCGTGGATCGTGGACTTCACCAATCCCGTGGGCATCGTCACGCGGGCGCTGCTGAACGAGGGCCACCGCGCCGTGGGGCTGTGTAATGTGGCGATCGGATTCCAGCGCAAATTTGCGCGGGTGCTGGGCGTGGACCACCGCGATATTACCCTCGGTCATGTGGGCCTGAACCATCTCACCTGGGAGCGTCAGGTCTTCCTGAACGAGGGCGGTATCCGGCGCGATGTGCTGCCCGAGCTGCTGGCCACGCGCCTGCCGGAGCTGGCCGAGGAGGTGCACCTGCCCGAGACGCTGCTGGCGCTGCAGGGCACCATTCCGTCCTATTATCTGCGCTATTTTTATGCCCATGACGAGGTGCTGCGCGAGCAGCGTGACTCACCCACCCGGGCGGAGGCGGTAATGGCCGTGGAGCAGACCCTGCTGGAGCTCTATGCCGATCCGAGTGTGCAGACCAAGCCCGAGATTCTGGCCCAGCGCGGCGGGGCCTTTTATTCCGAGGCGGCGGTGGATCTGATCGCCTCGCTGCACGGCGATCGCCGGGACGAGCAGGTGGTCAACCTGCAAAACAACGGTATTTTGCCGTTCCTGCCCGATGATCACGTGATCGAGGTGCCCGCGATCATCGGGGCCGACGGGGTGCATGCCCTGCCGGTTCCCGAGGTGGAGCCCGATCTGGCCGGAACCATCGCGCATGTTGCCGGCTATGAGCGCCTGGCGCTGGACGCGGCGATTCACGGTGGACGCGACCGGGTGCTGCGGGCGATGCTCGCGCATCCGCTGGTGCAGCAATTTGATCGCGCCGAAAAGCTCACCGATTTGCTCCTTGCGGCCAATGCCGATTATCTGCCCTGGGTGCGTTAATGGGCGTCATCATTGCCGTGGACGGGGGCGGCTCCAAAACGGATGCCGTGGCCCTGAACCGGCACGGGGAGGTGCTGGGGCGCGCCCGGGGAACCGGGACCAGCCCGCACCTGATCGGCCTGGACGCGGCGGTCTCCCAGATTCGTGAGCTGATCCTCGGGGCCGCGGCCGGGCAACGGATCGAGCGGGTCCACGTCTATCTTTCCGGCCTGGATCTGCCGATCGAGATCGTGGAATTTGCCGAGGGGCTCGCCGCGGCATTCCCGCACGGGGAGCTGGGCCACCTGGTCGTGGATAATGATCTCTTTGCGCTGCTGCGGGCCGGCACAGCGGAACCGGATGCGGTGGCGATCGTCTGCGGCACCGGGATCAACTGTGTGGGGGTGCGCGCGGACGGAGAAACCGTGCGTTTCCCGGCCCTGGGCATGATCTCCGGGGACTGGGGTGGTGGCTTTTCGATCGGCGAGTGGGGGCTCTGGCATGCTGCCCGTAGCGCCGATGGCCGCGGCCCGCGCAGCACCCTTGAACATACCGTGCCCGCCGCGCTGGGGCTTCCCGATGTCTCGGCGGTCACCGAGGCGCTGCATTTTGGCCGGATCGAACGCACCACGCTTGCGGCGCTGAGCCCGGTGGTTTTTGCCGAATCGGATGCGGGGGACCCGGTCGCGGGCTCGGTGGTGGATCGTCAGGCGGAAGAGATCGTGGCGCTGGCCACGGCCACGCTGCGCCGGCTGGGATTCCTGGGTTCCGCGGTGCCCGTGGTGCTCGGCGGCGGGGTGATCGCCTCGGATAATCGGCGGCTGCTGGCCGGCATCGCCTCCGGGATTTATGCCGAGGACCCCGCGGCGCGCATCGAGATCGTGCGCGAACCGCCGATTCTGGGGGCGAGCCTGCTGGCGCTGGCCGCCGCGGGGGTGGGGCCGGAGATCCTGGGGATCGCGCGGGAGCGGGTGCGCGTATCCCTCGCGAGCCCGGTCGGTTAGCGGGGGCCGGGGCGGGCGTGGGGCCCGCCCCGGAGCGACCGGAGGCTAGCGGTTGGATTCGTCCGAGGCGGCCTGGGCCTCGGCATACTCGGCCTCGCTCAGGGCCCCGACCACGGAACGGCGGCGGCTATACCCCAGGTAGACGGCGGCCCCCACCAGCATCCAGAGCAGGAAAACGATCCAGGTGGTGGTGCCAAGCGTGATCATCAGATAAACACAAAAGCCAAAGCCCAGCAGCGGCACCACGGGAAATAGCGGCACGCGGAATGTGCGCGGCAGGGCGGGCCGCTTCCAGCGCAGATAGATCACCGAGAGGTTCACCAGGGCAAAGGCAAATAGGGTGCCGATGCTGGTGGCATCGGCCAGCTCGCCGAGTGGGATCAGGGCCGCGGTGATCGCCACGGCCACACTCACGATCACGGTGCCGGCCACGGGGGTGTGGGTGCGCGGGGAGATGCGCGCAAAAATACTCGGCACCATGCCGTCGCGGGCCATGCTCATCAGGATGCGGGTCTGCCCGTAGAGCACAGTGAGGACCACGCTGGCAATAGCGATCACCGCGCCGATGGCCATCACCAGGGCGATCCACGGCGTCTGCGTAATATCGTTCAGGATGGCCGCGAGCGTGGGGCCGTTATCGCTGAAGGTATCCCAGGGGCGGGCCCCGATCGCGGCCACGGCCACCAGAATATAAACCACCGTGACGATGCCCAGCGAGAGCAGGATCGCGCGCGGCATATCCCGCTGCGGGTTTTTGGCCTCCTCGCCCGCGGTGGATGCGGCATCAAAGCCGATATAGGAGAAAAATACCCGCGAGGCGGCGGCGGAGATTCCGGCGGCACCCATCGGCGCGAGCGGCTCGAAGTTTTGGGCGTGGAAGGCGGTGAAGGCGATCGCCACAAACATCAGCATCACGGCGATCTTCAGCACCACCATGATGGTGTTGATCGCGATGGACTCGCGGGTGCCGCGGATCAGCAGCACCATCGCGAGCAGCACAATCGCCGCGGCGGGCAGATTGACGATTCCGCCATCGCCCGGGGCCCCGGCAATCGCCGCGGGCAGGTGGATGCCAAATAGGCCCAGGGCATCGTTAATATATTCGCCCGAGCCCACGGCCACGGCCGCCACCGAGACCGCGTATTCCAGGACCAGGCACCAGCCACATACCCAGGCCAGGCCCTCGCCGAGGGTCGCATAGGCATAGGAATAGCTCGAGCCCGATACCGGGACGCTTCCGGCCATCTCGGCATAGGAGAGCGCGGAGAGCAGCGCGGTAAATCCCGCGATGATAAACGCGATCCACACGGCCGGCCCGGCCATCGGGACCGCGGTGCCCAGGACCACAAATACCCCGGTGCCCAGGGTGGCGCCGATCGAGATCATCGTGAGCTGCCACAGGCCCATGCTTCGGCGCAGGCCGGTATTCTCCTCGGCCGTGGCCGCCGCCACGGGAAGCGGCTTGCGGCGGGAAAGCTGGGCGCCGAGCCGGGTGCGGGCGGGCAATTCGGTGGTCACGGGATACGTCCAAGCGGGTTCAAACGGAAAATAACCACACTACTGCCTCCGGGCGCGGATCGCCCGAGCGGGCCGACCACGCGCCGGGCGCCCGTCGCGCCGGAACGGAAAGGGCCCCGCGGAGCAACTCCGCGGGGCCCTTATCTCACACCGGCTAGTGTGCGGCGTGAATCTTGCCGTCGGCGCCCGGGGCATCGGCGGGCTTGGCAATAAACGGGCCGATGATCACGGCCACCACCGAGAGGCAGGCGCCGATGAAAAAGGCCGAGCCCACTCCGGAGGTCACGGCCTCCTCCATGCCGGCCCCGGCCTGCGCGCGCTGTGCCGACTGCAGGGACATCACCGTCACAAAGAGCGCGGTCCCGGCGGCACCGGCCACCTGCTGCACGGTACCCACGATGGCGCTGGCATGCGAGTACAGCGGGGGAGCCACCGAGGCCATGCTCGCCGTGAACAGCGGCGTGAAGAGCAGGGCCAGGCCCAGGCTCAGCACGATATGCGCGGCCAGCAGCACACCAAAGGTGGTCTCGGTGTTAATCGTGGACAGGAACCACAGCACCGCGCTGACGATCACGGTACCGGGGATCACCAGCGGGCGCGGGCCCACGGCATCATAGAGCCGACCCACAAACGGGGCCATGAGCCCCATCAGCAGGCCACCGGGCAGCATAAACAGGCCGATCTGGATTGTATCCAGGTGCAGGGCCTGCGTCATGAAGATCGGGAACAGCACAATCGTGCCAAAAAGCGCGGCCATCGAGATGACCATCATCAGCACGCTCGCGGTGAAGATCGGGGAGAGGAACGTGCGCAGGTCCAGCAGTGCGCGGTTCTGGCGCTGCAATACCAGCTGTCGCAGCACAAACGCGATCAGGGCAACCGCGCCGATCACGAGCGAGGCGATCAGCAGGGTATTGCTCTCGGCGGTGGTCTCACCGATGCGGCTAATCCCAAAGATCAGCCCACCAAAGCCCAGCGCGGACAGCACCACGCTGAGCACATCGATCGGAACCACGCGCGGCTCGGTCACGTTCACCACGTTGCGGATACCCACGATCAGCATGATCAGGGCGATCGGAAGCACGATCCAGAACATCCAGCGCCAGGACAGATAGTGCAGGATCAGGCCCGAGATGGTGGGACCAATCGCGGGGGCCACCGAAATCACGATGGACACACTGCCCATCATGCGGCCGCGCCGCGCGGGTTCCACCAGCGTCATCAGCGTGGTCATCAGCAGCGGCATCATGATGGCCGTACCGCTGGCCTGCACGATACGACCGGCCAGCAGCACCTCAAACCCCGGGGCAAGCCCGGCGATCAGGGTACCGGTGGAAAACAGCGACATTGCGGCAATAAAAATGGTGCGGGTACTGAAGCGCTGCAGCAGGAAGCCGGTGATCGGGATCACCACGGCCATGGTGAGCATAAACCCGGTGGTGAGCCACTGCGCGGTGGCCAGGGTGATGCTCAGGTCGCGGGTCAGCTCGGGCAGCGCCACGCTCATGATGGTTTCGTTCAGGATGACCACAAACGCGGCGGCAATCAGGAGGGCGATCACGCGGTTATTGCGTCGGGTGATCGCGGCGTCGAGCACGGGGGTCTCGGCGGTTGAAGAGGTCAAAAAGGAGTCCTTAAAGGTTCTGCGGATAGCGACAGGGAGGGATAACTCTCGCGGCGCGCAATCTATTCCATAATCTCGGTATCGTGAAGTCATGAGAATACTGCACACCTCCGACTGGCATGTGGGTCGCTCGTTTCACGGAGCATCCACCCTCGCCCATCTGGAGGACGTGTTACTGACCCTCGCGCAACAGGTGGTTGAACGGCGGGTGGACGTTGTGCTGGTGGCCGGCGATATCTTTGATACCGGGATGCCCTCCGCGGAGTCCTATGCGATGCTGGGCCGGGTCCTCGCCCGGCTCCAGGCCACCGGGGCGCGCATCATCCTCACCTCGGGCAATCACGATTCGCCCGCCCGCCTGGGTTTCCTCGCCGAATTTGCCGCGCTCGCCGGGGTGCATATCCTCGCCGATCCCACCCGGCTGGACACCCCGATCGAACTCGAGGATGAGCACGGAACGGTCCTGCTCTACGGCATCCCCTATCTGGAACCCGCGCTGCTGCGGCACCGCTATCCCGAACAGACCCTGCGCACCCAGGAGGACACGCTGCGCTTTGCGCTCGCGCGCATCCGCGCCGACCTCGCCGCCCGGCCGCCGGCCCGCAGCGTGCTGGCCGCGCACTGTTTTGCCAGCGGCGCGAGCGGGGGAGACGGGGAGCGCGATATCACGGCCGGTGGTGTGGAATCCGTGCCGCTGGATGTTTTTGAGGGCGTGGACTATGCCGCCCTTGGTCATATCCACGGCCGCGCGGTGCTTGCACCCCACCTGCGCTATAGCGGCGCACCCCTGCACTATTCCTTCTCCGAGGCGGGCAAGCCGCGCGGCTCCTGGCTCGTGGACCTCGGCGCGCACGGGGTGGAGGAGATCACCTGGCTGGATCTGCCCATCCCGCGGCCCCTGAGTATCCTGCGCGGAACCCTCGCCGAGCTCCTGGCCGATCCCGCCCACGAGGCGGTGCGCGAGCACTGGATCTCCGTGATCCTCACCGATCGGGTGCGCCCGGTGGAGCCCATGCGGGAACTGCAAAAACGCTTCCCCCATGCGGTCACCCTCGAACACGAACCCGAGCATCTCGAGGCCATCACCGAGGGGGGCTATGCCGGCCGGGTCCGCGAGCGCGGGGACGCCGAGATCATGGCCGAGTTTCTCGGATTTGTGCGCAATGGGGAGGGGCCCAACGCGCAGGAACAGGCAGTGCTTGCCGCCCTGATCGCCCAGGAAAATAACGAGGCTATCCGATGAAGATTCACCGCCTGAGCATCACCGGCTTTGGGCCGTTCCATCACACCCAGACCGTGGACTTTGATTCCTTCGAGGATGACGGCCTCTTCCTGATCGCCGGGAAAACCGGCGCCGGAAAATCCAGCATCCTCGATGCGATCAGCTTTGCCCTCTACGATTCCGTGCCGCGCTATGACGGCCAGGCCGCCCGGCTGCGCAGCGATCACTGCGGGCCGGGGGACCCCACCGCGGTGGAGCTGGAGTTCAGCGCCGGGGAGGAACGCTATCGGGTGCTGCGCTCGCCCGCCTATGAGCGTCCCAAATCCCGCGGGGAGGGCACCACGCTGCAAAAGGCCAGCGCGGAACTGTGGATCCTGCGCCCGACGGGCTGGGAGGCACTCTCCACCCTGGCCCGCGATGTGGGGATCCGGCTCGGCGAGATCGTGCAGCTGCGGCGGGAGCAATTCCTCCAGGTGATCCTGCTGGCCCAGAATCGTTTTGGCGAGTTCCTGCGGGCGCAGAGTGGTGAACGCCTGGAACTGCTGCGCACCCTGTTTGGCACGGCCCGCTTTGAACGCTATGAGCGTACCCTCGCCGAGAGTGTCCGCGAGGCCGAGCAGGAGCTCTCCGCGGTCCGCGCCGGCTATGCCGCACTCCTTGCCCAGCTCGGGGGTGTACTGGCCGCCGAGGAACACGCGGAGGAGATCCCGGAGGCGCCCACGGAGGAGTGGTTTGGGGACCGCCTGGCAGCTTCCGCCGCGCAGGAGCGGGACGCGCGTGCCGGGAGGGAAACCGCGGCCGGGCGCGCCACCCTGGCCGAGCAGGCGCTCGCCGCGGCGCGGCTCACCGCCTCGCGGCAGGCCAAACGGGCCGAGGCCACCGCCCGCCTCGCCGAGCTGACCGCGGCCGAGGATGCCATCACCGCCGAGCGGGAGGCCCTGGCCGCGGCCGAACGGGCCGCCGCCGCGACCCCCGCGGTGCGTGCCGCCGAGCGGGCCACCGCGGCCCTGACGGCGGCCCGGGATACCCACCGTTCCGCGCTCGCCGGCTATCTGGAGGGCGCGCAGGCGGAGGAACCCGGCGCCGAGGAACTCGCGCGGGGAATCGAATCCCTCACCCGCACGCTCGGCGCGCTGGAGGCCCTGGCCGCGGAGGAGACGCGCCTCGGCACGCTGGAGGCGGAGATCGCCGCCGCGGACCGGGAAATCCTCGGGGCCGGGGAGGCCTCCGCCGAGATGACCCGCCGGGCCGCGGAAATACCCGTCGTTCTTCAGGGTGCACGCGGGGACCGGGAGGAGGCACTGCGCCTCGCCCACGGGGTGCCGGCACTCGATACCGAGCGCCTGAGATTGCGGGCGATGCTTGACGCCGCGCGCGAGGCCGAGGACCTGGAGCTCTCGCTCGCCCGGGCCCGTGCCGCCATGGTCTCCGCCACCGCCGAACAGGATGCCGCCACACGCGCCCAGCGGGACCTGGTGACCCGCCAGCTTCAGGGCTATGCGGGCACCCTCGCGGCCGAGCTTACGGAGGGTGAACCCTGTCCGGTCTGTGGTGCAACCGCGCACCCGCAGCCCGCGGAACCCGGGGAAGCCCCCGTGACCGAGGCCGATATTGCCGCCGCCCGCAGTGCCGTGGAACGCAGCGGTACCGCGCTCGCCGAGTGTGCGTCCGCGTTTTATACCCGGGAGAGTGAGCTGGCCGCGCGCCGCGCCATCACCGGCGATACCGCGGTGCCGGATCTGCTGGCCGCCGAGCGCGGTATCGAGACCGATCTGGCCGCCGCCCGCGAGGCCGAGACCCGTGCCGGTGCACTCGCCGCGCACATCTTCGCCCTGGAAACCGAGGCCGAGGATCTGCACGCCGCGCGCGAAACTCACCGCGCCGCCGCGGAGGAGCGCGCCGCGCAATATGCGGGCCTGCTCAGCGAGCGGGCGGGGATACGCACGCGCCTGGACGAGGGTCGTGGCGGGGACGCCTCGGTAGCCGAGGCGATCACCCGGCATACCCGCGAACGCTCGCGCGCCCGCGAACTCGGGGAGGCGCAGGCAGCCGTGACCCGGGCGCTTGCGGAGCACGGCCGGGCCGACGCGGCCCTCCGGGATACCCTGATCGAATATATGTTCGAAGACCTTGCTGCCTGGGGTGCGGCGCTGCGCGAGGACCGGGAACCGCTGCGCATACGCGTGCGCGACCACGAAAACGCCGTGCTGGCAGCCCGCACCATCCTGGGGGACCCCGAGCTGGTGGCGCTGCCCGCCGAGGCGATGGACCTCGCCCCCCTGGAGGAGGAATCCACGCTCGCGCGCGCCGCGGCCGAGACCGCCGCCGAATCCGCGGCCGCCGCCACGCAGCGCCACCGCGCACTCGGGGACCTGATCGACCGGGCGCGCACCCTGCTCGCGGGCTCCGCCGAGCGCCACGCCGAATACGAGCGCCTGCGCGCACTCTCGATGGCGCTGAGCGGGGGAAAAAATAATACCCGCAGGATGCGCCTGGAGAGCTTTGTGCTCGCGGCCGAGCTCGAGGAGATCGTGGCCGCGGCCAATCTGCGCCTCCAGGAGATGAGTTCGGGACGCTTCAGCCTCGAACACGATGATTCGGTGCAATACCGTAATGCGCAGTCCGGCCTGGGGCTGAGCGTATATGACGCATTCACCGGCGCGGCCCGCCCCACCCAGTCACTCTCGGGGGGCGAGACCTTCCTCGCCTCGCTGGCGCTTGCCCTCGGGCTGGCCGAGGTGGTCAGCCAGCGCGCGGGAGGCATTCGCCTGGATACGCTGTTTATCGACGAGGGCTTCGGCT
Source organism: Mycetocola spongiae (assembly GCF_020424085.1). Lineage (NCBI taxonomy): Bacteria > Bacillati > Actinomycetota > Actinomycetes > Micrococcales > Microbacteriaceae > Mycetocola > Mycetocola spongiae. Next base: position 834,465 of record NZ_CP080203.1, on the reverse strand, counting down.
CGCTGGATCAGGAAACCCTGGATATCGCGATGGAGACCCTGGACGGGCTACGCGCGGGAGGACGCACCGTCGGGGTTATCAGCCACGTCCCGGCCATGCAGGAGCGCATTCCGGCCCGGTTGACCGTGAGCACCACCGCCGGGGGAGCCAGCCGAATCTCCTGACCCTCAGCGCTTGCCCGGGGCGGCGGCGAGCTACGCGCTCGCCGCCTCCCGCGTGCGCAGGAGCGCGTCCAGTACCCGGTCGCGCAGAATATCCGAGCGTGTGGTGAATGCTCTCTGGGCGGCCACATATTCGGCCTTACCCGCGTCCGTTTCGATCGGCACCGCCGAATACCCCCAGGCGCCGATGTCATAGGGCGAGGCTCGCATATCCAGGATTCGGATCTCCCGGGCCAGCTCAAAGCAGTCCAGGAGCAGCTCACCCGGCAGCGCGGGGCCCAGCTTGGAGGCCCATTTATAAAGATCCATGCCGGCGTGGAGGCAGCCGCGCTGCTCCAGCAGTGGCTGGTTCTCCCGGGTGGGGGAGAGCCGATTAAGCCCACTGGCCTCGGGGGTGAAAAACCTGAACGCGTCAAAATGGCTGCAGGCAATATTATGGCGTTCCACCACGGCATCCGTTTCGGCGGGGGTGAGCCGCAGTGGGGTGGATTCATGGCGTACCCGCTCGGGGTCCAGCTTATAAACCATCGCCCACTCGTGCAGGCCAAAGCAGCCGTATTGCGCGGGGCGTTCGCGTGTGCCGCGCAGCAGCCGGTGGATAAATCCCAGGAGGGGGCCGCGGGCGTCGAGGAGCGCCGCGGCGTCCACGATCAGATCGGCATCGCCGCTAGCGGCATACCAGCGCGGAATCTCCTCGCCGCGGGCATCCTCCAGGATCACGCCGGAGCCGGGATGCCAGGCCCGCAGGCGCGCGGGTTTAATCGGATAGTAGGTGAACAGAAAGTCCTCGATCGGATCGTTTATGCCCGCGGCCCGGCGCGCGATCCGGCCCGCGGTTAGCCTCTCGGCCCGCTCGGCATGGGCCGCTGCCCGCTGCCGCCACGTGGCCGCGTCGAGCCGGTCCGGCATCTGGTTATTTCTGTCCACCCCCTCAGTTTAGGCTCGTGTCGCCCGGCCCCGATTCATCCGGCGGCCCGTGCACGCATGATCGCCCCAAATTGCCTTTTTGTTAAGAAACGAATTTCTTCTACGTAAAAAGGCCCAAATTCTGAGAATTCTTTCGATTGCCTGGCCTAGCATCGGGGGAGCGGTCGCAAGATCGCCCGATAATCATCGCTCTTCCCGCACCGCCCCACCCGGGTGGCCGGGGAAATAAAAGGATCAACGTGGACCAGACTTTTGATGCTCACCGCCAGCTGTGGGTCGATCGTGAGGAGCGGGCGGAACGCCTCATCTCCCTCATCGGCGGCCTCTATCGTAATCACGGGGTGGTGACCTCGCTGCGCGGGCAGCGCCTGATTAACCTCTCCGCAATCGGCATCCTTAATGCCGTCACCTTTGCCCAGCAGACCTATGGCGATGGCGCCGATCTGGAGGGCCTGGAAAACGTCCTGCTCGCGCTGCGCGAGATCGGTCCCGGGGAGGCCTCGCTGGATCTCTCCCGCCTCTACGCCGGATTCCAGGAGGCGGGTTCGGAGGACCTCGAGGCCTATCTGCGTGCCGAGCTGGCGCCGGTCCTCGGCTCGGATGCCCCCGCGGCCCCCACCGATGTGGTGCTTTATGGCTTTGGCCGGATCGGTCGCCTGCTGGCCCGCATCCTGATCTCCCACGCCGGCAACGGAGACGGCCTGCGCCTGCGCGCCGTGGTGGTGCGCCGCGGTTCCGATAACGACCTCATGAAGCGCGCGAGCCTGCTCCAGCGCGACTCGGTGCACGGCCCCTTCCAGGGCACGGTCACGGTGGATGAGGAGCACAATACCATCCTCGCCAATGGCACCCTCATCCAGGTGATCTATGCGGATGATCCCGCCGCCATCGACTATACGAGCTACGGCATCCACGATGCGATCGTGGTGGATAATACCGGCCGCTGGCGTGATGAGGAGGGGCTGTCCCAGCACCTGCGCTCCGCGGGTGTGGCCCGGGTGCTGCTCACCGCCCCCGGCAAGGGTGCGCTGAAAAACATCGTGCACGGCATTAACGATGCGACGATCACCGCCGAGGATCGCATCGTTTCGGCCGCGTCCTGCACCACCAATGCGATCACCCCGGTCCTGAAGGTCATAAACGATGCCTATGGTGTGGTGCACGGACACGTGGAGACCGTACACTCCTTCACCAATGATCAGAACCTCATCGATAATTTCCATAAGGGCGACCGCCGCGGCCGCTCCGCGGCACTGAATATGGTGATCACCGAGACCGGGGCGGCCACCGCGGTGGCCAAGGCCCTGCCCGAGCTGGAGGGGCGACTCTCGGGAAGCTCGATCCGCGTGCCCACCCCCGATGTTTCGCTTGCGATCCTGAACCTCACGCTGGAACGGGCCACCACCCGCGATGCGGTAAACGACCTGCTGCGTGATATCGCCCGCAACTCCTCGCTGCGGCAGCAGATAGATTTTATCGAGTCACCCGAGGTGGTCTCGAGCGATTTTGTGGGCTCGCATCGCGCGGGCATCGTGGACGGACTGGCCACGATTTCCCACGAAAAAAACCTCATACTATACGTCTGGTATGACAACGAGTTCGGCTATAGCTGTCAGGTGGTGCGCGTGCTGGAGCGCATCGCCGGGTCGCATCCTCGGGTCCTGCCCGAGCGCGTCCCCGCCTAGCCGAGCAACAGAAACGCCGTCGCGCAAAACGGCGAATGGGCGCCCCCTCGCGGGGGCGCCCATTCCTTTATGAGTGGCGCCCGTTTCTGTGTGGCGGGGGCGCCCATTCCTTTATTATTGCGGGGGCGTCCACTCCTTTATGAGTGGCGCCCGTTCCTGTCTGGCGGGGGTGCCCATTCCGGTTTCCGGGGCACCCGTTCCCCTCATGGGGATGCTAGGCCGCGCGGTTGCCACCCTGCCACAGCGCATCAAACGGTGCATTGGAGGCCACGCGGTTTTTGATTCCCGCGGTCACAAATGCCTTGGCGGTGCGTGCGGCCTCGAGCGGCGTGGCACCCTTGGCCAGCTCCGCGGTGATCGCGGCGGCGAGGGAACAGCCGGCACCCGATACGGCCACCTCGCCCACCTTGGGGGCGCTCAGCAGCTCGGTGGTGGTGCCGTCATAAAATACGTCCACCGCGTTCTCGCCCGCGAGGCGCACGCCACCCTTGGCCAGCACGGTGGCCCCGCTGATCTCGTGGATGATGCGCGCGGCCTCGGTCAGGTCTTCCACCGAGTTAATGGAGATTCCCGAAAGCGATTCGGCCTCGAAGTGGTTCGGCGTGACAAACGTGGCCAGCGGCAGGATCTGCGCCTTCAGCGCGAGATCGGTATCCAGGGCGTGGCCCGGCTCCTGGCCCTTGCAGATCAGTACCGGGTCGAGCACCACGTTTTTCCAGGACTGATTGCCCAGGGCGGTGGCCACGGTGGAGATCGTGGCGGGGCTGCCCAGCATGCCGATCTTTACGGTATCCAGCGAGCCCGCGTAGCAGGTCTGGATGGCCTCAAGCTGATCCGCAATGACCTGCGGCTCCACGGGCATAAAGCGGTGGTTCCAGTTATCGGCCGGGTTAAAGGACACGATGCAGGTGAGGGCAATAACGCCGTATACCCCGAGCTCCTGGAAGGTCTTCAGGTCGGCCTGGGCGCCGGCGCCGCCGGTGGCTTCGGATCCGGCAATGGTCAGGGTGATCGCGGGGGCCGCGGCATATTCGGTGGAGGACATGACCACCATTTTAGGACCCGGAACGGGCCAATCCGCCGTGAAAAGCAGTCCACTTCGGGGAAAGTGGCCGCGCCCCGGGTGCCATCGGGCCCCCGGGGCGCGGCCACGCGGGTTAGAGCCCGGCGCCCGAGGGCGAGACCAGGATCTTCACGGCGGTTTCGTTATGGTGAATCAGGGTATCAAAGCCCTTATCCACGATCTCGTCCAGCCCAATCTTGCCCGTGATAAACGGCTTCAGGTCGATCTTGCCTGACTGCACCAGGCGGATCGTCTCGGGGTGATTGCCCATATAGCCAATCGTGCCGCGCAGGTCCACCTCTTTAAGAACCAGCTTCTGCATATCAAGCTGGGCGGGCTTGCCCCAGATCGAGACCACCACGATGACCCCGCCCGCGCGCACGGCGTCAAAGAGGGTATCCAGTACCACGTTCACGGACGTACACTCAAAGGCCACATCGGCCCCGGCGCCGTCGGTCAGGCCACGAACCTCCTCGGCCACGTCCACGGTACTCGGGTCAAACGCATAATCGGCCACCCCGGAATCCAGTGCCTTCTGGCGGCGCAGCGCGCTCAGCTCGGAGATGGCCACGGTCAGCCCCTGGGCCTTCAGCACCGCGGCGGTGAGTAGGCCGATGGGTCCGGCCCCGCCGATCAGGGCAAAATCGCCCTCCCCGGCCCCGCTGCGCACATAGGCGTGATAGCCCACCGAGAGGGGCTCGATCAGCGCCGCCTCATCCAGGGGAATATCGTTGCCAATCGGGTGCACCCAGCGGCGCTCCACGGTGATCTTCTCGCCCAGTCCGCCCCCGCGGCCGCCCAGCCCGATGAAGTTCATATTGGGGGTGAGGTGATAATTGGTGCCGGGCTCGGTGGAATACTGCGGGTCGATAATATAGGGCTCCACCACCACGTGGTCGCCCACAGCGAGGTCGTTAACACCCTCGCCCACGGCATAAACCACGCCGGACATTTCGTGACCCAGGGTGACAGGGGCCGACTCGCCCGAGATCGGGTGCGGATGGCCATGCGCCGGGACAAAAATCGGTCCGTCAAGATATTCGTGCAGGTCGGTGCCGCAGATACCGCACCAGGCGACGTCGATTCCCACGGTTCCGGGGGTGACCTCGGGAACCGGAATATCTTCGATCCGGATGTCTCCGCGGTCGTAATAGCGAGCAGCCTTCATGGTGTTCTCCTTCGTGCGTGCCGGAATATGTGGCCACACGGTGTTGTGGCCAACACATTTTTGCGGGGTGATTGCCCCGTCTTAATCCTAACCAAACGGACGATATGCGCCAGGGGGTGTGGGTCTCGGGCGCGTCCCGGCCGTTCCGATACGCCTAAACGGGCTCAATACCTATGGTTTGTCTGCCAGGTAGGTACGCTAGGGGACATGAAAACAGAAGAGAAGTCTCCTCCGTTTAGCCGCTGGGTATTTTGGCCAGCCGCCATAATCGTTGTGTTGTTCGTAGCGTTCGCGATGATCGCGCCGGACACCGCGGAGTCCACCTTCGCCGCCATCCAGTCGGGCATCGTTAAGAACTTTAACTGGTATTACGTCCTCATCGCCGCGTTTTTTGTCTTCTTCTGTCTCTGGATTGGCTTCGGCAAATTTGGAGATATCAAGCTGGGCAAGGACGATGATGAGCCGGAGTTTTCGCTGGGTTCCTGGTTCTCGCTGCTCTTTGCGGCCGGAATGGGAATCGGGCTGGTGTTTTATGGTGTGAGTGAGCCGCTGAGCCACTTCGCCAACCCGCGTCCCGGTGTCACCGGCGATGATGTGCAGCTCGCGCAGCAGGCCATGTCGCAGACCTATCTGCACTGGGGAGTGCACGCCTGGGCCATCTACGTGATCATCGGTCTTGCGCTGGCCTATGCGATTCACCGCCGCGGCCGCCCCATCTCGATCCGCTGGGCGCTTGAGCCCGTGCTGGGCCGCCACGTCCGCGGGGCCTGGGGCAATATCATCGACGTGATTGCGCTCGTGGGCACGATGTTTGGTGTGGCCACATCGCTGGGATTTGGAGTATTGCAGATCGGCGCGGGGCTCGAGCACGCGGGACTGTTTAAATCCACCGATTTCACCAACGTGATTCTCATCGTGATTATCACCGGGGGTGTGCTGTTCTCGGTGGTCTCGGGTGTCAGCAAGGGCATGAAATGGCTGTCCAATTTTAACCTCGTGCTGGCCGCCCTGATGGTGCTGGTGATCCTGGCCGTGGGCCCGACCCAGTTCCTGCTGCGCGATTTTGTCCAGTCGATCGGTAATTATCTACAGAACTTCCTCGGCCTGACCTTTAACGTGAGTGCCTTCTCGGGCACCGCGGGCGAGGAATGGCAGGCCGCCTGGACCACGTTCTACTGGGGCTGGTGGATCTCCTGGGCACCGTTTGTGGGAATCTTCATCGCGCGTATCTCGCGCGGCCGCACGGTGCGCGAGTTTATTACCGGCGTGATTCTGGTGCCCACGCTGATCACCTTCCTCTGGTTCTCCGTGCTCGGCGGAACCGCGCTCTACCAGGCACTGAACGGGGGCGGGGGCCTGATCGGTCCTGGCAATACCGTGGATGTGGAGGGTGCGCTCTTCCAGATGCTCAGCAACCTGCCCGGAGGTTCGATCCTGACGGTCGGCGCAATAGTGCTGATCGCGATCTTCTTTATTACCTCCGCGGACTCCGGTGCGCTGGTGATGGGAATGATCGCCACGGGTGGGCAGGCCGAACCCAAGCGCTGGATCCGCGTGGTCTTCGCGTGTGCCTCCTCGCTGCTGGCCATCGCCCTCCTGCTCTCGGGCGGGCTACAGGCACTGAAAACGGCGGCGATTATTATCGCGCTACCGTTCAGCGTGATCATGCTGGGCATCTGTTGGTCCACGGCCCTCGCCTTTAAGCGAGAGATACGTGCCTATGAGCGGGCCAACCGTGCCGCCTTTGTGGACCATATCGGTGACTACTACGGGCTGGAGGTGGAGGAGCCGCTGAATAGTGGCCCGCTCGCCACCTTCGGGGCCCGCTTCCTGCGCCGTCGCCGCGGGCTGCCCTCGGTGCAGGTATCCACGCCCACCAATGACGTCGCCGCCCCGGCGCCGGCCGATGCGGGGGTCACCCTGGATACCAGCACGATCGAGATCGCGGTGATCGCGCCGGCCGCCGCGCGCGAGGACGAGGGACCGGCCGATGCCGGGGTCACGTTCACGCCGGGGGAGGACTATCCCGGCAGCGAAACGGAGCGCACCGAGCGCCCCTAACCCGATCGCCTGCGCCGCCGTTATCCCGGATCCTCCGGGATAACGGCGGCGTTTTCGTGGGGTCGCGACAAATTATTGGGCAACACCGTCCGGACACGGGACACGCGCCCGCGGTCAACGCTACGATGGTTGCGGTCCCCGTGCCCGCATCGGCACCCGGGATCGTTATTTTACGCGCAGACATATATACGAGGTTTAGCCTTTCGCCCGCGTGCGGAAGAGGAAAAGAGTTCTTGAGATGGCCGATGTAGTTCATACCGAAGCAACCCCGACCGGAACGGTATCCATCATGGGTTCCGGCAACGGTGCCGTGCGGCGCCAGGGGGTTCCGGCAGATCTCGCCCGCTCCTGGCTGCTGGTGAATGCCACCCAGCCCGATCTGATCACCCAGGCCGTGCGCTCCTCGGCCGATGCCGTGGTCCTGGATATCGAAGACGCCGTGGACCCCTCCCGCAAGGCCGAGGCTCGCGATTATGTGGCCGCCTGGCTGCGTGAAGAGGGCAATGTCGCCTGGGTTCGCATCAACGATTACACCACGCCGTTTTGGCGCGATGACCTGGAGGCACTGCGCGGGGCCCCCGGGCTCCTCGGCGTGATGCTGGCCAAGACCGAGAGCCCCGAGCAGATCACCGCGACCCACCAGATTCTCGGCGGCGAGCTGCCCATCGTGGCACTGGTGGAATCGGCCCTGGGTATCGAGGATGCCGCGCTGATCGCCCGCGCCCCGGGTGCGTTCCGCCTGGCCTTCGGCTCGGGAGACTTCCGCCGCGATACCGGCATGAGCGCCGACCGCGAGGCCATGGCCTATCCGCGCGCGCGCCTCGTGGTGGCCAGCCGTGCCGCGGGCCTGCCCGGACCGATCGACGGACCCACGGTGGGCGAGAGCCACCCGATCCTGCGTGAGCAGTCGGGAATCACCGTGATGATGGGTATGACCGGCAAGCTCTGCCTGAGCTCGGACCAGACCCCGGTGGTGAACGAGGTCATCAGCCCGACCCGCACCGATGTGAGCTGGGCGAGTTCCTTCCTGCAGGACTTCACCGCGCGCGGGGAGATCGTGCGCGACGGAAGTGACCTGCCCCGCCTGGGCCGCGCCCGCAAGATCATGGCCCTCGCCGAGGCCTTTAACGTAAAGCCGTTTGACGCGGAATAATCTCCGGGTCCGCGCCGCGACGCGGGCGGAATAAACGGACCGGATCGGAATACTTCGATCCGGCCCGTTTTATTTTTTATCGGGCCATCCGCCGGGCCCGGTCTTGCGTGTGGATTATGACGGTTGTCCCGTGCGCTCATGCCAGAGCACCACGCCCACGGTGCCGAGGAGTGACAGCGTGAGCGGGATGATGAGGTGCACGTCCAGGAGTATTTCAAGAAGGGACGTGGTAAAGATGAGGGGCAGCAATACCAGGATCTCGACCGTCGCGACGGCGTAGAGGGAGGCCAGGGCCCGCCGCAGTGGCGAGGCGCTCCGGTGAGCGACGAGGCGCGCCCCGCCCCAGGCCACGAGCCCAAGTGCACCCCCGCCGAACGCAAAGTAGAGGTTAATAAACATCCATTCGGCCACGCCGGGGTAGACATAGGTCTCAAGATCGCGCGGGCTGGAACCGGCCGTATAGATGAGCAGTGCGATCATGATCGCCGCCCCGGCAGATAGCCCAGCAAAAGGCCCCAGGCGCAATAGCGCTGCGGGGAACCCCGCATCGTGCTCGCCGACGGGCCCCCGGAGCCGGTCCAGGGAAATGGGGAGGCGGTGTGCCCGCTCCCGACCGTCTCGGGGAGGAAGGGGCCGCGTGCGGCGGCGGAGTTCTTGCCGGTGGGTGGCCCCGCATCGGGCGCGGTCTCGGACTGTTGATAGGACATATATCCCTCGTTTATGTCTGCGTATTGGGGTGCTGGCGCTTGCGCCGATTATGCGCCAAATTATGAACCCTCAACAACGCCCGTTGCGTCCACCCGCCACCGCGTGCCGCGGCAAAAACCCGCGTGATTCCGGCCTAAATTGGGAGATAAGCGGCACGGAGGGAGTGAAAAATCCCCGCTCCCGCTGTCCGCGGATTTCCGCAAAAACGCCTCGGGGCGATGAACCGGAAGGTCCATCGCCCCGAGGCGTTCGCGGGAGTCCCGCGGAATCGTGGTGCCTAGAGGAAAACCGCAAACACGATGTTCAGTACGGTCAGGCCGAGGATCGTGGGGATAACCCAGCCGGCCACCGGGTCCTTCTTTTTATAGATCAGCGAGATCAGCAGGATGGCCACCAGCACGAGGAGCTTAATGCCGACCTTCATGTGGTTCACCTCGCCATCGCCCATCTCCAGGAGGACTACCAGGCCCAGGCCGCTGACCAGCTGCAGCCAGGAACCGTGCAGGATTCCGGGAACAACCCGGGCCGTGCCGGTCTTGATGCCCTTAATCTGTGTCATCGCGCCGCCGAGGATGGCCGCGAATCCGATGAAGTGAAGTACCAATAAGACATTGCGCAGGATTTCCATGCCTCCATGATATCCGACATGCTGTCGGAATCATTCCCCGTTTTTGCGCCCGATGAGGGATAATTTGATTATGCCCAAGATTTCCGCGCCCACCGTAGCCGAGCACCGCTCGCGCCGACGTGACGAGCTGATCCGGGCGGCCACCGACGAACTGCTGGAATCCGGGGTAGACGCCGTCACCCTGGCCCGTGTAGGCAAGCGCATTGGGCTCGCCCGCAGCAGCGTTTATGAGTACTTCAACTCCGCCACCGATCTGCTCGCGGAGATAGCCCTGAGCTCCTTTGCCGAGTGGACGGGTGAGATCGAGCGGGCGCTGGCCGGTTCGGCCAGCGCGGCCGAGCGCCTCGATGGCTATATTCTGACCAGCCTTCGCCTCGTGGCCGAGGGCAAACACGATATCGCCGATGCCCTCGGTGGAACGCGCCTTCCCGACTATCATCGCCGCGAGGTCATCGAGCTGCATGTTGCGCTGATGTCCCCGCTGCGCGATGCGGTAGACCAGATGGGCGTGGAAAATCCCACGCTCATGGTGGAATTGATTCAGGGCATGGTGGAGGCGGGCTCGCGTCGCATCGCCCGTGGTGACGACTATATGCGGGTCGCCCGCGCCACCATCTCCCTCGTGCATAGCGGCCTGGTGCCCGTGGCCCCGGCCGAGTCCACCCCCGCGCTGCGCATCCCGCGCTAGCGGAACCCCCGTACCAGGCCGCGCACGAAGCCGCGCGCCGCGCCCGGGCGAGGGGTCTAGGCTTCGCGCGGGAGCGCGAGCAAACGATGCGCCGTGGCTGTATCGGTCACCAGCGAGTTCACCAGCCCGCTGCGCAGCACCGCATGGATCGCGGAGGTCTTGCGCGCGCCACCGGCCAGCGCGATCACCGTGGGTACCCGCCTCAGCTCCGGTTCCGAGATGGCGATCGTGCGATCATCCAGATCGGTGATGATGGTGCCATCCGCGGCAATAAGCGTGGCGCCGATCTCGGCGCGCACGCCGGCCGCGAGGAGTTGATCCCGATCGGCCGTGGTGAGGGCCGGGTTATGGATCATCTGCGAGTCCTCGGGCTTCCAGCTTCCCACGGCCACCACCGCGACACTCACGCGGCGGTACTGCTCAAATGTGCGCTTGGTATCGTGCTGGCGCAGGATGGCGCGCGCCGATTCGGCATCGCTGACCACCAGCGGGGAATACACGGCCCAGGGCTGCACGCGCGCGACCGAGCTCACCCGGCGCATCACCTCGATGCCCGTCTCCTGGATGGCCCCGGCTACGCCCGCGAGCTGCACCACATCGCAGTGCGGCAGCTCCTGTAGCGCCCGGGCGAGCGCGCCAATTGTGCGGCCCGAGGTGAGGCCCAGCACGTCGTCCTCGGTCAGGATCTCCTCCAGGAGCCGCGCGCCGGCCTGCCCCAGCCGATCCTGAATATCCCCGGGTTCCTCGGTGGCGACCTCAACAACGAGGCTGTGCTGGAGGCCATAATGCTTCTGGAGTTCCACGGAGAGCGCGAGGTTGATGCCGGGCGGGCTGGCAATCTCAAATTTGACGATCCCGTGCTCGATGGCCTCCTCGAGCAGACGGCCTACCTTAAACCGGCTCAGCCCCGTTTCCTCGGCGATCTCGATCCGGGTGCGCCCCTGAACAAAATGGCGTTGAGCGATATAGGCGAGCTGGACCTGCTGGTCCGGCCCCAGGGTATGTGCTGTCACGCGCGGGATTCCCTTCGTCACCCAACTTTGGGTACTGATCGTTGACCCGAGCCTAGCGGAATGCGACGCCGCCATCGGACATTTTCTGCTCATGTGAGCACTCATGTTGCTAGTAAGTGCAAATCGGTGCATACTCGGTGTGACGGAGCAACGCGCCCTCGTTCCTCCTCGGGAGCAACGAGCACCACGGGCGCGCTGAATAAAAGCAAAGGAGCTTCGAAAGTGGCAGAACCAGACCCGGTGGCCTCACCCACCCCGGCGCAGGTCCCAACCGGGCCCGGTGTCCCCGCCCTCCTGGAATGCGTGGATATTCGCATGGGATTTGGCGGCATTCCGGTCCTGAAGGGCATCAACCTCTCACTCGCCCCCGGATCGGTGACGGCCCTGGCCGGAGAGAACGGCGCGGGCAAGTCCACGCTCATGAAGATCGCCTCGGGGCAGTACCGCCCCGATGAGGGTTCCGTGACCGTGGCCGGAACGCCGCTTCCCGCCGGTAACGCGCAGGCCGCACACCGGCTCGGCGTGGGAATCGTGCCGCAGGAGCTTGCCTCGATTCCGGATATGTCCGTGGCCGAGAACCTGTTCATCGGGCGCGAGATTCGCTTCCGCACCGGGCTGCTGAACCGCCGCGCGATGGTGGCCAAGTCCCGCGAATATCTCGGGGAGTTTGGTCTCACCGTGGATCCCAATAGCCAGATGGGCGCGCTGCCCGTGGGTATCCGCCAGATCATCGAGATCATCAAGGCCTCGAGCCGCGGCGCCAAGGTGCTGCTGCTGGACGAGCCCACCAGCGCGATCGCCGAGCGCGAGGTTGCCCAGCTGGCCGAGGTGGTGCGCACGCTGCGCGACCGCGGAGTGGCCATGCTATTCACGACCCATAAGATGGAGGAAATCCGGGCCATGGCCGATCGTGTGATCGTGCTGCGGGACGGAATGCTTGTTGAGGATAAGCCCCTCACCGAGCTCAGTGATGACGATATTGTGCACGCAATGATCGGCCGCGAGCTCGATAGCCTCTTCCCCGAGGTAGCCCCGGCCGGGGATAAAACCGTGATTCGGCTCGACGAGGTGCGACTCACCGAGGCCAGCGCCCCGATCTCGCTGGAGGTACGTCGCGGAGAGATCATCGGACTGGCCGGGCTGGTCGGCGCGGGACGTACCGAGCTGATCGAATCCATCTTTGGCGTGCGGAAAATGAACTCCGGCGCCGTGATCGTGAACGGTGAGCCCCTGCGCCTGGGCAGCCCCACCGCCGCGATCGCCCGCAATATCGCGCTGGTCCCCGAGGATCGGAAGCACTCGGGTGCCGTGCTCGAAATGAGCGTGCTCGATAACGCGACCCTCCCGCGCCTGGGCAATTTCAGCACCCTGGGTTGGCTGAATAACCGGCGCCGCAGCACGGAGATCGGCGAGGTCATGGCCTCGATCCGGCTCAAGAGCCGCGGCCTGGGCCAGAGCATGGAGACCCTCTCCGGGGGAAACCAGCAGAAGGTGGTTTTTGGCCGCTGGCTCACCGGCCCCGTGGACGTGCTGCTGCTGGACGAACCCACGCGCGGCGTGGACGTGGGCGCGCGCAGCGAAATCTATCGCATCATCGTGGACCTCGCCGCGGCCGGCATGGCCGTGATCATGGCCTCGAGCGATATGCCCGAAATCATCAGCCTCTCCCATCGCGCACTCGTGATGCGGGATCTTGCGGTGGCGGGGGAACTCACCGCCGCGGATCTCCAGCAGGACACCGCGCAGGACACCATTTTCCGCCTCGCCTCCGGCCAGGAAGCCACCACCTCGAAGGACAGCAAACATGACCACTAACGCCACGGCCTCCGCCACTAAGCCCAGGTTTGGCTGGAAGAATATCCAGGACCTCGCCGTGCGTCACGCCATGGTGGTCGTGATGCTGGTGGTGGTGTGTTTCTTCCTCTATAAGAGCGCGCGCTTCGGCACCGCCGATAATATGGTCACGATCCTGATCGCCGCCGCGCCCTTTGCGCTGATCGCACTCGGTCAGACCCTCGTGATCCTCACGGGAGGTATCGACCTCTCGGTGGGTAGCGTGATCGCCGCCAGCGCGATGGCCGCGGCCTTCACCGCCAAGGCCAACCCGGAAAACCTCTGGCTGCCAATGCTGGTCGCCGTGGTGGTGGGCCTGCTCGCGGGCTCGATTAACGGATTTGTGGTCAGCCGGATGAACGTGCCACCGTTTATTGCCACACTCGGTATGCTCACGCTGGCCTCCGGATTTGCCTATGTCATCGGTGGGGGAGCCCCCATCAACGGCCTTCCCGCCTCGTTTGGCACGATCGCCAATACCGAGGTGCTGGGCGTGAAGATCCCCGTGATCCTGATGTTCCTCGCCATCATCGGCCTCGCCGTGATCATGAAGCGCACATCCTATGGAATGCGCGTTTATGCCGTGGGTGGCAACCGGATGGCCGCCGAGATCGCCGGAGTGAAGTCCAAAAACATCTTGTTCAGCGCCTACGCCATCAGCGGCCTGCTCGCCGGTATCTCCGGCCTTGTGCTCGCCTCGCGCGTGATCTCCGGTGCACCCAACCTCGGCCAGGGCTATGAGCTTGACGCGATCGCCGCCGTGGTGATCGGTGGCGCGAGCCTCATGGGTGGGCGCGGCAGCATCTGGGGCACCGCGATCGGTCTGCTCCTGATCCAGACCCTGAATAACGGTCTCGACCTGCTGTTGGTGCCGAGCTACTGGCAGAACGTGATTAAGGGAATCCTGATCGTGGCCGCCGTGGCCATCGATATCTGGGCCTCCAAGCGTAAAACCTCCTAATTCTTTTTCTCCCCATCCACTACAGGAAGCGAAATATCATGAAGAAAACGTCAATGACGACACGGGTCCTCTCCGGAATCGCCCTCTCCGCCGCGAGTGTGCTGGTCCTCTCCGGTTGCGGCGCGGGGGATACCTCCGCCTCGGGTGATGGTGATTCCGTCACGATCGGTGTGACCGTCTACGATATGTCCTCGTTTATCACCCAGGGCAAGGAGGGCATGGAGGCCTACGCCAAGGCCAATAACATCAAGCTGCTCTGGAACTCCGCCAACCTTGATGTGGCCACCCAGGCCACGCAGGTGGATCAGTATATTAACCAGAAGGTTGACGCGATCCTGATCAACCCGGTGCAGGCCGATTCGCTCAGCCCGCAGGTGAACGCCGCCAAGAACGCCGGAATCCCGGTAATTGACGTGAATACCTCGCTCTCGGGCGTGACCCTCGACGGCAGCGTGCAGCCCGATGACGTGGCCGCGGGCGAGCAGGAGGCCCAGATGATGGTGGACGCCCTGGGCGGCACCGGCAAGGTTGTCATCCTGGAGGGCCCCCTCGGTGGATCCTCGCAGATCGACCGCGGCAAGGGCATCGATAACGTCCTCGCCAAGAACCCCGGCATCGAGGTCCTGGCCAAGGACACCGCCAACTGGAAGCGCGATGAGTCGGTTAATAAGATGAAAAACTGGATCTCCGCCTTCGGCGATGAGATCGACGGCGTCATCTCGCAGAACGACGACATGGGCCTCGGCGCCGTGCAGGCGCTGAAGGAGTCGGGTAAGACCGGCGTGAAGGTGGTTGGCATCGACGGTATCGAGGACGGCCTGAACGCCGTGAAGAACGGCGAGTTCATCGGTACCTCCCTCCAGCACGGCACCGTGGAGATGGCGGCCGGACTGGCCGTGGCCGCCAAGATCGCCCGCGGCGAGAAGGTCACCGATACCCCGCGTTACATCATGCCCGCAATCAGCAAGGACAACGTTGAGGTGGCCCTCAAGAACGTCGTGACCGAGCGTGCCGAGTTCCTCAAGACGCTGCCCAAGCTGATCGACGACAACCTCGCCTCGGGCAATATCGCCTATGAGGGTCTGCCGGGTCAGACCAAGTAATTTCCCTCCCCTCACCCGCACCGCAATCAAAGGAAACGCATCATCATGACCACCCTGTTTAATGACCCCGCGGATTTTGCCGAAGATCAGTTTGAGGGCTTCCTGAATCTGTATTCGGACCGCCTGCGCGGGGTCCCCGGCGGAGCCGTGGCACACCGCGAGCGGGGTGCGCAGCCGCAGGTGGCCGTGGTGATCGGTGGCGGCTCGGGACACTATCCAGCCTTCTGTGGCCTGGTTGGTCCCGGGTTTGCCACCGGTGCGGTGGTGGGAAATATCTTCACCTCACCCTCCGCGGCCCACGTCTATTCGGTGGCCAAGGCCGCCGATCAGGGCCGCGGAGTGGTGCTGAGCTTCGGCAATTACGCCGGAGATAATATGAACTTTGGCATCGCCGCCACGCGCCTGCGCGCCGAGGGAATCGACGTGCGCATCGTGGTCGTCACCGATGACATCGCCTCGGCCTCCGAGGAGAATAAGCGCCGCGGCATCGCGGGAGACTTCACGGTGTTTAAGGCGCTGGGTGCGGCCGCGGCCCGCGGGCTGGACCTGGACGAGGTCGAGCGGCTGGGAAACCTCGCGAATGCGCGCACCCGCACGCTCGGCGTGGCCTTCTCGGGATGCACCATGCCCGGCGCGGAACACCCGCTCTTTGGCGTCCCCGAGGGACACCTCGGGCTGGGGCTGGGCATCCATGGTGAGCCCGGCATTCGTGATGAGCCGCTGCCCAGCGCCCGCGACCTCGCCACGCTGCTGGTGGGCGATGTGCTCGCGGCGGCCCCCGCCAATCCGGGCAACCGGGTGGGCGTGATCGTGAACGGGCTGGGCACCACCAAATACGAGGAGCTTTTCCTGCTCTGGGCCAGTATCGCCCCGCTCCTGGCCGAGGCCGGCCTGGAGGTGGTGGACGCCGAGGTGGGTGAGCTGGTGACCAGCCTGGACATGGGCGGATGCTCGCTGACGCTGCTGTGGCTGGACGATGAGCTGGAACCGCTCTGGCGCGCGGATGCCTATGCCCCCGCGTATCGGAAGCAGGCGGCCCCCGTGGCCGCACTGATTATCCCCGAGCCCGGGGCGATTGCCGAGGCCGATAGCGTGGAGATTCCCGCGGCCTCGGCCGCGTCCCTCGCGCTGGCCCCGGCCGCCGTGGGCGCGCTGGCCACCGTCTCCACCACCCTGCACACCCACGAGGTGCGCCTGGGCGAGATCGACGCGGTGGCCGGGGACGGCGATCACGGACGCGGAATGGTGAAGGGCATCGACGCGGCACTCGTGGCCGCCCGCGCGGCGGCCGAGGCCGGCGGCGGCGTGGCCTATGTGATCCGCGCCGCCGGACGGGCCTGGGCGGAGTTTGCCGGAGGCACCTCGGGAGTGCTGTGGGGTGCGGCGCTGGAGGGCTTCGCCGCCGCACTGGGCGATGACCGTGAGCACTATGGCGCGGCCGAGCTGGCGGCGGCCGTGACCGGCTTTGAGTCCGCGATCCTCGAGCTGGGTGGGGCCCGCCCGGGGGATAAAACCCTCGTGGACGCGCTGGTGCCCTTCGCCGCCGAGCTGCGCTCGCGCATCACCGCGGGCGAGCCCGCCGGCGCGGCCTGGGTCGCCGCCGCCCAGGTGGCCACCGCCGCGGCCGCGGATACCGCACCGCTGCGGCCCCGCCTGGGGCGCGCGCGCCCGCTGGCCGAGAAGAGCGTGGGTACCCCGGATGCCGGAGCGACCTCGCTCGCCCTGATCGTGACCGATCTGGCCCGCACCGCGGGCACGGAAAATAACTAGACGGAAGGCCAAGAGACATGACACAGGAATTTGAGGGCCGGACGGCCATCGTCACCGGCGCGGCAAGCGGAATTGGCCTCGCGGTCGCCACCTATCTGGCCGAGCGCGGCGCCCGCATCGCGGGTGTGGATCTGGGCGCCGGTCTCGAGGACGCCATGGCGGCGCTTCCGGGCACGGGACACCTCGCGCTGATGCGGGATCTGACCGCGCCGCGCGCCGCCGATGACGTGGTCAGTGCCGTGGTGGCCGAGACCGGGCGGCTGGATATCCTCGTGAACTCCGCGGGCGTGGTGAAGCTGGCCAAGGCCGTGGACCTGAGTGATGAGGCCTGGGATATGACCATCGCCGTGAACCTCACCGCGAGCTTTAAAATGGCTCGCGCGGCCGGTGCCGTGATGACCGCCGCGGGTTATGGGCGCGTGATTAATCTCGCCTCCCAGGCCAGCGTGGTGGGCATCGATGAGCACGTCGCCTATTGCGCGAGCAAGTCCGGCATCCTCGGGATGACCCGCGTGCTGGCGCTGGAATGGGGCGGCGCGGGTGTGACCGTTAACGCCGTCTCGCCCACCGTGGTGGAGACCCCGCTGGGCAAGCTGGCCTGGGCCGGGGAAAAGGGCGAGCGTCACCGCGCCGAGATTCCCGTGGGACGCTTTGCCCAGCCCGAGGAGATTGCCGCGATGATCGCCTATCTGGCGGGAACCGAGGCGGCCATGGTCACCGGGCAGAACCTGGTGATTGACGGTGGTTTCACCATCGTCTAAAGAGAATTCCGGGGGTTCGCCGGAATAGTCGGGTCCGCTCGTCCCTCGGGACGGGCGGGCCCTTTTTAGTCCTGTTCGGGCATCGGCAGGCGATCGTAGCCGCGCAGCGCATCAAGCTCGCGCCGCTCCCGCTTGGTGGGGCGTCCGGCGCCACGATCGCGATAGATGGGGGCCGCGGTATCCAGCTTGCTGGGGCGCGGGGGAGTTTTATCCAGGGCCGCGAGGGCGGCGGCCGGGGCACCCACACGCTTTGTGATCAGGCCGGTGACCTCAAGGATCGAGTCAAAGCCCGCAACCCGCACCCGCACCTCATCGCCGATCTTGAGCCGGGTGGAGGGCTTCACCGGATCGCCGTTCACGCGCACATGGCCCGCGCGGCAGGCGGTGGTGGCCTGGGAGCGGGTTTTATAACGTCGCACGGCCCAGAGCCAGCTGTCCAGTCGTACCGATCCACTCTCGCTCATGGCCCCAGCCTATCGCCCCCGATAGCCAAAAAACGCCCCCACCCTCCCGAGGGAGAGTAGGGGCGTTTTGAATGCGCTAGCGGGGGACCGGGGTCACCCGCCCGAACATCACGGTTCTAATGAAATTAGACGCCGCGGATGTTCTCGGCCTGCAGGCCCTTCGGACCGGTGACGGTCTCGAACTCAACGCGCTGGTTCTCGTCGAGCGAGCGGAAGCCGCTGCTGGCGATAGCAGAGTAGTGAGCGAAGACGTCGGCGGAGCCGTCGTCGGGGGTGATGAAGCCGAAGCCCTTTTCAGCGTTGAACCACTTTACGGTACCAGTAGCCATGATTATCTCTTTTCTTTAGGTGACCCGGTCCGAGAAAACGGACCGGTTCGTCGCGGTGTTCTGTGCTCGCTCCTGAAGAAAAGCTCTCATGCTTCCAGAGGAAGACCTGATCGCCCCAAAACCTGTGCAATACAACAACTGTGCGACAACGTTCACGGAGGATACTGCCAGAGATCGGTCAAGACCGATAGCCGGAGCATCCCGTGTGAACGAGTATGAAGACGCGCGGGGAGTCGTACCATCTGCGGTACGGCCCGAGCGAGGGTGGAGTGAACACGGGGGAACGCAGTCGTGTTCGGCCTGCGCCGGGCCGCCGGGACTGACCGCAAAAAAGCGGGGCCGGGCGTGCCTGGGTCCTGCGGGCACTGAGGCCGGTTCAGGAATGGTCATGCGTGACATCTATAAAAGGAAGTTTTCTGTTGATGTTCCCCTGGTGCTGACTAGGGTCCATCGGTCTAAAAGTGAAGGCCTGCGAGCGGTGGGACTTCCGAATCGATGCACATCGAACCGAACCGCGAGACAAACTGCGCTTGCTCGTTCACACTAGCGCACATATGAAGATAAAAACACTTATTTGTGCACAAACTGGCAATATTCCTTATCCGGAACATGTTCGAGGGTGGACCGAGTAGCCTGGGACCATCTCCAGAGCACCCGCTCTTCTCCCGCCGACTGGGAAGTCGAAACAACCCGTCAGGCAAAGGTGCTTATGTCCTCCGAGGCTACCCTGGGCGCGATTCGCGCAACCACTCCCCGTCGTGCGGACCGCACGAATATCACCAGCAGCTATTCCGCGCTGCTGAAGACCGTGCGCGATGAGGGGCTCCTCGGGCGCAAGCGACTGTTCTACGCGGTGAACCTGGGCGTACTCACGCTCGCCCTCGCGGGGGCCGTGGCCGGGTTCATCCTGCTCGGCGATTCCTGGTTCCAGCTGTTGATCGCCGGGGCCCTGGGGCTGATTTTCACCCAGTTTGCCTTTGTGGCCCACGAGGCCTCGCACCGCCAGGTTCTGGAATCCGGCCCCGCGAATGACCGCCTCGGCCGCTTCCTGGCCGCCGGCGTGGTGGGCATCAGCTATTCCTGGTGGATGACCAAGCACACCCGCCACCACGCCAATCCGAATACCATCGGCAAGGACCCGGATATCGACATCGATACGATCTCGTTTATCCCGGAGGACGCCGCCAAGGCGCGCGGCCTGCTCGCGATGATTACCCGCCGCCAGGGCTATCTATTTTTCCCCCTGCTCACGCTGGAGGGCCTGAACCTGCACTATCGCTCGCTCGGCACGCTTTTTGCCAAGGGCAAGCTGCCCGGGCGTGGCGCGGAGCTCACGATGATCGCGATTCGCCTGATCGGTTATGTGGCCGTGCTGTTCTGGTTCCTGCCCCTCGGCATGGCCTTCGCGTTCATCGGCGTGCAGATGGCCGTATTTGGTGTGTATATGGGGGCCTCGTTTGCGCCGAACCATAAGGGAATGCCGCTGATCCCCGCCGGGGTTAAGGTGGACTTCCTGAGCAAGCAGGTTCTCACCTCGCGCAATATCTCCGGTGGAATGCCGATGAGCATCTTCATGGGTGGGCTGAACTACCAGGTGGAGCACCACCTGTTCCCGAGCATGCCGCGCCCGCACCTCGCGCGGGCCCGCGAGATTGTGATCGAATACTGCCGCACCCATGATGTGCTGTATACCGAGACCAATCTGGTGAACTCCTATCGCATCGTGATCGAGTATCTGAACCGGGTGGGTCTCTCGGCCCGCGACCCGTTCGACTGCCCGATGATGAACGATCTGCGCCGCCGCTAATATTCGCGGCCAGGCTCCGTTGCGCCCCACCCCTTCCCGGCTAAACTATGGGCCATGGTAGATAAAGCAGAGGACGAGGTCTCCGACCACATCCTGACCCTGCCCAATCTGCTGAGCTTCCTCCGGCTCGCGCTGGTACCGGTATTCCTGGTCCTGCTCGTGGAGGGGCATGACCTTGAGGCGCTGGTGATCCTCGCCATCTCGGGGATCACCGATTTCCTGGACGGCTATCTGGCCCGAAAGCTCAACCAGGTCTCCAAGCTGGGTAAGCTCCTGGACCCCGCGGCCGACCGCCTGTATATTTTGGCGGCACTGCTTGGGCTCGCCTGGCGCGAGATGATCCCGTGGTGGCTCGTGGTGGCCATCCTCGGCCGCGATGTCATGCTGGTGGGACTGGGTGCCGTTTTGGCCCGGCTCAAGCATCCGCCGCTGCCCGTGAATTGGGTGGGAAAATGGGCCACCGCGTGCCTGTTTATCGGCTTCCCGCTGCTGATGCTCGCGGCATATCTGGAAAAGACGCCGGGCGTATTGCATATGATCGGCCTGGGTATTGCGCTCATCGGCGCGGCCCTGTACTGGTGGGCGGGGATTTTATATCTGATCGCCACCGTCAAAATCTCTCGCCAAAATCGGTCCGACAGCGAGGTCGGGGGGTCCCACGAGGGTCCCCAATCCGATAGGCTAAATAACTAGGAGGTCCACGGTGTCCATTCATGAAGACAAGAATCCGCAAACGGGATCGTTTTTGCGCCAGCCCGCGAGTGAGCAGGCCGCCGGTGAGCGCGCCGTAGACGCCACCGCTGCCTATAGCCAGGATCTCGGGTTGGCCGTTTCGCCCATCGACCGCGAAATCACTGCCGCCGAGCAGGATGCAATCAACGCGCTGCCCTCGGGCTCCGCACTGCTGATCGTGCGTCGCGGCCCCAATGCCGGGGCTCGGTTCCTCCTGGATGCCGATCTGGCCACGGTGGGTCGCCACCCCAATGCCAATGTTTTTCTCGACGATGTCACGGTCTCCCGGCGCCACGCCGAGTTCCGCCGCCAGGGCACGCGATTTGAGCTGCACGATCTGAACTCCCTCAACGGCACGTATTATGCCGGTGAGCGCATCGATAGCGTGGAGCTCTACGACGGCGCCGAGGTGCAGGTGGGCAAGTTCCGCCTCACGTTCTATCCGTCGCGGCACGACCTGTTCGTTCCGGGCGACGCCTAAACCGTGTCGGCTCGCGCGGCGCAGGGTGCGGCCTCCCCGGCCGCGAGTCTGCTCTCGATCGGGCAGGTCTTGGCCAGGCTCTCCGGAGATTTCCCCGACCTGTCCAATTCAAAATTGCGTTTCCTCGAGGAGCGCGGCCTGGTCACGCCCGAGCGCACCAAATCCGGGTATCGGAAGTTTTCGCCGGCCGATGTGGAGCGGCTGCGGTTGATTCTCTCGCTGCAGCGCGACCACTATCTGCCGCTGAAGGTGATTCGTGGTTATCTGGCCGATCTTGATGCCGGGGTCACCCCGGTGATTCCCGGCGTCGGGGCCACCATCCTGCCGGGTGTGCGCCGCTATACCCGCGAGGAGATTCTCTCCGAGACGGGCGCCTCCAGCACCCTGTTTAGCGAGGCCGTGAGTGCTGGATTAATCGCGCCGGGTGAGAGCTTCGGCGAGGACGCCCTCTCGATGGCCGCCGCGCTGGTGGGGCTGCAGTCCCAGGGCATCGAGCCGCGACACCTGCGGGGTTTTCATACCCAGGTGGAGCGCGAGATGAGCCTGATTGAGCGCGCCCTGATTCCGCTCAACGCGCGCAAGGATGCCGCGAGCCGGGCCAAGGCCGCGGAGCAGAGCGCCGAGATTGCCTCGCAATTTGACGTGGTGCGCACCACCCTGTTGCGCGCCGCGCTCGACCGTATCACCCGCTAGCCGCCGCGCCGCGCGGGGGAGTGGCGGTCGCCCGCCCCACCCGGGATGCCGGGTATGCGCGCCCGCCGCCCCGTGCGGGAGGCCGCCCCGGGATGCCGGGTATTTTTGCGCGCCGGTAGTTCCGCGCGATCCGCGCGCGTTTCCGCGACCCCTGCGTGGGCGGCAGGCAGCCCCGGGGGACGGCGGCGATCCCGCCGCCGTCGAGGTGCGCATTGACAGTCTTACTTTATTCACTGCATAATGTAAGTATGTCGACGACGTCACCCACCACCGCACCCACCGGACGCGAGGCCCTGCGCCGCATTCGGGTGGAGGCCGTGTGCTCCACGCTGCTGGCCGAGAGCCCGCTCTCGCGCACCGATCTTGCCCGCCACACCGGTTATAGCCAGTCGGCCGTGACCGGCATCGTGCAGGAGCTCATCGAAGCCGGCTATGTGCGCGAGGCGGGCCAGACCGAATCCACCGGCGGCCGCCGCAGCACCCTGATTGAACTGGACCGCGCCGCGCTGACCGTGGCCGTGGTGGGCCTGCGCGGGGAAACCGTCTGGGCCGCCCTGATCGACCTGACCGCCGCCGAGGTGGCCCGCGTCGAGCGGCCGTTTAACGCCGCCCTGCCCGTGGAGAGCACCATCGAGTGCCTCTCCGAGCTGCTCGCCGGCGCGGCGATCCCGCCCACCCATATTGTGGTCTCGGTATCCGGCGTGGTGGCCGCGGATGGCTCGCTGAGCCTCGCACCCGCCTTCGCCCGGGCACCCGGGGTGCGGCTGGCCGCGGCGATCGAGGAGCGCGTGGGTATCCATACCACCGTGGAAAACGACGTTAACCTGATCGCCCACGGGGAGCGCATCGCCGGCGCCGGAATCGGCCAGGACGATCTGGTCCTGGTGCATATCGGCGAGGGCCTGGGAGCCACGATCATCATCGGCGGCCGGGTCTTGGCCGGAGCCACCCGCTCGGCCGGAGAAATCGGATTCCTGCCCGAGGACCTGGACGGCGCCGAGCACGGCGACCGCGGGGAGTTTGAAAAACGCTGGAGCACCCCCGGCCTCCTCGAAAACGCCGCGCGGGCAGGGATCAAGCTTGACCCCGAGCGTGTGATCGCCGATCTCTGTGCCCGCGAGGACGCCGCCTCGGCGGCGCTCCTGGACGACGCGGTGCGCGCGTGGGCCTTCGCCGCCGTGGTCTGCATCTGCGTGGTTAACCCCGGCAGTGTCATTTTTTCCGGCGAGGCGGGGGACCTGGGCGATGCCGCCCGGGCCACCCTGCGTCGCCGCGTGGACGCGGGAGCCCCCTCGCCCACCCAGGTAAGTTTCGCCTCGCTCGGAAACGCCTCGATCCTGCACGGGGCCATCGCCACCGTGCTCGCGGATCCCGTCGTGCTTTTTTCCGCGCTGGCCGAATAACCGGGCATCCCACCGCGGCGCAGCAGCGCGGGCCCGACGCAGTATCACCCCCACCCCCACTAGGAGATGCAATGAAGCCTCAACGTAAACACCTCGCCGTTCTCGCCGGCGCGGCAGCCCTCGTGCTGTCGCTATCCGCCTGTGGACTCGATGCCAAGCCCAGCTCCGAGAGCAGCTCCGGCGGCGATGTTACCCCGATCACCATTTATACCGCCCGCGATAAGGGCCTGGCCGATGCCGTCGTAGCCGATTTCATCGCGGCCAACCCCGACTACACCGGCAAGGTGGAGGTCCTGACCCTCGGCGCCCAGGAAGCACTCGAGCGGATCAAGGCCGAAAAGTCCAACCCCCAGGGTGATATCTGGTGGGGAGCCACGAGCGGTCAGATGCAGCAGGCGGCCGCCGCCGATCTGCTGGCCAAGGCACCCGAGGCCGTGATCGAGGCGGTTCCCGCCGAGCAGCGCGATCCCGATGGTCTCTGGGTTGGCGAAATGAAGCTCGCCGAGGTGATCGTTTATAACCACGACATGCTGGACGAGGCCTCCGCCCCCAAGGACTGGGACGATCTGATCGCCCCGGAAATGAAGGATAAGCTCGTGATCCGCGATGTCCAGGCCTCGGGCACCATGCGCTCGATCTACTCCGCCATGATCGACCGCGAGATGGGAACCGGCACCGACCCGGCCCCCGGCTTCGACTGGCTGCGCAAGCTCGACGCCAATACCAAGGTCTACGCCGCCAACCCCACCGACCTCTACCTGCGCCTCTCGCGCCAGGAGGCGGCCGTGACCGCCTGGAACCTGCAGGATGTCATGCTGCAGATTGAAACCCAGAAGTCCCCGTTCACCCCCGTGGTTCCCACCTCGGGCGCCCCGATGCTCGTGGACGGCGTGGCCAAGATCAAGGGTGGCCCCTCGCCCGAGGGTGCCGATGCCTTCCTCGAGTTCCTGCTGAGCGAGAAGAACCAGGCCAAGCTCGCCGAGACCTACTTCCAGATCCCCACCATCACGCTGAGCGAGGAGCCCGCCTGGCTCGCACCGCTCAAGCTGAAGGAAATGGACGTGGACTGGAAGCGCGTCGCCGAGAACGAGACCGAGTGGATCGCCTACTGGGCGGCCAATATCAAGGACCAGGGCTAACCCCAGCCCGCTCTTCCACCGCCCGACGGCACGGCCCGCGTCCCACACATAGCGTGGGCCCTGCCGCCGGGCGGTCCCCTTTTCCTCCCCAATTTCTGTTTCCCCAGCCCTTCGGAGCCAACATGACGCGCGTCCTCCTCGACGACATTACAAAGCAGTACGGCAGTGCCTCGCCCTCGGTGGCCAATCTGAGCCTCGATATCGAGGACGGCGAATTTTTCACCCTGCTGGGCCCCTCGGGCTGTGGCAAGTCCACCACGCTGCGCATGGTCGCGGGCTTCATCGCACCCTCCAGCGGAAGCATCCACTTTGATGACCGCGATGTGACCACGGCCGCGCCGAATAAGCGCGATACCGGCATGGTCTTCCAAAACTATGCACTCTTTCCGCATATGACCGTAAACGCCAACGTGGCCTATGGCCTCGGCGTGCGCAAGGTCGCCGCCGCCGAAAAGCGCGAGCGCGTGGCCCGCGCCCTGGTTCAGGTGGGCCTCGAGGGTTATGGCGAGCGCCGCATCGATATGCTCTCGGGCGGCCAGCAGCAGCGCGTGGCACTCGCCCGCGCCCTCGTGATCAGCCCCTCGGTGCTGCTCCTGGACGAGCCGCTGTCCAACCTCGACGCGAAGCTGCGCGAGGAGACCCGCGCCGAGATTCGCGCGACCCAGAAGGCCGCCGGAATCACGTGTTTATATGTCACCCACGATCAGGCCGAGGCCATGGCGATGAGTGACCGGGTCGCGGTACTTGAGGCCGGCCACCTCCACCAGGTGGCGAGCCCGCGCGAGGTATATCACCGCCCCGCGACCAGCTTTGTGGCGCGCTTCATCGGCCGCTCCAATGTGCTGCCCTGCACGGTTTTGGGCATCGAGGACGATACCGTGGTGGTTCGCCTGGGTGACGGCGCCGTGCTGCGGGCCCCGCGCGTGACGGGCACCGCCTCCGCCGCGGTAACCGTGGGGGAGGAGACCGCCGTTTCGATCCGCCCCGAGGCCGTGGCCCTGCGCGTGAACCCCACGCTCGTGGCCGAGAACGAGCTGCGCGGACGCGTGCTCACGGCCGAGTTCACGGGGGCCGTGAATATTTATGAGATCGCCTGGAACGACCAGAAGCTCATCGTCTCCGTGCCGGATGCGCTGGAGCGCGCCGAGCCCGGCGATGAGGTTGCCATCGTTCCCGCCCACGAGCGCGTCTGGCTGGTGAAGCCGTGACGGTGGGTCTGAGTCGCTTCCGTAAGCGCTCCGATATCACCTCCTCCGATCGTTTTATCTACTGGCTCGCCGTTCCGCTGGTCCTGGTGCTGCTGGTATATATCGTCATCCCGATGATCGCCACCGCCACCACCAGCCTCGAAAACGGCGGGGCCGCCTACTCCGGCTTTTTGAGCGGTAGCTCCAGCCGGGCGCTGGGCCTCTCGGTGGGGATCTCGGTGGTCTCCGTGCTCACCACGGGAATCATCGGAACGGCCCTGGCCGTGCTGCTGACCCGCTTTGATTTCCCGGGCCGTAACGCCCTACGCATCTTCGCGATGCTCCCGATGGCCCTGCCGCCGCTGATCGGCGCCGTATCCTTCTACTTCCTCTACTCGGAGAGCGGAATCCTGCCGCGCTTCCTCTCGCAGTATTTTGGGATGGACGCCGCCTCGATCTCGGCCAACGGCGTGATGGGTGTGATCCTCGTGCATACGATGACCATGTACCCGTATTTTTATCTCGCCGTCTCCTCGGGCCTCGCGGGCTCGGACGCCTCGATGGAGGAGGCCGCGCTGAACCTCGGCGCGAGCCGCTTCCGGCTGTGGCGCACGGTCCTGCTGCCGATGCTCACCCCCGCGCTGGTCTCCGGCGCGCTGCTGACCTTTATGGTTTCGATGGCCTCGTTTACCGCGCCACAGTTTTATAACGTCCAGACGCTGACGATGCAGATCGTCTCCTCGCGCACCAGCGGCGATTATCCGCTCGCGGCCTCCCAGTCAGTGGTGCTCTCGCTGGTCTCGATCCTGTTCCTGCTGGGCATGCGCTGGTATGAGGGACGCCGCCTGCACCGCGGGGCCTCCAAGGGCACCCCGCAGGCGATCCGCGTGATTCACGGCTTCCTGCCGCGCCTCTCGGCCGGCGTGGGCTCCCTGATCCTCGTGATTATTCTGATGGCACCCGCCGCGACCATCGCGCTCCTGGCCTTCACGGTGGACGGCTCCTGGACCATCCAGATCCTGCCGCCCGAATATACCTGGGATAATTTTGCCCGGATCTTCACCGATCCGGCCACGCTGCGCCCGATCCTGGTGAGCACGCAGATGGCGTTTCTTGCGATGATCGGCTGTGTGCTGGTCGGCGTGATCGCGTCCTGGGTGGTCACGCGCTGGAAGGGCCCGGGCAAGGCCGTGCTTGACGTGATGGTGATGATTCCCTGGGCGCTGCCCGGCACGGTGATCGGTGTGAACCTCGTGACGGCCTTTGCCAGCCCCAGCCCGTTTAACCTCGGCCAGGTGCTGATCGGGTCGCTCTGGATCCTGCCCGTGGCGTATTTTGTGCGCTTCCTGCCGCTGGTATTCCGCTCCGCGAACGCCGCACTGGCGCAGATCGATCCCTCGGTGGAGGAGGCCGCCCGCAGCCTCGGCGCCGGCCCGTGGCGCGCCCTGCGCACCGTGACCGTGCCGCTGATGTATCGCGGAATCCTCGCCGGAGCCCTGATGGCCTTCATCCAGGGATTTGGGGAATACGTGGCCTCCGTGGTGGTCTATCCAGCCCGGTTTGCCCCGCTCTCCGTGGAGATCTATAACCGCATCTATTCCAATCAGTTTGGAACGGCGGCGGCCTATGGCACGCTGCAGATGATCGCGATCCTGATCGTGCTGATCGTCTCCCAGCGTCTCGAAAAGCCGCGCGGCCTACGCCGCCGCCCGCGCCGCACCACGATCGACGGGACCCCCGCGGTCTCCGCGCCCGTGGTGCCCGTCTCGGCCCCGCTGGCCGGCGCCGGCACCGCCGCCCCCGCGAACGCGGCGCAATAGCGCCGCCCCATCCTTTCCGCTATCCGAATCCGGTGATAAAAATGACCACATCCCCCCTCACTCCGCGCGTCCCGCTCGTGGATAACCCCGAACTCTCGATCTACTGGGATAACCACCTGCGTGATGCCTTCCTCGAGGCCGCCCCGGTGATCTACCCTCCGTTTGTGGAGGCCAGCATCGCGCATGTTTATATGCTGTGCGAGACCGGGATTCTCTCCCGGGACCGCGCGACCCGCCTCATCTCCGGCCTGCTCACCCTCTGGACGCGTCATGCCGAGGGCCATCAGGACTATGTTTTTGACGGCTCCGTGGAGGACCCCTATTATTTCCTCGAGCAGCAGCTCGCCGCCGCCTGCGGGATCGGCACCGCCGAATTGGATGTGCAGCTCGCCCGCAGCCGCAATGACCTCGACGCCGGGGCCTTCCGCATGGTCCTGCGCCGACAGCTCCTGGACCAGGCCGACCTGGTAGTCCAGGCGGCCCGCGATGCCGCCGAGCTCGCCGAGGCGCATACCGAGAGCCTGATTATCGGGTTCACCCACCGCCGGCCCGCGCAGCCCACCACGATCGGCCACGTACTCTCGGGCTTTGCCGAGGCGCTGCTGAGCCAGGCCGATGAGATGCTCAGCGTCTATGACGAGCTGAACGTCTCCCCGCTTGGTTCCGCTGCCTTCACCGGCACCGATCTGCCCATCGACTCCGCCCTGGTGGGCAGGCTCCTGGGCTTCGACCGCTCGTTCACCGCCAGCTATGAGGCCGTGGCCGGGGCCGAACACTTTATGCGCCTGGCCGCCGTGCAGGCCCGCAGCGCCGCGACCGGGGCCCGGCTCTCCCGGGTCCTGCTGGAATGGATGACCTTCCGCTGGATCGCGACGCCCACCCCGTTCACGCAGGGCTCCTCGATCATGCCGCAAAAGAAAAACCCCGTGGTGCTGGAACATATGGTGTCCATGGCCGGGGCCTCCGCGGCCGATATGGCGGCGGTCTTTGCCAATATCGGTGCGGGTTGGTACGAGGACTCCAATAACGCCACCACCGATGTGCAAAAGCATCTGTGGCGGGCGGGGGAGCGCGGCGTGCGCTTTATGCGCATGCTGGACGGGCTTTTTATCGGCCTGGAGCTCGCCGAGCTGCCCTCGATCGAGTTCATCGTGAAGTCCGGTGCCACCACCACGGCCGTGGCCGAGGCCCTGGCCGCGCGCGGTGTGCCGTGGCGCGCCGCCCACGATGTCGTGGGAACGCTTGTGCGCGCCCAGGACCCGACGGCCTGGACGGCCGAGGACGTGGAGAGGGCGTTTATCGGCGCCGGCCTCGAGGTGAACGAGGAGCTGACCGCGCTCACGCTGGGCGCCGGTCAGCGCCCCGAACGGATTCTGGAGCGCGAGCAGGTGGGAAGCCCCGGGCGCGAGGCCGTGCGGGTGGCCGCCGGGCTGGCCCTGGGCCGGGCCGAGGAGCTGGCCGCCGGATTTGCCGCGCGGCGCGGCCACCTGGACGATACCCGGGAGGCGCTGCTCTCGCTCGCCACCACGATCTCCGAGGGTGACCAGTGGCCCAGCACACGATAACCGTCATCGGCAATACCAACCTGGACATCATGGTGTCCGGCGTGGCCGATCTTCCCGCCCCGGGCACCGAACGCATTGTGCCCGGGATCGATATCCGCGTCGGCGGCTCCGCCGGCAACTTGGCGATTCGCTGCGCCGGACTTGGCCAGCCCACCACGCTGATCAGCCGCGTGGGCCGCGATGAGTCCACGGTGCTGGTGCGCAGTGCACTGGAAATCAACCACCTGGAGAGCATCCTGGTGCTTGATGAGGAGCTGCCCAGTGCCGTGACCGTGGCCGTGGAATCACCCGGCATCGACCGGGCCTTCCTCTCCTCGCTCGGCGCGATGGCGTCCGCGGGGCTCGATGATGTTCCGGCCGCCGCGCTCTCCGCGGAATTTGTGGTGCTCGCGGGATATTTCCTGCTGCCGGGCTTCCGGGGGAAAAACCTCGAGGCGCTCTGCGATCGGGCCCGGGCCGCGGGTGCGCGCACCGTGCTGGATACCGGCTGGCCCCCGCAGGGTTGGACCGAGCCGGTGCGAGCGGAGCTGCTGGCCGCGCTGCGCACCGTGGATGTTTTCCTGCCCAATGACGATGAGCTGCTGGGCCTGACCGATGCCGGCTCGGTGCGCGAGGGTGCCCTGGCCCTGGCCGCGGAGACCAATACCGTGATCGCCGTGAAGCTGGGCTCGCGCGGCGCCGCCCTGGCCACCCCCGAGGGGCAGTGGTACGAGGAATCCACCCGGCCCGTGCGGGTCGTGGATTCCACCGGCGCGGGGGACGGCTTTAACGCCGCCCTGCTGGTCTCGGTGATTCGGGGATCCTCCTGGCCCGAGGCCCTGCGCATCGCCGTGGCCTATGCCACCACCCTGGTATCCACCCCCGCGGCCCAGCGCCCGGGAGTTTCCCTGCCCGAGGTGACCCGTGCATAATCCCGTGATCGCCGGGCGACCCACCGTGCAGGGGATCTCCATCATCGATTTTCATCTGCACTTCCGGATGGGTCAGGACCCGCTCACCCGCAGCCTCAGCGGCGGACAGCTCGGCGCGAGCGGGGGACCCGCGGAATCCATCTGCGATATCCACGCGGGCGGCCTCGCCACGCGCGAGGCCGCGGTGCGCGAGACCTCGGCGCAGTGGCGCCGGTCCTGGGACTTCGCCGATCCCGAGGCGGCCGAGCTGGATCGCGGCAGCCTCGGCGAGGCCCTGCG
Source organism: Mycetocola spongiae (assembly GCF_020424085.1). Taxonomy (NCBI): domain Bacteria; kingdom Bacillati; phylum Actinomycetota; class Actinomycetes; order Micrococcales; family Microbacteriaceae; genus Mycetocola; species Mycetocola spongiae. Next base: position 803,972 of record NZ_CP080203.1, on the reverse strand, counting down.
CTGGCGCGAGGAGCTGGCCCGCAACGGCGTGGAGCATGCGGCATTTGTCACGGCCGGGGGAGACGGGGAGATGCGCGAGCTTGTGGAGCGCGGCGAGGGGCAGTTCAGCGGGATGGCCGCGATGGCCGATCCGTTTGCCCCGGGCGCCGCGGCCGCGGCCGAGCGCGCATTTGGCGAGCTGGGGCTGCGCGGGCTGAAGATATTTGCGCCGCTCATGACCCGCCGCATTGACGACCCCGGCGCCGATCCGGTCTGGGCCCTGGCGGCGCAATATAACGTGCCCGTGCTGATCCATTTTGGGCACTGCGGATCGGCCGGGGGAATCGCTCATAACGACTTTATTGAACCCGCGTGGCTCGAGGCCGTGGCCAAGCGGTTCCCCTCAGTGACGTTTGTGATTCCGCATTTTGGGATTCAGCACGTGCAGCAGGTGCTGTTTTTGATGTGGGCATGCCCCAATGTGATCGTGGATACCTCGGGATCCAATCAGTGGGTGCGCTATATGGCGCAGAAGCTCACGCTGGAGGATCTCTTCCGCCGCTTTTATGAGACCTTTGGTCCCGAGCGCGTGGTTTTTGGCTCCGATTCCTCCTGGTTCCCCCGGGGGTTTGCGCGCCGATATCTCACCGATCAGCTCCGCATCTGTTGGGAGATGGGTATGCCGGCGCGCGATATTCAGGCGATCTTCGGGGGCAACGCGGCCCGGCTCCTCGGGCTCGGCGACTGGGTCCCCGCGGATAGCACTCTGGCCTGATCGTTTTTTGTGACACCCCGCGCCGGGACCGGATCGCCCGGACCGGCGCGGGGCGCGCTGAACGCAATTCGGAGACATCTTGGTCGGATGTGCAGGCCATAAAACCGGGGTGTTTCGGGGGCCGCCGCGGACCCGCTGCCCCCGCGGCCCGGACCGGATAAAACCCTGGTAATTCCGCCGCGCTCGGCCTAAACTAACGGGAGTTGCCGAGGCCGCGGCGGGGGTCCGCGGGCCCCATATTTGGGTCACAAATCGGTCACGACTGCCAGGAAACACCCGACACGCCGCCGTACGATCCGTGGCGGTTCCCCGGAACCCGCGCCGACACCGGTAGCGTGTAGATATCGCAATCACATAGAAGAACGAAGGGAGCAGGCGGATGAACGAACCGGGCACGGGCCAGAGCCCTCGCTACGATTTGGGTCTCCTGTTCACCGACGGACTTCCCGAGCTGGACGCCGATGCCGGCTACCGCGGGGCAATCGCCGCGAAGGCCGCCGGGATCACCTACCGTCAGCTCGACTACTGGGCCCGCACGGGCCTGGTGGAACCCACCGTGCGCGGTGCGGCCGGATCCGGAAGCCAGCGTCTCTACGGCTTCCGCGATATTTTGGTCCTGAAGCTTGTGAAGCGCCTGCTGGATACCGGCATCTCCCTGCAGCAGATCCGCACCGCCGTGGATCAGCTGCGCGAGGCCGGGGTTCACGACCTCGCCCAGACCACGCTCATGAGCGATGGCGCGAGTGTCTACCTGTGCACCTCCAATGACGAGGTCATCGACCTAGTCAGCCGCGGTCAGGGCGTATTTGGTATTGCCGTGGGCAAGGTGCTGCGCGAGGTGGAGTCCACGCTGGTGGAGTTTGACCGCCAGGCCTCCGATCCCGGCGATGAGCTGGCCCAGCGCCGCAAGAAGCGCTCCGCCTCCTAGCCTCCAGAGGCACCCGGCCCCGCCGATCACCCCGCACCCCCGGTGCGGGGTTTTATCTGCCCAGGGCGCCAAAACCGGCGCCGGGATAGCGCCGGAATAACAACCCCCGGAATGCGACGCCGCATGCATAAAAATCGGCGCGACGCTCCCGAACAGTGTCATAAAGGGGCGTTTTTGGGTCCCCGGGGGGAAGACGGGAAAATGTGCAGACACGCAAAAAGCCCGGCCGGAGCCGGGCTTTTTGCGGAGAAAAACTAGTTCTTTTCGATGGCCTTAGCGGTGCTATCGGCGTATTCGCCCACGCGTCCGGTGCGCAGAACGCGGTCGAGGAGCTGATCGAAGTACTTCGCCATCTCCTGGGCGCTATCGCCGGGCCAAATGTGCAGCGGTTTCGCGGCACCCTGCGCCTGCTGCAGCGAGGTGCGCTCGGGCAGCTGCGGGCTCAGGACCAGCGGGCCAAACATATCCCGGAGCTCCTTAATGCGGAACTGATGCTCCATGGACTGCGAACGCACGCGGTTCACAATGATGCCGAGGGGCTGCAGGCGCGGGCTCAGGCCGCGGCGGATCTCCTCGATCGCGCGCAGGGCGCGGTCGGCGGCGGCCACGGAGAACAGGCCGGGCTCGGTGACCACACAGACCCGGTCGCTGGCTGCCCACGCCGTGCGCGTGAGGGCATTAAGCGACGGGGCGCAGTCGATAAGCACCAGGTCATAATCGTCCTCGACGTAGGCCAGGGCCTCCTCGAGCTTCCAAATATCGCGGATGGACGGGTGCGGGCCGTCGAAGTTAATCGCGGACGGGCTCCCGATCAAAACATCCAGTGTTCCCGGGTGAGTTTTGGTCCAGCCGGAGGGCGCAATGGCCTGCCGAACTGTCTTCTCCTTCGGGGAGGCCAGGACATCCGCTACATTGAGTCGACCGGCAACCGCAATGTCCATGCCCGTGGACACATCGGACTGCGGGTCAAGGTCAACGACAAGGGTTCGAATACCCTTAGCGAAGGCTGCGGAGGCAAGGCCGAGGCTGACGGTAGTCTTTCCGACGCCGCCCTTGAGGCTAGAAACGCTAAGTACATGCACAAAAATAGATATTACCGTCACTAAGCTGTCTACACCTAAAATATGCCTGATAAGCAGGTTGGCACAGGTGCCAGAAAGGTTTACATGTTTCAGAAGATCCTCGTAGCCAACCGCGGCGAAATCGCGATTCGCGCTTTTCGGGCCGCCTATGAGCTGGGCGCCAAGACGGTAGCCGTTTTCCCCTATGAAGACCGCAACTCGATGCACCGACTGAAGGCAGACGAGGCCTATCAGATCGGCGAAAAGGGTCATCCCGTGCGCGCCTATCTGGACGTCTCCGAGATTATTCGGGTGGCCGTGGAGAGTGGCGCCGACGCTATCTACCCCGGTTATGGCTTCCTCTCCGAGAATCCCGACCTCGCCGCCGAGGCCGCCAAGCACGGCATCAAGTTCATCGGCCCGGCCAATAACGTGCTGGAAATGGCCGGCAATAAGGTCACGGCCAAAGAGTACGCGATCGCCGCGGGTGTGCCCGTGCTGCGCTCCACCCCGGCCTCGCAGGACGTTGAGGCCCTGCTCGCTGGTGCCGAGGAAATCGGATTCCCGCTCTTTGCCAAGGCCGTCGCCGGTGGCGGTGGCCGCGGTATGCGCCGCGTGGAAACCTTCGGTGAGCTGCGCGCCGCGCTGACCGAGGCGATGCACGAGGCCGATAGCGCGTTTGGTGACCCCACGATGTTCCTGGAGCAGGCGGTCCTGCGCCCGCGCCATATCGAGGTGCAGATCCTCGCCGATGAGCGGGGCAATACCATGCATCTCTTTGAGCGCGACTGCTCGGTGCAGCGCCGCAACCAGAAGGTTGTGGAGATCGCCCCGGCCCCGAATATCAGCGAGGAGCTGCGTCAGGCGCTCTATCGTGATGCGGTGGCCTTTGCCCGCTCGATCAACTATGCCAACGCCGGAACCGTGGAGTTCCTCGTGGATACCGCGGGCGAGCGCGCCGGAGAGCACGTGTTCATCGAGATGAACCCGCGCATCCAGGTGGAACACACCGTGACCGAGGAGATCACCGATGTGGACCTCGTGCAGGCGCAGATGCGCATTGCGGCGGGGGATACCCTCGAGGATATTGGCCTGAGCCAGGACACCCTGGTGATCCGCGGGGCCGCGCTGCAGTGCCGCATCACCACCGAGGATCCCACGCAGGGCTTCCGCCCGGATACCGGAAAGATCACCACGTATCGCTCGCCGGGCGGTGGCGGAATCCGCCTCGATGGTGGAACCATTAACGCCGGCGCGCAGATCAGCCCGCACTTCGACTCGATGCTCGCAAAGCTGACGTGCCGCGGACGCGATTTCCCCGCCGCGGTGGTGCGTGCCAAGCGCGCCCTCGCCGAGTTCCGAATTCGCGGCGTCTCCACGAATATCCCGTTCCTGCAGGCGGTACTCGAGGACCCCTCGTTTGAGGCCGGGGACCTCAGCACGTCGTTTATCGACGAGCGCCCGCAGCTGCTGGCCGGCCACGTGTCCAAGGACCGCGGCACCAAGATCCTGAACTGGCTCGCCGATGTCACCGTGAATAAGCCCTATGGTGCGCGCCCGATCCAGATCGACCCGGCCGAGAAGCTACCGACCCTGGACCTGAGCGCCCCCGTGCCGCTGGGTTCGCGCGAGCGCCTGCTGGAGCTGGGCCCCGTCGGTTTTGCCGCGGCCCTGCGCGCGCAGACCGCCCTCGGCGTGACCGAGACCACGTTCCGCGATGCCCACCAGTCGCTGCTGGCCACCCGCGTGCGTACCCGCGATCTTGTGGCCGCCGCGCCCTATGTGGCCCGGATGACCCCGGGGCTGCTCTCGGTGGAGGCCTGGGGCGGCGCGACCTATGACGTGGCGCTGCGTTTCCTCGGGGAGGACCCCTGGGAGCGCCTCGTGAAGCTGCGCGAGGCGATGCCCAATGTGCCGATTCAGATGCTGCTGCGCGGCCGCAATACCGTGGGGTATACTCCCTATCCCACGAGCGTGACCGACGCGTTTGTGCGCGAGGCGGCCGAGAGCGGTGTGGATATTTTCCGCATCTTCGACGCGCTTAACGACGTGGAACAGATGCGTCCCGCGATCGAGGCCGTGCTCGCCACGGGCACCGCCGTGGCCCAGGTCGCACTGTGCTATACCGGCGACCTGCTGGACCCCGCCGAGGACCTGTATACCCTCGACTACTACCTGGAGCTCGCCCAGCAGATCGTTGATGCCGGCGCGCATATGCTCGCGATTAAGGACATGGCGGGTCTGCTGCGTCCCGCGGCGGCCGCACGCCTGGTATCGGCGCTGCGCGAGCGCTTTGACCTGCCCGTGGTGGTGCACACGCACGATACCGCCGGCGGCCAGCTCGCGACGCTGCTCGCGGCCTCGCAGGCCGGCGCGGATGCCGTGGATGTGGCCAGCGCCCCGATGGCCGGCACCACCAGCCAGCCCTCGTTCTCCTCGCTGGTGGCCGCCCTGGCCCATACCGATCGCGATACGGGCCTCAGCCTGCGCGCCGTGGCCGATCTGGAGCCCTATTGGGAGGCCGTGCGCAATATTTATAAGCCCTTCGAATCGGGCCTGTCCGGCCCGACCGGCCGGGTATACCACCACGAGATCCCGGGTGGCCAGCTCTCCAACCTGCGCCAGCAGGCCATCGCGCTGGGCCTCGCGGATGACTTTGAATTGATCGAGGACATGTACGCCGCGGCCAATAAGATCCTCGGCCGTGTGCCCAAGGTCACGCCGTCCTCCAAGGTTGTGGGTGACCTCGCGCTGCACCTCGCGGCGGTGCGCGCCGACCCCGCGGAGTTTGAGCAGAACCCGGAGCGTTTTGATATTCCGGATTCCGTGGTGGGCTTCATGGCGGGCGAGCTGGGCGATCTGCCCGGCGGCTGGCCCGAGCCCTTCCGCAGCAAGGTCCTGGCCGGTCGCAACATCAACATCGAGGTGGAGGAGGTCTCCGCCGCGGATGCCGCGCTGCTGGATGGCACCTCGGCCGAGCGGCGCGCGACGCTGAACCGTCTGCTCTTCCCGGCCCCGACCGCGACCTATGAGCGCTCCAATGAGCAGTATGGTGACCTGTCGATCCTGGCCACCGCCGATTATCTCTACGGCCTCGAGCAGGGCGAGGAGACGGTAGTGGAGTTCTCCAAGGGAGTGCGCCTATATACCGGGCTGGAGGCCATCGGTGCCCCCGATAGCAAGGGCATGCGCACGGTCATGACGATCATGAACGGGCAGCTGCGACCGGTATTCATCCGCGACCGTTCCATTGCCGTGGAAACCGCCGTGGCGGAGAAGGCCGACCCCTCGAATCCCGGTCATGTTTCGGCACCCTTCTCCGGAGTTGTTACTCTTAAGGGTCAGGTTGGCGATGTGGTGGCGGCGGGAACTCCCGTGGCCTCCATTGAGGCGATGAAAATGGAGGCCGCAATTACGGCTTCCATTGCTGGAAAAATTGAGCGACTGGCGATGAGCGGCACCCAGCAGGTGGAGGCCGGCGATCTCATCGCGGTAATCAGCGCGAGCGAATAAGGCACGAACTAAACGGTTCGTGCTCAGATAGCTGGAGGCAAGGCAAATGGCATCAAAGGCCGATCAGGGCTCTGCCATGGACGAGCACGAATACGTAATTCCGCCGCTCGATGACGTGGACCCCGGTGCCGTAACCATGAGTGTTACGGCACCGGCCACGGTATCGATCCCCGTGGCGGGACTCATGAACTATGAGGATGAGGACGATTACGACGAGGATGTCCTCGGCGATGACCTCATCGATCCCTCCGAGCAGGGCGAGAGCGAGGCGTCCGAACGCCCCAGCCCCCTCTCGGTTGACGAGATGCACGCCGCGGAGGACGCGGCGCTGGTGGCCCTGGAGGCGGCCGAGGTACGCATCGCGGAGGAGGCTGCCGAGCGCGAGCGCGTGGAGCAGGCCGAACGCGAGGCCGAGGAGGCCGCCGAGGCCGAGGAGGCCGCCGAGGCCGAGCGTGTTGCGGAAGCCGAGCGTGTGGCCGAGGCTGAGCGTGTGGCCGAGGCTGAGCGTGTGGCTGAAGCTGAGCGTGCTGCTGAGATCGAGCGCTTGGCCGAGGAGGAGCGTGTTGCGGAAGCAGAGCGTGTAGCTGAGGCTGAGCGTGTGGCTGAGGCTGAGCGTGTAGCTGAGGCTGAGCGTCTGGCCGAGGAGGAGCGTGTTGCGGAAGCCGAGCGTGTAGCTGAAGCTGAGCGCGTAGCTGAGGCCGAGCGTGTGGCTGAGGCCGAGCGTGTGGCTGAGGTCGAACGTCTGGCCGAGGAGGAGCGTGTTGCGGAAGCCGAGCGTGTTGCGGAAGCTGAGCGTGTAGCTGAGGCTGAGCGTGTAGCGGAAGCTGAGCGTGTGGCTGAGGCTGAGCGTGTGGCTGAGGCCGAGCGTGTGGCTGAGGCCGAGCGTGTGGCTGAGGCCGAGCGCGTTGCTGAGGCCGAGCGTGTAGCTGAGGCCGAGCGCGTTGCCGAGGTCGAGCGCGTGGCGGAAGCCGAGCGTGTTGCCGAGGCCGAGCGCCTGGCCGAGGAGGAGCGCGAATTTGAGCGTGAACTCGAGGCGGAACGCCTGGCCGAGGCAGAAAAGGATGCTGCCGTGGCGCGTCAGGAGGCCGAGTGGGCCGCGGAGCTTCTCCGCGCCGCCGAGGCTGCCCGCGAACAGCAGGAGCGCGAGGCCGCCGCGGCCCGCGAGATCCCCGAGTCCCGGGCCGCCGAGCCCGAGGCCACAGCGGAGGCCCCCGCTCCCGCCCCCGTGCAGGAGGCCGCCCCGGCAAAGACGAAATCCAAGGCAAAAACCAAGTCCAAGGGCAAGTCCAAGGCCGCCGCGGAGGCCATAATCCCCGCCGAGCCGGACGCCGCCGAACCGGCCGTGACCGAGCCCGCCGAGCCGGCCGCCGTGGACGCCATAACGGCGGGGGAGAACCCCGGAGGCGACAGCGCCAACAGCGGGAGCGGTCCCGTGGAAAGCGTCGCCGATAATTCAGGCACTAGTGTCGAGGCGGATAAGCGTGCAGACGCCGACTCCGATTCGGTCGCGGATAACGCCACCGAATCCTCCACCACCGACATCACCGGCGAGAGCGCCGCGACTGCCCCCGCGCAGCCCGCGGCCGCGGCTCCCGCCCCAGAAAGCCAGGAAATGACCGAGCAGTCAGGTACCCCCGCGAGCAGCACCAAAACCCGTCCCGCCGAGGGAGCCGTTCCGGTTCCCGTCTCCTCGGCCGCCGTGGCCGCGACCCGTCCCACGGGTTCGGGCCACGGGGCGAAGACCGGAACGGCCGTGGGTCCCGAATCCGCGGCGCTCCTGACCGCCGATCGCCTGCTGGATAACCGGCCCTCCCGCCGCCCACACCCCACCGGATTCTGGCGTCGCTTTACCTATGGCATCTCGGGGCACCTGATTAACCTGGGTGACGCCAAGCCCGAGCGCCTGCGCAAGGAGCTGGACGCCAAGATCGGTCGCCCCCTCACCGGAGGGGCGCGCTTCATTCCGGTCCTCACCCGCAAGGGTGGCGTCGGAAAGACCACGATCACCGCGCTGCTGGGCATGGCCCTCGCGGATGCCCGCAGCGATCGTGTCATCGCGATTGATGCCAATCCCGATCGGGGTACCCTCGCCGAGCGCATCGCCCATCAGAGCCGCTATACGGTGCGCGATGTGGTGCGCGATGCCAAAACCATCGACGGATATAACGAGTTCTCCGATCACGTGGCTCGCGATGCCACGCGCCTGGACGTGCTGGCCTCCGATACCGATCCGAGCCGCTCCGAGGCCTTCAGCGCGCACGAGTATAACGTTGTAGCCGATCTGGCCTCGAAGTATTATTCGCTGATTCTCACCGATTGTGGCACCGGCATCGTCCACTCCGTGATGACCCCCACCCTGGAGCGCGCGGATACCATCGTGATTATCAGCGGTGGCAGCGTGGACGAGGCGAAGCTCGCCTCCGAAACCCTCACCTGGCTGGACCTGAACGGCTATTCCGAACTCGTGAAGAACGCCGTGGTGGTCCTCAATGCCACCTCCCACGGGACCAAGGTGGTCCGCCTGGACGAGATCGAACGCCACTTTGCCACGCGCGTGCGCGCCGTGGTTCGTGTGCCCTTTGATCCGCAGCTGGCCGCGGGTTCCGCGATCGCGTTTGAGCACCTGCAGCCCGAAACCCGCCTCGCTGCCCGCAAGCTCGCCGCGCTTGTGGTTGAGGGTTTGCCCGCCGTTCCCACCCACCGCGCAAATAATGAGGCCAAATGAGCGAACGCGAAATTCGGATCTTCGGAGACCCGGTCCTGAAGACCGTCTCCGATCCGGTCGAGCAGATTGACGACCGCGTGCGCGGCCTCGTGCAGGATCTGCTGGACTCGGTGCGGCTGCCCGGACGCGCCGGTGTGGCGGCGAGCCAGATCGGTGTGAACCTGCGGGCCTTCAGCTATAACGTGGACGGCGAGATCGGCTATCTGATCAACCCCACGATCGTGGAGGTTTCCGGGGAGAAGGAGTTTGTGGACGAGGGCTGTCTCTCGGTTCCCGAGCTCTGGTACCCGGTGGAGCGCTATCCCTTTGCGCGCGCCGTGGGTATCGATCTGGACGGTAATACCGTTGAGGTCGCGGGCACGGGTGTGCTCGCCCAGGCATTGCAGCACGAGGTGGACCATCTTGACGGGCTGCTCTATCTGGACCGCCTGACCAAGGAAAACCGGCGTGCGGCCATGAAGCAGATCCGCGAGAGCTCCTGGTTCTAAAGATCCCGGCGTTTTTACGACCCCCATCCATCGGATGGGGGTCGTTCTTTTTTGCCCGCGGGGTTGCGCCGCGTGCCCCGGGTTGCTAGGTTCATTACTGCAGTAACTAACCAATGAAGAAGGGGGTTCCGTGGAAGACGATATTCGTCCCATATTTCTTCGCATCGCCGAACTCATCGAGAACGGCATCGTCGCGGGTACCTATGCCACGGGCGACCAGGTGCCCTCCACCACGGAGCTCGCCGCGTTCCACCGCATCAACCCGGCCACGGTGGGCAAAGGACTTAACCAGCTCGTGGACCGGGGCATCCTGCATAAGCGGCGCGGCCTCGGAATGTTTGTCAGCGAGGGGGCCCGCGACGCCCTGATCGCCGAACGAAGCGCCGAATTTCACGGCACCTATATTCGCCCGCTCCTGATCGAGGCCGAACGCCTCGGGCTGGATACCACCGATATCATCGCCCTCATTTCCAGAAAGGACCACCCATGACCGAGACGGCCATTCGACTCAAGGGGGTATCGCGCTCCTTTGGCCCCACACTCGCCCTGAGCGATATTACGCTCGACGTGCCGCGCGATTCGATCACCGGCCTGCTGGGCCGAAACGGAGCGGGCAAAACCACGCTGATGTCCCTGATCGCGGGGCACGACCGTCCCGGCTCGGGCACCGTGCGGGTATTCGGGGAGAACCCCTTCGAAAACGCCGCCGTGGACTCCCGGCTGAGCTTCCTGCGGGATAACCAGCGCTACCCGGATGATCTCACCCTGACCCACGCCCTGCGGATCGCCCCGCGCTTCCACGCCGCCTGGTCCGCCGAACTCGCCGCCGAACTGGTGGCGGCATTTCGACTGCCCGCGCGCATCGACGTCCGTAAGTTCTCGCGCGGACAGCTCTCCTCCCTCGGTATCGTGCTGGGCCTCGCGAGCCGCGCCGAGGTCACCATCTTTGATGAGCCCTATCTGGGCCTGGACGCCACCGCCCGCCGGATTTTTTATGATGCGCTGCTGCGCGATTATGCGGCCCACCCCCGCACGATGCTGATCTCCACGCACCTGATCGACGAGATGGAGGCCATCTTTGAATCCGTGATTGTGGTGGAGGCCGGCCGCGTTGTGCTGGCCGCCGGAGTGGAGGAGGCCCTCGCCTCCGCCTATACCGTGAGCGGCCCCGCCGCCGTGGTTCTTGCCCAGGTTGAGGGTCGGAAGATCCTGCATACGCACCGCGTGGGCGGCCTCGCGGCCGTGACCATCGCCGGGCGCCTGCTGCCCGCCGAGGCGGCCGCGGCCCGCGAACGCGGCCTCGAAACCGCCGCCGCGAGCCTGCAGGAGCTGGTTGCCACCTATGGCTCCGTTGATACCACCACCGATTCGGAGGCCCGCTCATGAGCGCCACATCCACCGCACTCGACGTTCTCCGCCTGCACTATGTGCGCCGCAAGCTGATGTTTGGGATGCCCGTGTTTACGATCATCCTGACGCTGCTGATCTCCGGCGTGATCACGTTTATCTTCTATCGCCTGGGCTCCACGCCGGGATCGGCAGAGTGGATCCAGGGTTCGCGTTCCAATCCCGCGATGCTGTGGGCCCTCGGTGGATTTTTTGGCTATCTGGGGGTGCAATCGGTCGCGACCACGTTCCCGTTTGCGCTGAGCCTCGGCTCCACCCGGCGCAATTTTAGCCTCGGCACCCTGCTGAGCCACGTACTCACCGCCGCCTATGCGGCGCTCCTCCTGCTGGCGGCACTCGGGCTGGAAAAACTGACCAATCAGTGGTTCTCCCACGCCTACCTCGTGGACGTGTATATCCTCGGCGGGGGAGACCCGGTGCGGCTCGTCGCGATTGTATTCCTCGGGGTACTCACGGTGCTGAGCCTCGGCGGCGTATTTGGTGCGGCCCACGTGCGCTTTGGCACGCGCGGACCGCTCCTGCTCGGCGCAGGCCTGGTGATTATCCTGGGCCTGTTGGCGGGAATCCTCCTGCCGATCCTCCTGGAATCCGGGCTGTTTACGCTGGGCTGGCTCGCGGCGGCGGCCGGAATCACCATCGTGCTGGCCTGCATCGGAAACTACGTGCTGCTGCGCTCGGCCTCGGTGCGCTAGCGCACACAGAAAAATTGCCCCCGGTCCACGCGGACCGGGGGCAATTTTAGTGCCGCTATTTCAGCGAGACATTCTGGGTGGGGGTGGCGGCGTAGATTCCATCCACCACATCCGCATAATCCTTCATGATCTCGCCGCGCTTAATGCTCATCTTCGGCGTGAGGTGACCGCTGGCCTCGGTGAAGTCATGGGTCAGGATCACAAATTTGCGAATGGACTCGGCGCGGGACACCCGGGTATTGGCGGCATCGATGGCCCCCTGGATCTCGGCAAGGACCGCGGGATTATGTGCTGCCTGCTCCACCGTGAGCGAGGTATCGGCGCCGTTATTTTTGAGCCAGGTGGGCAGCATCTCCGCGTCGATCGTGATCAGGGCGGCGATAAACGGGCGGCGATCGCCCACCACCACGATCTGGCTCACGAGCGGATTGGCCCGGACCGGGTCCTCCAGCGCGGCCGGCGCGACGTTTTTACCGCCGGCCGTGACGATGATCTCCTTCTTGCGGCCCGTGACCGTGAGATAGCCCTCGGAATCAAACTCGCCCAGGTCGCCCGTGCGGAACCAGCCGTCGTTAAACGCCTCCTCCGTGGCCTCGGGGTTATTCCAATACTCCTTGAAGACGCAGTTTCCGCGCACCTCGATCTCGCCATCGGGGGCGGTGCGCACGGCGGTGCCGGGCATCGGGATTCCCACGGTGCCAATTTTGGTCTTCTCGGGGCGGTTGACCGTGGCCGGGGCGGTGGTTTCGGTGAGGCCATAGCCCTCAAGCACGGTGAGCCCCAGGGCCTTAAAGAAGTGCCCGAGGCGCGGGCCGAGCGGCGCGGAACCGGATACCGCATATTCCACGTTGCCGCCCATTGCCGCCCGCAGCTTGGAGAGCACCAGGGTGTCATAGAGCTTAAACCGGGCGCGCAGGCCAAACGAGACCTTGCCCGCGTCGAGGGCCTTGGAATATTCGATTGCCGTGGCGCTGGCCTTGCGGAAAATCTTGCCCTTGCCGCCGGTCTCCGCCTTCTGCTCGGCGGAGTTATATACCTTCTCCAGCACGCGCGGCACCACCAGCAGGAAGGTGGGTTTAAACGTGGCCAGCGCGGGCATGAGCTTGGTGGTGTCGTGCTGGTGGCCCGTGCGCACACCCGCATACATCGCGAGTACCGAGATGAAACGCGCAAATACGTGGGCCAGGGTGAGGAAGATCACGGTGGAGGCGCCGGGCGTCTCCACCACCTTGGACAGCCCCACCGCGGCATTGCGGGAGAGCTCCACAAAATTGGAGTGCATGATGACGCAGCCCTTGGGGCGGCCGGTGGAACCGGACGTATAAATCAGGGTGGCCATGTCCTCGCCGCGGGCCAGATTGCGGCGGCGCTCGATCTCCTCATCGGGCACCGCGGCACCGGCAGCGACGAGCTTATCCAGCGCACCCAGGTCCAGCTGCAGGACCGGGCCGATCAGCGGCAGATCCGCGTGCACCTCGTCAAAACGGGCAAAGTGCTCGGCGGTCTCCACGATCACGGCGGTGGCCTCGGAATCGCTCAGGATCCACTGAATCTGCGTGGGGGAGCTGGTCTCGTAGATGGGAACCAGCACGGCACCGGCGAACCAGGTGGCGAAGTCGATCAGCGTCCACTGATAGCTGGTCTTGGCGAGCAGGCCGATCTTCTGGCCGGGCTCCACTCCGCTCGCGACCAGTCCCTTGGCGAGGGCCACCACCTGGCTGAGGAACTCGGTGGCGGTGACATCGTCCCATCCGTCGCCGTTGGGGATGGAGAACAGAACTCGGTCCGGGGTGAGGCGCACGCGCTCAATCAGCAGGTCTGTTGTATTGGCTTCCGGGTCGGCGGGGACGACGGCGGGAATCTCAAACTGTGCCACGGTATCTCCTTTGTTACCTTTTGGTCAGGTTCCTCCAGTGTAGTTTGCCGCACGCCTGTGAGGGCAAAGTCGCCACGTTGGCCCGAGGATTTGTATGTTCCGTGCACGGGAGGGCCCCGTGCGGGGCGTTGCGTGGGCTGATCCATCCGAAATCATCCGCGGGGCGTTTGGGTATCGCCCGGGCGCGCCGGGAGCATACGCCGCGCCGAGAGTGCACAAATGCGCGCCGACCCGAACGTGCGCGAATGTTATCGCTGACACTAAACTCGGTCAGGTGCCCGGAACCAACCCGGAGCCCTCGACCATCATCCCCGTTCCGCCCCTCCCGAAAGGTCTCCTTCCCCCATGCATGCAATCGGTATAGACATCGGCGGAACCAAGATTGCCGGCGCCGTGGTGGATGAGGGTGGCCAGATCCTGGAGGCACTGCGGGTGCCCACCGCCGCGACCGATGCCGCGAGCATCGAGGCCGCCGTGGTGGAGATGGTGCTGGAACTCTCCGCGCGGCACGAGGTGTGCGCCGTGGGTGTGGCCGCCGCGGGCTTTGTGGACGCCGCCCAGTCCTCGATGTATTACGCCCCCAATATCGCCTGGCGCAATGAGCCCCTGCGGCAGAAGCTCTCCGAGAAAATCACGCTTCCGATCATCATCGAAAACGACGCCAATGCCGCGGGCTGGGCCGAGTTTGTTTATGGTGCCGGTGCGCTCACCAGCGATATGGTCATGCTCACCATCGGAACCGGCGTGGGGGGTGCCATCGTGATTAACGATCGCCTGATCCGCGGCGGCTTTGGTGTGGCCGCCGAGCTGGGACATATGCGCCTGGTTCCCGGGGGCCTGCCCTGCGGCTGTGGCGCCGAGGGCTGCTTTGAACAATATGCCTCGGGCCGCGCCCTGCAGCGCTATTGTGAGGAGCTTGCCGATGCCGGTTCCCCCGAGCTGGCCCGCGTCCGCGCCGAACATAACGGACTAAACGGCGCACTGATCGGCGACCTGATCACCGCGCAGGACCCCGGCGCGCTGGCCGCCCTGGACACCCTCGGCACCCGGATCGGCGAGGCCGCGGCGAGCCTCGGCGCGGTCCTGGACCCGCAGCTCTTTGTGATCGGCGGGGGAGTGGCCCAGGCCGGCGAGCTCTTGCTGGATCCCATCCGGAGGGCGTATCGTGCTCATCATCCGGCACACGGATACCACCCCGAGGCCGAGTTTGTGATTGCCCAGCTGGTCAACGACGCCGGCGTGGTGGGTGCGGCCGATATTGCGCGGCGTTTCGCCGAACGCGTACCGGCCTAGGGGAAAGAGGAACACATGTTTTATCGGATTATGAAGTCGTGCATCATTGCACCCCTTTTGAAGCCGCTGTTTCGTGTGTGGGTGGTGGGCGCGGAGAATATCCCCGAGAACGGCGCCGCCATTCTTGCGAGCAATCACCTGTCCGTTGTGGACTCCATTTTTCTTCCGCTCTATCTTCGCCGCCGCGTCACGTTCCTCGCGAAGAGCGATTATTTCACGGGCAAGGGCCTGAAGGGCTGGGCCGTGAAGACGTTTATGAACGCGGCCGGCCAGCTGCCGATCGACCGTTCGGGCGGGAAGGCCTCCGAGGCAGCCCTCAATACGGGCCTCGGCGTGCTCTCTCGCGGCGAACTATTGGGCATCTACCCCGAGGGCACCCGCAGCCCCGATGGGCGCATGTATCGCGGCCGCACGGGTGTGGCGCGGATGGTATTGGAATCCGGCGTGACCGTGATTCCCGTGGCGATGATTGATACCGAGAAGGCCATGCCGATCGGCAAACGACTGCCGCGGCCGCGCCGCCTGGGCATCATCATCGGCGAGCCCCTGGACTTCAGCCGGTTTGAGGGCATGGAGGGCGACCGCTTCATCCTGCGCTCGGTGACCGATGAACTGATGAGCGAAATGCAGCGCCTGAGCCGCCAGGAATACGTGGACGTATACGCAAGCACGCTGAAGAATAAAATCCCGGCCAACACGCGCTAGGCTGTGTGTCAACGTCTCGCTCCTGAGACGGTAGCAAAACGCCCCTTTTAAGAATTAGGAATTGCCGTGGGAAATCCATTAGAACCGGTTGTGCAAGCAGATGCCTCTGTGATCGCCGGACTGGATTATTGGCGCGAACTGCCGATTAAGCAGCAACCAAGCTGGCCCAACCCCGACGCAGTCGTGGCGGCCTCAAATACCATTTCCTCGCTTCCCCCGCTGGTTTTTGCGGGCGAGGTGGATGTGCTGCGCGAGCGTCTCGCCGCGGCCGCCAGCGGAAAGGCCTTCCTGTTGCAGGGAGGCGATTGCGCCGAGACTTTCGCCGGCGCCACCGCCGACCAGATCCGCGACCGCGTGCGCACGCTGCTGCAGATGGCCGTGGTCCTCACCTATGGTGCCTCGATGCCCGTGGTGAAGATGGGCCGCATGGCGGGCCAGTTTGCCAAGCCGCGCTCGAGCGATAACGAGACTCGCGATGGCGTGACCCTTCCCGCCTACCGCGGCGATATCGTCAACGGCTATGACTTCACCCCCGAGTCGCGTGCGGCCAACCCGGACCGCCTGGTCCAGGGCTACCACACCGCCGCGTCCACGCTGAACCTGATCCGCGCGTTCACGCAGGGTGGGTTTGCCGATCTGCGCGAGGTGCACCGCTGGAATCAGGGCTTTGCCAAGAACCCTGCCAATGCCCGCTACGAGAAGGTGGCCAAGGAAATCGACCGCGCCATCCGCTTCATGGAGGCCGCGGGAGCCGATTTTAACTCGCTGCGCGGTGTGGAGTTCTACACCGGCCACGAGGGTCTGCTGATGGACTATGAGCGGCCGATGACGCGCATCGACTCGCGCACCGGTACGCCCTATAACACCTCGGCACACTTCATCTGGATCGGTGAGCGTACGCGCGAGATCGACGGTGCACACGTGGACTTCCTGTCCCGGGTGCGCAACCCGATCGGTGTGAAGCTTGGGCCCACCACCTCCACCGAGGACATGCTGCGCCTCGTGGATAAGCTGGACCCCGAGCGCGAGCCCGGACGCCTGACCTTCATCACGCGGATGGGCGCGGGCAAGATCCGCGAGGCCCTGCCGCCGCTGCTGGAGGCCATTAAGGCCGAGGGTTCCACGCCGCTCTGGGTCACCGACCCGATGCACGGCAACGGCTTCTCCACGCCCAATGGCTTTAAGACCCGTCGTTTTGACGATGTGGTGGATGAGGTTAAGGGATTCTTTGAGGCGCACCGCCAGGTGGGTACGTTCCCCGGTGGAATCCACGTGGAGCTCACGGGTGATGACGTAACCGAGTGCCTGGGTGGTGCCGAGCATATCGATGAGGCCGACCTCGCGACGCGCTATGAGTCGCTGTGCGACCCGCGCCTGAACCATAAGCAGTCCCTGGAACTTGCGTTCCTGGTGGCCGAGGAGCTCACCGCCCGCGCGGGCGAGTAGCCCCGGAACACCCGCGGCCCGCCGCTCCCCTCGGGGAGTGGCGGGCCGTTTTAGTTTTGGGAGGTGGCCGGCGATGCCGGGGCCGCCCAATCGTGGCGCGGAAGGCCACCGCGGGCGGCGGGATTCCGAGACGGGGCGCGGCTAGAAGTTGGCCTGGATGGTGATCGCGGAACCGCGCTTGACCTTTTCTCCGCCGCCGGGGCTGGTGGAGCGCACCGTGAAGGCATCGCCCAGCAGATCGGAAACAGCCTGCGGAATATCGGATTTTACGGTCACGGTAAATCCGGCATCGGTGAGGGTCTGCCGCGCGGCCTTCACGGGCTTACCCGCGACGTCCGGAACGGCCACCAGATCGGGGCCCTTGGAGACCGTGAGGGTCACGGTGGAGCCCTTCTCCAGGGTGGCCCCATCGCGGATCTCCACCACGCCCAGCACGATGCCGGCGGCCACGTCGTCGTTAAACTCCTGCCGCGCCTCGGCGGCCACGTTCAGGCCGATGGCCGTGAGCTTGGCGCGGGCCTCGGGCTCGCCGAGCCCCGTGACCTGCGGGATCGAGCCCGCCGAGATCACAAAGTCGAGGGTCTGGCCCCAGTGGGTATCTCCCGAGGCGGTGATGTCCTCGCCCGCCGAGGAGGCGGTGATGACGGTGCCGGCGGGGGCCTTGGCCGAGAAGCGTTCGGTGATGGTGCCCTCGGTGAGATTATTCTCCGCCAGGATGGGCCGCAGCTCCTCGATTGCCCGGCCCGCGAGCGGACCCAGCGCCACGGGCTTGAGCCCCAGCGAGACGGTCACGGTGACCGCGGTATCGCGCGCGAGCCGCGCGGGGCCCGCGGGATCGGTGGAGATCACGGTGCCCGCGGGCACGCTCAGGCTGTAGTCCTCGGCGCGGTTGGGAACCAGCTCCAGCTCGGTGAGCGTGGCGATGGCCTCCTCGGCACTGCGGTTTTCCAGCGCGGGCATCTCGATCATTCCGCCGGGGCCCGCGCTGAAATACCAGCCCGTGGTGCCCGCTCCCACCGCAAGCATCAGCACGATGATGAGTGCCCACCAGCCGGTACGAGCCCGGCGGTTGGCCTTCACGCTCAGTGCCGAGGTGGGGTCGTGGGGGTCGATTGGCCCGGTGCGCACCGCGGAGGAGGTGAGGACCTGGGTCAGCTCGGCGCTATCGCCGCCGCCGATCAGGGTGGGGAATACGGTGGTGGCCCCGGTCACGGGGGCCGGAACGGCGCTCAGGCCAAGCGAACGCTCAACCTCGCGCAGCCGCTCCAGGAGTTCGCCGGCGTCCAGGGGACGCTCGGAGGGCTCGCGTTCGGTGGCCCACAGCACCAGGTCGTCCAGATCCGCGGGGATCGTGGAGACCCGGGCGCTCGGGCGCGGCACCGATTCATTGGCGTGCTGATAGGCGATCTGCATCGGCTGCTCGCCCTTATAGGGCTGTTCGCCGGTGAGCATCTCGTACATCATGATGCCCAGGGCGTAGATATCGCTGCGGGCATCGGCCTCGCCGCGGGTGACCAGCTCGGGGGAGAGATAGGCGATGGTGCCCAGCAGGGCCTGGCCGCTGCCGGTCTGCGCGGTCACGGCGCGCGCGAGACCAAAATCGCCGATCTTAATGCGGCCGTCATCGGCGAGGAGAACATTTTCGGGCTTAAGATCGCGGTGCACGATGCCATTGCGGTGCGCCGCGGCGAGGCCGCTCGTGACGGCATCCATGATGTCGATGACCTGGCGCGCGGTGAGCTTGCCGTGATCACGCAGCAACTCGCGCAGGGTGATGCCGGGCAGGTACTCCATGACCAGATAGGCCATATCGTGATCCTGGCCCTGGTCAAAAACGCTCACCACATTGGGGTCGGCCAGGCGCGCCGCCGAGCGGGCCTCCTGGATAAACCGGTTTTTGAAATTGGTGTCATCGGAGAGATGGCCGTGCATCACCTTAAGTGCAACGCGGCGCTCGAGGCGCAGATCGGTTGCGAGATACACCGTGGCCATGCCGCCGCGCGCGATGCGCGAGCGCACCTGATAGCGGTCGTCGATAAGACGGCCGATCATCGGGTCAGTCTGCTGGCTAGAGGTCACCCTGCAAGCTTATGCGTACGCCCCCGAATGGGAGCGTCAAAACACCGCCCGTGGCGCTTAATCCACGGTGAATTTACGCGCTACGCAAAAATTTCCCCGGGAACGTCGAAACGCGGGCCCCTCGCGTGGGAGACTTATTGCGTGACTGACGCAATTTCGCAGCGAGAGTGGCTCTCGATTCCTGCCCTGGTAGACCTATTAGACCTAACCCCCAGCCGTATCCGGCGCCTCATCGAGGATAAGCATCTCCTGGCCATTCGCCATGAGGGTGTCCTGAGCGTGCCGGCCGATTTCCTGCGCGATGGTGAACCCCTCGTTTATCTGCGGGGCACCCTGTTCCTCCTGGAGGACGCCGGTTTCAGCACCGAGGAGGCCATGTCCTGGTTGCTCGAGGTGGATGACGCCCTCGGCGTGGCTCCCATCGACGCCCTGAATGCCGGTCGCAAGACCGAGGTTCGCCGCGTCGCCCAGGCCCTGGCCTAGGCCACCATCCGTTGTGCTGGGGGCGCCGCTAGCGCCCCCAGTTATCCCGGATAAACACATCCCGCGGAAGAATCCGCACCCAGGCCGCGCCCATGAGTGCCGGCCACAGAATATCCAGCACCGCCTCGATGCCAATTTCTCCGATGATCGTGGCAAATGTGGGGGCATCCATCACATTGAGGATGAGCCCCATCATGAGTGCCACCGCCGCGAGCGGAAATGCCGCGGCGGCACCCGCGGCCACCGCGCCCGCCCAGGCCGTGCGGTGACCAAAGAGGTTAAACAGCAGGTGCTGCACGCCAAAGAAAAATGCGGAGGCGGGCAGGGAGAGGATCGCGATCATCGCGATCATCTGTCCCGCCGTGGGATCTCCCTCCGCGGGATTAAGCGTTCCCAGCTGGGCGCCCTCCAGGAGTACGGTAATCCCGAGGATCCCCAGCGTGGAGGTCACCGTCACCGCGAGGCTATAACGCAGCCTGGCCTGTCGGCGACGCGAATCGTGATCGATCGCGCCGGTAGCTGCCGCGCCACGGAAGGGCACTAGGCGTCCCGGGCGCTAACTTTATCCGCGAGGAGCAGAAGCTCGCGCACCGAGGTCTCCCCGAGGGGAGCGCCCACGAGGGCGGCCTTACCCGCGGCCACGGAATCGGCGATGAGCGCCTCCACCGCATCCAGCGCACCCGTGCGGCGCATGACCTCCTGCAGGTGGCTCACCTGGGTAGCGCTAAGCGTCGGATCGCCCACGAGCCGATCAAATTCGGCCCGCTCCCGACCCGCGAGTTCGGCGCGGGCCAGCGCAACCAGCACCGTGCGCTTGCCCTCGCGCAGGTCATCGCCGCTGGGCTTGCCCGTAATCTGGGCATCGCCAAATACGCCCAGGACGTCATCGCGCAGCTGAAAGGCCACCCCCACGGGGAGCCCGTATTCGCGCAGCGCACGCACCTGCTCCTCCGTGCCGCCGGCGCCGAGGGAGCCGAGCGCAAGCGGGGCTTCCACACTGTATTTGGCGGACTTATAGGTGAGGATGCGGTGGGCGCGCTCCACCAGCTCGGCGTCGCTATAACCCTGCCAGGCGTTTTCCTCCAGGATGTCGAGATACTGTCCCGCGGTCACCTCGGTGCGCATCATCGAGTATTCGGCGCGCACGGCGGCGGCCCAGTCGCGGCGGTCCAGGGAATCGATGGTGTCGTTCATGAGCTCATCGCTCCAGGACAGCAGCATATCGCCGTAGAGCACGGCCGAGCCCACGCCAAACTCGGCGTGGATTCCGGTCCAGCCGCCCGCGGCCGCGAGTGCCTCGAATCGGCGGTGGATCGCGGGGGCCCCGCGCCGGGTATCGGAGTTATCGATGATGTCGTCGTGGACGAGGGCCGCGGCGTGGAACATTTCCACGGCGCTGCCGATCCCAATGATCTCGGCGCGGGCGCGCTCCTCGTGCAGGCGGGAGGGGGCTGAGTGCTCGGTTACGGCGCGCCATCCCCACAGCGCGAAGGTGGCGCGAAATCGCTTGCCTCCACTGAGAAAGGTCTGGGAGAAATCTGAAAACGGCGCAAGGTCGGGGGAGATGCGCGAGAGAATTGTCCTGCGGTCGGCCAGGAAGGCCTCGGTCCGCGTTTGAACCTGGTCACGAAGCTGCACGGTTTCATTCACGCGTCTAGCTTAGCTTTCCCGAGACGGCTAGACTGAGGTAGGCGCATAAGCGCAGAACTTAAGTAGGAGGCGATGGGTATGCCACTATCCGAGCAGGAGCAGCGTCTTCTCGACGAGATGGAACGCAATCTCTACGGTCACGACGCCGATTTTGTGTCGACCGCGGGCGATAAGCGTGGAAGGCCGAGCTATCGGAGCATTGCTCTGGGCGCACTAATTGCGATTCTGGGCATCGGTGCCCTCATCGTGGGTGTGGTCCTGCAGCAGCCCGTGATCGGCATCATCGGCTTCATCGCCATGCTCGGTGGGGTCATGGTTGCCATCACCCCGTCCAAGAATGCCGTGGCCAAGGTGGAGCCCGAGCAGTTTTTTGCAAGCAATAAGTCCGGCGGCCGTCAGGCCCCCGCCTCCTCCGGCGGCTTCATGGATCGCATGAACGATCGCTGGGATAAGCGCGACGATAACCAGCGCTAGCTTTTAGAACGCGGCCGGCCCCTCGGGGTCGGCCGTTTTTTATGTCCGCGGCTTCTCCGCCCCCGCCCCGCCCCCGAGGCGGGGTTTTTTTATGCCCCGGCGACGCGCCGAGGGGGGAGGGTTCCATCCGGGTATGTGGGAACTCCCAGGTGAATAAAATTGCGGCACTCCACTTCCCTCCCCGAGCGCCTCCCCTCCGCGAAAGGAGGGGCGGATGACCCCCGTTTGCCCGCGGTTTTGCGGCCAAACGGGATATTTTTTTTGCCCATTTTCTCCACCGGGGTGAAAATGCCTCCATTTCCCTCCACTAACAACTTCCTTATAAATAAAGGGCACGCGGCGCAAATTGACGTCAAAACTGTCGCAAATCCTAGGAAAGTGGTAGATCGTGGAGTAAAGTGGGGGTAATTGGTGTTGGGGTCCGATTCGGGGAAGGGCGGGGTGGTCATGTTTCTTGGCACGTATGCTCCCAAACTCGATGAAAAGGGCCGCCTCATCCTGCCGGCGAAGTTCCGCGAGGAACTCGCCGGGGGAGTCGTCATGACCCGCGGGCAGGAACGCTGCATCTATGTGTTCAGCAACCGCGAGTTTGAGTCGATGCACGAAAAGATTCGGCAGGCCCCGGTCACGAGCAAGCAGGCCCGGGACTACCTCCGGGTATTTTTATCCGGCGCCAGCGCCGAAACCCCCGATAAACAAAATCGGATCAGCATCCCGGCCCCCCTGCGCAATTACGCGGGGCTCAGCCGGGAGCTCACGGTCATCGGCGCGGGAAGCCGCGCCGAAATTTGGGATACCGACGCCTGGGAGGCCTACCTGGCCGAGCAGGAGGTCGCCTTCGCCGATACCGCGGAGGAGGTGATTCCGGGACTGTTTTAGTCCCTGAACCCCGACCCCCCACGCCGTTTGATTCTCCAGCCACACTTCCCCGGTGGCTGGCGGGAACGGATGGGGATCAGGATCCAGGGGCAGTACGGAGAAGATTATGGAATTTGACAACATTCACACCCCCGTCATGTTGGAGCGCTGCATCGGCCTGCTGGAGCCCGCGCTCTCGCGTCCCGGTGCCGTGGTTCTCGACGGCACGCTGGGAATGGGCGGCCACTCGGTGGCCATGCTTACCCGGTTCCCGGAACTGCGCCTGATCGGGCTGGACCGCGACCGCGATGCCCTCGCCATCGCCGGGCAGCGCCTGGAGCAGGCGGGGGTCGCCGATCGCGCACACCTCGTACACACCGTTTATGACGGCATTCCCGCCGCGCTGGAAAGCGCCGGGGTAGCCCGGATCGACGCGGTGCTCTTTGACCTCGGGGTGTCCTCGCTGCAACTGGACCGCGCCGAGCGCGGCTTCTCCTATTCGCAGGACGCGCCGCTGGATATGCGCATGGACGATACCAGCGAACTCACCGCCGAAACCATTCTTGCCACGTATAACGAGGGCAATATGCGGCGAATCTTTGAGGACTTCGGCGAGGAGAAGCTCGCCGGACGCTACGCCCGGGCCATCATTGCGGCCCGCCAGGTGGAGCCCATTACCCGTTCGGGGCAGCTTGTGCAGATCCTGCAGGACGCCACCCCGGCCGCGATCTCGCGCCAGGGCCACCCGGCCAAGCGCGTATTCCAGGCGCTGCGCATCGAGGTCAACACCGAGCTCAGCGTTCTGGAAACGGCCATCCCGGCCGCGCTGAACGCGCTCAACGTGGGGGGACGCATCGTGGTGCTGTCCTATCAGTCCCTCGAGGATCGCATCGTGAAGCGCAACCTGGCGAAGGCCACCACCTCCACGGCACCGGCCGGGCTCCCGATGGAGCTGCCGGAGCACGCGGCGAAGTTTAAACTCCTCGTGCGCGGCGCCGAGCTGGCCACGGAAACCGAAATAGAAGAGAATCCCCGCGCCAAGCCCGTAAGGCTGCGCGCGGCGGAACGACTGCGGGCGGGCGGAATAAATGAGTGACAACCTGGCACGAAACGATCTTGCGGCCACCGGAATCGGCTGGTCCGCTCTTCCCGAGGCCCCGGAGACCCCGGCCGAGCGCCGCCTGCGGGCGGTCCTGCCGGGTGCCGGCGCTGGAATGCGGCGCAAGCCCAAGCTGGTCTACGCACTCATCTCGCTCGGCGCCCTCGGCGCAATCGTTGTGGTGCAGCTGATCCTCAGCGTGGGCCTGAGCCACGGCGCGTATCAGCTGGATGCGCTGCAGACCCAGCACCGCGAATTTGGCTGGCAGCGACAGGCGCTATCCAATGACCTCGCATCGATTTCCTCGCCCCAGTACATCGCGGCCAATGCCGAGGCCATCGGGATGACCCTCGGCGGTACCCCCGCCTATCTCACCCTGAGCACGGGTGAGGTCACGGGAGTGCCCGCGCCGGGTGGAGCGGTCAAGCAGGGTCCGTCCTCGCTGATTCCGAACTCCGCAATCGCCGGGGAGCCGCTCGCCACCAAGCCCGACGCGAGTGTGGTCAATCCGGGCGCGGCGGAGGTTGCGATTGCAACCGGGCCCGTATCGTTGGACGGGGGACTTCCGTCTCCCACCACACGATAGGGAACCTTCCCGCAATAGCAGTGCACCACCCGAGAGTTCTTCGCAGTAAGGGGAGAGAATAGTGACCTCAGAAGCAGTCTCGACACGGCGGCGGATCATGGCCGCCATGGTGGTTATCCTCCTGGTAGTTGTCCTGTTTGTGATCCGCCTGATCGATATTCAGGTGGTGCGTGCCGAGAGCCTTAAGGCCGACGCGCTGGAAAAAATGAGCTCCACCACCACGCTCTTCGCCCCGCGCGGGGACATCGTGGATACCAATGGAACGGTCCTCGCCTCCTCGATCGATACGTTTGAGATCCTGACCTCCCCCAAGGACGTCACGGAGTTTAAGCGCAAAAACGACGAGGGCAAATGGGTAAAGGTTCCCGTGGCCCAGGCCATGCAGGAGGTCGCGGGGGTGCTCGGGGTTTCCCCCGAGTCCCTGCAGACCATCGTGGATGACGCCCTCGCGAAGGACCCCAATTCCTCCTATGCGGTCCTCAATAAGGGGGTGGACTTCGAGACCTTCGAGAAGATTCGCGCCCTGAAGATCGACTGGCTCATCATCCCGCGGACCTTCGGCCGAAGCTATCCCAACGGTGCCATCGCGGGCAATATTGTGGGCTTTGTCGGGGCCGATAACGAGGGTCAGGCGGGCATGGAGCTGGCCATGGAGCAGTGCCTGCGCGGCGAGAGCGGCCTGCAATTCGCGCAGCGCTCCAAGGACCGCGTTGCTCTCCCCGGAACCACCGAGATCCTCAGCGAGCCCAAGCCCGGCGGGACGCTCCAGCTCACGCTGGATCGCGACCTGAACTGGGCAATGGCCCAGCTGGTGGCCTCGCAGGTGCAGGAGACCAAGGCTCAATACGGTATCGCGATGGTCACCGAGGTGAAAACGGGCAAGATCCGTGCCCTCGCCGAGGCCCCGAGCGTGGACCCCGCCGACGTGGACGGAACGCCCGCCGAGTTCCGCGGCTCCAAGGCCTTCCAGGCCCCGTTTGAGCCCGGCTCCATTTTTAAGCCACTCACCGCGGCCATGCTGATCGACAGCGGCAATGCCACCCCCAATGACCAGGTGGTCGCGGAATACCGCTATCACCCCAAGCCCGGGGTCACCATCCGCGATGCTCTCCCGCACGACCCGATGAACCTCACGCTGACCGGTGTATTGCAGCAGTCCTCCAATACCGGACTGAGCATCCTCGGCGAGCGGATGACCTCCGAGGCCCGCCACGACTATCTCGAAAAATTTGGCATCGGAAGCCCCAGCGGGCTGAAGTTCCCCGGTGAATCCTCGGGTGTCATGCGTCCCGCAAAGGACTGGGATGGCCAGACCGATTATGTGACCATGTTTGGTCAGGGCCTGTCCACCACCGCCGTGCAGATGGCCCATATCTATCAGGGCATCGCCAATAAGGGCGTCATGCTTCCCCTGCAGCTTGTGGAGGGATGCAGCTATCCCGATGGCACCGTGACCGATGTGCCCGAGCCGAGCGAGGGGGAGCGGGTACTCTCCGAGAAGGCCGCCACCGAAACCATCCAGATGATGGAGACAGTGGTGACCGATGGCTTCCTCGCCGATCAGCTCAGAATGCCCGGCTATCGCGTGGCGGCCAAATCGGGAACCGGTGAGCAGTTTGTGAACGGTAAACTACAGACGACCTTTGTTGCCTCGATGGCCGGTGCCGTGCCGGCCGATGATCCCGAGTATGTGATCACCGTTCACCTCTACTCGCCCCTCACCTCCCGGTCGTCCGCGGCGGCGGCCCCCGTGTTCAAGGAAGCCGTGGCCCAGGTCATCAAAAAATACGGAATTGCCCCGGCCACCACCCCCGGCCCGGACCTGAAGGGGCGCTTTTAGCCCCGCGTTGACCGGACTGGCGAGCCCGCCAGGCCGACATACGACATAAACAGAGTGCGCGCGGCCCGCGACGCACATGAAAGACAGTAAGACATCATGATTGCACTAACCCTCGCCGAGATAGCCACGATCACCGGAGGTGACCTCCGGAGTGCCCCGGGCACCCTCGGCGCGGAGGACACGGTCTCCGGGGCCGTGGACACCGATTCCCGCCTGATCGGGCCGGGAGATATCTTTATCGCCAAGCCCGGCGAGACCACCGACGGCCATAATTTTGTGGGTACCGCACTTGAACGCGGCGCTATATTGGCGCTGGTGGAGCGCGCGGTGGACGCCAAGATCGCGCAGATCATCGTGCCCGATGTGGTGCTGGCGATCGCCGATCTGGCCCGCGAGGCCGTGGCCCGCGTGCGCGCGGCCGGCCCGCTGGAGGTCATCGGAATCACCGGCTCCAACGGCAAAACCACAACCAAAAACATGCTCGATGCGATCCTGTCGGCCGAGGCAAATACGGTGGCCCCGCGCGCCTCGTTTAATAACCATGTGGGCGCGCCGCTGACCATCCTGCGCACCGATTATGACACTCGTTACCTAATCGTTGAAATGGGTGCCAGCCATATCGGCGACATCACCCGACTCGTGAATATCGCCCGCCCGGATATCGGGGTGGTCCTGAAGGTGGGCCTCGCCCACGCCGGGGAATTTGGCGGCGTGGAATCCACCGTGAAGGCCAAGACCGAGATGGTCTCGGACCTGCCCGCCACGGGGGTGGCCATCCTGAACGCCGATGACCATCGCGTGATTGGAATGGCGGAGAAAACCGCCGCGACCGTGCGCACCTTCGCCGTGGACGGTGCGGGCACTTTCCGCGCCTCGCGGATCCTCAGCACCCGCACGGGAACCACGTTCACGCTGCACGGCCCCGATGGCGACGAATACCCCGTACACCTGCGGATTCTCGGCGAACACCACGTATATAACGCGCTGGCCGCCCTCACCGTGGCCGATACGCTCGGCGTGGATATCGGCCGGGCCATCGCGGCCCTCGAGGGCCTGGGACGCGCCGAGCGCTGGCGCATGGAGGTACTCGGTGGGCGCGAGGACGTCACCATCATCAACGACGCCTATAACGCAAGCCCCGATTCCATGGCCGCGGCCATCCGCACCCTCGCCCAGATCACCCCGCGCGAGAAGCGCACCGTGGCGGTCCTCGGGGCGATGACCGAGCTCGGCGACCTGGCCGGGGACGAGTACGATCGCATCGCCCTGCAACTGGTGCGGCTGAACATTTCCCTGCTCGTGGTGGTGGGTGCCGACGCGCGCCGCCTCTACATCAGCTCCATCAACGAGGGCTCATGGGACGGAGAGTCGGTATATTGTGAGGATGCAGATGCCGCCTATGAGTACCTGTCTACCTCGATCCGCGAGGGCGATACGGTTCTCGTGAAATCGTCCAACTCCGCGGGTCTACGTTTGCTCGGTGATCGACTGGGAGAATTTTTCACGTGCTAGCCCTTCTTTTGGCCGTCGTTTTATCGATGGTCTTCTCCCTCACACTGACTCCGGTCTTTGTGAAGCTTTTCCATAAGCTGCAGTGGGGACAGTTCATCCGTAGCGATGGGCCCGAGTCTCACCACTCCAAGCGGGGAACCGCCACCATGGGTGGCATCGTCATCATCATCGGTACGCTCTTTGGCTATTTCCTGGCCAAACTGATCACCGGCGAATCGGTCTCGGTCTCGGCCATGCTGGTGCTGTTTATGATGGTGGGCCTGGGAATCGTTGGATTCCTGGACGACTTCCTCAAGGTGCGCAAGCAGCAGAGCCTCGGCCTGGGCGGCTGGTCCAAGATCGCCGGGCAGCTCATCGTGGCCGTGCTCTTTGGCATCATGGCGCTGAACTTCGCCAATTCCAGCGGCGTGACACCGGCCACCACGGCCATCTCGTTCACGCGCGACCTCAACTTCAACCTCATCTTCGCGGGCCCGGTCATCGGCTATATTCTCTACCTGATCTGGACCAGCTTCCTCGTGGTGGGAACCTCCAACGGGGTGAACCTCACGGACGGCCTGGACGGCCTGGCCACCGGTGCCACCATCCTCGCCCTCGGCTCCTATATCATCATCGGCTTCTGGCAGTTCAACCAGAACTGCCTGAACCCCTCGCTGGCCGCGGATGTGGCCCATAAGTGCTATAACGTGCGAGATCCGCTGGATCTGGCAATCGTCGCTGCCGCGATCTCGGGGGCCCTGATCGGCTTCCTGTGGTGGAATACCTCGCCCGCCGATATCTTCCTCGGGGATACCGGATCCCTCGCCCTCGGTGGTGCCGTGGTATCGCTCGCGATCCTCACCCACACCGAGCTGCTGCTGGTCCTGATCGGCGGTCTCTACGTGATCGAGGCTGGCTCCGTGATCATCCAGCGGGCATATTTCAAAATCACCCACGGAAAACGCATCTTCCGAATGTCGCCCATTCACCATCACTTCGAGCTCAAGGGTTGGGCCGAGGTCACCGTGGTGGTGCGCTTCTGGATTATCGCCGGGCTGCTCTGTGCCGCCGGTGTGGGTGTCTTTTATCTCGAATGGTTCTACCGGTAGGCCGGAAAGCGCAGCATGACTACAGACCTGAATTCCCTGACCAGCTGGTACTCGGAGTGGAAGGGCCTGCGCGTTGCCGTCCTCGGACTGGGCAATACGGGCTTTTCCGTCGCCGATACCCTCACCGAGCTGGGCGCCAGCGTGCTGGTGGTGGCCGCCGCCGCCGAGGACGATCGCGCGCGATTGATCCCCGTGATCGGCGCGACGCTCTATACCGGCGATCTATCCACGGTGCCCATCGAACTCACCGAGTTCCGCCCCGAGGTCATCGTGACCTCGCCCGGTTTCCGCCCCGATCACACCCTGATCCGCTGGGCCGCCGAGGCCGGTATCCCGGTCTGGGGTGACGTGGAGCTCGCGTGGCGCGTGCGCGATAAAACCGGCACGCCCGCGGAGTGGATCCTGGTGACCGGAACCAACGGCAAAACCACCACCACCCAGCTCACCGCGGCCATGCTGGCCGCGGGGGGCGCCCGCGTGGCGCCCTGCGGCAATATCGGCGTGCCGGTGCTGGATGCCGTGCGCGATCCGGCCGGCTTTGACGTGTTTGTGGTGGAGCTCTCAAGCTTCCAGCTGCACTATCTGGCGCAGTCCACGCTGCCCGAGCCGCTGTCGCCGTTCTCCTCGGTCTGCCTGAATATCGCCGATGATCACCTCGACTGGCACGGTTCGCGCGAGGCCTATATCGCCGCAAAGGGCCTGGTCTTTGAAAACGTGCGCCATGCGTGTGTTTATAATAAGGCCGATCCGGTGACCGAGCACATGGTGCGCGAGGCCGATGTGGCCGATGGTGCCCGGGCGATTGGCTTTGACCTGGGTGTACCCGGCCCAAGCGATGTGGGCGTGGTGGAGGGAATCCTCGTGGACCGCGCCTTCCACGCCGACCGGCATCACTCGGCGCTGGAGATCATCACGGTGGAGGAGCTCTCCCATACCGGCATGAGCGCCCCGCACCTCGTGGAGGATGTGCTTGCGGCCACTGCCCTGGCCCGCTCCTATGGCATCGCGCCCGAGGAGATCAACCTGGCGCTGCGCGGCTTCCGGGCGGACGCCCACCGCGTGGAGACCGTACTCACCGCGCAGGAGGTGACCTGGATCGACGATTCCAAGGCCACCAATACCCATGCGGCGCGCGCCTCGCTCGGCGCATTCCCCTCGATTGTCTGGATTGCCGGCGGCCTACTTAAGGGTGCCGACCCCGCCGAACTGGTGCGCGATTTTGCCCCGCGCCTGCGCGGAGCCGTGCTGATCGGAACCGATCGCACGGAGCTGCGGGCGGCTTTCGCGCGACACGCCCCCGAGGTGAGTGTGCTTGAGGTCGAAGCGACGGACACTAGAGGGGTGATGACGGTTGCGGTGGAACTCGCCGCGACCCTGGCCCGCCCGGGAGACACCGTGCTCCTGGCCCCCGCGGCCGCATCCATGGATCAGTTCAGCAGCTATAACGACCGTGGTGAGAAATTCGCCGCGGCGGTTACCGAGAAGTGGGGAGGTGCGGCAGCGCATGACGGCCACACCGACCGACCCCACACCCACTAGCCGCACGGCTCGGGTGAGCGTAGGGAAACTCTTCGCCGCCGAGTCCTCAAATTATTATCTGATCCTCGGCACCACGATCTTCCTGGTCCTGATCGGTCTGGTTATGGTGCTCTCCGCGTCCAGCGTGGACTCCTGGCTCGACGATAAGGGCTTTTTTGGCGGCTTCTGGAAACAGGCAACCTGGGCCGTGATCGGTATTCCGCTGATGCTGATCATCAGCCGGTTTCGGATTACCTTCTGGAAAAAATGGGCCTGGTGGCTGCTCGGGGCCTCCCTGGTCCTGCAGGGTCTGGTCTTTTCCCCGCTGGGCTTCGAAGACGGTGGAAACCGAAACTGGATCGCGCTCGGTCCGATCAGCGCGCAGCCCTCGGAGGCCGTGAAGCTTGCGCTGTGTATCTGGCTCGGGGTGGTGCTCGGCCGCAAATACGATCTGCTGGGCGATTGGCGCCACGTACTGATCCCGGCGCTGCCGGTGGCCGCGATTGCGCTGGGCCTGGTCCTCGCCGGTCACGACCTCGGAACCGTGATGATCATGGCCGGGCTCGTTTTTGGTGGCCTCTTTTTTGCCAATATCCGGATGCGCTATCTGCTGGTGCCCCTGGGCATCGGCGCGCTTATGGTGCTGGTATTTGTGTTGATCAGCCAGAACCGCCTCGACCGTATCGGCAGCTTTTTTGGCGAGACCGACGATTATGAGGGGCTCGACTGGCAGCCCCTGCACGGCACGTGGGCGCTGGCCAACGGCGGCATCTTTGGGCTGGGGCTCGGCAACTCCCGGGAGAAGTATTCCTGGCTGCCGGCCGCCTCCAATGACTATATTTTTGCGATCGTCGGTGAGGAACTGGGCATCATCGGCGCTATCGTGGTGATCGGCCTCTTTGTGATGCTCACGATCGGCTTCATCCGTGTGATTCGCTCGGCGCAGGATCCCATGGTTCGCATCACCACCGGTGCGATCATGGTGTGGATTATTGGGCAGGCAGTGGTGAATATCGCCGTGGTACTGCGCATCCTGCCGGTGCTGGGGGTTCCCCTCCCGATGCTCTCGGCGGGTGGAACCGCGCTGATCACGTCTTTGGCGGCGATCGGAGTGGTGCTATCCTTCGCGCGGGGACAGTCTCAGGAAATTTCGCGGGATACCTTCACGGTGACCGCCCAGAATCGGAGTATTTGATGACAAACTATCTTCTTGCCGGGGGTGGCACCGCGGGGCATGTGAATCCGCTGCTGGCCACCGCCGACGCCCTGCGGGCCCGCGATCCCCACGCGGTCATCTACGTTCTGGGCACCAAGGAGGGCCTCGAGGCGCGGCTGGTTCCCGCCCGCGGCTATGACCTCTTAACGATCGAGCGACTCCCGTTCCCGCGCCGCATCAACGGCGCGGCCCTGAGCTTCCCCGCTCGTTTCCGCGCCGCTGTGCGCGATGTGGAAAAGATCATTCGCGAGAAAAATATCGACGTGGTGGTGGGTTATGGTGGCTATGCCTCCGCACCCGCCTATCGCGCGGCCAAGCGCACCAAGACCCCGCTGGTAATCCACGAGGCCAATGCCAAGCCCGGCATGGCCAATAAGGCGGGCTCGCGCTATACGGACTATATCGGTGTGGCCTTCCACGGCACGCGCCTGCGCAAGTCCAGCTATGTGGGCATGCCGCTGCGCGCCGAGATCGTCTCGCAGCAGCGCGATGTGGCGCGGGCCGAGGGCTATGCGGCATTTAACCTCGATCCCACCCGGCGCACCCTGCTGGTGACCGGTGGCTCCACGGGCGCCCGCAAGCTGAACCAGACCATTACCGGTTCGCAGGAGGCCATCGTGGCCGCTGGCTATCAGATCCTGCATATCGTCGGCGGGCGCAGCGACCTGCGCGATACCGGGGCCGATCACTATCGCGTGATCGAATACTGCGACCGCATGGACCTGGCCCTCGCCGTGGCCGATTTTGCGGTCTCCCGGGCCGGTGCCGCCACGGTCAGCGAAATGTCCGCGCTGGGCATCCCCGCGGTATATATTCCCTATCCCGTGGGCAATGGCGAGCAGCGCTTTAACGCCGCCGATGCCGTGCGTGCCGGGGGAGCCCTGCTCGTGGACGATGCCGAGTTCACCCCGGAGTGGGTGCGCGAAACGCTGATCCCGCTGCTGCGCGACACCACCCGGGTGCACGATATGGCCGTGCAGTCGCGGCTGATGGGCAGCCTCGACGGTACCGAGCGCCTGCTGGCGCTGATCGATGCCGCCGAGGCAGGCCTCCCGGTATCCGCCTAAACGTTCCACCGTATGTCCCGATTCGGCGGGAAAACCCCGCCGAATCGACCCAGAGATGAAAAGAGCCACACCCCGTGATTAAGCCCGACCTCAGCGTTGTCATTCCCGAATACCTCGGGCACCTGCACTTCGTGGGTGTGGGCGGTTCCGGGATGAGCGGCATTGCCCGGATGTATCTGCAGGCCGGCTTCTCGGTGAGCGGCTCGGACCGCGATGAATCGCCCAAGCTGGACGAGCTGCGTGCACTCGGGGCCACCATCAGCGTGGGTCATGACGCCAAAAACGCGGAGGGCGCCTCGACGCTTGTGGTCACCAGCGCGCTGTGGCCCGAGAACCCCGAGTACCGCTATGCGATCGAAAATAATATTCCGATCCTGCACCGCTCGCAGGCCCTCGCCGCGCTGGGCCGCGGCAAGCGCCTGGTGGCCGTGGCCGGGGCCCACGGAAAAACCACGTCCACGGGCATGCTGGTCTCCGGCATGCTTGCCCTCGGGGAGAGCCCCAGCTTTGTGAACGGTGGTGTCATCGAGCCGCTCGGCGTGTCGAGCGATGGCGGCACGGGTGACCTCTTTGTGATCGAGGCCGATGAATCGGACGGCTCGTTCCTGCTCTATGACACCGCGGTGGCCCTGATCACCAATGTGGACAGCGATCACCTCGACCACTACGGCAGCCTCGAGGCATTTGATGAGGCGTTTATTGATTTTGCCGATCGCACCAACGAGTTTGTGGCGATCTCCTCGGATGATCCCGGCGCCCTGCGCATCACCGCGCGCCTCGCCCCCGAGACCCGCGTGCTGACCTTCGGCGAGGCCGCCGACGCCGACGTGCGGGTGCACTCGATTATCACCGACGGCCCGGTGCGGTTCTCGGTGCACTATGACGGCGCCGATTATTCCACCGAGCTCCGCGTGCCCGGACACCATAATGCGCTCAACGCCGCGGGAGCCTTTACCGTGCTGGTGGGGCTGGGTTTTGACCCCGCCGCCTCGCTCGCGGCGGTGGCCACGTTTGGCGGAACCCAGCGTCGTTTTGAGCTGCACGGCACGGTCGGGGGCGTGAGCGTTTATGACGATTATGCACACCACCCCACCGAGGTGGATGCAGCCCTGACCGCCGCCCGCAGCGTGGTGGGCGAGGGTCGGATCATCGCGGTGCAGCAGCCGCACCTCTTCAGCCGCACGATGGCCCTCGCGGGCGAATTTGCCGAGACGCTTGAGCGCGTGGCCGATCATACGGTTGTGCTGGATATTTGCGCCGCGCGCGAGGACCCGATCCCCGGGATCACCGGCGAGATCGTCTCCGAGCGCTGGCAGGACCCCACGCGGGTTCATTATGAGGCCGATTGGCAGGCCGCGGCCGATTATGTGGCATCGGTGGCCCGCCCGGGTGATTTTGTGATCACGCTGGGCTGCGGTGACGTTTATAAGCTTGTACCGCAGCTGCTCGCCTCCCTCGAAAACGGCGGTCGGTAGCCGGTGAAGCGCCCCTCCGGAGTTCCCGGCCCCACCCCCGGATCGGAGCCCACGCCCCCCGCGCGCCCCGAGCCGACGGTTCCCGCGACCCCGTTCACGCGGCCGCGTGGCACGGAGGATTCTCCGGAGCGGGTGCCCGCGGATATTGGTGATGCCGATACCCTCGATCTCTCCGAGCTGCGCTCACTGATCGACGGCACCCCCGCGCCGGCCACGGAGGAGGAGTCGGCGGGGGAGAGCGGCGCGACCGTGCGCCGCAGCCTGCGCGATCGCCTCCGCCGCCCCGGCGCGGGTGTGGGGACCGCGGCGGAGCCGACCCCGACCCCCGAACCCATGCCGGAACCCGATCCGCTCTCTCCCGAGCGGGTGAGGGGCACCCTGCGCACGGCCAAGCGCGAGCGTAAGCGCTGGCAGCGCACTCAGGTGCGCCGCTTTACGGCGCGGCAGCGCCGCCGCCGTCGCTCCTGGCTGATCGGCATCGGCGCGGTCCTGGCCGTGGCGGTCCTGGCCGTGCTCATGGCCTATACGCCGATCATGTCGGTGCGGGAAATCCGGGTGGAGGGTGCCGAGCGCGTGAGCGCGGAGGCCCTCTCCCAGGATCTGGCGGGCCAGCTGGGTTCGCCGTTCCCGATGGTGGACGAGGGCGAGATCAAGGCGGTCCTGACCGGCTATCCGCTGATCGAGTCCTATAACGTCGAGGCGCGCCCCCCGAGCACCCTCGTGGTGCGGATCGTGGAGCGCCGCCCGATCGGCGTGGTGGCGGCCGAGGGCGGATTTGAGATCGTGGATGCCGCCGGCATCGTGATCGAACGCTCCGCCGAGCATCCCGCGGGCTTCCCCCTGATCGAGGTGGATCGCCTCGCCGAGCCCGCCGCCTTCCGGGCCGCCGCCGCTGTGCTGCGCTCGATGCCCGCGGAGCTTCTTGCGCGGGTCACCACGATCACGGCGACCACGCGCGATGACGTCTCCTTTGGGCTCAGCGATAGCGCCGCGCGGGTCCTCTGGGGCGATGATAGCGAGGGCGCTGTGAAGGCCACCCTGCTCGAGGCGCTGATGCGGGCCCAGCCCGAGGCCACGCTGTATAACGTCACTTCCACGGATGTTGGGGTTGTGGGCTAGGGCCACACGCGACCCCTCCGTCGAGTACGAGTGTTTTGCGTGCGTTCATTCACCGTTTATGTGACTGAACCAGGCTGTGGGAGGCGGGCTTCTGCCCGCCCCGACGAAAGGCACAACCCCCGTGTTGACCCCCACACGCAGACCGCTGCGACGCCTGGCAGTGCCGGCGATTATTATCCTGCCGCTGCTGGCAGCGGGCCTGCCCGCACTCGCTGCCCAGGCCGCACCCGAGAGCCCGGTGCGTATCAACGAGGTTGAGTCCGATGGGGGAGTGCCCGGGGACTGGATCGAGCTGATGAATACCGGCACTGAGGCCGCGGATGTCTCCGGCATGATCCTGCGCGATAACGATGACACGCATACCCTGGTGCTGCCCGCGGGAACAAGCATCGCCGCGGGTGGTTTTCTGGCGGTGGACACCGAGGTCGAATACGGCCTGGGGAAGGCCGATTCCGCGCGCCTCTTCGCCGCGGATGGCTCAACCCTGATCGACTCCTATACCTGGACCGCCCACGCGCGCACCACATATGGCCGCTGCCCCGATGGGGTGGGGGAGTTTCTGACCACCGTCGCCCCCACCAAGGGCGCCGCGAATGATTGTGGCACCACAACCCCGAGTGCCACCCCAACCCCGAGTAACACCGCGAGCCCGGGGCCCACCGCGGTTCCGGTGACCGCGCGTGCCTGGCCCGGTGGATCCGAGGTGAGTACGCTCGATGTGGCCAATTCCTTCGGCGATAACCTCAGCGGCCTGGACTATGAGGCCGGGGCGACCGCGGCACAGGATGCCATCTGGGCCGTACGCAACGGACCCAGCACCCTGTACCGGCTGGTACCCAACGCGCAGGGCTGGGGCCCGGATTCCTCCGGAGCGATCGCGCTGCGCTATGCCGATGGCACGGGAGACCCCGATGCCGAGGGTGTCACCCTGACCGATGCCGGGGCCGCGGGGGGAGTCTTTGTCTCGACCGAGCGCAATAACTCCGCGAGCAAGATCAGCCGCCCCTCGGTGCTGCGTTTTGATGTCTCCTCACCCGCAGCCACGCTGAACGCAAGCATGGAGTGGAACCTGGTTTCCGATCTGCCCGCGGTGGCCCCCAATAGTGGCCTCGAGGCAATTGAATGGATCCCGGACGCGGCGCTGGTCGCCGCGGGCTTCCGCGATGAGCGCAGCGGTGCCGCCTATGACCCGGCCCTGTACCCGGATCACGGAACCGGGCTGTTTTTTGTTGGGCTTGAGGCCAACGGAAATATTTATGCCTATGCCCTGAACCAGGTGAACGGCTCGTTCCACCGTGTGGCCACCCTGAGCAGCGGCTTTCCCGGGGTCATGGACCTCGAATATGAGGCCGAGACCGGCGCACTCTGGGCCGCTTGCGACGATACCTGCAACGGCCGTACCGCGCTGCTGCGCGTGGGTGATAACGGCGCCTTTGCGGTGACCGAGCTTAATGAGCGTCCCGGAAATATGCCCAATGTAAATAACGAGGGTTTCACCTTTGCGCCGGATACCCGCTGCGAAAACGGCGTGAAGCCCGTGTTCTGGTCGGATGATAATCAGACCGATGGTCACGCGCTGCGCGGAGGCACCCTGGCCTGCGCCGCGGTCACCCCGGAACCCTCGGTCTCGCCGAGCCCAACCGTGTCTCCCGAGCCGAGTGTGTCGCCGAGCCCGACCGTGTCTCCCGAGCCGACCGTGTCTCCCGAGCCGAGTGTGTCACCCGAGCCGAGTGTGTCACCCGAGCCGAGTGTTTCGCCCAGCCCGAGCGTGAGCCCGTCGCCGACGGCCTCCTCGACCCCCTCCGCCACGTCCATGCCGAGCGGCACCGCCGGTCCGTCCACCCAGCCCACCGCTCCCGCAGGCTCCGCCGTGGTGCCCTCCGAGCGCGCGCTCACCCCGGCCCTGTCCGGGCTGATCTCGGCCCCGGCCGCGGCGAGCCCCGGGCAGACCGTACGCGTGTCGGTGGGCACCGCGCGTGCCGGTGAATCCGTGGAGATGTGGCTGTTCTCCACGCCCGTGCACCTTGGCACCTTTATCGTCGCCGCCGATGGCACGATCCAGGTGACCCTACCGGGCACCATCCCCACCGGGGCTCACCGCCTCGTCCTGGCCACCCCGGCCGGTGAGGTCTTGGGATGGACGCCGATCACGATCGGCGGCGCCCCCGCGGGCCTGGCCGGCACCGGAGCGGAGGCCGTGCTCCCGCTCGCACTGGTTGCGCTGCTCCTGCTCGGCGGCGGCCTGATCCTGCGACGCCGCTCCGCCACCTCGGCCGCCTAGCCGCCCGCAACCGGCCGCACCTACGCCGCACGCCCCTCGGGGCGTGCGGCGCATGCCGTTTCCGCACCCGCCACGCGGAGCCCAAACTCCGCCGCGGGAGCAAAAGTGCCCGATCTGCCCCCGAAGTTGCCGACTCGCGGGCGTGTCGGCGGCGCGGCACCCTCCCTGGGGCCTAACGTCAAAGGAAGGAAATGCATACTGAGCATAACTTTAAACCTAAAGTAGAGGTTGAGAGTTCTCACCGGAGGTCGACGTGACATCAAACCAGAACTACCTCGCCGAGATCAAGGTCGTCGGCATTGGCGGAGGCGGCGTTAACGCCGTAAACCGCATGATCGAACTTGGCCTCCGCGGAGTAGAGTTCATCGCTATTAACACCGACGCACAGGCGCTCCTGATGAGCGACGCCGACGTCAAGCTTGATGTGGGCCGCGAGCTCACCCGGGGACTCGGCGCCGGTGCCGACCCCGAGGTTGGCCGTCGCGCCGCCGAGGATCACGCCGAGGAGATCGAGAACGCCCTCGCGGGTGCCGATATGGTCTTTGTCACCGCGGGTGAGGGAGGCGGAACCGGCACCGGTGGAGCCCCCGTCGTGGCGCGCATCGCCAAGTCCATCGGCGCACTCACCATCGGTGTGGTCACCAAGCCCTTCGGCTTTGAGGGCCGCCGCCGTCAGGCTCAGGCCGAGCTTGGTGTTGCCAAGCTGAAGGAGGAGGTGGACACCCTCATCGTGGTGCCCAACGACCGCCTCCTGGAGATTAGCGACCGCGGAATCTCGATGATCGAGGCCTTCGCCACCGCCGACCAGGTCCTGCTTGCCGGCGTTCAGGGCATCACCGACCTGATCACCACCCCGGGCCTGATTAACCTCGACTTCGCCGACGTGAAATCCGTGATGCAGGGCGCCGGATCGGCCCTGATGGGTATCGGCTCCTCGCGCGGCGCCGACCGTGCCATTAAGGCGGCCGAGCTCGCCGTGGCCTCGCCCCTGCTGGAGGCCTCGATCGAGGGCGCACACGGAGTGCTGCTGTCGATTCAGGGTGGCTCCAACCTGGGTATCTTCGAGATCAACGATGCCGCCCGCCTGGTGCAGGAGGCCGTCCACCCCGAGGCCAATATCATCTTCGGAACCGTTATCGACGATAGCCTCGGCGACGAGGTTCGGGTCACCGTTATCGCCGCCGGTTTTGACGGCGGCGAGCCGCCCGTGAAAAACGCCGACGCGCTTAAGGATGCCAAGATTGGCGCCGGCGGGGTCCTCACCTCCACCGAGGAGGTGGCCTCCACCGAGATGATCGTGGATGAGCCCGCCGCCGGCTGGAACGTGGCCTCCGAAAACCTCGATACCCCTCCGGCTACCGCCGACCCCGCCTTCGCGGACTCCGGGGAACTCGATATTCCGGATTTCCTGAAGTAAATCATGGCGCTCAGTGTGGAGCCCGGCGGCGAGAATCACGATCTCGCCGCCGGGCTCGCCCGAATTAACGCCGGGGTAGCCGATGCGGCCCGTGCCGCGCACCGCGACCCCGCCGAGATCACCACGATTGTGGTCACCAAATTTCATCCCGCCTCCCTCGTGCGTGACCTCTACGCCCTCGGGGTGCGCGACGTGGGGGAGAACCGCCATCAGGAGGCCCGGGCCAAGGCCGAGGAGACCTCCGACCTGGAGGGGCTGCGCTGGAATTTCATCGGCCAGCTTCAGTCCAAGAAGGCCCGCCAGGTGCGGCGCTATGCCGCGGCCGTACACTCGCTGGACCGCGAATCGGTGATCGCCGCGCTGGCCGATCCCGATCCGGACTATCCCGAGGCCGCGCCCCTTCCCGGATTCCTGCAGATTAATCTCACGGATGATCCCGGGCGCGGGGGAGTGAACCCCGCCGAGGTTGAGGCCGCCGCCACGCGCGTCCTGGAATCCGCCGCGCTGGACCTGCGCGGGGTCATGGCCGTGGCCCCGCTGGACGAGGAACCGCGTGTCGCCTTTGCGCGCCTGCGGGAGATCTCGGAGAGAGTGCGTAGACTCAAGCCTGAGGCCCGATTTATTTCGGCCGGTATGTCTCACGACTATGCCGCCGCCATTGCCGAGGGTGCGACACACCTTCGAATTGGATCGGCAATCACCGGAAAACGACCGGAACAACGTTAATGTTCTCTATAAGAACCGCGCAAAATCGGAGGTAGCAATGTCCAACCCGCTCAAGAAGACCATGGTCTACCTTGGCCTGGCCGATGACGACCTCGATTACCAGGAGGCGTCACAGAAGGGCCAGCAGGCAGCCGAACAGGCTCCGGCCGCCCCCGCCGCCGCTGCCAGCCCGGTGACCGCTGAATCCCACGTGAACGCCGCCCCCGCGCCCAGCGCGCCGCGCGCCTCGGTTACGCCCCTGCGTCGCCCCACAGCCACGCGCCAGGCCGCCCCGGCCTCGCTCAGCGAGATCCTCACCGTGCACCCCAAGCAGTATAAGGACGCACAGGTGATCGCTGAGACGTTCCGCGATGGTGTACCGGTAATTATCAACCTCTCGCAGATGAGCGATGGCGATGCCCGCCGCCTCATCGACTTCGCAAGTGGTCTTTCACAGGGACTTAACGGCAAGATCGAGCGAGTGACCTCAAAGGTATTCCTCCTGTCCCCGCAGCACGTTGCGGTTCTCGGCGAGTCCGGTGGCGAAGCCGCCGACGTCGAGGGCACGTTCTTCGCCCAGCAATAAGCGACGTGGAGAGCATTATCGGCCTCGTCCGATTCGTCCTTTATACCGCGCTTCTCATCTATTTCATGATGTTATGGGCCCGGTTTGTACTCGACCTCTATCGCTCGATTAAGCCCGGATGGCGCCCGCAGAAAACGGTCCTCATCCTCGCCGAGCTGGTCTTTACCCTCACCGATCCGCCCATCCGATTCTTCCGCAGGATTCTCCCTCCGGTGCGAATCGGTGGCGCCGCGCTCGATTTTGGGTGGAGTATCACCATGTTTTGTGTCCTCATTGCGATGACACTCGTTAATAACTTTGTCCGTGTGTAGGTGCTTCGCGGTATTGTGAAGTGTCACGTATTCGCTCAACGAGCGGAAACAACCGAACCGATCGACGTCGGCAGCCCAAACTGTTGGCACCGTCGGTCACAACCAGTCGTAATGAGTAAGGGTGGGAAGCCATGGCGCTAACTCCGGAAGATGTTGTTAATAAGCAGTTCCAGCAGACGAAGTTCCGCGAGGGCTATGACCAGGACGAGGTAGACGATTTCCTCGATGAGGTCGTTGTTGAACTCCGTCGCCTCGTGCAGGAGAACCAGGAGCTCACCGAGCGCCTGAAGGCAGCCGAGGCGGGTGCCGGTGCACCCAAGAGCGCCACGGCCCCCATCGCCGCGGTTCCCGCTCCCGTATCGGCCGTTGCCGCCGCCGCTCCCGCGGCATCCGGCGACGACGCCGAGAGCTCCTCGAGCCTGCTGCAGCTGGCCCGTCGTCTCCACGACGAGCACGTCAAGGAGGGCACCGAGAAGCGCGATGCGCTTATCGCCGAGGGTCACGCCACCGCCGCCCGCGTGGTTGCCGAGACCGAGGCCAAGCAGCGCGCCCAGGTTGAAATCCTGGAGAAGCAGAAGAGCGTTCTCGAGAATAAGATCGACGAACTGCGTGTCTTCGAGCGCGACTACCGCAAGCAGCTGCGCGGCTATATCGAGGGCCAGCTGAAGGAGCTCGACGAAGCGTCGGGCACCGGCTCCTCCAAGTAGATTCTTGTCTCAAGAATCTCGCACTCACTCCGGTCGGTGGACACTCCCGCTGTTGGCCCTCGTGGCCCTCGCGGGGGTGGCCGCCGACCAGGTGAGCAAATACCTGGTGGTGAATAACCTCACCCTGCACGAGAGCGTCCCCGTTCTGGGCAACGCACTCTCCCTGTACTTCATTAAAAACTCCGGTGCGGCATTTTCGCTGGCCAGCGGGAGCACGTGGATCTTCTCGATCCTGGCCTCGCTAGTGGTCATCGCGATCATCGTTTTTGCCCGCAAGATTCGCTCCACCGCCTGGGCCGTTGTGATCGGCCTGCTGCTCGGCGGTGTGCTCGGAAACCTGATCGATCGCCTGTTCCGGGAGCCCTCGTTTGGCCTGGGCCACGTGGTGGATTTCATCTCCACCCCCTGGCTTGTCCCCGCCGTATATAACGTGGCCGATATCCTCATCGTGGGATCGATGATTCTTTTCCTGATCCTCACGTTCCTGGGCATAAATATCGACGGAACCCGCACCCCCTCCAAGAAGCAGCGCCTCGCCGATGAGCGGGCCGCCGCGGAGGAGAACACCCCCGTAACCGTGGACGATGTCCACACAGAGGAACACACCGATGCAAAGCCGTAGCCTTCCCGTCCCCGACGGTCTGGAGGGGGCCCGCGTAGACCAGGGCCTGGCCAAACTGCTGGGCTTCTCCCGCAGCTTCGCCGCGGAGGTCGCCGAGGCCGGCGGCGTCAGCCAGGGCGGCAAGGTCCTGGGCAAGTCCGATCGGCTCAGCGCCGGCGATTGGCTCGAGGTGTCCTGGACGCCCAAGGCCGAGCCCACGATCGTTCCGGTGGTGCTGGATAACCTCGACATCATCCACGATGACGACGATATAATCGTGATCTCCAAGCCCACCGGCGTCGCGGCCCATCCCTCGATGGGCTGGAGCGGACCCACCGTCCTGGGCGCCCTCGCGGGTGCCGGCTTCACGGTGTCCACCTCGGGTGCCGCCGAGCGCGCGGGAATCGTGCACCGCCTGGACGTGGGCACGTCCGGGCTTATGGTGGTGGCCAAATCCGAGCGCGCCTATACCGAGCTGAAGCGGCAGTTCCACGACCGCGAGGTGGAGAAGATCTATCACGCGATTGTGCAGGGCCGCCCCGATCCGCTCGCGGGCACAATCGACGCCCCCATCGGGCGCCACCCGCGCCACGACTGGAAATTCGCGATCACCGCGGATGGCAAGCACTCGGTCACGCACTATGAGACCATGGAGGCCTTTGTCCGCGGCGCGCTGCTCAAGATCCACCTGGAGACCGGCCGCACACACCAGATCCGTGTACATATGGCCGCGCAGCACCACCCCTGCGTGGGCGATCCGCTCTACGGCGGCGACCCGCAGCTGGCCGAGCGCCTCGGCCTGACCCGGCAGTGGCTGCACGCCACCGAGCTGGAGTTCACCCATCCGGGTTCGGGGGAGCGCGTGCGCTTCACCGCCCCGTATCCCGAGGATCTCTCGCATGCGCTGGATCTCCTGCGCCTCGACTAGGCCATCCCCCTTGCACAGCCCCCGCGCGTTTCGCCGGGGGCTGTGTGTTTTGGGCCACCCGGCCACCCGGGTATTGCTGGCCCGATCCTCGCCCCGCCGTGCCCATAACGGGAGCACGCGGGGTAGTCTTAACATTCCACATCTAGGTGAGTAGCGGAGAAGTTTTTGGCCCCCACTGATAATCAGTTTGTCCATCTGCACGTCCACAGCGAGTACTCGATGCTCGATGGTGCCGCACGCGTAAAACCCCTCGTGGCCGCCGCCGCGGAGGCCGGTATGCCGGCCGTGGCCGTGACCGACCACGGCAACGTCTTTGGGGCGTTCGATTTTTGGAAATCCGCCACCGATGCCGGCGTGAAGCCCATCATCGGCACCGAGGCGTATATCACCCCCGGCACGCACCGCTCGGATCGCACGCGAATCCGCTGGGGCGATGGCTCGCGCGATGACGTCTCGGGCTCGGGAGCCTATACCCATATGACGCTGCTGTCCGAGACCACCGAGGGCATGCACAACCTGTTCCGGCTCAACTCGCTGGCCTCGATCGAGGGCTATTATTTTAAGCCGCGCATGGACCGCGAACTGCTGGAAACCTACGGCAAGGGCCTGATCGCCACCACCGGCTGCCCGTCCAGCGAGATCCAGACCCGGCTTCGCCTGGGGCAATACGACGAGGCACGCAAGGCCGCCGCCGAATATCAGGACATCTTCGGCAAGGAAAATTATTTCTGCGAGATCATGGACCACGGTCTGGATATCGAGCGCCGTGTCATCGGCGATCTCCTGAAGATCGCCAAGGACCTTCAGATTCCGCTCGTGGCCACCAACGACCTGCACTATACCCATGAGCACGATGCCAAATCGCATTCGGCCCTGCTGTGTGTGCAGTCGGGCAGCACGATGGACGATCCCAACCGCTTTAAATTTGACGGCGAATCCTATTATCTGAAAACCGCCGAGGAGATGCGTGATCTCTTCCGCGATCACCCGGATGCCTGCGATAACACGCTGCTCATCGCCGAGCGCTGCAACGTCGAATTTAATACCAAGGCCAACTATATGCCGCGGTTCCCGGTGCCCCCGGGAGAAAACGAGGACAGCTGGTTCATCAAGGAGACCGAGAAGGGCCTGCACGAGCGCTATCCGAACGGTATCCCCGCAAATGTGCGCGAGCGTGCCGATTATGAGGTGGGCGTCATCATCCAGATGGGCTTCCCCGGGTATTTCCTCGTGGTGGCCGACTTCATCAACTGGTCCAAGGAGAACGGCATTCGGGTGGGTCCCGGGCGTGGTTCGGGTGCCGGTTCGATGGTGGCCTATGTGATGAAAATCACCGATCTGGATCCCATCCAGCACGGCCTGATCTTCGAGCGGTTCCTCAACCCCGAGCGTGTGTCGATGCCCGACTTCGATGTGGACTTCGATGATCGTCGCCGCGGCGAGGTCATCACCTATGTGACCGAAAAATACGGCGATGAGCGCGTGGCCCAGATCGTGACCTATGGCACGATTAAGGCCAAGCAGGCGCTGAAGGACTCCTCGCGTGTGCTGGGCTTCCCCTATGGCATGGGAGAG
Organism: Mycetocola spongiae; assembly: GCF_020424085.1. NCBI lineage: Bacteria > Bacillati > Actinomycetota > Actinomycetes > Micrococcales > Microbacteriaceae > Mycetocola > Mycetocola spongiae. Next base: position 759,909 of record NZ_CP080203.1, on the reverse strand, counting down.
AAGCTCACCAAGGCCATGCCCCCCGCGATCATGGGTAAGGATATCCCGCTCACCGGGATCTTCGATAAGGACCACCCGCGCTATAAGGAGGCCGTGGATATCCGCTCGGTGATCGAATCCGATCCCGAGGCACGCACGGTATTTGATACAGCGCTGGGCCTGGAAAACCTGAAGCGCCAGTGGGGTGTACACGCCGCCGGTGTGATCATGTCCTCCGAGCCGCTGATCGACATCGTGCCGATCATGAAGCGCGAGCAGGACGGCCAGATCGTCACCCAGTTTGACTACCCCGCGTGTGAGAGCCTGGGCCTGATCAAGATGGACTTCCTGGGGTTGCGCAACCTCACGATCATCGACGATGCCCTGGATAATATCCGCTCCAACCGCAACGAGGAGCTGGTGCTCGAGGACCTCACGCTCGATGATGTGGCCGCCTATGAGCTGCTGGCCCGCGGCGATACCCTCGGGGTATTCCAGCTGGATGGTGGGCCCATGCGCTCGCTCCTGCGCCTGATGAAGCCCGATAATTTTGAGGACATCTCGGCCGTGCTGGCGCTCTACCGCCCGGGCCCGATGGGTGTGAACTCGCATACCAACTATGCGCTGCGTAAAAATAAGCAGCAGGAGATCGTGCCGATCCACCCCGAGCTGGAGGAGCCGCTGCACGAGATCCTGGGCGGTACCTATGGCCTGATCGTATATCAGGAGCAGGTCATGAGTGCGGCGCAGAAGCTCGCCGGGTTTAGCCTCGGCCAGGCCGATGTGCTGCGCCGCGCGATGGGTAAAAAGAAGAAGTCTGAGCTGGATAAGCAGCAGGCCGATTTCTTTGGTGGAATGGCGGCCAATGGCTATTCCCAGGAGGCCATGGACGCGCTCTGGAAGGTCCTGGAATCCTTCGCCGACTACGCCTTTAACAAGGCACATACGGCGGCCTACGGGCTGGTGTCCTATTGGACCGCCTATCTTAAGGCGCATTTCCCGGCCGAGTATATGGCGGCGCTGCTGACCAGCGTGGGCGATTCCAAGGATAAGCTCGCGATTTATCTTAACGAGTGCCGCCGCATGGGCATTAAGGTCCTGCCGCCGGATGTGAACGAGTCGATCGGCTTTTTTGCCGCCGTGGGCGAGGATATTCGCTTTGGGCTGGGGGCCGTGCGCAACGTGGGCACCAACGTGGTGGAGGGGATCCGAAGCGCGCGCGCCGAAAAGGGCCGCTATGAGAACTTCCACGACTATCTCGCGAAGGTGCCGATGCAGGCCACCAATAAGCGCAGCGTGGAATCACTGATTAAGGCCGGCGCCTTTGACTCGCTGGGCAATACCCGGCGCGCACTGGTGGAGATCCACGAGGACGCCGTGGATTCCGCGGTGGGTCTTAAGCGCAACGAGGCCAAGGGCCAGGTGGATCTTTTTGCCGGGATCTTTGACCTGGACGAGGTGAACTCGCAGGTACCCGATCGGCCCGAGTGGAATAAGCGCGATAAGCTCGCGTTTGAGCGCGAGATGCTGGGCCTTTATGTCTCCGATCATCCGCTCGCCGGGCTCGAATTGCAGCTGGCCAAGCACGCCTCCACCACGATCACCGATCTGATGGCCTCCGAGGCCACCCAGGACGGCGATACCGTGACCATCGCCGGGCTGGTGACCGGGGTACAGCACCGCGTGGCCAAGCAGTCCGGAAATCAGTACGGCATGATCACCGTGGAGGACTTCGGTGGCGAGATCACCGTGATGTTCATGGGTAAGGGCTATCAGGAGTTCTCCCAGCAGCTGATTGCCGACTCGATTGTGGTGGTGCGCGGGCGGGTGAGCATGCGAGATGACGGCATGAATCTGCACGCCTATAGCCTGATCGCCCCCGAGTTTGAGCAGTCCGATAATCTGGGCCTGCTTCACCTATCGATGCCGGATTCCCGGGCGAGTACCCAGCTGATCGGGGAGCTGCGCGAGGTTTTGCTGCGCCACCCGGGCGAGAGTGAGCTGAGGATACGTTTGATTCGCGGCGATGTTGCGCGCGTCTTCGAGGTACCGAACTATCCTGTACGGGTGAGCCCGGACCTCTTCGGCGAGCTGAAATCTCTGCTCGGCCCGAACTGTTTGAGCTAAACGATTTTCGGAATTTTTTAGAGACAGGACACGAGATGACTTTCTCCGATCACCCGGGCGGACCCCGGCCCGGCCCCGCGGGGCAGTTTCCCGGGGCCCATCCCGGCCCGGCCCCGCGTGGGCCGATCGCCGTAGGGGTATTTACGCTCCGCGAGGTGCTCTTTCTGGGTGTGACGGTCCTGGTGCTGGTCACCACCTTCCTGCCGCTGATCTCGGTCAGCCTGGGGCGGGGTGGCCAAACGGGTTCGATCACGATGTGGCAGGGCGGCCTGGCCTGGCTGCTGCTTCCCGCCGTGGGGATGCTGCTCGCGGCCGCGGTGCTGATCGTGCTGCGCCGGGTCCTGCCCGATCTCCGCCTGCGGGTGGGGTCGTTCTCGGTGGATCAATTTGCGTCGATGGCGGCCGTGTTTACGCTTGGTGTGCAGCTGGGCCTGCTGATTCTTGGTGTCCAGCTCATCCGCGTGGTTGAGGGTCTGGGTGGGCTCTTCTCCGGGGGAATGGCCGGGCTGAGCATCGGCCTGGGGCCGATTCTTGCGGTGGTTTTCCTGCTGGGCGGCGTGGCCGTGACCACCTTCGCCAATCGCATCCCGGGCCTGCGGGCCGATTTTGAGGGGCGCGCCGAGATTCCCGCGCACCCCTACGCCCGGCCGGTGGCGGCCGTGCCCCGCGCGGCACGTCCCGCCGCGCAGCCAGCCGCGGGTTATCCGGCCGCGGGTTATGGCCAGCCGGCCCACACCGGCATGGCCCCGGGGGCGCCCGCTCAGGCGGCCCAGGCCCAGGCCCAGCCTCAGGCGCCGGGTGCAGCCGCCCCGGTTGCCCCCGCGGGCGATCGCGACCGGGCGTGGCAGAGTGCCGCGCAGGAGGTTCGCGGACGCCAGGGGCACGGCCCCGTCCCGACCGCCCCGGGCGCAGCGGCCCCGCATGCCCCCGTCGCGGATCACACGGCCACGGCCACCCCGGCCGGCGCCCACCCTCCGGCCTTCGCGGCACAGACCCCTGCCTCGGCACAGACCCCTGCCTCGACACAGGCTCCCGCGGCACAGACCCCTCCCGTGGCGCTGACCCCCACCCCCGCCCAGGCTCAGGAGCTCGCCCAGGCGCGTGCCCTTGCCGAGGCCCAGGCGCTTGCGCAGGAACAGGCCCGCGCCGAGGCCGAGGCCCGTGCCGCCGCCGAGGCCGAGGCCGCCGCTCGGGCCCGGGCCGCTGCCCATGCCCGCGAGCAGGCCGAGGCGGCGGCGCAGGCCGAGGCCGCCGCCCGTGAGGCCGAGCCCGTGGCGGCCCCGCTGCCCGCGGGACCGTTCTGGGTCTACTCGCCCGTGCCGCGTCCCGTATTTGATCGCGTAAGCGGCGACACCCTCTTTGAGATCGGTCCGCTCGCCTGGGCCCTCGCGCTCGAGGATCACGGCAGCGAACTGGTCATCCGCCACGATGACGGACGCATCGGCGTCCTGCGCGACGTCGCGGGCCTCACCCGCGGCTAACCACCGGCTCCGGCTAAGATTAGTGATGACATGATTCAGACCATTGATCTTCGCCAGCAGAGCCCCTCTCGTTCCGAGCTCACCGCCCTCCTCCCGCGCCCCACCGTTGACGTCTCGGTGGCCTCCCAGGCCGCCGCCGCGCTCATCGCCGAGGTGCGGGAGGGCGGCGAGAGCGCATTGCGCGAGCATGCGCGTCGCTTTGACGGGGCCGAGCCCACCCATATCCGCGTGCCCCTCGCCGAGATCGAGGCCGCGGTGGCCGCACTCGACCCGGCCGTGCGCGCGGCACTGGAGACGGCCATCGCGCGCGTGCGGCTCGCCTCGGCCGCGCAGGTGCCCGCGGAGATCACCACCACCATCGCCGCCGACTCGCGGATTATCCAGCGCTGGCAGCCCGTGGACCGGGTGGGCCTCTATGTGCCCGGCGGTAAGGCCGTTTATCCCTCCAGCGTGGTCATGAACGTGGTTCCCGCGCAGGTCGCGGGTGTGGCCTCGCTCGCGCTGGCCTCGCCCGGCCAGAGCGAGTTCGGTGGGGGAGTGCACCCCGTGATCCTGGGGGCCGCGGGCCTGCTGGGAATCACCGAGGTTTATGCCATGGGAGGGGCCAGCGCGATTGGCGCCCTCGCCTATGGTGTGCCCGAGATTGGCCTGGAACCCGTGGATATCGTCACGGGTCCCGGCAATATTTATGTGGCCGCCGCTAAGCGCCTGGTCAAGGGCCAGGTGGGTATCGATTCCGAGGCCGGCACCACCGAGATCCTGGTGATCGCCGATGCCGCTGCCAGCGCCCGCCTGGTGGCCGCCGATCTGATCAGCCAGGCCGAGCACGATGAGGCTGCCGCATCGCTGCTGGTCACCGACTCGGCCGAATTTGCCCAGGAGGTCACCGCTGAACTCGCCGCCCAGGCGGCAACCACCGCGCACTCAGCCCGCGTCCTGCAGGCCCTCGCCGGCCCGCAGTCGGCGATTGTGCTGGTTTCCGATCTGGCCGCGGCCGCCCGGTTTAGCAATGCCTACGGCCCCGAACACCTCGAAATCCAAACCGCGGATGACGCCGCGGTGCTCGCCCAGATCACCAGTGCCGGCGCGATCTTCCTCGGCGCGCACTCTCCCGTGAGCCTCGGTGATTATCTGGCCGGTTCCAACCACGTTCTCCCCACCGGCGGCCAGAGCCGCTTCTCCGCGGGGCTCGGCGCGGCCACCTTCCTGCGCCCGCAGCAGATCATCGAGTATGGTCGAGTCGGCCTCGGCGAGGTCGCCGCGGGTATCCGCGCACTCTCGGATGCCGAGGCCCTGCCCGCACACGGCGATGCCGTGGCCATCCGCTTCTCCGAGCCCTCCAACTAAGTCTGGTCTGTAGTTATGCACTGTCCCTTTTGCCGACACCCCGATTCCCGCGTCATCGACTCGCGCACAAGCGATGACGGCCTCTCTATTCGCCGTCGCCGGCAGTGCCCCGAGTGCGGGGGGCGCTTCAGCACCTCCGAGACCGCAAGCCTGAACGTGATTAAGCGCAGCGGCGTGGTGGAGCCCTTCAGCCGCGAGAAGGTGGTGTCGGGAGTGCGTAAGGCCTGCCAGGGCCGCCCCGTGACCGACCCCGATCTGGCGATGCTCGCACAGACCGTGGAGGAGGTCATCCGGCAGACCGGCACCAGCCAGATCGAGGCCAACGAGATTGGCCTGGCCATTTTGCAGCCCCTGCGCGAACTCGACGAGGTGGCGTATCTGCGCTTCGCGAGCGTCTATCAGGCCTTTGAATCCCTCGAGGATTTTGAGGCCGCCATTGCCCAGCTGCGCGCCGACGCGGCCGCCTCGGCCTAGCCGACCCACCCAGGAACACACATGTACCCCTTTTTCTTTAAAACAGTGCTCACGCGGTTTTCCCCGGAACGGGCACACCACCTGGCCGCCACCGCGATCACCGCGGTTCCCCGGCTGGGGCTCTCCCGGGCGGCCGATCGCCTGACCGCGGCCGGTTCCGATCTCTCGGTGCGCGCCCTGGGCCTGACCTTCCCCACCCCCTTTGGTGTGGCCGCGGGTTTTGATAAGGACGCCACGATGGTGCGCGGCCTGGGCGACCTGGGCTTTGGCCACGTCGAGGTGGGCACGCTGACCGCGCACTCCCAGCCCGGCAACCCCGGTCCGCGCCTATTCCGCCTGCCCGCCGACCGTGCGCTGATCAACCGAATGGGCTTTAATAACGGCGGTGCCGAGCGTGCGGCCCGGCGGATTATTGCGCTGCGGGCCACGGGAAAGAAGCTCCCGATCATTGGCGTGAATATCGGCAAGAGCCGCGTGGTAGACGTGGATGATGCCGTAGAGGACTATCTGGAATCCACGCGCCTGCTGGCACCGGTGGCCGATTATCTGGTCATCAACGTGAGCTCTCCCAATACGCCCGGGCTGCGCGGGCTGCAGGAATTGGACCGGCTGGAGCCGCTGCTGACGGCCGTGAAGGCGGCGGCCGGGCGCACCCCGCTGCTGCTCAAGATCGCGCCCGATCTTGAGGACGAGGCCGTGACGCGGATCGCCGAACTGGTGGTGCGCACGGGCCTGGACGGGATCATCGCGACCAATACCACGATCTCGCGCGAGGGCCTGCGGACCCCCGCCCGCGACGTGGAAAAAATGGGCGCCGGGGGGCTCTCGGGCGCGCCGCTTAAGGCACGCTCGCTTGAGGTCCTGCACCTGATTCGTGCCGCCGTTCCCGCCGAGCTGTGTGTGATCTCGGTCGGGGGAGTGGAGACCGCCGAGGAGGTAAACGCCCGCCTCGAGGCCGGCGCCACCCTGGTCCAGGGCTATTCGGCGTTTATCTATCGTGGCCCGCTCTGGGGCCGCGAGATCAACCGTGGCCTCGCCGCGCTGCGCGCCGCGCGCCGCGTCTAGCCATAAAAAATACCGCCCGTCGTCCGGAATGGACGACGGGCGGTATGTATTTTCCCCTAGGAGGGGAACTGCCAGCGCTTCACCTGCGGCTTGGGCAGGCGCAGGAAGCGCATCTGCAGGGCGCGCATCGTGGCGTACCAGCGCACACCCTTCTCGGCCTCGCCGTATTTCTCGGCGAGCTTACGACGCAGGCGGAATCCGAGGATTACGCAGTCGATGATCGCCAGGAATACGATGCCCCACAGCGCAAAGAACGTATAGTTGGCGGCCTGGTTATTCTGGAACATCGAGACGATGATCACCACAAACATCAGCGGGATCAGCCACTCGCCCACGCTGAAGCGCGCGTCCACATAATCGCGCACAAATTTGCGCTGCGGTCCGCGGTCACGCACGGGCAGATAGCGCTCATCGCCGGCGGCCAGGCCGAGGCGCGCCTTTTCGCGCTCCTGGGCCATCTGCTCGCGGGCGCGCTTATTCGCTTCCTTGCGATCATTGGGAACGAGCGGACGCTTATTGGCCGCCTCACGCTCCTTACGCGTTGGGGTGGGTCGACCCTTGCCCGTGCCGGCCGCGAGGCGGGCCTGGGTTTCGTCAAGAGTTTCGGTCTCCGGCTTTGCCGGAGTGCCTTCATTTTGCTTAGTCACACTCGGTCCTTGGATTGGCTACGGGTTAAGATTACCCGTATGAACGCACACAACGGCACTTCTCCGGCCACATTGACCTCCGCATTGGATATTGCGTTGGCCGAATCCGTCAAAACCGCCCTCCCCACCACCCTCGGGGAACTTGGCGATCTTGTCCGCATCCCCAGCGTAGCCTGGGATGGCTTTGATCACGCACTTGTCCAGCGCAGCGCAGAGGCCATTGCCGATCTCGCGCGCGGCACGGGCGTCTTCGAAAACGTCAGCATCTCGCATGCGCGCCTCCCCGATAGTGATGAGCTGGGGCAGCCCGCGATCCTCGCGACACGCCCGGCAAAGAACGGCGCGCCGACGGTCCTGCTTTATGCCCACCACGACGTGCAGCCCCCCGGGGCCGAGGCCGATTGGGATACCCCCGCCTATGAGCCCACCGTGATCGGTGATCGCCTCTATGGTCGCGGTGCCGCCGACGATAAGGCCGGCGTGATGTCCCATATCGCCGCGATCCGCGCCCTGCGTGATGCGGCGGGCGAGGACTTCGACCTGGGCCTTACCCTGTTCATCGAGGGGGAGGAGGAGTTTGGTTCCCGCTCCTTTGCCAATTTCCTCGTGCAGCACCGCTCCGAACTCGCCGCGGATGCGATCGTGGTGGCCGATTCCAATAACTGGGATGAGCTCACCCCGGCGCTCACCGTCGCGCTGCGCGGAAACGTCACGTTCCGCCTCACGGTGCGCACCCTGGATCATGCCTCGCACTCGGGCATGTTTGGCGGGGCCGTGCCCGATGCCATGCTGGCCACGGTGCGACTGCTGGATACCCTCTGGGATGAGCAGGGGAGTGTGGCCGTGGCCGGACTGATCTCGCGCGATGCCCAGACCCCCGCCTATGACGAGGCGCAGCTGCGCGCCGAGACGGGCCTGAGCGAGGGCGTCAGCCCGATCGGTACGGGGTCGATCCTCGGCCGCATCTGGGATAAGCCCTCGATCAGCATCACCGGCATCGACGCGCCCAGCGTGCAGAACGCCTCGAATACCCTGATTCCGGCCGTGAGTGTGCGCGTGAGCGTGCGGATCGCCCCGGGCCAGGACGCCGAGCAGGCCGCCGAGGCCATCGCAACCCACCTGCGCGCTCACGCCCCGTATGGTGCCCAGTTGAGCATCGACGATGTGGACACCGGCAGCCCGTTCCTCGTGGATACCAGCCACCCGCTGGTGGCCGCCGCCAAGCAGGCCATGGCCGATGCCTGGCAGGTGGCGCCCGTGGAGCTGGGTATCGGCGGATCGATCCCCTTCATTGCCGACCTGGTGCGCGAGTTCCCGGAGGCCGCGATCCTGGTGACCGGTGTGGAGGACCCGCACTCGCGCGCGCATAGCCCAAATGAATCGCTGCACCTCGGCGTCTTTGAGCGCTCAACCCTCGCCGAGGCGCTGCTGCTGGGCCGGCTGAACGAGTCCGCGGGAAAATAATTTCCCGCTCGGGGAATCCGTGGGGCCCGGAAGTGGTTAGGCTGTTATAAGACTACGATCGTCGATTTTGGCGAGATGTAAAGAAGGAGAGTCATGAGCGAGGCAACGTTGACCGAAACCGAGGCATCCGCCCCGGTGCTGGCATCCACCACGGAGGAGACCCCCGCCCACGGCGTGGGCCTCACCGTGACCGCCGCCGATAAGGTGAAGAGCCTTCTTGGTCAGGAGGGTCGCGATGATCTGCGCCTGCGCGTGGCCGTGCAGCCCGGCGGCTGTTCGGGTCTCATTTATCAGCTGTATTTCGATGAGCGCTTCATGGACGGCGATGTCACCGTTGACTTCGGCGGCGTTGAGGTCATCGTGGATGGCATGAGTGTTCCCTACCTGGACGGTGCCACGATCGACTTCGAGGACACCATCCAGAAGCAGGGTTTCACGATTGATAACCCCAATGCCGGCGGAAGCTGCGCCTGCGGGGATAGCTTCAGCTAAATATTCACGTCGAGTCGCCACGCGACACACCGACCGAGAGGGACGCCAAAAGGCGTCCCTTTCGGCGTTTTTACAGCTTTTGTTGGCAGGATGACGGCATCTATGTACCGGAATTTCGGGGAATGGTCCCGAACCGGTGTCGGTATCGGGCTAGACTGGACGCTGAACCAATAGTATTTTTGCGAAAGGTCCCAGGTGCGCTCGAATCGTAGACTCCGCTGGGCTTCACTGCCGGTAGCGCTCACGCTTGTCGTGATCCTTGCCGGGTGTACCCAGGCCGAGCTTCACGGCTATCTCCCCGGCTTCGTCGAGGGCGAGAAGCCGGTAACAAACCACACCGAGAGGGTCGCCGGTCTCTGGACAACCTCTTGGATTGTCCTCCTCGCGGTCGGTGTGATCACATGGGGTCTCATTATTTGGGCCATCGTTGTGTACCGCCGCCGCAAGGGTCAGACCGGTCTTCCGGTACAGATGCGCTATAACATGCCCATCGAAATTCTTTATACGATCATCCCGCTGATCCTCGTGATGGGCTTCTTTGCCTTCACCGCTCGCGATCAGGCGGCCATCGAAGCTCAGTTCGATGACCCGGACGTTCAGGTCCAGGTCTTCGGCAAGCAGTGGTCGTGGGACTTCGTATACCCCGACGCCGTTGACGGCGAGGACGTCTGGACTGCCGGTGTGCAGACCCGCCAGGTAGAGGGCGGCGAGTTCGATCCGAACACCGTCCCCACCCTGTACCTCCCCGTTGACAAGAAGGTCAAGATCGCTCTCGAGTCCCGAGACGTGATCCACTCCTTCTGGGTCATCGACTTCCTCTATAAGAAGGACATGTACCCGGGTAAGACCAACTACATGTCGTTCATCCCGGAGCGCATCGGCGAGTATAAGGGTAAGTGTGCCGAGCTTTGTGGCCAGGACCACTCGATGATGCTCTTCAACGTCAAGGTCGTCTCTCAGGCCGATTACGATGCGCACCTCGCCGAGCTTAAGGCCGCGGGGAACGTGGGTAACTTCGGTTCGGAGTACAACCGCAACCAGAACCTCCCGGGCATCGCGCCGGCCGAGGGTACCGTCAAGGAAGAGGGCAAGTAACCTATGTCCACCGTGACAGACATCCCCGCTGGCCAGGCCAGCGTGCTCAACCGTTCCAAGGTTGAGCACAAGGGAAATATCTTGGTGAAGTGGATTACCTCCACCGACCACAAGACCATCGGGTACATGTACCTGATCGCATCATTTATCTTCTTCTGCATCGGTGGCGTGATGGCCCTGCTCATCCGCGCCCAGCTCTTTGAGCCCGGTCTCACCATCGTGGAGACCAAGGAACAGTACAACCAGCTGTTCACGATGCACGGAACGATCATGCTGCTCATGTTCGCCACCCCGCTGTTCTCCGGCTTTGCAAACGCACTGATGCCGCTGCAGATCGGTGCCCCCGATGTGGCGTTCCCCCGACTGAACGCCTTTGCCCTGTGGCTCTATGTTTTTGGTAGCCTCATCGCCGTGGGTGGATTCCTCACCCCGCAGGGTGCAGCGTCGTTTGGTTGGTTTGCCTATGCGCCACTGTCGAGTACAACATTCTCGCCAGGTATAGGTGGAAACCTCTGGGTGCTGGGTCTGGCGATGTCCGGATTCGGAACCATTCTGGGTGCCGTGAACTTCATCACCACGATCATCACGATGCGTGCCCCGGGTATGACGATGTGGCGTATGCCCATCTTCACCTGGAATACCCTCGTGACCTCGCTGCTGATCCTCATGGCCTTCCCGGTCCTCGCCGCCGCCCTGTTTGCGCTGGGTGCCGACCGAGTATTTGGTGCCCATATCTTCGACGCCGAAAACGGCGGAGTGATGCTGTGGCAGCACATGTTCTGGTTCTTCGGTCACCCCGAGGTTTACATCATCGCGCTGCCGTTCTTCGGTATCGTCTCGGAGATCTTCCCGGTATTTAGCCGCAAGCCGATCTTCGGATATAAGACGCTGGTTTATGCCACCATCGCGATCGCCGCCCTGTCCGTGACCGTGTGGGCCCACCACATGTACGTCACCGGTTCGGTGCTCCTGCCGTTCTTCGCCCTGATGACGATGCTGATCGCGGTTCCGACCGGTGTGAAGATCTTCAACTGGATCGGTACCATGTGGCGCGGTTCGGTCACCTTCGAGACCCCGATGATCTGGTCGCTCGGCTTCCTGATTACCTTCGTCTTCGGTGGTCTGACCGGTGTCATCCTGGCATCGCCCCCGCTGGACTTCCACGTCTCGGATACCTACTTCGTGATCGCCCACTTCCACTACGTGGTATTTGGCACCGTGGTATTTGCCATGTTCGCCGGCTTCTACTTCTGGTGGCCCAAGTGGACCGGCAAGATGCTCAACGAGAAGCTGGGTTATTGGCACTTCTGGCTGCTGTTTATCGGTTTCCACACCACGTTCCTGATCCAGCACTGGATCGGCGTGATGGGCTTCCCGCGTCGTTATTACACGTATGCGCCCTCCGATAACATCACCTGGATGAACCAGCTGTCGACGATCGGTTCGTTTATCCTCGCCGTATCGCTGATCCCGTTCTTCCTGAACGTATACATCACGGCCCGCAAGGCGCCGAAGGTCACCGTGAACGACCCCTGGGGTTATGGTGGATCGCTTGAGTGGGCCACCTCGTGCCCGCCCCCGCGCCACAACTTCACGTCGATCCCGCGTATCCGCTCCGAGCGTCCCGCGTTTGACCTGAACCACCCCGAGGCGGCAGAGCACTCCGTGCCCGCGCCGGTCGCGGAACAGACCCGGCTGAACCCTTCCGATGGAAAGGTGAACTAACCCATGAAATCCAATATCAACATCCTTTGGATCCTCGCGGTCTTCTGCTTCATCCTGTGTGGCGTGTACACGTTCTGGAACCTCGCCGATGCTGCCCACGGCCGCGTCGAGTGGGTCGGAACCGTTACGCTCGCACTGTCGGGTATCCTGAGCGCGTTTGTCGCCTTCTACCTGCGTCTTGTTTATAAGAAGCAGGGTGGGGAACTCCCCGAGGACAACATCGCAGCCAATATCGATGACGCCGATCCCGAGATCGGACACTTCGCTCCCTGGAGCTGGTGGCCCATCGTTCTGGTGGGTGCCATCTCGGTGGTCATCATCGGAATGTCGATCGGTCAGAACGGCAACTTCTGGCTCGCCTGGTTCGGTGGCCCGCTGGTTCTGGTCGGCATCGTCGGCTGGGTCTACGAGTTCTACCGCGGACGTTTCGCACACTAGGTACTATTACAAAAAGGTCCACACTCTCCCCCGGGAGGGTGTGGACCTTTTGTGTTTCCCTGGGCGCATAATGGGAACCATGAGTGGATCAGTGCAGGGCGCCGCCGTGGTTCCGGAACTCCTCGCGGCGCTGGGCCCCGCGCTCGGGCGCGGGGTCGCCCCCGCAAACCGGGGCGGCCCGCGCATCTGGTGGGCGGATCGCCGGTTGGATGTGGAGGGCCTGGCCCTGGGTTCGGTGCAGGCGCTGGCCTCGGCCGTGAACGCCCGCGTGCCGGGCGCGCGGATCGGCCTGGATGCGGCCGGTGTTGCCGCATCCTTTGACTCCTTCTCGCGGCTGCGCGTGAACGGACGCGCCCCCACGGCGTTTGCCCCGCTCTCGGGCTTCCACGAAGTGGCGGATGGCTGGGTGCGGATACACGCCAATTACCCGCATCACGAGGCGGCCCTGCTGCGGGCGCTCGGCGTGGACGGCGCCCGGGCCGCGCGCGAGGCGCTGGCGCGGCTCACGGCGGGCGAGATCGAGGATCGGGTATCCGCGGCCGGGGGAGTGGCCGCGGCGGTGCGTAGCGAGAGCGCCTGGGCCGCGACGCCGGGCGCCCGTGCCCTCGCCGACGAGCCCTGGATCAGATTTGATTCCGTGAACCGGGCGATGCCCCGTCCCCGGCCCGCCCGCGGCGGGGGCCTGCCGCTCGCGGGCGTTCGGGTGCTTGCGCTGACCCGGGTGATCGCGGGCCCGGCCGCCGGCCGCATCCTGGGCGCCCTGGGCGCGGATGTGCTGCGCATCGACCCTCCCCGGATGCCTGAATTGCCCGATCAGTTTCTGGATACCGGATGGGATACCCGCAGCGCCGAGGCGGATCTGCGGGAGGGCCCGGCGGCGGGGCGCGTGCGGGAGCTCCTGGCGGGCGCCGATATCGTGCTGCTGGGCTATCGGCCGCGGGGACTGGCCGCGCTGGGGCTCACACCCGCCGAGCTGGCCCGCGACTATCCGGGCCTGGCCGTGGTTGCGCTGGATGCCTGGGGAGATGTCGGACCACTTGCCGACCGCCGCGGTTTTGACAGCATCGTGCAGGCGGCCGTGGGGATCGCGGATCTCTACGCCTCGGGCGCGGGCCCGGGAGCACTCCCCGTGCAGGCGCTTGATCACGCAACGGGCATGGGGATGGCGGCGGCCGCCGTGGCCCTCCTGCGGGATCGGGAGGGCGAGGGAGGGGGAGTGGCGCATCTTTCGCTGGCCGCGACCGCACACGCGCTCCTGCGGCTTCCCCGGCCCGCCGGCGGCGAGGGCTTACGAGACCTGGAAACGCGCGAGCGTGTGCTGTCCGGAGCGGAGGGCTCGCTCACCTATGCCCCGCCCGCCCTGCTGCGCCGTGGTGCGCCGCTGGAGTTCCGGGTCGGACCGCCGGCCTATGGCTCCGGCACCCTGCGCTGGCTGAGCGAATAGGGCCTCCCACCGTCGCGGCGGGGGAGGGGAGCGGTTGCGGCCGTGAAATACAGAACGGGCGTTGAACTCCTCCGAAGAGAAGTTCAACGCCCGTTGCGTTATTGAATCAGACCCTAGTGGTGGTCCTCATCGCCGTGTGCCTTATCCAGCTCGGTCTGCGAGACCGGAGCGATCCGGTCCTCGAAGAACCAGCGGGACAGGGATACGCGGAGGCGCTCACCCGCGGTGATCTTGCCCTGCGCGTTGGGGCGCAGCATGATCGGGGCGTTGTCCTTATAGCTGACCAGTTCCCAGCGCTCATAGTCCGAGACCTGCTCGTGAACCTCGATGTACTCGCCACCGGGGAGGCGGACGATGCGTCCGGTCTCATAGCCGTGGAGGGCAATCTCGCGGTCCTTCTTCTGCAGGCCGAGGCATACGCGCTTCGTGATGAAGTAGGCGATGAACGGTCCGAAGATAAGCAGGAACTGCAGGGTGTGAATGACACCCTCCATGGTCACCATGAAGTGCGTGGCGATCAGGTCGGAGCTGGCCGCGGCCCACATGACGGCGTAGAAGGTCACGCCGGCTGCACCGATAGCGGTACGGGTCGGGGCGTTGCGGGGGCGGTCGAGGATGTGGTGCTCGCGCTTATCTCCGGTGATCCACGCCTCAATGAAGGGGTAGATCAGGACGGTGACAATGAACAGACCCAGGATGATCACGGGGATCAGGATGCCGAAGCTCCAGGTGTGGTTCAACCAGACAAACTCGAGGTGCGGGGGAGCCAGACGCAACATTCCATCGGCAAAACCGATATACCAGTCGGGCTGGGTACCCGCTGAAACCGGCGAGGGGTCATACGGTCCGTAGTTCCAGATCGGGTTGATCTGGAAGAACGTCGCGATGGCCATGATGACACCGAAGACGATGAAGAAGAATCCACCGGCCTTGGCGGCATATACGGGGAGCACGGGGAAACCAACAACGTTACCCTCGGTGCGGCCCGGGCCAGGGTACTGCGTGTGCTTGTGAACAACCACAAACAGCAGGTGCATCGCGATGAAGACCAGCAGCATGGCCGGCAGGATCATGATGTGCAGCGAGTAGAGGCGGCCCACGATATCGGTGCCCGGGAACTCCCCACCAAACAGGAGGAAGGAGATCCAGGTGCCGACCAGCGGGAAGCCCTTGATCATTCCGTCGATGATGCGCAGACCGTTACCGGAGAGCAGGTCATCGGGGAGCGAATAGCCGGTGAATCCCTCGGCCATGGCGAGGATAAACAGGACAAAACCGATGACCCAGTTCAGCTCGCGGGGCTTGCGGAAGGCGCCGGTGAAGAAGATGCGCAGCATGTGCAGACCGATGGACGCCACGAACAGCAGGGCCGCCCAGTGGTGTACCTGGCGCATGAGCAGACCACCGCGGATATCAAACGAGATATCCAGGGTGGAGGCCATGGCCGCCGACATATGAATGCCGTTCATCGGAACATAGGAGCCCTCATAGGCCACGTGGGTCATCGATGCGTCGAAGAAGAACGTCAGGAACGTTCCCGAGAGCAGGATGACAACGAAGCAGTAGAGTGCTACCTCACCGAGCAGGAAGGACCAGTGGTCCGGGAAAACCTTGCGACCAAACTCCTTGACGGCACCGGAGATGCTGGTGCGCTCGTCAAGATAGTTTGCCGCCTTGGCGGTGAATCCACCCGAATTCTTAGATGCGGCCGGGTTGGTGGGTGCAGGGGCCGTTGTGGTACTCAATGACGCTCCCAGAAGCTCGGTCCGACAGGCTCGGTGAAGTCGCTCTGAGCGATGAGGTAACCCTCATCGTCCACGGCGATCGGGAGCTGCGGCAGGGGACGGGCGGCCGGTCCGAAGATAACGGCACAGTGGTTGGTGACATCAAACTGCGACTGGTGGCAGGGGCACAGCAGGTGGTGCGTCTGCTGCTCATAAAGAGCAACGGGGCAACCCACGTGTGTACAAACCTTCGAGTACGCAACGATGCCGTTATAGGACCAGTCCTTGCGCTCGGGGAGCTCATTCAGGTCCTCGGGCTTCAGGCGCATGAGGAGGACGATGGCCTTGGCCTTCTCCTCCAGCATGTTTTCGGCGGTGCTGAGGTCCTCGGGGATGACGTGGAACGCCGATCCGAGGGTGACATCCGAGGCCTTGATGGGCGTACCGGAGGGGTCACGTGCCAGGCGGGTGCCCTTCTTCCACATGGTCTGCTTCAGCAGCTCTACCGGGTCCTCGTCATACGGTGCAAGACCGCGGAAGAGGGCGACGGCGGGAAGGGGGAAGACCACCAGTGCGCCGATCAGCGAGTTGCGAATGAGTGAGCGACGACCGAAGCCGGACTCCTCATTTGCCTCCTCGAAGATCTCGATGGCGCGGGCGCGGGTCTCGTCGGTTCCGCGAACCGGGTGGCGCTCGTCCACCGATTCGTGATCGGCCATGAGGGCCTTGCCCCAGTGCACGGCGCCGATACCCAGGGCCAGCAGTGCCAGCGTGGCACCCAGACCGATGAAGAGGTTATTGGCGCGTACCGTCTCCATGTTGGCGCTGTCGATCGGGAAGAGCATATAGGCGGCTACCGCCCACAGGCTTCCCACGGCCGACAGGAAGAACAGGGTATAAACGGTGCGCTCGGCCTGCTTATCCTTCTTCGGATCGAGGTCCGTGACGCGCGGGCGGTGCGGGGGATGCCCGGGGTTCTCAACGGCGTCCTTGCTCACCACGCCCACACCGGTGTCGACCGGTGCGACGTCATGCGAGGAGGAGTTCGCAGCGGCGAGATCCTTGCCGCTGTTATCGTCCTGTGCCATTGTGCTCCTTACGTGATTGCTGTGTCATGATCATGGTGTCCGTATCGCTAGTTGGACTTGGCCGTGATCCAGACCGTCAGAGCCACAATGGCGCCGAGGCCGAAAATCCAGATGAACAGACCCTCGGCAACGGGGCCGAGCGATCCGAGTCCGATACCACCGACGTTGCCCATGTTCTCCTGGTACTTCAGCGCGGTGATGATATCGCGCTTGCCCTCGGGAGAGATGTTCATGTCGTTGAAGACGGGCATGTTCTGCGGGCCGGTGATCATGGCCTCGTAGAGGTGAGTGGGGGTTACTCCCACCAGGCTGGGGGCGAACTTACCCTCGGTAAGCGCTCCACCCGAACCGGCCACGTTATGGCACATGGCGCAGTTGATGCGGAAGAGTTCCGCGCCATTGGCTGCATCGCCGTCGGCGTCCAGGTACTTGGCGTCGGGGATCGAGGGGCCGGGGCCCGTGCTTCCCACATAGACGGCCAGCTGGTCGATCTGGTCCTGGGTGAACTGAACCGGCTTCTTCTGCGCCTGCGGGCCGTGGCCCTGCATGGGCATACGGCCGGTTCCTACCTGGAAGTCGACCGCGGCCGCTCCCACACCGACGAGGCTGGGCCCGTCGGGGCTACCCTCGGCCTGGAGGCCGTGGCAGGTAGCACAGTTGGCCTGGAAGAGCTTGGAGCCCTCCTCTACGGCCGACGCGGAGGTGGCCACGGGAGCGGTTTCGGCCGCTGCAGTGGTGGCACTTACCGCGGCATAGGCGCCACCGGTGAACAGAAGGCCCATGGCAATAAGCGCGGCAGCGGCCGCCGGCGAACGGCGTCCGGTGCGGCGGCCCTTACCGGCGGCGGGTGTTGACAATTTGCGTGACATGGCGTTTAGCAGACTCTCGTATTTCTTATCTCAGGACGTAAACGATGAGGAAGAGGGCGATCCAGACCACATCGACGAAGTGCCAGTAATAGGACACAACGATGGCGCTCGACGCTTCCTTATGACCAAAGTTCTTCACGGCGTAGCCGCGACCGATGATCAGGAGGAAGGCGATAAGACCGCCGATAACGTGGATGCCGTGGAAGCCGGTCGTCATGTAGAACGCGGAGCCATAGGCGTCGGAGTTCAGCGCGATTCCCTCGCTGACCAGGGTGGCGTACTCCCAGATCTGGCCGGCTACGAAGATCGCACCGAGAGCATAGGTGAGGAAGAACCACTCAACCATGCCCCACTGCGAGGGCTTCGGACCAGTCGACCGAGCCTGGAGCCTCTCCGCTGCGAACACGCCGGCCTGACAGGTGAAGGATGAAGACACCAGGATCAGCGTGTTGGTAAACGCAAACGGGAAGTTCAGTACGGACGTTCCGTGCTCCCACAAATCGGGGGCTACGGAACGCAGGGTGAAGTAGATCGCGAATAGACCCGCGAAAAACATGACCTCACTACCGAGCCATACGATTGTTCCTACGGCTACGTTATTGGGTCTGTTGATCTTCGGGGCTTTCGCCGCATAGTTCAAAGAAGTGCTCGTCACTCCTCCATTATGGCCGATTTGGCGGGAACTTTTTCCCATTGACATAGCCTTTCAACCGTTATTCGGGGTTAGGTTCACCTAAGTCTCTGCCGTGAATATCCCGTGAGTCTGCATGATTACGCGGTTTTCCGGTCTGCGCGTCGGCAAAAAGATGATGTTAAGGATTAACCATGTCCGGAGATTCGTGTCCGGAGCAATATGATTTTACGTATGTTGGATTCCTTTTCCTGGCCCGAAGTCCTGTCCGCGCTCCTTTCCGGGGAGGACCTCAGCGTGGCCGAGGCCACCTGGGCAATGCAGGAGATCGTCTCGGGCGGCGCGACCCAGGCGCAGATTGCCGCCTTCCTGATCGCGCTGCGCGGCAAGGGCGAGACCGTGGACGAGGTGGTAGGTTTCCGCGATGCCATCCTCGATCACGCCGTGCCGCTGCCCCTGGATTCGATGGCGCTGGACATCGTGGGCACCGGCGGTGACCGATTTGGCACGGTGAATATCTCCACGATGGCCTCGGTGGTCGCGGCCGCCTCCGGCGTTCCCGTGATTAAGCATGGAAACCGGGCCGCCAGCTCGAGCTCGGGGTCAAGCGATGTGCTGTCGGCCCTGGGAATCGACCTCACCCTCTCGCCCGAGGACGTGGCGGGTGTGCTGGGCGAGACCGGGGTGACCTTCGCCTATGCGTCCGCATTCCATCCGGGATTCGCCCATGCCGCCCCGGTGCGGCGCGAGCTGGGCATCCCCACCGTGTTTAACTTCCTGGGCCCCCTGACCAACCCGGCGCGTCCCGAGGCCTCGGCCGTGGGTGTGGCCCAGGCCGACCGGGTTCCCCTTATTACCGGGGTATTCCAGACCCGCGGCGCCACCGCGCTGGTATTCCGCGGCGATGACGGGCTCGACGAGCTCACCACCACCGGGCACTCACATATCTGGGAGATCAGCCGCGGTCGCGTGACCGAGCACGACCTGGATCCCCGCGATTTGGGTATCCCCGTGGCGAAGATGGCGGATCTGGTGGGTGGAGATCCCGCGGCCAATGCCGCGATTGTGCGCCGCGTGTTTGAGGGCGAGACCGGTCCCGTGCGCGATATTGTGCTGCTGAACGCCGCCGCCGGCATCGTGGCCTATCGTCTCGCGGAGGATCACACCCGCATGGAGGAGCCCATCCTGGAGCGCTTCGCCGCGGAACTGGCCACCGCGCGGGAGACCATCGACTCGGGCGCGGCGCTGGCCAAGCTGGACCAGTGGGTCGCCGCCACCCGGCGCCGCTCAACCCCCGCCGTTTAGCTCACCCCTTCCCCTCGGGCCCCTCGCGGACCTAGGTTGGGAGGTCACGGGCAGGGCGCAGTGGGCGCAACACCCAGGAGGAATTCCGATGAAAAAGTTCATGAACGATCCGCGGTCGCTGGTGACCGAATCGCTGGCGGGCTATGTGCGGGCACACTCCGACCTGTTGCGCGCAGTCCCGGAAACCCCCGCGGCGGTGCGTCGCGCGGGTTCACTCCCGGGCACCGTGGCCGTTATCTCCGGTGGCGGGAGCGGGCATGAGCCTCTGCCGCTGGGCTTTATCGGCGAGGGCATGCTCGCGGCGGGGGTCTGCGGCGAGATCTTCAGCTCACCCACCCCGGACGCGATAATTCGCACCGCCCGGATGGCCGATAGCGGCGCGGGTGTGCTTTTTCTCGTGAATAACTACACGGGTGACGTGATGAACTTCGAGATCGCCGCGGAGCTGCTGGCGGGATTTGGCATCGAGGTGCGCACGGTACTCGCGGACGATGATGCGGCCCTGGACCGCGAACCCGGGGGTCCGGGGCGACGCGGCATCATGGGTATTGTGGTGGCCGCGAAGATTGCCGGGGCCGCCGCCGAGCGCGGAGAGGACCTCGATGCCGTGGCCGCTCTCGCCCGGGACGCCGTGGCGCGCACGGCCACCGTGGGCGTGGGGCTGCGGGCGGGTATCCTCCCGCTCAGCGGCCGACCCAGCTTCGACGTGGGCGAGACGGAGATGGAGGTGGGGATCGGGATTCATGGCGAGCCCGGCCGCGAGCGTCGCCCGGTCCTGCGTGTGGACGACCTGCTGGCGGATCTGCTGGCGCCGAGCCTCGCGGCGCTGGCCCCCGAACCGGGTGCTGATCTGATTTTGATCGTGAACGGACTCGGTGCCACGCCCCTGGCCGAACTCTCCGTACTCTCCGGCGCCGCCGATCGGGCCCTCACGGAGCGGGGCTTTCACCCCGCGCGCGGGCTGCTCGGAAATTATGTGACCTCGCTTGATATGCAGGGCGCGTCGATATCGCTTTTCCGGGCCGATAGCGAGATGCTGGGACTCTGGGATGCTCCCGTGCATACGCCGGCGCTGAGCTGGGGTCAAACGAGGTAGATCCCCGACCTGGATAATCCCATGGACAAAGGAGTGACGATGGGTCTCACCGGAAATTGGGCCGCCGCCTGGCTGCGCGAGAGCGCGGATGTGCTGGAGGCCAATCGGGAGCGCTTAAGCGAGCTGGACCGGGAAATCGGCGATGGCGATCACGGCGATAATATGGCGCGTGGTTTTTCGGCCGTGCGGGCGGCGCTTCCCGATCCCGGCCTGGCACCGACCCCCGCGACGCTTTTTCATCTGACGGCAATGACGCTGATCTCCACCGTGGGCGGGGCTTCGGGCCCCCTTTATGGCACCGCGTTTCTGAAGGCCTCGGGGGTTGTGGGTTCCGCAACCGAGCTGGGCTCCTCGGCGGTTGTGGCGCTCCTCACGGCGGCCCGGGACGGCGTGCAAACGCGCGGCAAGGCCCAGGAAAACGATAAGACCATGCTGGATGCCTGGGGGCCCGCCGTGCGTGCCGCCGCCGACGCTGCCCGCGCGGGCGCGAGTCCCCGCGAGGTGTTGCGGGCGGCCGCGGAAGCCGCGGCGCGGGGTTCCGCGGCGACCATTCCGCTGCTCGCCCATCAGGGCCGCGCGAGCTATCTGGGGGAGCGCTCGATCGGGCATGAGGACCCCGGTGCGGCCTCGACCGCGTTGATCCTGGCGGCCGCCGTGACCGCCGCCGAGCGCGTGGGGGAGGGCGAATGAGCCCGGCCGCGCGCGTGGGCCTGGTTTTTGTCTCGCATAGCGCAAAGATCGCCGAGGGAATCGTGGATCTCACCGCGCAGATGGCTGCCGATATCGCGCTCCTGCCCGCCGGCGGCACCGCCGCGGGGGGCATCGGGACCGATTTTGCCCGCGTGAGCGACGCGATTCAGGCGGCGGAGAGTGGTGCCGGGGTGCTGGTGCTCTGCGATCTGGGTTCCGCCGTGCTCACCGCGGAGACCGCGCTGGATTTTCTGGACGAGGAGCAGCGCGCCCGCGTCCTGATCTCCCCGGCCCCGCTCGTGGAGGGAGCCGTGGCCGCCGCGGTGGCCGCGCAGATCGGCCGCACGCTCGCGGACGTGGCCGCCGCCGCGCTGACCGCGATCTCCGTGGTCGATTCGGTTCCCGGGAGTGCCCCGGCGCTGGGCGAGGTGGCTCCGCCACTGGGCGGGGATTATCGCCGCCGGGTTGTGATCGTTAATAGGGACGGCCTCCACGCGCGTCCCGCGGCCGAGTTCTCGAAGCTGGCCGCCACCTTCCCGGTGCGGGTGCTGGTGAACGGGCGCGATGCCAAGAGCCTGCTCCTCGTGATGTCCCTCGGGCTGCTTCCGGGCATGGAGGCCGAGATTTCCAGCTCCGACCCCGAGGGTCGCCGCGCGGTGGACGCGCTGGCGGACCTGATCGAGGACGGTTTCGGGGAGCGCTAAGCGAACCCGGGCGCTGCCGACCCGGGACAGGGCGGGATCACCGGCGCGGAGCCGGGTGACGCGCGGCCCGGGTTCGGGCCGGCGCCACCCGGATATGCGCTAGCGGTGCTGGGCGCCGCCAAACTCGCCAAGGCCGGTCAGGAGCGCGCGGCCGAGGGTGTGGAAGTGCAGGTTAAAGCCGAGGACCGTCGGGGTGAGTGTGGGGTCGATGTCCAGGGTGGGCACATCCACCGCGTGCACGGCAAAGATATAGCGGTGCACGCCGGTTCCCTCGGGCGGGCCCGCCCCGGCGAAGGCGGGTACGCGGGCATCATTGGGGAGCGTGATTGCGCCCTCGGGGAGCAGATCGCTATCGGGGGAGCCGGCCCCGGCCGCCAGCTCGGTGACGTCCAGCGGGAGATTAAATACGGCCCAGTGCCAGTAGCCGGCCCCGGTGGGAGCATCGGGATCAAAGCATGTCACGGCGAAGCTCCGGGTCTGCTCCGGGAAGTCGCTCCAGCGCAGGTGCGGTGACAGGTCGCCGCCACCCGCGGCGGCCCCGTACTGGGCAAGCGCGAGGGGCTGATTGGCGTCCAGGTCATCGCTGCGCAGCGCAAAAGACGGCACGGTATCAAGTAGCTCATAGGGGTTATAGGCGAGCATTATTCTCCGATGTTAGGCGGGATGGTGTGAGGGGATTCTAGTCCCCCACCCCGGGAAAGTGACCGGGTCCTGGCCGATGGGGCACCGTGCGAGCCCGCCCGGGGCGGCCGGGCTCGTGACCCACCGCACGAGCCGCGGAGGCGTGCCTCCGCGCCGGAATTACGGGGGTATTGACCCCAACTTAGACAAAGTGGAGGCGCGCCTACGGGGTGCCGAGATTCGGATCCAGTTCCACGCGGCGCGCCCCCGGGCCCTCCTGGCCGAGCCGATCCTGCGGGTTGAGTAGGGTGCAGTGGTCGGCCGAGAGGCAGCCGCATCCGAGGCAGCCCGTGAGCTCCGCGCGCATGCGCTCAAGCATCGCCGCCCGCCGCGCCAATTGCTCCTGCCAGCCGAGGGAGATACGCTCCCAATCGGCCTGTGTGGGTGGCTTATGTGCCGGAAGGGTGGCAAAGACCTCGGCCACGTCCGCGAGCGAGATTCCCAATCGCGAGGCAATCTGAATCAGGGAGATGCGACGCAATACGTGGCGGCGAAACAGGCGGGCGTTACCCGCCCCGCGTTCGGCGGGCAGGAGCCCGATGTCCTCGTAATAGCGCACGGCCGAGACGGCCGCCCCGCTGCGGCGGGCCACCTCGCCAATGCTCAGAAGATCGTTTTTATCGCGCATATCGCCGCCCGTCGGTTGACCTCAAGTGTACTTGAGATCCTAGCCTGGCGACCATGACTATTCTTGATCCTTCGCCCGGCACCTGGGGCGATCTGCTGGGGCGTCGCTACCTGGGCACCTCGGTTGTCCTGGCCGGCGGCGTGGCACTCTGCGCGATAAACGTTTACCTGACCACAAGCCTGCTGCCCACCGCCGTGAACGAGATCGGCGGTGAGCACTATTATTCGCTGGCCTCCAGCGTGTATCTGATCGCATCGGTGATCGCCGCACTCACCGTGGGTGCCGTATTGCTGCGGCTGGGCCCGCGCGCCTCCTATCTCCTGGGCCTTGGGATCTTTGCCGCCGGGGTTCTGGCCTGCTTTTTGGCTCCCACGATGGAGGTATTTCTGCTCGCCCGCGTGGTGCAGGGCCTGGGTGGGGGACTCCTCGCGGGCCTCGGCTATGCGGTCATTAACGCGGTGCTGCCGCGGGAACTCTGGACCCGGGCCAGTGCCCTTGTCTCGATGATGTGGGGAGTGGGAACGCTTGTGGGCCCCATCGTGGGTGGATTATTTGCCCAGCTGGGGCAGTGGCGGGCCGCCTATCTGGTGCTTCTGATCGTGACGCTCTGCGTGGCGGTGCTTGTCCCCTTCTCCCTGCCGCGCGGCACGGGGGAGCGCGCCGGCGTGGTCCGGGTGCCCTATCTGGCGCTTGTGATTCTGACGGCGTCCACCGCGCTCATCAGTGCCGCGAGCGTGGTGGAGGCCCCGCTGTCCAAAATTGCAGCGGTGATCCTGGCGTTGATCCTGCTTGCGGTTTTCCTCCTCGCGGATCGGCGTGCCGCGGACGGTGTTTTCCCGCGGGCAACCTTCGGTGCGGGCGCGCTGAAGTGGATCTATGTCACGATCGCCGTGCTCTCGGCGGCGTCCACCGCGGAAATCTTCATCCCCCTATTTGGGCAGCGCCTCGGTGGCCTCTCCCCGCTGCTGGCCGGTTTTCTCGGTGCGGTACTCGCGGTGGGGTGGACGCTGGGTGAGATCTGGTCCGCGGAGAAGCATCGTCCCGGTACCGTACGCCGGATCGTGATCGCCGGCCCCCTCCTGGTCGCGGGGGGACTGGCGGCGGTGGCGGCATTCCAGAACCTCGCTGTCTCGCTGCCCGTGCTGCTCCTCTGGGCCCTGGGGTTGCTGCTGGCCGGGGCGGGAATTGGGATCGCCTGGCCGCATCTCGCCGCCGCGGCGATGGGGGCGGTGGCCGATCCCGTGGAGGGGGCCAAGGCCTCCGCCGCCATTAGTACCGTGCAGCTGATTGCCAATGCCTTTGGTGCGGCGATCGCGGGGCTGCTGGTGAGCTTTGGGTCGAGCACGCTGGCCTCGGCGAATCTGCTCTACGCGGGGTTTGCCGCGCTTGCGGCGCTGGTGTGCTGCGCCGCGGTGCGCGCAATTCCGCGCGTGCGCTCCCGGGCCTAAGAGGTCTCCGCGGTGACGGGCCCCGGCGTGGCGAAATATTCGCCCCGACCGGGTGGCCGCGGCCGGGCGTCCGGCTCGCGTCGTGCCCACCCGATGGTCACAGAGATATCAAATGCTATGTACTGCCCCGGGATGACGGCGATTTTGCGACAGTCGAGGTGCCCTTTTCCGGGATGCCATCCCGGCGGGTTGGGCATAATCCGCGGCGGGACGCGGCCGGGCACGAAAAAATTCGGCCGCCATGACTCGTCATAACCCTTGTATGTGAAACGAATTTTGCAGTAATCTCTGGGCGAAGCTTCGGATATCCCGGGGCTCCCGAAAAAGGGGTTAATAATGGGTTTCTGGGAAAACATCTGGAACATTCTTCTGGTCTTCCTATACGCAATCGTTGTCATCAGCTATCTGTTTGCGCTGATCTCCGTGATCGGGGATCTGTTCCGCGATCACAAGCTCTCGGGCTGGGCGAAGGCGCTTTGGATCATCGGCCTCATCTTCATCCCGTTCCTTACCCTGGTGGTCTACCTGATCGCCCGCGGTAACGGAATGGCTCGCCGTTCGGCCGAGGCCCAGCGCGATGCGCAGACCGCCACCGACGCGTATATCCGCGAGGCCGCCGGGCGCGCAACGCCCAGCGATGAGATCGCCACCGCCAAGGCGCTCCTCGACTCCGGTGCAATCAGCACCGAGGAGTTTGAGCACCTCAAGGCCAAGGCCCTCGCCCGCTCCTAGGGAATAGTGCGCGGAGGATTGCCCTCCCGCGTGTGGCCCATCGCGTTTCGACGCGGTGGGCCACACCCGTATTTAATCGGTGCGACACGGGGAGCACCCGTTAGGCGCTTAACGTTCTGCACGTTTTTCCGGGGTTTTGCGCGGCCCCGCGGCCCGCTGCGCCCGCCCGGGAAATAAAAAAATCCCTCCGAATTCCGCGTAAACACGCGAAAAACGAGGGGATGAGGTGGTGCCGGTGGTGGGACTCGAACCCACACGTCCTTTCGAACAAAGCATTTTGAGTGCTCCGCGTCTGCCATTCCGCCACACCGGCATACAACAACATTACAAACATTACCGTACAATCGAGGTGTGACTGAGCAAGAAGCAACTACCCCCGCCCCGCGACGCGTTGTCGTCGCCGAGGACGAGTCCCTCATCCGTATGGACATCGTGGAGATCCTCCGCGATAACGGTTTCGAGGTGGTCGGCGAGGCCGGCGACGGCGAGACCGCTGTGGCCCTGGCCACCGAGCTGCGACCCGATCTGGTCGTCATGGATGTGAAGATGCCTCAGCTCGACGGAATCTCCGCGGCCGAGCGCCTGCATAAAAATAATATTGCCCCCGTGGTGCTGCTCACCGCGTTCAGCCAGAAGGAACTGGTGGAGCGCGCGAGCGAGGCCGGTGCGCTGGCCTATGTGGTCAAGCCGTTCACCCCGAACGACCTGCTCCCCGCGATTGAGATCGCCCTGAGCCGCCACCAGCAGATCATCACGCTGGAGGCCGAGGTTGCCGATATGGTCGAGCGCTTCGAGACCCGCAAGCTGGTGGACCGCGCCAAGGGCCTGCTGAACGAGAAGATGGGCCTGACCGAGCCCGAGGCCTTCCGCTGGATCCAGAAGGCGTCGATGGATCGTCGCCTCACGATGCACGATGTGGCCCAGGCCATCATCGAGCAGCTCAGCGCAAAGAGCTAATACCCCGCACGTATATGGGGGGCCTCCCGGATCATCCGGGAGGCCCCCTATGGGTTAAGCGGGGTGGGTATCAGCGCGGGTCCGCCGCGGGGGAGTCGTCCCGCGGCTCGGCGGCGTTCGGCTGCTCGGCCGGAGGGGATACGTGTGGGGGCCGAGCGGCATCCCGTGCCGGGGTGGCCTCCTCGGCGAGGCGGGTCTCGGCAGCGATTCGCGCGGAGGAGCTCCGCGCGAAATACCGATAGAGGAAGAGTGCGCCGATCAGCACGCCGATCAGCAGCGCCGCCGCGATGATATAGCCGAGTGGATTGCCCATTTTATGCTCCTCTGCCGCTGGATCCGCGGGGACCCCGGAAGGCCAGTCTACGGCTGGCGCGGCCCTAGCGGGAAAACTCGTGATGTAGCTCACCGAGGTGGGTCCGCGCGAGCGCACCCGCCTCCTCGGCGCGGCGATCGCGCACCGCGGAGAGAATCTCTCCGTGGGCATCGTGGTCGTGGCGGCGGCGCGGTGTCTGCCGGGTGAGGCGCAGCATATCGATCATGGCGGCGCGGCCGCGCGGGATAAACGCATCAAAGATGCCCAGGAGAACCTCGTTATGCGCGGCCGCGACCATCGCGCGATGAAAGGCGGTATCGGCGTCCACATAGGCGGCGTCGTCACCCTCGCGTGCCGCCGCCTCGCGATGCTCCAGCGCCACCCGGAGCGCGCGCAGATCGGCCGGGGTGCGCCGGGCCGCCGCGAGCCGGGCGGCCTCGCACTCGATGCCCATCCGGGCCTCGATCACCTCGAGGATCCCGGCGCGGCGCAGGACGATGTCCCAGTCCTCGCGCGGCTCCACCGAGAGAACAAAAACACCCGCACCCTGGCGGGGTTCCAGCATGCCGCGTCCGGCAAGTTCCCGAATGGCCTCGCGTATCGTGGAGCGCCCCACGCCGAGGGTGGCGGCGAGGGTGGTCTCCCCGGGGAGTTTATGTCCCACAGCCCATTCCCCCGCGGCGAGGCGGGTCAGTAGGGCGGCCACCACCTGGTCGGTGAGGGGGTTTCGTCGAATCGTGGAGGCCATCGTTACCTATCAGCTTGTCTGAGGAGTTGGATATCTGTATCGTAGCGGAAACCACCCCCGATAGGAAAGACCTACGCCGATGACCCTCACCCCGCCCACCCCCGCGCACTGGAATCAACAGCGCCCCTCCGGAATGCCCTCCTACCGCTATCGCGACGTCCACGATCGCGTGGATATTCCGCTACGGGAGCGCACCTGGCCCACCCGCAGGCTGAGCGCCGCGCCGCTCTGGGTCCCCGTGGACCTGCGCGATGGTAATCAGGCGCTGGCCGAACCAATGGACCCCGCACGCAAGCGCCGATTTTTTGAACTCATGGTGCGGATGGGATATACGGAAATCGAGGTGGGTTATCCCTCGGCCTCCCGTACCGATTTTGATTTTGTGCGCCTGATCGCCGAGACCGATATCGCGCCCGAGCACGTGACAATCGTGGTCTTCACCGCGGCCCGCGCCGACCTGATCGATCGCACCATCGCCTCGATCGCGGGCATCCGCAACCCGGTGGTGATCCACGTTTATGCCGCCACCGCACCCGCCTGGCGCGATGTGGTGCTGGGGAAAACCCGCGCCGAACTCTCCGCGCTGGTGCTGGCCGCGGGCGAGCGCGTGCTGCGCGGCACGGAACGGCTACCCAATGTGCGGTGTGAATTCTCTCCCGAGGTCTTTAACCTCACCGAACCCGATTATGTCCTGGACCTCTGTGATCGCATGACCGAGCTCTGGGATGCCACCCCGGAGCGGCCCGTGATTCTGAATCTCCCGGCCACCGTGGAGATCGCCTCACCCAATGTTTATGCGGATCAAATCGAATATATGAGCCAAAATCTCGCCCGGCGCGAGGGCGTGATCCTCTCGGTACATCCGCATAATGATCGTGGAACCGGTATTGCGTGTGCCGAGCTCGCGGTGCTCGCCGGGGCACAGCGCGTGGAGGGCTGCATCTTTGGCAACGGGGAGCGCACGGGCAATGTGGATATCGCGACGCTCGCGCTGAACCTGCACGCGCAGGGGATCGACCCGATGATCGATTTTTCCGATATCGACGAGGTGCGCCGCACGGTGGAATACTGCACGCGCATGCCGGTATCCGAGCGCCATCCCTATGTGGGAGACCTGGTTTATACGGCCTTCTCCGGCACGCATCAGGACGCCATTAAAAAGGGCCTCGCCTGGCATCACGCGCGCGCCGCGGAGGAGGGCGTGGATCCGGCCACCCGGGCCTGGTCGGTGCCGTATCTGCCGATCGACCCGGCGGATGTGGGGCGCTCCTATGACGCCGTGATCCGGGTGAATAGCCAGTCGGGCAAGGGAGGGATCGCCTATCTGCTGCTCACCGATCACGGGCTGGACCTGCCGCGCCGCCTGCAGATCGACTTCTCCGCCCGCGTGCAGCGCCATACCGAAAGCTCGGGGGCGGAGATCAACTCCTCCACCCTGCGCACCCTCTTTGATGAGGCCTATCTGGGTGCTGGCGGCGGCGTGCGGGTCCTGAGCTGGGAAACCCGCACCGGGGAGGACGGTTCCGAGGTGGCCGGCGGCATGCTGAGCATCAACGGCCAAAACCGCGTGGTCGAGCGCCGCGGACAGGGCCCCATCGACGCGCTAATCTCGGCCCTGGACGAGGCTGGAATCCGGATCGAGGTGCACGGGCTGACCCAGCAATCGCTCGAACGGGGGAGTGCGGGCCGCGCCGTGACCTACCTGGAATACGGATCCGGCGATACCGTGGCCTGGTCCGCGGGAATCGCCGGATCGGTCCTCGCCGCTAGCGTGGCGGCCGTGGCGGCCGCCGCCTCGGCGGTTAGCCGGGCTGCGGGGCGTCCTTAATCAGGTTGGTGATCCGAATCGTGGAGCAGCGGCGGCCCCGCTCATCGGTCACGATAATCTCGTGAACGGTGAGCGTGCGGCCGAGGTGGATCGGGGTGCATACCCCGGTGACAATCCCCGAGGTGGCCGAGCCGGTATGGGTGGCGTTGATATCCACGCCCACGGCCACCCGGTTGGCACCCGCATAGAGATTTGCGGACATCGATCCGAGCGACTCACCTAGAACCACATAGGCCCCGCCGTGCAGGAGGCCGATGGGCTGGGTATTGCCCTCCACCGGCATCGTGGCCACCGAGCGCTGCACCGTAAACTCGGTGATCTGGATGCCCATTTTTTCGGCCAGTGCGCCGATTCCGCGCTCGGCGAGATAGTCGAGACTGCTGTTTTCCGGGGTGGTCACGATGTGCCTTCCGTTCTCTAGGGGCTATTTGATAAAGCCGATGGCCGCGAGGAAACCAAATAGGCTTCCCGCGACGAGGGCGAAGGCCACGAGGGCCGCAATCAGTCCGCGGCGACGGCGGCGACGCTCGCGCACCGCCCGCTCGGCCGGCGTGTACTCGTCTTCGATGCTATAGCCGCTCACTGGGGATCCTCGGGGGTTGCGCCGTTCGGGAAAGTGAACGATCGCCTCGATGGTCTCATAACTTGGCCCCGGTCTGCATCTTGTGCGCGGCGACCGGGCGGGTGTCGCCCGTGTCTTATAGGCTGTGGGGGTGTCGGAAAATAAAAAGCCTACCCTCCTGATCATCGATGGCCACTCGCTGGCCTTCCGAGCCTTCTACGCGCTCCCGGTCGACAGCTTCCAAACCCGCGACGGGCAGCACACCAATGCCATTCACGGCTTCGTATCGATGCTGCTGAACCTGCTAAAAAACGAGAATCCCACCCACGTGGCCGTGGCCTTTGATATCTCGCGCTTCAGCTTCCGCACCCGCGAATATCCCGAATATAAGGGCACGCGTGGCGAGACCCCCTCCGAGTTCATCGGGCAGATTCCCCTGCTGCAGGAGGTGCTGGCCGCCATGAATATCGTGACCATCACCAAGGAGGACTACGAGGCCGATGACATCCTGGCCACGCTATCCGTGCAGGGCACCGAGGCCGGCTATCGGGTGCTTGTGGTCTCGGGTGACCGCGATGCCATCCAGCTGGTCAACGATAACGTCACCCTCCTCTACCCCTCGCGGCAGGGAGTCTCCGACCTCACCCGCTACGATCCGGCCAAGGTGCAGGAGCGCTATGGCATCCGTCCCGAGCAGTATCCCGATGTGGCGGCACTCGTGGGCGAGACCAGCGATAACCTGATCGGCGTGCCCAAGGTGGGCGAGAAGACCGCCGTGAAGTGGCTGGGCCTCTACGGCAGCCTCGACGGCATCCTCGAGAACGCCGAGAATATCGGCGGCAAGGTGGGGGAGAGCTTCCGCGAGCATAAGGAAAACGCGGTGCGTAACCGCCGCCTGAACCACCTCGTTACCGATGTGGAGCTTCCGTTCACGGTGCAGCAGCTGGAGCGCAAGCCCATCAACGAGGAGGGCGTGCGCGAGATGTTTGCGCGCCTGGAGTTCCGCACGCTGCTCGACCGCGTCTTTAAGCTTGAGGGCATCACCGGCTCCGCGGAGCCCGAGGCCCCGGCGGTGGAGGCGCCCGCCGCCCCCGCCATTCAGGAGCTCCTCGACGAGGAGCTGGGGGCCTGGCTCGCCCGTAATTCCGCCGCACACCCGGGTGGCCTCGCGCTGCAGTTTGAGCTGCACGACGGCCTGCCCGTGGCCATCGGTATCGCCTCCGCCTCCGAGTCCACGCTGCTGGCCTGGCATGCGGGCAGCGCCGATTATGCGCCGTTTGAGGCCTGGCTCGCGGGCGAGAGCCCCAAGATTATCCACGATGCCAAGCCCGTATTAAAGGCCCTCGCGCATGCACAGCTGCCCATCGGCGGGTTGCAGACCGATACGCTCATCGCCGGGTGGATCCTGCGCCCCGCGAGCCCCGATAAGACCCTCGGCGAACTGGTCACCCGCTATCTCGACGAGCATATGCCCGTGGCCGATCCCAATCAGCTGGTGCCCGAGGATAACGCCGATAACCCGGCGCTTCAGGCCTGGTATGTGGCCCGCGTGGCCGCGGCCCAGATTGCAATCCTCGACGAGGGTTCGGCCTCGGTGCTGCGGGATATCGAGATCCCCTCCACGCCGATCCTCGCCCAGATGGAGGAATACGGCGTGGCCGTGAACCACGGCGAACTCGCGGCGCTCTCCGCGCAGCTGGGAACCACGGCGGCCGATCTGGCCGAGCGGGCCTATGCCGAGATCGGGCGCGAGGTGAACCTCGGTTCCCCCAAGCAGCTCCAGGAAGTGCTCTTTGATCAGCTGGGCATGCCCAAGACCCGGGCCAATAAATCGGGATATTCCACCGATGCCAGCTCGCTCGCCGATCTGCAGGCCAAGAGCCCGCACCCGTTCCTCGGGCTGCTGCTGGAGCACCGCGATGCCACCAAGCTGCGCCAGATCGTGGAGACCCTCGATAAGGCGATTGCGCCCGATCACCGCGTGCATACCACCTATATCCAGACCGGAACAAGCACCGGGCGGCTGTCCTCCGCCGACCCAAACCTGCAGAATATTCCGGTGCGCAGCGCCGAGGGTCGCCATATCCGTGCGGCCTTCCAGGTGGGTGAGGGTTTTGAGTCCCTCCTCACCGCCGATTACTCTCAGATTGAAATGCGCATCATGGCGCATCTCTCCGGCGATGAGGGCCTGATCGAGGCGTTCCGCACGGGCGAGGACCTGCACCGCTTTGTGGGTGCCCGCATCTTTGGTGTGGAGCCCGCCGAGGTCAGCAACGAAATGCGTACCAAGGTGAAGGCGATGTCCTATGGGCTGGCCTATGGCCTGAGCGCGTTTGGCCTGTCCAAGCAGCTGCGGATCGATACCGGCGAGGCCAAAAAGCTGATGTCCGATTATTTTGAGCGCTTTGGTGCCGTGCGCGATTATCTGCGCGATGTGGTGGAGCAGGCCAAGATCGACGGCTATACCACCACGATCTTCGGCCGTCGTCGCCTGTTCCCCGATCTGGCCAGCCCCAACCGGGTGCTCCGGGATAACGCCGCTCGCGCCGCGCTAAACGCCCCGATTCAGGGCAGCGCCGCCGATATTATGAAGATCGCGATGATCAACGTCGCGGCCGATATGCGCGAGGCGCAGCTGGAGAGTCGGATGCTGCTCCAGGTACACGATGAGTTGATCTTTGAGGTGGCCACCGGCGAGGCCGAGGCGCTGGAAAAGATCGTGCGCGAGCGCATGGCCGGCGCGGCCGAGCTCACCGTGCCGCTTGAGGTGCAGGTGGGGCACGGTTCCAACTGGGACGAGGCCGCACACTAGCGCAGCCCCACCCCGAAAGCGGCCGTTCCACCCCGGGTGGAACGGCCGCTTTATGCATTGCCGGGGCAGCCCCGCGGCGTGAGCGCTAGCCCGCGGCCGGTGCGCCGGCCCGCGGGTGTCCGATCCAGGCGACCACCAGGGTGAGCGCCGCGGCCAGGGCGAGCCCGACCGAGAGGTGGAGCAGGAGTGTGGCCGCACCCGTGAGTGCCCCGAGTCCGATCAGGGAGATCGCGAGTACCCGGCGCTGCCAGCGGGCGCCGGTTCCGCCGGCCAGGCGCGAGTCGGCAGCGAGCCCGGTGATTGTGGAGGTGACCACCACGGTGGTGATATCCGCTACCGCCAGGTGGCGAGCGGTGGCGGCCTGGATTCCCATGCCGAGTCCCAGGAGCCCGGTGACCAGGAACTGCACGGTCTCGCTCTCCGCGGCGGGGCTGATCGCGCAGATTACGGCGGTGCCGGCGAGGATGAGGCCGGTGATCGCGATCATCAGCGTGGAGCGTACCGTCCAGCCCTCGGCGATGGGCCGCAGGGCGCGGCCGCCAATCACGGCCCCGATAATGAAGGCTGCCAGCGCGATCAGTGGGCCGACCACGGGCAGATCATCGGCGCCGAGGATTCCCATGCCCAGGATGACGACGTTGCCGGTCATATTTCCGGTGAACACGCGGTCCAGCCCGAGATAGCCCACGGCGTCAATGATTCCGGTGGAAAAGGTAAGGGCGAGCATGAGGATCAGGTGGAGGCGATCCCGGGAGGCGGGTGGTGGCGTGGGCATCTTGGGTCCTTATTCTGTGGTTTCAGGCAACACAAACGGCGCTTCCGGTGGCGCAAATTTTCCGGAAATCCGGTCTTGTTTTGGGTCTGAGGGGTGCGGTACTGTGATCAAAATCCAATTCTGTTCATTGTGAGATTAATGAGAACAACAGTCTATCCCCGGGAGGCCAACCGCAGTGCGGTTTTGGCCCAATTACTTTCCGGAAAAGAATTTGAACGGCAAAACCTGGTCGGCGAGACCGGGCTGAGCCGCGCCACAGTCTTTCGCGTGATTGACGAGATTATGTCGGCAAATCTCGCCCGGGAGGGCGAGATTGTGGTGCGCACCGGCCCCGGCCGGCATGCCACCACGGTGCGCTTTAACGCGGAGGCGGCCCTGGTCTGCGGCGTGGATCTGGGCGGTACCAACTGCCGGATCGTGGTGGCCGATGCGATGGGCAACTCGCTCATCCGCGGGCGCTTTGCCACACCGCGGGATTCCTCCGCAGCCGAGCTAGGATCCTGGATCGCCCGGCACGTCCACTCGCTCGTGGCCAAGACGGCCTCGGGGAGTGAACTCGGTGCCGTGGCGATCGGCGTGCCCGGAGCCGTTTCGGGCGACCGGAGGCGCGTGGTTGGCTCGCATAACCTCGGGCAAATCCTCGGCGAGGATTTCATTCGCGAGGTGACCGCGGCGCTCGGGGTCCCCACCAGGATCGAGAACGATTCCAACCTGGCCCTGCTGGGGGAGCTGCGCTATGGCGAGCTCGCCGAGGATCAGACCACGGTGCTTTTTGCGCTGGGAACCGGACTCGGTTCGGCCGTATCGCTCGACGGGGGCATCCTCGCCGGCGAGACCGGGCTACTCGGCGAATTTGGGCGGCTTCCGGTACCCGGATCCAGCCTGCGCCTGCGTGACCTGCTCTCGGGCGCCGGCCTGCTGGCCACCGCCCGGGCCCGCGGCTATGTGCTGGACTCGGCGCGCGAGATCTTTGACCACCCCGAGAATTTTGGGGATCTTGAATCCGAAATTCACGCGGGTTTGCGGCACCTGGTCTCGATCATCGCGCTGGCCTATGAACCCCGCACGGTGCTCTTCACCGGGGGATTTTCCGAATCGCTCGCCCGCGAGGTATTTTCCGCGACCGCCGCGGCCGTGGAGGAGGCCGTGGGTGTGCGGGCCACCCTGCGCCATGCCGATCTGGAGGATTCCGCCGGACTGCTCGGCGCCCTCGCCGCCTCGCTTGAGGTGCTCTACGGCTCGCTCGGCGTGACCGTGGAACACCTTCCCCTGATCCATATTGACCAAACGCGTGTGGTGGAAAGCCTGCACGCGTGTCCCCTGGGCGCCTAGCGCTCCCACCCAACCCCAGAAAAACGAACGGAATACTGATGCGATCAACAACGAAGTTTTTGGCAACTCTGGCCGTGGGCACCCTCGCCCTGACCGGATGCTCGGCCTCCGCCCCGGAGAGCACCCCGGAAAAGCTCACGATTTGGATGATGACCGGCGGCCCCGGCGATAACGCGCTCATCCAGGAGGTGAACGAGGAGTTTAAGAAGAAGTATCCCGATACCACCGTGAATATCGAGATTCAGCAGTGGGACAGCATCGCGACCAAGCTCACCACCGCCCTAGCCTCGAATAACTCCCCGGATATCGTGGAGATGGGTAACACCCAGACCCCGCTGCAGACCTATTCCGGTGGGCTCAGTAATATCACCGAATATAAAAAGGACTTCGAGGACTCCGCGCAGTGGCTTCCCGGCCTCGCCGCCCCCTCGACATACGACGGCGACCTCTATGCCACCCCGCTCTACGGAGGCACCAAGGTGGTCATGTATAACACCGAACTCTTTACCGCCGCGGGGATCACCACGCCGCCGAGTACGCTCGAGGAGCTACTGGCCAATTGCGATACGCTGGCCGCCTCCCAGGCCGGGGTGGATAGCTTTGCGCCCTTCTATATGCCCGGGCAGTACTGGTTCGCCGGAGCCCCGTTTGTTTTTGCGGCCGGCGGCGAGATCGCCACCGAGAAGGACGGCACCTGGGCCGCCGAGATGTCCTCCGAAAAATCCCAGCGGGGCCTCGCCGACTGGCGTAATTTCCATGAGACCTGCTCGATTCCCTCCTCGGTGGGCGTAAATACCAATAACCCGGATCAGACCCAGCTCTTTGCCGATGGCAAGGCCGCGATGCTGTATGTCAAGGCCTGGGAGCCCGCGAGCGTGCTGGAGAAGAACCCCGCGCTTGAGGGCAAGATCGGGTTCTTTGCGATGCCCGGAAACGAGGCCGACAGGACCCAGCCCGTGATTGTTGCCGGATCCACGATTGGTATTGCCACCCAGAGCAAAAACCAGGAGCAGGCACGCGATTGGCTCACCATCGTCACGGGTAAGAAGTTCCAGCAGCGCATGGCCACCGAGCTGAACCTGCTGCCGATTGTCCCCGAGTTCATCCCCTCCTCCGGGGTAACCGAGCAGCTGCAGATCGCGGCCGAGGCCGCCACCGTCTCCAAGGCGCTGCCCGCGAGCCCCGGCTGGGCCGCACTCGAGAGCGAGCGCTATAACGAGCAGTTCTTCTCGAGCATTGCCGGGGGAGCCGATATTCCCGCCGCCGCGGCCGAGTATGACCGCTATGTGAGTGAAGCGTTGAACTCGCTGAAGCGCTAACGCTCCTAACCTTGTCCTCCTCCCTCCACGCAACGATGCTGAAACGGGTTTAGCCTCATGATAATTTCACCCCCGGCCCCGCCGAAGCGGCGGCGTCCCACGGAGCCGGCGCGCCCCGTGGGCCGCCGCCGCCCGGGATCCCGGATCGGCGGTCCGCGCAGCCTGCCCTACCTCATGGTGGGGCCGGCCGTGCTGATCCTCCTGATCATCCTCGGATTTCCCCTGGTCCGCCTCGCGATGCTCTCCTTCGAGGACTTTGGTCCCCGCTCGCTGTTTACCGGAACGGCCGATTTTATCGGCTTCGGCAACTACCTGAAGATCCTCGGTGATCCCGTGTTCTGGCAGGTGGTGCTGCGCACCGTGGTGGTGACCGTATGCTGCGTGGCCAGCATGATGATCGCCGGATTGGCGCTTGCCCATCTCCTGAAGCGGGTCACCACGTGGGCGCGGCTCACCCTGACCGTGGTGCTGGTCCTGGTCTGGGCGATGCCGATGGTCTCGGCCACCCTGGTCTGGCAGTGGCTGTTCCAGCCGCAATACGGCGTGATGAACTGGATCCTCACCCAGTTTCGTATTTTTGGCGACCTCACCGCGCATGACTGGTTCTCCCGGCCCGGCGAGGGGCTGGCCCTGATCATCCTGCTGATCGTCTGGAAGGGTCTGCCCTTTGTGGTGCTTACGATGTATGCCTCGCTGGGGCAGATCCCCGAGGAACTCTACGAGGCGTCGAGCCTGGACGGCGCGGGCTCCTTCCGTGCCTTCCGTGATATCACTCTGCCCATGATGCGCCCGATCCTGGCGATCCTCATCGTGCTTGAGGTGATCTGGTCGGTGAACTCCTTCACCCCGGTCTGGGTGCTCACCCAGGGTGGGCCCGGGGGACAGACCATGACGCTGGGCGTGTACTCCTATGTCACAGCATTCACCAAAAACGACTATGGGACCGGTGCGGCGATCGCGATGATCACCGTCGCGCTGCTCGCGGTATTCGCGAGCATCTACGTGAAGAAGCTAGCGGCCCAGGGAGGACCCAAATGAGCGCACGAGGTTTTGCCCGGAAAAGCCGGACCCGCGCCAATATCATCGCGCTGATTATCTCCGTGATCCTGGTCTTCCCGGTGTACTGGATGTTTGCCACTTCGCTCAAGTCCCCGGGGCAGATCATGAGCAGCACCCCGCAGTTCCTGCCCTGGCCGATCAGCCTGGATAATTATTCCCGGGCCTTTGACCACGCCGATTTTTGGGTTTTTGCGCGGAACTCGCTGATCGTCTCGCTGGTCACGGTGCTGCTCTCGATGGTGGTATCGCTTGGTGCGGCCGTGGCCGCCGTGCGCTTCCGCTTCCTCGGGCGTCGTGTGCTGCTTGTGGTATTGATCCTGGTGCAGATGATCCCCAGCTCCGCGATGGTCATCCCGCTCTATCTGATGCTGCGCAGCCTAGGGGCGCTGGACTATCTCCCGGGCCTGATCCTCACCTATCTCACGTTTGTCTTGCCGTTTAGCGTGTGGACGCTGCGTGGCTTTGTTGAGGGCATCCCGATCGACCTCGAGGAGGCCGCCATGATCGATGGGTGCAGCCGCTTCCAGTCCTTTGTGAAGGTGCTATTCCCGCTCCTGGCCCCGGGAATTGTGGCCACCTCGATTTTTGCCTTTATTAACGCCTGGGACGACTTCATCTTCGCCTATGTTCTGATGAGCTCCAAGGGCAATTACACGCTGCCGGTCTGGCTCGTTTCATTCCAGACCTCAGAGGGAGTGGACTATGGCGCGATGATCGCGGCCTCGGCAATCTTCTCCCTCCCCGTATTGATCTTCTTCCTCTTTGTTCAGCGCAAGCTGGTCGGCGGCATGACCAGCGGCGCCGTCAAGGGCTAACCCGAAAGACCCCAGATATGACTGATATTTTGAGACTCGCCCAAGGCGTATTATTCCCCGGCGTGGGACGCAAGACCCTGCCGCGCTGGGCCTCGGAACGCCTCGACCGCGGCCTCGGTGGATTTGTGGTTTATGGCAAGGACATCGTGTCCTCCAAGCAGCTGCATGCGCTCACCGCGGAAATCCATCGGCTCGCCCCCGGCGCGATCATCGCGGCGGATGAGGAGGGCGGGGACGTAAACCGCCTGGAGAATAATGGCGGCACGTCCGTGCCGGGTAATTTTGCTCTCGGCCGGGTGGACGATCTGGAACGCACCGAGCGCGCGGCGCAGCAACTCGGGCTCACCCTGGTTCGTGCCGGAATCGATTGGAACCTCGCGCCCGCGGTGGATACCGCCGTAAACCCGTTCAGCCCCAACGGAATCCGCTGCTTCGGCCCGGATCGGGAACGCGTGGCCCAACACTCCGCGGCCTGGGTGCGCGGGCTGCAGGGCGCGGGCGTGAGCGCCTGTGCCAAGCATTTTCCCGGTCACGGTAAGAGCGGCACCGACGCCCACCTGGGCACGCCTCGCTTGGAGATCTCCCGCGAGGAGCTTCTCTCCGGATATCTTGCACCGTTCCGCGCCGCGATTGCCGCGGGGGTGGACAGCATCATGGTCTCCCATGTGCTGCTCACGGAGATCGACGATGTGCCGGCCACCATCTCCCGGGCCGTGCTCACCGGAATCCTGCGCGAGGAGCTGGGATTCACCGGCGTGATCATCACCGATGCGTTGGAGATGCGCGGCATTGCCGATTTTGCGCCGCTCCCCGAGGCCGCCGTGCGCGCGCTGGTGGCCGGGGCCGATGCGCTCTGCCTGGGATCCTGGGCCTTCCAGCGGGACGTGGATGCGGCGGCCGAGGCGATCTGCGCCGCGGTGGCCGACGGAACGCTCCCGCTCGAGCGGCTTCAAGAGGCCAATGAGCGCATCGCGCGGTTGGGTACCCGCCCGCGCGGGGATATCTCCCTGATCGATGACGCGGTTGGTGCGCGGCTCGCCGCCGATGTGGTGCGCTCGCACGGCAATACCCGGCTGGCGGGGGAGAACGTGCTCTTGATCTCCCTGGAGCCCACCCACTCGCCCGCCGCCGGAAGCCCCGGTGGCGCTGTGGCCCCGCTGCTGGCCGGGCGGGGCCAGCGGGTGGAAACCCTGCCGATGGCCGAG
This sequence comes from Mycetocola spongiae, assembly GCF_020424085.1. NCBI lineage: Bacteria > Bacillati > Actinomycetota > Actinomycetes > Micrococcales > Microbacteriaceae > Mycetocola > Mycetocola spongiae. The sequence goes on along the minus strand of NZ_CP080203.1, from coordinate 720,810 downwards.
GATACCTATAACGGGCTTGGGATGGTGATCGCCGAAACCTCCCAGTTCCGGGATGAATTTGGCGCGGCGGGGGAGGTGGTGCTGCTTATCCGCAGCCCCCACCGCTTTGCCTGGCAGGCCGAGGCAATCGCCGCGATACTGGACACGCATCCCGAGACCATCGTCCTGGATATGGGGGTGCCGCATGAGGATTTCTCGGCCGCGCGCGGCTGGATCCAAACCTTTGGTGCCTCCCGGGTATGCGCGGAGGCCGCCGTTAACGTGCTGCTGGGCGCGGACGGTTGATGGACGCCGGCCGGCTTCTCCGCGGCGCCCAGGACGCCCGGGGGAATCCGCTGTGGCTGCGGATTCGTGCGGGTAAAATCGCGGCACGCGGGGCGGGCGAGCCGCCCGCTCCCGAGCCCGGGGAAATCCTCGAGGACTTGGCGGGGCTGCGGCTGCTCCCGGGGTTGATTGACGTGCACTGCCACGGCGGCGGGGGGTTTGCGATGAACGCGGGCTCACCCGAGGCCGTGGTCGCGGCGGCGCGCGCGCATCTGGCGCATGGAACCACCGCGCTCCTGGCCTCGGTGGGGAGTGGCCCGGCCGAGCGGATGCTCGCGGCGGCCCGCGCGATCGCCGCCGCCATCGACTCGGGGCGGGCCCCCACCGTCCTGGGAATTCACTTCGAGGGGCCGTTCCTCTCGGCCGAGCGGGCGGGCGCACACTCCCCGGAGGTGCTGCGCGCGCCCGATCCCGCATTCCTGGCCGAGTTGCTCGCGGCTTCCGGTGGTTATGCACGCAGTATGACAATCGCCCCGGAGCTCCCCGGCGCCACCGAGCTGATCTCGCTGTTTGCCGATCGCCTGCTTTTTAGTGCGGGGCATACGGCGGTGGATGCCGGGGGTTTTCGGGACAGCGTGGGCGCGGGGGTGAGCGGTATGACCCACGTGTTTAACGCGATGCCCGCGCTGGGTCATCGGGATCCGGGTCCGATCCCGGTGGCGCTGGTGGATGACCGGATGAGCATCGAGGTGATCGCCGATGGCCACCACCTGGCCCCGGAGATTATCGACCTGGTGATCGCCGCGGCGGGGGCGCGGCGCGTCATGCTGATCACCGATGCCTCCGCGGTGGCGGGCCTGGGGGACGGCGAGTTTGACCTGATCGATCGTCGCGTGAGCGTGCGCAACGGTGCCGTGACCCTGCGCGGAAGTGCAACCCTCGCCGGTTCGAGCCTGACCCTGGACCTCGCCCTGGCCCGGCTGCGGGGGCGCGGATATGACTTCCCCGATCTTGCGGAGCTGGGTTCCGGGACCGCCGCGCGGTTCCTCGGCGAGGAGGCGCGTGGACACCTGGAAGTGGGTGCCCGCGCGGATATCATCGCGCTGACCGAGGCCGCCGGGGTGGGGGTCGTATACCTGGCGGGGGAGCCGGTCTTGGGGATAATTCCCGCGGAGACGGGGCATAGCATCAACCGGAGGGGCAGCTCCCGAGGCGGCGGAGCATAAACTCCGCCGCCGCCCCTCCGGGGGCCGAGCCCCCGCCGCGCGGGCGACCCCTCGGCTTTGGCGGGGTGCGGCGATAGGGTGGAAACATGACCACACAGCCCTCTCGCCCCCAGACTCGGATCGACCAGATCGCGGAAGACTGGGTAGACACCCTCGTTCAGCTTGACCCCACCGTCGGAACCTATATCGGGCGTAATGAGGTGAATGATCGCCTCGGCGATTATTCCCCCGCGGGCCTCGAGGCCTCCCGCGCCGCCGCGGTTGCCACGATTGCCGCTCTCGACGCCGAGACGCCCACCGATTCCGTGGACGAGGTGACCCACGCCGATCTGCGCGCGAGCCTCGCCCTGTCCGTGGAGACCCACGACGCGCAGTTGCCCCTGCGCAACCTCAACGTGATCGCCTCGCCCGCCCAGGAGATTCGCGACGGCTTTGACCTGATGCCCACCGAGTCCGAGGAGGACTGGTCGGTGATCGCGCGCCGACTCGACGCCGTACCCGCCGCGATCGCGGGCTATATCAGCACGCTGCGGCTCGGCATCGAGCGGGGCGTCACCCCCGCCCGCCGCCAGGTACTGGAGGTTGCCGATCAGGTGGCCCGCCAGGGCGCAACCGATGGATTCTTCACCGGCTTTGTGGCCGGGGGAGCCGAGGCCCGCCCGGCGAGCCTAAACGCCGACCTGGAGCGCGGGGCCGCCGCCGCGGGCTCCGCCTATCGCAGCCTCGCCGCGTTCCTCACGGAGGACCTGGCCCCCGTGGCCACCACCCGCGATGCGATTGGGCGCGAGAATTATGCGCTCTTCTCGCGCCAGTTCCTCGGTGCCGAGATTGACCTCGACGAGACCTATGAATGGGGCCGCGAGGAGCTGGCCCGCATGGTGAGCGAGCAGGAGAGCGTGGCGCGCGAGATCCTCCCCGGGGCCAGCGTGGAGGAGGCCATTGCCTTCCTCGATCGCGACCCCTCCCGCAAGCTGCACGGCACCGATGCCCTGCAGAAGTGGATGCAGGAGACCAGCGACCGCGCCGTGGCCGAGCTGGGTGCCACCCAGTTTGATATCCCCGAGGAGATTCGCACGCTGGAGTGCATGATCGCCCCCACGCAGGAGGGTGGCATCTATTACACCGGGCCCACCGATGACTTCTCCCGCGCCGGACGCATGTGGTGGTCGGTGCCGCGCGGCGTCACCGAGTTTGATACCTGGCGCGAGCTCACCACGGTCTATCACGAGGGTGTCCCCGGACACCACCTGCAGATCGGCCAGGCCGTATATAACCGCGGCAAGCTGAATACCTGGCGCCGCCAGCTCGCGGGCACCTCGGGGCACGCCGAGGGATGGGCCCTATATGCCGAGCGCCTGATGGAGCAGCTGGGCTATCTTGACGACCCCGCGGATCGTCTCGGCATGCTTGACGGGCAGCGCATGCGCGCCGCCCGCGTGGTGTTGGATATCGGCGTGCACCTGGAAAAGGAGCTGCCCGGCGGTGGCGGCACCTGGGATGCGGCGCATGCGCTGGAGTTCTTTGGCAAAAACGTCAATATGAACGAGGGCTTTGTGAAATTTGAGGTCAACCGCTATCTCGGCTGGCCCGGCCAGGCCCCGTCCTATAAGGTCGGTCAGCGCATCTGGGAGCAGCTGCGCGATGCCTATGCCGCCGCGGCGGGTGAAGCCTTTGATATTCGCGATTTCCACCGCGAGGCCCTGGATATCGGTGGCGTGGGCCTGGATACCCTGCGCGCCACCCTGCTCGGCCGCGGCTAGTGCTGGGTTCCCGGGGTTCGTATGGGCCCCGGGAATCGCCGCTCCGGGCGGCGATCCGGCCCGGGTATCGGGCCCCAAAATTCCGCGCCGGCGGATGCTTTTTCCGCGCGCGGGTGTTGATAAAAATCGTTTCCGAACCCGCGATCCGGAAACCGCGCTCCGACAGATCGTCGGCGGGTTGAAAAGCGGGGCCAAACAGGGTTAGGATGGTGTGTCACATCTGTGACAAATCTATCCGTTCTGCCGCCGCGAAATACCGTGCGTTCATCCATATGGACACCCTGTTCGCGACCGGCCCGAAACCCTGTCCATTCTGGAGCAACCACTAAATGACAAGCGAAACGACCGCCTCGACCCCCAAGCAGGTCGCGATCAACGATATCGGAACTGCTGAAGACTTCCTGGCCGCGGTCGAGAAGACTCTGAAGTTCTTCAACGACGGAGACCTCATCGAGGGAACCGTAGTGAAGATCGACCGCGACGAGGTCCTCCTCGACGTCGGTTATAAGACCGAGGGTGTTATCCCCTCCCGCGAACTTTCCATCAAGCATGATGTTGACCCGAGCGAGGTCGTCAATGTTGGCGACTCGGTCGAGGCCCTCGTTCTCCAGAAGGAGGACAAGGAAGGTCGCCTCATCCTGTCCAAGAAGCGTGCTCAGTACGAGCGTGCCTGGGGCGATGTGGAAAAGATCAAGGACACCGATGGCGTCGTGACCGGTCAGGTCATCGAGGTTGTCAAGGGTGGACTTATCGTTGACATCGGACTCCGCGGATTCCTGCCGGCCTCGCTCATCGAGCTGCGCCGCGTCCGCGACCTGACCCCGTACCTGGGCCAGGAGATCGAGGCCAAGATCCTCGAGCTCGACAAGAACCGCAACAACGTTGTGCTCTCGCGTCGCGCCCTCCTGGAGCAGACTCAGTCCGAGTCGCGCACCACGTTCCTCAACAACCTCCAGAAGGGACAGGTCCGCAAGGGTGTTGTCTCCTCGATCGTCAACTTCGGTGCCTTTGTTGACCTGGGTGGCGTAGACGGTCTCGTCCACGTTTCCGAGCTCAGCTGGAAGCACATTGAGCACGCCTCCGAGGTAGTCGAGGTTGGCCAGGAAGTTACCGTGGAGATCCTCGAGGTTGACCTCGACCGCGAGCGCGTGTCGCTCTCGCTCAAGGCAACCCAGGAAGACCCGTGGCAGGTATTTGCCCGCACCCACGCCATCGGCCAGGTTGCACCGGGTAAGGTCACCAAGCTCGTTCCCTTCGGTGCGTTTGTTCGCGTCGCCGACGGCATCGAGGGCCTCGTTCACATCTCCGAGCTCTCCGGCAAGCACGTTGAGCTCGCCGAGCAGGTTGTCTCGGTTGGCGAAGAGGTCTTCGTGAAGGTCATCGACATCGACCTCGAGCGTCGCCGCATCTCGCTGAGCCTCAAGCAGGCCAACGAGGGTGTAGACCCCGAGGGCACCGAGTTCGACCCGGCACTCTACGGAATGCTCACCGAGTACGACGAGCAGGGTAACTATAAGTACCCCGAGGGCTTCGACTCCGAGACCAACGAGTGGCGCGAGGGCTTCGAGACCCAGCGCGAGAAGTGGGAGCAGGACTACGCTGCCGCCCAGGCTCGTTGGGAGCTGCACAAGAAGCAGGTTGCCGCCGCAGCGATCGAGGAAGCAAACGCTCCCGACGTCCCCGCCGGTGCATCCACCTTCTCGAGCGAGTCGGCTGGCGCCGGCACCCTCGCGGACGACGAGTCGCTCGCCGCTCTGCGCGAGAAGCTCTCCAGCACCAACTAACTAGCACCAACTAATCGGCTCTAGCCGATTGGCTGGTCCGCCGGTCAAAACGGGTCGTTCCTCCCTCGGGAGGGGCGGCCCGTTTTGTTTTGCCCGCGCGCCGCCGTGGAGCGAATGCTAGTGTGTGAGGGCACCCATCCGGGGTGGCAGAGGGAGTCGCAACGCGTGTATCTGATCGGCCTGACCGGCGGCATCGCCTCCGGTAAATCCACCATTTCCCGCCGCCTCGCCGCACGTGGAGCCGTGCACCTCGACGCCGACCGCATCGCCCGCGAGGTGGTTGAGCCCGGCACGCCCGCCCTCGATGCAATCCGCGAACGCTTCGGGAGTGACGTCATCTCCGCGGATGGATCGCTGAATCGCCCCGCCCTGGGTGCCATCGTATTTCGCGATCCCGAGGAGCTCGCGGCACTGAACGCGATAGTGCATCCCGCCGTGCAGGCGCGCACCCGCGCCCTCTTCGCCGAGGCCGAGCGGGCCACGCCCGGCGCCATCGTGATCTACGATGTGCCGCTGCTTGTGGAGGCCAAGCTGCCCTATGACTTTGATCGGGTGGTGGTGGCCGAGGCCGATCCCGAGGTACGCGTGGAGCGCATGATTCGGCTGCGCGGAATGGAGGAGGCCGAGGCGCGCAGGCGCATCGCCGCGCAGGCCAGCGATGCCGAGCGCCGCGCGATCGCCGATGTCATCATCCCCACCGGGGGAACCCTCGCCGAAACCCGCGCGGCCACCGATGCCTTCGCGGCAACCCTGCCCTGGCCTGCCGGCACGCGGGTGCGCCGACTCTAGGCGACGTCGGCGGCGAGCAGCGCCACCACCACGCTGTTATTTTTGGTGGACTGCGTGCCCACCCGGTGAAAGCCCAGCCGCTGATGGAACGCGAGAGAACGCGGATTGGGCGGCTCCAGATTTACCTCGCACGTGATCTCGGCCAGGCCCGCCGCGACGGCGGCCGCAAATACGGCGCGATAGAGCACCGGGCCCAGGCCCAGGCTGCGCGCGTCCTCCGCGACCACAATCCGATCCACGTAGAGGAAATTTTCGCCGCGCCCGGAGAACCAGAGATAATTCTCGCTGGCGTAGTCCGCGCCCGGGGCGAAGGCGAGAATAAATCCCAGGATTATATCGGGTGAGTCCTCGGCCACCACGGCGAGGGCCACCCGTGCGCCCCGGATCAGGGTGGCCAGTTCCGGGGCCGTCAGGGCATTTACGGCGGGTACCGCGGCGTTATTCAGCGCCAGAAGCGCGTATAGCTCGGCCGGGTTCTCGGGGTGTAATGCGCGGGTGAGTGGGTTCACCCCTCCAGTCTAGGCTCCCGCGGGGTGGCCCCCATCCGGCAATAGCAGACAGCCGTGCCCGCGCAGTGGATCGCTGCTGTTATGAAGGGGGGAGGGGTGGCGACCGTCACCGCGGGAGGGTGATGACTCATCATGAAAAAACTGTATATTGCCGCACTGTGCTATCTGATCGCCGGGCTCGGGGCGGGGGTGTTTTATCGCGAGTTCACGAAGCTGAATGATTTTCACGGCGATACCCAGCTCTCGGTGGCCCATACCCACCTCCTGGCCCTGGGAATGCTGGTATTTCTGATTGCACTCGCACTGGATCGGGTTTTTGACCTCTCCGGCGAGGACCTGTTTAACTCGTTTTTCTGGCTGTATAACGCTGGGCTGATCATCGCCGTGGGAATGATGTTCACACACGGCATCATGCAGGTCTACGGCGTCCCCGATTCCGCGGCGATCTCCGGAATTGCCGGGCTGGGTCACATCATTCTCTCGCTTGGCCTGGTGCTGTTTTTTGTGGTCCTCGGGCGCCGCGTGGGCGATCTGGCGGAGGAGCGCTCCGCGACGGCCGAGGATACGCCGGCGCAGCCCTAGGCGGAGGCCGTCACCGCGGGTGTGTTTTTATCCCGGCGTGCCCGTTCGCGGCGGGCACCGAGCCCCAGAAGGACCAGGCCCAGTGCCGTCCAGCCGGCCAGGACCAGCCACGGGCCCGCGGTCGGGGCATCCGGGAAATAGGAGATATTGCGCAGCAGGGTCGCGGATGCGCCCGGAACAAAATATTGGCCGATGGCACCCCACGCGCCCGGGAGGAAACTCGCGGGCGCGGTGGCGGCGGAGATCGGGTTACCCACAAAGAGGGTGATCACCGCGCCGACCCCGATACCGGCCGGGCCGATCAGGGTGGCAAGGCCCACGATCAGGGCCGAGGTGGCCAGCAGCGCGGCACCCGCGGCCGCGGCGTTGAGGAGCAGGGACCCCTGGAGGATCCCCAGCGGCCCCTGGAGCAGTACCGCGATCAGTGCGCCGCCGATCGCGGCATAGGCCAGCAGTGCGGTCAGGCGTCGCCGCGCCCCCACCACCGCGCCGGCGATCAGGACGCCGCCGATCATTCCCCCCAGCGTGAGTGGGAAGGCGGCGGTGGTGAGCCCGGCCCCGCGCGGATCGGAGTCGCTCAGCGGCACAATATCGGTGAGCGCCACGGTGGCCCCCGGTATCTTTTCGGAGAGTGTCTGTTCCAGCTCCGCGCGCACGCTGCCAAGCATCGTATCGATCACGGGGCTGCCCGCGGAGGCCGTGAGTACCTCGGGCTGGGCGCCCAGGATGATCGCGCCGGCGACCTCGCGGGTGTGGATATCGCGCACGGCCTGGGCCCGGTCCGTCGCGGGCACGAGGGTGAATATCTCGCCCGCGAGGGCCTGCTCAATCGGGGCAGTTTGGGTCTCGGGGCCCACGAGGGCCAGCCGAATATCGCGCGGCTCGGAGGTGACGCTGGGCCAGGTGAAGGCCAGCAGCAATACGCCCACCACGGCGCTGGCCGCGAGGGCCAGGCCGAGGGTGCGCTTCCAGCTGCTGACCGGCGGGACGGGTGTGGTCATCGGGACTCCTTAAAAAGAATGAACGTTCTTTATTGTGCGCAAGCGTGTGCCTCTTGTCAAGAACGAACGTTCGGTTTAGGGTGGCGGTATGCCCAGAGTGAGTGATGAATATCGGGAGCGCAAGCGTTCCGAGATTGCCCAGGCGGCCCTGCGCTGCTTTGCCCGGCGCGGCTTTCAGGCCACGTCCATGGCCGATATCATCGCCGAGTCCGGGCTCTCCGCGGGGGCGATTTACGGCCACTATAAAAATAAGGACGACCTGATCGAGGCCGTGGCCGGCGAGGTGCTCACCGTGCGCTGGTCCCTGATTGAGGGCATGAACTCGGGGGAGTCGATCCCCCCGCCCCACGAGATGATGCGCGCGATTTTTGTGGATTTCCCCGAGGATTTTGTGGAGTTTGGGCTGGTGGTGCAGGTCTGGTCCGAGGCCGTTGTGGAGGAGGCGCTGCATGTGCACGCTATCCGCGCGATCGACGGTTTTATCGGCTATTTCTCCGCGTATTTGGAGCGCTGGTTTATCCAGGATCGCGGCCTGGATGCCGAGCGGGCGCGGCGCCATGCCGCACGGCTCGCGCCCGGGCTGGCCTCGCTGGGGCAGGGATTCATCCTGCAATCGGCCCTGCTCCCGGGCTTCGACCCCGAGGCCTATCTGGACTCCCTGGAGTCCTTCCTCGCGTTCCCCGAGGTGCGGGCGGCCTGATCGCCCCCGTTAGTCGCGCGGGGCGAACTCGGGGAGGAGGGACAGCCCCGTGCGCTCCTCGCTCAGCGACCAGATGCGCGCAGCCAGGTTTTCGGCGCGCAGGCGGCGGGGGAGCCGCGCGCGCACCGGGGCCCCGCGGCTCGCGAGGAACCGCGGCCCCCAGAGGGAGCCGCCCTGCGCCGCCGGATCCAGCGTGGCGCGGACCGCGGGCCAGGCCCCGGCATCCTTTCCCTGGAAGAGGAGGCGCGCTGTGCGCGCCCGGAGCGGGGCCCACGGCCGATACGGGGGCGCGGGCTCGCGGCGCGGGCCGAGTTCGTCCAGGGCCACCCCCGGCTGGGCGATCAGGCTGCGCGTTCCCATGCCGGCCGCGCGCAGGCGGCGATCCAGCTCCCGGGCCGTGAGCATCTGCGCGTATTTGGAGGCGGTATAGGTGGCCAGCCCCGCATAGGAGCCCGCCCGGTGATCCACGTCCCGCGGGTCAAGCCGGGCCACCAGATAGCCCAGGCTGCCCATCGTGATGATGCGCGCCCCGGGCCGGCGCTCCAGGGCGTCCAGCACGCGTGCAATGAGGGCAAAATTTCCCAGCTGATTGGTGCCAAAGACGAGTTCCTCACCCGCGCGGGTCTCGGCGCGGGTGTCCACAATCTTGGCCCCGCCGTTGAGGATCAGGCCGTCCACGCGGGGAAGCGCACGGATATCCGCCGCCGCCGCGGTGATGCTCGCGGGATCGGCCAGGTCGAGGCGGATAAAACCGAGGCGGCCGTGGGGCTTATGGGCACTCAGGGTGGTGATCGCCGCGGCGGCCCGCTCCTCGCTGCGGCAGGCGAGGATGACCTCGGCCCCGGTATCCAGCAATTGCTCGGCGATAAAAAACCCGATGCCCGCGTTGCCGCCGGTCACCACGAAGGTTTTTTCGGGGGAGTGGGGCAGATTGGCGGGGGTCCACGGATGCATACTGCGACGCTACCGCGTGCGCGCCCGGCGCGCACGAATCCACCCGTGTAGCCCGTGGCGAACATTCGCGCCAATGTCGGTGGTGGTGCCTAGACTTGAGGCATGGAACCCACCCGTTCAGTCCGCCCGTTTGAGGTCATCAGCGAATATACCCCGAGCGGTGATCAGCCCGCCGCCATTGCCGATCTTGCGCAGCGTATCAACGCCGGTGAGGCCGACGTGGTGCTATTGGGTGCCACGGGTACCGGTAAGTCCGCCACCACCGCCTGGCTCATCGAGCAGGTGCAGCGGCCCACGCTGGTGATGGCGCATAATAAAACGCTTGCTGCCCAGCTGGCCAATGAGTTCCGCGAGCTCTTACCCAATAACGCCGTGGAATATTTTGTCTCCTATTACGATTATTACCAGCCCGAGGCCTACGTCCCGCAGACCGATACCTTCATCGAAAAAGACTCCTCGGTCAACGCCGAGGTGGAGCGCCTGCGCCACTCCACCACCAATTCGCTGCTGAGTCGGCGCGATGTGGTGGTGGTCTCCACGGTGTCGTGTATCTATGGCCTGGGTGCGGCCGAGGAGTATTTAGAGGCCATGGTGGCGCTGCAGGTGGGCGAAAATGTGGGGCGGGACCGCCTCATTCGCCGCTTTGTGGGGATGCAGTACAACCGCAACGATATCGATTTTTCCCGCGGAAACTTCCGGGTGCGCGGCGATACCATCGAGATCATTCCGGTCTATGAGGAGCTCGCCATTCGCATCGAGCTTTTTGGCGATGAGATCGAGGCCATCTATTCGCTGCACCCGCTCACGGGCGAGATCGTGCAGAAGCTTGATGCCATTTCCGTATTCCCGGCCACCCACTACGCCGCGAGCCCCGAGACCATGCAGCGCGCCATGAAAACCATCGAGGAGGAGCTTGAGATTCGGCTCGAGGAGCTTGAGGGCCAGGGCAAGCTGCTCGAGGCCCAGCGGCTGCGCATGCGCACCACGTTTGACCTCGAGATGATGCAGCAGATTGGTTTCTGCTCCGGCATCGAGAACTACTCGCGCCATATTGACGCCCGCAGTCCCGGCGAGGCCCCCAACTGCCTGCTCGATTATTTCCCCGATGACTTCCTCACCGTTATCGACGAGTCCCACGTCACCGTTCCGCAGATCGGCGCGATGTTTGAGGGTGATGCCTCGCGCAAGCGCACGCTGGTAGACCACGGTTTCCGCCTGCCCAGCGCCATGGATAACCGCCCGCTGACGTTCTCCGAGTTTAAAAACCGCGTGGGCCAGACCGTATACCTCTCGGCCACCCCGGGCAAATACGAGATGGGCATCGCCGATGGCGTGGTGGAGCAGATCATCCGCCCCACGGGCCTGATCGACCCCGAGATCATCCTGAAGCCCTCGGAGGGGCAGATCGACGACCTGCTGGAGGAGATCCGCGCCCGGGCCGAGCGCGATGAGCGCGTCCTGGTCACCACCCTCACCAAAAAAATGGCCGAGGAGCTCACCGACTTCCTCACCGAGGCCGGTGTCCGGGTGCGCTATCTGCACTCCGATGTGGATACCCTGCGCCGCGTGGAGCTGCTGACCGAGCTGCGCCAGGGTGTTTATGACGTCCTGGTGGGCATCAACCTGCTGCGGGAGGGTCTGGACCTTCCCGAGGTATCGCTGGTGGCCATCCTGGATGCCGATAAGGAGGGCTTCCTGCGCTCCTCCACATCGCTGATCCAGACCATCGGTCGTGCGGCCCGAAACGTCTCGGGTCAGGTGCATATGTATGCCGATAAGATCACTCCCTCCATGCGGCAGGCCATCGACGAGACCGATCGTCGCCGCGAAAAGCAGGTGGCCTATAACACCTTGCACGGCATCGACCCTCAGCCGCTGCGCAAGAAGATCGCCGATATCACCGATCAGCTGCTGCGCGAGGGCGCGGATACCGCCGAGTTGCTCGCGGGCAAATACGACGAAAAGAAAAAATCCCCCACCCCGCAGCTGCGCCGCGAGGGCATCGCGGCCGAGGGCGCCGCCGAGCTGGAATCGCTGATCGGCGATCTTAACGCGCAGATGCTCGCGGCCGCGGCCGAGCTGAAATTTGAGCTCGCGGGCCGGCTTCGCGATGAGGTGCAGGACCTCAAAAAGGAGCTCCGCCAAATGTCCAAGGCGGGCCATATCTAGCGGATTTACCAAGAGAAGCCCCGGGGGCCCATCCAGAAGGATGGGCCCCCGAGGTTTTTCTGGACGGGAGCACCCCACCCCGATATACTTTCCTTAGGAAAATAGTTTAAGGGGGAGACGATGGCGCGAAGGCTGGACGCACATCGCGGCGCGGGGGAGTATGAGCCCGGGGTCACCTATGACTCGCCCTTGCTCACCTCGCTGATCCGGGTGATCACCCACTGGTCACACCCGGATACCATGGCGCATATCGCCCGCGAGTCTGGGGTGGACGTGGAGACCACCGATATCCCCTGCCTCTTTGCCCTGGCGCGGGTGAGCCGGCTGCGCCCCGGGGACCTCGCGCATGAGCTGCGGCTGACGGCCTCCTCGATGAGTAAGCAGCTCGCGCGCCTCGCCGCCGCGGGGCTGGTGGTGCGGCTTCCCGATCCCGAGGACGCGCGGGCCTCGCTAGTTTCACTCACCCCCGCCGGCGTATCGGTGGCGGAGCGGCTCAGCGCCGGGGGAGACCGCATGATCGCGGAAATCCTCGCCGAGTGGAGCGAGCCCGATATCGCGGTGCTCACCGAATATTTTGGTCGTTTTGCGCGCCGCGCCACGGCCCCTCTAGACGCCGCGGTACCCGCCGCGACCCCCAAAAAATAACGCAAGGAGAAGCACATGTCGCTCTATGTTGTCACCGGATCCGGGTCGGGGATGGGGCGCGCAAGCGCCGAGCAGTTGATCGCCCAGGGCCACGAGGTGCTGGGCATCGACCTGCGCGATGCCGATATCATCGCCGATCTCTCCACCGCCGAGGGCCGCGCGCAGGCCGTGGCCACCGTCCTGGAAAAATCCGCTGGACGCCTCGATGGCGCCGTATTGGCCGCGGGAGTGGGCCCGATCCCGGGTCGCGAAATGCTCACCGCAAGCGTGAACTATCTGGGCGTGACCGAGCTGCTGCTGGGGCTGCGCCCGGCACTCGCGGCCGCGGGAAACTCAAAGGTTGTGGTGTACGCCTCCAATGCTGCCACCACCACCCCGGGCGTTCCCGACGCCCTGGTTTCGGCGTTCCTGGATAATAATCTCGAGGCCATCCCGGAGCTGATCGCTCCCTTTGGCGAGTATGCCTCCGCGCTGGTGTACGGCGCCTCCAAGCTGGCGCTGAGCCGCTGGCTGCGCCGCACGGCCGTGACCCCGGAGTGGGCGGGCAGCGGGATTCGCCTGAACGCGATTGCGCCGGGGGCGATCCTGACTCCGCTTCTGCAGAGCCAGCTGGACGGACCCAACGGCGATGCCGTGCGCTCGTTCCCGATCCCGATCGGCTCCTTCGGCAGTGCCGAGCAGATCGCGGCCTGGACCACGTTTATGCTCAGCCCCGCGGCCGATTTTATGGCCGGTGCCATCGTCTTTGTGGATGGCGGAACCGATGCGCTGATCCGCGCAAACGACTGGCCCGTCGCGGCCGCACTGCCCTCCGCATAGGTCATCCCCGGTCGGCCACCCGCGGGTGGCCGACCGATACCGCGTCCCCGAGGAGGCCCGTTTTTAATCCCGTTGTTACCAAAATTCATCGCGTGATCACTCCTGGCGTAACCAATGTGATCCCAATGTCGGTGGTCCCGCGTAGACTTCAGGGGTGTCGATTTCAAAGGTAGATTCCCTTAATACTCTGAGTGTCCGCGGTGCCCGGGTGCATAACCTGCGCAACGTTAATCTGGACATCCCGCGCAACTCGCTTGTGGTCTTCACGGGCCTGTCCGGCTCGGGAAAATCCTCACTCGCGTTTGACACCATCTTCGCCGAGGGGCAGCGCCGCTATGTGGAGTCGCTCTCGGCCTATGCCCGCCAGTTTTTGGGCCAGGTGGATCGCCCGGACGTGGACTTCATCGAGGGGCTGAGCCCCGCGGTATCCATCGACCAAAAATCCACCAACCGCAACCCGCGCTCCACCGTCGGCACCATCACCGAGGTCTGGGACTATATGCGCCTGCTCTGGGCGCGCATCGGCGTGCCGCACTGCCCGCAGTGTGGCGAGCCCATCCAAAAACAAACGGTTCAGCAGATCGCCGATCAGCTCATGGAGCTGGAATCCGGCACCCGCTATATGGTCATGAGCCCCGTGGTTTCGCAGAAGAAGGGCGAGTTTGTTGACCTCTTCGCCGAGCTGGCCGCCGCGGGCTATTCGCGCGCAGTGGTTGACGGCGAGCAGATCCAGCTGAGCGAGCCGCCCAAGCTCAAAAAGAGCTTTAAGCACGATATCTCCGTGGTGGTAGACCGCCTCGTGGCCGGCCCCGAGCTGATGGGCCGCCTCACCGACTCCCTCGAAACGGCCCTGCGCCTGACCGATGGCATCGTGCAGATCAAATTTGTGGACATCGAGGGCGAGGAGGGGCTGCGCAGCTATAGCGAGAAGCTCTCCTGCCCCAATAATCACCCCATCAGCCTCACCGAGATTGAGCCGCGCACATTCTCGTTTAACGCCCCGTTTGGTGCCTGCCCCGAGTGCACCGGCCTCGGCACCCGGATGAGCGTGGACGAAGACCTCCTGATCGGCGATCCCGAGGCCAGCATCAGCGAGGGCGTGATTGTCCCGTGGTCCACGCAGGGTAAGGGCCTCTATCAGTACTACGAGAAGCTGCTTGTGGGCCTGTCCGAGGACCTCGATTTCTCCCTGAAGACCCCGTGGAACGAGTTGCCCGAGGAGACCCGCGAGGCCGTGCTGCGCGGCAATAACTTCAAGGTCAAGGTGCGCTATAAAAACCGCTTCGGCCGCGAGATGTCCTATACCTCCGGCTTTGAGGGCGTCATGCCCTATATCGAGCGGCAGTATATGCAGGCCGAGACCGATGCCCAGCGTCAGCGCTGGACCGAATACCTGCGCGAGGTGCCGTGCCACGTATGTCACGGCAAGCGGCTGAAGCCCGAGGTGCTCTCGGTGCTGATCAACGGCGAAAACATCTCCGATATCGCCGAGCTGAGCCTCATCGACTCGCGCGCGTTTATGGACACCATGGTGCTCACCGAGCGCGAGGCCAAGATCGGCGCGCAGGTATTGCGCGAGATTAAGCTGCGCCTCGACTTCCTGATCCAGGTGGGCCTCAACTACCTCAACCTCGCGCGCTCCGCGGGCTCGCTCTCGGGTGGCGAGGCGCAGCGAATTCGCCTGGCCACGCAGATCGGCTCGGGCCTGACCGGTGTGCTTTATGTTTTGGACGAGCCGAGCATCGGCCTGCACCAGCGCGATAACCGTCGCCTCATCGAAACCCTCATCACCCTGCGCGATCTGGGCAATACCCTGATCGTGGTGGAGCACGATGAGGACACCATCCGCACCGCCGACTGGATCGTAGACATCGGCCCCGGCGCGGGTGTAAACGGCGGCCGCGTGGTGCACTCGGGCGATTATGAGGGGCTGCTGGCCAATACCGAGTCCTTCACGGGCGATTACCTCTCGGGTCGCCGCGCCATCTCGCCGCCCAGCGTGCGCCGCCCGATCGATCGCTCGCGCATGCTGCACGTTGTGGGTGCGCAGGAAAATAACCTGCGCAAGGTAGACGCCGATTTCCCGCTGGGCACGTTTGTGGCCGTCACCGGGGTATCCGGATCGGGTAAGTCCACGCTGGTCAACGACATCCTGTACCGGGTGCTTGCCAATAAGCTCAACGGCGCGCGCCGCGTGGCCGGCAAGCACGTGCGGGTCACCGGCCTGGAGCACCTCGATAAGGTCATCCACGTGGACCAGGCCCCCATCGGCCGCACCCCGCGCTCCAACCCCGCCACCTATACCGGCGTTTTTGATCGCATCCGCACGCTGTTCTCGGAAACCAATGAGGCCAAGGTGCGCGGCTATCTGCCCGGGCGCTTTAGCTTCAACGTTAAGGGCGGGCGCTGCGAGGCCTGCTCGGGCGATGGCACGATCAAGATCGAGATGAACTTCCTGCCCGATGTTTATGTGGCCTGTGAGGTATGCCACGGTGCGCGATATAACCGCGATACCCTCGCGGTGCACTATAAGGGCAAAAACATCGCCGAGGTGCTGGATATGCCCATCGCCGAGGCGGCCGAGTTCTTCGAGCCGATCACCGCGATTCACCGCTTCCTGAAGACCCTCGTGGAGGTGGGCCTGGGCTATGTGCGCCTCGGTCAGAGCGCCACAACCCTCTCGGGCGGCGAGGCGCAGCGCGTGAAGCTTGCCACCGAGCTGCAGAAGCGCACCAATGGCCGCAGCGTATATGTGCTGGATGAGCCCACCACGGGCTTGCACTTCGAGGATGTGCGTAAGCTCCTGCTGGTGCTTGACGGCCTGGTAGATAAGGGCAATACCGTCATCACGATCGAGCATAATCTCGACGTCATTAAATCCGCCGACTGGGTGATCGACATGGGTCCCGAGGGTGGTGCCGGCGGCGGTACCATCATCGCCACGGGCACGCCCGAGCAGGTGGCCGCGGTGCCCGAGAGCTTCACGGGGCAGTTCCTGAAGGAAATCTTCGACGCCAATCCGGTGCGCTTTGAGCGCACGCTCCCCAAGGCCGTTCAGGCCCCGGTGGCGCCCGCAAAGAAGGGCGCCAAGAAGGCCCCCGCCAAGAAGGCGGCACCCAAGAAGGCTGCACCGAAAAAAACGGCCGCGGCATCCGCCGGGGCCGGCGGCGAGGCTCCCGCCCCGAAGGCTGCGCCCAAGCGTGGGCGCTCCTCCAAGGTGGTCACCACGCAGGGCGCCCCCACCAAAACGGCACGCGCGGCCCGGAATACCCCCGACGCATAAATGGCCGACACCCTCAGCTATCGCCCGAAGGCGGGGGAGATCCCCACCAGCCCCGGCGTCTATCGGTTTTCCGATGCGTCGGGGCGGGTGCTCTACGTGGGCAAGGCCAAAAACCTGCGTGCCCGCCTGAGCAATTATTTTGCACCCCTGCGCAGCCTGCATGAGCGCACGCGGCGTATGGTCACCTCCGCGGCGGGGGTGGACTGGACCGTGGTGGGCAGCGACGTCGAGGCGCTGCAGCTCGAATTCACCTGGATCAAGGAGTTTGATCCGCCCTTTAACGTGAAATTCCGCGACGATAAAACCTACCCCTATCTCGCGGTCACGATGGCCGATGAGGCCCCCCGGGTCACGGTCACGCGCAATAAAAAGATTCGCGGTGCCAAGTATTTTGGCCCGTATCCAAAAATCTGGGCGGTGCACGAAACCATCGCGCTGATGTTAAAGGCCTTCCCGATCCGCACGTGTTCCGATTCCAACTATAAGCGCGCGATGACCTCCGGCCGCCCCTGTTTTGCCGGCCAGATCGGCAAGTGTGGGGGGCCGTGCTCGGGCAAGGTGACCATCGAGGAGCACCGCAAGATCGTCAACGATTTTGTGGCCTTCCTCGGGGGCGGCGATCGCCGCTTTGTCACCGAGCTGACCCGCAAAATGAAGGCCGCCTCCGCCGAGATGGACTATGAGGCCGCCGCCAAATATCGCGATGGCCTGCTCTCGCTTGAGGCCGTGCTGGAAAAGAGCGCCGTGGTGCTCAGCGAATCGATGGACGCCGATGTATTTGGGCTGGCCCACGACGAACTCTCCGCCGCTGTGCACCAGTTCATGGTGCGACAGGGACGCATCCGCGGCGTGAAGTCCTGGACGGTGGATAAGGAGATGGAGCTCGACGCGGGGGAACTCGTGGACGGCATCATCCAGCGCGTCTATATCGAGGCCGATGCCGCGGAGATCCCGCGGCAGATCATCGTGCCCGAGCTGCCCGAGGATCACGAGGCCCTGGAGGATATCCTCACGGCTCGCCGCGGGGGAGGGCGCGTGGAGCTGCGTGCCGCGCAGCGCGGCGAAAAGGCCGCCCTGATGCAGACGGCCACAATCAACGCGCAAAACGCCCTCAAACTGTATAAAACGCGGCGCACGGCCGATTTTGCCGCGCGTTCCCAGGCCCTCGCCGATATCCAGGAGGCCATCGGCATGGATAATGCGCCCCTGCGCATCGAATGTTATGACGCCTCACACCTGCAGGGCACCAATATCGTGGCCTCGATGGTGGTTTTTGAGGACGGCCTGCCGCGCAAGGATCAATACCGCCGCTTTAACGTGGCGGAGTCCACCGACGATACCGATTCGCTCTATCAGGTGATCAGCCGCCGGCTCGCGTATCTCGGCGAGGAGAGCGCCGAGCCCGAGATTCTCGACCCGGGGGAGGTGGTCGCGAAGCCCCAAAAATTCGCCTATCCTCCCCAGCTACTCATCGTGGATGGAGGCCAGCCCCAGGTGGCCGCGGCCGCGCGCGCCCTCGCCGAAGCGGGCCGCACCGATATTCAGCTCGCGGGCATCGCCAAGCGGCTCGAGGAGCTCTGGCTGCCCGATAGCGATTATCCCGTGATTTTGCCGAGAAATAGTGAGGCACTTTTCCTCATTCAGCGCGTGCGAGACGAGGCACACCGCTTTGCAATTACGCATCAGCGGGCGCGTCGCAAGAACGACATCGGCACGGTATTGGGCACGGTTCCGGGCCTCGGACCCACCCGCAGCGCGGCACTCCTGAAACACTTCGGATCGGTCACGCGCCTGCGGGCAGCCACCCCCGAGGCCATCCAGGAGGTGGCCGGAATTGGGCCCGCTCTTGCCGAGGCCATCCACGAAACGCTCCAAGCCCGATAAGCTGGAAGCTACGCGTGTCACGCAGGACACGCCGAAGGGACACGGCATATGAGTACCGAAATCGACGACGTTCCGCAGCAGGAGGTTCTGATTGTCACCGGCATGTCCGGCGCCGGTCGCTCCACCGTTGCCAACGCGCTGGAGGACCTCGACTGGTATGTGGTGGATAACCTCCCCCCGCAGATGCTGCGTCCCCTGGTGGACCTCGCCGAGCGTGCCGAGGGAGCACTGCCCAAGATCGCCGTGATCGTGGACGTGCGCGGCCGCGATTTTTTTGGTGACCTTCAGGCCATGATCCAGAGCCTGCGCGAGGGCACCAAGCTGCGGGTGATCTTCCTCGATGCCTCCGATGCGGTGCTGGTGCGCCGCTTCGAGGCCGTGCGCCGGCCGCACCCGTTGCAGGGCGGCGGAACCACGCTGGATGGCATCGCCACCGAGCGTGCACGTTTGGCCACGATTCGCGAATCCAGCGATATCGTGATCGATACCACCGACCTGAATGTGCACCAGCTCTCCACCAAAATTCGCGATTATTTCGCCGCCGAGGGCACCCCCGGGGTGCAGCTCTCGGTGATGAGTTTTGGTTTCAAATATGGATTACCGCCCGACGCCGATATGGTTGCAGATGCACGTTTCATTCCGAACCCCTTCTGGATTCCAGAATTGCGCCCGTTCACCGGGCAAGATTCGGCGGTCAGTGAATACGTGTTCTCCCAGCCGGGCGTCGAGGAATTCGTCGCCAGCTACCTAAACGTGTTGGGGCCGGTACTCGCCGGCTACCAGCGTGAAAACAAGCGGCACGCCATGCTTGCAATCGGGTGCACGGGCGGTAAACACCGTTCCGTCGCGATTGCAACCAAGATTGCCGCCGCCCTGGCGGAGTTCCCGGGTGTTGCGGTGAGCCTTTCTCACCGAGACCTGGGGCGCGAATAGTGCCGGGCAAATCTAAATCCTCAGATTCAACGATTGGAACACGCGTGGCATTGACCGACGAGGTCAAAAAAGAACTCACCTCGGTTGTCTCGACCAAGACGACCGTGCGCGCAGCGGAGCTCACCAGCATCCTGCGCTTTAGTGGTGGACTTCACCTGATTAACCAGCGACTGGCCATTGAGGCCGAGGTCGATACCCCCGAATTAGTACGTCGCGTACGCAAGGACCTGGCGGAGCTGTACGGCATCCGCAGCGAGGCCGGACGGATTGCCCCCTCGGGCTCCCGCCGCGCCGAGTATTTCCTCGTCCGGGTCCTGGATGGCGAGACCCTCGCCCGCCAGACCGGGCTCATGGATCAGCGTCGTCGCCCCATCCGCGGCCTGCCGAATAAGCTCACCACCGGAGGCCGCGAGGAACTCGCCGGCATCTGGCGTGGGGCCTTCCTGGCCCGGGGAACGCTCACCGATCCGGGTCGCAGTGCGGCCCTCGAAATCACCTGCCCCACCAATGAGTCGGCCATGGCCCTCGTGGGTGCCGCCGGCCGCCTGGGTATCCCCGCCAAGGCGCGCGAGGTGCGGGGCATTCACCGCGTGGTCATCCGTGACGGCGAGGCCATCGGCGCGATGCTTGTGCAGATGGGTGCCGCGGGAACCGTGGCCGAGTGGGAGGCACTGCGTCAGCGCCGCGAGGTGCGCGCCACAGCCAACCGCCTGGTGAACTTCGACGATGCAAACCTCCGCCGCTCGGCCCAGGCCGCCGTTGCGGCTTGCGCCCGCGTGGAGCGCGCCATGGAGATCCTCGGCGAGGACATCCCCGATCACCTCAAATATGCGGGCCAGCTGCGTCTGGCACACCGCGAGGCGAGCCTCGATGAGCTGGGCCACCAGGCCGAGCCGCCGATGACAAAGGACGCAATCGCCGGTCGCATCCGTCGCCTGCTGGCGATGGCCGATAAGCGCGCGCAGGAAAAGGGCATTCCCGGTACGGATGCCAACCTGCCCGGAGACCTCGACGAGGTTTAAAACATCTGCCGGGAATATTTCGTTCGCACATAGCGGACGGAATATTCCCGGCATTCTGCATGTTGCCTAAAGTAGGCTGAGTACATCACTCAACAGTGTCCCGCGAAGAATATTCGCGGTGAAGAGGAAAAAGAGGAGAACGGTTTAATGGCTATTTACACCCTTCCGGACCTGGGTTACGACTACGGAGCACTGGAGCCCGCGATCAGCGGTCGGATCATGGAGCTGCACCACTCCAAGCACCACCAGGCATATGTGACGGGAGCCAATACGGCCCTCGAGCAGCTTGCCGAGGCCCGCGACGCCGGAAACCTCGCCAACGTGAATAAGCTTCAGAAGGACCTCGCGTTTAACCTCGGTGGCCACATCAACCACTCGATCTTCTGGACCAATATGTCGGCCGAGGGTGGGGATAAGCCCACCGGTGAGCTCGCCGCCGCGATTGATAACTTCTTCGGTTCATTCGAGAAGTTCCAGGCCCACTTCACCGCCGCCGCACTCGGCGTGCAGGGCTCGGGATGGTCGGTTCTGGCCTGGGACGCCGTGGGCCAGCAGCTCATCGTCCAGCAGTTCTTTGACCAGCAGTCAAACTTCCCCGCCGGCATCATTCCCGTGCTGATGCTTGACGTGTGGGAGCACGCGTATTACCTGGACTACCAGAACGTGCGCGCCGACTACGTGAAGGCCTTCTGGAACATCGTGGACTGGGAAAACGTGCAGAAGCGTTTCGAGAACGCACGGTCTAACGCGAATGGCCTCCTGGTACTCTCGTAAGTGACAGAGAAGTCCCGGACAGCTCCTGCTGTCCGGGACTTTTCCCGTTTTTGCGCAACGGCTTTACACACAAAAAATGAGCGCCAACTCGGCGCCACCAGCGACTGGAGAAATCCTTGACCGTCAAAATCGGTATTAACGGCTTTGGCCGTATCGGCCGTAACTACTTCCGTGCCGCCCTCGCCAAGGGCAGCGACATTGAGATCGTCGCCGTCAACGACCTGACCGACAATAAGACTCTCGCCCACCTCCTCAAGTACGACTCCATCACCGGTCGTCTTGACGCCGAGGTTTCGTTCACCGATGACGCCATCGTGGTGGACGGTACCGAGATCAAGTCCTTCGCCGAGCGCGACCCCGCCAACATCCCCTGGGGCGAGCTCGGAGTGGACATCGTCATCGAGTCCACCGGCTTCTTCACCAAGGCCGACCTGGCCCGCAAGCACATCGAGGCCGGCGCCAAGAAGGTCCTCATCTCCGCTCCCGCGAGCGGCGAGGACGCCACGTTTGTCATGGGTGTTAACGACCACCTGTACGACCCCGAGAACCACCACATCATCTCGAACGCCTCGTGCACCACGAACTGCCTCGCGCCCCTGGCCAAGGTATTCAACGATAACTTCGGCATCGAGCGTGGCCTGATGACCACCATCCACGCCTATACCGCAGACCAGAACCTGCAGGACGGCCCGCACAGCGACCTGCGCCGCGCCCGCGCCGCCGGCGTAAACATCGTGCCGACCTCCACCGGTGCCGCCAAGGCCATCGGCGTGGTTATGCCCGAGCTCAAGGGCAAGCTGGACGGCTTCGCCCTGCGCGTGCCGGTACCCACCGGTTCGATCACCGACCTCACCGTGGAGGCCTCGCGCGAGGTCACCGTCGAGGAGATCAAGGCCGCCTATAAGGCTGCCGCCGAGTCCGGCCCGCTGAAGGGTATCCTGAAGTACACCGAGGACGAGATCGTATCCAGCGATATCGTCACCGACCCGCACTCCTCGATCTTCGATGCCGGCCTCATCCGCGTGCACGGTAACCAGGTGAAGCTGTCGTCCTGGTACGACAACGAGTGGGGCTACTCCAACCGCCTCGTGGACCTCACCGTCCTCGTCGGTTCCAAGCTCTAACCAAACTGAAGGAAGCTCGCGAAGCCATGACGCTCCGTACTCTTGACACCCTGGGTGATCTCGCTGGAAAGCGTGTCATCGTCCGCGCCGATCTTAACGTCCCCCTAAAGGACGGCGAGATCACCGACGATGGCCGCATCCGCGCCTCACTGCCCACCATCAACGCGCTCCTCTCGCAGGGTGCGCGCGTGATCCTGATCTCCCACCTGGGCCGCCCCAAGGGCGCCCCGGAGGCCCAGTACTCCCTCGCCCCCGTGGCCGTTCGGCTTGCCGAACTGCTGGGGCGCGAGGTGGACTTCGCCACCGATACCGTGGGTGATAGCGCCCATGAGGTTGTGGATCAGCTCACCGATGGATCCGTGGCACTGCTGGAAAACCTCCGCTTCAACGCGGGGGAGACCGCCAAGGAAGAGTCCGAGCGTCGTGGCTTCGCGGGCGAACTCGCCGGCCTGGGAGACGCCCTTGTCTCCGATGGTTTTGGCGTTGTTCACCGCAAGCAGGCGAGCGTTTATGAGCTCGCCGAATTGCTCCCGAGCGCCGCGGGCCTGCTGATTGCCGCGGAACTCACGGTCCTCGACCGCCTGACCGAGACCCCCGAGCGCCCCTATGCGGTGGTTCTGGGTGGCTCGAAGGTCTCCGATAAGCTCGGCGTGATTGGGCACCTGCTGCCCAAGGTGGATCGCCTGCTGATCGGCGGCGGAATGCTCTTTACCTTCCTCGCCGCCCAGGGCTATAAGGTGGGCGCGAGCCTGCTGGAGGCCGACCAGATCGAGACCGTGCGCGGTTATCTGGCCGAGGCCACGCGCCTGGGCGTGGATATCGTCCTGCCCACCGATGTGGTGGTGGCCGCGGCCTTTGCGCCCGATGCCGCACACGAGGTGCGCCCCGTGGAATCCATCGAGGACGCCACGTTTGGCGCCTCGGGCCTGGGCCTGGATATCGGTCCCGATACCGCCGCCAATTTTGCCCGCATCATCGCGTCCTCCAAGACCGTATTCTGGAACGGCCCGATGGGCGTCTTCGAATTTGATGCCTTCGCCGGCGGCACGCGTGCCGTGGCCCAGTCTCTCACCGAGGTTGACGGCCTGAGCGTGGTGGGCGGGGGAGACTCCGCCGCCGCCGTGCGCGCGCTAGGCTTTAGCGACGATCAGTTCGGACACATTTCTACCGGTGGTGGCGCGAGCCTCGAATTCCTCGAGGGAAAGCGCCTGCCGGGCCTGGAGGTTTTGGGATGGTAAACACTCGCACCGCGCTTATTGCCGGTAACTGGAAGATGAACCTGGATCACCTCCAGGCCATCGCGTTTGTACAGAAGCTCGCCTGGGCGCTGGACGATGCCAAGCACGATTACGCCGCCGTGGAGGTCGCCGTATTCCCCCCGTTCACCGATCTGCGCAGCGTACAGACGCTGATCTCGGCCGATAAGCTGAAGGTCGCCTTTGGCGCCCAGGACGTATCGGCTCAGGAGTCCGGTGCCTATACCGGCGAGATCTCGGCCGCATTCCTGGCCAAGCTTGACGCGCAGTATGTCATCATCGGGCACTCCGAGCGACGCACGCTGCATAACGAGACCGACGAGGTGGTGGCGGCCAAGACCGCCGCGGCCCTGAAGCATAAGCTCGTCCCCGTGATCTGCGTGGGCGAGACCGCCGAGGACCTCGAGAAGCACGGCCCGAGCGCCGTGCCCGTGGCACAGCTTGAGGTTGCCCTCGGCCAGGTGTCCGCGGACTCCGAGATCGTGGTGGCCTATGAGCCCGTCTGGGCCATCGGCTCCGGCCAGGCGGCCACGCCCGAGCAGGCCGAGCAGGTCTGCGCCGCGCTGCGGAGCACGCTGCGCGAGAAGCTCGGCGATGCCATCGCCGACCGCACCCGCATCCTCTACGGTGGCTCGGTGAAGTCCAGCAATATCGCCGGCTTCATGCGCGAACCCAATGTGGACGGCGCCCTCGTGGGCGGCGCAAGCCTCGACGTGAACGAGTTCGCGGGCATCGCCCGTTTCCCGCAGCACGTCGGTCTCTAAAAAACTCCGGTTCGTCATCCGTGGCCGTGTCCACGGATGACGAACCTTTTCTTCGGGTGTGGTGCTATTTCGCGGCGTGGTCCGCGGGGTGTCCCGCGGCACCGGGTAGAATAGCCAGAGATGTGCGTCGGAATCCCGCCGATGTCACGGTATACTTGAGCGGATCGCGCGACCGCGTGTTCCGCCGCATGAAAGGTCCTTCGTGGAGATTCTTCAGGTCGTCCTGCAGGTGTTGCTGGGCATTACCAGCCTCCTGCTCACATTCCTCATCCTGCTGCACAAGGGGCGTGGTGGCGGACTCTCCGACATGTTCGGTGGTGGAGTTTCCTCCAACCTCGGCGCGTCCGGTGTGGCCGAGCGCAACCTTAACCGCATCACGGTCATCCTTGGCCTCGTGTGGTTTGCATCAATCGTGGCGCTGGGCTTGATCACCAAGTTCCAGTCCGTCATCTAAGTAGGAGTAAATATGGCTGCCGGAGGTAGTGCAATTCGGGGATCCCGCGTCGGTGCGGGTCCCATGGGCGAGCAGGATCACGGCTATCACGCCGAGCGCGTGGCGGTGTCGTACTGGGATGCCCTGGGCAATCAGACGGTTCGTTATTTCGCGGCAAATCTGCCCGATGAGGAAATCCCCGAGACCATCGATAGCCCCGCAAGTGGGCTGCCCGCCGGTCGCGATAAGGAAAACCCGCCGGAGCTGGCGAAGCTTGAGCCGTATAAAACCCACCTCGCGTACGTGAAGGAGCGTCGCACCGAGGAGGAGGCAGCCGGCCTGCTGGAGGACGCCCTGCAGCAGCTGCGCGAGCGTCGCGGAACGGCCACGGCCAAGAAATAATTTGAGCGGGAGACCGCTGCGCACTGCCCCCGAGGAGAAATCCTCGGGGGCAGTTTTGTGTTTTCGGGTGTTTCCTCTGAGCGCATTGAACCCAATTTCAGGGGAGTGTTCAGGCGCGTTTGTTTGTATCTCCTTACCCTCGGGTTGTGGTCTCGGACCCCGTTTATGGCATCTCGTGGGCAGGAGATGACAATTTCAGTCGATGAACGGAGTAAAGCATGAGAAAAACTATGAGCACCGTGGCCGCCGTAGTGGCTTTAACCGGCGACGCCATCGTAGTGGCGGCACCCGCACACGCCGGGATCCATCTCTACGACCACGCCTATTACGGCGGATACCGTGGCGACCAGGGTCGAGGCCCCACGCCATACATGGGCGACGATGCGAACGACCGGAGCAGTTCACCGAGGGTGACCTCTCCGGCGCGTTCCACGATTCTCTCTAAGGATCGAAACTACGGGGGCCGGCGCCCTGTTGAGTCCTATATCGGCACCGATCACCTCGGCACATACGGCTACGACGTCAACGATAAAACCTCGAGCCTTCGTTAATGGTTGCGGTGGGTGGCCGAGAGAAAGGTGTGGCCGCCCACCGCCCGGCCCTCCGTGAAAGTACGTTAAGAATGAAGAGAATTTGCATGTCGATAATCGCGGGCGCGATGGTTACTGCCCTGGGGGTTGTACTGGTTTCCTGTGCTGGCTCCCCGGGTGATCCAGAACCAAACGATGCCGCCTCGAGCCTTCCCCGGGTCTCGATCGACGAATTTGCGGGAGTCACTGCGCACCTTGATTTTATCGCGGGCACCGTGGAGCTACCGCTCGCTAGCCTCAGCACGCAGTCGGCTCCGTATGTGACGCGCGTTAACCGGGCAATCGATGCCCTTACCGATTCCTGCATGCAGCAGAAGGGGTTTTTGAGCCCGCCGTCCCCGGATCGGAACTCGGAATTTGCCGAGTCCGAAAACCGCGAGTTTGGTCAGTGGAGTGTATCGATTGCCTCGGAATTTGGTTTTGCACTACCCCCTAATACCGGGCATCCACCAACGGATACGCTTGCTTTGGGCGTCCCCTATAACGCGGATTTCCCCGGCTGCATGGAGGACGCCAAACAACAGCTCATCGATTCTTTGGAATATTTGGAGGCGCCCAATATCGATTTTCAGATCGGTCGCGATGCCCATCAATTTGTCGTGGAAAGCACGGAAGGCAGGGAGGCCCTTGGGCGGCGCGCGGAGTGCATCGAGCAGAAGGGCGTAATCCTCGACCCAAACCGGATTGAACTCTCCGAACAATATCTCCAGCAGCCACCGGAAACCCAGATCGCCGCGGCCACCGCGGAGGCCGAATGTGCTGTGTCCACCGGGGCGATTCAGGAGCTATTTAACCTGCAGGCGCGCTATCAATCGGCTCTCATGCGTGATCACGAGGCCGCGCTGGAGGAACACCGCACCCGGATGGATCAGATCGCCCGCACCCTCGACTCCGTGATTCGCGAGGGGAAGGTGCGATGAGACCGCGGGCACTGGCGCTACTGGCCGTTTTCACCTGCGCCCTCGCCGGGTGCTCGGCCCTGCCCGGCGAGAAGGACACGCACGCGAGCGCGATACTCGATTTTGAACGCGGGTCCGCGGCGCTCCCACTCGATGATTATCGGGCCGACCTCCCCGCGTTTCAGGCAAAATATCGGCATGCGCTGGCGCTGGATGTGGACGCCTGCCTCGCGGCGCAGGGGCTCTCGACCCAGGCCGATTCGGTGGACTGGAGCGCCTCGGCGCCACGCGACGCCCGGGAGTTTGGGGTATGGAGCCTGCCGCTTGCCGAGAGGGATGGGCCCGAGCCGGGGCCGTTGACCAACTATATTGCCGACGTGGGATTCTCGCCATCGCCCGAACACGAGGCGGCGAGCAAACGCTGTGTGGAGGCAGCGGAACCCCGGTTCGCCGCCGTCACCAACCTGATCCACGGAAACGACCCCGCGCGCAGGCTCGCCGAGGAGGCCGCCGCGGCGGTTGCCCCCAGCAGCGAGGGCAGCGCGTTCTTCGCGCGGATCGAAAACTGCCTCACCGAGGCGGACATCCCCATCGACGAAGCCTCCCGTCGGGCCCGGTATCCCTCGATGCGCAGTGATCCCGAACGTGCGCGGGCCTATGCCGTTATCGACGCCCGTTGCGCGGTGGAAACCGGCGCCATTCAGGGCCTTTTTGACCTGGAGGCGGTGCGACAGTCCGAGCTGCTCGGCGAGAACCGCGAGGAGTTGGAGGCCACTCGCGGCGAGCGGCAACGGATCGAGGCCGATCTGGACCGGCTGATTGCGGAGGGGGAACAGCGGTGACGGCGCACGGCGTAGTCCTGCGGAGCATCCGCCATCCGCTGCGACTCACCGCGTTCCTCGGCATCATTATTCTCTTGCTGATCGCGGCATTTCTGCTGGGATCGATCATGGTGAGCCCCGAGGATCGCGCGCTACATAACGCGGACGATACCGTGCCCGTCCTGGCGCAGGTGGAGACGCGGGTCGTGGGGGAGGACGAGCGACTGCCCGGCACCGTGAGTGCCGGGCAGTCCTTCTCTCTGAAGCTCACCGCCGGTCCAGCCGAGGGCTCCGGGCCTACGGTGATCAGCGGTGTGCGGGTCGCCCCCGGGGATACGCTCGCGCCCGGGAGCATTCCCCTGGAGATCTCCGGTCGCCCCCGAATTACCGTTCCCCCCGAGGTGCCGCTCTACCGCGATGTGCTGGAGGGGGACCGCGGAAACGATGTGCGCGCGCTCCAGCTGCTCCTCCGAGATCTGGGGGCCCGCGGCGTTCGGGTCACGGGCGTAGCGGATCGCGCCACGCTTGATGCGATAGGCCATATTTATGTCCGGGCCGGCTATTCCGCACCGGTCACGGCCGAGGGGGCGGCCGTGATCTTATGGTCGGAGTTTATCCATATTCCCGCCGGGGGAGCAGTCCTGAAGTCAATCTCACCGGTTGGTACCGTGCTCTCCGGCGAGAGCGAGGTACTGAGCCTGCGGCTGTCCCCCGATATCATCAGCACCCGCGTCACCGCAAGGCAGCTGGCCCGCTATCCGGTGGGAACCCCGGTACGGATCTCCGCGGGAACCGGCGAACCGGCGGAATCTTCCGTCATCGCCGTGGGCGAATTTAACACCGATAGCAGCGGTGCCGGCGGATACGACATAACACTGAGCCTGCCACCCCAGCTGGGGCTCGGGGTGGACGCGGCGGTGCAGATCCTCCCGGCCGCGGTGACCGCCGAGACCCCGGCCGTGCCGCTCACGGCCGTGCGCCAGGATGGCGGAAAAAGCTACGTGGAACTTGCCCCGGCCGAGGGAGCAAAAGCTACACCGTCCCCTCGCCGCATCGAGATCCGGATCACCGCGCAGGGCGGTGGCTGGGCCGCGATTGAACCACGGGAGGACCTCCCCGTGGGCACCAGCATTCGGGTGGGACCGTGACCGGCCCTTCGCGGCCCCTCCTGCGGGTGAGCGGCCTCCAAAAATACTACGGTTCCGGCCCGGAACGGGTTTTTGCGTTGCGCTCGGTGAATCTCAGCGTGGGCGTGGGGGAGTTTATTGCCATCATGGGCCCCTCGGGCGCCGGCAAATCCACCCTCCTGAATCTTCTGGGGTTGCTTGATACCGCAAGTGGCGGGACCTATGAATTTGACGGTACGGACGTATCGGGCCTGCGCGAGTCGGAGCAAAACCTCCTGCGTGCCCACGTCATCGGGTTTGTCTTCCAACAGTCGCACGTGCTCCTCGCCGATTCCGCCGCCGATAATGCCGCGCTGGGCCTGCGCGTGCAGGGCGTGCGTAGGCGCGAGCGCGAGGAGCGGGTCACCCGGGCGTTGGACCTGCTGGACCTCCTCCCGCGATCCGAGGAACTGGGAAAAAATCTCTCGGGCGGCGAGCGGCAGCGGGTGGCTATCGCCCGGGCGGTGGCCACACGACCGAGGCTGATCCTCGCGGATGAACCCACCGGGGCGCTGGACAGCGCCAACTCGGCCCGTATCATGAGCTATCTGCGCGGGCTGAACCGCGGCGGGGTTAGCGTGATCCTGATCACCCATGACCGCGAGGTTGCGGCCGCGGCCGACCGCACCGTGCACCTCGTTGACGGCGTCCTGGGCGACGGCAGCGCGGGGCGGAAACCCGATAGCGCCCTCCCCGCCGAGAGGGCAGAGGTCCCGTCCAGGCCCGGCGTCCAGCGCGGCGGGGGCTGGCCGCGCCGCGCGCTCGACGAGATCGCGCAGGCACTCTCGATACACACCGGAAAACCCGGGCGTTCGCTCCTGCTTCTCCTCGCCTTTCTCCTGGGAACCGGCGGACTGGTGGCCTCGATGGGGCTGAACGAGAGTGCCGCCGCCCAGGTCAGCGAACGCATTACCCGGGCGGGGCTCGATGAGGTTGTGGTATCGGGGAAGGACCCCACCCTCGCAGAATCCGCCGATACCGCCGCACGGATCCGCGCCCTGGAGGGCGTGAGCGGTGTGGGATATCGTGCCATAATCGCCACCGCCGATGCGCGCGTCTCCCTGCTGCCGCCGGACTCCGTTCCGGGAGCGGCACGCTTTACCGGCCGCATTCAGCTGGCCGATCCCGATTATGTCCGGCTACAGGCGCCCAGCATCGTACCGAACGGCGCATCGACCCTATTAGAAAATGACTGGGGAGGAAATATCGCACTCCTGGGCCGGGACGCCGCCCGAGACCTCGGCATTCACTCTGCCGGACCCGGCAAACAGATCTGGGTGGGCGGAATCGCACTGGATGTGGTGGGCATCATCTCCGATCCGGGCCGGGACGAGCTGCTGGCCAATACCATCCTGCTGTCCCCGGGCCTGCGCGATCGACTTCCCGTGAGCGAACCCGAACTGTTGGTGCGCACCCAACCCGGGTTCCCGGCGGCCGTGGCCGAGGCCATCCCACTCGCGGTTTCCCCGGGGGATCCCGCCGCGGTCAGGGTATCCACGGTGGCCGATCTCCGCAACCTCGGCCGCGGGGTATCCACCGACCTGGGCACGCTGATGGGAATAATCGCGGGGGTTCTTTTGGCATTGGCCTCGCTCAGCGCGGCCACCGCAATGTATCTTTCCGTGCAGGCACGTGCCGCGGAGATCGCGCTGCGACGCGCGATCGGGGCGAGTCGCGCGTCGATCTGGCGAATGTTCACCCTGGAGGGGCTCACGATTGGGCTCGGGGGCGGCATCGCGGGAAGCGCGGTGGGCATGATGGGGGTGTTGATCGCATGTGCCGCGCAGGGCTGGACCCCCACCCTCGCGCCGAGCGCCGTGGGGGTTGGCATCGGCGCGGGGGCGATCACCGGGATCCTGGCCTCGGCCTATCCGGCGCTGGTGGCGGCGCGTGCGCATCCAGCCGATGCGATCCGTGGATAGTCCCGACACACCCGGGCGGCGCGATGATAGCCTGGCAGCCATGAGCGCTTTACCCGAATGGATCCCGCACCGCCGCCCCGATGGCGAGCTACTGGGATGGATGTCCCCGCGAGGCGAGGGCTTTATCGTGATTGACCTGCTTGGACGCGAACGTACCCCCGAGCTGGACTGGCTCGCGGCCGAGGAGTACCTCGAGGAGCTGGGCATCGGCTATCTCGCCGATCCCTTTGAACTGCGGCTTCCCGAGGGAACCTGGCTGCGCGTGCGGCTCACCGAGGTATCGGAGAGCGCAATCCGCGTGAAAAAAGACGACTGGGGCGATATCAACGCGACCCCGCTGGAATTCCTGCTGCCGTTCCCGCTCCCTGACACGCTGCGGCCGCTCGCGGCCGATGCGCCCACCCCGGAACTGCCGTGGGATGCGCCCCCGGCCCACACCGCCCACTAAACATAAAAATGGCCCCTCTCCCGCGGGAGAGGGGCCGGATTTTTATGCCTAGTAGCTCTGCGTGATGAGGTTCTCGGGAACCTCGGCAGCGGCCGCCTGGTCGATGAAAAACACCGTGCGGCGACGACCCTTAATGCCGGCAATCGGCACATCCGCATAGGAGGCGCCCGCGAGGGCGAGCCCCAGCGACGTGGCCTTCTCGGCGCCGGCGAGCTCCACCCAGACCCGCTGCGAGCTATTCAGCGCGGAGCGGGTCAGCGTGATGCGATCGGAGGGCGGCTTCGGCGAATTGCGCACCGGAAGCACCGAGTGATCCTTATCCTGTACCTCGGCAAAGCCGGGGAACAGCGAGGCCGTGTGGCCGTCCGGGCCCACACCGAGGAACGTGATGTCGAAGCGCGGCACGGTGGCATCGCTATCGGCAAAACGGTTCAGCTCCGCGGAATAGGCCTGGGCGGCCTCATCCAGCGTGAGGCCGGAATCGGTCGAGGGCATCGCATGGATATTTTCCGCGGGGATCTGCACGTGATCAAGCAGGGCCGCGCGGGCCTTCAGATCGCTGCGGTCATCGCTGTCCGCGGCCACATAACGCTCATCGCCCCACCAGAAGTGCACACGCGACCAGTCGAGACTATCGCGGGCGGGGGAGGCGTTGATCGACTCGAGAACCGCAATTCCCACCCGACCGCCCTCAAGGACAATATTTACCCGATCAAATTCATCAAGCAAGTCCAGCGTTTTGGTGAGGAAGCGCGCGGCAAGTGCAGCCGTGAGCGCCTCGCTGTCCTTATGGATAAGGACGCGGCGTTCGTTGGTCATCATTGATCCTTTTCTTTACGCGGTTTCGGCCAGCAGCGCGGGCAGGCCCACGGTGATGACGTCTCCGTAGAGTGCGTCGGGGTCGAGCCGACGCAGTTCCTCGGCCAGGCAGTCACGCAGGCTCCGGCGCGGCATCGCAATTTCATGCTGCGGCTGGTTGGGGAGCGTGAGGGTGGCCGAGATACTGGTGAACGGGCGGGCAATCTCCACATCGCCACTCGGGCGAACCAGGCGGACGCTGTGGATTCCGGTCTCCCCGGAACCGCGCGGCGTGTGCTCCTGGGTGACCGGGGCATCCAGCTGACGACGCAGCCACGCCGCGAGCAGCGTGGTGGACGGCGAGTCCGAGGCGCCGGCTACCACCACGGCGGTCACGGGCTCATACGGCGGCTGATCCAGCACCGCGGCGAGCTGAGCGCGCCACAGCGTGAGACGGGTCCAGGCGAAATCGGTATCGCCCGGAGAATAGTTCTGCGAGAGCAGCTCCAGCGCGGCCGTGGGATCCTCGCATACCGAGGCATCCGTGATCCGGCGCTGAGCCATCCGGCCCAGGGCGGTCTGGGCGACACCCGCGGGTGCCACACCGGGCCACCAGGCCACGACGGGAGCATCGGGCAGCAGGAGCCCGGTGATCAGCGACTCCTGGCTGCGTGCGGCATCGCCATAAACGCTCAGGATGATGACCTCGCTCGCGCCGGCGTCGCCGCCCACACGAATCTGGGCGTCCAGTCGCGCCTCGCCCGAGACGGCGTTTGCCGGCTCATTGGAGACCACGATGACCCGCATGGGGTGCTCGCGGGAGGCCTCGTTGGCGGCCGCAATGGCCTCCTCCTCCTGGCCGTGCTCGGAGACAATCACGAGGGTCAGGACGCGGCCCAGGGCCACGGCTCCGCCGTCCTCGCGCAGGGTCACCAGACGCTTGGATACCGCACTGACGGTGGTATCGGGCAGTTCGACAATCACGGGCGTCTCCAATTCCGGCCATCACGCTGGAGAAGGTCATCGGCCGAGGCCGGCCCCCAGGATCCGGGCTGATACTGATCTAGCGGGCCACCCTGTGCGGCCCAGTACTCCTCGATCGGGTCGAGGATCTTCCAGGAGAGCTCAACCTCCTCGTGGCGCGGGAACAGGGGCGGATCGCCGAGCAGAACGTCAAGAATCAGGCGCTCATAGGCCTCGGGGCTCGCCTCGGTGAACGCGTGGCCATAACCGAAGTCCATGGTCACATCGCGCACCTGCATGCCGGCACCGGGCACCTTGGAACCAAAACGAATCGTGACACCCTCATCGGGCTGCACCCGAATCACGAGGGCGTTCTCGCCGAGCTCCGCGGTCTGGCTCTCCTCAAAGAGATACTGCGGGGCGCGCTTAAAGACCACGGCGATCTCCGTGACGCGGCGACCCAGACGCTTACCGCTGCGCAGATAAAACGGCACACCGGCCCAACGGCGGGTATTAATGTCCAGGCGCATCGCGGCATAGGTCTCGGTGGTGGATTCCGGGTTCATGCCGTCCTCCTCGAGGAAGCCGGGAACCTGCTCACCGCCCTGCCATCCGCCGGCGTACTGGCCGCGCGCGGTGGCGGTACCCAGGTCGGCGGGCAGGCGAACGGCCGCGAGGACCTTCTCCTTTTCCGCACGCAGATCCGCGGCATCGAAGGAGTTGGGCTCCTCCATGGCGGTGAGCGCCAGCAGCTGCAGGATGTGGTTCTGGATGACGTCGCGGGCGGCGCCGATACCGTCGTAATAGCCCGCGCGACCACCCACGCCGATGTCCTCGGCCATGGTGATCTGCACGTGGTCAACATATTTGGCGTTCCATAGCGGCTCAAAGAGCTGATTGGCAAAGCGCAGCGCAAGAATATTCTGCACCGTCTCCTTGCCCAGGTAGTGGTCGATACGGAAAACCGAATCGGGAGGGAACACCGACTCCACCACGGCGTTGAGCTCGCGGGCGGTCTTCAGGTCCGAACCAAACGGCTTCTCGATGACCACACGACGCCAGGAACCCTCGGTCTGGTCGGCGAGGCCGCTGCGGCGCAGCTGCTCGGTGACCTGGGGGAAGGCCTTGGGCGGGATCGACAGATAGAACGCGTGGTTCCCCATCGTGCCGCGCTCGAGGTCAAGCTTTTCAATGGTCTGCTTCAGGCGATCAAACGCCTCATCGTCACCAAACTCACCCGGAACAAAACGGATTCCCTGGGCGAGCTGGTTCCATACTTCCTCACGGAACTCGGTCCGGGCGTGATCCCGGACCGAGTCGTGAACAACCTGCATGAAGTCCTGGTCTTCCCAGTCCCGACGGGCGAACCCGACGAGGGAAAAGCCCGGGGGCAGCAGCCCCCGGTTGGCCAGGTCATAGACCGCCGGCATCAGTTTCTTGCGGGACAGATCACCGGTAACACCGAAAATGATCAGTCCGCTCGGACCGGCGATACGATTCAATCGCCGATCCGAGCTCAGCCGGAGCGGATTAAACTCTGGCGTAATATCCACGGGGGACATGGGACTCCTAGAAGAGGGTTGCTTTAATTAGCGCGCGATGGACGCGAACAGTGTTTCGATGGTGCTGGCCGGATCGGTCAGCGTGAGGGTGACCACGGGACGTCCGTGGTCGGCCAGCACGCTGGCATCACCCTGGGCCTGGGCCTGGATCAGCTGTCCGAAGGTGAACGGACGATCCGGAACCTCGAGGTCCACCGGGGCGGTCTCGGTGATCTGCAGGAAGACTCCCACGGCCGGTCCACCCTTGTGGAACTGGCCGGTGGAGTGCAGGAACCGGGGGCCCCAGCCGAAGGTCACCGGGCGACCGGAGATCGCGGCGAGCTGATCGCGCACACCCTGCAGCTGCGGGGAGGCCACGCGATCCACATAGGCCTGAACGGCGAGATAGCCGTCCTCACCCAGTGCGGCAACCAGGTTGCCGAGGACCTCGCGCACGGTGGTCGCCTCGCCGAGGATCGCGGCGGGGCCGCGCACCTCGATGCCGTCCTCCACAAAATTTGCGGGGGTCGGCTCGGGGCGGGAGTCCAGCAGGCCGCGCGTGGCGATCTTGGCGGACTCCACATCGGGCTGATCAAACGGGTCGATTCCGAGCAGGCGTCCGGCCACAACCGTGGCGTATTCCCACACCATCATCTGGCCACCCAGCGTGCCGGAGACGAGGATCTCGCCGTCGCGGCGGTGCTTCTGCGCGTGGGTATGGGCGTTTTCCACGAGGCGCACAATCTGAGTATCGGCATAGCCGGCCTCAACCTCGGTGGACAGCGGCTCCAGGACTACGGGGAGAACCCCGGTGCCCTGCTTGCCGGTGGACTCGGCGATGAGCTGCTCGGCCCAGTCGGCGAAGCCCACGATATGGGTGCCATCGGCGACGATACCCAGCTTGGACTTCGCGGCCATGGCGGCACCGAGGATCAGGCCGGGGTTGCTCGGCTCATCCACCGAGAGCTCCACGAGGGCGGCATCCGCCTCGTCGAGCAGCTCGGTGAGGTCCACGCCGGCCAGGCCCGAGGGGACCAGGCCAAATGCGGTGAGCGCGGAATAACGGCCGCCCACGTTGGGGTCGGCGTTAAACACGCGGTAGCCGGCCTCGCGGGCCGAACCGTCCAGGGGCGAACCCGGGTCGGTGACCACGATGATGCGCTCGCGCGGGTCGATTCCGGCCTCGGTAAAGGCCTTCTCGAAGATGCGACGCTGGCTATCGGTCTCCACGGTGGAGCCCGACTTGGAGGACACCACGAGGGCGGTCTCGGTCAGGCGGTCGTTCAGTGCCGAGAGCACCTGGCCGGGGGAGGTCGAGTCCAGAACGGTGAGCTCCACGCCCATCGTATTGGTGATGACCTCGGGGGCCAGCGAGGAGCCACCCATGCCCGCGAGGGCAATATGGGTCACTCCGGCCGCGCGCAGTTCCTCGCGCAGCGCCTCGATCTCGGGAACGAGGGGACGCGAGATCGCGGCCGCCTCGGTCCAGCCCAGGCGCACGGAGGCCTCGGCCTCGGCGTCGGGGCCCCACAGCGTGGGGTTCTGAGCGGTGATCGCGGAGGCGACCATATCGGCAACCAGCGCCGGAACGGCGGCGTCTACCGCGTCCTTTGCCGCGCCGGAGAGGTGGATTTCGAAGCTCACTTGGAGGCCTCCAGGGCGGTGTTCACCGTCTCCAGGAGCTCGTTCCAGGAGACGATGAACTTCTCCACGCCCTCCTTCTCGAGAAGAGCGGTGACCTCATCATAGGAGACACCCTGTGCGGCCACGGCATCCATGACGGCGTTGGCGGACGCATAGGAACCGGTGACTGTGTCACCCGTGATGACACCGTGGTCGGCCGTGGCCTCCAGGGTCTTCTCGGGCATGGTGTTGACAACACCCGGGGCCACCAGCTCGGTGACGTACAGGGTATCGGGCAGCGCGGCATCCTTGACACCGGTCGAGGCCCACAGCGGACGCTGCTTATTGGCGCCGGCGGCGATCAGGGTGGCGGCACGCTCGGAGGCGAATGCCTGCTCAAAGACCTCATAGGCGAGCTGAGCGTTGGCCACGCCGGCCTTGCTCTTGAGCTCGATGGCCTCGGGGGTTCCGACGGCCGCGAGGCGGGTGTTGATCTCGCTGTCCACGCGGGACACAAAGAACGACGCCACGGAGTGGATACCGGAGATGTCGATGCCGTTGGCCTTGGCCTGCTCCAGGCCGGTGAGGAACGCGTTGATCACGGCGCGGTAGCGCTCGAGCGAGAAGATCAGCGTGACGTTTACGCTGATGCCCTCGGCGATCACGGCGGTGATGGCCTCGAGACCCTCGAGGGTCGCGGGGATCTTGATCATGGCGTTGGGGCGGTTGACCTTGGCCCACAGCTCCTTGGCCTGGGCGATGGTGGCGGCGGCATCGTGGGCGAAGCCGGGCTCCACCTCGATCGAGACGCGGCCGTCATAGCCCTTCGAGGAGGCATAGATATCGGCGAAGATATCGCTTGCTGCCGCGACGTCATCGGTGGTGATCTCAAATACGGCCTTCGAGGCATCGGCCCCGGCCGCCTTGAGCTCGGCTACCTGCTCGGCATAGGACTCACCGTTGCTCAGGGCCCCGGCGAAGATCGTGGGGTTGGTGGTGACACCAACAACGTTCTTCTCGGCGATGAGGGTCTGCAGGCCGCCCGAGTTGATGCGTCCGCGGGAGAGGTCGTCGAGCCAGATGCTCACGCCGGCGGCGGAGAGTGCTGCGGTACGTTCGTTCGTCATTTCAATTCTTCCGATCTTCAACGACTAGGCGTTGAGGGATTCCTTGGCCGCGGCCACAACGGCCTCGGTCGTGATTCCAAACTTGGTGTACAGGGTCTTCTCATCGGCCGAGGCACCGAAGTGCTCGATCGAGATGGAGCGACCCTTATCGCCGACGATGCCGCGCCAGGTGAGGGCGATACCGGCCTCCACGGAGACGCGGGCGGTGACGGCGGAGGGGAGAACCTCTTCGCGGTAGGCGGCGTCCTGCTCGGCGAACCACTCCAGCGAGGGGACCGAGACAACGCGGGCCTGGATGCCCTCGGTGGCGAGCTGCGCGCGGGCCTCAACGGCCAGCTGCACCTCGGAACCTGTGGCGATCAGCAGCACCTCGGGGGTGCCATTGGGCGCCTCGAGGAGGGTATACGCACCGCGGGCGGTGAGTGCGGCGGAGGCGAAGGTCTCGCCCTCGGCGTTGCCGGTGCCACGCTCATACACGGGGAGGTTCTGACGCGAGAGCGCGATTCCCTGCGGGGCGGTGTGACGCTTCAGCATCTCCAGCCACGCATAGGACACCTCGTTGGCGTCCGCGGGGCGGATGACGTCGAGGTTCGGGATGGCGCGCAGCGCGGCCAGGTGCTCCACCGGCTGGTGGGTGGGGCCGTCCTCGCCCAGGGCGATCGAGTCGTGGGTCCAGACGAAGATCGGGGCCACGTTCATGAGGGCCGCGAGGCGAACCGCGGGACGCATGTAATCGGAGAACTGCAGGAAGGTTCCGCCAAATGCGCGGGTCTTTCCGTGCAGGACGATGCCGTTGAGGATCGCGCCCATGGCGTGCTCGCGGATACCGAAGTGCAGCACGCGGCCGTATTCGTTACCGGTCCAGCTGGCCGTGGAGTGCTCGGCGGGAACAAACGATGCCGCACCCTCGATGGTGGTGTTATTGGAGCCGGCGAGGTCGGCGGAGCCGCCCCACAGCTCGGGCAGCACGGCGGCGAGGCCGTTGATGACCTTGCCCGATGCGGCACGGGTCGAGACGTCCTTGCCACCCTCGAATACGGGCAGTGCCGATTCGACGTCGGCGGGAAGCTCGCGGGCCTCGAGGCGGTCAAGCAGCTGCTTGCGCTCGGGGTTGGCGGCGGCCCAGGCGTCGAAGCCTACCTGCCACTCGGCGCGCAGCTCGGCGCCGCGGGCGATGGCACCACGGGTGTGGTTGATGACCTCGGGGGCCACGTCGAAGCTCTTCTCGGGGTCAAAGCCCACGGCGACCTTCAGGCCGGCGAGCTCCTCGGCGCCCAGCTTGGAGCCGTGGATGCCACCGGTGTTCTGCTTCTTCGGCGAGGGCCATCCGATGATGGTCTTGAGGATGATCAGCGAGGGCTTATTGGTGACAAGCTTCGCCTCCTCGATCTGGTCGTTGAGCTCGGCGACGTCCTCGACGTATTCGCCGTTCTTCTTCCAGTCCACGATGCGCACGTCCCAGCCGTAGGACTCGTAGCGCTTGGCCACGTCCTCGGTGAAGGCGATATCGGTGTCGTCCTCGATGGAGATCTGATTGGAGTCGTAGATGGCAATCAGGTTGCCCAGCTCCTGGTGGCCGGCCAGCGAGGAGGCCTCGCTGGTCACGCCCTCCTGGAGGTCGCCGTCTCCGGCCACGACGTAGACGAAGTGGTCAAAGGGGCTGGTGCCCGCGGCGGCCTCGGGGTCAAACAGGCCACGCTCATAGCGTGCGGCATAGGCGAAGCCCACGGCCGAGGCGAGACCCTGGCCCAGGGGGCCGGTGGTGATCTCGACGTGCTTGGTGT
The DNA here is from genome assembly GCF_020424085.1 of Mycetocola spongiae. Taxonomy (NCBI): domain Bacteria; kingdom Bacillati; phylum Actinomycetota; class Actinomycetes; order Micrococcales; family Microbacteriaceae; genus Mycetocola; species Mycetocola spongiae. Next base: position 682,051 of record NZ_CP080203.1, on the reverse strand, counting down.
GTCCGTACTCGGGGTGGCCGGGGGTCAGCGAACCCCAGGTGCGCAGCGCCTCGATATCGCCGAGCTCGAGGCCAAAGCCGCCGAGGTACAGCTGTACGTACTGGGTGAGGGAGGAGTGGCCCACGGAGAGGACAAAGCGGTCGCGACCGAGCCAGTTCTCATCGGTGGGGTCCTTGCGCATGACCTTCTGGAACAGAAGATATGCGGCCGGCGCCAGGCTCATTGCCGTGCCGGGGTGGCCGTTACCGACCTTTTCGACGGCATCTGCCGCGAGAACACGGGCGGTGTCAACCGCCTTATTGTCAATGGGGTCCCATTGCAAAGCTGCCACTATCTGTTGACCTTCCTAGTCGAACCGAACCGCCACGGTGGCGCACTCGGCTGAGCGAAACACACGCCTAAAGACATGACCCGGAACGAGCACGGGCAGTGAAAGCCCCAATTGGGGGCCAAACACCGGGATTGTGCCGCGAACACGAGCCCTTCCAGTATAGGGAACTCTGCCGCCGCGCCTCGGAAAATTCCGGCGAGACTGCACGGTTGGCCGCCCCGAAACCCGTTCGCTAGGATGGCTTTGTCGAGTAAAGAGGTTAAAAAGCAATGGACATCGCCGAAATGCCCCGGGTGCATACAGAAAAAATTGGCTTTAAGCGTAAAGCGAAGGCCTATTTTGCGCTCACGAAGCCTCGCGTGATGGAGCTGCTGCTGGTCACCACGGTGCCGGTGATGATCCTCGCGCAGGGCGGCCTCCCGAGCCTCTGGCTGGTGCTGGCCACCGTGATCGGAGGCTCCCTCAGCGCCGGTTCCGCGGGCGCGTTTAACTGCTATTTTGACCGCGATATCGACCGCGTCATGAACCGCACCCAGGGCCGCCCGCTGGTCACCGGCGAGCTCAGCCCGCGCGAGGCGCTGGTGTTTTCCTGGGTTCTGGCGGTGGCCTCCACCGTATGGCTCTATGTCACCACCAACTGGGTGGCCGCCGCGCTCTCGGTGGGTGCGATCTTCTTTTATGTCTGTGTTTATACGCTCTGGCTGAAGCGCCGCACCGCCCAGAACATCATCTGGGGCGGAATTGCGGGCTGTTTCCCGGTTCTGATCGGCTGGACGGCCGTGACCGGTTCGCTCGCGTGGGAGCCGTTTATCCTCTTCGCCGTGGTGTTTTTATGGACCCCGCCGCACTACTGGCCGCTGTCCATGAAATACCGCGAGGACTATAAGGCCGTGGGTGTGCCGATGCTCTCGGTGGTGCGCGGCCGCGCCCAGGTGGGCCTGCAGGTGATCCTCTATGCGTGGGCCACGATCGTATGCTCGCTGCTGCTGATCCCGGTGGGTCATATGGGCGTGCTCTATACGGTGGTAGCGGTGCTCGCGGGTGGCTGGTTCATCTATGAAACCCACCGGCTGTATAGCCTCTCGATTCGTCACGAGGCCGCCAGCCCGATGCGCGTTTTCCACGGCTCGATCTCCTATCTCACGCTGCTTTTCCTCGCGGTGGGGATCGACCCCCTGCTTCCGTTCTAGAAAAATCGCACGTTTTCTCACCGCCCGGGCCGCTTCTGCGTCCCGGGCGTTTTGCTTTTGGGCCCGCGGGTTGCGCATCCGTGCATCCGGCGGCGGTGCCCGCGGCGGTTATTCCGGGCGTGGCGCGCGGGGTGGGGGAGTGTGTGTCGCCGCCTCCCGGGGACCGGGAGCGGGTGCCCCGGGGTCGCCGGGGCACCAAAAGAGCCCCGCGCCGGGTGGCGCGGGGCTCGTCTTCTGGAACCGGGGGGGCTACGGCGCGTGGACGGGCTCCGCGCGCACGGCGGCCGGCTCCGGGACCGCGGTGCGGGTGCCCAGCACCACCGCGGTGGCGAGGGCAATCACCACGCCCGCGAGCACCATATGGGCGCCGACCATGACCCCCGGCAGCCCCAGGCGAGACTGCGCGATGCCCAGGAGGATCTGCGCGACCTGCGCGAGCAGCAGCCACAGCACAAAGCCGCGCGGGCGTCCCTGGCGCAGCGTCAGCAGGAGCAGGAGTACGGTCGCGGCGAGCATCGCATAGCCGGGCCAGGAGTGGAAGTGCTGCATCAGCTCGGCGTCGAGGCCGTTGCGCGGGACCGCTGCATCCCCGGCATGCGGGCCGGAACCGGTGGTAAGAATGCCCACCACGGCCGTTACGGCCACCAGGCCCATCACGATCTGCGTGAGCGTGCGATAGGCGCGCGGCGGGATCACCGGGCCGGCCGCGCCGCGATAGACGCGGTAGACAAGCATCGTGGTCAGGGCCACGAGGCCCAGCGATACGAGGAAGTGCCCGCCGACCACATAGGAGTTCAGGCCGGTGAGTACCGTGATGCCGCCGAGGACCGCCTGGAACGGAATGCTCATGCCCTGCCAAAACGTGATCCAAAAAAGGTCACGCCGGCGCTTGCGCATATTCCACACCGATAAAAACGCGCCGATCGCGATGATCACGAGGACAAAAGTGAGCATCCGGTTGCCGAACTCGATGATGCCGTGGATACCCATTTCGGGGGTGGAGATCAGCGATTCATCGGTGCACTTGGGCCACGTGGGGCAGCCCAGGCCGGAGCCGGTCAGGCGCACCGCGCCACCCGTGCCGATCAGGACCGTCTGGAAGATCAGGGAGAGCCAGGCCAGGACGCGCACCCGCCGATCCACGCTCTGCGGAAGCCAGCGCTCCACGCCCTGTGTATAGCGACGGATCCGGGTCGTGAGAGCAGTCACGGGAATCAAGCCCCATTCTTCGTTGTAGCGGTTGGTATGTCATCCACGGCACGCGGCTTTCGGGGAGGCGGAAGGCGCATAAAACCTATAGACTAGGAGAGTTCAAGCCGTGCGCCGGGCGCAGCGGTATTTGGGTCAAACCAAACCGTTTGCTCAAACCCCTTGAACTCATTGTAGAGACGCTGGAGAGCGACTCGCACATCACCCCCCTCACAAGCCCGCGGCTGATACCGCATCAATGCGAGGGAATGCTCGGGACAGAAATGCTGTTGCCGGCAGGTAGAAAAGAGGTAGAGACATGTCAGACGTTCTCATTGACCGCCCCGAATTAGATTCCCTCGGGGTCTATGAATTCGGATGGTCCGACTCGGATGCCGCGGGTCAGTCCGCGCGTCGAGGCATCAACCCCGAAGTGGTCACCAACATCTCCAACCTCAAATCCGAGGAAGACTGGATGTTGCAGCGCCGCCTGAAGGCCCTCCAGATTTTTGAACGCAAACCCATGCCCACCTGGGGTGCGGACCTGTCGGAGATTGACTTCGACAACATCAAGTACTTTGTGCGCTCCACCGAGAAGCAGGCCACCACGTGGGATGACCTGCCCGAGGAGATCAAAAACACGTATGAGCGCCTCGGGATCCCCGAGGCCGAGCGCCAGCGCCTGGTATCCGGTGTGGCAGCCCAGTACGAGTCCGAGGTTGTATACCACCAGATCCGCGAGGACCTGGAGGAGCAGGGTGTCCTTTTCCTCGACACCGATACTGCCCTGAAGGAGCACCCGGAGATCTTCAAGGAGTACTTCGGTACCGTGATCCCCTCGGGCGATAATAAATTCGCCGCGCTGAACACCGCCGTCTGGTCGGGTGGCTCCTTTGTGTATGTACCCAAGGGTGTACACGTGGATATCCCGCTGCAGGCCTATTTCCGGATTAATACCGAAAACATGGGCCAGTTCGAGCGCACGCTGATCATCGCCGATGAGGGCTCCTATGTGCACTATATCGAGGGTTGCACGGCCCCCATTTATAAGTCCGACTCGCTGCACTCCGCCGTGGTGGAGATCATCGTGAAGAAGAACGCCCGCGTTCGCTACACCACGATCCAGAACTGGTCGAATAACGTCTATAACCTCGTGACCAAGCGCGCGATCGCCGAAGAGGGCGCCACCATGGAGTGGATCGACGGCAATATCGGTTCCAAGGTCACCATGAAGTACCCGTCCATCTACCTCGTGGGCGAGCACGCCAAGGGTGAGACCCTCTCGGTGGCCTTCGCGGGCCCCGGCCAGCACCAGGACACCGGCGCCAAGATGATCCACATGGCCCCGTATACCCAGTCCTCGATCCTCTCCAAGTCGATCGCCCGAGGCGGCGGCCGCGCGGGCTACCGCGGGGAGATTCGGGTGGACGCCAATGCGCACCACTCGAAAAACGTCGTGAACTGTGACGCCCTGCTGGTGGACACCATCTCGCGCTCGGATACCTATCCGGCCATCGATATTCGCGTGGACGACGCCGAGCTGGGCCACGAGGCCACGGTCTCCAAGGTCAGCGAGGAGCAGCTCTTCTATCTGATGAGCCGCGGTATGGAGCAGGACGAGGCCATGGCCATGATCGTCCGCGGCTTCATCGAGCCGATCGCCCGCGAACTCCCGATGGAATACGCACTCGAACTCAATAAGCTCATTGAAATGGGTATGGAAGGATCTGTCGGCTAAATGACGACCACAGCGCCTGCAGCCAGCAGTACAGAATCAGAACAGCACGGTTTCCGTGCGCACTCGGATGGTGGCTCCGCCTTCATCCCCGTGCAGACCCGCTCCGAGCGGTTCGCCTCGGTGAACGTGGGGGATTTCCCCGCGGTCACCGGGCGCGAGCCCGCGTGGAAGTACACCCCGGTCTCCGAGCTCTCCGCCCTCATCGACGGCGAGCTTGACGGCTCCGAGTATCCCTTCGACGCGCCCGCCGTGGCCGGCGTCTCGGTGGAGTGGGTCGGTCGCGACGACGCCCGCATCGGCACCGCCGGAACCCCCGAAAATAAGGCGGCCGCAAACGCCTGGAGCGGTTTTGAGAAGGCCCTCGCGATCACCGTGACCGGCGAGGACGCCAAGACGTTCCGCCTGATCCGTTCGGAGCTGGGTGGAAACGCCCGTGCCGCGCATACGATCATCGAGGCCAAGCCGCACTCGCGCGCCCTGCTGATTCTTGATAACACCGGTGCAGCAAACCTCACCGAAAATATCGAGCTCATCATTGGCGACGGCGCGGAGCTCACCGTCGTGAGCGTGCAGCAGTGGGATAACACCGCCCACCACCTCGCCGAGCACTTTGCCGAGATCGGCCGCGATGCCAAGCTGAAGCACTTCGCCGTGACCCTGGGTGGCAAGATCGTGCGGGTAAACCCCTCGAGCCACCTCGGTGCACAGGGTGCCGATATCGAGGCCCTCGGCGTATATTTCGCGGATGCCCACCAGCACCTCGAGCAGCACGTCTACGTGGACCACGATGCCCCGCATACCCGCTCCCGCGTGACCTATAAGGGCGCGCTGCAGGGCGAGGGTGCACACACGGTCTGGATCGGCGATGTTCTCATCCGCCAGTCCGGCAACGGCACCGATAGCTACGAGGAGAACCGCAACCTCGTGCTGAGCGAGGGTACCCGCGCCGATTCCGTGCCGAACCTCGAGATCGAGACCGGCGATATCGCCGGTGCCGGTCACGCGAGTGCCACCGGTCGTTTTGATGACGAGCAGCTGTTCTACCTGATGGCTCGCGGCATCAACGAGGTTGACGCCCGTCGCCTCGTGGTGCACGGGTTCCTGATAGAGATCGTGCAGCGCATCGGCGATTCCGAGCTGGAGGCCCGCATCGAGCAGGTCATCGAGGACGAGCTTGCGGCGGGTGCAGCATAATCGTGTCGACCCGAGTTTGCTCGCTTGATGAGCTCACCCTGAACCAGGCCAAGCGGGTCGTGGTAGACGGAAAGCCCATTGCGCTCGTTTTAGATAGTCAGGGTGAGGTCCACGCCATCGGCGATACCTGCACCCACGGTGATATCTCCCTCTCCGAGGGATTTGTCGAGGGGGAGACCCTGGAATGCTGGGCCCACGGATCGGCGTTCTCGCTGAAAACCGGAAAGCCGCTGACCCTCCCCGCCTATGAACCCGTACCGGTTTATGTTGTCGATCTGCGTGATGGCGACATTTATATCGACCCGACCGTAACGAAAGAGATTTAAGTAATGTCTGTTCTTGAGATTCGCGACCTGCACGTCAGCGTCGAAACCGACCAGGGCACCAAGCAGATCCTGCGCGGAGTTGACCTCACGATCAACTCCAAGGAGACCCACGCCATCATGGGCCCCAACGGCTCGGGAAAGTCCACGCTGGCCTATACCATCGCCGGACACCCCAAGTACATCGTGGACTCGGGCTCGATCACGCTTGACGGCGAGGACGTGCTGGAGATGAGCGTGGACGAGCGCGCCCGCGCCGGCCTGTTCCTCGCGATGCAGTACCCCGTGGAGATCCCGGGCGTCACCGTGACCAACTTCCTGCGCACCGCCAAGACCGCGATCGACGGCGAGGCCCCGGCCATCCGCGCGTGGATCAAGGACGTGCGTTCGGCCATGGAAAACCTGCGCATGGATAAGGCCTTCGCCGAGCGCAACGTGAACGAGGGCTTCTCCGGTGGAGAGAAGAAGCGTCACGAGATCCTGCAGCTTGAGCTGCTGAAGCCGCGCTTCGCCGTGCTCGACGAGACCGACTCCGGCCTCGACGTGGACGCCCTGAAGATCGTCTCGGAGGGTGTGAACCGCGCCAAGGAGAACACCGATATCGGTGTCCTCCTGATCACGCACTACACCCGCATCCTGCGCTATATCAAGCCGGATCACGTCCACGTATTTGTGAACGGTAAGGTTGCCGAGCAGGGTGGCCCCGAGCTGGCCGACCGCCTCGAGGAAGAGGGTTACGACCGCTTCCTGGTGGACGCGCCCGCCGAGGCGTAGGCTAGAGCCATGGTTTCCACTCTCAGCCCGGCCCGCTATGACGAGGTCGAAGAGGCACTGAAGGACGTGATGGATCCCGAACTCGGGATTAATATCGTGGACCTCGGTCTCATCTATGACCTCGGCTGGGACGACGAAAATAACGCCCTGATCATCCACATGACCCTCACCTCGGCCGGCTGCCCGCTGACCGATGTGCTGGAGGCTCAGACCGCCGAGGCCCTCGATGGCGTGGTGGAGGCCTTCCGCATCAACTGGGTGTGGATGCCGCCGTGGGGCCCCGAAAAGATCACCGATGACGGCCGCGATATGATGCGCGCCCTCGGCTTCTCGATGTAGCAAAATTCAACGGGCCCCTCACCTATCGGGTGGGGGGCCTTATTGTATTCCTGCGGCGACGCCTGGCGGCCGAAAGCCGGATGGTGTTGTAGTCTGGAACGACTGCTTCGACCTGTTTGGGAGTGAACCTGCAGGTGCGGCGTGAGCGCTGCGAATAGCATGTTTACGGTTCCGACGGGGACATTCTATTCGGCCTATATGCGTTGCTTAGAACCACTTAATTTCAAGGACACTCCACCGTATGAATGAAGAGAAAATCGTTTTCAGTCGCCCGTTTCGTGCTGATAGCGAGGCGCGAAACCTTGAGGCAGTGCTTGCCAGCGGGCATGCTCATGGCGATGGGCCATTCACCGCGTCGGCGACCGCAAGACTGGAACAAATTACGGGGAGTGAACGCGTTCTCCTGACGACCTCGTGTACACACGCCCTGGAAATGACATCGATGTTATTGGATCTGGCTCCGGGCGATGAGGTTATTCTCCCGAGCTATACGTTCCCCTCGGCGGCCACGGCGGTGTCCGCCTACGGCGCAACAAGCGTATTTGTGGATGTGGTGAAAGACACCGGTGTGATCGACGCGGAGTTGATCGAGAGCGCCATCACGTCTCGAACCAAGGCGATTTCTGTAATGCATTATGGTGGCGTTGCGCCGGACATGCATCGGGTGCTGGAAATCGCTCATGCACACGGCCTTCCGGTGATCGAGGATAATGCCCACGGTTTGGGCGGCGAGTGGGACGGCCAAAAACTGGGTACGTTTGGTGCATTCGCGACACAGAGTTTCCATAGCACGAAGAATGTGCACTCCGGAGAGGGAGGTGCGCTCCTGATTAATGATGATCGTTTTGTAGAGCGTGCCGAGATCATTCGCGAAAAGGGCACAAACCGATCACGGTTCCTTCGTGGGCAGGTTGATAAGTATTCCTGGGTGGATAAGGGGTCAAGTTATCTCCCCAGCGAGTTTAATGCAGCGGTCTTAGATGCGCAGCTGGAACAGTTTGATCATATTCAGCGCCTGCGCGGGGGAGTATGGGAGCGGTATTCAAGGGAATTGGCCGAGTGGGCCGCGCGCTCGGCGGTGCTTCCCATGACCATTCCCGCAAAAGCGACGCAAATCGCGCATCTTTTTTATCTGCTGATGCCGAGTTTTGAGATGCAACAGGCCCTTTTAGAGCATCTGCGCGATCGTGGAGTAATTGGTACTTTTCACTATATTCCGCTCGATTCGAGTGTGGCCGGGCGTAGATTTGGGCGCACGCCTCAAGAGTGTCGCAATAGTCTTGATTTTTCTCGGCGCATTGTCCGCCTTCCGTTGTGGGCCGGGATGAGTGACTCTCAGGTTGACCGTGTAATCGATGCCGTGCGTGCCTTCACCGTGACGGGAACGGCATAAAATGTCCTGGGCGAGTGCGCACGCGGGTGTGAGTCATCTCACTCATAGCGGAACGGAGTCCGCGAGATTTGGTCTCGGAGTGGGCAGGCTATCCGTTGGCGAGGCCTGTGGCGTCACGCAGCTTATTCCTGGCGAGCCGTCGGGAGACGCGCTGGTTGAGACCGTTTCACGACGACTCCGGGACAGTGAAGAAGACGTGGTCATTCTGCGTTACCCTTCTCGGTTGGTTGCGCTGGCCGATCGCGTGGCGCCCGTCGGCTGGCGCGTGTTGCCGGCCGGGTCGCTCATGTATTGGGAGACGCACACGAGTGATTATCGGGCTATCGAGCGTATTGCTGGTATCGAGGTGCTGGTCTTTCGCGGGGACGAGTTCTCGGGCAGTCCGTGGCGTAGACCGACCCTAGATCTATTAAAGGACTCGTTTAACGGCTATGTGAATCACTACGCGGCAAATGGGCGCTTCGAACATTCTGCCGTTACCGAGGGTTACCTTGAATGGGCGCAGAATACGTTGCTTGATCATTCCGGTATTGCATATCTGCTCCTTGCCGAGGGGGTGCCCGTGGGAGCGGCCATTATTTCTGAGTTTTCCGAGCTCTCGGTTCACGAGGTTGAGTTGGCCGCTATTGGGTCTCGCTTTCAGCGGCAGGGGTTGTACCGTCATCTCCTAGACGGAATCATCGCCGGGGCCGCGGCGGGCGGCATCAAAAGGGCTGTGATATCAACACAGTCCTATAATCTCAACGTCCAGCGCGCGTGGGCTCGAGCGGGCTTGGTACCGGCACTAGCAGTTGAAACGGCGCACCTGGTACGACGCTAACCTTTTGGGGAGCGTCGCTCGATGCTGTTGACCACGTTTGTCGGTGTGCGGGAGAGGATGCCCGAGGGCTAAGCTGGCCGAATGAAACTGTCTGTAGTTGTGCCCTGTTATCGTTCGGCTGCCACACTTCCCGAGCTGACCACGCGACTGGGTAGCTCGCTCGACGAGCTTGTTTTTGCCGGAGAAATTGAGCGTTACGAGATCATCCTGGTTGTGGATGGAGATATCGACGGGACCGGCGACGCCGCCGATAGCAGTGCCGAAAGTCAGTCATTCATCTCCGTGGTGCATTTGCGCCGAAACTTTGGACAACACAATGCGCTGTTGGCCGGTATCCGGCTCGCCGAGGGCGACGTTATTGTCACGCTTGACGATGATTTACAGCATCCTCCAGAGGAAATTGGAAAGCTAATTGCGCCGTTCGTCGACCCTCGTGTCGATCTGGTGTACGCGCTTCCGGAGGTTGAGGAGCACGGGTTCTTTCGTTCGTTTGCGTCACGGTCGGTTAAGCGGGCCCTCGCCCTGGCCGGAGTTGCGAACGCCGAGTGGGTGGGGGCTTTTCGAGCGTTCCGCAGCGAATTGCGTGAGGGATTCAGCCGCGTAGATGACTCTCAGGTAAATCTGGACGTCTTGCTTTCTTGGACCACCTCGTCCGTGGTACCCGTAACGGTCTCCATGGATCGCCGCGAGACCGGGCGTTCTTCTTATAGCGTATTGCGTTTGGCTAAGCACGCAATGAATATGATTACCGGCTATGGTTCCGCGCCGCTCACGCTGGCAACCTGGCTGGGCTTCATCTGCGGCGCATTTGGACTCATTATGCTGCTGACCATCGGCGTCCGGTTCCTATTGGGTTATAACACCGTGGCCGGCTACACCACAATGGCCGGCATGATCTCCCTATTCGCAGGTGCTCAGATGCTCACGATCGGTATCATCGGGGAGTACCTTGGCCGTCAACACCTGCGAAGCATGGGTCGTCCCATGTACTTGATCCGCAAAAAAATCTAGTAAATGGTTGTCGGAACCGTATCGTAGGGTCCGATTAGCTGCGAACAGAACGGCACTCCGTAATAGTGGTTAAACGCCGCGTAGGCACCGGAAATCGTGCGCTCACCATGTAGATCCTCGCCAACCTGCTCCATGAGTGTGGAAATCAGCGTGCATCGCAAGGCATCCGCCGCGGGGGAAAGATCGCCCACGGCGACTTCGTTATGGATGCTGTCCACCGTACGAGTCACCTGATTTAGGCGCGCATTCTGTGCCGCGTAATAGTTAATCGGTGTCGCCATAGCGATCACCACGGCCCCGGCAAGAGCCAGCGCACTAATGATATAGGGCGCGGTGCGGGGGCTTCTGCCCGCGAGATACATTAAGAGGGCAGCCACCATGGTCGCCAGGGCAAACCAAATCAGTACACCGCTGCGGAACGGAACGGACCAGAGCGTCAACGAGGCCTGGGCCTTCGAACTTACGGCCATAAGGACTGCGCCGCCCAGGGCGACACACGCGCTCAGCGCCGCCAATCGAAGGTAAAGAGGCTCCGTTGTGATGCGCTCTTGGGGGGCCTGCAACAGGCGGGAACGGTTGCGGCGACGCACCCACAAAATGACTAATAAGACGCCCAATGCAAAGAGAATGCCCAAAAGCAGCGATCCTCGGGTGGGCGACTGAGGATCCGAACCTAAGGTCTCGAGGGCGTTTTGGCCCGCGTAGTCCACCGTGGCGCCGGGAAGGGAGCTGACGAGGTTGTATACCGTTGCGCTGATCGTGCCCTTAACCGATCCGGCAAGAACCCCGGTATAGCAGCCTCCCGCCGCGCAGGCGGTAGCTACATAGAGACGGGTAACGCCAAATGCAAGAGCAAATAATGTCGCCGTGGTCGCCAGAAGAAATATCTTAGATCGGTCCCTGCCCGCGGAGTATTCAGGATTTCGTGGTTGCAGAAGCAGGGATACGATCATCATCGGAAAGACCAGATAGTACAGCTCATAACTGGTAGTGATGAACACGCAGATTACGAGGACCACGATAACCGCGATGGGCGCGAAAAGGACAAATTTTCGCTGCAGACCCTCGTAGAGCCACAACATAATTATCCCCGCCCCGAAAATGATAGGGACGGCTCCGTAGGTGAGCACCGGGTACGAAATCCAGCCGTTGAAACTGCCCAACATCATACTCTTGGCACCCAGCGGGATAAGTACCGCCAGGATGACCGCAAAGAGCACGCTATCGCCCCGCGATAGGCCCACGAGGCGCCCATCCGGCAGGCGCCGGCGCAGGATGCGCGCGAAACCCAGGATGGATGCAAAGGCAACCAATAAGAGAATCACCTTTAGCCCCGCCCGGATGACCAGCGGGGGCGTTGAGAGCGCGACGGAGAGGTTCATCGTGGCCAGGTCCATGATGCGCTGCATGGCATAGGCAAACTGGGAGAAGCGACCCTGATCCGGGGACTGTGCGGGAACGTCGGTGAACGACCAGACCACCGACTGCCAAAACGACCCTTGCGTATAGGCCGGCGTTTCCAGTATCCAATGTGCGTCGTCGGCATCCACCGAGGAAAAGAGAACCGGGCCGAGGATTGCTGCCCCTACCAGCGTCAGTAGGAGGAGACCCAGGCACAGACTCCATCGGGTCGCCAAAAGGATGTTGATGCGTTCTCGCAGTGCTGTCATGGGGCGCCCCTAAAAGGTGTTTATTGTTTTTGCGACGTTCAGGAGATAGTAGATTCCCGAGAACGTGTGTGCCGCAACAGCCAGTCCAGCAAGAAACAGCGCGACCCGCGGCCAGGGATCAAGTTTAGGCACGTCGAGCTGACGCAACATGAAAATCATGGAGAAAATGAATACCACTGTAATTGCGGTATAGGAGCCCCATGTCCAGTTGCCCTCGAAGGAGATACTTCCATCGGGAAATACCTCCACCAGGAGGCCATACTGAGCAATGGCGACGAGTAACGTCAACCAGGAGACTTGAATTTCCAGCGAACGTCTGGCTAACGGAGTCATTGCTAACAGCATGAGAACCGGCCCGGCCAAGGAGAGCACCAAGAAGTATGAGATGTTGTCGGAGAAATGAGACCAGACGGCAAAGGGAGATATGCCCAGTTTTGTTTCTCGAACACTTCCGGAAAGAAACACGATCGTATATTGCAGCGCAAGAAGCGCTGCCACCGGGATAAACGCGATAGATATCAATTTTAACGCGGGCATAATAGCCGTGCGATTCTGAATCAGGACAATTATGGCGGCAATTCCGATTACGGGAAGCAGCGCTAGTGAAAAATTTGGCTTACACAGGGTGGACAGCACGATGAGTCCGGAGAAAACGGCGGCCGATCGAACCGTCTGTTTCCGAAGGAAGAGGATTCCCGTGTAAAAAGCGGCGATTGCAAATGGCGCGACCATGACATTGGTCGAGTTATGCCAGACGTTGGCCGATAGATGTCCGAGGTAGAGGTTTGCGGGGTTATTCGGGTCGATCAGCGGCATCGCGACGGCGGCCACAAGGGCAACCAGGGTGCTCAGCTGAGGCGAGGAGAGATACCGTTGCGCGATCCAGAAGACAACCCAGCCCTTCAATACCGTGAAGCCGGTCAGGAGAATCACGATCGTGGCTACGACCACTTCGGGTCTCTCGGATCCAAACGAGAGGAAATGAAAGAGCGGATACCACAAAGAATAGGAAAACCATCCGCCATTTTCCACCATCCCTCGAGCCAGAGCGGCATGTGCGAGGAGATCGGAGCGGACGCCCGGCTGTGAGAGCCGGTAGAATACCGGTGCGGATAGGAGCGATAGTACTCCAGCAATGATCAGGTACGATCGCAGGTGGGTTCTCACTGGGAGTGGGGTCCTTCCGAGGACAAATTAAACGCAGGGCGTCTGATTTCTGGGCGTGGTTATTCACAAAGTTGCGGAGAAAGACTGCTCCTTGCGACGTGCCGAGAATATCAGACTCGCGGATATTCGCAGCGGTCGCAGTGCCGCCTTGGGTTGGAGACGATTGATGTTAACGAAAGATGGCAAACGTGTCGGTTAATGATTCCGGGTCCGCGATAGCCAATCTTGTCAAGCGCTTGCTCGCCCGGCAGGAGATCCGTTACCTCCTGGTAGCTGGGCTGACCTCGCTGTTTTATCTGCTGCTCGTCGGCGCTGGTTTATTACTGAACGTGCATTATTTCATTGCAATTTTGATTGCCCAGGCGATAACAATTCTGTGTGCGTTCCCGTTTTATCGGGCATTTGTGTTTCAATCTACCAGCGGTCTTCGGGGCGACTTTATCCGGTTTCTCTCGGTGTGGCTTTCGGGTATGGTTGCAGGCCTTGTCCTGACGCCCCTGCTGGTGGAGATTCTTCGATGGCATCCGTTGCTTTCGCAGGTAGTTGCTATCGGGCTGGTGAGCATCGCCTCGTTCCTGGGGCATCGGTTCTTTTCGTTTAGAAAAAAGGAATAGTCTCCGCGGCGCTAAACTTGGGCTATGACTTCTCGTACCGGCCGCGAACAGCTCCACGATTCCATTAGCAATTATGAGGCGGGCGACCTGCCGGTCGCTCGAATTAGTGACTGCATTTGTGACTGCGGTAGTGAGGTTTTTTCTCTCGGTTTCGACGATGATCGAGGCGTGGCGGTGAGGTTGTGTTTTGCCTGCGATTCCGAGGTCGCCCTGCTTGATTCGCAGGAAGTATTGGACCATGCGGATTCCGATATCGATCTTGACGCTGCCGAGTGCACCTGTGGAGGCATCGATTTTACGGTTGCCGTGGGCTTCGCGATCAGCGGGAACGACGTGCGCTGGGTGAGTGTGGGCCTCCGCTGTGAGGACTGTGCGATAGCCGGAGTGTACACCGATTGGGCCATTGGCTACAGCCCGAGTATGCACCTGCTCGAACGCATTTAGCGGTGCTCCGGGGCAACCCGACCCAACAGTCGTTGCCGCGACGGCAAGCATAATTGGGTGAACGCCTCCCGGAAATAGCGACCACCCGTGGTGGCTTTTAAGAGCGCGGGCATGGATACCATCGGGGGCAGATAAATCTAAGCGCCCCACGGCGCGCTTATTTATGTGTCGGGGTCCGCGCCCAGAACACCTCGGTCTTCATGCTCATGCTGATATTGCCATCCACCGTATGCTCGGCGATCAGCTCCGCGAGGTCGGCCTCGGCCGCGGCCCCGCCCAGGCGCAGGGCGCCGCGAATCTTGCTGGAGGACAGCGCGCGCCCGCGGGTATCCTCGGCCGAGCGCGTGAGGGTCCACGGCTGGCTCAAAACCCCCGCATCGCCCGGGCCGCCGCCGAGGGCGCGCGGCAGTTCCGTGGCATAGGGAAAATCGCGATAATCGCGGCGATAGCCGGGATCGTGGCGCTCCACAAAATCCTCCCAGCCCGCGGCAAAGCCACCGCCGGAATACTCGCGATTATTCTGCACGATGGCCAGGGCCCCTCCCGGAACCAGCGCGGCGCGCGCGGCGCGATAAAACCGGGGGCGATCAAACCAGTGTGCCGATTGGCCCGCGGTGATCAGCGAGAGCCCAAACCGGCGCTCAAGCTCCTCCTCCACGGGGGCATGCACCCATTCCACCGCGGGGAACTTGGCGCGACCGGTCGCGAGCATATCGGTGGAGACATCCACCGCGGTGATGGCGGGGTGCGGGGGGAGCCGCGGGATCAGGCCCTCCAGGATCACCCCGGTACCCGAACCCGCATCCAGGATCCGCACCGGATGATCCGCGGGAAGGAGGGAGACGAGCAGTGCAAATACGGCATCGGGATAGCGCGGACGCTGCCGGTCGTAGATCCCGGCCAGGCCATCAAATACTGCGGACACGGGGGAGATCCTTCCGTCGCGGGACGCCTTGGTCTCCCCAGCCTAGGCGCTAGCGTGCGGGAAACTCCACCACAATCTTGCTCCCCGGGGCGGTATGGGATACCGCGGCGGAGGCCTCGCGCACCGCGGAGAGCGGATAAACCTCGGGGGAGGGCGGGGTCAGGTTGCCCGCCGCGACCCGCTCCAGCAGCAGGGCGAGCCGCTCGCGGGCGTATTGCGGCCGGGTCGCGACCATGACCGGGACCGAACATACCCGTTCGCGCGGGCGGGCCAGCGAGAGCGCGGCGCTGCGCGCGCCGCCGAGTGCGATGCCGCGGCGCGCATGCCCCGAACCATCATCAAATGCGAGACGCACAACGGATCCGCCGCGCGCCACCGCCCCGCGCAACTCCCAGGAACCGGTGTGATCAAACGCGGCATCCACGCCGCCCGGAGCCAGCTCGCGGACACGCGCGATCCACTCGGGATCGCGATAGTCCACAACATCGGGGGTCAGGCCCAGCGCATAATCGCGCGAGCGCTCGCTCGCGGTGCCCAGAACCCGGATGCGCCGCCCGCGATAGTGCTGCGCGAGCAGCGAGCCCACCGCGCCGGATATACCCTGCACCAGGACGCTGCGCGGATCGCCCGCGAGGTCAATCGAGATTCCAGCGGTGAGCAGATCCAGCGGCAGGGTTGCCGCGACCGCGGAACTCAGCGAGGCGGGCACCCGCACGAGGCGCTCGGGGGAGATCGCGAGGTGTGAGCGCAGGCTCCCCATCCGTGGGAGCACGCCGGCCACGCGGGTACCCAGGGGCCAGGCCGCGGAATCCACCGCGGAACCCGCGCCGGTGATCTCGCCGATGAAGTCATAGCCCGGGGTGAACCCGGGGCGCGGCTGAAGCAGGTATCCGCCCGAGCGGGCGAGGGTATCGGTGGACCCGAGCGAGGCATGGGTCACGCTGATACCCACCTCGCGGGGGCGCAGCGCCGAGGCCGCGGGGGATGTGGTGGACTCGGTGATAAGACCCTCCGGGCCACCAAAGGCGGCCACGCGGACGCGGGTAATCTGGGTCATCGGGCTCCCGGGATAAAAATATGGACCGTCCCACTCTACGGCGTATGCCGGTTCCGCCCGGCCCGCGGTCGCCCGAGGACACCCGGGCCTGCGCAAACCCACCCCGGTTTATACGGGGCAAATCGGCGCGCGGCCGCCCGCGCCACGGGCATGCCACACCCGATTTCGCGCGCGGCGCACCGCTCCTTTACGCGGAATCGCCCCCGAGCGCGTAGACTGGCCACTTACCCCCAGATTTTTGCGCGCCCATTTATCGCGCGCCGTCTTAGAGAAATGGACTCCCCACAGTGGCGCTCTCCGTGCACGATCTTGAGATTCGCGTTGGCGCGCGACTGCTCATGGAAAACGTGAATTTCCAGGTCGCCGCCGGCGATAAGATCGGACTGGTCGGGCGCAATGGTGCCGGAAAGACCACTCTGACCAAGACCCTCGCGGGAGAAATTCCCGCGGCCGGCGGCGAGATTAAAAACCGCGGCGAGCTGGGCTATCTGCCCCAGGACCCGCGCACCGGCGACCCGAACGACCTCGCCCGCACCCGCATCCTCGATGCCCGCGGACTCGGCCAGATCGCCCTCGGTATGGCCAAGGCCACCGAAAATATGGCGCACCCCGATCCCGAGGTCGCCGAGGCCGCGATGAAAAAATACGGCAACCTGACCGACCGCTTTAACGCGCTTGGTGGTTATGCCGCGGAGGCGGAGGCCGCGTCTATCGCGAGCAACCTGAACCTGCCCGATCGCATTCTGGACCAGCCGCTGAGCACGCTCTCGGGTGGTCAGCGCCGCCGTATCGAGCTCGCCCGCATCCTGTTCTCCGATGCGCAGACGATGATCCTCGATGAGCCCACCAACCACCTGGACGCCGATTCCGTGGTGTGGCTGCGCGAGTTCCTGAAGAATTACCGCGGCGGATTCATCGTGATCACCCACGATATTGAGCTGGTCGGCGAGACCGTGAACCGCGTGTTCTATCTGGACGCCAACCGCCAGGTCATCGATACCTACAACATGAACTGGAAGAACTACCTCCGCCAGCGCGAGGCCGATGAGGAGCGCCGCAAGAAGGAGCGCGTGAACGTCGAGAAGAAGGCCACCACGCTGCAACTGCAGGCGGCCCGCTTCGGCGCCAAGGCCTCCAAGGCCGCGGCCGCCCACCAGATGGTGGCCCGGGCCGAGAAGATGCTCGCGGGCCTCGACGAGGTGCGTGCCGTGGATCGTGTGGCCAAGCTGCGCTTCCCCGATCCCGCGCCCTGTGGCAAGACCCCGATCATGGCGAAGAACCTCTCCAAGAGCTACGGTTCGCTGGAGATCTTCACCTCGGTGGACCTCGCGATCGACCGCGGCTCCAAGGTGGTGGTCCTGGGGCTTAACGGTGCCGGAAAGACCACGCTGCTGCGCATGCTCGCGGGCGTGGATAAGCCCGATACCGGGGAGATCATTCCCGGCCACGGGCTGAAGGTGGGCTATTACGCCCAGGAGCACGAGAACCTCGACGTGAAGCGCAGCGTCCTGGAGAATATGCTCTCCGCCTCGCCGAATATCGGCGAGACCGAGGCGCGTAAGGTGCTGGGTTCGTTCCTCTTCACCGGAGATGACGGCTATAAGCCCGCGGGTGTGCTCTCGGGTGGGGAAAAAACCCGCCTCTCGCTCGCGATGCTGGTGGTGTCCTCCGCCAATGTGCTGCTGCTGGATGAGCCCACAAATAACCTGGACCCCGCGAGCCGCTTGGAAATCCTGGATGCCCTCGCGCACTTCACCGGTGCCGTGGTTCTGGTGAGTCACGATGCCGGCGCCGTGGAGGCCCTGAACCCCGAGCGGGTTTTGATCCTGCCCGATGGTGTGGAAGACCACTGGAATAAGGACTATAACGACCTGATCGAGCTGGCCTAGACTCGGGGAAACCACCGTTTCCGTGAGCCCGGGGGAGTAGCCGCATGACCGAGAGCCCAGAATTTTCGTTTCCGCCCGCGGGCCAGGACGCGGTATTTCGGGCCTGGTTTGTGGACAGCTTCGCCGGGTTCTGGCAAAACGGCGGGGGCACCCGCATCGGCGGACTCATCGCCGGCTATCTCCTGCTGAGCGAATCCGATGGCGTGGGGGCCGAGGAGCTCGCGCGCGAGCTCGACGTGAGCCGCGGCTCGGTATCCTCCCATACCCGCGCGCTGGAACAGCAGGGTTTTGTGCGCCGCGTGCGCCGCCCCGGCGACCGCACCCATTATTACGTGATGGATGCGGATGTCTGGGGCGGCTTCCTGGAGCAGGAACAGGCGTATCTGCGCGATCAGCGCGCCCTCGCCGAGGAGGCCCTGGCCCGGGCCCGTCCCGCGGGGCTCGCCTATCAGCGCGTGCGTAATATGCGCGACTATATGGGCTGGGTGCTGGATAACCGCTCCCTCGGCAGCGAGTGGCAGCGCTTTAAAGACGAGCGCGATGCCGCCGAGGGCGGCTAGCGGGCGCGGGGCACAATCAGCGGAGAACCCGCCTGCGGATCGCGGGTGATCTCGCAGTCCAGGCTAAAAACATCCTCGATCAGCTCGCGCGTGAGTACCGTCTCCGGGCTGCCCTGGGCCACGATGCTTCCGGCCTGCATGACCACCAGATGCTCCGCATAGCGTGCGGCCTGGTTAAGATCGTGGAGCACGGCGACCACGGTTTTTCCGGCATCGCGCATGTCCTGACACAGGTGCAGCACCTCGATCTGATGCGCGATATCCAAAAACGACGTGGGCTCGTCCAGGAGCACAATTCCGGTGTCCTGGGCCAGGATCAGCGCGACCCAGACCCGCTGCCGCTGGCCCCCCGAGAGCTCGGAGACAAAACGATCGGCCAGGGCGCTCACGCCCGTGGCAGCGAGGGCCCGGTCCACGATCTCGGCGTCCCCGGGGGCCCACTGTCGCAGGAGTGAGTGATAGGGGTGGCGGCCGCGCCCCACGAGGTCCCGCACCCGGATGGTCTCCGGGGCCACGGGGTCCTGGGGGAGGAGGGCGATTGCGCGCGCGATGGTTTTGGCGCGCTGCCGGGAGAGCTCCTCGCCGCCCAGATAGATGCCGCCCGAGCGCGGGGTCAGGGTGCGGCCGAGGGATTTCAGGAGCGTGGATTTGCCGCAGCCATTGGGTCCGATGATTGCGGTGAAGCGATCCCGGGGCACCTCAAAGCTCAGGTCGCGCAGCACCGGATGCGGGCCATAGCCCACGCTCAGCCCGCGCGCCTCGAGGATCGCGGGGCGCGGGGGAGCGGGCACGGTGGGGGAAGCGGTGGTCATAGGAGTCCCTTTCGCCATTCGCGGAGGAGGAGATAGCCAAGATAGATGCCGCCCACCCCGGCGGTGATCACGCCCACCGGGAGCCCCTTCGCCCAGCCCGCCTGCTGGGCGATCAGATCGGCCAGCACCATGATCAGCGCACCGATCAGGGCAGACAGGCCCAGGCTCACGCCGGGGGAGCGCACGAGGCGGCGGGCGATCTGCGGCGCGGTCAGGGCGATAAATGCGATCGGCCCGGAGACGGTGACGGCCCCGGCCGCCGCAATAACCGCGATGATGATCGCAAGCGTGCGGGTGGAGCGGGTGCGCCCGCCGAGGGACTGCGCGAGCGAATCGCCCAGTTCCATCAGGTTCAGCCGCGGGGTGAGTGCGGCCGCGGCGGGCCAGGTCACGGCGAGCACCAGCAGGATCAGCCCCGCCGAGCCCCAGCTGCTTGCGTTGATCGAGCCCGCGAGATATCCGGCCAGCTGCGCCGCCTCATCGCGCAGCGTGATGGTCACCACGTATTGGGTCACGGCGGAGGCCATCGCGGCCACCCCGATGCCCGCGATGATGATCCGGGTGGGGGAGCTAAAGCCGCGACCCGTGGCGAGATAGACCACGGTGATCGCGAGGGTGGCCCCGAGCAGCGCCCCCACCGGCGTGGGGATTACGCCGGGCCAGGCCACACCGGTCAGGGCCACGCCTGCCCCGGCCCCCGCGCCCAGCCCAATCACATCGGGGCTGCCAAGCGGATTGCGGGTCACGGTCTGAAAGAGCGCGCCCGAGATGCCCAGCGCGGCGCCCACCCCGAGCGCCACGACGAGCCGCGGCCCGCGCAGGGTGCCCAGCGTGAAGCCCGCGGCCCCGCGCGGGGGCTCCAGGAGTGCGGCGGGCAGCTCGGCGAGGGGGATGCCGAGCTTGCCGAGGCTCAGTGTGGCCGCGGCCGCCACGAGCAGCGCCATCAGCAGCAGCACCGACCAGAGGAGCGAGCGGGCGCGCAGCGGAAGCGCCACGCGGGTTCCGGCGCGCAGCAGCAGGATGCGCTCGGCGCGGGGCGCGCTCATGAGCGCACCACCCTGCCGCCGCGCACGGCGAGGAGCAGGAAGGGCGCGCCGATAAAGGCCGTCACGATTCCCACCATTAATTCGCCCGGGCGTGCGATCACACGACCGGCGATATCGGCGGCGATCAGGAGGGTGGCTCCGAGCAGGATTGCCGCGGGAATCTGCCAGCGGTGATCGGTGCCGATGAGCGAGCGCACGATATGCGGCACGGCGAGGCCGATAAACGCGATGGGTCCCACGGCGGCGGTTGCGGCGGCGCACAGCAGCGCGGCGGAGAGGATGCCGCCCCCGCGTACCCACGCCACGCGCACGCCCAGCGAGGTGGCCACGTCCTCGCCCAGCGCGAGTGCGTTGAGCCCGGAGGCGAGCATCAGCGCCAGCAGGCCGCCCAGGATCAGGACGGGGGCCACGCTCGCGAGCGAGCCCAGATCGCGGCCCGCGAGTGAGCCGATCACCCAGAAGCGGAAGGAATCAAAAACCTCGGGCCGGGTGAGGATCATCGCCTGAATATAGGTGCCCAGCACCGCGGATACCACGGCGCCCGCGAGCAGCAGCGGGGCAATTCCCCCGCCGCCGCGCGTGCCCACCAGATAGACCACGGATACCGAGAGCAGCGCGCCGATCAGGGCGATCCAGACGGTGCCCACGCCCCCGGAAAAACCGAGGAAGGCGGTGGCGGTGACCACGGCCGCCGAGGCGCCGATGCTCACCCCGAGCAGCCCGGGATCGCCCAGCGGATTGCGCGTGATGCCCTGCACCAGCACCCCGGCCACGGCGAGGGCCGCGCCCACGCAGGCGCCCAGGACGGTGCGGGGGATGCGGCTTGCGATCACGGTTTGCAGGTGCGCGTCGCCCTCCCCGCGCAGCGCGGTGAGCACCTGGCCGGGATCGGTCACCTTGGACCCGGCGATCAGCGACAGCACACAGATCAGAAGCAGCGCGGCGGCGGAGAGCAGCAGGATCAGCGCGGGGCGCGCAAAACCGCGACCGCGGGGAGAGTTCCCGGCGGCCGCGGTGTGTTGTGGGGTGTGGGTCACTTCCCGAGCGTGGCGACGGCGCCATCGATGATCGGAACATAGCGTTCCAGGGCCCAGGGCACGGTGAGCGGGTTGATCATCGAGGATGCGGTCACAAAGGACTGATCGGTGGGGGCCACGACCGAGCCGCGGGCAACCGCGGGGATCGCGGCGTAGAGCGGCTGGGCCTCGATCTCGGCGCGGTTTGCGGCATCCGAGTAGAACGTGAAGATGAGGTCAGAATTGGCGAGCTTATCGGCATTTTCCAGGCCGATCAGTGCGGAGTCGGTGCCCTCGGTCTCGGGGAGGTCATTCACCATCGGGTCCACGGTGAGTCCCAGGGCGCTGGCCATGGCCACGCGCTGTTCCCCGGGGAAAAACACGCCGAGCGTGCCGGGGCCGGTGTTATAGATATAGGAGAACGAGACGCCGGCATATTCGGGGCGCTTGGCGGAGGCGAGGGTGTCGTTAATCGTGGTGATCAGCCCGGAGGCCTCCTCCTTTTTGCCCATGGCCTCGCCGATCGTGGTGATCTGATCGGTCCAGGTGATGGTCCACGGCTGCTCGGGATAGGCCACGGTGGGGGCGATTTTTTCCAGGACATCGTATTGTTCCTGGGTCACGCCCGACCACGGTGCGAGGATCAGGTCGGGCTCCAGATCGGCGATGGCCTCGATGTCCAGCTCGCTGGAGCCGGTGAAGGTCTTCGGGAGTGTGCCGTGTGCGTCGGTCACGGCCTCGTGGACCCAGGGCAGATAGCCGGTGTCATCGCTGCCCCAGGCATAGGATTCCATGCCCACGGGGATCGTGCCGAGCGCGATGGCGGTCTCGGCCGAGCCTTGGCCGAGGGTCACGATGCGCTGGGCGGGGGCGGTGATCGTGGCGGTGCCGAGGGCGTGCTCGATGACCACGGGTGCAAAATCGGCGTTTCCCGAGGCCGCGGGCTCGGCCGTGGTGGAGGAGCAGCCGGCGAGGGCGAGGGCGGAGATCGCGAGGGTCGCGAGGCCCAGGAGTGGGCGGGACGGGGAGGTTCGTCGCATGATGGCGGAGGGCCTTTCGCAGTGGGGTGGGGTGGCAGGGCCACGCGCGGGGGATGCGGCGGGCCCGGGATCGCGGGCAGTGGGGCGTGCCGCGATAACGAGCCTTCCCGTGCTGCCCGGAGGGGCGGGGAAAACCGGCAGTGGTTAGTCTAGCCTTACCTAACGTCAACTTTCAAATAAATTGACAGTTCTCGGGGCGCGCGGGCGCCACGGAGGCATGGCTCCGCCCCGGAATCCCGAGGGAAACTCAGGTGGGGGAGACTGGAATATGGCGGCCACGGGGTCACAAATGGACGGCGTGGCGCGCGCGGATCGCGGGGCGTATTTCCGTTCCGGAGCCTCGGGGCGCGCGCTGCGGATGCCCCCACCCACCCGCGGGGGGTGGCCTCGGCAGGTGGGGAATGCGGGGAAACGCGCGGCGGAGGGGAGCCGCCTAGTGCTTGCCGTCGAGCAGCTCGTCCTCGATATCGGCATCGGTCACGCGCAGTGCCTTCTTACGGGCGCGCTCGGTGGCGCGGCGGTTCTCCTCGGGATCATCCGAGTTCACCCGGCGATACTCCTCGCGCACCGCATAGCCGAGGAATCCAAATGCCATCAGCGCAAAGATGATCCACTGGAACGCATAGGACAGGTGCGGGCCCTCATCGGGCTCGGGGCGCTTCACCTCGGCGGGCCGCGGATCGGGGGACTCGGGGCTTTCGCTCGCGAGCAGCCCATAGGCTCCCGTATAGGTGGGCTGGCCAAACGTGGCGGCGGCATCATCGAGGCGGATGGTGGCGAGCTGCCCCTCGGGTGCGCCGCGACCCTTAATCTCTGCCTCGCCCGCCTTAAGTCGCGCGACCACCGTGACCTCGCCGCTCGGCGGGCGCGGAACGGACTCGGGGCGATCGGCATCGTTGCCGGTGGGGATCCAGCCCCGGTTCACCACAAAAATATTGCCGTTATCCAGTTGCAGCGGCGTGAGGATCTCGTATCCGGGCTGGCCGTCGTGCGGGCGGTTACGCACCAGCAGTTCCTTCTCGGGCAGATACGTGCCGGTGACCTCCACGGGCAGCCAGCGGTCGTTTTCGTTAAAGCCGTCCAGCGTGGGCAGAACGTCCTCAATCTGCACCGGGGTGGCATCAAAATTGCGGTTGACCCGATCGATCTCCACCTCGCGCTCATCGCGGCGGCTGAGCTGCCAATTGGAGAGCATCACGCAGATGATGGCAAAAAGAATGGCCACCCCCAGATAGCCAAACCAGCGCTTCTGAAGTGCAAAACGCCACTTATTCATGTGTCTCCTCGGGGGATGTGAAGGGCAGGGCCTCCACGGGGAAATTACGTGCCTCCAGGAAGCCCACCAGGTACTCCCGGTGCTCCTCGCAGGCCAGCCATATCTTGCGGCGTGTTTCGTCGTGAATCTTGGGGTTGCGCCACTCGATGCGCCACGCGGCGGCCTCGCGGCACTGCGCGCGCGAGCACTCGGCGGCCTCGGGCTCGCCAAAGAGGGAGATCATGCGTGCGGCACCTCGGGGGTCTGGGCCTCGGGGGTGGACGCGGGCATCACAAAAACCCGCGGCTGCGCCGGGGCGGGCGCGGGGGTGGCCTCGTGCACAATCCAGGTGGTCGGGTCCGGCTCGCCGGACTCGGGGGCCGCGGGCTCGTCCGCGGCGGGCCCCGTGCCCCCGGTGGTATCCGCCGCGGTGTCCGCATCCGTGCCCTCGGACGCATCCCCGGGCTGCGCGCCCGGCTGCGGGCGATAGGGCAGGAGCCCGCCCGGGCTCTCCACATTGCCTCCCGGCGGGGTGCCCGTGACATTGGCGATGAGCATCGCAAAATACGGCAGGACTATCGACCCGATCACGGGAAGCACAAGCCACCAGCCGTGCAGAAACAGCAGGCAGAGCAGGCACAGCACGCGGATGATCATCGCGATGAAGTATTTTTTCATCCGCGAATGTCGATCGTCCTCCGGGGAGGGCGGCAGCGTGGTGATCGTGGGCTGATTCATGTCCCTCCTAGCCTACGCTCTTTCCGCAACGCCTAAACTGGTATCCGCGTGCCGACCGGATCGGTGCGCCCTCTTCGTGCCGTTTTACGCGCCGACCACCAGCAGGAGAAAACATGACAGACCCCCGTACCGTCCTCGTCACCGGCGGAAACCGCGGCATCGGCTATGCCATCGCCGAGGAATTTGTGGCCCGCGGCTATCGCGTGGCCGTGACCGCCCGCTCGGGCGAGGGCCCCGCCGGTTCCCTCACCGTGCGCGCCGATGTGACCGATGCCGCGTCCGTGGATGCCGCGTTCACCGAGATCGAGGCCGCCTATGGCCCCGTGGAGGTGCTGGTGGCCAATGCCGGCATCACCCGAGACACCCTGCTCATGCGCATGAGCGAACAGGACTTCGACGATGTGGTGGATACCAACCTCGGCGGCGCATTCAGGGTGGTGAAGCGCGCCTCCAAGGGCATGCTGAAGGCTCGCTACGGCCGCATCGTGCTGATCTCCAGCGTCGTGGGTCTTTATGGTGGCCCCGGCCAGGTGAATTATTCGGCCTCCAAGGCTGGCCTGGTGGGTATGGCGCGTTCGATCACGCGCGAGCTGGGTGCCCGTGGCATCACCGCCAATGTTGTGGCGCCCGGCTTTATCGAAACCGATATGACCGCCGCGCTTCCCGAGGACACCCAGAAGCAGTATCGCGCGTCGATTCCCGCGGGCCGCTTCGCGAGCCCCGAGGAGGTGGCCAAGGTGGTCGCCTGGATCGGCGGCGAGGATGCCGGCTATATCTCCGGCGCCGTGATCCCCGTGGACGGCGGCCTCGGAATGGGCCACTAGCCCCGGATCCGAAAAATGCCCCACACCGGAAGGTGTGGGGCATTTTTTGGGCGCTAAGCTGCCCGTAGCAAACCCGCGGGATGTGGGTGTTGAGTATCGGCGCGGAAAGGGAGAGCAGCGTGAGTCATGAGGGATTTGCGGTACTAGATTTTGAGACAACGGGAATCTCACCCGAATATCATCATCGAGTAATTGAACTCGCGGTGGTTCACGTCGCCCCGGACGGAGCTATTGAAGACCGGTTTGAGACCCTGGTTCACCCCGATCGCGATCTTGGACCCACGCATATTCACGGCCTGCGGGGTTCGGATATGCGGGAGGCGCCACGATTCTCGGGGATAGCCCCAGAGTTCCTGGATCGGCTTCGCGGTCGCGTGCTAGTCGCCCATAATGCCAGTTTTGAAGCTCGCTTTTTGCGTGCCGAACTCGCTCGTCTTGGCGTGGATTCCCCCGTGGGGAACGGCGATGCCCTGTGCACGATGCGGCTCGCGACGTTATTTTTGCCGGGCGGCGGACGCTCCCTGGCGGACTGCTGTGCCGCGTACGATATTCCCTTGCACGATGCTCACCGGGCAGTGAATGACACCGTTGCCACCGCAAAACTATTGGCGGCCTATCGCGAAGAGAATCCGCGAGCGGACGTGTGGGCTAGGCATCGGGAATTGGCGGCGGGGCAAGATTGGCCGACACTTCCCTCGACCGGTACGCGATGGGTTTCGCGGGGTTCTGCGCCGGAACAGGAACGCTCCTTCCTGGAGCGCACAGTGCAGAGCCTCCCCGGTGGAATAACCGATCAGGGAACAGCCATCGACGAGGGACGGGGAAGTCACCGAACGCAAACCCCCGAGGAGCAAGAATATTTTGCGCTCCTTGATCGTGTTCTGGCCGATGGATTTGTGACCCTGCTTGAGGCCGAGGAGCTGGTTACACTGGCAGGCGACCTGGGGCTCCGGGAAACCGACCGAGCACGATTGCATGATGATTATTTCGAGGACGTCGTGATCGCGGCTCACCGCGACGGCATTCTTGACGCGGACGAGATTCAGCAGATCCGTACGGTTGGAACCCTTCTGAACATCGATCCCCGCGAAATTGAAGCCGCGCTGATTATTGAACCAGCGCCCCCGGTTGAAAAGCAGGAGACCACGGGGGGTGTGCGGCCCATATCGGGCGACATGGTGGTATTCACCGGCGATATGCCGCACCCGCGCTCGTACTACGAAGAGATTGCACGCGCACGCGGTTTGGAACCCCGTGCTGGCGTGACCAAAAAAGTGCGCTGGGTTGTTGCGGAAGATGTGGATAGTTTTTCGGGGAAGGCCCTTAAGGCTCGAAATTATGGGATACCGATACTATCGGCTTCGCGATTTCTAGAGCTGTTGAACTGATAACGGGCACCGCTCAGAGGAAATGCCCCACACCGGAAGGTGTGGGGCATTTTTCTTCGAGGCGCTAGCCGCGCAGGCCCAGCAGCGGCAGCAGATCCGCGAGATTACGGCTGCCGATCACCAGCTTGGCGCGCTCACGCACCGCGGGCTTGGCGTCAAAGGCCACCGAGAGGCCCGCGATCTCCATCATCTTCAGGTCGTTTGCGCCGTCACCCACGGCCACCGTGCGCTCCAGGGGGAGCGAGAACTCCGCCGCCCACTCGCGCAGCGCCACGGCCTTCGCCTCGGCATCGATGATCGGGCCCTCCACGCTGCCCGTGAGTGAGCCATCCGCGGCCCGCCCGAGCCGGTTGGCGCGCCAGCGATCCAGGCCCAGGGACTCGGCCAGCGGATCCAGTAGCTCGTGGAAGCCCCCCGAGACCACCGCGATCCGGCCCCCCGCGGCCCGCACCCCGGCGATCATCTCGCGCGCGCCGTCGCTCAGCTCAATCTGCGAACGCACGGCGTCAAAGGCGCCGGCGTCGAGGCCGCCGAGCGTGGCCACGCGCTCGCGCAGGCTCTGCGCAAAATCCAGCTCCCCGCGCATCGCGCGTTCGGTCACCGCTGCCACGTGTTCGAGGCTTCCGGCGCGCGCGGCCAGAAGCTCGATGGCCTCGTTTTTAATCAGGGTGGAATCCACGTCCAAAACGACGAGGAAACGGGCGGGGGACTCGGGGGTCTGGTTCATGGCGCAGGCTGCTCTCTTTCGCTTTCCTCAATACTGGCATCAACTCTCGGCCGTTTGTGTCACGCTCCCCCCTCCGGGGCCGATAGGCTAGGGGCATGGCGAGCGTTCTACGTGTTGATGATGTGTCCGTACTGCGGGATGGTAACCCCATCCTCGATTCCGTTTCTTGGGAGGTAGGGGCAGACGAGCGTTGGGTCATTCTGGGCCCCAACGGTGCCGGGAAGACCACGCTGCTGCAGCTGGCCTCGACCCTGATGTACCCCACCCTGGGCGAGGTAGAGATCCTCGGGGAGCCCCTCGGGCGCACCGATGTATTTGAGCTGCGCCCCCGCATCGGCTTCGCGTCGAGCGCGCTCTCCAAGCGCCTCCCGCAGTCCGAGACGGTTCTGGACGTCGTGATGACGGCCGCGTATTCGGTCACCGGGCGGTGGAACGAGGAATACGAGTCCATCGATATTAAGCGCACCCACCGCGTGCTGGCCGAGTGGAAGCTAGACCACCTCGCCGACCGCCTCTTTGGCACGCTCAGTGACGGCGAGCAGAAGCGCGTCCAGATCGCCCGCGCCGTGATGACCGATCCCGAGTTCATGCTGCTGGACGAGCCCGCGTCGAGTCTCGACCTCGGGGCCCGCGAGGAGCTTGTGGGGTTGCTCGGCGGCTTCGCCCGCTCGGAGGAGGCCCCGGCCATCGTTATGGTCACCCACCACGTGGAGGAAATTCCCGTGGGCTTCACCCATGCACTGCTGATTCGCGAGGGACGCATCGTGGCCCAGGGACCCCTGGCCACCACCGTGACCTCCGAGAATCTCACCTCCACTTTCGGCCTGCCGATCGAGGTCACGGAAACCGCGGGTCGCTTCGGCGCCCGCGCCGTCTAAACCGCCCAACACGCCGGGGTTTACCCCGATGTGGCGGCGGCGACCTGCGTCATCTGCTAAAGTTAGTAGCTGACTTAGCTGCGTGGTTTTTTGCGCTGCGCGGCCACCCCCAAACGTTCATCGTTTATCACCATCCACTAACCAAGGAAGTCCTCATGAAGACTGACATCCACCCGGAATACGCACCCGTCGTATTCCGCGACCTCGCCTCCGGCGAAACCTTCCTGACCCGCACCACGGTCACGAGCAGCAAGACCATCGAGCTCGACGGCGTCACCTACCCGGTGATCGACGTGGAAATCTCCTCGGCCTCGCACCCGTTCTACACCGGTAAGCAGCGCATCATGGACTCCGCCGGCCGCGTTGAGAAGTTCAACCAGCGCTTCAAGGGCTTCGGCGCCTAGTCTTTATCGACTCCGCGGAGGGCGGGTCGGACACCATCACGGTGACCGACCCGCCCTCTTCCGTTTAACAAAAAAGGCGGGTGGCCGCGTCCCGAGGGAAACGCGGCCACCCGCCGGTGGCGCGGGGGCTAGCGCACGGGCCAGGAGCCCGAGGTGGTGAATGAGGGGTCCTTGGTGCGGCGCATATACTCCTGGAAGCTCGCTGCCTGCTCGGCACACCAGCCCACCTGGAGGGCGTGCAGCTCCTCGGCGCTGTGCTGCGCCAGCTTCGCGGCATGCGCGCGGGCGATGGCCTGCGCCACCCGGCCGGCGGCAATCGCATCGGAGCTGGCGTCGTGGGCGTCCACGAGGTCTACGCCATAAAACTGCGATGCGGCCTCAAGCGTGCGCTTGCCCTTGCGGTAGCGATCCACCGCCTTATCGATCACCAGCGGGTCGATGATGGGGGAGGGGCCCTCGAGCGCGGGCACACCATAGCGCAGCGCCTCGTGCTGAAGCAGGCTCAGGTCGTAGGGCGCGTTATAAATGACCACGGGGGTGCCGGCGGCCAGCAGCTCGCGCAGGGCTGCCACAATCTCGGCCACAACCTCGGCGGCGGGGCGGCCCTCGGCGCGCGCCCGCTCGGTGCTGATGCCGTGCACGGCGCTGGCCTGCGCGGGGATCTCCACGCCCGGATCGGCGAGCCAATCCAGGCGACGCAGCACACTGCCATCGGCGGCGAGCACCCCAACGTGGGCGCTCACGATGCGGCTTGTGGTGACGTCGATGCCCGTGGTCTCCAGGTCAAAGACGGCGAGGGGATTGGCTGACCAGATATTCGCTGAAGTGTTCACGTGCCCCAGCTTAGGCCGACCCCCCGACGGCGGGAGCCGGGGACACACCCCGGCCCCCGGATTAACCGGCGGCCGGGGTGGGATCCTCGGCGAGGATATGCAGCCAGAAGAAGCTCTGCGAACCGAGCGTCAGGGTGAGATTTCCCTCGGCATCAAAGGCCGGGAACTCGGCGCCGCCAAAAAGATCAAATACCCGCCGGCCCGCGAGCTCCGGGGCGTGCAGCGTGGTGGTGGCCGGATGGTGCGAAAAACTAAATACGCACAGCACGTCCTCGGCCGCCTCGGTATTACGCCCGGGCTTCCCCGCATAGCTGCGGCGATAGGCGAGCACCGATTCGTGATCGGCGGGCACCACGTGCAGCGTCCCCAGGCCAAATACCGGATGGGATTTGCGCACATGGATGACATTGCGAACCCAGTGCAGGAGCGAACCCGATTGGGCCAGCTGCGATTCCACGTTCACCGATTGGAAGTTATATACCAGGGACTGCACCACGGGCAGATACAGCTTGCCGGGATCGGCCGCGGAAAAACCCGCGTTGCGGTCGGGGGTCCACTGCATCGGCGTGCGCGAGGAATCGCGATCCTCGAGCCAAATATTATCGCCCATCCCGATCTCATCGCCGTAGTACAGGAACGGGCTGCCGCCCAGCGAGAACAGCAGCGCGTGGGCCAGCTCCAGCTCGGCGCGCGAATTATCCAGCAGCGGCGCGAGCCGGCGGCGGATACCCACGTTCACCCGCATCCGCGGATCGTAGGCATACCAGCCGTACATGGCCTGCCGGTAGTCCTCCGTGACCATCTCCAGCGTGAGCTCATCGTGATTGCGGAGGAATACACCCCATCCGGCCCACTCGGGCACCTCGGTCACCTCGCCCAGCACCCGCACCAGCTCCTCGGCCTGCTGGGAGCGCAGCGAATAGAAGATCCGCGGCATCACCGGGAAGTCAAAGGCCATATGGCACTCGGGGCGCTCCTCGGTGCCAAAAAACGCGGCGACCTCGCGCGGCCACTGATTGGCCTCGGCCAGCATGATCCGGCCGGGATATTCCAGGTCCAGCATCGCGCGCAGATTCACCAGGAACTCGTGTGTCTCCGGCTCGCCCTCGCCATTGCCGCGATCCGACTCATAAAGATACGGCACGGCGTCGAGGCGGAAGCCGTCCACGCCCAGATCCATCCAGAAACGGACGATATCAAAGATGGCCTCGTGAACGCGAGGCTCGTTATAGTTCAGATCGGGCTGATGCGAGAAGAAGCGGTGGAAATAATACTGTCGCCGCTCGGGATCAAAGGCCCAGTTGGAGCTCTCGGTATCGTTGAAGATGATCCGAATATCCGGCCACTTCTGATCGGTATCGCTCCAGACATAAAAATTGCCATAGGGCCCCTCGGGATCCGAGCGGGACTGCTGGAACCACTCGTGCTGATCCGAGGTATGGTTCAGCGGAATATCGATGATCACCCGCATATTGCGTTCATGGGCCTTGGTGATCAGATCGCGGAACTCGTCGATCGTGCCAAACTCCGGCAGGATCCCCTCATAATCGGCCACGTCATAGCCGCCATCGCGCAGGGGCGAGGTGAAAAACGGTGGCAGCCACAGGGCGTCGATGCCGAGCCACTGCAGATAGTCAAGCTTGCCGATCAGGCCCTGCAGATCCCCCGAGCCATCGGCATTGCTATCCACAAAGGAGCGGACCATCACCTCATAAAAAACTGCCCGTCGATACCACTGGGGATCGCGGGCGAGGCCGGGAAGCTGGATGGGCGCAGTAAAGGTCACGCTGTTCCAATCGTCAAGAGAGGGGTGGTGCTTCGATCTTTGTTCTTCCCCATCGAGTCTAGGGCGAGGCCGCGGGTTTGTCGCGTTCAAAAACGCCTAAGCTAGGGATGCTATGACACTGCGTTCCCCGTTCCAGGACCTGCTTGACCACATCCCCACAACCGCCGGGGAGGTGGAGATTCGCGGCGCCCGCACGGCCTATTGGACCTATGGGCCGCCGGCCGCCCCGCGCACCATCATCGTGGTGCACGGCTTCCGCGGGGACCACCACGGGCTGGAACCGATTGTGGCGCAGCTCGCGGGGGAGTACCGCATGATTTCCCCGGATCTGCCCGGCTTTGGCGACTCGGAGGCATTCCCCTCGGGTAAACACGATATGCCCGGCTATGTGTCCTGGCTGCGCGCGTTTATCGCGGGGCTGGATCTGGCCGAGCCCCCCGTGATTCTGGGGCACTCGTTTGGGTCGATTCTGGTCTCGGCCGCGGTGGCCGACGGCCTGGAGGCCTCCACGGTGATCCTGATTAATCCGATTGCCGCCCCGGCGCTGAGCGGCCCGCGCGGCATCCTCACCCGGCTTGCGGTCTTTTATTATTGGGCCGCCAAGACCCTCCCGGAGCGCCCGGGGTTTGCGCTGCTGCGCAGCCGGGTGATCACGCGGATCACCAGCATCGCGATGGCCAAAACCCGCGACCGCGCGCTGCGTGCCTGGATCCACGATCAGCACGACCGCTATTTCAGCGCGTTTGCCGACCGCGCCAGCGTCATGGACGCGTTCCGGGCATCCATCACCTATGACGTCAGCCAATACGCCCCGAAGCTCACCGGGCGCACGCTGCTGATCGCCGCGGAACACGATGACATCACCTCGGTTGCGCAGCAGCGCGTGCTTGTGGAGCGCCTCAAAAATGGCCGCCTGGAGGTGATCCCCGAGGTGGGACACCTGATCCACTATGAGTCGCCGGTGCAGGCCGCGGCGATCATCCGGGACGAGCTCGGCGCGGCCTAGTCCCGCTCGCGCAGCAGCGCGTCCAGCGCGGCGAGCGTGGGCGCGGCCGAGCCCTCCACGTTCAGGGCGGCCCGGGTATGGCCTCCCGTGCGGCCGCGGTTAATAATCACGATCGGCGAGTCATCGCGGCGGGCCTGCTCTAGCAGGCGGATGCCGGAGTTCACGGTGAGCGAGGAGCCCACCACCAGCAGAGCCTCGGCCCCGGCCACGATATCGCGGGCGCGGGCAAAACGCGCGACCGGAACCGTCTCCCCAAAAAACACCACATCGGGCTTGAGGATCCCGCCGCAAAGCGTGCAGGCAGGGGCGAGGAAGCGCGCCAGCTCGGGCACCTCGGCATCGCCATCGGGGTTAAGCCGATCGGCCTCATGATCGCCGAGCTCGCCGAGCCAGGGATTGGCGGCGTTAATCTGCTCCGCAATGGCCTCGCGGGCAAAACCCTGCCCGCAGTCCAGGCAGTACACCCGGTCGAGGCTGCCGTGCAGCTCCACGAGCTTGCGGGTGCCCGCCTGCCGGTGCAGCCCGTCCACGTTTTGGGTGATCGCGCCGTGTACCCGCCCGCGGGCCTCCCACTCGGCGAGCAGCGCATGCGCGGCATTGGGGCGGGCGCGCCCCATCAGCCGCCAGCCGAGGTGGCTGCCCGCCCAATAGCGTCGCCGGGATTCGGCACTGGCCAGAAACTGTTGCCCGGTCATCGGCGTGCGCACGGGGGCTCCCGGTCCGCGATAATCGGGGATTCCGGAATCCGTGGACACACCCGCCCCGGTGAGTACCGCGAGGCGGCGGCCGTGCAGAAGATCCGCGACCGTATTGAGGTCGGGGGTGCCGGTGGTGCCTGGCGCGGGTGAGGGTGCGTGCATGGAATGATTGTACGTGAGGGGCCCCGCCGGGTCCCGATCCACAGCACCCGTTTCCAGGAGTTCCCCTTTGCGCGTAATCCCCATCGGCCCCGATGACCTTGAGTCCCTCACCGATTATTCGCGCCTGACCGATGTGGCGCTGCGCAAGGTCTCCGAGCCCGAGGGTGGCCTCTATATTGCCGAGTCCAGCAAGGTGATCGGCCGGGCGCTGGCCGCGGGACATATTCCGCGCTCGATTCTCCTCTCCGAAAAATGGCTGGATGCGCTCGCCCCGGCCCTGGAACCCTTCCCCGATCTGCCCGTATATATGGGAGATCCCGCCACGCTTGAGGCGCTGACAGGTTTTCACCTGCACCGCGGGGCCCTCGCGGCCATGCACCGCCCCGAACTGCCCACCATGGTGGACCTGCTGCGTGATGCGCGCCGCGTGGTGATCCTGGAGGACATCGTGGATCACACCAATGTGGGCGCGATCTTCCGCGCGGTGGCCGGGCTGGGGGCCGATGCCGTGCTGATCTCCCCCCGCTGCGCGGATCCCCTCTATCGCCGCAGCGTGCGCGTGAGCATGGGCACCGTGCTCCAGGTGCCGTGGACGCGCATGCCCGAATGGCCCGAATCGCGCGAAATCCTCGACGCGGCGGGCTTCCACGTCGCGGCGCTTGCGCTGGATGAGCGCGCGGTGACCCTGGATGAATTTTCCACCTCCGCCCCCGAGAAGATCGCGATCATGCTGGGCAGCGAGGGGGACGGGCTGAGCCGGCAGGCGCTGCATCACGCCGATAGCACCGTGATCATCCCGATGCTGCACGGCGTGGACTCCCTGAACGTGGCGAGTGCCAGCGCGGTGGCGCTCTGGGAATTGCGTGTGCGTAATCTCCCCGGAACGGCCTAGCGCAAGCGCGGTCTCCCGGGAGCGGCCTAGGATATAATGGTGTCTCATACCTCCGGCGCCCGCGCGCTGCATCGCCCCGCCCGCCGCCGCTCCCCACTCTTTGGCATCTCGGTCATCCTCGTGGTGTTGCTGGGAATCTATGCCGCCTATGCGCTGCTGCGCGCCGTCCCCGATGCCACGGCCACTCCCGAGCCCGTCTCCCGCTCGCTGACCACCGCGGTCACGCCGCTGGCCTGGCCCGGAACCCCCGCGGTCGCCGCGGTGGGGGCCGTGGGCTTTGACGGGGTCCTCGCCTCGAGCGGATCGCAGGCGCGCACCCCGATCGCGAGCATGACCAAAACCATCACCGCGCTTGTGGTGCTGGATGCCAAGCCGCTCGCCCAGGGCGAGGATGGGCCCGACTATACGTTCACCGAGCTGGACGCCAAGATTTATGAGGACACCGTGCGCGAGGGCGGATCGCGCGCCCCCGTGGTGGTGGGGGCCACCGTGACCGAGCGCCAGCTCCTCGAGGGCCTGATGCTGCCCTCGGGCAATAATTATGCGATCACGCTGGCCACCTGGGCCTATGGCTCGATGGATAAATTCCTCGACGCCGCCCGCGTCTGGCTGGATAAAAATGGCCTGACCGATACCGTCCTGGCCGATGCCAGCGGCATTAATCCGGGCAGCCAGAGCTCCCCTCCCAACCTGATCGAGATCGGCAAGCTTGCCCTCGCCCATCCTGTGCTCTCCGCGGTGGTGGGGGAGAAGGTCGTGAATATCCCCGGGGTGGGAGAGGTCAAAAACACCAACTCCCTGCTCGGCACCGACGGCATCATCGGGCTGAAAACCGGCACCACCATCGTGGCCGGCGCCTGCCTGCTTTTTGCCGCGGAACAAAAAATTGACGATAAAACCGTGACCGTTGTGGGCGTGGTGATCGGCGCGGAGGACCATAAATCGCTCTTCAGCGCGGTGCCCACGCTGCTCGGCACGGTGAAGGACGCCCTGCACCGGGTGACCCTCGTGGAATCCGGCGATGTGATCGCCCGCGTGGATACCGCCTGGGGTGCCCGGGCGAACGTGGTGGCCACCCAGACCGAGCGGGTGCTCACCTGGCAGGACTCCTGGGTGGACCGCGAGGTCACGCTGGAGGTTCCCAACTCGGGGCGCGGCGGCGAGGCCGCGGGGCACGTGACGTTCACCGAGGACGGCAAAAAAACCGTGGTTCCGGTGGTGCTGGGCGAAAAGCTCGCGGGCCCCTCGGCCTGGTGGCGGCTCACGCACCCCTGGTAGCGGGTACGGAACAAAAAACGGGCCGGGGGCGGCGGAGATTTCTCCACCATCCCCGGCCCGTTTCTGCGCTAGTGGCCGTCCTCGGCGGAGTGCAGCGGCGCGGCCTCGGGGCGCTTGGCGCTCATGTTATCTCCCGAGGACTGGTGGCGCAGCCGGCGAATCACCCAGGGGACCAGGTGGGCCCGGGCCCAGGCCAGATCCTCGGCGCGGGCATGCCGCCACGAGGACTCGGGAACCGCCTGCGGACGCAGCGGCTCCAGGTCGTTGGGAACATTCAGCGCATCCAGGACCATTCGGGCCACGGTGTGATGGCCCAGCGGGTTAAGGTGCAGGCGGTCGGGGGACCACATGCCCTGATCCTGAATCTCGGACAGTGCCCACTGATCGGCCACAATGCAGTCATAGCGCTGGGCCACGGTGCGCACATTTTCGTTATAGATCGCGACCTTGCCGCGCAGCGCGCGCATGACCGGGGAAAACCCGGTGTCCACGCCTGTGAAGAGCACGATGGTGGCTCCATCGCGCGAGAGGCGGCGCACGGCGCCGTCGAGCTTCTCGGCGATCTCATCGGGATCGGTGCCGGGCCGGATGACGTCATTGCCCCCGGCGCAGAGCGTGATCAGATCGGGGTGCAGCGCGAGGGCCGGCTCGATCTGGTCGTTAATGATCTGCCCAATAAGCTTGCCGCGCACGGCCAGGTTGGCATAGGCAAAATCCGGGACATCCCGCGCCAGCACCTCGGCCACACGATCGGCCCAGCCGCGGTTTCCGCCGGGCAGGCTCGGCTCGGGATCGCCGATGCCCTCGGTAAAGGAATCGCCGATGGCCACATAGCGCCGCCATGGATGGACGGTGCCGTTATCGGTTGGTTCTGCTGATGTCACTGGGTTCCCCACCCCTCTACAGTGTTCTGGACGGCGGTGCCGGGCATCTCCGCGGCCCCGCTCGGTTTTTATTGCGGCACTGTCCGGGCGAGCCCGGCGGCCGGGAGAAAATCTCCGTGTCCAATCTATCGCGTGACCCGGGAATCGCCCAGGGTGGCCGACGGTTTTCGTCGTGTCGGTGGCCTGGGGTACAGTCTTGTTCAGTGAGCGAAGAGTTGATGTCAGCGGAACCGGGCCAGGGCCCCAGAATCGGTACCTCCGCGGCCGAGCATCTCTCGCCGACCTTCCCGGAGCGCGCCGCCTGGGGTACCGCGGGCAAGCTGCGGGCCTGGCAGGCCGAGGCCATCGAGCTTTATTTCCAGAAGGAACCGCGAGATTTCCTGGCGGCCGCCACCCCCGGGGCCGGAAAAACCACGTTTGCGCTGCGGCTGGCGGCCGAGCTCCTGGCCCGCCGGGTTGTGGAGCGCGTCACCGTGGTGGCGCCCACCGAGCATCTGAAAAAGCAGTGGGCCGATGCCGCGCACCGGGCCGGTATCCGCCTCGACCCCTATTTCAGCAATAAGGATCGCCGCTATGGCAGCCACTATCACGGCGTCGTGGTGACCTATGCGCAGGTGGCGATGCGCGCCGAGCTGCACCGCGAGATCACCGAGTCGCACCGCACCCTGGTGATCCTCGACGAGGTGCACCACGGCGGCGATGCCCTCAGCTGGGGCGATTCGATTCGCGAGGCCTTTGAGCCCGCCGTGCGCCGCCTCTCGCTCACCGGTACCCCGTTCCGCTCGGATACCGCCCCCATTCCCTTTGTCACCTATGCGCCCGATCATCAGGGCATCCGCACCTCGCTCACCGACTATAACTACGGCTATGGGCGGGCGCTGCAGGACGGCGTGGTGCGCCCCGTGATGTTTATGGTTTATGCGGGCCATATGCGCTGGCGCACCAAGGCCGGCGATGAGATGGAGGCCCGCCTCGGCGAGGGCAATACCAAGGACATCACCTCGCAGGCCTGGCGCACGGCGCTGGATCCCAAGGGGGAGTGGATTCCGCAGGTCCTCGACTCCGCCAATAAGCGGCTGAGCGAGGTGCGCCTCGGCATCCCCGATGCCGGCGGCCTGGTGATCGCCACCGATCATTATTCGGCCCGCGCCTATGCCGCAATCCTGCGTGATCTCACGGGCGAGCCGGTCACCGTGGTGCTCTCCGACGAAAAGGAGGCCTCCGACCGCATCGAGGAGTTCTCGCAGAATACCTCGCGCTGGATGGTGGCCGTGCGGATGGTATCCGAGGGCGTGGATGTGCCGCGCCTGGCCGTGGGCGTTTATGCCACGTCCTCCTCCACCCCGCTGTTTTTTGCGCAGGCCATCGGCCGCTTTGTGCGCGCCCGCCGCCGCGGAGAGACAGCCTCGGTATTCCTGCCCAATGTGCCCCAGCTGATGAATCTGGCGGCGGCGCTGGAGCTGGAACGCGATCACGCGCTGGATCGCCCCGCGAGCGATGAGGGCGATTTTTATAACCCCGAGGATGCGATGGTCGCCGCGGCCAATCGCGAGGAGAAGGGCTCCGATACCCTCGGCGAGGAGCTATTCTCCTTCGAGGCGATGAGCTCCTCCGCCAATTTTGATCGGGTGGTTTTTGACGGCCAGGAATTTGGCGGTTATGCCGAGCCCGGAACCGATGAGGAGCTCGACTTCATCGGCCTGCCCGGCATCCTTGAGCCCGAACAGGTTCATGAGCTCCTGACCCAGCGCCAGCAGCGGCAGACCCGGCGCGCCTCCGAGCGCGAGGCCTCGGGTGAGAAACCCTCCGAGAATACGCCCGAGCCGCTCTATCGCACGCTCAAGGAGCAGCGCAGCCTGCTCAATAGCCTGGTGGGGCTCTATGCCAAGCACACGGGCGATCCGCACGGCCTGGTTCATGCCGAGCTGCGCCGCGTGTGCGGGGGCCCCGCGGTGCCGCAGGCCAGTGTCACCCAGCTGCAGGCGCGCATCGTCTATCTGCGTAAGCGTCTCGGCAGCGGCCGCTAGACACGCCGCACCGGGCACACTCCCAGCCGGGCGCGTCGCTGTGGGAACACACAGAATTCCGCGCCCGAAGCCCCGCGCGCCCTGCACTATATGCCCAAAGAAGAAACCATCGGCGGAACCGGCGGGGATAATGGAGGGCATGAGCACAGCGTTCGTGACTAAACCCTGGCTGAGTGCGTATGCGCCCGGGGTGCCCTTCGAAATCGAGGAGGTAACCGAGACGCTTGTTGATATGATCGACAGCTCGGTGCACCGCTTCACCAATAGCCCGGCCCTGGACTTCTTCGGCCGCTCCGTGAGCTATTCCGAGGTGGGGGACCAGATCTCCCGCGCGGCCAATGGCCTGCGCCGCCTCGGCGTGAAGAAGGGCGATCGGGTGGCGCTGGTGCTCCCCAATTGCCCGCAGCACATCATCGCGTTTTATGCGGTCCTGCGCCTGGGGGCGATCGCCGTGGAGCATAACCCGCTCTATACCGAGCGCGAGCTGCGCCATCAATTTGAGGATCACGGCGCAACCGTGGCCATCGTCTGGGATAAATTGCATGCGGTTGTGCAGGGATTCCCCGCCTCGATGGGCGTGGATACCGTGATCGCCGTGGACGTGACCCGGGCGATGCCCTTCGCCACCCGCACCGCCCTGCGCCTGCCCGTGGCCAAGGCCCGCGAGTCCCGCGAGGCGCTCACAGCGGGCCGGCTCGACTCGCATGCGCTTACCTGGAGTGGGCTTGTGAATAATCGCCGGCTGCGCCGCTCGCACCCGCGTCCCGGGCTCGAGGACACCGCGGTGCTGCAATATACCAGCGGCACCACCGGCACCCCCAAGGGTGCGATTCTCAGCCACCGTAACCTGCGCGCGAACGCGAGCCAGGGCGAGGCCTGGGTGCAGGGCCTGCGCCCCGGGCGCGAGGTGGTCTACGCGATCCTGCCGATGTTCCACGCCTATGGGCTCACCCTGTGTGTCACGTTTGCGATGAGTATCGGCGCGCGGCTCGTGCTGCTTCCCAAATTTGACGAGAAGCTGGTCCTGGACGCGATGAAGCGCACCCCGGCCACGTTCCTGCCCGCGGTTCCGCCGATCTATAGCCGCCTGGTGGATGCCGCCGAGGCGCGGGGAGTCTCGCTCTCCGGCATTCGTAACGCGATCTCGGGGGCGATGAGCCTCCCGGTGGCCACCGTGCGGAAATGGGAGGACGCCACCGGCGGCCTGCTGGTGGAGGGCTATGGCATGACCGAGTCCTCGCCCGTGGCGCTGGGCAATCCGATGGGTCCCTCGCGCCGCCCCGGTACCGTGGGTGTGCCGTTCCCGAGCACCGAGATCCGGGTGATCGATCCGAAGGATCCCACGGTGGATCGCGGATTTGAGGAGGAGGGCGAGCTGCTGGTGCGCGGCCCGCAGGTTTTTGGGGGCTATTGGAACCGCCCCGATGACACCGCGATGACGCTGCTGCCGGGAGGCTGGTTGCGCACGGGCGATGTGGTCACGGTATCCGAGGATGGCTATGTCACGATCGTGGACCGCCTCAAGGAACTGATCATCACCGGCGGCTTTAACGTGGCCCCCACCGAGGTGGAAACCGTATTAAACGGGCACCCCGATGTGATCGAGGCCTCGGTGGTGGGGCTGCCCTCAAGCACCGGCGGCGAAAAGGTTGTGGCCGCCGCGGTCCTGCGCGAGGGGGCGGACCTATCCGCGGCACAGCTGCGCGAATGGGCCCACGACCGGATGGCGGCCTATAAGGTGCCCCGCCGGATCACGCTGATCGAGGAGCTGCCGCGCTCGATCGTGGGTAAGGTGCTGCGCCGCGAGGTGCGCGAATTGCTGATCGCCGCCGAGACCGGCGATAACGGCGTGCAGCAGGGTTAGCCCACCCCCGGCACACCGCGCGGGGCCCACCATATTCCGGTGGGCCCCGCGCGTTTTTTTATCCGGCCTCTCCGCGGGGCGACCGGTTTCCGCCCCGATAGAGAAGCCCGGCCCCGGCAAGCAGCAGCATAAACATGAGGCCGAGGGAGAGAAAGAGCGGGCCCTGCTCCGCGCCGGTGCCCGCGAGCCCGCCGCCGGGGCGATCCGCGGGATCGGTGGGGGGCACGGTGGTCGGCGGGGTGGGCTCCGGGGTGGTTGGCGGGCCCACGACCGCGGGGGTTACCGTGAGGAGGGCGGACGTCGATAGCGCCTCCTGGCCGGTGACATCGTTTTTATGGAGCGCCCGATAGCGGGTGCCGGTGACGGCCTCGGCGGCGGGTACCGTGAGCGTGGTGTGGGTGGCTCCCGGTATCGTGGTCCAGGTTTCCCCGTCCGGGCTCGACTGCCAGGACACGCTGAGGGTGCCGCCGGTGGAGCTCGCGGTGGAGGTAAACGTGGCGTCCTGTCCCGCCGTCACGGTGAGGTCCCGCGGGTCGGTCACGGATAGATCGGACTCCCGGGTGGCCTCCTGAAGGATTGCGCCCGTAAAGATGTAATAGCCGGGCCCGGTCCCGGGGGGTACCGGGAACTGCTGCGCGTCATCCCAGCTCAGCGTATGGGCGCCCGGCTCGGTGAATACCCAATTGCCCGTGACCGGATCGATATCCACCCCGCCGCCGGTGGAGGTGGGGATCAGCGGCGAGCCATCCAGCGTGCGCACCGGGTTCTCCTGGACCACACCGAGGAGCTGAGCGGGCAGCGTGACCCGCTGCCCGCTGAGGACCAGCTTCTGTTTTTCCCAGGCCCCGGCGAGCCCGCCAATATCCGCGATCCGATTGCCCGAGAGGTCCAGATCGCCATAGGTGAACCCCGGCGCCGTCGCCAGAACGGCCAGGGGAGTGGGATCGGTGATTAGGGAATTACTGAGGATGAGCTCCCGCAGCTCCCCGGCCTGAAAACCGCCGAGGTCAGCGATGCGGGTATTATCCAGCCGCGCATATTGAAGCTTCGGGGAACCGGCCAGGAGACGATTTGCATCCACGACCGTGCTGTTCTCGATGGTCAGGCGGGTCAGCCCGGGCAGCGGGGGGATCGTTGCCGGGAGGACCTCGGGTACCGGGCGCAGGATCAGATCGGTCAGTGCCGGAAGCGTGGCTAGGGTGGAGACATCGCTCAGCACGTTTCCGCCGAGTTGCACATATTGCAGCAGGGGGAGCCCGGCGAGGGGCGTGATCGAGGTGATCGGGGTGTTCTCCGCCCGCAGCGTATTAAGCGCCTGCAGCCCGGTCAGGGGGGATAGATCCCCGACCTGTGTGTTATCGATGCCGAGGCTAGTGAGCTGGGGCAGGGCGCGGAGCGGGCCAAGATCGGATAGCGGCGCATCAACGACGTTGAGGATGGTGAGCCTGGGCAGGGTGGTCAGCGGGGTCAGATCGGTGATTTTTGTCTCGTAGAACCCCAGGGAGTAGGCGGCGCTCATGTATTCGATTCCGGTGAGATCCGCGATCGGTCGCCCACTACAGTTGATGGCCTGGAGGCGCGCCAACTGCTCCGCGGTGATCTCCGCCTCGGCGGGCTGACCCAGCCGGGAGTTCAGGCACGCGCGCAGCTCCGGATCGGGCATATTCACCACCACGGGCGCGGCGATCGCGGGTGCCGCCGCAAATCCGGGCAGGATCAGCAGGGCGGCGAGGGCCAGAACGGCCGTGCGTGCAGTTTTCATTTATTCCCCCGGCACCGCGAGCAATGCTCTTTTATAGACCCGGCACGGCGGGCGGGCGCGTCCACGGGCCGGGGTGATGGAATAACAACCTAGCAGGGCGCGGGCCGGCGCGGTATCCCCGACACCGGAGATTTTTGGGAATGCGCTCGGGCTGGGCCCAGAGGGCGCGATCCCGAGCGGCTAACGTCGAGGGGTCCGCCCCCGGCCGAACGACGTGCCGGGTGGCCCCGGGCACCGCGGTCAGGCCGGTGTTGAGTAGCTGCGACGGGTACCCCGCCGCAGCAGCCCAAGCCCCGCGAGGAGGAGAATTATCGCGCCGAGCGCGGGCAGGAGGCCATCCCCGCTCGCCCCGGTACCGGCCAGGCCGCCCGCGCCGCCGCCCGGGGGTAATACCGGAGCGGTGGGCTCGGTGGTGACCGTGGGTTGGGTGGTGGCGGGGGGTTCCACGACCGCCGGGGTCACCGTGAGAATCGCGGCCTCCGAGAGGACCTCCTCGCCGGAGAAATCGTTTTTATGCAGCGCGCGGTATCGGGTTCCGGTCGCGGCCGAGCCGGCCGGCACGATCAGCGTGGTCTCGGTGGCGCCCGGAATGGTCTCCCAGGTGAGGCCATCCGCGCTGTACTGCCAGGACACCGTATTGCTACCCAAAATCGAGGTGGACGTGGAGGTGAAGCTCGCATCCAGCCCCGCGGACACGGTGACGCTCGCGGGATTGGTCACGCTGAGGCCCGCGTCTTGATGGGCGGTCTGCAAAAGCACCCCGCCGAACCCGTAATATCCCAGGGGATCCTCCGGATCATCGCCAAAATCGCCGTAGTCGATCCAGCGCAGCGATCTGGTGCCTGTTTCGGAGATCACCCAGTCTCCGGTGACCGGATCAATCGTCACGCCGCTATCGGTTGTGGTGGGAATCACGGGTGAACCGTCCAGCGTGCGTAGCGGGTTTTTATTCACCTTGCCGAGGACCGTGGGAGGCAGCGTGACCTGCTGGTTTAACGCCTCGATTGTCTGATAGAGCCAGGGTCCGTCGAGCCCGCTGAGATCCACGATGTGATTACCCGCGAGGTCAAGCCGCCCAAAATAAAAGCCGGGGGAGTCGCGGAGCACCCCGAGGGGGGAGGGATCGCTAATCTCGGAGTGGCGCAGCCGGAGGACGGAAATATCTCCGGGAACGAATCCGGAGAGATCCCCGATGCGGGTATCGCCGATCTCCACGCTCCTGATATCGGGGAAACGGGAGAGCAGATCCGGGAGATCCGATACGTCGTTTTTCTGGATGAGCAGGGTCTGCACGGTCGGGAGGGTGGGGATCGTATGAAGATCGAGGCCCGGTGCCTGGCGCAACCGCAGTGTGGTGAGTATCGGGAAGGTGGACAGGGGCGAGAGATCGCGCAGGGGACCGCCGCTCAGCGCCAGGACGGACAGTACAGGGAGCCCGGCTATCGAGGCAATCTCGGGGATCGCTGTACCCTCCGCGAGGAGGGTATTCAGGTTTTGCAGGCCGGCCAGGGGGGAAAGATCGGTGACGAGTGTGTTCCCGATATTCAGATCGCGCAGGGTGGGGAGCGTGGCGAGCGGGCCAATATCGGCGACCGGGGTATTGGAAACGTTCAGGTACTGCAATCGGGGGAGGTTGCTGAGCGGCGTGAGGTCGCTGATCTGCGCCTGATGAAAGTGCATCTGGTTGGCGCCGATAACATATTCCACGCCCGTGAGATCGGTGATGCTGCGCCCATTACAGTTCAGGGAATTCAGCGACGCCGCCTGATCGCGCGTAATATCCGCCTGCGGGTCCTGCCGCAGCCAGGAGTTCACGCAGGAGCGCAGCTGGGGATCGGGGAAATCCACGAGCGTATCGTCGGCAAACGCGGGGGAGCCAGATAACCCCGTAAATACCAGCACCGCGGCCAATAAGAGGCCGCCCCTGTGAGCCTTCGCCATGATTCCCCTCGCCGTGCCCCGCGGCGCAGGTCGCGCCCCTTCACATCCCACGGGCATATCTGGAACATACCGGAGGTGCGCCCTCGAATAAAACCCTAAAACTGGGGTGAATCCGGGCCGGAAAACGCAAAAGAGCCGGACCCAGGGGATCCGACTCTTTTGATGAGATATCTCATCGTGCGCAAGAAGGGACTTGAACCCTCACGTCCTTTCGGACACTAGCACCTCAAGCTAGCGCGTCTGCCATTCCGCCACTCGCGCGTGACCAACAGGTAGAAACATTACCGGATAACCGGGCCGGGGACGAATCCTGACTCCGGTCGGGCGCGTCGCGCCGCGGAGGGCGCCGCGTCGCATTCGCGGGCCGCGGCGATGCGGTTTGGCATGCCCCGGATGTCGAGGCCCGCGCGCAAGAGAAAAGGGCCGGATCTAAAGATCCGGCCCTTCATACTGTCTCAACACAGTGTGCGCGGAGGGGGACTTGAACCCCCACGCCCTTTCGGGCACTAGCACCTCAAGCTAGCGCGTCTGCCATTCCGCCACCCGCGCGGGTGTCAACCGGGATTTCGCAAGCGAGAAACCGGAGGCAGTTCGCCGGGGTGAGCCTGCGCTCTTTCCGACAGATGAAACATTACCAGACCCCGCGCACGGCTTTTGACCAAGCGGCGATTTTGCCGCCAATAATTCCCCGGGACGGTAGCCTAGGGGCATGAGCGAAGCCCAGAACGACGCGGAAATCACCTCACTCGATGAGACGGCCCAG
The DNA here is from genome assembly GCF_020424085.1 of Mycetocola spongiae. Lineage (NCBI taxonomy): Bacteria > Bacillati > Actinomycetota > Actinomycetes > Micrococcales > Microbacteriaceae > Mycetocola > Mycetocola spongiae. The sequence continues at coordinate 637,400 of NZ_CP080203.1, read as the reverse complement.
ATCACGCGTGAGCTAATTCAGATCAATACAACAAACTACGGGAACGGCGTGTCGGAGGGGGAGACCGAGGCGGCCGAATACGTGGCCGAAAAACTGCGCGCGCTGGGCCTGAAACCCGAGCTTTTTGACGCCGCGCCGGGTCGCACCAGCGTGGTGGCGCGCGTGCCCGGCCGCAATCGCGATAAGGGGGCGCTGGTGGTGCATGGCCACCTCGATGTGGTGCCCGCCGATCCCGAGAACTGGAGCGTGGATCCCTTCGGTGGCGTCATTAAGGACGGCATGATCTGGGGTCGCGGCGCCGTGGACATGAAAAACATGGATGCCATGATCCTCGCCTCCCTCTCCGATGTGCTCGAGCGCGGCGGACCCGAACGCGACCTCGTGGTGGCGTTTTTTGCCGATGAGGAAAACGGCGGCATCTACGGTTCTCATCACCTCGTGGACACCCAGCCGCAGCTTTTTGCCGGCGCCACCCAGGCCATCAGCGAGGTCGGCGGCTATTCGATCACGGTGGGAGGCAAGCGCGCGTATCTCCTGCAGACCGGTGAGAAGGCCCTGATCTGGGCGAAGCTGGTGGCCACCGGCACCGCCGCGCATGGCTCGCGCGTGATCTCGGATAATGCCGTGACCAAGCTGGCGCGGGCGGTGGCCGCGATTGGCGAACTGCACTGGCCCGTGCGCCTGACCGAAACCACCGACCTGCTAATCACCGAATTGGCCGCGCTGCTCGGCGTGGACCCCCAGCGGGTGGGCCCCGAGGAGATCACCCTGGCCACCGGCCCCGCGGGCGCGTTCATTCAGGCCTCGCTGCGCACCACCGCCAATCCCACGATGCTCTCCGCGGGCTATAAGCACAACGTGATTCCCGATCGCGCCGAGGCCTGCATCGATATTCGCTGCTTCCCGGGCGAGGAGGAGCAGGTGAAGGCCCAGCTGCGTGAGCTGATCGGCGAGGGCGTGACCCTGGAGATCTCGCATCAGGACGTGGGGCTGGAAAACCCGCCCACGGGCGAGTTGATGGATGCCGTGGCGGCCACCCTGGCCACGCACGATCCCGGGGCCCCCGTGCTCCCGTATCTGCTGGCCGCGGGCACCGATAATAAAGCCCTGTCTAAACTGGGGATTGCCGGATATGGGTTTGCACCGCTAAAGCTCCCGGCCGAACTTGATTTTCCGGCGATGTTCCACGGCGTGGACGAGCGTGTCCCCCTGGACGCCCTCGTTTTTGGGCGTGCGGTTCTCACCGATCTTCTTCTTGACTACTAACCGTTCGCTGCAGAAAGATAATTTCGCGTGGAAATAATTAATGCCATAATCCTGGGCCTTGTCCAGGGTCTCACCGAGTTTCTCCCGGTGTCATCGAGCGCCCACATTCGCATCGTGGGAGCGTTCCTCGGAACCGGCGAGGACCCGGGCGCGCGATTTACGGCGATTATCCAAATCGGTACCGAGCTCGCCGTGATCCTCTACTTCTGGAAGGACATCACCCGCATTATTGGTGCGTGGTGCAAGGCTCTGGTGGGGAAGATCCCGCGTAATGATCCCGATGCCAAGATGGGCTGGCTGATCATCCTCGGCTCGATTCCGATCGTGGTGCTGGGCCTGCTGTTTAAGGACGATATCGAGACCACGTTCCGTTCGCTGTGGTTCACCGCCATCACGCTGATCGTATTTGGAATCATCCTCGGCGTGGCCGATTGGTTCGGCAAAAAAAATCTCACGCTGAAAAACCTGAGCTATGGCCACGGCCTTATCTACGGCCTGGCCCAGGCGCTCGCCCTGATTCCCGGCGTCTCGCGCTCGGGTGGCACGATCACCGCCGGCCTGGCGCTGGGCTATTCTCGGGCCGCGGCCGCGCGCTATGCGTTCCTGCTGGCGATTCCCGCCGTGCTGGGCGCGGGCGGATATCAGGTTTATAAGGCATTCACCGAGGTCTCCCAGGTGGCCGAACCCTTTGGCGCCCTGGCCACCGTGATCGCCACGATCGTCTCGTTTGTGGTGGGTCTGGTTGTGATCGTCTTCTTCATGAACTACATCTCCAAGAAGTCGTTTATGCCCTTCGTGATCTACCGCGTGGTGCTGGGCCTGGTCCTGTTTGCGCTGCTTGGTATGGGGGTGCTCAGTCCCTATGGCAACTAGTCTTCCCGCCGGAATCGCCAGCTGGCCCGCCCCCGCGGTCCCCACGCTGCCGGGCAACGGCCTGCCGCCCCTGCTGCATAACACCGCCACGGGCGCGCTCGAGGAGGCCTCCGCGGAGGGCACCGCGGGCATCTATGTCTGCGGAATCACCCCCTATGACGCGACCCATCTTGGGCACGCGGCCACCTATCTGGCCTTTGACATGATCCAGCGGCTGTGGCTCGACGCCGGCTATGACGTGCACTATGTGCAGAACGTCACCGATGTGGACGATCCGCTGCTCGAGCGCGCCGCCGCCACCGGGGTGGACTGGCGCGATCTGGCCGCCTCTCAGGTGCAGCTTTTCCGCACCGATATGGAGGCGCTGAGCATCCTGCCGCCGCGCAATTATGTGGCGGTCACCGAGAATATTGCCCCGGTGGCCGCGGCCGTGGCCACGCTCCTGGAGGCCGGACTGGCCTATCCCGTGCCCACCGCGGAGGCCGCGGGTGAGGATATCTATTTCGATTCGATCGCGGCACAGGAGCGCGGCCCGTGGGCCCTCGGCGAGGTGGGCGGACTGGATCGCGCCACGATGCTGGCGCTCTCGGCCGAGCGCGGGGGAGACCCCGAGCGCCCCGGAAAGCGGGATCCGCTGGATCCGATGCTCTGGCGTGCCGAGCGTGCGGGTGAGCCCGCATGGGACTCGGTCGTGGGCCGCGGCCGCCCGGGCTGGCATATCGAATGCTCGGTTATCGCACTGGATTATCTGGGCGCCAATTTCACGGTGCAGGGCGGAGGATCGGATCTGATCTTCCCGCACCACGAGTTCAGCGCCGCCCACGCCTCGGCGCTCTCGGGGCAGCCGCTCGCGAAGCTCTATAGCCACGCGGGGCTCGTGGCCTATGACGGCGAGAAGATGTCCAAGTCACTGGGCAATCTGGTGCTGGTCTCGACCCTGCGTGCCGAGGGTGTGGATCCCTCCGCCATCCGCCTCGCAATTTTGGATAACCACTATCGCGGCGAGTGGGAGTGGACCGATGCGGTTCTCAGCCGCGGCCGCGAGCGCCTCGAGCGCTGGCGCACCGCGGGCGCGGGCACGATCGTGCCGGGCAGCGCCGTGGCGCTGCTTGCCACCGTTCGTGCCGCGCTGCACGAGGACCTGAATACGGCCGGGGCCCTCGCCCTGATCGATGAGGCCGCCGCGGGCATCGACGATACCGCGCTATTCGCGGATATGCTCTCCGCGTTGCTGGGCGTCTCGCTCTAGCCCACAACAACGGGGGCCCCTCATCCGGTTTGGATGAGGGGCCCCCGTTGTTTGCGTGTGCCCGTTAGCGAGGGTCGGCGGGGGTATCCGGTTCGGAATCGGGCGTCTCGCCCGGCTCCTCGCGCGCATCCTTTTCCAGATAGCGCTGGAACTCCTGCGCGATGGCCTCGCCGCTGGCCTCGGGGGCCTCCACGGTGTCCCGGGCCTGCTCCAGCTGGCGAATATAGCCGGTATAGCGTCGTCTCATTGCCTGGCAACGGGAGGCTGCCTGGTATCTGCCTCGGAGCTGAGAGCAGCCGGAAAAGATATCATGATTGCATGGATCATCTACCAGTAACATCTCGCCCGGTGTACGTTCTGGGCGCGGGTTTCTCGAAGGCCGTGAGCGATAGTATGCCGATCACCAATGCGCTTGGTAGCGAAATTAAGGAGCGGCTCAGTGGCCAGGTAGATATATCCCTCAGAAATGAGCAATCATTTGAGGACTGGCTAACAGTGCAGATTACGCCGTTGCCGTTTCTGAGTAGTCATGAAAATAGTGTTCGTCGCGCTCACGCCGATTTAGTCATTGCTGAAATTGCAGCCGTGCTTGATCAGCGCGTAACCGCTGCTTCTGAATCTGCATCTCCGCATTGGCTGCGTCAATTGCTTACGATTTGGGACGTGGAAAAGGCAGTTATACTCACGTTCAATTACGACTCTCTTATTGAACGCGCAGTAAATGCCGGCGAGTTGTTTGTGGTGGGCTCTGGATCAAATATTTCAGCTGTTCTGGGAGACAACGTGGTGTTCCCGGCACCAGCGGCTCCGCCGGCGGAGATTTATTATGATGTTAGTTCCCCGCATTCCAAAGGAACTATGCAAGTCATCAAGATGCATGGTTCGCTCCTCTGGTATTGGGCCTCGGATGACACAACCGGGGCGACGCTAATCCGACGCAGGGAAAGAAACCTATTAGGCGATCCAAAACCTTACGTCGAAGACAATGACTTCAACGGAATTCGTGAACTTGATCGATATCTGGTTCCGCCGCTGATAATTAAAGACGGCTATTACGGGACCTATCTTGCGACAGTAATTTGGCGTAGCGCGAGGAAATTCATCGACTCGGCGTCGTCATTGGCGATCATGGGTTATTCCCTCCCTCTCGAAGATAGAGCGGCCAGTCAGCTCATTTCACGAATCCCATCGGATATTCCCATTACCGTCGCAGACCTACACCCGGGCTCAATCGAGCCACGCAAGGGAATTCTGGGGAATCTGGCAGATCTCGGTTTAACTGCGAGCCGTGATACTCATGTGCGTGCTTCCATAACTGAATTTGTTACAGAGAGAATGAAGCAGCTGACGACGAGCTTAACGAATCACTCGCTCCTTAACCGGGAAAGCGGCAAAGAGATGGAGCTGGTTACAGTTATCGCGGGGGGACGTAACGACCGATTTACTTCGGATTATTACGTTTTCACGCGCGAGAACACATCCGGCAGTTATTCTGCACAGATTGTGGACATACCCGTTGACGCCAACAGCGAGATGAGCCTAAATGAGGCGGTGCTGAATTCAATGCCACACGGGACCGGGCGCTTGGAGTCATTCTTAACTGTTGAAGGATTCAAGAGTGCTATTTCTGGTGGCGAGTGTTTTTATTTTCAACACCCACATCGCGAAGAATTGTTGGTTGCTATAGGGCTTGAGCAAATCGTGCACCGTGGTAGACGCCTCTTACGGGTGAAGTGGGCTCCGGCGTAAATTTCTGACGCAGAATCTTAGGTATTATCACGTTCCGAGAATAAGCAAATGGCACTTGGTCGGGCCCAGCTGAGAAGGGATAATTCACGCGGATAAGCGCTATAGCTCGGAGGTGCGCCCTGCTAAATGCTAGGAGTTTCCATTTGAGTCGTTCTCATCTTGTGCGTCGTCCTCCGGCGGGATACCTTCCTGGTTAGATGAGCTAGTGCCCGTGGTATCCAGATAGCGCTGGAACTCCTGCGCGATGGCCTCGCCGCTGGCCTCGGGGGCCTCCACGGTGTCCCGGGCCTGCTCCAGCTGGCGAATATAGCCGGCCATATCCGGGTCCTCCCCGGCGAGCGCGTTTACGCCCTCCTCCCAGGCGGTGGCCTCGGTGAGGAGTTCGCCGCGCGGAATGACGATATCAAGCAGCTCCTCGAGCTTATCGATCAGCGCCAGCGTGGCCTTGGGCGAGGGGGCGTTATGCACATAATGCGGGACCGAGGCCCAGACCGAGAGGGTGGGGATGCCCACGGTTTCGGCGCCCGCGGCCAGTACGTTGAGGATGCCGATCGGCCCCTCATATACGCTGCGTTCGAGGTGGAGCTCGGCGCGTACCTCGTCGTTCTCGCTTGAGCATTCGATCGTGATGGGCCGGGTATGCGGGGAATCGGCCAGCACGGCCCCGAGCACGATGACGCGGGAGATATCGTGGGCGAGCGCCGAGTCCAGCACCTCGGAGACAAAGGACTGCCAGCCGCGGCTGGGTTCCGCGCCGAGGAGCAGATAGACGTTGGAATCGTTATCGGTGCGCGAGCGCGGGAGCAGGGGGTCCTCGATCAGCTCGGGCAATTCCTCGTCGAGGCCGGTGCGGGGCGCGGGCCCGTACAGGGTCGCGCCGGGCCAGCGGATCTGCCGCTTTCCCTTATCGTCGAGATATACGGTGGGCCGGGTGAACTGATAGTCGTAATAGAGCTCCGGGTCCACGCTCATCAGGGGAACCGTCCCGAGCCGATCGCGGAGGATGCCCACGGCCCCGGTTGCGGCCTCCCCGGCATCGTTCCAGCCCTCAAAGGCGACCACCAGCAGGCGACCTGTCACTCGACACACTCCAATTCACGTCTCTTTATCGCGTCGGGGCGGGGTTTCCGCCCGACGGATCATCCCTTAAGAATAGGCCCCCGCGCGAACCAGGTAACATTGACACCCGTGACCCACTCAAACCTCCCCGCCGCAGTCCTCTGGGACATGGACGGCACCCTAGTTGATACCGAGCCTTTCTGGATCGAGGCCGAGACCGATCTTGTGGCCTCATTTGGGGGCGTCTGGACCCATGAGGATGCCCTGTCCGTGGTGGGCTCGGGCCTCTGGGAGAGTGCCCGGCTCCTGCAGACCCACGGCGTAAAACTGGGGGTGGATGAGATCGTACAAAATCTGACAGACACCGTGATGTCGCGGATTCGTGCCGAGGGTGCCCCGTATCGTCCGGGCGCTCTGGAGCTCCTGCGGGAACTTCGCGAGGCGGGTATTCCCACCGCGCTGGTCACGATGTCGATTGGCCCGATGGCCTCGCTGGTGGTGGATTCCCTCCCGTTCCCGGGATTTGATCTGCTGGTCACCGGGGACCTGGTGGATAAGCCCAAGCCGCATCCCGAGTCCTATCTGCTGGCCGCCGCGCGCCTGGGTGTGAACCCCGCCGATTGTGTGGCCTTTGAGGATTCACCCCCCGGAATCCGCAGTGCCGCGGACGCCGGAACGGTGGCCGTGGGTATCCCGCATGCGGTCGCGATCCCCGCCCACCCCGATTACATCCTGCGCGAGACCCTCGCCGGGCTCACCCTGGCCGATGTTTGTGCTCTATTTGCCGAGCGTCGTGCCCTCACCCCGGAGAACACCCTATGAGCGTCCTCGACGGCACCCAGCGTCCCCAGAATTCCGGCCCCTTCCGCGTCGGCGATCGGGTTCAGCTCACCGGCCCGAAGAATAAACTGAATACCGTCACGCTTGAGGCCGGGGGAGAGTTCCACTCGCACCGCGGCATCGTGATGCACGATGAGGTCATCGGCCTGCCCGATGGCTCGGTGGTCAAAAACACCGTGGGTGAGGAATACCTCGCGTTGCGCCCCCTGCTGATCGACTTTGTGATGTCGATGCCGCGCGGCGCCGCGATCATCTATCCCAAGGATGCCGCCGCCATTATCGGCGAGGCCGATATCTTCCCGGGTGCCACCGTGGTGGAGGCGGGCGTGGGTTCCGGTGCGCTCTCGCTCTGGCTGCTGCGCGCGATCGGCCCGGCCGGGGAACTGAAGTCCTTTGAGCGTCGCGAGGAATTCGCCGCGGTGGCCCGCGGAAACGTGGCCACGTTCTTTGGCCACGATCCCGCCAACTGGTCGGTCACCGCGGGTGACCTCGCCGAGACCCTGCCCGAGGTTGCGGCCCCCGGTAGCGTGGACCGCGTGGTCCTGGACATGTTGGCGCCCTGGGAATGCCTCGATGTCTGCCTGGATGCGCTGGTCCCCGGTGGGGTGCTGCTGTGCTACGTGGCCACCGTGACCCAGCTCTCCCGCGTGGCCGAGGCCATGCGCGCCACCGGACGCTTCACCAACCCGATCTCCAATGAGACCATGGTGCGCGGCTGGCATGTGGAGGGCCTGGCCGTGCGCCCGGACCACCGCATGATCGCGCATACCGGGTTCCTGATCACCGCGCGTAAGCTCGCCGATGGCACCATCCTCCCCGAGCTGAAGCGTCGCCCGTCCAAATCCGATTTCAGCGCCGAGGATGTTGAGCTGTGGACCCCCGGTTCGCTGGGTGCCCGCGAGGTGAGCGATAAGGCGCTGCGCAAGCGCGTGCGGGCCGCCGAGGCCGCCGCCCAGGCCTCGCGGGACCGCGATTTTGGCGAGACCGAGGGTACGGACACGGCCGAGGGTTCCTCCCCGGCATAATCGGTCGCCTAGACTGTTGCGGGTGGCCCCTCGGGGCCGCCCGCAGAATCCATTTCTGATTAAAGTGAGGTAACGTGCGCACCACTCCCGCACTCATCGTGACCGCCGTGCTGCTGGCCGGCGGATTATCCGCGTGTTCTTCCGCGCCCGTCGCCCAGGATTGCGAGGGCGCCCCGGCCGATGGCAAGGGTGCGCAGCTCGTGCAGGTCTCCGCCCCGGGCGCCGGTGCCCCGCGCGTGAGCTTCCCGACGCCCGTGATCGTGGACGGCCTCGAGCGCCATGTCCTCGTGGAGGGTGACGGCCCCGTGATTGACGCCAATCAGGTCGTCTCGATGAGCTTCACCGTCCTGGACGGAAGCACCGGTCAGGTTGTCCCGGGCTATGAGTGGGCCGAGCCCGCCGTGCGCCTGGTGTCCGAGCTGCCCGAGCCGCTACAGCCGATGGTGGCCTGCGCCACGGGTGGCTCGCAGGTCGCCGGGGTGCTGGGGAACGCGCTGCAGGGGGAGACCCCGGGCGAGATTCACTCGGCCGTATTTGTGGCCCAGATCGATCGCGTTCTCCCGAACCGCGCCACCGGAAAGCCCCGCGCGGTGCGCGAATCGGGCTTCCCCTCGGTGGTGAGTGCCGCCGATGGTACCCCCGGAATCACGATCCCGCGCAGCGAGGCCCCGACCGAGCTGAAGGTTGCGCTCCTTGCCGAGGGTGACGGACCCGTGATCGGCGACGATACCGCATTTGCGATGCAGTTCACCGGTGCCTCCTGGACCGAGCGCACCATCTTCGCCTCCACCTGGGAGAAGGGTTCGCCGATGGGCGCACGGCTCTCGACCCTTAGCCCAGGAATGGCCGAGGCCCTCAAGGGACAGAAGCTTGGTTCCCGCGTCCTTATGGTGGTCCCGGCCGATCAGGACGTGACCGCCGGTGGCGCCGGCCTGGGTGCCCCCGCGGGCACCACCGCCGTTTATGTGGTGGATCTGCTCGGCGAACTCTAGGCAGCACGGCATTCGAATATTTATTCGAATACCGCCGCCCGCCCGAAACTGCGCGTCGTTCCCGAAAATTCGGGGGCGGCGCGCATTTTCTTTGCGTCGCGGCTCTCCCCTCCGCCGCCCGCAACCGGGTACACTGAAACTGTGTTCGAATCAAAGCCTCCCGCGCCTGCCCGCGTTCCCGTAGAGGAGCGCCTGTTTAGCCTGGTCCTGGCGCTCCTCGCCAGCGAGCAGGGCCTCACCAAATCCGAGGTGCTCTCGAGTGTGCAGGGCTATCGCCAGCGCTTTAATCGCGGCGGCGATAACACCAGCCTCGAACGCCAGTTCGAGCGCGATAAGGACGATATCCGCGAGCTGGGCATCCCCCTGGAAACGGTCGAGACCCCGGGGGAGGCCGGCAATAATCAGCTGCTGCGCTATCGCATTCCCAAGGGTGAATACGATCTGCCCGCCGAGATCACGTTCTCCCCGGCGGAGATCACCATGCTCTCCCTGGCCTCCACCGTATGGCGCGAGGGCTCGCTCTCGGGGGAGTCGCAGCGGGCGCTGCATAAGCTCCGCTCGCTGGGTATCGATTCCACCGATCCGCTGATCGGCTATGCCCCGCGCCTGCGCACCCGCGAAAACGCCTTTGGCCCCCTCAGTGCGGCCATGGAAAAGCGCGTGGAGGTCACGTTTGACTACCTCAAGCCCGGCGATGCCGCGCCGCGCACCCGCACGGTGGCCCCGCTGGCGCTGGTGCAGCACGAGGGGCGCTGGCATGTGCACGGGAATGACCGTGATGCCGGGGGCCCGCGTACCTATTTGCTCTCCCGCATCATCGGCACGGTCTCCGCCACCCGGCGCTCCTTCCCCGAGGATCCCACGGGTCGCGCCGAGGCCGCCCTGGCCGCCCTGCGCGAGCTCTATGCCGCCCAGGTGGCGGTGCTAGACGTGCTGCCCGGAAGCGAGGCCGCGCGCCGCCTGCGCGTGCGTGCGGAGGTCGTTGAGGCCACCACCTACCGGGTGCACTATACCGACCCCAATATTTTCGCCGATGAACTCGCCGGTTTTGGCCCGGAGGTTTTGGTGAGGGAGCCCGAGTCCCTGCGCTCCGCCGTGATCTCCCGCCTCACCCGCACCCTCGCCGATCACGGCACGGAAGGAAGCCCCGCATGAGCGAGCCCAGCACCCCGGCCATTCAGGGCCGCGACCGCCTCGCCTTTTTGCTGTCCCTGGTGCCGTATCTGATCGAGCATGAGCAGGTCTCGGTTTCGGACGCCGCGGCACATTTTGGTGTCTCGGAGACCCTCGTTCGCGAGTCGGTACGGCTGATCGCCGTCTCGGGTGTGCCCGGCGAGACCAGCAGCTATCAGCATGAGGACCTCTTCGATATCGACTGGGATCTACTGGAGCAGCGCGATCAGATCGTCCTGACCCACCTCGTGGTGCTGGACGATTCGCCGCGTTTTTCCGCGCGCGAGGCCGCGGCCCTGATCGCCGGCCTGCAGTATCTCTCGGCGCTGCCCGGGGACGGCGGCGATGAGGTGATCGATTCCCTCATGGCCAAGCTCACCGCGGGCTCCTCCGGGAACCCCGCGCAGGTGGCCGTGAGTGCCTCACCCGCCACCGCCGCCCTCGAGCCGGTGCGTCGCGCGCTGAGCGAGCGCCGCGAGCTGGAATTTGACTATCTCAGCTCGGATGGCGGCCGCCAGCATCGCACGGTGGACCCGCTGCGCGTGGAGTCCCTCGACCAAGACTGGTACCTGCGCGGCTGGTGCCATCTGCGTCAGGCCGTGCGCACATTCCGCCTGGATCGCATGGCCTCCGTGGTGGTGGGCGAGGCCACGGCCCGCCATGCGGAATCCGATCTCAGCATCCCCGAGGCCTTTTTCCATCCCTCCGAGACCGATCTCACGGTCTCGGTGAATATCGATCATGCGGCCCTGCCGATGATCGCGGAGTTTTTCACCGCCGAGTCGAAGATCCACGACGAGGGCGGGCGCGCTCGCGTAAACCTCCGGCTGGGGCATGTGCACGGCTTTAAACGGGTCATCGCGGGGCTCAGCGGACTCGCCGAGGTCACCGATCCGGGCTCGGCCCGGCGCGAGGTGGCGGCCTGGGCCCGCGAGGCACTCGCCCGCTATGGGGATACGGCGCGTCCCGAGGATTCACGATAGACTTGCGGGCAGACCCCGTCAGACAATAAAAGGAATGATCATGCAAAACATCCTGAGTGGATGGCACCTTCCGGTAGTCCTCTTCATCATCCTGCTGATCTGGGGTGGACCCAAGCTTCCCGGTCTGGCCCGCAGCCTCGGCCAGTCGATGAATATCTTCAAGTCCGAGATTCGTTCCGGCAAGAAGTCCGAGGGTGACAACACCTCGGATGCGCCCGCCGAGAGTGCCGGTAACTCCACTCTCGACAGCGACTCCTCCCACAAGAACTAGTTCGTGGCCGTCGGTTCTGCGCCGACCAAGAACCGCGAGGGGCGGATGTCCCTCGGTCAGCATCTGGTCGAACTTCGAAAGCGCCTGTTTATCAGTGCCCTCGCCATCGTGGTGGGCATGGGTATCGGTTTTTATTTTTCCGGTATGGCCATCGTGGAGATTTCGCGGCCCATTCAGGAGCTCGCGCAGGAAAGTGGCAAGGCCCTCCTGAACTTCGATACGGTCACCTCCCCGTTTGATCTGCGGATGAAGGTCGCCCTCACGCTGGGCACCGTGATCTCCTCGCCGGTATGGCTCTACCAGATCTGGGCCTATTTTATGCCCGCCCTGACCCGCAAGGAGATCGGCTATGCGCTGGGTTTCCTCGGCGCCGCTATCCCGCTGTTTCTTGCGGGCTGTTTTGCGGGCTGGTGGGTTTTCCCCCGCATCATCGAGGTCATGGCCTGGTTCACCCCCGAGGGGGCGGCCAATATTTATCAGGCGGGCTATTATTACGACTTTGTCCTGAAGCTCATCCTCGCGGTGGGTATCGCGTTTGTGCTGCCGGTGCTGCTGGTGCTGCTGAATTTTGTGGGTGTGCTCAGTGCCCGCGGAATCATCGGCGGCTGGCGCTGGGCCATCCTGGGCATCACGCTGTTCTGTGCCATGGCCACCCCCGCCGCCGATGTCGTCTCGATGTTTATTCTTGCGGCACCGATGGTGGTCCTCTACTTTGCCGCCTGGGCAATCGCCTGGGTGCACGATCGTCGGGTGGCTAAACGCCTCCAGCGCGAATTCGAAACGGAATCCTCCCAGTGAGTAGCTCTCCCCAAACCACGCCCGAAGCCGCCCCGCCCTCCGCCGCCGAGAGATTCGCCGCGCATAAGGCCAAGACGCCACTGGTCACCGCGTTTGTGGAGAGGCAAAAATTTGCGCTAGATCCCTTCCAGCTGGCCGCGGCCGCAAGCGTGGAGGCCGGAAATAGCGTGCTGGTCGCGGCACCCACGGGGGCCGGCAAAACGATCATCGCGGAGTTTGCGATCTATGCGGCGATGCAGGGCCCCGCCGCGAAGGTGTTTTATACGGCGCCAATGAAGGCGCTGAGCAATCAGAAATATAACGAGCTGGTGGCCGAATACGGGGCCGATCAGGTCGGGCTGCTGACCGGGGATAGCAATATCAACTCGGGCGCCCGGATCGTGGTGATGACCACCGAGGTCCTGCGCAATATGCTTTATGCCGGTTCGGGCCTCCTGGATCACCTGGCCTATGTGGTCATGGACGAGGTGCACTATCTTGCCGATCGGTTCCGCGGCGCCGTCTGGGAGGAGGTCATCATCCACCTTCCGCGCTCGGTGCGGCTGATCGCCCTGAGCGCCACGGTATCCAACGCCGAGGAGTTTGGTGACTGGCTGCAGGCTGTGCGGGGCAATACCGAGGTGATTGTCTCCGAGGAGCGCCCGGTTCCCCTGGATCAGCACGTGCTGGTGCGCGGCAAGTTGATCGAGATGTTCCAGACCGAATATCGCGGGGATACCCGCACCGTGAACCCCGAGTTTATCCGCCTGGTGCAGGGAAACTCGGGCGGGCATAAGAGCCGCCGCCAGCGCGAATACGAAAAATATAATCGCCGCAGCCTGCCGGGTCACGGTAACCTCGACCGTGCGGGGCTTGTGGATCTGCTCGGCGAGTCCGATCTGCTGCCCGCGATCTTTTTTATCTTCAGCCGCGTGGGCTGCGATCAGGCCGTGCGCCAGGTCCTGCGTTCGGGCGTGCGCCTCACCACCCACGAGGAACGGCGGGAGATCCGCGAGTTTGTGGACGAACGCTGCCGCACCCTGCTCGAGGAGGACCTCGCGGTCCTCGGTTATTGGGAGTGGCGCGATGGCCTGGAGCGCGGCGTGGCCGCCCATCACGCCGGCCTGCTGCCCGCCTTTAAAGAGGTGGTGGAGGAGCTGTTCCGCCGCAAGCTGGTGAAGGTGGTTTTTGCCACGGAAACCCTCGCGCTGGGGATTAATATGCCCGCGCGCACGGTGGTCCTGGAAAAGCTGGAAAAATTTAACGGCGAGGCCCGCGTGCCGATCACGCCGGGGGAGTATACCCAGCTCACCGGGCGGGCCGGCCGCCGCGGGATCGATGTGGAGGGCCATGCGGTCATCCATTGGCGCGAGGAACTGAACGCGGAGGCCGTGGCCTCGCTCGCGTCCAAGCGCACCTATCCGCTGAAATCGAGCTTCCGCCCCACCTATAACATGGCCGTGAACCTGATCGATCAATTCGGTCGGGGCCGCGCCCGCACCATCCTGGAGTCCTCGTTTGCGCAGTTCCAGGCCGACCGCGACGTGGTGGGCCTGGCCCGCAAGGTGGAGGAGCAGAAGGCCTCCCTGGCCGGCTATGCCGCGTCGATGCAGTGCCACCTGGGCGATTTTGCGGCCTATGCGCGCGTGCGCCGCGAGCTGACCGATCTGGAACGCAAATCCAATGAGCGCACCAGCCGTGCCAATCACGAGCGGCGCCAGAAGCGCCTGACCGAGCTGCGCGCGGAGATGCGCGAGCACCCGTGTCATAACTGTCCCGATCGGGAAAAGCACGCCCGCTGGGCCGAGCGCTGGTGGAAGCTGAAGCGCTCCACCGATCAGCTCAGCCGGCAGATCAGCGAGCGCACGGGGGCGGTGGCGCGGGTATTTGACCGCATCACCGACGTGCTGCTGGAGCGCGAATATCTGGAGCGCGATAGCAATGGCGCCCTGATCCTCAGCAAGAGCGGGATCATCCTTAAGCGCATCTATGGTGAGCGCGACCTGCTCATCGCCGAGGCGCTGCGCCGCGGCCTGTGGACCACCCTGAACCCCGAGTCGCTTGCGGCGATGGCCAGCTGCCTGGTCTTTGAGCCGCGCCGCGATAACGGCAACCCCGATGAGCGCTATCTGCCCGGCGGCGCGTTCCGAGATGCGCTGCGCGCCTCGGAGACGCTCTGGTCCCAGCTGGACGATGCCGAACAGGCCCACCACCTGCCCGGCAGCGAGCCCCTCGCCACCGGCCTGGCCAGCGCGATGTTTGACTGGGCCCGCGGGGAGCACCTGGATAACGTATTGCGCGAGGCCGATATGGCCGCGGGAGACTTTGTGCGCTGGTGCAAGCAGACCATCGACCTGCTGGATCAGCTCTCGATGGTCGCCGATGCGCCCGTGGCCGGTAATGCCCGCAAGGCCCTCGATCAGATTCGCCGCGGCATCGTGGCCTATAGCTCAATCTAATGCGCACCCGTTTTGATTCCTGGCAATCGCTCGACCGCTCCGGCCCCTGGCGTTCGCGCCTGAGCCCGCGCCCGCTCCCGGGGGATCCAGCCCCGAGCACGGGCACGTTCTGGGCCCTGCTGCTGGCCCTGGGCTCGGGGCCGGTACTGAATGCAGCCTTCCCGGCGCTGGGCCTCTGGCCGCTGAGCTTCCTGGGCATGGGCATGATCCTCTGGGCGATCCAGGGCCGCGGCTTCTGGGCCGGAACCGGCCTCGGGATGCTCGCGGGCCTCGGCTTTTATCTGTCCCATGTGGCCTGGACGGCGCTCTATCTGGGCCCGATTCCCTGGCTGGCACTCTCCACCCTGGAGGCGATCTTCTTTGCGCTGGGATGTGGCCTGATTGCCGTGGCCTATCGCCTCGTGCCGCGCGCCTGGCCCGGCCGTTCCGGGCAGTTCCTGCTCCCGGTCATCATCGCTGCACTCTGGGTCACCCGAGAGTATATTGCGGGGAACTGGCCCTATGGCGGATTCGCCTGGGGCCGGCTCGCACTGGCGCATTCGGAGAGCCCGTTTGCGGCGCTGGCCAGCTGGCTGGGCGTGAGCGGTCTAAGCTTTATCATCGCGCTGATTGCCGCCTCCGCGGTGGCGCTGCTGCGCTCGGGTGTGCTGGCCACCCCGGCCCGACTCCTGCTTCCGGCGCTCCTGGTGGCCGCGCTCGGCGCGGTCCCGGTTTTTGCCGTGGAGCAGGTGGGCACCAGCCGCATCGCCGCGGTGCAGGGCAACGGCAAGGCCGGCTATTTTGATGAGCGCGACCCCGGGGACGTGCTGTCCGCGCAGATCCAGGCCACGCTGCCGCTGCAAAACGATGCGGTGGATATGGTGGTCTGGCCGGAAAACGGCACCGATCTGGACCCGATGCAATATCCGGAGGCCTCGGGGGCGCTGAACTATCTCACGGCGCTGCTGAATGCCCCGATCATCACGGGAACGATTGCCGAACGCGAGGGTAAGTTTTATAACTCCTCGATTCTGTGGATGCCCGAGACCGGCCCGGAAACCTATTACGATAAGGTCCGCCCGATCCCGTTTGGCGAGTATGTTCCCGATCGCGAGTTTTGGACGCCGTTTGCGCCCGACCTGATCAACCTGATCGGCCGCGACTATACCCCCGGCACCGTGGATAATATTTTTGATATCAACGGCACGATCGCGGCGATTTCCATCTGCTTCGATATCGTGGACGATAACCTGCTGCGCGATGCTGTCTCCCGCGGAGCCCAGGTGATTCTGGCGCAGACCAATAACGCCGATTTTGGTCGTACCGAGGAGAATCAGCAGCAGCTCGCGATTGCGCGGCTGCGGGCCATCGAGACCGGGCGTGCGCTCGTGAATATCTCCACCGTGGGCACCAGCCAGATGATTAACTCCGATGGCTCAACGCTCGCCGAGATTGCGCCCTATGAGCCGGGCTATATGGTCGAGAATGTTCCGCTGCATCGGGGTAATACCCCGGCGGTGGTGCTCGGCGCCGCCCTCAACACGGGCATCATTATTTTTGCGGTGGCCGGAGTGGTCCTGATGCTGGGCCTGGGTCGCCGCCCCCGCCGCTAGCGCAAAAAAACGCCCGGCCGGAGGATATCCGGTCGGGCGCGTACTGCGGGGATGGGGGAGTGGGAGCCTAGGCGCCCACCTTTTTCTGGCCGCGACGTTCGCGGAGATAGCTGAGGCGCTCATCGAGCAGCACCTGAAGCTCCTCGCGGCTGCGGCGTTCCAGGAGCATGTCCCAGTGGGTGCGCACCTGCTTTTGTTCGCTGGGGTCCAGGGTGATCGGCTCGGCGCCAACCATCAGGACCGCCTGCTCGCCGCATTTGCGGCATTCCCAGGTATCGGGGGCTTCGGCATCGGCCGCAAAAACCAGTCCGGTTTCGTGGCCGCATTTGGGGCATAGGTAGATGTGCTTTTCTCGGTCCGAGAAAATGACACCCTCTTCACTCTGAAGGCTTTGTGCGCCCAGGCGCATTCCGCGCAAACTGCGATCTGCCATTATGTGGTCTCCTCTCGCGTGCTTGCCAGTTATATCGCTTTAGTCTGAAAGAAGCATCCTAATTACTCGGGTTTCACACACCTTACACTCAGTTTGAGGATTTTTTCCCACGTTGGCGCACAATTCCTGCCGCGAGGTCGGCGCGATCGGTGATCAGCCCGTCCACACCCATGGCCAGCAGGCGTGCCATCTCGGAGGGGTCATTCACGGTCCAAATATGCACCTCCACGCCGTGCTCGTGGCAGAGCTCGATCAGGCGCGGCGTGAGCACCCGGATGCCGGCAAATTTTACGGGCAGCTGCACAGCCTGAACGCCGCGCAGGCCCGAGCGGGCAATGCGCGGCAGGTGCAGCGCCAATCCGAGGATCAGCCGGATCACCCCCGACTGGCTCGCGGAGGAGGCCACCCCGGGGAGCAGGGCGCGGGCGGCGCGCGCACGATGGTCGTTAAACGAGGTGATGAGCACTCGATCGCCCGCCCCGGCACCCCGAATCGCCGCCGCGGCCGGGGCGATCACCGCATTTTCTTTAACGTCGATATTAAACCGGGCCGCGGGGAACTCGCGCAGCACGCCCTCCAGGGTGGGGATCTCGAACCCGGCCCCGGTGACCGGATCGCGCAGCTCGGCGAGCGTCCGCTCGGAGAGGCGCACGCGGCGCCCCCCGCGGCGGTAGTGGGCGTCGTGGAAGAGCACAGCGACCCCATCGGCCGTGATCCGGGTATCGGTCTCCAGGTGCGTGGCCCCGGCCCGCAGGGCCAGGGCAAAAGACTCGGTGGAGTTCTCGGATACGGCAACGGCCAGGCCCCGGTGCGCAAACACGCGGGGACTGGCCGTGGCAAAAAACGAGGAGGAGACCTTAGTCACCCGAACCCTCGGGCTTGATCTTGGTATAACCCAGGGCCGCCGCGATCTCGGCGGGAATCTCCGGCAGGGCGGAGGGCGCCGCGGGGGAGCCGGCTCCCGGCGTGGGCTCGCCGTTCTTCGGGGTGAAGGCCCCGCCGATGCCCTTCAGCGCCTCGGTGAGCTCGGACGGGATGATCCAGAGCTTATTGGCCGAACCATCGGCGAGCTTGGGCAGCGTCTGCAGGTACTGATAGGCCAGCAGCTTATTATCGGGGTTTCCCTCGTGGATCGAGGCGAAGACCGTCTTAATGGCCTCGGCCTCACCATTGGCGCGGAGGACCGCGGCCTGGGCCTCACCCTCGGCGCGGAGGATATCGGACTGCCGGGCTCCCTCGGCCTCGAGGATCGCGGACTGCTTGGTTCCCTCGGAGATGAGGATCGCGGCACGCTTATCCCGCTCGGCACGCATCTGCTTCTCCATGGAATCCTGGATCGACAGGGGCGGATCGATGGCCTTCAGCTCCACACGACCCACGCGGATGCCCCATTTGCCGGTGGCCTCGTCCAGGACGATGCGCAGCTGTCCGTTGATGTTATCGCGGCTGGTCAGCGCCTCCTCGAGGTTAAGCCCACCCACGACGTTTCGCAGCGTGGTGGTGGTGAGCTGTTCCACGGCACCCAGGTAGTTGGCGATCTCATAGGTCGCGGCGCGCGCGTCGGTGACCTGGAAATACACCACGGTATCGATCGAGACCACGAGGTTATCCTCGGTGATCACGGGCTGGGGCGGGAAGGAGACAACCTGCTCGCGCATATCGATCAGCGGGCGAAGCCGGTCGATAAACGGAACCAGGATATTCAGGCCCGGCTGCAGGGTCTTGTGATAGCGCCCGAGGCGCTCCACGATGCCGCTCTGCGACTGCGGGATGATCCGCACGGCGCGCGAGATAACAACCAGCACAAAGATAATGACGATGACAAGGGCGATGAGCCCCACGATGGTTCCGGCGGACATGCCGTCGGAGATGTCGAGTTTATTCATTTAAACAACCTGTTCGGGTTTCACGAGCGCGGTGGCTCCGTCGATAACGGCGACGGTGATGGGGGTCCCGGGTTCAAGGGCGCTGCCCGGGGCGGAGCTTTCGGTGCGGGCGGTCCAGGTATCGCCATTGGCGAGCTTCACCAGGCCGGTGCCGGCCGAGACGGTCTCCAGGACCGTGCCCCCGAGGCCGATCAGGGCATCGAGGTTGCTCTTGGTGGGATCCCCGCCGCGCTGGAGGGCGCGGAGTAGGGGAGGCCGGACGAGGAAGATCAGCAGCATTGCGGCGACACCCGCGATGATGATCTGCCCGTACCAGGGGACCTGGATGACGCCGCTGAGCAGCCCGATGAAGCTTCCGATGGCCAACATCAGGAACGTAAATTCCAGGGTGAGCATCTCGATGATGATGAATATGAGGATCAGCGCAAGCCACGCGATCCAGATATACGGTGTGATCTCCATATCGGGTCCAGTTCTTCCTGGGCTCTCGGCGAGAACTCTTTGTATAAACCTATCAGTTGGGCCCGCGAAGTTTGGGGGAGTGGCACCAATTAAGCCGCCGTCCCTTTGGTAGTCTCTACGAGGGCCCGTGCCCCCATTTTTTTATCCGCTGCCACTCAAGGAGCAAAAGTACAGTGTCTGAAATCCTCACCCCGGGAAGCCTGTCCGGTAAAAACGTCCTCGTGACCGGATCTTCGCGGGGAGTGGGCGCCGATACCGTGCGCTACTTTGCCGAGGCCGGCGCCAATGTTGTGATCAACTTCCGTAATAAGGAGGCCCGCGCGGTGAAGCTCGCCGAGCAGATCCGCGAGGCCGGTGGCACCGCGATCAGCGTGGGTGCCGACCTGACCGATCCCGCGTCCGTGGCCGAGCTGATGGCGACCATCGCGGCCGAGTATGGCTCGCTGGATATCCTCGTGCTTAACGCCTCGGGCGGCATGGAATCCGGCATGGCCGAGGATTATGCCCTGACGCTGAACCGCGATGCCCAGCTGAACGTGCTGGAGGCCGCACGCCCGCTGCTGTCTGCCGGTTCGCGCGTGGTTTTTGTGACCAGCCACCAGGCCCACTTTATTAAGACCACCCCGACCATGCCCGAGTACCTGCCGGTCGCGCTGTCCAAGCGCGCGGGCGAGGATGCGCTGCGCGAGCAGATCCCCGCGCTCACCGAGGCGGGTATCGAGTTTATTGTGGTCTCGGGCGACATGATCGAGGGAACCATCACGGCCACGCTGCTGGACCGGATGAACCCCGGCGCGATTGCCGAGCGCCGGGCACAGGCCGGCAAGCTCTATAACGTGGCCGAGTTTGCCGCCGAGGTGGCCCTCGCCGCCGTGGAGCCCGTCCCCGCGGATAACACTCGCCTGGTTGGCGATACCGCGAGCTTCGGCGGCTAAACGCCGTCAAAAAAGGGCCCCGCCATCGGCGGGGCCCTTTTTTAGGTGGCTACTTGCCGTGGCGGCCAAACAGGAAGGCCTGAACGATCTGCACCACGCCGGCCACGATCATCATGATGGCCACAAAGACCAGCAGGACGGCCGCGGTGGTCACGGGAATGAAAAAGACGAGCACACCGGCGACGATGCTGATGATTCCGTAGACCACGGCGAACCAGCGTGCGCGGTCGTTGCTGCGGTCGGCCAGCGAGGCGATACCCTCGATGACCCAGGTGATTCCGATGACCATGGCCAGAACCGCGGCACCAAAGACCGGGTTGGCGAGGGTATAGATACCACCGATGATCAGCAGCGCACCGAGGATTCCGGTGAAGATGCGGGCGGCAGTGCCGGATTCCTTGGCGAGAATCGTGGTGGTCAGGCGCAGGATTCCGGCCACGATGAAGTAGAGACCAAAGAGCCAACCCACGGCGACGAGGGCGGAACCGGGCTGGGCGAGGATCAGAATACCCACGAGGATTCCGATGGCCCCGGTCACGATGAGACCGGCGCGAATGCCGCGAACCGCCTTCTCCGGGAGGCTCCGGGTGTCGATAACCGTATTGCTTGTCATGGTGCGCGTGCCTTTCGATGGGGGATGGGCCGCGGCGATTTCCCCGGGTCCCCTGTGTGTTAACTGAGAGCTTAGTGCTCGGTAAGTTGCATTTCTAGGCTTTTAAGCGGCTCGGCGGCGCGCGCCGGACACCCGGTTATGGGGGCAACCGGGCGGGCGGCATGAATACGGGGCGGAGAGGTTGGTATAACGCCGACGCCCGCACCCCGTTCGAGGGGTGCGGGCGAGGTGTATTGGGGGAGTGGCCGGGGGTTTAAGACTTAAACCCCCGGCTCGCGGCTAGCGACCGGCGATGCCGGCCTTGGCCACGGGGCCCGCGTGGTGGGTGAGGAAGAGGATTCCCAGCACCAGCCAGACGCCACCCAGGACGGCAATCGGCGCATAGACGCCCGGGCCGCTCCAGCCAAATACGAGGATCAGGACGCCGGCGACGGCGAGCCCCAGGCCGAGGATGATGATCGGCAGCGTGCCACCCTCCACGGGCTCCTCGCGGCGCTGGCCGGGACGCGGCGCATAAACATCCTGCGCGTGAACCGTCTGCGGCTGGGTGCGGGTCAGGGCAACGGCGCCAATAAAGCAGGACACCGCAAAAACAAGAAACAGGCAACCCAGGGCGATCACCATGAGGGCGATATTGGTATCGTGCACGACGACGTGTCTCCTTGAGATTATGAAGCGGGATGGAGCGACGGTGTGAGCGCGCCGCCCGCACGGCGGAGGCCGTGCGCCGATATTCTCTCAGGATCGGCATGATTCCGGGCATAATTGGCCGAAACTGTCCCGTCCCCGGAAATTACCCGATTGCGCCGATAATGCACATTATGTCAAGTAACGTGTATTGGGGTCCTTCCCCGGGCCGCGGGGGCTATCGGGAAGGCCGATTGCGCATTAGCGTGAGACTAACGCAGAAACTCCACCGGACCCCCGAGAGGAAACGCTCATGACCGCCTTCGCCGGAACCGCAATTCCCCGCCTCGTGATCGGCGTGATGCCCGGTCAGGCGGCCGTGGTCATCGATACCGCACTCGGTGCCGCCGCGGCCATGAACGCCCGCGCGATCTTCGCCTATGTGCAGCGCGGGAGCGCGCTGATCGAACAGGCCGATTTTTCGGCCCGCGACTCCCTCTCGCTCTCCCCCGAGGCCGATGAGGAATCCGGCCGCATCCTGGCCGGCCTGCGCGCGTATATCGCCGCCCGGCCGGATGCCGCGCGCGTGGACTGGAAACTCGTGGAGCTCGGCGGCGATCCCGTCCGCGCCCTGGATCGGCTGGCCGAGGCCGAGGACGCCGCGATGATCGTGATGGGCGGCGTGCGCCGCGGCTTCGCCCACCGCGCCGAGGACCTGATCGGCGGCTCCCCCGCCACCTGGCTCGCCCGCCATCAGCTACGCCCCGTCCTGGTGGTACCCGATGACCGCGGCCCCCGCATCGATCCCGAACGCCCCGAGGCCACACCCGAGGAGACGACCTCCTAGCGGCGGCAGCAAAACGGCCGGGCCACTCCCCCACGGGAATGGCCCGGCCGTTCTATTTTTAGTAGACCGCGGGCTCGGTGCTGATTCCGGCCCGGCGTCGGCGGCGCAGCATCGACCAGTACACGATCCCCAGCAGGGCAAACCAGGCCGGGGTCAGGGCTACGGCCATCAGGGTGTCCTCCTTCTGGGTCAGGGCCCAGAGGATAAAGGCAAAAAACGCAAACACCATGATGCAGGCGGGAATGCCGCCGGGCATCTTAAACTTCGAGGCCGCGTGCAGCTCCGGACGCTTCCGGCGATACACGATATAGGAGGCCAGGATGATCGACCAGACAAAGATGAACAGCACCGAGGAGATGGTGGTCACGATGGTAAACGCCTCGATAATGCCGTTTCCCGTATACAACAGCACCACGCCCGAGAGCAGGAAAACACAGGAGAAGAACAGCGCGTTTACCGGCACCTTGCGGCTGCTGAGCTTGGCCAGGCGCTTGGGTGCGTCGCCATTGCTCGCGAGGCCAAAAATCATCCGCGATGTTGAATAAATGCCACTATTGGCGCTGGAGGCCGCCGAGGTCAGCACCACAAAATTCACCACGCTCGCCGCGATCGCCAGCCCGGCCAGGGCAAACATCGCCACAAACGGGCTCTCCCCCGCCTTAATCTCGTTCCAGGGCGTGACCGTGAGGATCACAAAGAGCGCGCCCACATAAAACAGGATGATCCGGATCGGGATCGAGTTAATCGCCTTGGGCAGGTTCTTCTCGGGGTTCTTGGTCTCGGCCGCCGCGGTACCCACCAGCTCGATACCCACAAACGCAAATACAGCGATCTGGAAGCCGGCCACAAAGCCCATGAAGCCGTTCGGGAACAGCCCGTCAAACTCCCAGAGGTTGGAGATCTTGGCCACGTGACCCTCGGGGGAAACAAACGAGGTGGCGAGCATATAGATACCCACCGCGATCAGCGCGATGATCGCAATGATCTTGACCAGCGCAAACCAGAACTCGGTCTCGCCAAAATTGCGCACGGTGGGCAGGTTAAGCACCAACAGCAGCACGATCAGCGCGAGCGCCGGGACCCACTGCCACAGGTCGGGCCACCAGAACTTGGCATAGCCGGCCACGGCGATCACATCAGCCACTCCCGTGACGATCCAACACAGCCAATACGTCCAGCCCGTGAAAAACGTGGCCCAGGGCCCCAACAGATCGCCGGCAAAATCCGCAAAGGAACGATAGTTCAGATTGGAGAGCAGGAGCTCCCCGAGCGCCCGCATCACAAAAAACAGCATGAACCCGATCACCGCGTAGACGATCAGGATGCTGGGTCCGGCGAGCGAGATCGTTTTACCCGATCCCATAAACAGGCCGGTGCCGATCGCCCCGCCGATTGCAATCAGCTGCAGATGGCGATTCGAGAGGTTACGCGCCAGGTGCGGCTGCGTGGGTATCGAGTTTGTTAACGGCTCCGCCTGAAACGGCACCGCGGTAACGTCTTTTTTTCTCCGTGCCATGAGGCCCCTCCAACAGAAATGTGTTCGTCGTTGAACATCCGGCGAGCCTAACAGATTGTATACAAATAGCGAGCGTTTTTCAGTGTGGGCTGTCGGGCCGCGTCATCGGACGCGTCGCGGGTCGTGTCGCCGGGGTCCGGCGGGGGAGAATATGGGGGGCCATAATGGTTCAGTCCCCAAAATCTATACCGGGGCACGGGTGAGGAGAGTTCAGATATGGTGCGGCCGCGTGAGTGAGATTACCGCCGAGCTGGCCCGGGTACGCGAGGCCTTTGATAAGCCCACCCTGCGCCTCCTCGACCGCAAATGGGCGCCGCTGGTGCTCGCCGTATTTAAGACCACGTTTGGGCGCGACCGGCAGAGCGTACACGCCGAGCGGCTGCATATTCGGGTGGACTCGCTGCTGGCCGATCTGGCGTCCGCGGGCGAGGAGATCCCCGCACTGGCGGGCCGGGCGCTGTGTGTGCAGTGGATGAACGACGCCTGGCTCTACCGCTCGCTCGGCGCCGACGGCGAGGAATCCTATTCGCTCACCTCGCACGCCCTGGAGGCGCTCTCGATCGTGGACGGCCTGGCCAAGGACCGCGCGCTGCTGAGCGAGTCTCGGCTCACCACCATCCTGGATACGATGTCGCACTGGGCCGCCGAGTCCACCCCCGATCGCGAGGCGCGCCTCGCCCGGCTGGACACCAGGATCGAGGAGCTCACCGCCGAGCGCACCCGGCTGGCCGCGGGCGGGGAGATCCCCACCGCCTCCCCCGAACGGATGCAGGACGGCTATGCCAACCTGATCAACCTGATCGCCCAGCTGCCGAGCGACTTTAAGCGGGTCGAGGAATCCGTGGCCGGAATGCACCGCCAGATCATCAGCGATTTCCGCTCCGAGGAGCGCCCGATCGTGCAGGTGCTCGACGAATACCTGGCCAAAACCGATGAGCTGATGTCGGGCACGCCCGAGGGCCGCGCGTTTGAGGGGGCGTTTGCGCTGCTGCGCGATGATGAGCTCCTCGCCGGGCTCCGCCGCGATATCGACGCGATCCTCGAACACCCCTTCTCCGCGCGCCTGTCCCCCGCCGAACGCCGCGAGTTCCGCGGCACGGTCGCGGTGATCCGCAGCGGAATCGACGATGTCCTCTCCCAGCGCAGCCGCCTGACCGGGACGCTGCGCGAACATATCGTGAACCACGACGTGGTGCGCGATCGACAGTTGGAGACCACGCTGCGCCGGATCAACCAGGAGCTGGAAACCTGGATGAAAACCGCGCCCGTGCGCGCGGCGGTGCCCGTGGAGCTCCTGCCGGGGCTGCCCGAGGTGGGTCACCTGCGCGAGCGGGTCTATGACCCGGCCGGGTTAAGCGCTCCCCCGCCGCTTGAGGACGTCTCGGAGGAGGCCCCCGAGGCGCCGCTGATCGCCGATATTCGCACCCAGGGAGGGCCGCTTTTGGAGGATATCCGGGACGCCCTGCTATCCGGCGCCGCCGAGGGCGCAAGTGCCGGCACCCTGTTTAACACCCTCGATGGCCGGCTGCGGCGACCCGTGGAAATCTTCGGCGTGCTGCACCTGCTCACCCAGATCGACGCGTTGGAATCCCTGGACGGCGAGGCCGAGGAATTCCATACCGTGCGTCCCGATCACAGCACCCAGGCCTTCCGGGTGCCGCGCGTGCAGGTCTCCCCCGATACCGCCCGGGCCCTCGCCGAACAGAAATCCACCACCGAAACGATCACCCAAGGACAGGCATGACCGAGCCCACCCCCGCCGCGCTTCCCGCGGATTCCGATTCGCTCTCGCTCTTTGAGGGCGATGAGGGCCGCCTGGGCGCGGCCCAGCGCCGCACCCTTGTGACGCTGCTGCGCTCCCGTTATCTTTCCCGGGCCGCGCACCCGCAGGAATGGCGCACGCTGCTGGAATCGGAAACCCTGCTCCGCTCGCGCCTCAACGAGCTCTTCCTGGAACTGCATATCGACCATACCTATGAGGTCGCCTATAAGCGCCAGGCCCAGCCCGAGGAGGGCGGCCGTTTTCCCACGCTGCTGCGCGATACCGCCTATACCCGGGAGGAGACGATCCTGCTGGTATTCCTGCGCGGACGCCTGCGCACCGAGCGGGCCGGCGGGGCCGAGAGCGTATTTGTGGGTCGCGCCGAGATGCTGGAATATATCAGCCAGTTCCGGCCCGCCTATGCCACCGACCGCTCGGGGGACGCCCGCAAGGCCGAAAAGGCCGTGGATAACCTCATCCGTTCCGCGATCCTGCTGAAATCCGATGACCCGGACCGGCTGCGCATCGCCCCCGTGATCGAGGTGCTGCTCTCGCTGGAGCGCCTGGGCGAACTGCTGGAATGGTTGCAGGCCAGCAACGGCGAGATGGGGCCCGAGGCCCCCGGCGGGGAGGGTGACCTGGCCGTGGAGGCCGAGCCCACCGCGGCCGAAAACGATCCCGATTCGAATACGGAAGACACCGAGGTATCCGCGTGAGTGACGCTCCCCTGTTTCATATTAATGGCGCAACCGAGGGCACCACACAGTGGCGGGCCGAGACCTTCCAGCTCGTGAACTGGGGTGGCTTCCAGGGCCACCACTCGATGGACTTCTCGGCCGAGGCCACGCTGCTCTCGGGCGCCTCCGGCAGCGGAAAAAGCACGCTGCTGGACGCCTATCTGGCGCTGATGATGCCCTCCGATACCGCGTTTAACGGCGCCTCCAATGACGCCACCACCGGCCGGGCCCGCGGGGCCGATCAGCGCAACCTGCTGTCCTATCTCAAGGGCAAAACCGATACCCTCCGCGAGGAGGATACCGGCGAGATGCGCGATGCCGTGCTGCGCGGGGCCGAGAGCTCCACCTGGGGCGCCATCGCGATGACATTTGTGGACGATAACGGGCGTCGCTATACCGTGCTGCGCACCTATTTTGTGCCGCGCGGGGCCACCGCCTCCTCCGAGGTCTCGATGAAAATGGCCGTGGTGGACGGTTCGTTTGACCTGCGCCAGCTGGAGGGCATCGCCGAGACGCGCTTTGACCGCCGGGCCCTGAAATCCCTCGGCGCGGGAATCGACGTGTGCGCGAGCTATCTGGAATTTGCGCAGAAGCTGCATACCCGCCTCGGAATCGGCGCGGGGGGCGACGGCGGCAAGGCGCTGCGCCTGCTCGCCCGGATCCAGGCCGGCCAACAGGTGCGCACCGTGGACGGGCTTTATAAGTCGATGGTGCTCGAGCGACCCTCCACCTATGCCGCGGCCGATAAGGCCCTCGCGCATTTTGCGGATCTCGAAAAATCCTATGACGCCATGGTCACCGAGGACTCCAAGGCCCGCGTGCTCGCGCCCATCGTGGAGCTGCACGCCGAGTTTGAGCGGGCGGGCGCGGAGGCCGCCACCATCGATACGTTTGGGGTGCACCGCGAGGGAGCCACCCCGTTCACGCTGTGGCGACTGCATGCCGAACGCGATCTTCTGGACGCCGCCGCCGAGGTGAATGCGCTCGGCCGCCGGGAGACCCGCGAGCGCGCGGGCAGCGCACGCGAGCAGGAGGACACCCTGACCCGCCGCCTCGCCGAGCTGCAAAAACAGCAGCGCGAAAACGGCGGCGATGTGCTGGAGGTGCTGGGCGCCGAACTCGCGGTCCTGGGGCACCGGCACGAGCAGGTGCGCGCGGAACGCTCCGATTTCCTCCGCCGCACGGCCCCGCTGGGGCTTGCCCTGGACACGCGCGAGGAATTCCTCGTGGCGCAGGGCTCCGCGGATCTTTTCCTCAGCGGATTTGAGGAAAACCAGCGTGCGCTGGAGGCGGAGCGGGACGTGATTAAGCGCGCCCAGTATCCGCTTGAGGAGGAAAAGCGCGCCCTGCGGGCCGAGGAAAAATCCCTCGCCGGGCGCGAGGGCCTGGTCCCCGAGCGCCTGCATGCCGCGCGTTTGCTGATTGCCCGGGCCGCGGGAATGGACCCCGCCGAGCTGCCGTTTGTGGCCGAGCTGCTGGATATCGCCCCCGAGCAGGAACACTGGCGCACCGCCGCCGAGGTCACCCTCGGCTCGGTGGCCCGCCTCCTGCTTGTGGACGAGACCCGGCTCGACGCCCTCTCGCGCGCAATCGACGGGCTTGACCTGCCCACCCGGATCGGCTTCGAGGGTGTGCCGCTGGGCGGGCCCGCGCAGTTCACCGGCGATCCCGCGCGGATCTCCGGCAAACTCATTTTTAAAGACTCCCCGTTCACGGCCTGGGTGGCCGAGCGCGTGGGCGCACCCCATACCGATGCCCTGTGCGTCGAGGACGCCGCTCAGCTGGGCGGTGGCGGCCCCCGGGTCACCGCGAGCGGCCAGACCCGCGACGGCAAGCGCGGGGCCCACGGCGATGTGCGCGACCGTCATATCATCGGGTTTTCCAATACCGTGCGCCTCGCGGAGATCGCCGCGGAGATCTCCGCGCTGGATGAACGCCTGGCCGAAAATACCGCACTCGCGGGCGCTGTGGGAGCGCGCATGACGCAGCTGCGCCAGGTGCGCGAGGCCCACCTCTCAGTGCGCGATGCCAAATGGGCCACGATCGACGTGGCCGCCGTGGCCGCCGAGATTAGCGAGCAGACCGCCGAGCGCGAACGCATCCTCGCGGGCAGCGATATTCTGCGCGAGCTTAACGCGGAGGAGGATCGCCTGATCCTGGAGCGCGAGGGTGCCCAGCGCGAGAAGCACCTCGCCGAGAGCGAGGCGGCCCGGCTGGGAACCGATCACGCTACCCTCGTGGATCGCCAGGACGCCGTGAGCGCGGAAATCGAGGAGATCGAGATCCGCCAGGACATCTCTCTGAGCGAGGAACACGCCCGGCGCCTGGACGAGGAATTTGCCGCGGTGGGAGACGCCGCCGATTATGCGGCATTTGCCGCGGGCATTCGCCGGCTGCGCGAGCGCCTGCTGGGCCAGTCGCAATCGGCCACGGATGCCGCCGCACGCGCCCAGAACGGCCTGATCCAGATCTTCCAGACCTATCAGGAGCGCTGGCCCGATCCCAACCTCGGCACCGGGGTGGTGTCCTATCCGGGATATCTGGAGATCCTCACGGGGATTCATACCACCGGGCTGCACGCGCGTCGCGGCGAATGGACCCGCCGCCTCGCGGAGTGGAGCGGCCAGGACCTCGTGCCGCTCGGCGGCGCGTTTGACGGCGCGGTGGAGGCCATCGAGGAGCGCCTCGGCCCGGTAAACGACATCCTGGAAACCCTGCCGTTTGGGGCGGGCCGGGATCGCCTCAGCATCGTGCTGCGCCGCCTCGCGAACGAGGATGTCCACGAGTTCCGGCGGGAGCTGCGTGTGCTCTCCTCCGCACCCGCCGAGGTGCCCAGCGATGAGCAGGCCGAGGAGCGTTTTGCCCGGCTGCGCGCGTTTATGGATCGGATCCGGGAGACCACGGGCGGCGGCACCTCGCAGCGGGACCTGCTGCTGGATGTGCGCCGGCACGTGGAGATCACCGCTGTGCGCAGCACGGTGGACGGCGTGGAAATCAGCACGTATTCCTCGCTCGGCGGCAAGAGCGGTGGCGAGTCCCAGGAGCTGGTGGCGTTTATCGTCGGGGCCGCGCTGCGGTTCCAGCTGGGCGATGAGTCCCGCACCCGCCCGCGGTTTGCGCCGGTTTTCCTCGATGAGGGTTTTGTGAAATCGGACTCGGAATTTGCCGGTCGCGCGGTGGCCGCCTGGAAGGGGCTTGGCTTCCAGCTGATCGTGGGTGCCCCGCTGGATAAGGTGACCGCGCTGGAGCCCTATATGCAGAGCATGCTGTCGATGACCAAAAATAATGCCACGGGATATTCCTATATCACCGAGCTCACCGGGGTGCGCGGCTAGCCCGGCCGCCGCTTGGTGCCCTCCCCGGGGAGGGCACCAAGCGGCGCGATCGGGCTAGGCGAAGCGGGGGTTAATCACGCGCCCCCAGGTGCTCTTATTGCCCCAGATGTTTTGGCGCAGGCCCTCCAATTGCAGCACCTGCGAGTGATCCACAAAGAGGTTCACCTCGTTGCCGTAGTTTTTGATATACCACTCAAAAACCGGCGGATCGGCGGCCTCAAACATCACGTTTTCCAGGCCCAGGCCGTTAATGATGCTCGCGGCCGCCGCGGTATTCCACTCCGCGACGTTTTCGGTGATCCCCTCGGATTCGATCATGATGATGCTGGCCCCGGCATCCAGCGCCCGCTGCGCGCGCGAGATCAGATCGCCCACGTCCTTGGCACCCTCGGCGGCGAGCTCCGCGACCGAGGAATCGCCGCCCGACCCAAACTGGATGCCCAGCTCGGGCTTGGCCTTGAGGCCCGCCGCGGTGACCTTATCGATCAGCCGCAGCAGGCCCGAGGTGGGCACGGTGATAAAACCGGTGGAGATTTCGATCACGTCAAAGCCCGAGTTTTTGGCCTCGGCCAGATAGTGATCCACCGCCTCCTCGCCATAGCGCAGCACCGTTTCGAGCCAGCCCCCCGAAGATACATAGGCGCCGTGCTCATGCGCGATATCGGAGAACGCGCGCACCTGCTCGGGCGGGAGCAACGCAAACGAGCCGCCGGCCCATTTAATGCCGTCCACCCACTGGCCGGCAACCTCCAGCACATCGCTGAGATGGCGGGTGCCAAACGTGGAGTAATACGGGGCCCGCACCTCGGTGAGGCCAAACTCGCGCGGCTTGGCCGGACGATAGGCGCGCGGCACAAAGTTAAAGGAAACGTTATGGGCATCGGTATGGGAGGTCATGAGCGGTCCTGTTCTGCGCCGCCCACCCGGGCCAGCGCGGTCGTGAGCTCGCGCACGGGGCGCGTCTCGAGTGAGTGGATCAGCTCGGCGAGCCGATCCGCGGGGCCGATTCCCAGGCCGGGGTGGGCCAGGGGCCGGAATTTTTCGAGCGCACCGTCCCAGTCCAGCGGATCGCTCGGGAAGCCCAGATAGCTGGACTCGCTCGCCTCCAGCACCGAACCATCCGCGAACGTGACCCTCAGCTCGGCGGGCATTTCGGCGGGGAAGCGCGCCGAGAGTGCCGCATCGGGCTCCACGGTGATCAGGGCCAGGAGGTCCTGGATATCATCGGAGAGGATGCGCTCGGGAGTAAATTGGGCGGGCTGCACAGCGCCGTCCAGCAGCGCGGCGGCCAGCAGATAGGGCAGCGAGTGATCGGCCTCCTCCTTGCTGCGGATATTCTGTTTGGAGCCCTCCTCTCCCCCGCCGATGATGGCGTGCGCCACGGCAAAGGTGCGCAGGTGCACGCCCGTGATCGCGCGGGCGAGGAAGCCGTCCTGGGAGCGAATATCCAGCGCCGCCTCGATCGCCGTCTGGGAGTGGATCTCGGCATTATGCCGCTTCACCAGGGTGCGCGGCACCACGTCCAGGCCCTCGGCGGCCCAGTCCACCTCAAACGGGCCCGCGATGGTCTCGCGGAAACCCTTATTGCCCTCAAATACCAGCTCGGGCCCGGTGATTCCGGCGCGCGCGAGCAGCGCCGCAAACGTGGCCTCCTTGGCCACATTGGGATAGGCCAGGCCCTTCCAGTGGGAGAGATTGCCGGTGCGGGTGACACGCAGCGCGTTATTGGCGGTGCCGGAGATGGCGAGGGCCTGGGCCGTGTGTTCCACGCTCAGGCCGAGGGCGCGGGAGACCCCGGCCGCGGCCGCATAGGCCCCCTGCACGGTGTGATCAAAGCCGCGGGCGCGCACCGGGGCGGCCTCGGAGAGCCGGGCGTGTACCTGATAGGACACGGCGAGGGCGGTGAGGAACTCCCGCCCCGAGCCGTCCACGGATTCGCTCGCGGCCAGGACCGCCCCGAGGTTATCGGAGGGATGATTGGTCTCCCCGGGGGCGAGGAAGGAATCCATGAAGTCCAGATAGCGGCTGAGCGCGGTGTTATAAAACGCCACGCGATCCAGGGGCCCCGCTCCCCCGCCGATATAGGTGGCCTGGGGTGTTCCGCCAAGATCGGCGAGCAGGCCGCGGATGGCGCGGATGGGTTCGGCATCGCGCGCGGCAATGGCCACGCCGATGGTATCTAGGACGCGGATTCTTAGCTGCTCCAGGGAATCGGCGGAGAGCGCGGAAAAACGGGCGTCGTGGGCAAATTGCGCAAGAGAATGGACCTCGGGCATGGGTGACCTCTTTTATCTTAAACAGATGACAAATAGGAGAAATACCGCCGCGGTGGTGCAGATAAGGCTTGCCTAAGAAAAGAGGCTACGCCGATTTATCTTGATGTCAAGGTATATTTTTGCCGCGGGTCAATTTGGGTACGCATTCGAACGCATGTTCTACTGGTTTGGGGTGTGGAACTCGCCATCCCCGCGACGCGCTGGGCGCGGGAATCTCCGGGGTGTCACCGAATCATGATGGGAACCCATCACGCACTCTGCGGGGCGGCCGCCTGGGTTGCGCTCACGTCCACGGCCCCCGGATTTCCGGCGATCTCGGCCGCGCCGATCGCCCCCGAATACGTGGTCATGGGGGCCGTGCTCTGCGCCGGTGCGGCGCTCCTGCCCGATCTGGATCACCCCTCGGCGACCATCGCGCACGCGATTCCCGGGGTGGGTCGCGCCGCGACGGGCGCCATCTCGGGCCTGGCCGGGGGCCATCGCCGCGGCACCCACTCGCTGCTCGCGGCGGCCGGGATTGTCCTGCTGGCTTCGCTGCCATTCACGCTCCCGGCGCTCCTCGCGGGCGCGTGCGGTGCCGCACTGCTGGCCTTTGCGTTGCGGGTCCTCGGCCTGCGCGGGGGATGGCCCGCCGCCTGGGCGCTGGGGGCCGCGGCGGCCCTGGGGATCGGCGCGCTCACGCCCGGGCTCTGGGCGCTGCTCGGGCCGATCGTGCTGGTGGGGTGGATCACCCACCTCGCGGGCGATATTCTCACGCGGGGAGGGCTGCCCCTGCTCTGGCCCCTGCGGCCGCGCGCCCCGCGGGCACTGCGCCGCGTGCCCGTATTGCGGGCCCTGTGGCTGCGCTCGGGAAACTTCGCCCTCCCGATCCTGGGGCGCACCGGATCCCGCCGGGAATGGGCGCTCCTGTTGCCGATCGGCGCCTATGCGCTGATCGGGATCTGCGTAAATCTGCCGCTGATTATCGGCGGATAGCCGGGCGCTGCGGGGCTAGGAGCCCGTGGCCTCGGCCACCAGCTCGCGCAGCTCCCCCGCGAGCCCGGGCGCGGCCGCGAGGGTCAGCACGCCATCCGGGGTGGCCCCCTCGCCGAGGGCGAGCCCGCCGGCCTCGGCCACGATCAGGGCCCCGGCGGCATAATCCCACGGCGCCAGATCCCGCTCAAAATAGGCATCCAGCCGCCCCGCGGCCACCAGGCATAGATCGGTGGCCGCCGAGCCGCCCATGCGCAGATCGCGCACCCGCGGTGCAATCAGCGCGGCCGCGCGGGCCTGCTCGGCGCGGCGCCCGCGGTCATAGCCCAGTCCGGTGCTCACGAGTGCCGCGCGCAGGGGCACCCCGGCGGTGACGGCGAGCGGCACATCCTCCCGGGTGGCACCCTCGCCGAGGCCCGCGGAATAGGAGGCGTTCTCGGTGCAGACGTGCACGGCCGCCGCCCGCACCACCCAGGACTCGGGGGTGGGCTCCCCCGATACCGCGGCGATGCTCACGGCATAGGGGCCGCAGCGATAGAGATAATTCACCGTGCCGTCCAGGGGGTCCACGATCCAGGTGATCCCGCTGCTACCCGCGATCAGCGTGCCCTCCTCGCCGAGGAAACCGTCCCCCGGGCGTGCGGCGAGCAGGCGCTCCCGGATCAGGACCTCCGCCTCGCGATCGGCGCGGGTCACGATATCCAGGTCGGTGCTCTTGGTGGCGGCAATGCTCACGCCCCGATCGCGGGCGAGACGCAAAAACTCGCCCACCTCCGCGGCCACCTCCGCGGCGAGGGTGCGCAGGTTTTGGGTTTCACTCATTAGGACAGTCCAATCACGGGTTCCCGAAACGACGTGTGTTCCGGGGTGGGGGCGGTGAGAAAATCGAGGTCGGCGCCGCGGTCGGCCTGGAGAACATGGGTGCTGTGCAGGAGCGGCCAGCCGCGCAAATCCGGGGCGGAGGCGGGCCTCCACGCGGCGGCGCGGCGGGCCAGCTCGGCCTCGCCGAGGTCCACGGAGAGTGAGCGTTGGGCCACATCCAGGTGGATCATATCGCCGTCGAGCAGCAGGCCCAGCGGGCCGCCGATCGCCGCCTCCGGGGCGATATGCACCACGCAGGTGCCAAACGCGGTGCCGGACATGCGGGCATCCGAGAGGCGCACCATATCGGTGACCCCGCGCCGGGCGAGCGTCACCGGAATCGGGATCACGCCCCATTCGGGCATGCCCGCACCCACCGGTCCGGCCCCCGCCAGTACCAGCACGGCATCCTCGCCGGGATCAAATTCCGGATCCGCGCAGCGCGCGACCATCGTGGCATAATCGCGGAATACCACGGCCGGTCCCCGATGATCCAGTAGGTCGGACCCCGCGGTGGAAACCCGCAGCAGCGCACCGCGCGGCGCCAGATTTCCGCGCAACACGGCAAAGGCCCCGCCCGCGAGCACCGGCGCCTCCCGCGGGGCGATCGCGGGTCCGTCCGCGGGGCGCAGATGCGCGGACCACGGCAGGCCATCGGCGCTGGGCAGCGTGGGATCGATCAGATCCCCGAGCGTGTGCAGGAGCGCGGGCACTCCCCCGGCGGCATCAAACTCCGCCAGCAGATAGCGACCCCCGGGCTCCACATCGGCCAGAACCGGCGTGCCGCGCGAGGCCTCGTCCAGCGCCTCGGGCTCCCAGTCCAGGGCGCGCCGCCCGGCCAGCGCCGCGAGATGCAGCGCCACATTGGTGGAGCCGCCCAGCGCCGCGAGCGTGGTCAGCGCAAGGTTCAGGCCCTCGCGGGTCAGATAGTGATCGGGGGTGCGCTCCTCCCAGACGGCGCGCACAGCGGCGCGCCCCGCGGCCTCGGCCTGACCCGGGCGGCGCGGATCATCGGCGGCGGGGGTCGAGGAGCCGGGCAGGAGAAAACCCAGGGCCTCCAAAACGATCGCCATCGAGGAGGCGGTGCCCATGGTATTGCAGGAGCCCGGGCCACATGCGAGTGCCCGCTCAAACCCCGCCCAACCCTCGGCATCCAGCGTGCCCGCGCGCTGCTGCTGCGTCGCGCGCCACAGGGCGGTCCCGGTGCCCAGATCGGCCCCCCGGAAGCGGCCCGCGGGGCGCGGGCCGCCGTTCACGATGATCGTGGGCAGATTGGCGCTGAGCGCGCCCAGCAGCGCGCCGGGCAGCGACTTATCGCAGTTGCCGAGGATGATCAGGCCGTCCAGGGGGTAGGCGCGCGCATATTCCTCCACCTCGATTGAGAGCAGCGCGCGATAGAGCATCGCGGTGGGCTTCATCAGGTCCTCGCCCAGCGTGATGGTGGGCAGGATCAGCGCGATCCCCCCGGCCTCTCGCACGCCGCGCGCCGCATCCTCGCCGCGGGCACGCAGCGTCAGATTGCACGGGTTGATCGCGGAGGAGGAATCGAGGATGCCGATGATCGGGCGCGGGTGTGCGGGGTCCACGGTGATGCCGGAATTGGCCAGGGCCACGCGGTGCATCAGCGCGACCTCGGTGCTGCCGGCAAACCACGCGTTACTGCGCAGGGGTTTCGAAAAAGTCATGACCGGTTCAGTACACCAACCCCGGATGACGTAAATCCCCCCGCCCGGTGTACATTCCGTGCACACTGCGTGACGTCCGCGCGGTCGCGGCGGCGCTCTGGCTAGATTGGGGCCATTACCGAACACCGT
The DNA here is from genome assembly GCF_020424085.1 of Mycetocola spongiae. Taxonomy (NCBI): domain Bacteria; kingdom Bacillati; phylum Actinomycetota; class Actinomycetes; order Micrococcales; family Microbacteriaceae; genus Mycetocola; species Mycetocola spongiae. Next base: position 602,016 of record NZ_CP080203.1, on the reverse strand, counting down.
TCGAAAGGATCAGCATGACCGTCTCGCCACCCTCCACCCGCCGCGACTATACGGTCGCGAGCGTGGCCCGGGCCGTGCGCCTCGTGGATATCGTGGCCGATGGCCCGCGCCACGGCGTGACACTGACCGAGCTCACGCGCGCGCTGGGGCTGTCCAAGAGCGGCACGTTTGCGCTCGCGCGCACCCTCGTAGACGCGGGCTATGTGCGCGAGGTGGAGCCCGGGCCCCGCTACCGCCTGGGGCTCGCGCTGGTGCGGCTGGGAGACCGGGCGGTTGATGGCTATCCGCTGACCGAGGCCGTGCGACCCTTCCTGGAGAGCCTGACCCAGGCCTCCGCGATGACCGCGCGCGCCGCCGTGAATGATAACGGCTATCCGATGTTTATCGCGCGCGTGGACGCCCCCGGGAACGTGCGCTTCCACGCGCCGTTGGGGGTGCGGGAACTGCCCCATTCCTCCGCCGCGGGCAAGGTGATTCTGGCCCACCTGGACCCCGCCGAGGCCACCCGGGTGCTGGCCGAGACCGGCCTGCCGCGGCGCACCGCGCATACCCTGACCGATCCGGCGCGGGTGCGCGCGGACCTGATCGCGATCCGCGAGCGCGGTTATGGCATCGATGATGAGGAGGATCAGGACGGCGTGTTCTGCCTGAGTGCCCCGGTGCTGGGGCGCGAGGGCGCGATCTTTGGTGCGCTCTCGATCACGGGGATTAAGATCTCCCGCACCCCCGAGCAGGTTGCCACCCTCGGCGCACAGGTGCGCGATTCGGCCCTCGCCCTGACCCGTTTGCTGCGGAGCTAGCGTGCGCGCCCTGCGCATAGCCGAACCCGGACGGATCGGGATCGCCGATGTTCCCGCCCCGGTCGCGGGCCCCGGGGAGACGCTGTGTCGGCCGCTGCTGATCGGCCTCTGTGGCACCGACCTGGAGCTTCTTGACGGCCAGATCGCGCCGGATCAGGTGCGCTATCCGCTGATCCCCGGCCACGAGTGGGTGGGGGCGGGTCCGGATGGATTGGTGGTGGCCGAGGGGCTCATCGGGTGCACCACGTGTGCGCGCTGCCTCGCGGGGGAACCCAATCTCTGCGCCGCTGCCACCGAGACGGGCTTCACCCGCGACGGGGCGGCCGCGGAGCTGATCGCGGTTCCCACGCGCGCACTGCATGCCGTGGGCCCGGAAATCGGGGTGGATAACGCCGTGCTCCTGGAGCCGGCCGCGGTGGTCTGGCGCGCCCTGGATCGTGCCCAGCCCGCGCCCGGCAGCCGCATCCTGATCATCGGCGATGGCACGATTGGCCTGCTCGCCGCCCGGCTCAGCGCCGCCTGGTCCCCCGCCGAGGTGCACGTGCGTGGCCTCCGGGCGAGCCAGCTGGCGCTGGTGCGCCGCTCGGGGGCCTCGCGGTTTTTCCGGGAGCCCACCGCGGGTGAATACGATCTGGTCATCGATGCGGCGGGCAGTCGCCGGGCCACGCTTGAGGCGCTGGCCGCCGCGCGCACGGGCGGCACCGTGCTGCTGCTGGCCTATCTGGGGCGGGGCGTGGAGGTGCCGCTGCCCGTGGATGAGATCATCAACCGCGACCTGAGCGTGCGCGGCAGCTTCGCGTCCACCCCGGCGGCCTGGAACGCGGTGCTCTCGGGCCTGTCCCGCGGCACGCTGGATCTGGACTGGCTGATCACCCATCGCTTTGCGCTGGGCGAGTTTGACGCGGCCCTGCATGCTCTGCGCGAGCCCGGCGGCTGCCGCGGCAAGGTGATCCTGGACCTGAGCCTCTAAACGCCTCGGTCCCACGCGTGTGGGAGGTCCCGGCGATCGTCGCCACTCCCGCACGCACTGACCCCCTCATTCATAGCCCCGGCTGATGCGCGCGCCGTGCACGCCGGCTTTATACTCGCCCGGGAAAGATACCCGACCCGAGCGCCCGGCGGCATCACCGCTGCAACGTATCCACAACACACCTGATGTGCGGCTATCTTCACCCTCTTTGAATAGAACAAATGTTCGAACCGGTGATAATATGGCGCATATGCATGAAAATAACCAGGTCCACGATGTGATGCAGCGATATTTTGGGGCGCTCGGGAGTCCCGATCCGGCAGATCTTAAGAACGTGTTTAGCGAGGATGCCGTCTGGCATGCCCCCGGGCGCCTTCCTAATTCGGGAATCTGGCGCGGAAGCGAGGCAATCGTGAGCGAGTTCTTCCCCATCGCAACCCGGCGAATGAAACCTGGCTCATTCGCCACACATCTACTCAGCATGACTATCGGTGCAGATAACGCGGTTGTTGAGTGGGAGGCCAGTGCCGAGAACCTGGCAGGAAGCGTCTACCAGAATCGATATATGGCCAATTTTATTATTCGGAATAAACAGATCGTTGAGGTCCGAGAGTACTTCGATACGCAACGTGGCGAGACCCTTTTCGCCTAGCAGAACCATTCCTGCGCGATAGAAATGGCCCCGCTCACCAGGGTGGTGAGCGGGGCCGTTTCTGTCATCCCGAGAGTGCCAGGGCGTGACGGGTGCCACCGGAACCCGCATGTGGCGCGGGGCCCCGAGGATCAAGCCCGCGAAGGCCGGATTATTTAATCCCCGAGCGCAGGAAGCTATTAATAAACCCGCGCTGACCGATCAGGAAGGCCGCGAGCAGCGGCGCGATCACAATCACGGTACCCGCGGCCATCTTCGGAAAATCCATTCCCGTCTCCGGCGCGAGGAAACGCACCAGGCCCACCGTGATCGGGCGGGTGGTATCGGAGCTGGCCACGATCAGCGGCCAGAGGAAATTATTCCACTGCGTGGAGACCGAGACCAGGGCATAGGCGATCAGGCTCGGCTTGGCGGCCGGCACAAATACCTTCCACAGGATTTCCAGGCGCGAGGCCCCCTCGATCTTCGCGGCCTCCACAAGCTCCCCCGGTACGCCCATAAACGCCTGGCGCAGATAGAAGATGCAGAAGGCGCTGGCGATATAGGGCAGCCCGATTCCGGCCAGGGTATCCAGCAGCCCCATCCCGGCGATGGTGCGATAGTTCTCCGACATAAAAACCTCGGGGAAGATCATCAGCTGCACCAGCACAAAGATGAACAGGACGTTTTTGCCGGGGAAGGTGAAGCGCGCAAACGCATAGGCGGCGAGCGCGCCGATCACCAGCTGGGCGAGGGTGATGCCCGTGACCAGCAGGGTGGTATTGAGATAGTACTGGCCAAAGGGAGCCCTCTCCCAGGCGGAGGTGATGTTCTCCAGGCCGAAGTGTCCCCCCGCGCCATCCTCCACCAGGAAGGCGCGATAAAACACGTATACGAGGGGGGAGATCCAGAGCAGTCCCGCGATCCAGGCCACGACCATTTCCGTGCGGTCGGCGGCCGTGAGGATGCGCTCGCCGCGGGGCTTGCGGGCCCGCGCGGGCGCGGCGGAGGGCTTGGCGGGCGGGACGAGTGTGGCCGTTCCGGTCATGCGAACGGATATTCGATGCGGGTGGGCGGGGAGGGGTGAGTGCGCACCGGGGAATCCTAACGGTAGTGAATCTTGCGGTCGATGAGGCGGATCTGGATCACGGCGAGCGCGACCAGGACCGCCACCACCACCAGGGACATGGCGGCGGCATATTGGGGCCAGTGCTGCGCGAAGGACACCTTATAGATGTGATACAGCAGCAGGGTCGAGGCGTTATTGGGCCCGCCCTGGGTCATCACAAAAACAAAGTCCACCATCTTGATGCTGTCCGAGAGGGCCACGATCGCGGAAAAGAGCGTGGTGGGCAGCAGTAGCGGGAAGCTGACCTTCCAGAAGTGGCGGAACTTCCCGGTGCCCTCGAGACGTGAGGCCTCCTCCAGCTCGGGGTCGATGCCCTGGAGGCCTGCCAGATAGAAGATCATAAAAAAGCCCGCCTCCTTCCACACCATCATCACCATGAGCGAGGGAAGGACCAGCGCGGGATCGCCCAGCCAGTCCGGGGTGGGGAGCCCCAGGGAGCCGAGGATCGTGTTAAATACGCCGATATTGGGCTGGTAGAAATACATCCAGATCACGGCGATTGCGACCATTGGCAGGATGGCGGGGGCAAATACGCCCGCGCGCAGGAAGCCCTGCCCGCGCATCTTCTGGTGCAGCAGGACCGCGAGCCACATCGCGAGCCCAAGCGAGAGCGGGACGGTCAGCAGCGAAAACAGCAGGTTATTGGTGGCGGCCCGCAAAAACGTTTCGTCCTCGCCGAGCCGCGCATAATTTTCGAGGGTGAAGCCGCCGCCGCCGCGCTCCTGCATGCTGGAGAGGACGGAGCCGATGAGGGGCTTCACGGTGAATAGGGTGAGGAAGAAAAACGCCGGTATCAGCAGGGCGTAGGAGAAGGCCCGATCCGACATCCGCCGGGGCATTCGAAGAAGTGTTCGAATGCCCCGGCGAATCGGTGCGGGCCGCGCGACCGTATCAGTCATGGGGTGCGGCCTTAGGGGTGTTATTTGTGGCTGGAGAGGATCTTATCGATGGCGGCCTGGGCGTCGTCCAGGGCCGTTTTTGCATCCGCGGTGCCCAGGAGGACCGACTGCAGTGCGGGGGCGAGGGTTTCATAAACCACGCGGTCGCGGTCGAGCGTGGCCATCTCGGGGATGGCATCGGCGATCGCGGCGTGCGGGGCGGCCGCCTGCGGGAACTTCTTCAGGTGGTCCTGCATCGCGGTGGTATCCCAGGCGGCCTCGGAGGTCGCGATATAGCCGGACTTCACGGAGACATCCGCGGCCCGCTCGGGGGTGGTGAGGAAGCGGGCGAGGGTCACGGCGGCGGCGCGCTGCTCATCGGAGACTCCGGCGTTGAAGAGCATCAGGCTTCCGCCTCCCGTGGGGGCTCCCTGTCCGATATCCGCGGGAAGGGCGGATACTCCCCAGTCGAAGGTGGCCTTCTCCTGGATCGTGCCCATGCGGCCCGAGGTGGTCCAGAGCATTCCGGTGGTTCCGGCGAGGAAGTCATCGGTCGAGGTGCCCCAGGCAACCTCGGTATCCGGGGCGACCTTCTCGGTCTTGCCCAGCGAGGCCCAGAACTCGAGGGCCGCGACGTTCTCGGGGGTATTCAGCGTGACCTTATCTCCCGCGGGATTGGACAGCGCACCAAATCCTCCGGCCTGCTGCACGAGTGCCTGGTAAAGCCAATAGGCGGTTCCCGTGGAGGTGGGGATAAACAGGCCCCACTTGGCCTCGGCCTTTTCCTGCATGGCGTGTGCGGTGGCGAGGAGCTCCTCGCGGGTTGCGGGGCCGTGCTCGGGGTCCAGCCCGGCCTTGGCAAAATAGTCCTTATTCCAGTACTGCACGATCGTGGAGCGCGCGAAGGGCACACCCATGACGTGCTTATCGGCGGTGATCGAGTTGCTCATGAACTGCGGGTAGAACCCGTCAAGCCACTTCTTATCCTCATCGGTGGTGAGGTAGTCATCCCAGGAGGAGATGGCATCGCGGTCGGCGAGGTCCAGCATGAAGCTCTGGTCCATGATGGCCAGGGCGGGGGCCTTATTGGCGTCGATGGCGGTATTTACGGCCACGAGGGTCTGATCGTAATCACCCGAGTACACACCCTTGACCTTAATCTCGGGGTGCTCCTTTTCGAAGTCCTTCAGATAGCCATCAATGAGGGTGCCCAGGGTGCCCACCTGATCGGGATAATAAAAATCGATCGATACCTCCTTGCCGGAGGCGTCCCCGGTGGAGGACTGTGCGGGTGCGGAGCAGCCGGACAGGAAGAGGGCGGAGATCGTGGCGACGCCCGCCGCGGCAATCAGCGGGGTACGGAAACGAGGGGACATGAGGGGGTGGTGTTCCTTTCTGGAACGGTATGGGTGATGGAGGGGTGAAATTTAGGAGGCCAGCGCGATCACGGGGGCCGGCACGGGCGCAACCCGGTGCTCGCCCTCCGCGGCGAAGAGGTGCACCGCGGAGAGGGGGGCGCCGATCTGGACGGTCTCGGGGACCGGATCGCTCGCCCGCACGCGCACCCGCACCGTGGCCTCGGCCACGCGATAGCTCAGCACGCGGTCGGCGCCGAGCATTTCGCGGCGGCCGGCGAGGGCGGGCAGGGTGAGCTCGGAGGGGCCGGGCACGAGGTCCTCGGCGCGCACGCCCAGCAGCAGCTCCTCGGGCAGATCTTCGCGGTAGCGGGCGAGCAGGCGGGAGGCGTCGAGGCGCCGGCCATCGGAGAGCAGCAGCTCCCCCGGTGCCCCGCGGCGTACCGGAATGATATTCATCGGCGGCGAGCCGATAAAGCGCGCCACGCGGGCGGACGCGGGGCGGGCATAAAGCTCCTCGGGGCCGTCATGCTGGTCCACGCTGCCCTCGCTCATCACGATCACCCGGTCGGCCATGGTCATGGCCTCGACCTGATCGTGGGTCACATAGAGCACGGTGAGGCCGAGGCGCTGCTGCAGATCGCGGATCTCGGCGCGCATTTCGGCGCGCAGCCGGGCGTCCAGGTTGGACAGCGGCTCATCCATCAGGACCAGGCGCGAGCCGCCCACCAGCGAGCGGCCGAGGGCCACGCGCTGGCGCTGACCACCCGAGAGCTGACCCGGCTTGCGGTTCAGATACGGTTCCAGGTGCAGCTGCGTGGCCACCTCGGCGAGGCGGGCATCGCGCTCCAAACGCGAGACATGACGCACCTTCAGGCCGAAGATAATATTCTCGGCCACGCTCAGGTGCGGGAAGAGGGCATAGTTTTGGAAGACCATACCCAGGCCACGCTCGGAGCTGGGAATATTGGTGACATCGCGGCCATCGATCAGGACCTGGCCGCTATCGGGGCGGTCCAGCCCCGCGAGAATGCGCAGGGTGGTGGACTTACCGCAGCCGCTCGGGCCGAGGATCGCGGCGAATTCGCCATCGGGTACATCGATGCTCACCCCGTGCAGCACGCTGTGCTGGGTGCCGCGGGGGCCGGGGAAAGACTTGGAGAGATCACGGAGTGAAACGTCGGGCACGGGGGTCCTTAGTGGGGAGAGATAGGGGGCCGTTCGGCAGGACCAAACACGGGTTTGGCTGCCGGGAATACGGTCCCACATGGCCCGCAACGGGAGTACAGACGGGGCGCGGCCAAACGGTAAACGATGCGTGAATCTCCGTGGTTCCCGCGGCCGGGGCGGCCCCGCGGGCCGGATGTGGCCGCGCGCGCGGCCGGGGCGCAACCAAACGGTAAACGGTGCATGAACCCGGGTGGTGCGGCCGGGGGCCTGGCCTACGATGGGTCCCATGACGCTCATTACAGTCCATATCCTCGACGTGGGGCAGGGCAGCTGCGCGGTGATCCTCGCGGGCGACCGGGTCAGCGTGATCGACGGTGGCACCACCCGGGCGGCGCGCGAGCGTACCGATCCCGTGGCCTGGCTGCGCGGGCGCGGCATCACCGCGATTCACGACCTGATCCTCACCCACCTGCACCGCGATCACGCCCAGGGTTTGCTGGCCCTGGCCCGGGAATTCCCCGTGGGCCGCGCCTTTTTGCCCTATCCCCGGCTCACGCCCCCGCGCCGGCCCGCCCGCGCATATGGCGAGGTGGATGCCGATGTGGACTCCCCCGCCGGGCAATATCAACTGATCACCGAATATCGGGACCTGCTGAGCCTCCTGGAGGAGGCCGGAACCCCGGTGTCCGGGCTCGGATTTAGTGCGGAGGACAACCCCGTGCTGTGGGGCGAGGGCGCGGCGGTGCTGGAGCGCGTTTATCCGCTCCCCGGGGATCGCCCGGTCACCCCCGCGCTCGTGGACGCCCTGCCGCTCGCGCAGAGCGAGGAGCGCATCCTCTCCGTCCTGGACGAGCTCTCCGAGACCACTAACGCCGAATCGGCGGTATTTATCCTGCGCCTGCCCGGCGAACCCGCGGTGGTATTTGCCGGGGATCACTCCGGACCGGGCTCGGCCTGGGAGCGGATCGGGGCGCGCACGGACCTCGCCGGGGCGATCTGGGTGCTGCCCCATCACGGGCGTCCCGATGGCCCCCCGCCCGCGTTTTATCGCGCGCGCTCGCCGCGGGCCCTGATCGCCTCCCTCGCCGCCTCGCGCGCCGCGGAATGCGGCTCCTACTGGGAGGACCTGGCCGAGGATACCGGCTGCGAGGTGATGACCACGGCGCAGCCGCGGCCGCGCGTCGCCTGGCGCGGCGGCGGGCTGGAGGTCCGGGTGGACGCCGCCACTGGCTAGGCTGGGGGCATGGAAAACCCCGAGGAGCTGCTGGCTACCCTACTCGCGCTGGTGGGCGATCTGCCCGGCGTGGAGACCGTTGTCCTGACCGGAAGCCGCGCGCGGGATAGCCGCGTGGACGAATATTCCGATCTGGATATCGAGCTGATCGGCCCGGGCACCGCGGAGCTGATCGGCCGCGAGGACTGGCTCGCGCCGCTTGGCGAGATCCTCGTGGCCCTGCACCTGGCCAACGGCGGGCCCGGCGAACCCGAGTATCCCACCGTGCTTCTGGTGCTGGCAGGCGGGCGCAAAATCGATATCACGCTGGCACCCGTCCGCCGCCTGCGGGATCTGATCGCCCACGGCCTGGACGATACCTATCTGCGCGGCTATCGCATCCTGCACGATGAGGGTGGGCACGGCGCCGGGCTTGCCCCCTCCCGCGCCGGTATCCCGCGGCGCACCCCGCCCACCGCCGCCGAATTTGATCGCGCGCAGGCGGAGTTTTGGTTTGAGGCCACCCAGCTGCCGATCTATCTGGCGCGCGGGGATATGTGGCCCGTGCAGCTGCGCGATGCCGAGATGAAGGCGCGCCTGCTGGAAATGTTTGAGTGGCGCGCGCTCGCCGCGGACCCCGGGGTGGATGTCTGGCACGACGGCCATCACCTGCACGAGTGGCTGCCGGCCACGCTGTACTCGGATCTCTGGGAGGCCCATGCCGGGTTCCGCGCCGCCGATGCGTTGCGCGCGCTGCGGGTCACCGTGGATCTGTATGCGGAGGTCTCCGCGGAGGTCGGGGCCGCGCTGGGGCTGCCCACGCGCGCGGCGCTGCGGCCGCGGGTGCTGCGCCATATTGCGGCGGTCGCCGGGCGCTAGGCGTCGATCAGGATGCGCGTGGGGTGGGTCATCCGGCCGAACTGGCCCCGTGCGAATTGACCCAGCGCGAATTGGCCCAGTGTGAGTTGGCCCAGGGGCCGCGGGTGCTGTGTCATATTGTGCCGGGTGCCGGGTGCCGGGTGCTAGGCGTCGATCAGGATGCGTGCGGGGTGGGTCTTCCGGTCGAGTTGGCCCAGCGCGAGTTGACTCAGCGCGAGTTGGCCCAGGGGCCGCGGGTGCTGCGCCATATTGTGGCGGTCGCCGGTTATTAGGCGTCGATTAGAATGCGCACGGGCCGGGTCATCCAGCCGAGCTGACCCAGGGGCAGGGGCGGTCCATCAAAACGAAAACCGTGCTCGTGATACCACGCCGCGAGCCGCACCGGGTCGGAGCCCAGCGCGGGGCTGGGCTGCAGGCTCAGCTCCCACCCGGCGCGATCGGTGAGCTCGCAGAGCAGCGTGAGGGCGGCCCGGGCGAGGCCCCGGCCGCGCAGCGGATAGACCACCTGGATCAGATCCAGAATCACCTGCTCCCCGTGCCAGCGCAAACAGAGCTGGATGCGCGGATCCACCTCGCTGTGCACAGCGGCGCGGAGATCATCGAGGGTGCGGGGAATATCGGGTACTGCGGACATGCCATTTTCCGGGACCGGAGGCGGGTGGACGCGGGACACACCAATTCCACTCCGGACGACCTGGACTCGGCTCTGCGCTGCGCAGGAGAATCTGCGCGCCGAGGAGAAAACTCTCCTCGCGGGAGCGGGTCGTGTCGTGGCCCAGAACACTCGCGGGGGGCGAAGGCGCCGCGAGCAACCATCACCCTATCAGTTTTGCCGCGGCAATAATCCCCCCAGTCGCGCGAGGCCCTCGCGGATCTGCGGCTCCGAGGCCGAGCCAAAACTCAGGCGGATAAAGGGCGCCGGGGCCTCGTCCACAAAAAAATGCGCGCCGTTTCCCACCAGCAGGCCCGCCCGGCCCGCACTCTCGGTCAGGGCGGTCTCGTCCACGCTGCCGGGCAGCCGCACCCAGAGGTGCAGGCCCCCGAGCGGGACCGCGGCGATGCTCGCCCCGGGCAGGTGGCGGGCCACCTCGGCGCGCAGCGTATCGCGGCGGGAAATCAGCGCGGTGCGCAGGCGCTTCAGGTGTCCCCGCCACTGCGGGGACGTGACCAGTTCCAGCGCGGTCTCCTGCAGGATCCGCGGCACACACATATCATCGGCGAGGCGCGCTGCACGCAGGCGGGCGCCCGCGGGACCGCGGGCCAAAATCGCCCCGACCCGCAGGCTGGGGGCCGCGGGCTTGGACAGCGAGGTGATTGTGATCACGTGCCCGTCCGGGTCCTCGGAAAATAGCGGCGCCGGGGTACTGCCCTCGAGCCCCAGGTGCCGGGCCCAATCATCCTCCACGATAAACGCGCCGTGGGCGCGGGCCAGCGCGAGAATCCCGGCCCGGCGCGCGGGGCTTGTGGTGACCCCCGTGGGATTGGCATAGGTGGGTTGCAGATAGAGCAGTCGCGCCCCGGTGCGGATCAGGCATTCCTCAAGCAGATCCAGCATGATGCCCTCGCCGTCGCAGGGCACGGCCACCGGCTCCAGCCCCGCCGCCTGTGCCGCGATGATCGCGCCCGGATAGCTGGGGCTCTCGATCAGGAGCGGGCCGCCCGGGGTGCCCAGCGTGCGGAAAACAAAGGAGATCGCGAGCTGGCCGCCGGGCATCACGATCACATCCTCGGGATCGGTGCCGGCCTCGGCGGCAAATACCCGGCGCAGCTCGGGGATCCCGGTGGGCGGGGCCATATCCCAGGCCTGCGCGCGCTTCACCACGCGCGAGGCGGAGGATTGCAGGACCTGCCGCGGTTGCAGCTCGGCCGCAAGATAGCCCCAGGACAGCGGTAGGTCCGAGGCCTCGCCATAGGCCCCGAGCCGCGAGGCGCGCGCCGCGTCCACCCGGGCCCGCCCGAGGGGCACGGCCTGCCAGGAATAATCGGCGGCGTGATGCGCGCCGCGCGCGGCCACAAACGTGCCGCGACCCGGCTCGGTATAGGCGGTGCCATCGGCCACAACCTCGGTGATCGCGCGCGCCACCGTGACCGGGCTGGCCCCAAAGGCGGCGGCGAGTTCGCGGCTGGACGGGAGCCGATGCCCGGCGGGTCGGCCGCGGGCCGCGGCCCTCAGGTGCGCGGAAATCTCGGCCGATCTGCTATCGTGTTTCATGAAAACCAACGATAGCACTACTGCAACCGCGCGGATACCGATACTCCCCCGCTCCGATTTTTCAGCCTCCGCGGCGATCGCCGGGGTGATCTCGGTGCTCGTGAATTTCTCGGGCCCGTTTGTGATTATCCTGGAGGCCACGCGCGCCGCCGGCCTGAGCGAGGCGCAGACCGCGTCCTGGGTCTGGGCGCTCTGCCTGGGCTGCGGAATCTCCGGCCTGGTGCTCACGCTCTTCACCCGCGTCCCCGTGATCGTGGCCTGGTCCACGCCCGGCGCGGCCCTGCTGATCGCCTCGCTGGGCGGCTTCTCCTTCTCCGATGCCGTGGGCGCCTTTTTGGTGGCGAGCCTCGCCGCCGCTGCCTGCGGATTCAGCGGACTATTTGGCGCGATCATGGATCGCGTGCCCGCTCCCCTGCTCTCGGCGCTGCTGGCCGGAATCCTGCTGCCCTTTATCGTGCGCGCCGGCAGCGGGCTGGTCACGGCCCCGGTGCTTGCCGGCGCGGTGCTGCTCGCGTTTCTCCTGGGGCGGCGCTATCTGGAACGCTATGCCGTGGTGCTTGCGCTCGGCGCGGGGCTGCTGGCGGCGGCGCTGACGGGTTCGTTTCGGCCGGTGATGGTGGAATTTTTACCCACCATGCCGGTCTGGACCACCCCCACGTTTAACCCGGCCGCGCTGATCGGCATCGCCCTGCCCCTATTTATCGTGACGATGGCCGCGCAAAACGCCCCCGGGCTCGCGCTGCTGCGCGCGGAGCACTATGTGGTGAACGAGCGCCTCCTGGTGGGCGGCATCTCCACGGTCTCGGCCCTGCTGACGCCCTGGGGTGGGCACGCGATAAACCTCGGCGCGATCACCGCGGCCATCTGCACCGGGCCCGAGGCCCATCCCGATCCCGCGCGCCGCTATGTGGCGGGCATCTCCTCGGCGCTGGCCTATCTGCTGGCGGCCCTGGGCGGAGGGGTGATCGTGGCCGCATTCCGCGCGCTGCCACCCGAACTGGTCTCGGCGCTGGCCGGGGTTGCGCGGCTCTCCTCCGCGCTCACGGCGCTGGCCGGCGCGGTGGGCACGGGCGGCGGCGCGGCCATTCCGGCGCTGCTGACCCTCGCGGTCACGATGTCCGGGATCGTGATCCTGGGCGTGGGGAGCGCATTCTGGGGCCTGCTGATCGGGGCGCTCGCGACGCCCCTGCTGGCGCGCCCTAAAACAGGGCGTCGTCCTCGTCCGGCAGCTTAATAAACGTGCACGACGGGCACCTCCAGTAGAGGTGCCCGCCGCTGCTCACCACGGCCATGCGCACACCGCACGTGCGGCAGGTGATGTTCTCCAGGGCGCTGGCCATTGCCGACTACTGCCGGTAGGAGGACAGGAAATTGCCCAGGCGCTCAATCGCGACGCTCAGATCCCCCGCGGGGGGCAGCGTCACGATGCGGAAGTGATCCGGGGTGGGATAGTGGAATCCCGTGCCCTGGACCACCAGGATGCGCTCCTGCAACAGCAGATCCAGGACGAATTTTTCGTCATCGTGGATCTCATGCACATTGGGGTCCATCCGCGGGAACGCATAGAGTGCACCCGCGGGCTTGACCACCGAGACGCCCGGGATCTCGTTGAGCTTGGTGACCGTGGTCTCGCGCTGCTCATAGAGCCGCCCGCCGGGACGGATCAGCGGGTCGATGCTCTGATAGCCACCCAGCGCCGCCTGGATCGCAAATTGTGCGGGCACATTGGCGCAGAGCCGCATCGTGGACAGCAGGGAGATGCCCTCGATATAGCTCGCTGCGCGCTCGCGCGGACCGGTGATGATCATCCAGCCCGAACGATAGCCGGCGATGCGATAGGTCTTGGACAGGCCGTTAAACGTGATGCAGAGCACATCGTGGGCGAGCGTGGCAATCGAGATATGCTCGGCGTCATCGTAGAGAATGCGGTCGTAGATCTCATCGGCAAAAATGATGAGGTCGTGGCGGCGGGCCAGATCGGCCAGCGCCGTGAGCGCCTCGCGGCCGTAGACGGCACCCGTGGGGTTATTCGGGTTGATCACCACGATCGCGCGCGTGGAGGGCGTGATCTTGGACTCGATATCGGCGATATCGGGCTGCCAGCCGCGCTCCTCATCGGTGTTGTAGTGCACGGCGGTGCCGCCCGCGAGGGTCGTGGACGCGGTCCACAGCGGATAATCGGGGCTCGGCACCAGGACCTCATCGCCCGGATCCAGCAGCGCCTGCAGCGTGAAGGTGATCAGCTCGGAGACGCCGTTGCCCAGATAGACGTCGTTCACGTCAAAGGCGGGGAAATTCTCGCGCACCTGATAGTGGTTCACGATCGCCCGCCGGGCCGAGAGCACACCGCGCGAATCCGAGTAGCCGCTGGCCGCCGAGAGCGTGGCGATCATGTCCTGCACGATCGCGGCGGGGGCCTCAAAACCAAACGGGGCGGGGTTGCCGATATTCAGGCGCAGGATCTTATGGCCATCGGCCTCAAGTCGGGCGGCATGATCGTGAACCGGACCGCGGATATCGTAGAGGACATTCGCAAGTTTGGCGGACTGTTTGATGGGACGCGGTGCGCGCGTGAAATTTTCCTGTGCTGACACCCCACTTACTCTACTCCGCGCCGCGGGAGGAATGCGACAGCCCGCGGCGATCCAGGCCTAGCCCGCGGGGCGGCCCAGCATCGGCACGAGGTTATGGGTGCGCACGGGAGAGACCTTCACGCGTTCGCCGGGCTGCGGGGCCTCCACCATCTGGCCATTCCCGATATACATCGTGGTGTGATACATCGCCTGGCTATTGGTGCCGCCGCCGGGGCCGTAGAACAGCAGGTCGCCGGGGACCATGCCGCCCGAGACCGGGCGCAGCCGGCCCACCGCGGTCATCTGCCGGTACTGGGCGCCCACCGTGTGATAGCCGATATTTACCCCGGCCTGGCGGTAGGCGATCATGGTCAGGCCCGAGCAGTCCCACATGCTGGGCCCCTCGCCGCCCAGGACATACCATTTGCCCACCTGGGCGAGCGCAAAGCTCACGGCACTCGTGGCCGCGGAGGAGGGCCCCACGGGAGCCCCGCCGCCCGCGGGAGGCGTGACCACCGGCGGCGTGCTGCCGCCGCCCGAGGCGGGCGGGCGCGGCGCGGGCGTGGTGGGCCGGGCCGCGGCGGCCTCGCGGGCCGCCTGCACGGCCGCGGCGCGCTGGGCGGCGGCCTCGGCCTCGGCGGCGCGGCGGCGCTGCTCCCCCTCGGCAAATTTCTGCTCCAGGGTGGCGGTGCCATCCTGGAGGAACTCCAGCTGGGTTTGCAGGGTGGCCGCGTGTTCCTGCTGGCCGGCCAGCGCGGCATCGGCCTCGGAGGCCGCGCGCGAGGCAGCGGCGCTGGTGGACTCCGCCCGGGCGGCGGCGTCGCGGCGCGCGGAGGCGGCCACCGCGGCCTGCGCCTCCAGCGAGTCCACCTCATTGGCGGTCTGGGTGGCGCGGGTGATCAGGGCTGTCTGGCCGGAGGAGAGCTTCTCCATGGTGCCGAGGCGGTAGAGCAGATCGGCGCTATCGCCGCTCTCGGTGAGGAGGGTGGTGCCCACGCCCACGCCCGCGCCTCCCGAGCGGGCCAGCTGCGCGGCGAGCGACCCGAGATTGCGGGAGGACTGCGCGGCGGCGGTGCGCGCGGCCTCCAGCCGGGCGGCGAGGGAATCCACGGTGGCCTGCGCCTCGGCGAGATTCTGTTGGGCAACCTGCGCGGCCTCGCCGGCCTGGAGTGCGGCGATACCGGCGGCATCGGCGGCGGATTGGAGGCCCGAGAGCAGGCCCTGAAGGCGGGTGACCTCGGCCTGGGTGGCGGCGGTATCGGCGCGCGCCGATTGCACATCGGCCCAGGAGGGATAGTCGCTGCCGGGGGTGGCGAGGGCGGGCGCGGAAAGGCCCACCGAGGTGAGGCCAATCGCGGCGGCGATACCCAGTGCGGTGCAGCGGCGGCGAATACCCATGAATGCTCCCCAATTTTAAAATACGTAGGCCGGCCTCCGGGACCGGCCCGGGGCGTGGCACAAAATTTAGGCTAGCATCCACTTTCCGACACGCACAGGGGCGGTGGCGGAATTTTTTTGGCGCGCACTAGGGTGCGGCGAGGCCAAAACCGGCCAGGGTGATACCGGTGAGGCGCTCCCAGCCACCCTCGGCTCCCGCGCCATCGGTGCCCCGGTTTAGGCCCGCGGCGGCGAGCAGGAGTAGGCCAAGATCCTCGGGTCGCATGCCGCGCACGGCGCCGGCCTCCACGGCGGCGCCCACCAGGCGGGCGCGCGCCGCGCGCATCCGGGCATGCTCGTTGATAAACACGGTTGCGGTGGGGGTGAGCCCCTCGATCAGCAGATCGGAGAGGGCACGATCCGAGGCCTGCTCCCCCAGCAGGAAATAGATATAGGAGGAGAGGGCGCGGGCGGGATCGGTGCGGGCATGCTCCGCGGCGGCCTCGGTGATATCGGCCAGATAGGCCACGCGCTCGCCCAGCACGGCCACGATCAGGTCGGCCCGGGTGGGAAAGCGGCGATAGAGCGTGCCGATTCCCACGCCCGCACGCCGCGCGACGTCCTCGAGGGAGGCGGCGGTGCCGTGCTCGGCAAAGAGGTCGGTGGCCACACCCACCAGCAGCGCGCGATTGCGTTCGGCGTCGGCCCGCAGGGCGCGGGGGGCCGGGGCAGCACCCGAAGTTGTCATAACAAAAGAGTAGCGCACGGGCCGGACCGCCTCCTCCGCTTGGATGCCGCGCTGGCGGATCGATCCGGGGCCGGGCCTACGGGGTGGCGGATCGACCCGGGGTGGGTCTACGCGGTGGCAGATCGACCCGGTTGCGGATCAACTCAGAGGCAGACCAGCTCGGAAACCGCGCGCTGCAACGGGAAAACATTGGCGCGCGCCCGCCCCGGATGCACCCGATTGGTGAGCAGTACCACGGCCGAACCGGCGCGCGGATTCACGGTGAGCATGGTGCCCGTGAACCCGGTATGGCCCAGCCCGGGAACCGCGCCCATAAACTCGGCGTCCCCCACCCGGAAGCCCGCGGCCTGCCCAAAGCGGCCCGCGGCATTTTCGGAGAAGATCTCCGGGGTGGACAGCATGCGCACGGCCTCCGCGCTGAGCACCCGGCCGCCGCTGCCCATGCCGTCGTTGATGATCATCTCCCCCAGCAGCAGGGCATCACTCGCGGGGGCAAAAAGCCCCGAATTGCCGGCAACGCGGCCCAGCCCGTGGGCGAGCTCATCGTGCACGCTCCCCCAGACCAGGCCGCGGTGCGGCTGAATCTCGGTGGCCACGGAATCCGCGGGATCCACCGGGCCATAGCCCGCGAAGCGGGTGCCCAGCGGGCGCAGGACACGCTCGGTGACCAGCGTGCCCAGATCCCGGCCCGTGACGCGCTCCAGGATCACGCCGATCGCGTCATAGCCGATGCAGGAATATTCATGCGCCGCCTCGGGCAGGCGGGCCAGCGGCATCCCCAAAACCCGGGCCCAGAGCTCCCCCGGATCGGCGATACTCTCCCAGAGCGTGGTGGTGGCGGGCAGGCCCGAGGAGTGCGCAAGCAACTGCCGCAGCGTGATCGTTGGGGCGCCCGGGCCGCTGCCGACCGCCAGGATCGGGGCCACCGGGGCATCGGGGTCGATCAGTCCCGCGTCGATCACGCTCAGCGCGGTCACGGCAATAAACAGCTTGGAGAGGGAGGCGAGGTCAAAGCGGGTATCCGCGGTGATCGGGATGCCCGGCCTGTCCGCCTCGCCCCCGGGGGAATACCCCGCGGAGGTGGTGCCCCGCAAAAACTCGATGCGCTCGCCCGCCGGGGTGATCCCGGCCACCGCGAGTGCCGAGCCGGGGATGCGCCCCGGGATGTTATGCGAGGCCGGATCGGCCCAGATCTCGGCGAGGATCGCGTGGATCTGGGCGGCGGTGCGGGGCGTCCGCGACGGGGTGGTGGCGGCGAGAGACACGGGAACTCCTTTTGATCACCGCGGAATCCCGCGCACCGGATCGCGGCGCGCGGGACCACCCGGGTAATCTATGACGGATCGGGGGTATGTCCCTCCACACTACTCCGGCGGCGACGCAAAACGAGCCCCGTGCAGGCCAGCGCCGCGCCGCCCAGGGCCAGGGGAATCCACGCGCCCGCCCCGGTAGCGGCCAGCGGCGCGGAGGTTCCCTGCGCCGCGGGCGAGGACGCATCGCCCCGGCCCGCGGTGGGCGTGGCCGGTTGTGTCTCGGTATCTCCGCGCAGCAGCAGCCGCACGTCGAAGGACACCGATACCGCCTCGGGGGTATCCGCGCCGTAATTTCCGGAGGTGGCCGAGACCGGGAACGCATAGCTCAACGGAATCGTGGTGTGTGCCCCACGCGGAAGCTCCACCGAGAGCAACCGCGCGGAACGGTCCAGGCGCTCCCGAATCGGCACGTCGTTAATCACAAAATCCGAATAATAGGCATCGGCGGCGTTTCCGGTCACGGCGATATTCACAAGCTCCGCGGTGAGCACCGCGGGCCCCGGGCCGTCATTGCGCACCGTGAACTCGCGCGCCCCGGAGTCCCCGGGTACCACGCGCAGGTTATCAAAGGCGGGCCGGGTGAGGCTGCTGCTATAGGTTCCGGTGGCGTCCCAGGACAGCGCGATGGCCTCCGGGGCGGGGGATGGTGTGGCCGCGGCCAGGGAGAGGGCGAGGATTCCGGCGGCTGCGCCGAGGGGTCCAATCATGATCGCGTCCTTTGCTGCTGTGGGGAGAGTGAGGGGGTGGGGGTGGTGGTGCGGGGGCGCCGCAGGAGGGATGCGGCACCCCAGGCCAGCAGGCCGATACCCAGCGTGGCGATCAGGGGGCCGCGCGCGGCATCCGGAATGGCCCGGGTGAGATGGCCCACGAGGGGAACCGCGTAGAGTACCCGGCCGCGCACCTGCTCCCCCGCGATCGGCTCATCCGCGGCACCATTGGCATCGCCGCGGGTAATAAAGCCGATCCCGGCATCACCCACGGTCTTGGCGATCACCCGATGCGTGATCAGGATGGGGTTGCCGGAGACGGGCTGAAACGTGACCACATCGCCCACCTCGATCAGGTCCGGGGTGGTGCGCTGGCTGATGACCATATCCCCGGGGCGGTAGAGCGGCTGCATCGATCCGCTGAGGATGGTGAGGGGGACGGCGTCCACGAGCCGCGGAACCACCACCACGGCCAGGGCCACCGCGATCACCACGGCCGCGATGCACCAGCCGATGCCGCGCCGCATGCCGCCCCAAAAAGAAACGTCGCGGGCGGCGGCGGGTTCCGCCCTCCGCTCGGCGGCGCGGGGCTCGGTCAGGACGCTCATGCTAGTCGCCGATCGGCGCGCGGAAGGTCTGGGCGGAGAAGGTGAGGGTGGCATCGGCATCACGATCGGCGTCGCTATACCCCAGCCGGGCGCTCCAGGAGTCCTCGGCGCTCACGGCCTCCCGGGTGCCGCGCGAGGTGACCGCGTCGCCCGAGGCCTGCACGGTATTGGTATAGGTTCCCACGCCCGAGGCGCTCAGGCCGAGGCACAGATATTCGCTGGCCGGGGCATCCCAGGATGCGGTGGAATAGGCGGCCGAGACCAGGGTGCGGTCGGCGATGCCGGCGCCCAGCAGCGGCCCGCTATACGCGGTCACCGCAGAGGGATCGGCGAGGGCCCGGGCGCTGCACTCGGCAAGGGCGGGGACCCGCACGATGACCAGATTCAGCGCGGAGAGCAGGCCCGTATCCTCGCCCACCGCCACGATATCGTCCAGGCGATAGGACAGGCCGCGGTTGCCCTGTGACTGGCCGTCCACCCGAATGCCCACCACATGGGTCTGGCCATCGGCGAGCGGGGACACGGAGGACCCGCCCAGGGCGGCACCCAGCGAGAGGGTCACCCGGCCATCGCCATCCGTCTCGATCGCGCGCATCACGGGGGGCGCGGAGAGGGTCTGCGGGGTGCCGGCACCCACGGCAAAATCGATGCCGCCGCCGCCGAGTTCGGCACTACGGGAGGCCTGATCGGACCACAGGGCCCAGGTGCCGACACCCACGGCGCCCAGCGTCGCGCCCAGGGC
Source organism: Mycetocola spongiae (assembly GCF_020424085.1). Taxonomy (NCBI): domain Bacteria; kingdom Bacillati; phylum Actinomycetota; class Actinomycetes; order Micrococcales; family Microbacteriaceae; genus Mycetocola; species Mycetocola spongiae. The sequence goes on along the minus strand of NZ_CP080203.1, from coordinate 582,711 downwards.
GAGGGCTGCGGTCGCGGCAATTATGCGTTTCATCGGACGGGCCTTTCGGGAAAAACTGAGGGTGGGGAGAAGAAGCCGGCCGCGCGGCTCGGAGTGGGGGAGGTGGGATGAATCGCGCGGCCGGAGTGGGACACGAAGGACCTAGCGGTCCTGCGTGAGCGTGAAGGTGATATCGCCCAGGGCCGCCTGTGCATTGGTGCGCACGCGGTCCGCGGTCTCGCCATCAAAGGCGAGCGTGATCGTGACGGTCAGGTTTCCCGGGGTCACATCAAACTCGGTGGGGGTGCCCAGGGCCACGCCCGTGGCATAGGGGGTATTGCCATCGGCGCTGCTGACCGAATAGGTGGCGCTGACACCCGAGCTGGCGGCGGCCAGGGCGCCGGTCAGGCCGGTGGCCGAGACATCCAGAATGCCGGCGATATTATCTCCGGTGAGGGTCACCGCAACATCCTGGGTGCGGGTGATCACATCGCCCGGGGTGGTGAGAAAATCGGCGGGGTCGTCGATGGCCACGGGGGCGTTGTGCTCGGGCGAGGCATCGGCCCAGGCCACGGTCGGCGCGGCGGTGATCTCGAGGTTACCGGCGGTGATCGTGCCGCCGCTTACCTCGGCGGAATTGGACCACAGGGCAAACGAGGAGCCGCCCGCAAGCAGGCCCAGACCGAGGGCGCCGACGATGATTCCGCGAGTGGAGTTTTTCATGATATTTCCTTTTCTGAACTGAAATTGGGGAGGATGATGCTGCAAAAACTAGGGGCGGGTGGGAAGAAGCGGGCGCACCGGCGCGGTGGCCGTACACGTCATGCTCTCCCCCACCGCGAGGCGATAGCCGCCCTCGGCCGGGGTGACCGGGCAGGTGAGGCTCGCCGCGGCGATCCGGTCATCGGTCACCACGATGTTCTCCACGGGAAGAAGACCGGTATTGGAGACCAGATATGTCCAGGTGATCGGCGTTCCCGCGGGGATAAGCGCCCCCGAGGCCACCTCGGCGCCGTTCGGGGAGAACCAGGCCTTCTTGACCACGGAGATTCCCGCCTGCACATTACTGAATACGCAGGAGGTAATCGCCCCCGCACGCGGTATCAGCACATCGTCAAGGAAATCGGCATCCCCCGCGCCCTCCGCCTGGCAGACCAGGGAGTCCAGGGCAAAACCGGACGGTCCCGAATCCTCGGACAGGGTATAGGAGCTACCCGGGCGCACGGTCAGGACGGGCGCATCCGCGGGTGCGGCACCGGGGGTGCTCAGCGCGGGAACTCCCGCGTTGATCGATTCCCGATCCGGGGTGGCTCGCAGGGTCCAGTCGGCGGGCACCGCCGCGCTACCGGGCTGCGCCCGGACCAGCTTGGCGAGCCGAAGCTCCGCGGTGACCTGCACCGCGAGGCAGCGCACATGTGCACCCAGGGGTACCGTGACCGAACCGCTCTCCCCCACCTCCGGCAGATCGGTCCAGGAATCGGGGGCGGTCTGGATGGAGCAGGACCAGGAGCCGGTGGCCCCGCGGACCGGCTGGGTGCCGGGAATAATCGTTTGGATATAGGTGGGCTCGGGGGCGAGTGCCGCAAGCACATAGGCGCTGCCGGGGGTGACCGCGACCGTGGTCGCGGGGGTTCCCGTGCGTCCGCTGGCCACGGTCGCGGCCGAACCATTGGGGCCGGTGGCGGTGAGGGTCCAGGCGGAGGGCAGGGCCGGGCCGTTTTGGACCGTGTTCAGCAGCGTCAGCGTGGACGTGCAGGCGTAGTTATTAATGATCGTGAACACGTTCGCGCCCGCGCCCAGGGTTTTCTCCCCCAGGCCCGTGGGTCCACCCGCGGCGGCCACGCAGCCCACCGGGATCCCCGAGAGATTCTGCTCCCCCAGGACGATGCGATCGCCCTGGCTAAAGCCGGTAACCACGGAGCCGAAGGCGTGTGCCCCGCGCTCGCCGAGGGTGGCCCGGGCATCACCAAACGGCTGCTCGCCGTGGGCATAGGTGGTGCCGTTCACGGTCCACTTCTTCAGGACCTGCACGGTCGCCGCGGGCATCACCTGATTACGGTTGATCACGGTGCAGTTCACGGCCTTACCGGCGATGGCGTCCACCGTGAAGCCCGTGCTGCCCACATTGGTTACGGCCACCGCGGTGGCACCGGCATCGGTGCTACAGACGGCGTTTTTTCCGCCCTGCTGGCGCAGGACGTGATTGGCGCGCTGCGTCTCGGTGATCGTGACGGCGCGGGTGCCATTGGCCGGCAGGGCGTCGATGCGGAAGCTCAGTGCGCCGGTGTTTTCGGCGGTCAGGCCGGTCGCGGGGGTCGCATTGGGTCCGGCGCCGAAGGTCCATCCGGCGGCGGGGGTCGGCTCGGTTGTGGCCGATTCCACCAGCTTGGTGACGTTCACGGTGCCCGCACACTGGCCCGAGGCCAGCGTCTTCAGGGTCGCGGAGAGGGTCGTGTAATTGGCGGTGGTGGTGTAGTCGATATCCGCGGTGGGGCCGGAAATGGCGCGCAGATTATCCAGGGAGGAGGACACCCCCGAGCCGATACCGATGCTCATCACCTTGGTGCCCGCTGCCTTCAGCTGGTTGGCGCTAAAAATCGCCTGCTCCAGCTCGCCAAAGCCCGTGCTATCACCGGGGCCCACGCTGGAACCGCTTGGGCCCGAGAATGACGGACTGCCATCGGTCAGGACCAGGAGCAGATCCAGCGGGGCCGCGGCATTGGCCGCGGAGACCGCGCGCAGCCCGGCATCCCAGTTGGTGCCGTTACTGGCGGGGACGGTCAGGTTTTTGACCTTATCGCGCACGGTCGTGGCCCCGGCGGAGGAGGCAATGCTGGTGAGCGCGAGCGCGCCATTGCCGGAGCCCTTGGAGGGCGAGTCCTCGCCAAACGTCCAGACTCCCATCCGGGTGGGGGTGCCGGCGAGGGCGTCCACAAACCCGGTGGCGGCGGTGCGCAGGTTGGCCTCCTGGGAGTACAGCGAGCCGGATACGTCCACAAGCAGACCCACGTTCAGGCCGCAGCGCGGTGCGGGCTGGGGGTTATTCAGCGAGTTCTGCCACGTGCCATAGCTGCGGGTGGACGCGAAGGTACCCGAGGAGAGGGGGTAATTGGTGGAGCGATCCCGCACCGTATCGGAGGAGGATACCCGGAAGGAATACGCCGAGTTTGCGATATTTGCCCCCGAGGAGGACTGCGTATTCAGCACCGGATTGGCGGTATAGCCGGCGGGTGCGCTCAGCTGCACAACCCACGGGGTGATGCCGTTATTTACCCCGGCGGGGATCTGGCGGGGAAAAAAGCCACTCCAGTCCCAAGAGCTGCTCTGCGTCTCCGGGATCGTAAACGTGCAGTAGCCATCGGCGGCGGTCACACACGTGGCCCAGGGCTCGGTGCGCTGCGTGGTGGGGGCGGAGCTGCCGTTAAAGAGCGCAAAAACACCGCCCGCGACGGGGCCTATCGTGCCGTTCGCGGCGCGGATGCCGCCGCTTTTCACCCGGATGACGGCGGTATTGGTGGCGGCCGCGAGGGTCGTGGCGGTGGTTTCAGGTGCGGGTGCGGGGGCCGGTGCCGACCGCTGGGCGGGCGCGGATCCCGGGACCTGTGCCGAATCGGGGGAAGGCGCGGGCTCGGGTGCCGCGGTGGGGGTCTCGGGGGCCGCGGGTACCGGTTCGGGTTCCGCGGTGGGGGTGGGGGCCTCGGGCCGTGACTCCTCGACCACCGCGGACCGGAAGCCCTCATCGCGGGGTGCGCCGGCGGGATCGGGTGCCGCGGCGGCACCGATCGACGCGGATCCGGCGATGACCGCCAGGACCACGGCGGCGATCGCCGTAATTTTGATTCTGCTGTGTTTCACGAACCCTCTACCCTTCACACACGGAGGGCGGCACTGGGGATCGGTGTTGCCTCTCGCGTTCCTCCCAACCTAGAAAGTGGGTACGCGGGGAACAATGCGTATAGCTACGCGTTTTTGGCGTGGCGCCGCGCGGGGGGCGCGTAAAAAACCCGAAATCCTACGCGCGGGCGCGCAAAACACTACTCGGGGCCCGGTTTTCCGCCCCCGGACGGGGGAAGGGGGGCGGCGTGATTACGCGCGTGTACCGCGCTCGGGGGACAGTGTGGGGTGGGGTGCGGGCAGGCCCGGTTGGCGCCCGGTTGAGAGGCAAGTGGGGCCCGCTCGGCGCGGGGCTAGGTGGGCTCGCTCGACGCGGCCGCACTGAGGGTTCTGTCGTCGCCGGGACGAGGTGGGTCCGCCCGGCGCGGGGCTAGGTGGGTCCGCGCCGGCGCGGGTCGAGGCGGGCTCACCCGGCGCGGGGCTAGGCGGGTTCCGGCGAGCGGATCGGCTCGTCCGGCTCCGCGCGCAGCGACGCGCGCGAGTCCAGGCCCAGCTTTTCCAGGATGCGCTGCACGTGTCCGTCCACCGTGCGATCCGAGAGCGAGAGCTCGCGCGCCACCTCGCGGCTGCTCATGCCGCGCGCGATGAATCGGGCCACCTCGGCCTCGCGGGCCGTGAGTAGCGCGCGGGCACGCGCGGTGCCGAGCATCGTATCCAGCGCGAGCGCGGCCGGCTCCACTCGGGCGAGGAGGGTCAGCGCCCGGCGCTGCAGGTGGCGATCGGGGGTCGCGCGCAACCGCAGGAAACAATCGCCCAGCGCCCCCGCGGCGATATAGTCCAGGCGATATTCCAGCGCCACCTCGGCCGCGCGCAGGGAGGCGTGGGGATCGCGCGCCAAGAGCGCCGTGGTGAGCGCATGGGAGGCGATTCCCACCGGATCGCTGGCCGTCGCTGTGGCCTCGTGCAGGGCCTCCAGGGCCCCGTCCGCCTCCATCCGCAGCAGCAGGATCAGCGCCTGCACCTGCGCCGCCCGCGGACCATTTGCCGCGGAGGACCGCGCAATCTCCCAGAGCGCGTTTACCCGGATGGCCTCCGGCTCGCCCTCCCGGGCATAGGCGGCATAGGCGCGCGCGAGCCCGTCCAGCAGCGGCGTGCCCGGATAATCCAGCGAGTCCAGCTCGGCGATATACGCGGCACCCAGCGCCGAGTCCCCCGCGTGTACAGCCAAAAAGGCGGCAAAGGAGAGAGTCATGGGCCGCACCCGCTGGGAATCGGAGATCCGGGTCAGCACCACCCCCGCGCGCGCATGCTCCTGGGCGCGCGGGGTATCGCCGTGTTGCAGCGCCTGGACCGCGCGCGTGAGTTCCACCAGCCCACCCAGACCCTCGATCCACGGGGCGGGTTCGGCATGGAGCCGGGCAAGCTCATCCCAGCGCGCGCCATAGGTCAAAAATATTGCCAGGCGCGCATAAACATAGCCGCCATAATTGGCGAGGTTATCCCGGGAGCGCATGGTGTCAAACGCGTGGCGCAGCTTTGTGATCCCGGGATCAAAATCCCCGAGCGACGCGAGGATCTCCCCCTCGACCAGATCCAGCAGCAGATCCTCCTCGTGGATCGGCTCGGCCTCGGGGCGGCGCGGCGGGATCTCGGCGAGGGCATCACGATAGGCCCCGCGCGCCATCGTCAGCAGCGGCACCAGGATGGCCTCGGCTCGCCGCGAGTATTCACTCTGCTGCTGATCATCCTCGCGATCGCTTGCCTGCTGCCATTCGGAGAGCGCGGGGAAAAGATCCTCCGAGCCCTGCCCGGTGATGAAATAGATCTGCGCGAGCAGGGACATCGCGCGCTGGCCGTCCTTGGCGTTGATGCCGCGGGTCAGCGTGAGGCGCAGCGTATACAGCGCCGTGGATACCTCGCCGCGGCCAAAATGGGCGCGTGCCCGCTGCAGTTCCAGCCCGATCGCGAGGTCCTCGCCCTGGCGGCGGGCGATGGCGTCCAGCGCCAGCTCGGGCCGGTTAATATGATTCGCGAGGATCGCCAGGTTCAGCAGCACCGCGTTCTCGGGGGTTCCCCCGCACTCGATGGTCCACAGGATATAGCGGCGGATCGCCTCGGGGCCGCGCGGTTCGGGAAGCGCCGGAAATACCCGTTCCCAGAGCACCCGGCTCTGCGCGGGGGTAATAATCTCGCGCAGCAGATCCGCGGTGATGCCGGGGCGAACCCGCAGCAGGCGGGCCGCGGTATCCCCCGGGTCCACGCTCAGGATCTCGGAGGCGCGCAGGGCGCGCACCGGCACGGCCCCAAAAAGATCCACCAGCGTGGCCTCCGGGATGGCATGGGCCAGCGCCACGGCATAGAGCGCATCGCGCTGCTGGGGTTCCTGATCCACGAGACGCGAGCGCATCTCCAGCCGGGTGAGGGAATCCAGGCGCGGGGGTGAGCGGAAGAGCCAGACCCCGTCCTGGCATGCGAGCGCGCCGTTCCCGGTGGACTCCTCGAGCACGCGGCGCAGAATCTCCGGGTTGCCGCCGCTGATGCGGCTCAGGTCGTTAATAAGCGTCCACGGCGTGATCCCGTGCAGCGCCTCGCGGGCGAGCGCCTCGACCTCGGCATAATTCAGCCCCGAGAGCGCAAGAAGTTCAATCAGCCCCTCCGCGAGCAGGCCCCGAAACTCCGCCGGCAGCTGGGAGACCGAGCGGCAGAGCATCAGAAGCCTCACGCCGGGTTCGGTGGCAATCCGGGCGAGCAGCCCCGCGCTCGCGGGATCCAGGTGGTGCGGGTTTTCCACGATGATCGCGGCGGGTGCGGGATCGGCCCCGGGCTCGGCGCGCAGGCTCAGCCGCAGGGCGTGGAGCGCGAGGAGCGGATCGGGCTCCACGTCCGCGGGAAGCGTCGTGAGATAGGGGGCGAGCACCGCGAGCGGGGCGCCGCGCAGCGTGCGATTCCCGATCACCGTGATGGAGCGCGTGATCTCGGCGGCACCCAGCACGCTGCGGGCAGCGGACATCAGCCCAAAGCCATTGCTATCCATGAGGCACAGGCCCACCAGGCCCGGATCGCGCAGGATCTCCGCCCCGCGGCGCGCATGCAGGTCGGTGCGCGGGCCCACGCTATCCGGGAAGAACACGCTCGGCCCCTCCCCCATCGGCCGCGCGAATATCCACGGGAGGCCGGAACGCCGCATAGAGTTCCGCGCGCGAGCCCACCCCGAGGGTGCGATAGAGCCGCTGGACATGTCCCTCGGCGGTGCGCGGGGAGATGCCCAGCAGGGCCGCGATCTCGCGATTTTTCAGGCCGCGGTTCAGCGCCTCGAAGATCGTATTTTCGCGCTCGTTGAGGGTGATGCCGCGCACCGGGGCGGCCGCCGGGATAAACGTATTCCGGGTGGGCATATCGCCGTGGGTCTCGCCGGGATCGGAGGTAAAAAACGTGCCCATGCCCAGCGCATCCCCGAGCAGGATTCCCGCTCGAATCGTGGGTCCCGGCTCATAGAGCGCCGTGGCAAAAACGCCGCATACCTGCGCGAGTGGGCCGGAGTTGCGGCGCACCGCACCCTCGATCGCGGCATCGATGCGCAGGCGCTGGGCGGGATCCAGCGCGCCGATCCGCTCCTGTACGGGGCGGTTAAGCAGGGTGCGGATCAGGCCGGAGGCGGCAAAGAGCTCAAAGCCGTATTCCCCGCGGGCGTGATGCCCGGCACCGATCTCGTGATAGAGCGCCACGGCGGCCGGGGCGGAAAGATCGGCGGCATTACGCAGCGCGAGCAGGATCGTGGCCAGGAACCGGGAGAACTGCGGGATTCCGGGAACATCAAAGCGGGCACTCTCGATCCGGAAGCGCTCCTGGATCTGCTCCACCGAGTCCCGCTCGCTCACCCAGGTTTCCCCCGGGACCGGCGAGAGCGAGGCCGAATGGTGCTGTCCCAGCATCGAGCGGGCGCACGCGAGCGGATGCTGCGCGGCGAGGGTATCCCCGCGCAGATACAGCACCAGCCCCTGCGCCATCTCGGCGAGCCCGGACACCAGCCCGCCGGCCTCGGGATAGGTATGCCGGCGACGCGAGACAAGCGCATGGCATTCGTCCCAGTGGCCGGAGAGGAAAAAGATGCGCCACATCACCACGGCGGCCACATCGCGCAATTCGGGGCTGGGCCCCTCCTCGCTGCCGGTATAGATCCGCCGGGCCAGGGCCAGGCCCTCGCGCTGGCGGCCGCGCACGCACAGCGCCTCGGCCACCAGCAGCGCGGTGACCTGCACCTCCGGAAGTTCGGCGGTGGAATCGGCGACCACCTCGGGATCGCGCAGATGCGCCTCCCCCTCGGCGATCATGGCATCAAACTCGGCGCGGTGTTCGAAGAGCAGCACGCGGGCGAGATCGCGGCGCGCGCGATCCCGGTCGTTGAGCACGGCGGCGTCCAGCCGGGCCAGCACGCCGGCCGCTGCCTCGGGATCGCCGTGGTTTTCCAGCTCGATCAGGAACTCCTGGAAGAGCGCGGCGGAATTGCCGGGCAGCGAGCGCAGCCGGGCGAGCGCGGCGGGGATCTCGCCGAGCTGGCGGGCGTTGCGCGCGTGCAGGAGGCATTCCTCATCGCTTCCGCGCGCATAGTCCAGGAGCGCATTGGAGAGCCGCGGCCGATGCCCGTTGCTGGCATCCGCGGCGGCCGCGAGGATCCGGGTATCCCCGGGCTCGATGCCCGCCTGGAGGCCGCGCAAGACCACATCGGGTTCGGTCTCGGGCTGCGGGAGGAAACCCGATTCTCGCCAGATATCGCGGCGTTCGGCCTCGTCCACAAGCGTGCGCATGGCGGCGGCGGTGGCGATATTGGCCGCGGCATAGAGGGTGCCGTCGATGCTCGCCTGGATCAGCTCCGCGGCCTCAAGCGCGGCGAGGTTTTCCTCGCCAAACGCGGCGCTCAATTCCGCGCCGGGCTGTGGTCCCAGGATGGCGACCCGGGCCAATAACGCGCGTTGTGGCGTGGGTAGGGTGCCCACGGCCCCGAGTAATCCGCCCGAGGACAGCGGCTCCTCGGCCCAGTCGCGTTCCTCGTCCAGCGTCCAGTGATCGCCGGTGAGGCGCAGCCAGCCGCCACGCACGGCCTGATCACACAGCATGCGCAGCAGCGCGGGGTTGCCCCCGGCTGCCTGCAGGAGCCACTCGGCCACGCGGCGCGGCACCAGCCCTCCCAGATAGCTTTCCACCTGGGCGGTCACGGTGCTGGCGCCCAGTGGCTCTAGCTCCACGGTTTCCAGCACCTGGGTCGCCGCGAGCGAGAGCAGCACCGCCTGGGTGGCCACATCGGGGCAGGTGATGAGCGCACCCATCCGGCCGGAACCCAGCAGCGTGCCCAGCAGCGCGGCGCTCAGCGGATCGAGCTGTTCAAAATTGAGGATATAGAGGAGTACGGGGCGCTCGCCCGCCTCGCCGAGCACGGTGTCCTCGAAGCGGCGGAGGATGCTCAGCGGGGAGTCCTGCGGGGATGCGGCCCCGCCGAGGGCGTGCTGAATCGCAAAATAGGGGGTGTCCTGGCCGAAGTGGGTTCCGCGGATGCGGACGATCCGGTGGGTTTCGGCGAGCGAGGCCGCGATGGCCATGCCCGCGGTGCCGATTCCGGAACCGGCGGAGCCCTGGAGGACCAGGACCGCGTGGGGGTGGGTGCGGAAGCGGGTCAGGGCGTGGGTGATCGCGGTGTCTTTTTGGTCGTCAAACCAGGGTATGTCGTGATGATGCATGGGGTATTCCCGTCGGGCCGGGTAGCTCGAATTAATGGGGTCCCGGGTGGACCTCATTTTAACCGCCCCATCCCTCTCTTCTTCCGGTGGATGCGGGGGAGCACAAATACGCGGACAAAAGACGGGACTGTTGCCCCTTAGCGTACAGCGAGTTTGCTCTTTTGGATCACCCCCGTTTTGGGTACCTTGTGTTATGGGTATGACATGGAATCTGAGCGCTAGCATTTCACCGATATGACAAATGGTTGTCACATCCGGTGCTCTCACCGATAACGCATGCCGAGGATATGGAGTAATCGTGGAGGCCGCAAAATTTATTCTGGAACTGCTGGTGGTTCTGGGTGCCATTGTGATGGGTACCCGTTCCAGCGGTGTGGGGCTGGGGCTCTGGGGTGGCACGGGTGTGGCCGTGCTCGTTTTTGTCTTCCAGGAGCCCGTGGGCTCTCCCCCGGTGGATGCCCTGCTGATCGTGCTCTCGGTGGTCCTGGCCTCCTCGATGATGCAGGCCGCCGGTGGTATCGACTGGATGGTATCAATCGCGGCGAAGCTGATTTCCCGCTCCCCCAAGCAGATCACCCTGATCGCCCCGCTGGTCTCGTTCCTCTTCTCGGCCGGCGCCGGTACCTCAAATATCCTGTATCCGCTGCTGCCGGTGATCCAGGACGTGTCCTATAAAAATAATATTCGCCCGTCCCGGCCGCTCTCGCTCTCGGTGGTGGCCACGGGTATCGCCCTGGCCTGTAGCCCGGTCTCGGCCGCGATGGCCGCGATGGTGACCCTCACGGATGCCCCGGCCTATGGTTATGAGCTGATCGATATCGTGAAGGTCACGTTCCCCGCGGCCGTGGTGGGTATCGTGATCGCGTCGTTTGTGGTCTCGCGCCTGGGCAAGAATATTGCCGATGATCCCGAGATCCAGGCCAAGATCGCCTCGGGGGCAATCGAGGCCCCGAAGACCGACGGCCCGCTGAAGAAGACCGATATTGTGGCCACCCCGCAGGGGCGCTGGGCCGCGATCATCTTCCTGCTCGGCGTGGTGACCATCGTATTCTTCGGCCTGGCCAAGGAATTGCGCCCGCTGGTCCCCGGCCTCGTGGACGGCAAGGACGCGATGGTGCCGATGCAGATGACCCCGATCATCGAGATCGTCATGTTTGTGGTGGGTACCGTGATCCTGCTGGTGGCCCGCCCCAAGGTCTCCGAGATCCCCGGCATGAGCGTGTTTAAAGCGGGTATGGTTTCGGCCATTGCGCTCTTTGGTCTGGCCTGGCTCACCGATACGTTCCTCGGTGCCCACCAGGAGGTCATCGCCTCGACCGTGGGTAGCTGGGTTCAGCAGGCGCCGTGGATCTTCGCGCTGGGTATCTTCCTGGTCTGTGTGCTCACGACCAGCCAGTCCACGGCCACCCGGACGGTGGTACCCATTGGTTTGGCCGCGGGTATCCCCCTCGGAATGCTGAGCGGTATGTGGGCGGGTGCGTTTGCCGGTATCTATCTGCTGCCCACCAACGGCTCGCAGATCGCGGCGGCAAACTTCGACTATACGGGCTCCACCAAGCTCGGAACCAAGCTCGTGGATCACTCGTTTTTCATCCCGACCCTGGTCCTGGCCGGCGCCACCATTATCGTGGGTGCGCTGTTTGGAATCCTCTGGGGCTAGCCCCCACATAAAAAGGGCCGCACCCCCGATCCTCGGGGGTGCGGCCCTTTTTATGTGGTTTTAGTGGTCGCGATAGGCGTCCCAGGCCGCCTTGCACGCGTGCGCGATGCGGTCCACATGATCGGGGTGCGGGGTGACCCAGCCCGTGCCGGGCTCGCGCAGGATCGCCGTATTCTCCTCGCCCAGCAGATATTCGCGCAGGAACTCGGCCTGCACGGCGTCCAGGGACAGGCCCGAGAGGGCGGGCTCGCGCGCAAAGCGATCGCGGGCGGAGATGATCTCCTGGCTCCCCAGATACGGCTGATTCAGCGCAATATCCTCGGCCTCCGCGGCATGGAAGCCCACCCGGTGCGCGTCGGCCAGTGCGCGCACGCGCGCGGGATCCATGCTCACGGGCTCCTCGGGGCGGGCATCGCCGTGGTGGTCACCGCGGTTGGACAGGGCCACGATCCGCGGCAGGCGATCCTTGGGCTCGCGCTCCACGTTCACCGCCCCCTCGCGCGTGGTGGTGGTATTCATGGTGTCGTGGAAGCTCAGCCGGGTATAGCGCACCCGGTAGCCCGCCCGAGCCTGCGCGGTTTTGGCCTCGATGAAGCGCTCGTTGAGGTCATCGCGGGTGCGCTCATAGACGCCCAGGCCCTGCTCGGCCACGCTCTCAAACGCGGAGGTGAGCTCGCGCAGCTCCTCGGCGGTTGTGGGCACGGTGAGCAGGGGATAAAAGGAGAATGTGACGGGGCGGATGGCGTCCACGCCGGTCAGGTCCACGCGGGCATAGGGCCCGGCCTCGCGCACGCGCGCGATGGCCTCGCCGAGCTGGGCGGCCAGATCGGCGGGGCGCGCGCGATTGGGATCGCGGATCATCCGCGGATGCGGGTTTTCCACGTAGACGATGCGCGGATCGATCTGCGCCCAGCGGCGCACGATTGCGCTGGTGGAGACATCGCTGAAGTCATATTGGAGGCGGCGCGTGAACTCGGGGGCGAGGAAGCGCGAGAGCTCCTCGGGGATCGCGGCGCCCGAGTGCGGGCAGCTCACCAGCACATCGGCCTCGGTGATGGCCTGCTCGAGGCTGCGGCGTTCGGGATCGGCATAAAACGTGATCTCGGCGGCATCAAAAACCTTGCCGGCGGGAATGAGCACGGGGCTGGATTCGCGGGTCATGACAGCACACTAGCGAATACCCGGCCCCGCGCGGAAGGGGTCCGGCGCTAATGGGGGCAGGCGGGCCGGGGTCCGCCGCCGTGCACCGCGCCCGGCGGGGGCACGCGCCCCGGATTCCCCGCGCGGGCGCGCCGCCGGGCGCGGCGCTCGGCACCGGTGGAGAGCGCCTCAGTCCTCCCTGAAAACCGCCTCGTGCACCCGCCGCCGCAGCGGGATGATTCCCGCGGTCTCGCGCGTGGGATGCACCCGGTTGACCAGCAGCGCAACCGCCCGCCCGCGGTGCGGGTCCAGCGCAAGCGAGGTGCCGGTAAAACCGGTATGGCCCACGCCCCGCGCCCCGCCGAGCAGGCCCGCGTCGTTGACCCGAAAGCCAATCGCCTGGCCATAACCCGGGCCGGGCCACTCCCCCGGTTCCGTGAGCAGCCGCACACTCCCCGGGTCGAGGATGCGCTCGCCCCGCGGGCCGCGCCCGTCCTCGATCAGCAGCTCCGCGAGGCGCAGCACATCCCGCGCCGTGCCAAAGAGCCCGGCATTTCCCACCGGGGTGGCGAGGCCCGCGGCGAGTTCATCGTGGATCTGCCCGCGCAGTGCACCCCGAGTGGGCTGGGTCTCGGTGGCCACCGCGTCCCGCGCCGGGACCGGGCCAAAACGCACCGAGTGCGCCCCGAGGGGGCCGGTCAGGCGGGTGCGGAGGATCGTATCCAGCGGCTGCCCGGCGGCGGATTCAAGCACGGCACCGGCAAGAATATAGCCCACGCAGGAATACTCGTGCCGCCGCCCACGCGGATGCCGGAGCGGGGTGGCGAGGACCCCCGCGCGCAGCCTCCCGGGATCGTTCATCTCCCGCCATAGTGCGCTCTCCGCCGGCAGCCCCGAGCGGTGGGTCAGCAGCTCGCGCAGCGTCACCCCCGCGCGCCCCGCGGGCGTGCCCGGCGGAAGATGCGCGGCCACCGGTTCATCCAGCCCCAGCGCGCCCTCGCGCACCAGGATCAGCGCGCATGTCGCGGTAAAAAGCTTGCTGAGCGAGGCCAGATCAAATACATCCCCGGGGTCAAGCGGGCGGCCGCCGTGCTCCACGCGGCCGTGCAGCACCGTCCGGATCTGCCCGGACTCGGTGCGCACGGCCACGCTCGCGGCCGAGGCCAGCGGCATCAGCTGCCCGCCGCGGGAGCACACACTATTTACTCATTCCCGCGGTCAGCCCCGAGATGATCTGCTTGGTCGCCACGAGGAAGATGATCACCAGCGGCAGGGTCGCGATGGTGAGCCCGGCAAAGAGCTGCGGCCAATCGGTGGAATACTCCCCAAAGAACCGGGTGAGGCCCACCGGCAGGGTATAGGAGTCCCGGTTGCGGATCAGGATCAGCGGATAAAAGAAGTCGTTCCAGATCGGCACAAACCTGAATACCACCACGGTCGCGATCGCGGGGCGCACCAGCGGGAGCATCACCCGCAGGAACGTCTGGAACGGGCTCGCGCCATCCAGCCGTGCGGCCTCCTCCAGCTCCAGCGGCATCTGCCGGAAGAATACCGTGAGCACAAACGTGGAGAAGGGAATCCCCATCGCGCCATAGACGAGGATCAGGCTCAGCAGGTTGCTGGTCATCCCCACGCTATCCAACATATAAAACAGCGGCAGGATCGCGAGGTGTACCGGGAGCATCAGCCCGGAGAGGAATAGCGCCTCCATGCCGGCAAAAAAGCGGTGCCGATTGCGCGCAAACGCATAGGCGGCCAGCAGCGAGACCACGGTGGAGAGCAGTACCGAGCCCACCGTGACCACAATCGAGTTCACAAAATAGGTATCAAAGGACGCGGTGAGCCACGCCTCCTGATAGCTCTTAAACGAGGGCTGCAGCGGCAGGCCGAGCGGGCGCATCGCGATATCCTGCTGCGTGCGCAGCGAATTGGATACCATCAGCAGCAGCGGGCCGATCGCGATGATCGCATAACCCCAGAGGAAAATATTGGTCAGGATCGAACCGGCAATATTGCGGTCCTCGGGTGCCCCCTGGGAGCGGGCGCGGCGCAGCACGCGTTCCTGCTGCGCGGCCTCGGGCGTGGACTTCGGGTGTCGCGTGAGGAGGGCCATTAGAAGAGTTTCCGTTCGGCGCGGCGCATCACCCGGGTGATGAGCACGGAGATGATAAAGATGAAAAAGAACAGCACGGTCGCGAGGGCCGAGGAGATGCCGATCGAATTGGGATTACCCGATTCAAAGGCCGTGCGATAAAACAGCAGCATCATCACATCGGTGGCCCCCGCGGGGGATCCCGTGGACCCGCCCAGCGCAAACGGGATCGCCATCGATTCCATGCTGCCGATAAACGTGAGTACCGTGACGATTCCGATGGTGGGCGTCAGCAGCGGCAGGGTGATATAGCGAAAGCGCTTCCAAGAGGTGGCGCCATCGAGGCTGGCGGCCTCGTCGATTTCCGGGGAAATACCGCCCATGGCCGCGCCAAAGAGCAGGATCGGGAAGCCGATCCACTGCCATCCGGTCACAAAAACCACCACCCAGATGGCGAGCTTGGGATCGCCGAGCCAGGGCTGCGCGAGGTGTTCGAGCCCCACGCCGCGCAGGATCGCGTTGACCGGGCCAAATAGCGGCGAGAGCATGAGCGACCAGAGGTAACCGATAACCATCGGGCTCACCAGATAGGGCAGAGTAAAGATGGTCTGAAAAAAGCGCTTAAAGCGCTTCTTGCGGTGCAGCAGCGCGGCGATACCGAGGCCCAGCGAGCTCTGGAAGATCACCGCACCCAAAAACAGCAGCACGTTATGGGTGAAGGCGTTAAGCAGCGAATCCTTATAGGGGTTCTGGGTCAGCAGCGTGGTGAAGTTATCCAACCCCACAAACTCCTCGCGGCGCGTGCCCGACCAGCCAAAAAAGGAATAGCTCAGGGCGGCCAGCAGCGGATACAGGATAAAAACCGCAAAGAGGATCGCGGCGGGCAGGATAAAGGCCACGCTGGTACCAAACG
Source organism: Mycetocola spongiae (assembly GCF_020424085.1). Taxonomy (NCBI): domain Bacteria; kingdom Bacillati; phylum Actinomycetota; class Actinomycetes; order Micrococcales; family Microbacteriaceae; genus Mycetocola; species Mycetocola spongiae. The sequence goes on along the minus strand of NZ_CP080203.1, from coordinate 567,361 downwards.
GCATCGAAACACCGCTGCGTCGGCGCCGGGCGGGGGTGCCCGCGACCGGTCGCGTGAGGTTCGGGGGGAAGGCCACGAGATGTCCTCTCTGACAAAAATGTGGGTGGGGTGGGAGGGGCCGGGGCCCCTCCCCGCGGGAGGGCCGGGCCCGATGAGGGCCCGGCCTGAGCGATTATTTGGAGGGGGTAAACCAGGCCGAGACGCCCACCTGGAGGGCATCCGCGACCTCGGCGGGCGTGGACTCACCCAGGAACATCTTCTGGATATTGGTGCCGAGTACCGTGGTGCCCGAGGGGTCGCCATAGCGGAAGTTGATCAGCAGCAGATACGGTGCCGGGTTCTCCTCGTAGAGGTCCCACATTTCCTGGAGGAGCTTATCCTCATAGGTCACGCCGGGAAGCGGCGAGAACTGGCCGATCTGGTTGGACACCTGCTGGCCGAAGTCCTTGGTGGTCATCCACTGCAGGAGCTTCAGGGAGGCCTCCTGCTTCTTCGACTGCTTATTCACGCCGAAGCTGCCATCGGCATAGGCCGGGGTCACGGGGTGATCCAGGACCGAGCCGGGGGGCGGCGGCACCTGATACACACCAAATTCGGTATCCGGGGCACCCTCCTTAAAGGTCTTCAGGTCGAAGGAGCCACCGGGATACTGGGCCGCCTTGCCCGAGGTGAACTGCAGCGCCGAATCGGCCACACCCACGGCCATGACATCCTTATCCAGGTACTTCTGCATGTCCTTCACCACCTGCAGCGAGGCCACATAATTGGGGTCGTTGAAGTTCTGCGAGCCGTCGAGCACGGCGGCCTCAAATTCGCTTCCGCCATAGCGGGCGGAGCCCATGATATCGGCGAAGATCGGGAGCACCCAGTCCTCGCGGGCGCCGAGCGCCATCGGGGTGATCTGCTTCTCCAGGAGCGAGTCATTGAGCGAGATGAACTCCTCCCAGGTCTTCGGGGCCTTGAGCCCCTCCTTTTCAAACAGGGTCTTGTTATAGATCATCTGCAGCGTCTGGGTGGCAAACGGGACGCCGTAGACCAGGCCATCGGCCTTGCCCGTGGCGGCGGCCATCACGCTCGGGGCGATCTGGTCCAGGCCGGTGATCTTATCGCCCACCGGCAGCAGCTGGCCCGCGGCCACGGCGTTCTGCAGCCCACCATAGGCGCGCAGCATCGCGACATCGGGGCCATCGCGGCCCTCGAGGCCCGTGGCCAGGATCTGGTTATATTCGGTGGGCTGGAAGCCCTCAAACTCGATCGTGACGCCGGGGTTATCCTTTTCGTAGGCGTCGAAGATCTTATTCCACTGCGGGCTGGACTGGGCCTGCCAGGACCAGACCTTGAGGGTCACGGCCTCATCGCCGCTCCCCTCCGATCCGCCGTTGGCGCTATTGCCGCCCGGCGCGCAGCCGGCCAGCGTGAGGGCAAAGGCCGCGCCGAGCGCAACCGCGGTGAGTGCGCGTTTTTTCATGATGAATCCTCGCTATCTGTGAGTGGTCGGGGGAAGGGTGGTCGGGAGGGCGCGGGCCACGGAGCCGTGGGCGGCGCCGAGGGCGGCGCGCGCTTCGGCGGGCGGGATGCCCGCCAGCCGGGAGAGGATCGCGGTTTTAATATCGCCATCGCACGCGGCGAGCAGGGTGCCCGCGGCGGCGCGATCCAGGTCGGTGGCGGCCATCAGGATGCGCACCGCGCGCTCGCGCAGCTTTTCGTTGCTGGGCACCACCGAGACCATCAGATTGGACCAGGCGAAGCCGCGGCGCACCATGAGGGCCGTGGAAAAACCGTTCAGCAGGAATTTGGCGGCGGTGCCGGATTTTAGCCGGGTCGAGCCGGAGAGCGCCTCGGGCCCGGTGGCGGCCTCGAGCGCATAGTCCACCTCGGCGCCGATCACGGAGCCGGGGTTATTGGCGATCACCGCGGTGACCGCGCCGCGGCGGCGGGCCTCGGCGAGGGCCCCGCGCACATACGGGGTGCGGCCCGAGGCGGTGATCCCGATCGCGATATCCCCCGCGCTCACCTCGGCGGCATCCCGGGCGCCGGCCTCGGGGCTGTCCTCGACGTTTTCGGCGCTGCGGATAAGCGCGGCCGGTCCCCCGGCCATATGCGCCACCACGATTCCGGGCTCCAGGTTAAACGTGGGCAGCAGCTCGGTGGCGTCCAGCACGGCGAGGCGACCCGAGGTGCCCGCACCAAAATAGTGCACGCGGCCGCCGGATTCCAGGGCGAGGGCCGCGGCATCCACGAGCCGGGCGAGCGTGGGCAGCAGCGTGCGGACCACGGCGGCCACGCGGGCATCCTCGTCGTTCAGCAGACCCAGGAGCTCTACGGTGGGCACGGTATCCAGGGCCATCGTGCGGGGGTTGCGTGCCTCGGTATCCAGGTGGATGGTTTCGCGTGCGGCATCGCTTGGTGCGGTATTCGACAGCGTCATTGCCGTCTCCTCGGGAGTATCCTCGGGGGTGTCATCCTCGACACCCTGTAAATAATTGTCGCCAGCCTAGCCCAGTTATAAAAATATTTACAAGACCTTTTCAAAAACGTGTAAAGATGGTCCACAACACCCCGCCACGACGAAGGGCCCGCGCGATGTCTTCCACCGTTCTCACCGCCGTACACCAGCGCCGCCCCCGCATGACCGGGGCCGAGGAGCGCATCGCCGATTTTATTTTGGCCGATCCCGCCGCGATTCCCGGGCTCACGATCACGGCACTTGCCGAGGCCAGCGGCGTGTCCACCGGCAGCATCGTGCGCTTTTGCCGCGGCGTCGCGGATATGGGCTATCCCGAGTTTCGGCTCGCCCTGGCCTCCGAACTGGGGAGGGAATCACGCAGCCGGGAGCGCTTTAAAATCTCCGATGGCGAGGTCTCCCCCACCGATACACCCGCACAGACGGTGTCCAAGATCGCGTTTATGGAGGCCGAAACCATCGAACGCACAGCGCGCGATCTGGACCTGGACGCGCTGGAATACGTGGTGGAATCCCTCATCTCCGCGCGCCGCATCGATATCTACGGCAGCGGCTCGAGCGCCCTGGCCGGGCAGGACCTGCAACATAAACTGCATCGCGCGGGATATTTTGCGCAGAGCTGGACCGATCAGCACCTGGCCCTGACCTCCTCCTCGCTGCTCGGCGCCGAGGATGTTGCGATCGCCCTCTCCCACTCGGGACGCACCCAGGAGTCCGTGGAGGCGCTGCGGATCGCGCGGGCCACCGGCGCGCGCACCATCGCGATCACCAATGCCCCCGAGTCCCCCCTGGCCCTAGCCGCGGATCTGGTGCTCACCACCGCGGCCAATGAGACGCGCTATCGCTCGGGCGCGATGGCCAGCCGCATCGCCCAGCTCGCGGTGATCGACTTTATTTTTGTGCGGATCGCGCAGCGCGGCTTTGACCGCATGGCGAGCAATCTGCACCTGAGTTTCGAGGCCGTGAAGGGCCATCGGATCGATTAGGACCATCGGCATAAAACAAGGGAGTTTTTTGATGCTACATACCAGTCCTCGCGGCATCCGCACGGGAATAGACCGCCTGGCCGCGCGCGAAATCAACCCGGGCCTGGACGGCGCCCGGCTCGGGCTGATCACCAATGACCTGGCCCTGACCGGCAATCTGCGCCGCGGCCGCGTGGCCCTGATCGAGGCAGGCTTTAACCTCACGCTGCTTTTTGCCCCCGAGCACGGCATCGCCGGCACCGCGCGCGAGGGCGCCCAGATCGGTGATATTCACGATCCGATCACCGGTCTCCCCGTGCGCTCACTCTATGGCGAGCAGCTCGCGCCGGCCGCGGCGGACCTCGCCGCAATCGACACGCTGATCTTTGACCTGCCCGATATCGGTGCGCGGTTTTATACCTATATGTGGACCCTGAGCTATGCGCTTGAGGCCTGCGCCGCCGCAGGGGTGCGGGTGGTGGTATTGGATCGCCCCAATCCGCTCGGCGGCGATCTGACCCTCGCCGAGGGGCCCATGCTTGATGAGGAACACTGCCGCTCCTTTGTGGGGCGCTGGCCCATGCCGATCCGGCATCAGGCCACGATCGGCGAGCTTGCGCGCCACTGGGTCGAGAGCCGCGGCATCACCGTGGACCTCACCGTGATCGAGTGCACGGGGTGGGAGCGCGAGCAGATCGCCGCCGAGACCCCCGCCCACTGGACCCCCACCTCCCCCGCGATGCCCGATGCGCTCACAGCCCTGCTCTATCCCGGGACCTGCCTACTGGAGGGTGTGAACCTCTCCGAGGGGCGCGGCACCGCGGCACCGTTTAGGGTTTTTGGGGCGCCGTGGCTGGACTCCGAGGCCACCGCCGATGCGCTGAACGCGCTTGGGCTGCCCGGGGTGGGGTTTATCCCCTATGGTTTCACCCCGATGATCCGCAATTATGCGGGCGAGCCCTGCTCCGGTGTGATGCTTGCGGTCACGGATCTGCGCGAGATCGCTCCCGTACACACCATGGTGCGCGCACTTGAGGTGGTCCACGCCCTGCACCCCGGTCGGTTGACCGAGCGCGTGGACCCCTCGATGGCCGGCGGCACCGATGCCACCGCGCTTGAACACCTGTTTGGCATCCCCGGGGCCTTCCGCCGCATCACCGCGGGCGAGTTCCGGGATCCGGCCAGCCTCGCCACCCCTGACTGGCCCGGGCTTCTGGGCGACGCCGTGCTCTATTAGAGCCGGATAGAGCAAACCCGCGGCCACCCCTCCGGAGGGAGGGATGACCGCGGGTTTTTGCGTCTACGCGGAGACTAGGCCTTTTCGTAGGCCGGAACGACCTGGTTCTTGGCGTCGCCCACGTTGTGTACACGCAGATCGTTGGTGGAACCGGCGATTCCGGGGGGAGATCCGGAGATCACCACAACCTTCTGGCCCTCCTTGGCAAGACCCTCGCCGAGCAGGCAGTCGTCCACCTGACCAAACATGGCGTCGGTGTGGGTGACGCTTGCGATCAGGCGACCCTCCACACCCCAGTTCAGCTGCATGCGACGCAGGGTGGTCTCGTTCGGGGTATAGCCGATCACGGGGATCGGGCTGCGCAGGCGCGACATGCGACGCACCGAGTCACCGGACTCGGTGAACACGCACAGGTACTTGGCCTCCACAAACTCGGCCACCTCGCTCGCGGCGAGGGTGATCGCGCCACCCTGGGTGCGGGGCTTGGTGCCCAGCGGGGGGATGCGCTCGAGGCCGTGCTGCTCGGTGGACTCCACGATCCGGGCCATGGTGGCCACGGTGATCACGGGGAACTCACCCACGCTGGTCTCGCCCGAGAGCATCACGGCGTCGGCACCATCGAGCACGGCATTGGCCACGTCGCTGGTCTCGGCGCGCGTGGGGCGCGGGCTGGAGATCATGGATTCGAGCATCTGCGTGGCGACGATCACGGGCTTGGCCGCGCGGCGGCACAGCTCCACGGCGCGCTTCTGCACGATCGGGACGGCCTCCAGGGGAAGCTCCACACCGAGGTCACCGCGGGCGACCATGATGCCGTCAAAGGCGTCGATGATCTCCTCGAGGTTATCCACGGCCTGCGGCTTCTCGATCTTGGCGATCACGGGAAGGCGGGTGCCCTCCTCGTCCATGATCTCGTGAACGCGCACGATATCCGCGGCGTCACGCACGAAGGACAGGGCGATGAAATCGGCGCCGAGCTTAATGCCCCAGCGCAGGTCGGCCTCGTCCTTTTCGCTCAGTGCGGGAACGTTCACGGCCACACCGGGCAGGTTGATGCCCTTATTATTCGAGATCGGGCCGGGAACGGTGACCACCGTGGTCACGGTGTTTCCCTCCACGGCGGTCACGCGCAGCGTGACCTTGCCGTCGTCGATCAGCAGCGGGTCGCCCACGCGCACGTCCTCGGGCAGGCCCTTAAATGTGGTGGAGCTGATGTCCTTATTGCCCAGGATGTCCTCGGTGGTGATCTTAAAAACATCACCCTCGGCGAGGTTATAGGGGCCACCCTCAAACTTGCCCAGGCGGATCTTCGGACCCTGAAGGTCAACCAGAACGGCGGTGGACTTGCCGAGGTCGGCGGCGGCCTTGCGCACGTTTGCGTAAACACCCTCGTGCACGGTGTAGTCACCGTGGCTGAGGTTCATGCGTGCAACATTGACGCCGGCCTCGAGAATGGCGCGGATGTCCTCATAGCTCGACGTAGCCGGGCCAAGAGTCGCGACGATTTTAGCTCGTCTCATGTGGTGGTGCTCCATACTTCTGCGGCCGAGGCCGCGGCAGGGGTGGTTAAAGCGTGAGGGCCCTCTCGTGGGCGTGAACCGGGGCGGGCAACGAGGTTGTCCCCTCCAGGTATCGGTCGACCGCTGCGGCAGCCGCGCGACCCTCGGCGATCGCCCAGACAATGAGCGACTGCCCGCGACCCGCGTCGCCGGCAACGAACACTCCGGCCTGGTTGGTCCGGTAATCGTTGTCTCTGTCCAGGTTACCCTGTGCACCCACCGGAAGGCCAAGGTCTCGGGACAGCGTTTCCGCCTCCGGGCCCAGGAATCCCAGGGCAAGAAGCACCAGGTCAGCCTTGATTTCACGCTCTGTTCCCGCGCGCGGCACCCGGCGTCCATCCACGAATTCGGTCTCCGCCACACGGATGCTGCACACATTCCCAGTTTCGTCGGCACGGAATTCCACGGTGGACACCAGATACTCGCGCTCCCCGCCCTCCTCGTGGGCGCTCTGCATCTCAAAGAGCGTGGGCATCGTGGGCCAGGGCTGATGCGCGGGGCGCTCGGTTCCGGGCTGCTTTCCGATGGCCAGGTTGGTCACGCTGAGCGCCCCCTGGCGGTGTGCGGTTCCGATGCAATCGGCCCCGGTATCGCCGCCGCCAAGCACAACCACGCGCTTTCCCGCGGCGGTGATCTGATCGGCCACGCTATCGCCCGCCTGCACCCGGTTGGCCGGGACCAGATAGTCCATGGCAAAGTGCACACCACCGAGGTCGCGCCCCGGGATGGGCAGATCGCGCGGGATCGTCGAGCCGGTGGCCACGATCACGGCGTCAAAGCGGCGGCGCAGTTCCTCCCAGCCGAGGTCCACGCCGATGGTGATTCCGGGGCGGAACCGGGTGCCCTCGGCGGTCATCTGCTCAAGACGGCGATCGAGGTCGCTCTTTTCCATCTTGAAGTCGGGGATGCCATAGCGCAGGAGGCCGCCGATGCGATCCTCGCGCTCATAAACCGCCACGGTGTGTCCCGCGCGGGTGAGCTGCTGCGCGGCCGCGAGCCCGGCGGGGCCCGAGCCCACCACGGCCACGGTCTTCCCGGTCAGGCGCACGGGCAGCTCGGGCTCAACCCAGCCGTTTTCGAAGGCGGTCTCGATGATGGATACCTCCACCTCCTTGATGGTCACCGCGGGCTGGTTGATGCCCAGGACACACGCGCTCTCGCACGGGGCCGGGCAGAGCTTGCCGGTGAACTCGGGGAAGTTATTGGTGGCGTGCAGGCGCTCGATGGCCTCGTGCCCCTCGCCGCGGCGCACCAGGTCGTTCCACTCCGGGATCAGGTTGCCCAGCGGGCAACCCTGATGACAGAACGGCACACCGCAGTCCATGCAGCGGCCGGCCTGGCGCTGCACGGTGGCCCCATCGCGCTGCGCGTAGACCTCCTTCCAGTCCATGAGCCGGAGCGGTACCGGGCGGCGGGGCGCGGTTTCGCGCTGCGTGTTCTCAAGAAAACCTCGGGGATTAGCCACGGGTGACCTCCATGATTCGTTCCCACACCACGTCGCCGTCCAGGTCCAGACCCTCGGTCTGTGCCTGCGCGCGCGTGGCCTGGACCGCGGCATAATCGCGCGGCATAAGCTTATTAAATTCGGCCGAAGCGACCGCAAAATTGGCGAGGATCTCCGCGGCCACCGCGGATTCGGTGGCCTCATAATGCGCGTTAAGAAGCTCGCGCACGCGCTCCTGATCGGCGCGATCCAGGGGCAGGACCCGCAGCTCGCCGCTCGCGGCGGAATCCGGGTTCACCGCCTCGGGGCGCAGCCGATAAACATAGGCGGTGCCGCCCGACATGCCCGCGCCGAGATTCTCGCCCGTGGGGCCCAGAATCAGGGCGGTGCCGCCGGTCATATACTCCAGCGCGTGGTCTCCCACGCCCTCGGCCACGGCGGTGGCCCCGGAGTTACGCACGAGGAAACGCTCCCCCACGATGCCGCGCAGATACATCGATCCGCTCGTGGCACCATAGCCGATCACGTTTCCGGCGATCACGCTGTCCTCCGCGGTATAGGAGGCGCTGCGCGGCGGGCGCACGGTGATCAGCCCGCCGGAGAGGCCCTTACCCACGTAGTCATTGGACTCACCCTCCAGGCGCAGGGCGATACCCGCGGGCAGGAACGCGCCGAGGCTCTGCCCGGCGGTGCCGTGCAGCGTCACGTCGATCGTGGCCTCGGGCAGGCCCTGGGCCCCGTGGCGCACGGTGACCTCATGGCCCAGCATCGTGCCCACGGCGCGGTCGGTGTTGTTAATCGGAAGCTCCACCAGCACGGGCTCGCCGCGGTCCAGGGCATCCCCCGCGAGCTCGATGAGCGCGCGATCGAAGTGCTGGTCCAGCTCGTGCTCCTGCTCGCGTGCCGAGCGGCGCGGGGCACCCACCTCGGGCACGGTGAGGATCGGTGAGAGGTCCAATCCGCGGGCCTTCCAGTGTGCGCTGGCGTCCTCGGCGTGCAGCAGCTCCACGCGGCCGATGGCCTCCTCCAGGGTGCGGAACCCCAGCTCGGCGAGATATTCGCGCACCTCCTCGGCGATGAACTCAAAGAAGTTCACCACAAACTCGGGCTTGCCCGTGAAGCGCTCGCGCAGCACGGGGTTCTGGGTGGCCACACCCACCGGGCAGGTATCCAGGTGGCATACCCGCATCATGATGCAGCCGGAGACCACCAGCGGGGCGGTGGCGAAGCCAAATTCCTCGGCGCCCAGCAGCGCGCCGATGATGACATCGCGGCCGGTCTTCAGCTGGCCGTCCACCTGCACCACCACGCGGTCGCGCATGCCGTTCAGGATCAGCGTCTGCTGCGTTTCGGCGAGCCCCAGCTCCCAGGGCGTACCCGCGTGCTTGAGCGAGTTCATCGGGCTTGCGCCGGTGCCGCCGTCGTGACCCGAGACCAGGATCACATCGGACAGGGCCTTGGCCACACCCGCCGCAACCGCACCGATACCTGCCTGGCTGACCAGCTTGGTATGGATCCGCGCGGCCGGGTTGGCGCGCTTCAGGTCAAAGATGAGCTGCTTCAGGTCCTCGATTGAATAGATATCGTGGTGCGGCGGGGGCGAGATCAGGCCCACGCCGGGGGTGGCATGGCGGGTGCGCGCGATCCACGGATAGACCTTGCCGGGCGGCAGCTGGCCCCCCTCGCCGGGCTTGGCGCCCTGGGCGAGCTTAATCTGGATGTCATCGGCATGGGTGAGGTACATGCTGGTGACACCAAAGCGGCCACTGGCAACCTGCTTAATGGAGCTGCGGCGCTCAGGGTCAAGAAGGCGCTCATTATCCTCGCCGCCCTCGCCGGTATTGGATTTTCCACCCAGCCGGTTCATCGCGATGGCCAGCGTCTCGTGGGCCTCCCCCGAGATCGAACCATAGCTCATCGCGCCGGTGGAGAAGCGCTTCACGATCTCGGAGACCGGCTCCACCTCGCTCAGCGGCACGGGCGTGCGCGCGTGCTCGTCGAGGCGAAACAGCCCGCGCAGGGTCATCAGGTTTTTGGCCTGATCGTTCACCAGCCCGGTATATTCGCGGAAAATATCAAAGCGGCGCTCGCGCGTGGCATGCTGCAGCTTAAAGACCGTCTCCGGGTTAAACAGGTGGGCCGGGCCCTCGCGCCGCCACTGATATTCCCCGCCGGTGTCCAGGCGCTCGTGGTGACGCACCGAGGGGTTCTCCGGATAGGCGCTGACGTGACGTGAGAGCGTCTCGGAGGCAATCGCCTCGAGGGTGATTCCGCCCAGCGTGGAGATCGTGCCGCCGAAATGCGCGTTGATGAGCTCCTCGGATAGGCCCACGGCCTCAAAGGCCTGAGCCCCGGCATAGCTCGAGACCGTGGAGATGCCCATCTTGGACATGATCTTCAGGACACCCTTGCCCAGGGCGTAGATGACGTTATGTACTGCCCGGTCCGGGGTGATGCCCGTGATGGCGCCGGTGCGCACGAGGTGCTCGCAGGTTTCCATCGCCAGATAGGGGTTAACCGCGGAGGCGCCATAGCCGATCAGGAGTGCCACGTGGTGTACCTCGCGCACGTCGCCGGCCTCGGCGATCAGGCCCACCCGCATCCGGGTTTCCTGAGCCACCAGGTGGTGGTGCACGGTGGATACCAGCAGCAGCGAGGGGATCGGGGCGAGGTCCTTATTGGAATCGCGGTCGCTCAGCACGAGGAAACGCGCGCCGGATTCCAGCGCGGCGTCCACCTCCGCGCAGATCTCGGCGAGGCGCGTGGCGAGGGCACCCTCCCCGCGGTCGAAGCGGTAGAGGCCGCGGATGGTCGCGGTCTGCGTGCCCTCCGCGTCGATGTGCTGAATCTTGGCGAGCTGATCGTTATCGATCACGGGGAACTGGAGCACCACGCGCCGCGCGTGCTCGGCCCCCGCGGACAGCAGGTTGTCCTGCGGGCCCAGGCCCAGGCTCAGCGAGGTCACGCGCTCCTCGCGGATCGCGTCCAGCGGCGGGTTGGTGACCTGCGCGAAGCGCTGGCTGAAATAGTCAAAGAGCAGGCGGGGGCGGTCCGAGAGCACCGCAATCGGGGTATCGGAACCCATCGCACCGAGCGGTTCCGCACCGTTTTGACCCATCGGGGTCAGCAGGATGCGCACCTCCTCCTCGGTATAGCCAAACGTGCGCTGCCGGCGGGTGATCGACGCGGCGGTATGCACGATATGTTCGCGCTCGGGCAGATCGGCGAGGTTGATCTGGCCGGTCTCGAGCCACGTGGCCCAGGGCTTGGACCCGGCAATCTCGCTCTTCACATCGGCATCGGAGATGATCCGGCCCGCCTCGGTATCCACGAGGAACATCGCGCCGGGGCGCAGGCGTCCCTTGCGGGCCACGCGCGCGGGGTCCACCGGCAGGATGCCGATCTCGGAGCCCAGCACCACCAGGCCATCGGTGGTCTCGACCCAGCGTCCGGGGCGCAGGCCGTTGCGGTCCAGCGTGGCACCCACATAGCGGCCATCGGTGAAGGTCAGGGCGGCGGGGCCATCCCAGGGCTCCATCTGCAGGGCGCTGTACTCATAAAAGGCGCGCAGCTCGGGATCCAGCGTGGTCTTCTTTTCCCAGGCCTCGGGAACCAGCATCATCATGGCCTGAGGGAGCGAGCGACCGGTCAGGGTCAGCAGCTCAAAAACCTCATCGAGGGACGCGGAATCACTCGCGCCGGGGGTGCAGATCGGCAGCAGCGGGGAGATATCGCCGAGCAGCTCGGAGGCGAGCTGGGACTGGCGGGCGCGCATCCAGTTCCGGTTGCCCTCCACGGTGTTAATCTCACCGTTATGCGCAAGCATGCGCAGGGGCTGGGCCAGGGGCCAGGACGGGAACGTATTCGTGGAATAACGCGAGTGAACGAGGGCGAGCTTCGAGGCGAAGCGCTCATCGGAGAGGTCGGGGTAGAACGGCTCAAGCTGGAGCGTGGTGACCATGCCCTTATAGACGAGTGTCCGGGCCGAGAGCGAGGCAAAATAGGCGCTCAGTTCGTGCTCCGCGCGGCGGCGGAGGCGGTAGGCCAGGCGATCAAGCGCGAGGCCGGAAATCTGTGGGGTAGTGCGGGAGGGAGTATCGGGGGCGGGGGTATCTGCCGCCTCGGGCGCGCCGGGTTCGATGGGCGTGCGGGTGTTGAGCTGGGGCGTGACCGTTTGGTTTTCGGGGGCTCCGGGCTCGATCGGAGAGTGCTCGCGCAGCTGCGGCTCGGGCGCGTGGTTCTGCGCGGCGGCGGTGATAAACAGCTGCTCAAACGCGGGCATGGCCTCGCGGGCGAGCTTGCCCAGGTGGGCGGGGTCGGTGGGCACGGTGCGCCAGCCGAGAACATCGAGGTTTTCCTCCGCGGCGATCTTCTCGATCGCGCGCTTCTGGGCGTCGCGCGCCCAGGACTCGGCGGGCAGGAAGGCCAGGCCCACGGCATATTCGCCGGCGGCGGGAAGCTCAAACTCGGTCACGGCGCGCAGGAACTCATCGGGAACCTGGCTGAGCAGGCCCGCGCCGTCTCCGGTGCCGGCATCGGAGCCGATGGCACCGCGGTGCTCCAGATTACGCAGGGCCTCGAGGGCCTGCTGGATGATGTCGTGGCCGGCGGTGCCGCGCAGCGTGGCCACGGCGGCCAGGCCACAGGCGTCCTTTTCGCGGGCAGGGTTATAAAGACCCTGCCGCGGGGGCACTGTAGAGAACTGTTGATACGGACTAGGTTGCGTCATGATTCCACCCTGGAGAGGTTAAGGGGAGGTCGGTGGGACGCCATTGGCCCGGGGCAGGTCTAAACCTGGCCCGGGCCAATTTACCGTTTGTATGGGTGTGGCTAACCCGGGAGGGTTAGGAGGGTGAGCCGTTCGTGCTTGTGGCCGAAGGAACAGTCGGCGCCGTTGCCGCGACCGCGGGAGCACTGGTGTCTACGTACTCCACGTCGGTGTGAGAAGATCCTACTCCAGACTGGGGGCTCTTCCATTCATATCCGGGGCGGTACGGCGAGGGCTCGAGGCCCTTATGGCGACGGTTCTGGACGATGATCAGGACAATTCCCACCAGCACGGCGAGCATTGCGGCCCAAACATTTACCCGAATTCCCCAGAAAATCTCGCTCGGGTCGATGCGAATCGACTCCCAGACCATGCGGCCCGCGCCATACCAGATGAGATACACGCCAAAGAGCTTGCCCCACTGCAGCGTGAGCTTCTTACCCAGCCAGAGGAGGACAACCACGCCCAGCAGGTTCCACAGCGCCTCGTAGAGGAACGTGGGGTGGAAGAGCGTGCCCGCGGGCAGCCCGAGGGGCCAGGCGGGGTTATTGGCGTCGATCTCCAGGCCCCAGGGCAGCGTGGTGGGCGTGCCAAAGAGCTCCTGGTTGAAGTAGTTGCCCACGCGGCCAAAGGCCTGCGCGAGCAGCAGCGCGGGGGCCAGGGCGTCCGCAAACGTCCAGAACCGCAGCTTGGTCCACTTGCAGCCCAGCCACGCACCCACGGCGCCACCCAGCAGCGCACCGAAGATCGCGATGCCACCCTCGCGGATGTTAAAGACGTTCAGCAGGTTGGCGCCCTCATAGAAATAATCGTTGGGGTGGGTGGCGACGTGGAAGATGCGCGCACCGATGATGCCCAGGGGCACCGCGCACAGGATCATATCGAGCACCACGCCCGGCTCCGCCCCCCAGCGGGTCAGGCGCCGGTTCACGAGGAACCCGGCGGCAATGATGCCCACCATGATGCACAGGGCATAGAAGTAGATGGGAATGGGACCGATCGAGAACGAGTTCACGTCGGGGCTGGGGATGCTCAGTGAAATCACCTGGCGTCACGCCTTTCTAATCTGCGCGAAATCTGCGCGCACACAATACTAGTTCGAAGGGGTCTTGCCGGTGGCCAATTCGGCGGCCTTTTGTGCCACGGCCTCCACGCCGCCCGAGGCGAGGGCGCTGACCAGGGCCGAGCCCACGATCGCACCATCGGCATAGGACAGCACATCGCGCACATGCTCGGGGGTGGAGATTCCGAGGCCCACGCAGGCGAAATTATCGCCCGCGCGGCGCAGGCGGGCGGTGAGTTCGCGCGCGGCGCTGTCCATCTCGCCGCGGGCACCGGTGATGCCCATCGTGGAGACGGTATACACAAAGCCGCGGCTCAGCGTGCTGGCCGTGACCAGGCGCTCATCGCTGGAACTGGGTGCGGCCAAAAATACCCGGTCCAGGCCGGCGTTATCCGAGGCGGCGAGCCAGTCGGCGGCCTCATCCGGAATCAGGTCGGGCGTAATCAGCCCGGCTCCCCCGGCGGCGGCCAGATCGCGCGCAAAGCGCTCCACGCCGTATTGGATCACGGGGTTCCAATAGGTCATGAGCAGCACGGGGACATCCACGCGGGCGCGGATCGCGGCCACCGCGTCAAAGGCGTGGCTCAGGCGGAAGCCGCCCGCCAGCGCCACCTGGGTGGCTGCCTGAATCGCGGCGCCATCCATCACGGGGTCCGAATAGGGCAGGCCCAGCTCGATGATGTCCACGCCGTTTTCAGCGAGGGCCACTGCGGCGTCCACGCTGGTCTGAAAATCGGGGAAGCCCACCGGCAGATAGCCGATCAGAGCGCCGGTTCCGGCGGCCTTCTGCGCGGCGATGGCCGAGGCCACGGTGCTGATAGCGGTCATGACTGGGTTGCTCCCTCGTCGATCAGATCAAAATAGCGACCGGCGGTTTCCATGTCCTTATCGCCGCGGCCGGACAGGCTCACGAGGATCAGGGCATCCGGGCCCAGCTCGCGGCCGAGCCGGAGCGTGCCGGCCAGGGCGTGGGCCGATTCGATTGCGGGGATGATGCCCTCGGTGCGGCTGAGCAGGCGGAAGGCCTGCATCGCCTCGTCATCGGTGACCGGCAGATAGTGGGCGCGGTTGAGGTCCGCGAGCCAGGAGTGCTCGGGCCCCACGCCGGGATAGTCCAGCCCCGCGGAGATCGAGTGCGACTCGATGGTCTGGCCGTCCTCATCCTGCAGCAGATAGGAACGGGCGCCGTGCAGGACGCCCGGGCGACCCTTGGTGATGGTCGCGGCATGGCGCGGCGTTTCGGCGCCGTCCCCGGCGGCCTCAAAGCCATAGAGCGCCACGTCGAGATCGTCGAGGAAGGCGTGGAAGATGCCGATGGCATTGGAGCCACCACCCACACACGCGGTCACGGCATCGGGCAGTTTGCCGGTGAGTTCCAGCACCTGCGCGCGGGCCTCCTCGCCGATGATCTTCTGCAGATCGCGGACCATTGCCGGGAACGGGTGCGGCCCGGCCACGGTGCCAAAAATATAGTTAGTGGTCTCCACATTGGTGACCCAGTCGCGCATCGCGTCGTTAATCGCGTCCTTCAGGGTGCGCGAACCGGTTTTCACCGGGATGACCTCCGCACCGAGGAGGCGCATGCGGGCCACGTTCAGCGCCTGGCGCTCGGTATCCACCTCGCCCATATAGATCACGCAGTCCAGGCCAAAGAGGGCAGCGGCGGTGGCGGTGGCCACGCCGTGCTGGCCCGCGCCGGTCTCGGCGATGACCCGGGTCTTGCCGATGCGCTTGGTGAGCAGCGCCTGGCCGAGGGCGTTATTGATCTTATGGGAACCGGTGTGGTTCAGATCCTCGCGCTTCAGGATGATCCGGGCCCCGCCGGCGTGCTCGGCAAAGCGCGGCACCTCCGTGATGATCGAGGGACGCCCCACATAATCGCGCAGGAGGCCGTTCAGCTCGGCGTTAAACGCGTCGTCATGCCGGGCCACCTCCCACTCCGCGGTGAGTTCGTCAAGCGCGGCGATGAGCGATTCGGGAACAAATCGCCCACCGAAGGCGCCAAAATAGGGACCGGTTTCGGTGCGTAGTGCCATGTGTGGGTTATACCGCCAAGTATTCGCCGAGGGTGGCTACCGGGTCGCCGGTGACCAAGGCCTCGCCGATCAGGACCACGTCGGCACCCGCGGCGCGATAGTGTCGCACGTCCTCGGGCGAGAGCACCGCGGATTCGGCCACGCGAATAACGCCGGCCGGGATCTGCGGTGCGAGCGTGCCGAACAGGTCACGATCGAGTTGGAAGGTGGACAGGTTGCGGGCGTTCACGCCAACCAGCTGGGCGCCGAGGGAGAGCGCACGATGCAGCTCCTCCTCGCTGTGGGTTTCCACGAGCGCGGTCATGCCGAGGTCGGTGATCAGCGCATAGAGCGAGGCCAGCGTGGCATCGTCCAGGGCCGCAACGATAAGAAGCACGAGGTCGGCACCGGCGGCGCGGGCCTCGTAGACCTGATACGGCGTGGAGATGAAGTCTTTCCGCAGTACCGGCAGGGATACCGAGCGCCGAACCTCCTCGAGGTCGGCCAGGGAGCCCTTAAACTTGCGACCCTCGGTGAGCACGCTGATGGTGCTCGCGCCGCCGGCCTGATAGGACACGGCCAGCTGGGCGGGATCGCGGATCTCGGCGAGGTCGCCGCGGGACGGGCTCGCGCGCTTTACCTCGGCGATGATCTTAACGTGATCGGCCGGGGCAAGCGCCGCGAGGGCGTCAATGGCCGCCGGGCGGGCCAGGGCCTCGGCCCTGACCTGCTCCAGCGGACGATTGCGTTCACGATCGAGGGCGTCCGCCGCGGCGCCCGCCATAAGATCGCTCAGCATGATCTAGTGGCTCTTGGCGACGTACTTGGGGCCGGCAACGCCCCAGCCCGCCTTGGCGAGGATCCAGCCGAGAAGCGCGCCAACCACCAGCAGGCCGGCCGAGGCCCAGACCAGCCAGGCGGTGTCCAACCAGAAGGCGACGGTGCCGATGGTGAATGCGACCAGCATCACGATGACGGCGGCCCAGGCAGCGGGCGAGTGGCCGTGGCCGGGATCTGAAATGTCGGTGCTCATGAAACTCCTTAAACGAATGGGCCACGCCAGTCTATCGGGTGGCGGGGTCCGAAGTGGAAACCCACGCGCGCACGGGGTGAGCCGGTGGGCGTGGGCGGGGAACGGGAAGGTTAGCGGTCGCCCGGGAGCCGGGTGGGGTCATCGCCGCGGCTGAGGTCATCCCAGCTGTCGATGGCATCCGGGGTGGACTCGGGATCCACCGCGAGGCGCGGGGTCACGGTCTGGTATTTGCGGGAGGATCCGGGCCAGTTGCGCGCGGTGGCGAGGATGAGGGCCCCGCCCAGGACTGCGAGCACGGCGCCGGCCAGGGCCAGGAACGGCCAGGCAGAGGACGCGGCCGAGACGATAACGGCATGCACCGAGGCGCTCCCGGCGATCCCGGTGGCGGCGGTGATCGCGGCCGCGGCGGCGGCCCCCGGATCCGTCATCGACAGCACCGATTCCAGCGCAATACACAGGCCCAGCACAATCGCGAGCACGCCGAGGATCAGGCGGAATCCGCGCCCGGCGATGGCCAGCGCGGCCACGAGGGCCAGGAGCGAGAGCGAGAGGGCGGTGAGTGCGGGTGCCGCGACGGAACCATCGATTGCCAGCGTCTGCTCTCCCCCGCTGGGCATCGTGATGATGACCGTGCTCCAGGACTGGGTCCAGGACAGCAGCGAGAGTGCCCCGGCGGCCACGAGCAGCAGGAGCGAGCGGTTTTTCCCGCGCCTTCCGCGGCGGGCGCGCTCCGCCTCCGCGGTGGGCTGCGTGTCCGCGGCGGTATCGGGGGTGGGGTCGGTCATGAAATCCTTGTCATTGCGTTGGCGATCGCCACGGCGCGCAGCGGGGCGGCGGCCTTATTTTGGCTCTCCTCAAACTCTAGCCGCGGGGAGGAATCGGCGACGAGGCCACCCCCGGCCTGCACATGGGCCACGCCGTCCACGATCGTGGCGGTGCGGATCGCGATGGCCAGGTCGGTATCCCCGGAGAGGCCAAAATAGCCCACAACTCCGCCGTAGACGCCGCGCTGAGCGGGCTCCAGGGCGTCGATAATCTCGAGTGCGCGCGGCTTGGGTGCGCCCGAGAGGGTGCCCGCGGGGAACGTGGCACGGAAGATATCCACGGGGCTGGCATCCGCGCGGAGGGTGCCCTCCACCGAGGAAACCAGGTGCATGATATGGCTGAAGTTCTCGATTCGCATGAACTCGGTGACCTCCACCGTGCCCGGCTCGCATACCTTGGCCAGGTCATTACGCGAGAGGTCCACAAGCATCAGGTGCTCGGCGCGCTCCTTCTCATCGGCCAGGAGTTCCGCGGCGAGTTCGGCATCACGCTCGGGGGTGGTGCCGCGCGGCCGGGAGCCGGCGATGGGATGCGTGATCAGGTGGCCGCGCTCGGCCTTTACCAGCGCCTCGGGCGAGGAGCCCACCACCGAGAACGGTCGCCCGTCCGCGTCCTCGAGCATAAATAGATACATATAGGGGCTGGGGTTGAGCGCCCGCAATACCCGGTAGACGTCCACGGGCTCGGCGTGGCAGGCCAGGTCAAAGCGCTGCGAGACCACCACCTGGAAGATATCGCCCGCGCGAATGAACTCCTTGGAGGCCACCACGGCGTCCAGGTAGTCCTGCTCCTGCGTGCGGTGGGTAGGCTCCGCATGGAGGGAGAAGTCCGCCTCGGAGAGGAACGCCTCGGAGGGGCGGGCCAGCGCCGTTTGCATCCGGTCCAGCTGCTCCTGCGCGCGCGCCCAGCGGATATCGCCGTCCTCCTCCGTGTCCAGGAGCACGTTTACGATCAGCCGCACCGTGGCGGAGCGATGGTCGCAGACGGCGAGGGATTCCACAAAGCTCAGCGCCTGATCGGGCACGCCGATCTCGCGCGGGGGCACATTGGGGAGATTCTCGATCTGCCGGATTGCCTCCCAGCCGATATATCCCACGAGGCCACCGGTCAGCGGCGCAAAGCCCTCGATCCGCGGTCCGGCCCAGCGCTCGTGAAAGGCCGCCACCGCGTCCAGCGGGGCGTCCGGGGCGTCGGCACCCAGCGCGCGCTCGGCGCTGAGGCCGTAGTCGAGCCAGCGGGTGCGCCCCTCGGCCTCGGTGAGAACTCCAAAGGCCGAGACGCCGATAAAGGAGAATCGCGACCAGATGCCGCCCTGCTCGGCGGATTCCAGCAGGAAGCTCCCGGGGGTGCCATCGGCAAGCTTGCGATAGATCCCCACCGGGGTCTCGCCATCGGCGAAGATCTCCCGGGCCACCGGAACCACGCGGTGCTCCCCCGCGGCACTGAGGGCGTTAAACGCCGCGCGGGTGGTGGTTCCGGACATGCTGTTACTCATTTTTTCTCCCGAGACTCGGCGGAGGTGGAAAACTAGGCGGGCAGCTCGCCGATGACCGCGGGAATATCGCGTTCATCAAAGCAGGAGTGGGCCCCGGTATGGCACGCGGCGCCCACCTGGATCACCTCGATCAGGAGGGTATCGGCATCGCAGTCTACGGCCACCGACTGAACGTACTGGGCGTGTCCGGAGGTATCTCCCTTGCGCCAATACTCGCGGCGCGAGCGCGACCAGAACGTGACCCGTCCCTCGGTGAGGGTGCGGCGCAGCGCCTCGGCGTTTACATAGCCGAGCATCAGGACGCGGCCCGTGCCACGCTCCTGGATGATCGCCGGGGCCAGACCGTTTTCATCAAAACTCACCGAGGCCACCGCGGCCTCGGGGCTGGAGATATCCAGCGGGGCGAGGCCGCTCATGAGCGCACCGGGATTCCCGCGCGGGCCATCTCGGATTTCACGGCGTCGATCGTGAGATAACCCGAGTGGAATACGCTCGCGGCCAGGACCGCATCGGCCCCCGCCAGCACGGCGGGCGCAAAATGCTCCAGCTCGCCCGCGCCGCCCGAGGCGATCACGGGCACGGTGCTGAGCGAACGCATGAGCGTGATCAATTCGAGGTCAAAGCCGTCCTTAGTGCCATCGGCGTCGATCGAGTTGACCAGGAGCTCGCCGGCCCCGCGGTTAATCGCCTCGCGGGCCCAGAGCGCCGCATCCAGCTGGGTCTTCTCGCGGCCGCCGTGGGTGGTCACCACAAAGCCCGAGGGGGCACCGGGATCGCGGCAGATATCCAGCGAGAGAACCACCACCTGCGCGCCAAAGCGGTCGGCGATCTCGCCGATCAGATCGGGGCGCGCGATGGCAGCGCTATTCACGCCGATTTTATCCGCGCCGCAGCCCAGCAGGCGCGCGACGTCCTCGGTACTGCGCACGCCGCCCCCCACCGTGAGCGGCACAAAAACCTGCTCGGCGGTGCGGGTGACCACGTCATAGGTGGTCGCGCGGCCATCCACGGTCGCGGTGACATCCAGGAACGTGATCTCATCGGCGCCCTGGGCGGCATAATTGGCCGCAAGTTCCACGGGATCACCCTGATCGCGCAGATTCTGAAAATTCACACCCTTCACCACGCGGCCGGCGGCCACGTCGAGACAGGGAATCACACGGGTTGCTAGCGTCATGATGACCCTCCCCTAGAGGCGCGCGGCGTGAATGGCGCTGACCAGGATGGCGCGCGCGCCAATCTCGTAGAGCGCGTCCATGATCTTGGCGGTGCGGCGCTTGGGCACCATGACCCGCACGGCAACCCACTCGGGATCGCGCAGCGGCGAGACCGTGGGCGACTGGCGTCCGCCGGCAATCGCGGTGGCCCGATCCAGCAGCTCCAGCGGCAGGTCATAGTCCATCATCACGTACTGGCGGGCGACCTGAACGCCCTCGAGCCGGCGGCGCAGCGTGGCCAGGCCCGGCTTTTCCTCGTGTGAACGGATCAGCACCGCGGTGGAGTCCAGGATCACGGGACCAAAGATGTCCAGCCCGGCCTTGCGCAGGGTGGCCCCCGTGGATACCACATCGGCCACGGCATCGGCCACGCCGAGCTGCACCGCGGATTCCACGGCGCCGTCGAGGTTTACCAGCACCGCGGTCACGCCGTGTCCGGCGAGGAAATCGCGGACCAGCCCCGGATAGCTCGTGGCCACGCGCACACCCTCAAGATCGGCAAGCGTGGAGTATTTACCGGAGGGGCCGGCGAAGCGGAACGTGGAGTCTCCGAAGTTCAGCGGCTCCACCTCGATGGCCTCCGAACCGGAGTCCAGGAGCAGATCGCGGCCGGTGATGCCCACATCCAGCGCGCCCGAGCCCACATAGGTGGCGATATCGCGGGGGCGCAGGAAAAAGAACTCCACGTCGTTATCGGCGTCGAGAAGGTGCAGTTCCTTCGGGTCGCGGCGCGTGGCATAGCCGGCCTCGGACAACATGAGGGTGGCGGTTTCGGACAGTGAGCCCTTATTGGGAATGGCGATACGAAGCATGATGGGTGCCCTAACGGGGTCTAGTGATCAAAAGCGTGGGGAACAGCGGGAAGCGCGGGCGCTTCACAGATGTCGGTACACGTCCTCCAGGGAAAGTCCCTTGGCGATCATCATGACCTGCAGGTGGTAGAGCAGCTGCGAGATCTCCTCGGCGGCCTCGTCATTGGACTGGAACTCGGCGGCCATCCATACCTCGGCGGCCTCCTCCACGATCTTCTTGCCGATTCCGTGGATGCCACGGTCCAGCTCGGCGACGGTGAGGGAGCCCTCGGGTCGGTCGATGGCCTTCTGGCTCAACTCGGAAAATAGGGTGTCGAAACTCTTCACGCTCTCAGGGTACTAGGTCGCGGGGTGGTGAAGTACCATCGGCGGCATAATCGGGAATTATGCGCAATATTTCGGGGTAGCTGGACAAAAAACCGGCCCGTTCCCCGCGCGGTGGCGGGGAACGGGCCGGAGGTTGTCGCGGGTGGCTAGCGCGCGGCGCCCGCGAGGCTGCCTGTGGTCTTGGCCGAGGGGTCATAGGCCACGCAGTTGATGGTGCGGTCGTTCTGCATGGTCCAGCCGGTGGAGGTCGGGGTCAGGGGATAAAAATCGAGCCCGGATTCCTCATAGGAGAGGCCGATAAAATCGTTAAAACGGTCAACACATCCGTTAAACGCAATCTCCGACATCTCGTCATCGCCCGGGAAGTCATTACCGTCCACGGTGAACTCGCCAAAGACCTCCTCGTCGTGGGGGTCGCCGCAGGGAACCGTGGGAACATCGGAGACCTCGGTGGCTCCGGTCTGCTCGTCCATGCAATCGCCGATCTTAATCGCGAATACGTCCGTGATTCCGGACTCCACAACCTGTCCGGCGTTATCGCGCACGGCGGGCGCGGTGGTGCACCCGATGAGGGTGAGGCCCATCCCCAGCCCGAGGGCAAGCGAGGCGAGGCGGGTGGGAATGGAGAAGCGATTCACGATATTTCCTTTGGTGCTGTGTGCTAAATGCTGAGTACGGACAGAGTTAATGCGTGACCCATCCTGGTTTATCGCGGATTTCGCGGCGGGGCGGAGGCCAAAAATAGAGGCATACCTGTCGGGTAGCGGGGTCGGCGCGGCAATGAGAAGAGCACCGGCCGGGCCCGCGGTGCGGGTCCGGCCGGTGCTAATGCGGGGAATTAGTGGCTATGGGCCTGCGCGCTCGCGCGCAGCTCGGCGATTGCAAGCGCCGGGTTATCCTTGCCAAATACGGCGGAACCGGCCACAAAGGTATTGGCCCCGGCCTCGGCGGCCTGGGAGATCGTGGACTCGTTGATACCACCATCCACCTGCAGCCAGATATCGCTGCCGCGGCGGCGCGCCTCGGCGGCAAGCAGCGTGAGCTTGGGCATGGTCTCGGGCATAAACGACTGGCCGCCAAATCCGGGCTCCACCGTCATGATCAGGATCTGGTCAAACTCGTCCATCAGTTCCAGATAGGGCTCCACGGCGGTGCCGGGCTTCAGGGCGATTCCGGCGCGCGCGCCGATCTCCCGCAGCCGGCGGGCGAGTGCCACCGGGTCGGTCGCGGCCTCGGCGTGGAACGTGACCGAGGCGGCACCAAGCTCGGCATATTCCGGCGCGGTGCGGTCGGCATCGGAGATCATCAGGTGCACGTCGAGCGGAATCGGCGAGACATCCTGGATGCGACCCACCATCTGCGGCCCAAACGTGAGGTTCGGGACAAAGTGATTATCCATGACGTCCACGTGGACGAGGTCGGCCGAGGCGATAACCTCGAGGTCGCGCTGAAGGTTTACAAAATCCGCGGCAAGAATGCTCGGGTTGATCCTGACTGTCATGCCACCCAGTTTAGGGCGAGCATCGCGCCCGGCGAATCCGGCACCCGGCCGGCTGCACGGATGTGCGCCCTAGCGGCCGATCCCGGCGAGGGTGCCGGTGGTTTTGCCGCTGTTGTTATGGGCGGTGCACGCGATGATGCGATCATTCATCCGCATCCAGCTCTCCATCGTGGGAGAGAACACAAAATAGGAGTGCTCCGCACCCTCGGGGGGCACGCCGATGAACTCGGTGAAACCCGCCGTACAGACATCGCGGGAGAGCGTGGCCACCCGGTCATCGCCCGGATAGCCCTCGATCGCGGGATCAAAATCATCCGCGGTGATCGTATGGAGGGAAAATACCTCGAGGTCGTGTTCCGTGGAGCAGGGCACGGCATCGGCATTGGTGGTCTGGCCGTTTTCCACATTATTCAGGCAGTCCCCCACCTGAAGCGCGAAGATATCGGCCTTCCCCGCGGTCACGATCTCCCCCACGTCATTGCGCTCGGGGCCGCTCTCCCCCGGGCCGAGCGCGGAGCAGCCGGAGAGCGTGAGCAGCGCGAGGGCCGCGGCGGCAATAACCAGGCGATACCGGGGGTGGGGCTGGGTCATCGGTTCCGCTTTCTCTCGGGGATACTCCCAGTGTGGCAGATGTGGCCTGACCACAGGCGGAGGCGCGCTTAAATGCACCCCTCCGCGCGGTCGCTAGGCAGGACGGTGCAGAAGCGCGATAAACATCGCGTCGGTGCCGTGGCGGTGCGGCCACAGCTGCACGGTGCTGCCCGAGCCGTGGCGCAGACCCTCACCCAGATCCAGCGGGGAATCGGTCAGCGATTCCAGGATGCCCACGGTATCCAGCAGCTCAATCTCGGGGTGTCGGCGCAGGCCCTCGCTCACCACGCCGCGGGTCTCGGCGATATGCGGGGAACAGGTGACATAGGCGAGGATGCCGCCCGGGCGCAGCGCCCCGAGGGCCGACTGGAACAGATCGGCCTGGATGACCCCCAGATCGGCGAGGTCCTTCGCGGTTTTTCGCCAGCGCGCCTCGGGGCGGCGGCGCAGCGCCCCCAGCCCGGTGCACGGGGCATCCACGAGGATACGATCGGCGCTGTGCGGGTAGAGCTCGCCCCAGATGCGGGCGTCCCCCTCCCGCACCTCGATCGGCTCGGGCAGCACGGCGAGGGCCTTGCGCACCAGCTCGGCGCGGGCCGGAACCACCTCATTGGCCACAAGCGTGGCCCCCGAGGCGAGCGCCTCGGCACCCAGCAGGACGGCCTTACCGCCGGGGCCGGCACACAGATCCTGCCAGCTCTCCCCCGGGGTCACCGCGCGGGCGCGGCTCAGGGCCAGGGCCGCGAGCTGCGAGCCCTCGTCCTGCACCCGGATCAGGCCGCGGGCAGCACGAATCACGGCCTCGGGATCGCCGCCCCCGAGGTGGAAACCGAGCGGGGAATATGCGGTGGGTTCGCCCTCGGCGGGGCGCTCGGCCTGGCCGGGAAGGGCAATATAGGTCACGGCGGGCGCGATATTATCCGCGGCCAGCAGCTCCTCCAGCTCCTCCACGCGGCCCTCGGCGCGCAGCGCCTGGCGCAGGGCACGCACGATCCAGGTGGGGTGGGAATAGAGCGCACTCAGGCGGTCGTCCTCGCCCGAGGCGGCCGCGGCCACCTTCTCGCGCCAGACCTCGGGTTCGGTGCGGGTGATCCCGCGCAGCACGCCGTTGACAAAGCCGGTGGCCGAGCGCGAGCCCACCTCGCGCGCGAGCGATACCGATTCGTTAACCGCGGCATGGCTCGCGACGCGCGTGGCCAGCAGCTGGTGCACGCCGAGGCGCAGCACATCCAGGATGGCCTCGTCGATCTCGCCCACGGGGCGACCCGAGGCCAGCTCGATCACGCGGTCATAATAGCCGCGCATGCGCAGGCTGCCATAACAGAGCTCGGTGGCCAGGCCGGCATCGGCGGTATTCAGGCCCGCGCGACGGATCGCGGTGGGCAGCAGCAGGTTGGCATAGGCGTCATCGTGACGCACCGCTGTGAGGACGTCAAAGGCCACGCGGCGCGCGGGCTGCACGGCATCACCCGCGCGGGCGGCGGCGCGGCCCGGGCGCGAACCCTCGCCGCGGCCGGGGGCATCGCCGCGGCGCGCGGCCTCGTGATCGCTGCGCCGCGCTGGACGATTATCGCGGTGCCCATCGCGCGTGGCGCGGCGCGGGCCGGAGGACGAGTGGGGATCTGTGGTGCTCATCGCTGGGCCTCCGGTTCGGGGTTGGTGCCGAGCCCGCGCCACCAGTCGCCGGCGTTCATGCCGGGACGACCGCTGGGCTGGACCCGGATCAGTTCGAGCGCGCCCTCGGCGCAGCCCACGAGTACTTTTTTATTCAGAAAACGAATCGCGCCGGGTTCCAGCGATACCTCGGGATGCAGGCGCGCCTCCAGGATCTTCATCCGCACGCCGTCCACGAGGGTATGGGCGCCGGGCTCGGGGGTGACCCCGCGGAAGCGGTTATAGACCTCCCGGCCGGGCAGGCCAAAGTGCAGTGCGCCGTCCTCCAGGCCGAGCTTGCCGGCCAGGGTGGGTTCGCCCTCCTGCGGGCGCGGCCGCGCGGTTCCCGCCGCGAGTTCGTCCACCACGCGGGCCAGCAGTTCGGCCCCGGAGACCGCAAGCTCCGCCAGGAGGTCCCCGGCGGTGGCATCGGGGTGGATCTGGTGGGTCAGCTCGCCGAGGATCTCCCCCGCGTCCAGCGCCGCCACCAGCTGAAAAACATCGGCGCCGGTCACGGTATCGCCGTGGATCAGGGAGTGCTGCACCGGGGCGGCCCCGCGCCAGGCGGGCAGCAGCGAGAAGTGAAGGTTGATCCAGCCCAGGCGCGGTGCGCTCAGCAGCGGCTCGCGGATCAGCCCGCCATAGGCCACGACCACGCCCAGATCGGCATCAAGCTCGGCCAGTTCCCGCGCCACCTCGCCGTCCAGGCGGGTGGCCTTGCTCACGGGAATGCCGCGCTCCTGGGCCAGCGCAGCCACGGGAGACGGGGTCAGGACGCGCTTGCGGCCGAGCGGGGCATCGGGCCGGCTGAGGACCCGGATGACGTCGTGATCGCCGCCGAGGAGAGCCTCCAGGCTGGGTAGGGCCACCTCGGGTGTGCCGGCAAAGATGATTTTCACGGGGTCTGTACTTTCTTAGAGCTGAATTTCGGGGTCGTCAAACCGAACCTTAAGTGTAGGGGCCGGGCGGAAGCCGCGCGCACCCGCCTGCGGGCTTCGCCTCCTACTGGCATAGCCGATCACGGCGGCCTTCAGTTCCTCGGCGATGCGCTGGCCGTCGCGATAATCAAAACGGACCACCGCGCGGGCATCGCCGTCCACCCGGACGGGGCCCAGGCGATCGCTGGCCGGAAGCGTGTCCAGGCCCGCCAATACCTCGCTCACCGCGGATTCCTCGCCCGTGATGGTGGCCAGGCGCACGGCCGGGGGAAAGCGCAGGGCGCGCCGGTCGGCGAGTTCCGCCCCGGCGAACTCGGCCTGGTTCCAGGTGGCAAATGCGTGCGCCAGCGCCCCGGTCACTCCCACCAGGAGCACGGGGGCCCCGGGCGCGGCGAGGGCGGCGGCCTGGGACCACCAGCGCAGGCAGTCCTCGGCGATCGTAAGGGATTCGGCCCCCAACATGCGGTCACCGTCCAGCAGCAGCACGGCGTGATAGCCGCCGCGCGCGAGCGGCTCGGCCCCGCGGGTGGCCACGATCAGCGCGGGCTTATCGGGGACCGTGAGTACGGTTTTTTCGCCATCGGCCACGATCACGGCGGTGGCGGGGAACGCGCGGCCCAGTTCCTCGGCGGTGCGGCCGCTGCCGCGGGTGACCAGCCGGAACTCGGTGCCCTCGCAGTGGGTGCATACCCAGTCGCCCGCGAGATGGCCACACAGGGTACAGGCGGGGGTGGCCCCGCGCGCGGGGATGCCCAGGGGGCCGTGGCACGCGGTACAGCGCGCCGCCTCGGAACAGCGCTTACAGGAGAGCATCGGGGCATAGCCCGGGCGCGCCACCTGCACCAGCACCGGGCCGGAGCGCACGGCCTCGGCGATCGCGCGCCATGCGGGCGAGGGGATGCGCGCGGCCGCGGCGGGGCCATCACCCAGGTCCTGGTGCGCGGTCACGATAATTTTGGGGCGCTGCCGCGGCTCGGGCGAGAGTGCGTGCAGGAAGCCGAGTTCCACAAGCCGCTGGGCCTCGACGCTGCGGGCATGGGCGGCGAGCACCAGCGCACAGCCGGAGAGATCCTGGCGCAGCAGCGCCGCATCGCGCGCGTGCACATAGGGCGCGAGGGGTTCGGCGTGCAGGGCGTCGCCGTCGTTCCAGACGATGATCAGGCCGAGGTTATGGGCCGGGGCATAGACGGCCGAGCGATTGCCGATGATGATGCGCGGGGTGGGCTCAAGCGCGGCCAGAAATGCGCGGTATCGATCGGGATTGGACTGCTTTGCGTCGAGGCGGATCACGGCGGTTGCGGGTACCAGATCCCGGGCGGCCAGCTCCACCTGCTCCAGGTCGCGATAATCGGGGAGCACAATGATGCTGGACTCCCCCGCCGCGAGGCGCTCGGCGGCGAGCTGGGCGAGCGTGAGCGCCCAGCGGCCGATCGGGCGTCGATCGGCGGCATCCATCACACCGGGCAGGGCATCGAGTGCCAGCCGGCCGTGGGCGGCGATCAGATCGGGCACGGCATCGGGATAGCCGGTAATTCGGGTCGCGGGAGCGCGGGCGGGCTCGGCCGCGGATACGTCGGCCTCCGCGGGTTCCTCCCCGCCGGGGGCCCAGGGATCGGCCGGATCGGCCACCGTGCGCGCCTCCCCCGCCGCGGCCACCCAGGGATCGCCCTCGGCCTCCGCCTCGCTCGCGGCCGCGGCGCGTTCGGCGAGCCACGCCTTTTCCACGCGCACCTGACGTGCCGGCACGGCCAGGCGCAGGATGCCGCTGGCATTGCCCGCCGCGCGATCGGCCGCCCGACGCGCAAGCGCCCATACCTCGGGGCTGAGCACCTGCGCGGGAGAAACCACCTCGCCCAGGTCGCTCAGCGCGCCGGTATAGTCACCGCGGTCGGCGACCTCCACGATAAAACCCTTCGCTCCCCGCCCCGAGGATCGCCACGGAACGACCACACGCACCCCGGGCAGGGCCGTGGCGGCCAGCTCCTCGGGGATGCGGTAATCGAATAGGTGGTCAAGCTGGGGCAGGGGCGAATCGATCAGCACCCGTGCAATGCGGGCGGTGGGCATTTACTCGCCGGCGGCCGAACGCAGGTCCTCAACGCGGTCGAGGTTCTCCCACGTGAAATCGGGCAGCTCGCGGCCAAAATGGCCGTAGCTGGCGGTCTGGCGGTAGATGGGGCGCAGCAGGTCCAGATCGCGCACAATCGCGCCCGGGCGCAGGTCAAAAACCTCGCGGATCGCCGAGACGATGCGCTCCTCGGGGATATGGGCGGTCCCGAAGGTTTCCACATAGAGCCCCACCGGGTGCGCCTTGCCGATGGCATAGGCCACCTGCACCTCAAGCTTATCGGCGAAACCCGCGGCCACGGCATTTTTGGCCACCCAGCGCATCGCATAGGCGGCCGAACGGTCCACCTTCGACGGGTCCTTCCCGGAGAATGCGCCGCCGCCGTGGCGCGAGGCCCCACCATAGGTATCGATGATGATCTTGCGGCCGGTGAGCCCGGCGTCACCCATCGGACCGCCGGTGACAAAACGACCGGTAGGGTTGATCAGGGTGTTCAGGTTGGAGATATCCAGGTCGAGCCCCTCCAGCACGGGCCGGATGACCACCTCGGCCACCTCGCGGCGCAGCTTTTCGGTGGTCACGTCGTCCTGGTGCTGGGTGGATAGCACCACCGTTTCCACGCTGCGCGGCACGATGCCGTCATAGCCGATTGTGACCTGGGTTTTGCCATCCGGGCGCAGGTAGTCGAGTTCGCCGCTCTTGCGCACCTCGGCGAGGCGCTCGGCGAGGCGGTGCGAAATCCAGCTCGGAAGCGGCATGAGCTGCGGGGTTTCGGTGGTGGCAAAGCCAAACATGATGCCCTGATCGCCCGCGCCCTGGAGGTCGAGTGCGTCCACGGAGGAGCCCTCGCGGGTCTCAAAGGCGCTGTCCACGCCCTGGGCGATATCGGGAGACTGCGCACCGATAGAGACGTTCACGCCGCAGGAGGCGCCGTCAAAGCCGGCATCGGAGCTGTTATAGCCGATGCCCAGCACCACATCGCGCACGATGGCCGGGATCTCGGCATAGGCGGTGGTGGTGACCTCCCCGGCCACCTGGACCAGGCCCGTGGTCACGAGGGTTTCCACGGCCACGCGGGCCTGCGGATCCTGCGCGAGGAGCGAGTCGAGGATGGCATCGGAGATCTGATCGCAGATCTTATCCGGGTGGCCCTCGGTGACGGATTCGGACGTGAAAAGACGAAGATTGGTCAAGTTGTGACTCCTCAAAGGTGCTGCGAGATTATCTGGGTTCGCGGTATTGCCTGGCCCCGGGGACTACTCCCCCGCGGGACCCTCCCATCCTAGCCGCGGCCCCGGACAGTGCGCCGCCGAATACCCCGCCGGGTCGAAAGATGACGGAGAGTATTGGTTGTGGCGGGCAGATCACCCGGGCCGGCCGCATGGTTCCGCGGTTCCCGGTGGCCGGCGCGGGCCACCGGGAGAGCGCAGGTTACGGCGTGGGACGCGGATGCGCGAGCAGCACGTCGAGGATGGCATCGGCCACCTCGCGCTTGGAGCCCGTGGCCTCCGCGCGGATCTCGCCCGCGCGATCGATCATGATCACGGTGTTATGGTCGGCGCCGAAGCCATCCGACCAGCCCACCACGTTCAGGCAGAGATAATCGCAGTCCTTGCGGGCGAGCTTGGCCCGGCCCAGCTCCAGAAGATGGGCGCGGTCGCGCGCGGTCTCCGCGGCAAAACCCACGATGATCTGCCCCGGGGTGGCGAGCGGCGGAAGGCTCGCCAGAATATCGGGATTCTTTTCGAGTTCCAGGGTGAGGGTATCGCCCCGGTCCTCCTTTTTAATCTTGGTTTCGCTCACGCGGACCGGGCGATAATCGGCCACCGCGGCGGCCATGATCACAATCTCGGTGGCGGGCAGTTCCTCGTGCACGGCCTCGGCGAGCTCGGCGGCGGTGCCCACGCTGCGCGAGCGCACATGGGTGGGCAGGGCCTCGTCCACGCTCGCCGCGATCAGGCTCACCTCGGCCCCGCGCGCACACGCGGCCTCGGCCAGGGCGATGCCCTGCTTGCCGCTGGAACGATTGCCCAGATAGCGCACCGGGTCCAGCGGTTCGCGCGTGCCGCCCGCGGTGATCAGGATACGGCGCCCGGCCAGGTCCCGCGCGGACTGCACCAGGGCCAGCCCGGCGGCCACGATCTCCTCGGGCTCGCTCAGGCGGCCGGCGCCCGAATCGGTTCCGGTGAGCTGACCCACCGCGGGGCCCACGACGTGGAATCCGCGGCCGCGCAGCGTGGCCAGATTGGCGCGCGTCGCGGCGTTTTCCCACATCTCGGTATGCATCGCCGGGGCGAGTAATACGGGGGCGCGGGTGGCCAGTACGGTATTGCCCAGCAGGTCATCGGCGATGCCCGCCGCGAGCTTGGCCAGGGTATTGGCGGTGGCCGGGGCGATGATCACCAGATCGGCGCGCTGGCCCAGGGCCACGTGCCGCACCTCGGATACATCGGTATAGAGATCGGCGCCCAGCGGATTACGGGAGATGGCCTCCCAGGTGGGGGCCCCCACGAAGCGCAGCGCGTGTTCGGTGGCGATCACCTGAACGTGATGTCCCGCGCGCACCAAAAAACGGACGACACCAACTGCCTTATATGCAGCGATGCCGCCCGTTACACCGACAACAATATTCAAAGAATCGGCCATCGGTGTGGGACTTATTCGGCGATCGGCTTGATCGTCAGCTTATCCTCGTTGATCTCGTGCATGGCGATCGAGAGGGGCTTATCCTCGACGCTCGAGTCCACCAGGGGGCCCACGTTGTCAAACAGCGAGCCCTCGTGCAGGTCGGAGTAATAGTCGTTGATCTGGCGGGCGCGCTTGGACGCGAAGATGACCAGGGCGTACTTGGACTCGACCTTGGTGAGAAGGTCATCGATGGAAGGATCGATGATTCCCTTGGGCTTTTCAACCATGTGGTGTCACACTCCTCGTGTGTTTGTAGTGCGGTGTTAAAGAAGAAGCTGCCGGTGCGGGCGCAGCGGGAAAAAGCGTTTAGTTCGATTCTGCGGGCGCGACCGAACGCGACCCGGAACCGCGGACCTGAATCAAGTCTACGACCTCGGCCGCCGCTTCGGCGACATCTGCGTTGATAATCCGGAAATCAAATTCATCCTGGGCCGCCATTTCGGTCTGGGCGGTGTCCAGGCGGCGCTGCTGTTCCTCGGGCGATTCGGTGCCGCGGCCCACGAGGCGGCGCACCAATTCGTCCCAGCTCGGCGGGAGCAGGAAGACCAGGGTGGCCTCGGGCATGATCTCCTTGACCTGGCGTGCGCCCTGGATATCGATCTCCAGGATCACGCTGGTGCCGCGGGCCAGGGCCTCGTCGATGGGTCCGCGCGGCGTGCCATAGCGGTGCACCTTATGCACGGTGGCATATTCCAGCAGCTGCCGGTTTTCGATCAGCGAGTCAAACTCGGCATCGTCCACAAAATAATAGTCAACACCGTGGGTCTCGCCCGGGCGGGGCTCGCGCGTGGTGGCCGAGACGGAGAGCTGGATCTGCGGATAGTGCTCCTGGATATAGCTCACCACGGTGCCCTTACCCACCGCGGTGGGGCCGGCCACCACGATCAGGCGGCTGCCGCCGGGACGGGTAGCCGCCTCGCGGTTGTGCAGGAACTCCTCGAGGCGCACGCGCTGGTGGCGGCCAAGACCACCCAGGCGCTTGGCCGGGGAAATCTGCAGCTCCTCCAGGATCCGGCCCAGCTTGGTGCGCCCAATCGCGGGGATCGACAGCAGGAAATCGGTGATCCGCAGGCGACCCTCGATGCCCTCGGGCTCGGCCGTGGCGGCCGCGAGGACCTCCAGCGGGCGACGCTTTCCGGCGGCAATATCGGCCTTCACCGCGGCGCGCGCGCGGCGGGCTGCCACGGCGGCACGGGATGCGGCTACGCGATCCACCTCGGGTAGGGGGCGCTTGGGGCTCATGAGCGGACTCCTCCCCCGGCGCCGCTAAACGGCGCGGGGTACAAATTAGGCACGGTGATATTCGTCCGTGATTTGGGTGGACATCGTCTTGACTGCTTCCGCGATATTCTCGGGCCCCGCGGATAAAACACTCCGCGATGCCGAGATAATCACCCCGGAAGAGAGCGGACCATAGATTTTGGTGGTGTCCTCCAGGCGCGCGCCCTGGGCTCCAAAGCCCGGCGCGAGAATGGGTAACACCCGATCCGGCGGGGTTTCCAGATCAAGGTCAAATTCGCTGAGATCCAGTGTAGCGCCAATTACGAGCCCCACGTCACCGATGGTCGCGGGGTCCACTGCGCCCGCGTTCCACTGCGCCACATCATCGAGGATGCGGCGCGAAACCGTACGGCCGTCAGCGGTGCGGGCGCGCTGAATATCGCGGCCCTCGGGATTGGAGGTGGCGGCCAGGACAAAAATGCCCTTGCCGCGCTCGCGCGCCAGCGCGAGGGGCGCGGCAATGGAGCCCACACCCTGGAAGGCAGCGAGGGTCAGCGCATCGGCCTCAAGCGGCGAGCCCTCGGCGAGCCAGGACTGGCCATAGGCCTCCACGCTTGTGCCCACATCGCCGCGCTTGGCATCGGCGATCACAAGCAGATCCGCGGCGCGCGCGGCGGCGAGGACCTCCTCGAGTGCACGATAGCCGGCGGACCCAAAGCGCTCATAAAACGCCACCTGGGGCTTGATGATTCCTGCCCGGCCCGCGGTGGCCTCAACCACGCGCAGGCCAAACTCGCGTGCGCCCTCGGCCGTATCGGCCAGGCCCCACGCGGAGAGCAAAAAACTATGCGGGTCGATGCCCACGCACAGCCGCCCGGAGCGCGCAAATACGCGCTCCAGGCGGCTCCCGAAGGATTCGATCACGCGGAGGTCGTCTCGCTAGCGGCGAGCTTCTCGGCACGATCCAGCGCATACTCCTGGAGCGAGCGCACGTCGAAGCCCTCGCGCACGGCACCGAGGCTC
Source organism: Mycetocola spongiae (assembly GCF_020424085.1). NCBI lineage: Bacteria > Bacillati > Actinomycetota > Actinomycetes > Micrococcales > Microbacteriaceae > Mycetocola > Mycetocola spongiae. The sequence goes on along the minus strand of NZ_CP080203.1, from coordinate 534,454 downwards.
GCGACGGCGGCGGAGAGCTCGGCGATCGTCGTGAACAGCGGCTTATCCGCGGCCACCGTGGCGGCGCGAATCTCATAACCATCGGCGCGGGCGCTCGATCCGGACGGGGTATTAATGACCACGTCCACCTTGCGGTCGTTGATCAGGTCGATGATCGTGGGCTCGCCGCCCGCGGTTCCCTCGCTGTGCTTGCGCACGATCTTGGCGCGGATACCGTTGCGCTGCAGGATCTCCGCGGTGCCCTCGGTGGCCAGCAGCTCATAGCCGAGGTCCTGGAGCAGCAGCGCGGGCAGGACAATCGCGCGCTTATCCTCATCGGTCACCGAGACAAATACGGTGCCCGAGAGCGGCATCTGGCTGCCGGCGGCCGCGAGGCCCTTGGCGAAGGCGCGCGGGAAGTCCTTATCGATTCCCATGACCTCACCGGTGGAGCGCATCTCCGGGCCGAGCAGCGAGTCCACGACCTTGCCCTCCTTGGTGCGGAAGCGCTTGAAGGGCAGTACTGCCTCCTTGACGGCCACGGGCGAGTCCAGCGGCACGCGCGAACCGTCCACGGCGGGGAGCATTCCCTCGGCGATCAGGTCGGTGATGCTGCTGCCGACCATGATCAGCGAGGCGGCCTTGGCCAGCGGAATACCGAGGGCCTTGGAGACAAACGGCACGGTGCGCGAGGCGCGCGGGTTGGCCTCCAGCACGTAGAGGATGCCGGCGCTGATGGCGAACTGCACGTTGAGCAGGCCGCGCACCCCCACGCCCCTGGCGATGGCCTCGGTCGCGGTGCGGACGCGGTCGATCTGGGCGCGGCCCAGGGTCACGGGGGGCAGGGTGCAGCACGAGTCACCGGAGTGGATACCGGCCTCCTCGAGGTGCTCCATGACGCCACCGATATAGAGCTGTTCACCGTCATAGAGCGCGTCCACGTCGATCTCGATCGCGTCGTCGAGGAAGCGGTCCACGAGCAGGGGGTGGTCGGGTCCGATCAGGGCCTGACCCTCCTGGCGCACAAAATAATCGCGCAGTGCGGCGGTATCATAAACGATCTCCATGCCGCGGCCGCCGAGCACAAAGCTGGGGCGTACCAGCACCGGATAACCGATGGACTCGGCCACCTCCACGGCCTCGCTCACGTTATGGGCGATGCCGTTCTTGGGGGCGAGCAGGCCGCCCTCCTCGAGGATGCGCGCGAATTCGCCGCGCTGCTCGGCCAGGTCGATATTTTCCGGGGTGGTGCCCAGAATCGGCACGCCGGCGTCCTTCAGTCCCTGGGCCAGGCCCAGGGCGGTCTGGCCACCCAGCTGCACCACAACGCCCACCAGTTCGCCCGCGCCGGACTCGGCGTGGATAACCTCGAGGACGTCCTCAAGCGTGAGCGGCTCGAAGTACAGGCGGTCCGAGGTATCGTAATCGGTCGAGACCGTCTCGGGGTTGCAGTTGATCATGATGGTCTCGTAGCCGGCGTCGTGCAGGGCAAACGAGGAGTGCACGCAGGAATAGTCAAATTCCACACCCTGGCCGATGCGGTTCGGGCCGGATCCGAGGATCACAACCTTCTTGCGGTCGGAGGGGGCCACCTCGGTCTCCAAGTCATAGCTGGAGTAGTGATACGGGGTGAGGGCGGGGAACTCGCCCGCGCAGGTGTCCACGGTCTTAAAGACCGGGCGCACACCGAGCAGATAGCGGATCTCGCGGACCTCGGCCTCGCCGAGGTTACGCAGCTGACCGATCTGGGCATCGGAGAATCCGTGGTCCTTGGCGGTCTTCAACACCTCGGTGCTGAGCGACTCGGCCGCGGCCACATAATCGGCCACATCGTTGATCAGCACAATCTGGTCCAGGAACCAGGGGTCCATGCCGGTGGCCTCAAAGGCCTGCTCCACGGTGGCGCCGGCGCGCAGCGCCTGCTGCAGGGTGACGATGCGGCCGTCGGTGGGCACGCTTGCGATCGCCAGCAGCTCCTCGACGCCGCGCTTCTCCTCGCCCCAGTGGAAGCTGGAGCCGCGCTTTTCGAGCGAGCGCAGCGCCTTCTGCAGGGCGGTGCTGTAGTTGCGGCCGATGGCCATGGCCTCGCCCACGCTCTTCATGGTGGTGGTGAGGGTGGCATCCGCGGCGGGGAACTTCTCAAACGCGAAGCGGGGAACCTTGACCACCACATAGTCGAGGGTCGGCTCGAAGCTGGCGGGGGTCACCTTGGTGATGTCATTGGGGATCTCGTCGAGGCGGTAGCCGATCGCGAGCTTCGCGGCGATCTTTGCGATCGGGAAGCCCGTGGCCTTGGAGGCCAGCGCCGAGGAGCGCGAGACGCGCGGGTTCATCTCGATTACGATGACGCGGCCGTTGCTCGGGTCGATTGCGAACTGCACGTTGCAGCCGCCGGTGTCCACGCCCACGGCGCGGATGATGTCGATTCCGATATCGCGCATGCGCTGGTATTCGCGGTCGGTCAGCGTGAGCGCGGGGGCCACGGTGATCGAATCTCCGGTGTGCACACCCACGGGGTCCACGTTCTCGATCGAACACACCACTACGGTGTTATCCGAGCCGTCGCGCATGAGCTCGAGCTCATATTCCTTCCAGCCGAGGATGGACTCCTCCAGGAGCACCTCGGTGGTGGGGCTGGACTGCAGGCCATCGGCCGTGATCCGGATGAGCTCCTCCTCGGTATAGGCGAAGCCCGAGCCGAGGCCACCCATCGTGAAGGACGGGCGCACAACCAGCGGATAGCCGAGGTCCTTCGCGAACTCGATGGCCTCCTCCACGGTGTGGGCGATATGCGAGCGGGCCACATCGGCACCGGCATCAAGCACCAGCTGCTTAAAGAGCTGGCGGTCCTCGCCCTTCTGGATCGCCTCGATCTTCGCGCCGATCAGCTCAACATCGTATTTCTTGAGGATGCCCAGCTCGTCCAGCTCGATTGCTGCGTTCAGCGCGGTCTGGCCACCGAGGGTGGGCAGGATCGCGTCGGGACGCTCCTTGGCGATGATGGTCTCGATGACCTCGGCCGTGATCGGCTCCACATAGGTGGCATCGGCAAAATCGGGGTCGGTCATGATGGTGGCCGGGTTGGAGTTCACGAGGATCACGCGGATCCCCTCCTCGCGCAGCACGCGGCACGCCTGGGTGCCGGAATAGTCAAACTCACAGGCCTGACCGATAACAATCGGGCCGGAGCCGATTACGAGGACTGACTTAATATCGTCGCGCTTAGGCATTACTTGGTTTCTCCCTTGGTGGCGAGAACGACCTCGCGGAAACGTGCAAAAAGATAGTGGGCGTCGTGCGGGCCGGCGGCGGCCTCGGGGTGATACTGCACGCTGAACGCGGGGATGTTCAGGCAGTTCAGGCCCTCCACGACGTTATCGTTGAGGCTATAGTGGCTCACCTCAACCTCGCCGAAGCCCTGGGGTGAGGTGAACGAGCCCTCGATGGGCAGGTCCACGGCAAAACCGTGGTTCTGCGAGGTGATCTCGACCTTTCCGGTGGACTTATCCAGCACGGGCTGGTTGATCCCGCGGTGGCCAAACGGCAGCTTATAGGTGTTAAAGCCCAGCGCGCGGCCGAGCAGCTGGTTGCCAAAGCAGATCCCAAAATACGGCAGGCCGGCACGCAGACCCGCCCGCAGCACCTCGATCTGGCTCTCGGCGGCGGCGGGGTCGCCGGGGCCGTTGGAGAAGAACAGGGCATCGGGCTTCAGAGCCAGCAGATCCTCGGGGGTGATGTCCTGGGGCACCACGACCACGTCGAGGCCCTGCTCGGCGAGATAGCCGAGGGTGGAACGCTTCACGCCGAGGTCCAGGACCGCGACGGAACCGATGCGCTCGCCCACCGCGGGCAGCGTATAGGTGGTGGTGGTGGAGACCTGGGCGGACAGGCTGCGTCCGGCCATGCCGGCCGCGGAGGTCACGAGCTCCAGCTGCTCCCCCGCGCTGAGGTTATGCGCCTCGCCGGAGAAGATTCCGCCGCGCATCGAGCCGGCCGAACGGATGTGGCGGGTCAGGGCGCGCGTATCGATCCCGGAGATGCCCACCACGCCGTCCTGCACGAGGTTATCGTCGAGGGTGCCCTCGGAGCGGAAATTGGAGACGCGGCGCGCGGGGTCGCGCACCACATAACCGGATACCCAGATCTTCTCGGATTCCTTATCCTGCTCGTTGACGCCCGTGATGCCAATATGCGGCGCGGTCATCACGACGATCTGTCCGGCATAGGAGGGGTCGGTGAGGGTTTCCTGATAGCCGGACATGCCCGTGGTGAAAACAACCTCACCCAGGGTCTGGCCGGTCAGGCCGTAGGCGGAACCGTCGAAGCGGGTGCCATCCTCCAAAACGAGGACGGCCGGTGCGGCGGCGCCGAATGCGGTACTGGTCATGCTGTGATCTCACTCTCGGTGGTGCGGGAAGCGGGGGCGGGCACGATCTGCGCGATCGCGTCCAAAATCTTGATGTGGTCGGACTGCTCAATGACCCGGATATAGCTGTCGATAGCGGTCTCGCCGGAGGTCCAGCTCAGGGCGATCAGGCCGTCCTTTTCCACGACGCGGTCGATGGTCCAGGTGGCCGGAAGGGCCCCGAGGATCTGCGCGGCGGGGATAAACGCGGGATATTCGCCGCGGGCGGCGATGACCACTCCCTCGCTGGCCACGGCCACGGTGGCGCGCGAGCGGAAGCTCAGGCCCTTCAGCGCGAGGCGCTCGAGGGGTTCACCCGCGCGGGTCGAGGCCACATAAAAGGCCGGGACCTCGGCGAGCACGGTGGCGCCCTCGGGCAGATCGGTGATCATCGGAATCGCGGCGCCCTGTTGGCGTCGTCGTCGCCAGCCGAGCCACATCAGAACCAGGACGAGTACAAGTACCGCCAGGATGATCAGTGCAGGAATGATGGGGTTAGCCATGTAGTGCCGCCAATGCTCGGATCTGTTCTGTGGGAAGCAGCTCACCGTCGAGAACGGTGGCATAGCCCCCGTGGAAGGTGGCCCGGACCGAGCCCGGGAGGCTCCGTCCGAAGTAGGGGGAGTTCACGGATTTGCCGCGCAGCGCATCGGCGGCAAAATCGGCGCGGGCGCTCGGGTCGTAGAGCGTGATCTCGGCGGGGTTGCCCGCGCTCAGGTCGAGTCCCTGGCCGGAGATGCGGCCGATTCGGGCGGGGGCGCTGGACATTACGCGCACCACGTCCTCCCAGCCGAGGAGGCCGGTCTCCACCATGGCCTCGTGCACCACGGAGAGGGCCGATTCCAGGCCCACCATGCCGTTGGCAGCCTCGGCCCATGCGCACTCCTTGGCCTCGAGCGGATGCGGCGCGTGATCGGTGGCGACGATATCGATCGTGCCATCGGCGAGGGCCTCGCGCAGGGCGAGCACATCCTCCTCGCGGCGCAGCGGGGGGTTGACCTTAAACCGCGAGTCATAGCTGCGCACGAGTTCCTCGGTGAGCAGCAGGTGATGCGGGGTGACCTCGGCGGTGACGTTGATGCCGCGGGCCTTGGCCCAGCGGATCACGTCCACGGAGCCGGCGGTGGACAGGTGGCAGATATGCAGGCGCGAACCCACGTGTTCGGCGATCAGGACATCGCGCGCGATGATCGATTCCTCGGCCATCGCTGGCCAGCCGGCCAGGCCCAGTTCGGCGGAGACCACACCCTCGTTCATCTGGGCGCCCGGGGTCAGCCGCGGGTCCTGAGCGTGCTGCGCGATCACGCCGTCAAAGGCCTTCACGTATTCGAGTGCGCGGCGCATCAGCTGCGGGTCCCACACGCAGAAACCGTCATCGGAGAAGACCCGCACCTGGGCGCGGGATTCGGCCATCGCGCCGAGTTCGGCCAGCCGCTCCCCCGCGAGGCCCACCGTCACGGCGCCGATCGGCTGCACGCGGGCATAGCCTGCCTGCTCGCCGAGCGAGAGCTCCTGCTCCACCACTCCGGCGGTATCGGCCACGGGAGAGGTATTGGCCATCGCAAAAACGGCGGTATAGCCTCCGGCGGCCGCGGCGCGGGTTCCGGTGAGCACTGTCTCGCTGTGCTCATAGCCGGGCTCGCGCAGGTGCGTGTGCAGGTCCACCAGGCCGGGCAGGGCCAGCAGGCCGTCGGCGTCGATCACGGTGGCTCCACGCGCATCCAGGCCGCTGCCGGTCTCGGCGATCAGGCCGGCTTCGAGGCGCAGGTCGGTGCTCTCGCCGGTGGCCAGGCGCGCACCGCGAATCAGAAAGTTCTCGTGGCTCACAGGTTTTCCTCCCGGTCTCCGGACAAAAGTAGGTAGAGCGCGGCCATCCGGACGGAGACGCCGTGCGTCACCTGTTCCAGGACCGTGGACCGGGCCGAATCGGCGGCGCCGGAGGAAATCTCCAGGCCGCGGTTCATCGGACCGGGGTGCATAACAATGCTAGTGGCTGGCAGGGAGTCCACACGCTCATCGTCCAGCCCCCAGCGGCGGGAATATTCCCGGGAATTGGGGAAAAACGCGTCGTGCATGCGTTCGCCCTGGATGCGCAACATCATGACCACATCGGGGCCCTGGGCGAGGGCATCATCGAGGCTATAGTTCACGGTCACGGGCCAGGACTCGATCCCGACCGGCAGCAGCGTGGGCGGGGCCACCAGGGTGACGTGGGCGCCGAGGGTGTGCAGCAGCCAAATATTGGAGCGGGCCACCCGCGAGTGCAGGACATCGCCCACGATCGTGACGCTCACGCCGTCCAGGTCGCGGCCGCGCGAGGCGGCACCGTGCAGGCGGCGGCGCATCGTGAAGGCGTCCAGCAGGGCCTGGGTGGGATGCTCGTGGGTGCCGTCGCCCGCGTTGATGATTCCGGCGTCGATCCAGCCGCTTGTGGCCAGCGTGCGCGGCGCGCCCGAGGCGCCGTGGCGAATGACCACGCCATCGGCCCCGATCGCCGCGAGGGTCTGGGCGGTGTCCTTTAGGCTCTCGCCCTTGGACACGCTGGAGCCCTTCGCGGAGAAGTTGATCACATCGGCGCTGAGGCGCTTGGCGGCGGCCTCAAAGGAGATCCGGGTGCGGGTGGAGTCCTCAAAAAAGAGGTTCACGACGGTTTTGCCGCGCAGCGTCGGCAGTTTTTTGACCTCGCGCAGCTGGGTATCGGCCATATCCTCGGCGATGTCGAGGATCAGAAGGGCGTTATCACGCCGAAGCGAGCGGGTGTCCAGGAGGTGCCGCATTAGGAGGCACCGCCCAGGTCGTCGATCGTCACGCGATCCTCGCCGTCCAGCTCGGATAGCTCCACGTTGATGCGCTCCGATTTGGAGCTGGGGAGGTTTTTACCCACAAAATCGGGACGGATCGGCAGTTCGCGGTGGCCGCGATCCACGAGTGCGGCGAGGCGCACGGCGCGGGGACGCCCGATATCTCCGAGGGCGTCCAGGGCCGCGCGGATGGTGCGACCGGAGTATAAAACATCATCGGCGAGCACCACCGTTTTGCCGTCGATTCCGCCGGCGGGGATGGTGGTGGGCTGCGGGCTGCGCGTGGGGATGCGGCCGAGGTCGTCCCGATACATGGTGATATCGAGGGCGCCGTGGGGAACGTTCTCCCCGGAGAACTCGCTCAGGAGTGCGGCGAGGCGGCGGGCGATATACACGCCGCGCGTGGGGATGCCCAGGACCACCAGGTCGCCGGCCCCGCGATTTGACTCCAGGATTTCGTGCGCAATACGGGTCAGTGCCCGGGATATATCAGCCTGCTGAAGCACAACGCGTGCGCTCATGCGGACTCCCTTCTTCGCCTCTCTGGACGATCTTAAAGGTTGCCGAATACAACTGGCTTCAGCTTAGCATCCGCCGGGGTATATGCCGACTCCGCTAGCGGGGCAGGCTGGCGATCACAAGCTCGCTGGTATAGGCCACATCCACGCGGCCATCGCTATCAAGATAGGCGCGGACAAGCGCAAGCGTGCGGCGGTCAAGTTCCGCGCCGTGGCTGGCTCGGGCGCGTTGCACCGAGGTGGCCGAATGTGCGAGCCCCAGGAACTCCTCGGGGGTCATGAAGGTATCCCAGAGAGCCTGATGGGTCTCCACGCGGGTGCCCGCGGGCAGATGCTCATGCAGCGCTGCCAGCACATCGGAATCGGGGTGGTCCCGGCTATAGCCCGGGCTCAGCTCCTCCAGCAGGGCCTCATATTCGGCAAGAAACGCGCTATCGGTATGGCGGCGAATATTATAAAGAACCGCGATCACTCCCCCGGGGACTAGGGCGCGGGTGGCGGCGGCCAGCAGGCGCGGCACGTCCATCCAGTGAAAGGCCTGCGCGATCATGATCAGGCCCACACCGCGGCTCACCTCCAGATAGGGCTCGGCGCGCCCCACGTGCCAGAGCGCGTCCGGAACCAGCTCGCTGCCCAGGGCCACCATCGCGGCCGAGGGATCCACGGCGGCATAGAGCGGGCGCGGCCCCAGGACCTCGCGCAGCCCCGCCAATGCGATGCCGGTGCCGGCCCCCAGATCCAGAACACGGGCCGGGGTATGACCCGTGCGCGCGCGGCCCAGCCGGTTTGCCATGATCTCAAAGAGTGCGCGCGGATACGGGGGCCGGAACCTATCGTAATCCGCCGCGAGATCGTCAAATACTTCGTGCCCCATCCTCGGAGTATAGACGCCCCGCATGGCCCCACCCGGAAGAAGCGGAGGATCAGGGGGAGATAAATACGTCGTTTAGCGTGACCGTCTGCAGCCCGCGCTGGGAGATGATCCCGGAGAGCTCCCCAAAGACCTCGGTGACCGGGGTGTAATTGGCGTGACCAATCACAATATGTTGGGGCAGGAACCACTGATCGGCAAATTGCACCACCTGCTCGGTGGTGATCAGCCCGGAATCGGAGAGCGAGCCATACCAGAGCACCGGAACGGTATAGCCGATGCTCGCGGCCACCGCATCGGTATGCGCGGAGCGATAGCCAAAGGGCGGCCGATAATAGGGCTTGGCGCTCACCCCAAACGTGTCCTGGATATAGGTTTCGTTGCGGGTGAGTTCGTCGATGATGCCCCGATCACTCAGCTTGGTGAGTGCCTGGTGGCTCCAGGTGTGATTACCAATCTGCACCTGGCCCGAGGCGATCATCGGCCGCAGCCGCTCGGCCTGAGCCGCCCATCCCGGATAGCTGCCGTTAATAAAAAATGTCAGCCGGGTGCCGGTGCGCTCGGCGAAGTCCACATAGCGGGCCACGGTCTCGGCATCGGAGCCGTCGTCCACGGTCCAGGCCAGAAAATTGCCCTGCCCGGGCAGTCCGGTGATCGGCCCGCGCGGCAGCGCCACGCGCTCGGGCAGCACCGGGGCGGGAGGTGCGCTGGGCTCCGGGTCCGACGAGGGCTCGGCCGGGGGCGTTCCCTCGGCGGAGGCGGAGGGAACGGGCGGGGTGGCCGCGCCCGAGGGCCCCGCCTCCGCGGGCCGGGTGGCGCAGGCAGTTCCGAGTGCCAGGATGCCGCCCATCACGATCGCCAGCGACGCACGCCATATTCTCATGTGCACACCATACTGCCGCCGGGCCAGCCGGGCAATAAGTGGCCCGGATTTCCGGGTGGCGCTCATGCCGAGCGGGCCCGATGCATTGAGAGTCCGGCCCCGCGGGGCCTAGCGAATAACCTCCACGAGGGCGGCGATGCCCATTCCCCCACCCACCGCCACGGCGGCCAGCCCGAGCGTGCCCGCGGGCTCCCCCGAGCGCACCAGGCGGGAGAATAGCCGCACCAGTAGATGCGCCCCGCTGGCGCCCCAGGGGTGCCCGATTGCGAGGGTGCCGCCGGCCGAGTTCACCCGGGGATCCGGCCGCGGGAGCCCGGTGCCCTCGGCAAATTCAACCAGGCCCAGGGCGCGGAGCACGGCGAGGTGTTGGGCGGCGAAGGCCTCCACCAGCTCGATGGCCGCGACCTCGTCCAGGGAAACTCCGGTGCGCCCGCACAGCGCGTGAATCGCGGCCACGGGCCCCAGGCCCGGCAGCGCCGGATCGCAGCCGATACTCACGCTGTCCACGATGCGCAGCCCGGGAATACCACGCCCCGCGGCCCGGGCGCGGAAGGCTTCGGTGACCAGGCTCACCGCGGCCGCGCCGTCCGAGTTTCGGCTGGAATTTCCGGCGGTCACCACGCCGCCGTGCAGCGCCGGGAACCGCGGCAGGAGCGTGGCGATATCGCGCGGGCCGGGATCTTCGCCCAGGAGGGCCTCCGGGTGGTCCACCGCGAGCGGAAGAATTTCGGCGGACCGGAGCGCGGCACCGCGATCCAGCGCGCGCCGATGGCTGTATAGCGCGATCGCATCCACCTGAGCGCGGCTAAAACCATAGCGGCGAGCCAGCTCCTCCGCCGCGGGCCCCATCTCGGGATCGGGGAAGCCGTCCGGGGTGAACGGTGCGCGATCATAGGGCCGATCGTGCAGAATGCGCAGCGGGGCGGTGGAGGCCGATTCGGCGCCCCCGGCCAGGACATAATCGGCGTGGCCGGAGGACAGTGCGGAGGCCGCCGTGAGGATCGCGGCGAGGCCGCTGCCACACTGCCGATCAACGGTCATTCCCGGGACCTCCACGCCCAGGCCCGCGCGCAGGGCGGCGATGCGGGCGAGGTTACCCCCGGGGCCCATGCAGTTGCCCAGGATGACATCATCCGGGGCGGCGTTTTCCGCCCCGCTGCCCACCCCGAGGTCAGCGGTCTGCCGGTGTAGCTCGCGCAGCAGCGGGGCCGCCAGCGCATCTACCGGGACTGTGCGTAACTGGGCACCGCGGGTGGCAAAGGGGGTGCGCAGGGCGGCGATGATCACGGCGTCCCGGGCCGTCGGCGCGGAAAAGGTTCTAGAGGACACTGCGGAAGGCTCCACTCTCGGCGGGGATGGTGGTGGTCGCGGAGGCGGCCCGCGCGGCCACCGCGCCGCGATCCACCTTGCCGGCCAGGGTGCGCGGCAGCGACCCGGTGAGATACCAGCGGCGTGGCCGGTGCGAACTGGTGAGTAACTCCCGGGCGGCGGCGTTCAGCGCGGCGCGGGTGGGCGCCGGGGCGCCGTCTTCCCATTCGATCACCGCGGCTAGCAGCGCGCCAATTCTGGGGGCGGCCACGGCAAATACGATCGCATCGGCGATGCCGGGGAGGGAGCGGAGTGCGGCCTCAACGTCCTCCGGGATCACGGTTGCCGAGGCGGTGAGGATGGCCCCGTCGCCGCGTCCGTGCAGGCGGAGGACGCCGTCGGACTCCAGCGTGGCAAGATCCCCGACGCTCATCCAGGGATGCTCGCGCCCCTCCCGGCGTAGAGCGCCGCCGGCAGTGTCTCCCTCCAGATAGCCCCGGGCGAGATAGGGCGAGGAGACCCATAGTTCCCCGGCGGCCGGGGACGCGCCCTCGGGGCGCGCGGGGTTCGCGCGGATCTGGAGCGCAACATCCGGGAAGGGGCGAAGGCCCGTGCCATCGCTATCGGCGGCGACAAAGGACAGTTCCGCGGCGCCGTAATAGGACACCACCGTGATCCCCAGCCCCTCGGCGCGGGTGCGCAGATGTGAATCCAGGCGGGAGCCGCCAATCATCGCGGCGCGCAGGGAGGAGCGCGCGCCGTTTTCGATGAGTTCCAGCGCGCGGCGCAGTGCCTGTGGCGTGCCGTGCAGGATGGTGGCGGGGTGAAGATCGCCGGCCTCCAACTGGGCGCCGGCGGGCAGTATCAGTGGGTGGGAGCCCTCGAGTGCGTAGATCGCGGCAAAGAGGGCGATCGAGGAGATCAGCGGGGATGCGGCCAAAATCTGGTCCCGTTCCCCCACCGCCAGCAGCGCGTCGATTGCGGCAAACGAGGAGCTCCAGGACCGCGCGTCGCGCAACACCACCCGCGGGGAACCGGTGCTGCCCGAGGTGGAGGTGGCCCAGGCCAGATCGGTGGGCAGCGGCGGTGCCGCGGCGATCCGCTGCGCGAGCGCCGCCCGAAACTGCGGGCCCCAGCGGGGATCTCCCACCAGGACGATCCCCCCGGCTCGTCGCACCGCGAGGGCGCGGCAGAGGGCGCGGACCGGCGAGGGGTCGATGATGAGGTGCACGCGTCCGGGGGCACTGCGGGGATCAACCCGGGCGAGGGATATCAGCCGTTTCAGCTCCGCCGCGTCGTGGAACACCTCGCCGCGGCGCAGCGTGGCGGCGGGGCCACGAGGCATTCTAGCGACCCCCGGCGGCGGGCGATCGGAGCGCGATCATTGCGGCATATACGGCGAGGCTCGCGCGGCCGGGGCTGCCTAAACTCTGCGTGGTCATGGGGGTCCTTGGCTGGTTGATGGCGCACCTGAACGGTGTTCTCCTGAACACCGTTCAGTATGGCGCGGATGGGGCGCCGCGCGCAAATGACACGGCACCACACTTCCCCGCCGGCCGACCGCCAGGCATCTCCGGAATCGGGGTGCACCACTGCCCCGAGCAAACGGCGAGGCCGTGCAGGGGGTACCTGCACGGCCTCGCCGTTCTGCCGCCTCGGGGGTATTAGCCCTCGGTCCCCGCGCGACGCTTGCGAAGAAGGAGAACTCCACCCAGGCCCAGCAGCATCAGCGCGGATACGGCCCACGGGAGAACATTGCCCGCACCGGTAGTCACGAGTGCCCCGCCCGCCTCGCCGGGAACGCTGCCCGTGCCGGGGGCCGGCGCGGGATCGGTGATGGTCGGGGGCAGGGTGGGTGCCGAGGTGGGTGCCACCACGTCCACGGCCACGTCCACCGTGGATACGGGTGTGTGCAGTGCGGTCCCCCGCGCGGTGACCGCCTCCGCGGCGGCGGAGTTGCTGATGAGGGCCGCGGTCAGGTCCGTCGCCCGCACCGCATAGGTGGCCTCACAGGAGAGGGATTCACCCGGCGCCAGGGTGGTGGTGGCCGGGCAGTCCAGGGTCAGTCCGGCGGCGTCTCCGCTGAACTCGGTCTCCATGACCGCAATATTGCGCACGGTGACCAGCCCGGTATTTGTCACGGTGAAGCGATAGCCGATCAGGTCATCGGGTGCACTCACCGAGGCCACATCGGCCTCCTTCAGGAAGGAGAGGCTCGCTGCCTCGGTGGAGCGCACCACCGCGGTGGAGGGGGTCGCGTCCACCCGTGCCGCGGAGGGGTCCAGCGCCGATGCCGAGGCGGTATTGCTCAGCTCGCCGGCATCAATATCGGCCTGCTGCACCACATAGGAGCCCGTGCATACCAGCTCGGCCCCGGGGGCCAGCGTGGTATCGGCGGGGCAGGCAATCGCGGGCGCCGCGCCCGCGCCGCCGAAGGCGTCCTCGGTCACGCTCACGGCGCTCAGCTCGGTCTCGCCCGTGTTCCGAACCGTGAACGTATAGTCCACGTTATCTCCGACCCTGCCCATATCCGCCGACGCGGCAGTCTTCTCGATCGTCAGCCCCGAGACGAGCCGGCGCTCCACGGACTTCTGGGTAATCGTGCCGGAGAATACACCGTAGTTACCGATGCCGGTGTCCTGAGACCAGCGCAGGGTATTGGTGCCCACCTCGGCGAAGCTCCAGGCATTGGCCGCGGCATCAAAGTCGGCCGTGGTGGAGGTCACGGGAACCGCCGAACCATCGATCGTAACCACGGGGTTATCCTGCATCAGCCCCACCTGAATATCCTCCAGCGTCCAGCGCTGGGAGGTAAAACGCACATATTTGGGCGCGGTGATTCCGGCAAGCGAGGCGAGGGACGTGATGCGGTTGCCATCCAGCGTCAGATGCTCGATAAAGGACAGCCGCCCCAGCGGGGAGGGGTCCTCGATCAGGTTATTCGAGAGTTCCACGGTGCGCATCCGGGTGGCGTCCACCAGCGGCGAGAGATCGGTGATCAGGTTATATCGGGCATCCAGCCAGACCAGGCCACTCATCCGGCCCAGCGGCGAGAGATCCGCCACCTTATTGGTTTCAAAGCTCAGCTGCGTGAGTGAGGTGAGCGGAGTCAACGGCGAGAGATCGGTGATCTGATTGGAGGACACGTTGAGATAGCTGGTCAGGTTGACCAGGGAACCCAGCGGGGTAATATCCGTGATTCGGTTCACGCCCAGGTCAAGAAATTCGAGGTCGGTGAGCTGGGCAAGGGGCGTCAGATCGCTGATCGCATTGCCGCGCAGCTGCAAGGATTGCAGGCCCGTGGCGTTGGACAGCAGCGAAAGATCACTCAGGCCGGCGGGCATATAGCTGGCGTCGAGCGAGGTCAGCCGGGGCAGTTCGGAAACCGAGGCATAGCTGGCCAGCGGTGCCCGACTCACCGAGACATCGCTCAGGCGGGCGAGGGGGGCCAGGGGGCTGAGGGTGGTGACCTGCGAGCCGTTGAGGTTTATGCGCTCCAGCGCCGTCAGCTGTTCCACGCCGTCCAGGGTGGAGGCTGTTTCACAGCTCAGGGTGGTGATTGCTGCGGCATCATCCAGGGGAATCGGATCGCCGCCGGCCAACCCCAGTGTGCCGGCCACACAGCCGGCGAGTCCGGAATCGCCAAAGACCGCGCGATCTCCAGGGGCGGCCTGGGCGGTGGACAGGGAAAATATTGCGAGCAGCGGCGCGGTGAGCGCCACCGCCGCGATCATCGAGAGGGGCTTTTTCATGCGCTGGGTACCGTTTCGCGAGGCGATTAATGGGGAATTACGGGTGGTTTAAAAAGAATAATTTCCCGATACCCGCGCAGGTGGTAATCCTGTCGCAAAATAGACCCTGCCCGGCGCACGCCCGGGCGCAAACAAAAGGGGCGGGTGATATTCGCTGTGGAATATCACCCGCCCCGGGGACGTGCTCAAACGCTAGACCGCGGCGTTAGCCTGGGCGATCTTGGCCAGCAGGCCGTTCACAAAACCCGAGGAGTCGTCAGTGGAAAACTCCTTGGCGGCCTCGACGGCCTCGTCGATGGCCACGGCGGTGGGCACCTCGTCGTTAAAGAGCATCTCCCAGACGCCGATGCGCAGGATTGCGCGATCCACGACCGGCATCCGCGCGAGGCTCCAGCCCTGCGAATAGGTTTCGATCTGCTCGTCGATTTCCTCGGAGTGATCCATCACGCCGTCCACGATTTCCCGGGCATAAAGCCAGGACGCCTCGCGGGCGGGTTCGCTCGCGGCGCGCTTGGCCTCGGCCTGAAGGGCCTCGGGGAGGGTCTGCTCGCGCAGATCCGCGCCGTAGAGGATATCCAGGGCGCGTTTGCGGGCCTTACTGCGTGCGCTCACTAGTCGTTTACGCGCGCGAGGTAGTCACCCGTGCGGGTGTCCACCTTGACCTTGGTGCCGGTCTCGAGGAACAGGGGAACCTGGATCTCGTAGCCGGTCTCGATCGTGGCGGGCTTGGTGCCGCCGGTGGAGCGGTCGCCCTGCAGGCCCGGGTCGGTGTGCGTGATGGTCATCACTACCGAGGCGGGGAGCTCCACATACAGCGGGTTGCCGTTATTCAGGGCGATGGTCACGGCCTGGTTTTCGAGCAGGAAGTTCACGGCATCGCCCACGACGGCGGCGGGAACGTTGATCTGGTCGTAGTCCTCGGTGTCCATGAATACGAAGGCATCGCCATCGGCATACAGGTAGGTGAAGTCGCGACGATCGACGTTCTCGGTCTCGATCTTGGCTCCGGCGTTATACGTCTTGTCCACGGTCTTGCCCGTGACGACGTTTTTCATCTTGGTGCGCACAAACGCACCACCCTTGCCGGGCTTGACGTGCTGGAACTCGATTACGGTCCAGAGCTGTCCGTCGATCTTGAGGACAACGCCGTTCTTAATGTCAGCGGTAGATGCCATGAAAAGCGGTTTCCGTTCAGTGGTAAAAAATTGCGGTCGGATGCGACCTGCTGGTCAAGCTTACTCGGTAGCCCGGTCCCGGGCCAAAAATCGGGCGGGTTAGGAGCCGATTTCCTGATATGCGGCGAAGAGCAGGGCCGTCTCGGGCGCGGTTAACACGCTGGGCTTGCCGATATCGTCCAGAACGATGAAGCGCAGCATTCCCGAGCGTGTCTTTTTATCGCGCTGCATCGTGGCGAGCAGGGTATTCCAGCGGCCCACGGGATATTCGGTGGGCAGATCCAGCGAGTCGAGGATGCGGCGCGTGCGATCCACGGCGTCATCACCGAGCCGCCCGGCCAGGCGCGAAAGCTCCGCGGCAAACATCATGCCCACGGCCACCGCCGCACCGTGGCGCCACTGATAGCGCTCGGCGTGCTCGATTGCGTGGCCCAGGGTATGCCCGTAGTTCAGGATCTCGCGCAGGCCCGCCTCGCGGAAATCCTCCCCCACCACGCGTGCCTTCATGTCGATGGACAGCTCGATCACGCGGCGGAACTCGGGCGTGGTCGGATCGGTGGCCGCCGCGACATCGGACTCGATAATGTCGAGGATCTCGGGATAATAAATAAACCCGGCCTTCACGATCTCCGCAAAGCCGGTCAGGATCTCGTTGCGCGGGAGCGTGTCCAGCACCTCCAGATCGGCAAATACGGCGGTGGGTGCGTGGAATACCCCCACGAGGTTTTTTCCCTCATTGGTGTTAATTCCGGTTTTACCCCCCACGGAGGCATCCACCATGCCCAGCACGCTGGTGGGCAGCTGGATCAGCGAGACCCCGCGCAGCCAGGTCGCGGCCACAAACCCGGCCAGGTCGGTGATCGCTCCCCCGCCGAAGCCGATGATCGCATCGCTGCGGGCAAAATCGGCCTGGCCGAGGATCTGCCAGCAGAACGCTGCCACCTCCACGCGCTTGGCGTTTTCGGCATCGGGCACCTCCGCGAGCAGCACCTGATAGCGGTCGGCGAGGCTCTCGCGCAGCGCGGCCGCGCGGGCTCCCATCGCGGGCGGGTGCACAATCAGCACCTTTTGTACGTCATCCGCGAGTGCATCCGGGATCCCCGAATAGATATCGCGTCCGATAGTCACGTCATAATCGCCCTGCGGCGAGGTCACGGGGATGGTGGTCACGGTGCGCTTCTCGGTCACGAGTTCTCCTTAGCCCAGGCCAGAATATCCTCGCCGAGGCGCGTGATCGGCCCCACCGAGGTATCAAAAATCACGTCGGCGACCTCTTCGTAGAGGGGCCGGCGTGCCTCAAAAATGCGTCCCCATGCGGAGGGGTCATCGCGCAGCAGCGGGCGCTCGTCCACGTTGATGCGGGCGAGCACCGCCTTCTCGGTGACCGTGAGATAAATCACGGCCACATCGGCGAGCTGCGCGCGCGTATCGGGATGCAGGACCGCGCCGCCGCCGAGGGATACCACGGCGTTTTCGCGCAGCGCCCGCTCCACGGCCGCGCGTTCCAGCTCGCGGAAGCCCTCCTCGCCGTGCCGGGCAAAGAGGTCGTTAATCCGACCGTGCTCGGCCACGATGCGATGATCGGTATCCACAAACGGGCGACCCAGGGCGCGCGCGAGGCGCTTGCCCACCTTGGTCTTGCCCGCTCCCATGGGGCCAATCAGGGCCACCGTGCGCGGCAGCCCCGCGCTACTCACCGGAAACGGCAAGCTCGGGATTGGAGGCGGCCGCGGTGCGCAGGTTCTCGGCGATATGTGCGAGATAGCCGTCAAAATTGCGCTTGGTCTCGCCGATCGAGTCGCCGCCGAATTTTTCCAGCACGGAATTGGCCAGCACGAGGGCCACCATGGCCTCGGCCACAACGCCCGCCGCGGGAACCGCACAGACATCGGAGCGCTGGTGGTGGGCGCCCGAGGCCTCGCCGGTGGCCACGTCCACGGTGCGCAGCGAGTGCGGGACCGTGGCGATGGGCTTCATGGCGGCGCGCACGCGCAGGACCGTTCCGGTGCTCATGCCACCCTCGGTGCCGCCGGCCTTATCGCTCGAGCGCACGATCACGCCGTCCTCGATAAAAAGCTCGTCATGCGCGGCCGAACCGCGGCGGCGCGCGGTCAGGAAACCGTCGCCGATCTCCACACCCTTAATGGCCTGAATGCCCATGATGGCCTGCGCCAGCTGGGCGTCGAGGCGACGATCCCAGTGCACATGCGAGCCGAGCCCGGGGGGAAGGTTATAGGCCAAAACCTCAACAACACCGCCCACGGTATCGCCGTTTTTCTTGGTATCGTCCACCTCCTCGACCATGCGAGCGGAGGTTTCCGGATCGAAGCAGCGCAGCGGATCGGCATCCAGGGCGTCCACATCGCCGGGCAGCGGCAGCGCGGCATCCTCGGGCACACTCACGGGGCCGATGGACAGCGTATGGCTGACCAGCTCGATGCCCAGCTCGGACAGGAACGAGCGGGCCACCGCGCCGAGCGCGACGCGGGCCGCGGTCTCGCGGGCACTCGCGCGCTCCAGGATCGGGCGGGCCTCGTCAAAATCGTATTTCTGCATGCCCACCAGATCGGCGTGGCCGGGGCGCGGGCGGGTCAGCGGGGCGCTGCGGCCGCGCGACATTTCCGTGGTCTCCACGGGCTCGGGGCTCATTACCTCAACCCATTTGGGCCACTCGGTATTGCCGATGCGCAGGGCCACCGGGCCTCCCAGCGTGGAGCCGTGGCGCACGCCGCCGGAGATATTCAGCTCATCCACCTCAAACTTCATCCGCGAACCGCGGCCATAGCCGAGCTTGCGGCGGGCCAGATCGGCGCGGATGGCGTCCATGGAGACGGGAACGCCCGCGGGCATTCCCTCGACGATTGCAATCAGTTCCGGGCCGTGAGACTCTCCGGCGGTAAGCCAACGAAGCATGGCACCTATCTTTCCATAGTCGCGGGTCGGCTGCCGACACCGCAAAATTGTGCGGGGGATAAATCTGGGGTGGATCCGGGGCGGCTAGCGGGTGGCGGGCGCCGGGAGGCCCACCGAGGCGAGCATGGCCGCGAGGATCCGGGGTTCATCGGGGAGAACGGCGGAGGGATCGCCCCCGACGAAAATTCGCACCTGAACCAGGGCCTGATGCACCAGCATCTCGAGCCCACTGACCACCGTACCGTGTGCGGGGGCCCACTCGCGCGCGAGTGAGCTGGGCCACGGCGCATAGGCCACGTCAAAGAGCGGGGCGGATGCGCGCAGTTCCTCGGGGAAAACGATTCCGGGTTGCGCGTCCCCCGGGAGCGTTGAGACGATCAGCGCGGTATCGGGCCGAGGAAGATAGTCGGCAAACGCCGCCACGCTCGCGTCCAGGCCAAGCTCCCGGGCCAGGCCCGCGGTATCGGCGGCGCGGCCGGGCGTGCGCACCAGCAGGCGCACCGAGGTGATGCCCAGTTCGGCGCAGGCCAGCAGGGCGCTGGCAGCGGTGGCTCCCCCGCCCAGAATCTCGGCATGGCCGCGCCCGGGCCCGGCCAGGGGAATCGGCCCGCGGGCGGCGCGAATCGCGTTCACGATCCCCGCCACATCGGTGTTATAGCCGTGCAGGATCCGGCGGCCGTTCAGATATTCACAGCGCAGGGTATTAACCGCCCCCGTGATCCGCGCGGGTTCATCATGCGTATCCGCCGCTGCATGGGCGGCACCCTTAAGCGGCATCGTGAGCGAGAGGCCGCGCCAGGACTCGTCGAGTTCGGCGAGGATTCCGGGCAGCTGTTCCGCGAGCACCTCGCGGCGCGAATACTCCCAGTCCAGCCCCAGCAGGCCATAGGCGGTGGCATGCAGGAGCGGGGACCGGGAGTGCTCGATGGGCGAACCAAATACGGCGAGCCTCATGGCGGGGTTAGCAGCCCTTTCCGGGGTTGGCGCTGCACCAGGCGCGCAGCTGTGCCACGGCCTTCTCATGCTCGGCGTCCGTGGTGTTAAACACGGTCTCGCCGGTGTCCAAATCCACCGTGACAAAAAACAGCCAGTCGCCGGGCTCGGGGTTCATCGCGGCCTCGATGGCGCGGTCGCCGGGGTTGGCGATCGGCCCCACGGGCAGCCCCTGGCGCTCATAGGTATTCCAGTCGTTCTTTTCGCGCAGCGATTCGGCGCTGGACCAGACCGAGCCATCGGCCTGCCCCGTGCCGTACTGGGCGGTGGAGTCCATCTGCAGCTTCATATCCACCGCGAGGCGGTTTTCAATCACGCGCGCAACCTTCGGGAAGTCCTGAGGCTGGCGGGCCTCGCGCTCCACGATCGACGCAAACGTGAGAATGCGCTCGTATTGATCGGCGGGAACACCGGCATCGTTCAGGGCCTTCACGGTGCGGTCCACCATGATCTGGAGCGCCTCGTGCGGGGTGCTCTTATCCGGGAACGTATAGGTGGCGGGGAAGAGCCAGCCCTCAAGCGAGGGGGCATCGGCGGGCAGGCCAAAATCGGCGGGATTGGCGGCCGCGGCCTCCATCTCCTCAAGCGAGACATCGATTGCGCTGGCCACATTGGGAAGGATCGTGCGGCCGGTCTCGCCCTCGCGCACAAGCACGCCGCCCTGGAGCCGGTTGCCCGGGTTCAGCAGGGCCGTGAGTGCGGACTCGGCGCTCATCTTGGTGCGCAGCGAGTAGAGGCCCGGGTGGAATACCGGTTCCTCGGGCGTAGAAAGCAGCAGGCGATAAAACGCGTCCACCGAGGCGGTCACGCCCGCGGCATGCAGCGAACGGGCCACGGCGGTGCCGTCATCTCCCTCGGCGATCGAGACGGTGACCTGTCCCTCGCCGGAACCCTGATAGTCCTCGGGCGCGGCATTGGAGAATTTCTCGATCAGCTGCGGCATAAACGAGTTCCAGGTGATCGTCACGGCGGTCCCCAGACCCACCACCACGAGGATGCTGATCAGGGTCACGATCAGTGCCCGGCGGCGGCGGCGCGGCTTCACGGCCACGGTGGCGTTTTGCTCGAGCGCCGCCTCGGCCTCGGCGCGGCGCTGGGCGCGGGACTCGGCGATAACCGCGCGCTCCCGGGCCTCGCGCCGCGACGTGGGCGGCGGGAGATCGGGCTCGGGTTCCGCCGCGGGCGGGGCAACGCGGGGAAGCTCGCCGGTGAGGGCGGCAAATGCCTCGTCCAGCGGATCGTTCTGCTCGGGCACCGGTTAGGCTCCTTCGTCAATGGTCAGCAGCTCACCCGGGGGAACACCGCGGCCACGCTCGGTGTCGAGTGCGTGCTGAAGAATGATTACGGCCGCCACCTGATCAATCACGGAGCGGGACTTTTTTTGCGATTTTCCGGCGCTGCGCATCGCCGAGTGCGCCGTCACGGTGGACAGGCGCTCATCCACGAGCCGCACGGGGATCGGGGTGGTTGCGGCCAGCTGCGCGGCAAAAGCGCGCGCATCGGCGGTCGAGGGTGTCTCCGCGCCGGAAAGCGAGAGCGGCAGGCCGATCACGATTTCCACCGGCGAGAGCTCCGCCAGATGGCCGCAAATCGTGGTGATATCGGAGCCGTCCTCCGCGCGCGCCACGGTCTCGATCGGGGTCGCCAGGAGCCCGTCGCGATCCGAGCGCGCGACACCGATGCGGGCCTTGCCCACATCGATGCCCACGCGAACGCCCGGCCGGAAACCCGTCTGGACCACTAACGCCCGATCTGCTCGGTAATGGCGGCCAGTGCCGCCGGGATCGCCTCGGGGTTTGACCCGCCACCCTGGGCGAGGTCGGGCTTGCCGCCCCCGCCGCCACCGAGTACACCGCTGGCAATCTTCACGAGTGCCCCCGCGGCGATACCGGCATCGCGTGCGGCCTGGTTGGTGCCCACGATCACCAGCGGGCGACCGGCGACCGTGGCGGTCAGGGCGGTCACGGCGGCATCGGCGCCGAGGCGCTCGCGCACCCCGGTCACGAGGGCGCGCAGGTCGTCTCCCGAGCCGAGCTCGCCGACGTTCTGTGCCACCACGCGGATATTGCCCAGCAGCGCCGCCTTCTCGACAAGACCCGGGATCTTCTCGGATAGCGCCTGGGATTCAAACGCCGCGATCTTCTTCTCGGCGTTCTTGAGGTTATTCACCAGCTCCTGGATCTTCTCCGGCAGCTGCTCGCGCGGCGTCTTCAGCGCACCCGTGAGCTGGGAGACCAGGGCGCGCTCGGCGGAGAGTTCGCGGAAGGCCTCGCGGCCCACCATGGCCTCCACGCGGCGGTTGCTGGAGCCCACGGAGGACTCGCTGACGAGGCTCACCAGGCCGATCTCGGAGGAGCGACCCACGTGGGTTCCGGCGCACAGCTCGCGCGACCAGGGGCCGTTGATATCCACCATGCGCACGGTGGAGCCGTATTTTTCGCCAAAGAGGGCCATCGCGCCGAGCTTCTTGGCCTCGTCGATGGGCATCTCGCGGGTGACCACCTCGAAGTTATCGCGGATCGCGTTATTGGCGATCTCCTCGATCTCGGTTTTTGTCTCGGTGGACAGTGCCTGGTTCCAGGAGAAGTCCAGGCGCATATAGCCGGCCTTATTATACGAACCCGACTGGTGGGCGTTTTCGCCGAGGGTCTGGCGCAGCGCCGCGTGAATCAGGTGTGTGCTGGAGTGAGCCTGGGCGGCACCGAGGCGATAATCGGCGTCAACCACGGTGGTGGCCTCATCGCCCACGGCGAGGGTGCCCTGGTCGATCTTCACGGTGTGGCTGATCAGGCCCTTCACGGGCTTCTGCACGTCAAGAACATCGGCCTCAAAGCCCGCCCCGATGATGCGTCCGTTATCGGAGTCCTGGCCACCGGATTCGGCGTAGAGCGTGGTCTCGGCGAGGATCACCTCGGCGGTCTGGCCGGCGCTGGCGGCGGGTACGGACACGCCGTCCACGATCACACCCAGCACGCGGGTGCCGGTGATCAGCTCGTCATAGCCGCGGAAGACCGTCTCGCCCCCGGCGCGGAACGCGCTATAAACCGAGAGATCGGCGAGGTGGCCCTTTTTGCTCTTGGCATCGGCCTTGGCGCGGGTGCGCTGCTCCAGCATCATGCTGTCAAACGCACCACGATCCACGCGGAGACCCGCCTCCTCGGCGATTTCCAGCGTGAGGTCGATCGGGAATCCGAAGGTATCGTGCAGCAGGAAGGCGGTCTTGCCGTTCAGGGTGACTCCGCCGGCCTGCTTGGTGCTGGTCACGGCGGCATCGAGGATCTCGGTTCCGCCGGCGAGGGTGCGCAGGAAGGTATCCTCCTCGCCAAAGGCGATGCGCGAGAGCCGCGGATAATCCTCGGCCACCTCGGGATAGGAGTGCTTCATCGCATCGCGCGATGCGGCAAAAAGCTCTGGGAAGGTGGCACCCTCCACGCCGAGCAGGCGCATTGCGCGCACCACGCGGCGCATCAGGCGGCGCAGGATATAGCCGCGGCCCTCGTTGGAGGGCGTCACGCCATCGGAGAGCAGCATCAGCGAGGAGCGCACGTGATCGGCGATGACGCGCAGGCGCACGTCGTCCTCGTGATTGGCGCCATAGGCGCGGCCCGAGAGCTCGGCGGCGCGGTCCAGGACCGGGCGCACCTCGTCGATCTCGTACATATTCTCAACACCCTGCTTAATGAAGGCCACACGCTCGAGGCCCATGCCGGTGTCGATATTCTTCTTGGGCAGCTCGCCGAGGATCGTGAAATCGGTTTTGCTCTTTACATCACCGATCAGATACTGCATGAACACGAGGTTCCAGATTTCCACATAGCGGTCGTCGTCGGTGGCGGGGCCGCCGTCGATGCCATATGCGGGGCCGCGATCGAAGAAAATCTCGGAGCACGGGCCGGCGGGGCCGGGCTGGCCGGTGGACCAGTAGTTGGTATCGGCGTCGAGGCGCTGGATGCGCTCCTCGGGCAGGCCGGCGATCTCGGTCCAATAGCCGATGGACTCGTCGTCGTCCTTATATACGGTGACCCAGAGATCCTTGGGGTCAAAGCCGAGGCAGCCGGACTCCTCGGAGCCGGTGAGGAACTCCCAGGCGAAGCCGATGGCTTCCTTCTTGAAATAATCGCCGAAGGAGAAGTTGCCGTTCATCTGGAAGAACGTGCCGTGCCGCGGGGTCTTCCCCACCTCTTCGATATCCGAGGTGCGAATGCACTTCTGCACGCTCGTGGCGCGGTCAAACGGCGCGGGAATCAGCCCGGTGAAATAGGGCACAAACGGAACCATGCCGGCCACGGTGAACATCAGCGTCGGGTCATCACTGACCAGCGAGGCGGAGGGGACGACGGTGTGGCCGCGCTCGGCAAAGAAGTTGAGCCAGCGCTTGCGGATTTCAGCGGTTTTCATGATTCCGTTCTACTGTCGGGGTGACCGACTACTACTTGGTGGAAAGTTCTTCGGCGGTATCGCCCTGAAGCTCGGCTTCGCGTTCCTTATAGGCATCGGCGACGGTATCGCCAAATTCACGCATGCGGCCGTCGAGCTCGGCGAAGAAGCGCTTACCGCGCGTGGTCTTATTAATCTCGTGGGCGACGATAAAACCGCCGGCGATACCGACGATCAAAAAGAAAAGGTTTTTCACTGGATTCTCCCGTGGGCTTAGGTGTTGGCAGCCATTCCATAATCCTAGTCGGAGCGCATGCCCCGGCGGTGATTCGGGGCGTGCGTCGCGTGCATATCGGATGAGATTCGGGGCAAATACCCGGCCGGTACGCAAAACGGGGCCACGGTAAACCGTGGCCCCGAATGTGTTAAGGACTACTTAGCGAGCCGCGTAGTACTCAACAACCAGCTGTACTTCACAGGTCACGGGGACCTCGGCACGCTTGGGCTTGCGCTCCAGGCGGGCCTGCAGCTTGTCAATCTCGACGTCCAGGTAGGCCGGAACCTTGGGGAGAACATCCTGGTGTGCGCCTGCGGCGGCAACCTGGAAGACCTCGAGGCCCTCGGACTTCGGCTTGACGTGCATGGTCTGTCCCGGCTTAACGCGGAAGGACGGACGGTCAACGAGCTGGCCATCAACCAGAATGTGACGGTGCACAATCAGCTGACGAGCCTGAGCGGTGGTGCGGGCGAACCCGGCACGAACGATCAGAGCGTCGAGACGCACCTCGAGGAGCTCTACGAGGTTCTCACCGGTCAGACCGGAAGTACGACGAGCCTCTTCGAAGGCGATCTTGAGCTGCTTCTCGCGGATGCCATACTGGGCGCGCAGACGCTGCTTCTCCCGGAGACGAACTGCATAGTCGGAGTCAGCCTTACGCTTGCTACGACCGTGCTCGCCGGGTGCGTAGGGACGCTTCTCGAGGTACTTGGCGGCCTTCGGAGTGAGGGGGATGCCAAGTGCGCGCGAGAGGCGCGTCTTGCTACGGGTACGTGACTTAGTAGACACGGTTTCCTTTCGATGAAAATTCCATAAACAGATTTTTTCGGGCACGGGTGTGCCAAAAAAAGAGTTAGAGGGAGTGACCAGGGCGGTTCGGCTACAGAACCCATCCCGTCGAAACCAATTCTTTGCGCAGCCGTACGTTAAGAATGGATCTAGGTCGTCCATAAGGTTAGCACGCCCCGGGCCCGCGCCACACCATGCGGCGCCCGCAATTTCGGGAAATTTTGGCGGGAGCGGGGCGCGCGGGGCCCCCGGGGTTGGCGGGGCGGTATCGGCGCGGTATCGGCACGGTGTCGGGAGCGCACCGGCAACCCCGAATCTTGCTATTTGCCGCGCACGATCCGCATGATCTTACTCAGCCGCGAGCGCAGGTCGCGCTCATTGCCGTGCCGGGCGAAACCGGCGCGGTGGCGGGAGCGCACCGACGGCCCCGAATATTGCTATTTGCCGCGCACGATCCGCATGATCTTACTCAGCCGCGAACGCAGGTCGCGCTCATTGCCGTGTGGGGTCGGGCGGTAGTACACGCGGTCCACCAGCTCATCGGGCAGATACTGTTGCGCGAGCACACCCAGTTCGGCATCGTGCGGATATTTATATCCCTGACCGTGCCCCAGGCGCTTGGCCCCGGCATAGTGGGCATCGCGGATGGGCTTGGGCACACGCCCAAAATCGCCCGCCCGCACATCGGCGATGGCGGCGTCGATGGCAAGATAGGCCGCATTGGACTTGGCGGCGGTGGCCAGATAGATCACGGCCTCGGAGAGGGGAATGCGCCCCTCGGGCATGCCGATAAAGGCCACGGCATCGGCCGCGGCATTGGCAATGACCAGCGCCTGCGGATCGGCGAGGCCCACGTCCTCGGCGGCGGAGATGATGATGCGCCGGGCGATGAAGCGCGGGTCTTCGCCGGCCTCGATCATGCGCGCCAGATAGTGCAGCGCGGCGTCAACATCGGAGCCGCGGATGGATTTAATAAAGGCGCTGATGACGTCGTAGTGCTCATCGCCGTTGCGGTCATAGCGCAGCAGTGCGCGGTCCACGGCGGAGCCCACGATCTCGGCGGTGATGATGGGTTTATTCTCGGGGTTATGGATCGCCTCGGCGACGGGAACCTCCGCGGCCTCCCCCGCTACGGCCGTTTCTTCGCCGGCCGCTTCTTCCCCGGTTTCCTCTGCCGCGGGCTCCGCGGAGAGGTGCTCGCCCTCTTCGGGGTCTTCCTCCTCGGCGTCCTCGGCGGCGAGGGCACCAAAATCGAGCACACCCTCCTCGGCGGCGGGATCGGCCCCGCCCGAGGCCGAGAGCATCTGCAGGGAATCGGCGGAGACCGAGGCCGCCTCCAGCGCAGTGAGGGCGCGGCGGGCGTCACCCGAGGCCAGGCGAATGATGGCCGCCCGGGCATCGGCCGTGAGGATGAAGCGATCGCCCAGGCCGCGGCGATCCACCACGGCCCGGTCGATCAGCACACCGAGATCCTCATCGGAGAGCTGTTCCAGGGTGAGCAGGAGCGAGCGCGAGAGCAGCGGGGAGATCACGGAAAACGAGGGATTCTCGGTGGTGGCCGCCACCAGAATGACCCAGCCGTTTTCCACCCCGGGCAGCAGGGCATCCTGTTGCGCCTTGGTGAAGCGGTGGATCTCGTCGAGGAACAGCACGGTGGAGAGGCCATAAAGATCGCGGCTGGTCATGGCCTCGGACATGACCTCGCGCACGTCCTTCACCCCGGCGGTCACGGCGGAGAGCTCCACAAAGCGGCGGCCCGAGCTATGAGCGATGGTCTGCGCGATGGTGGTTTTGCCGGTGCCCGGGGGACCCCAGAGAATCACTGAGACCGAGCCCTTATCTCCGGAATTGGAGTGCGCGAGGCTCACCAGGGGCGAGCCGGGGCGCAGCAGATGGCGCTGGCCGGCCACCTCATCAAGCGTGCGCGGACGCATGCGCACCGCGAGGGGAACGCTGCCGGAATGCAATCCGGTGGAGGAGGAGGCCATAACCCCAGGGTACCGGGAACCGCCGACGGCCGACGAAATCGGTCGCACTCCCCCGCGGCGGTGGCCCAAAGCGCCCCCGCGCCCCTAAGATCGAGTCCGGAACTATTTACCGGGTGCGCCGCACCCGGTCAGACAACTGGATTATCCGAGAGGAAGCCCCGTGGCTGCCCATAAGAATGAGGACCGCGCCGCGCGCGAGGCCCGCGACCGCCTGCGCGCATATCAGGCACGTCAGTCCGTTCACGCCCATGACGTGCGTCGCCGCAAGCGGGATAACTGGATCGCCGCGGGGGTCATTGTGGTCCTGGTGGGTGCCGCGATCGGCATCCAGCTGGCCGTGAACCCGCTTGCGCCCTCGCCCGAGGCCGGCCCCAGCCCCTCGCCCTCCCCGAGCGATTCCTCCGCGGTACCCAGCAAGGACCTGGCCGAGGACCGCACCTGGACCGGCGATATGGTGATTAACGGCGATGCCCTCGGCGTGGAGCTGGACGGCGCCGCGGCACCGCAGGCGGTGTCCTCGTTCCTCTCGCTCTCCCAGAACGATTTTTATAATGACCTTTCGTGCCACCGCCTGGTGAATAACCCCGGCACGGACGGCGCGGCCGGCTTCCACGTGCTGCAGTGTGGCGACCCCGCGGGAAACGGCACCGGTGGACCCGGCTATAGCTTTGGCCCGATCGAGAACGCCCCCGAGGACGAGTTTTATCCCGCCGGCACCATCGCGATGGCCCGGAGCGGAAACGATGCCGCAAGTAACGGCAGCCAGTTTTTCATCGTATTTGCCGATACCCGGATCCCCAATGACCAGGCCGGCGGCTATACCGTGATGGGCAAGATCACAACCGGACTGGACGCGCTGAACGCAAATGTCACCGGAATGGAGACCACAACGTCGGCGGATGGGGCGACCGACGTCCCCGTGTCCCCGATTACCATTGAATCCATTACCCTGAAATAAAACTCCCCGTCCGGTTCGGCTATTGGGTTCCCCAGTCCGACCCGGGCATACTAGGCTTATCGAGAATTCTCGACTCGCGATTATTAGCGAAAAAAATCAGCAAGGTGAGGCACGTGTCAACTTCCGAACAGCAACCGTGGGGTCGAGTAGACGATTCCGGTACCGTTTTCGTCCGTGAGGGCGAGCAGTGGCGCGAGGTTGGTCAATATCCCGACGGCACCGCCGAAGAGGCCCTGGCCTATTTCGAGCGCAAATACACCGATCTGGCCGGCCAGGTCACCCTGCTGGAGCAGCGCGCCAAGCGCGGTGCCCCCGCGGCCGATATCAAGAAGGCCGTGGCCAAGCTCCGCGAGGAGCTCACCGAGGCCAAGGCCGTGGGCGACCTCGAGGCCCTCGTGGCCCGTGTGGGTGTGCTCGACGAGGCCGTGGGTGAGCTCACCGAGCAGCAGAGCGAGGCCGCCAAGGCCGAACTGGATCAGGCCATCGCCGACCGCACGGTCATCGTGCTTCAGGCCGAGACCATCGCCGCCCAGGACCCCGCCAAGACGCAGTGGAAGCAGTCCACCGAGCAGATGGCCGAGCTCTTTGCCGCCTGGCAGAAGCACCAGCAGGACGGCCCGAAGCTCGCCAAGAACGTCGCCAACGACCTCTGGAAGCGCTTCCGTTCCGCCCGCTCCACCGTGGACGCCAACCGTCGCGCGTTTTTTGCCGACCTGGATGCCGTGCATAAGGAGGCCCGCACCAAGAAGCAGGCCCTGATCGCCGAGGCCGAGGCCCTGATCCCCCGCGGCGCGGAGGCCACCACGGCCTACCGCAAGCTGCTGGATGACTGGAAGCTCTCGGGTCGCGCCGGCAAGCGTCAGGACGACGCCCTGTGGGCCAAGTTTAAGGCCGCCGGAGACGCCATCTACCAGGCCAAGGCCGAGGTGGACGCCCTGGATGACGCCGAGTATCAGGCCAACCTGGAGAAGAAGCTGGCTCTCCTGGAGGAGGCCAAGCCGCTGCTCGAGGTCGAGGATCGTGAGCAGCTGCGTTCGGGTCTGCTGAATATTCAGCGCCAGTGGGACGAGATCGGTAAGGTCCCCCGCGATAAGATCCGCACGGTCGAGGATGGCCTGCGCGCCATCGAGACCCGCCTGCGCAAGATGGACGACGAATTCTGGGCCAAGAACAACCCGGAGACCAAGGCCCGCACCGAGGGTCTTGCCGGTCAGCTCAACGAGGCCATCGCCAAGCTTGAGAGCGAGCTTGCCGCGGCCCAGGCCACCGGCGATGCCAAGAAGATCGCCAAGGCCACCGAGGCCCTTGAGGCCCGCAAGGCGTGGTTGAACGTTCTCGGATAGTCCGTCCCTTCGCAGGACACCAGGGTGCCGCCGATTCCTCCGGGAATCGGCGGCACCTTTGTTTTGGGCGGGGCTGGGCGCGGGCGTGTGCGGGGTATTTATGCCTCGGGATGCGGGGGTCTCGGGACCGGTAGTGCCCCGGGGCAGACGTGGTGCCGAACTTATCCCCCGGGGTGATCGGTGCTGGAATTATCCACAGGAGCGGAGAATTTTAACCGCGGCGCGGGGGTGGAGACGAGGCTTGGTTTATGACCTCAATTCCACATCCTCCCTCGCCGGATGCGTTTCCGCCGGCCATGCCACCCCCGGGGGCGTCTTCCCCTCCCTCGGACGCACCTCAGCCGCGCGTGTGCCGCCCCTCGGGCAAAAGCTCGGTGTGTGGCCTGCCGTGTGACTCAACCCCGCCGCCTTACCCGCCACAGTCTTCCCATCCGCGCCCGAAACCTCTCCCTCCGGGGGCGCGCTTCCCGCGTCCCGCGAGTCTCACGAGCATCGCAGGTACCTCCGGGGTTAACTTCCCGTGTGCGTCCGGTCCGTTCCCAGGCCCCCGGGAGCGGACCGGGGCTCCCCCGCCACCTCGTTGCGGCACCGTGCCAGCCTCGCCGGGCGGGTCCGGAGAGTGTCGATCTCTCCCCACGCAGTGTCGTTCCACGCAGCGTGAAGACACACAGGGCGCTCCCGGTGAGTATCGGCGCGCGCGGCGAGGGCTCGGGGAGTTCCGCGCCGGGGAACACGCGCTCCTAACGCCCCGCCCACGGGCGTGGAGCATCGAGCGCCCGCGAGTCCTCGCCGCCTGCGCTGCTCGCGCCGGGGAGGCGGCCGGTAGCCCTTCGGCGGCGGTTCCGGGCACAGGCAGCTCGGTATCGCCGCCGTTGCCTCTGCCCCTCCATGATTCCCTCGCCCGGGCGGGCCGCGGCGGGGCGCCGGGGCCACGACGGCTCCCCGATCTGCTGACCCCCGAAATTCTCCCCGCGGAAGAGCTCCGGGCCGCGGTACTCGATGGCGAACTCTTCCCCCTGGGCGACTGCTTTATGCCTCCCGATCTGCCCGATACCCCGGAGGTCCGCGGCCGCGCATTTCTGCACGGCCTCCCCGGGACTCGGCTGCCCGCGTGGGCTTGCGTGGCGGGCCTCTCGGCCGCCTGGATCCACGGGGCCCTCAGCACACCTCCAACCACGCCGTGGCTCGGGGCCCTCGGCGTGCCCGATACCCGCGATATCGCGCCCTCACGGGTGTGGCTCCTGCGCGCTCACGTCCCGGCCACGGACCTCGCCCGGCACGCGGGCCTTCCCGTCACCACCCCTACCCGCACACTCTCCGACCTGCGCCGGGTCCTCGCGCGCCCGCCCACACCACCCGCCGACGCACGAGGGCCCGCGGGTGCTGCCCCCGCCAGGGGCCCCACCGAGGCGTTCGGGCGCGCCTCCCCGGGCTCGCTGCCCGCTCCCTGCCGCCGGCAGCTTGGGGAGGCCATCTCCGCACTCGCGGCGAGCTTGCGTGCGAGCCCCGGGCTCGGCTCCGCATCCGAGGGCGGCTCCACATCCGAGCCCGCGAACGAGCACAAGCCCCGGCACGAGACCACAAACGTGACAGGGCGCGGGATCACCCCGGCGTAATGCCGCGCGGGCCGGATACCGCGGGCAGGTCCCTGACGGCCGCGCAGGCAGGTCCCCCACGGCCACACGGGCAGAAAAAAGGGAGGGGGCGCTAAATTGCTCCCCCTCCCTCCCGCGTCGTTTTCCGCGCGTATCGCCCGGAGCTAGCCGCCGGTCACCCGGTAGACGTCATAAACGGCGTCGATGCGGCGCACGGCATTCAGTACACGATCCAGATGGGTGGTATCACCCATCTCAAATACAAAGCGACTTATCGCCAGGCGGTTGCTCGACGTAGACACATTCGCGGAGAGGATATTCACATGATGCTCGCTCAGCACGCGGGTCACATCCGAGAGCAGGCCCGAACGATCCAGCGCCTCCACCTGAATCTGCACCATAAACACGCTCTTCGACGTGGCCGCCCAGGCTACATCGATCATCCGATCGGGCTCCTGCAATAACGACTGCACGTTGTGGCAATCGGCGCGGTGCACCGATACACCCGAGCCGCGGGTCACAAAGCCCACAATCTCATCCCCCGGCACGGGCGTGCAACACTTGGCCAGCTTCACCAAAATATCGGCGGCACCGCGCACCAGCACACCCGAATCGCTGTGCTCCGTGGGACGAATCCGCCCGCGCATCGGAAACTCGATGGCGTGATCCTGCGCATCGGCATCGCCCTGCAACAGCGAGGCCACCTTCTCCAAAACCGACTGCGTGGAGACATGCCCCTCACCCACGGCCGCATAAAGCGCCGATACGTCCTCATAACGCATCTGGGCGGCCACCTCGGCAAAGCTATCCCGATCCATCAGCTTCTGCAGCGGCAGATTCTGCTTCCGCATCGCCCGCGCAATGGCATCCTTGCCCTGCTCGATCGCCTCATCGCGGCGTTCCTTCGTAAACCACTGCCGGATCTTATTACGCGCCCGGGTGCTCTTCACAAAGCTCAGCCAGTCCTGGCTTGGCCCGGAATCCGGGTTCTTCGAGGTAAAGACCTCCACAACATCGCCCGAGCTGAGCTCCGTCTCGAGCGGCACAAGCCGGCCGTTCACCTTCGAACCCATCGTGCGATGGCCCACCTCGGTATGTACCGCATAGGCAAAGTCCACCGGCGTGGCCCCCGCGGGCAGCCCCACCACGCGGCCCTTCGGCGTGAAGACGTAGACCTCCTTGGCGCCAATCTCAAAGCGCAGCGAGTCCAGGAACTCCCCCGGATCCGCGGTCTCCTCCTGCCAATCCGAAATATGCTTCAGCCACGCCATATCGGTGCCCGTGGCGCGCGGCGCCTCCACCTTATTGCCGCCCTGGCGCTCCTTATACGCCCAGTGCGCGGCCACACCGTATTCGGCGTGTTCGTGCATCTCCTGGGTGCGAATCTGCAGCTCCACCGATTTACCACCCGGGCCAATCACCGTGGTGTGCAGCGACTGATACAGGTTAAATTTGGGCGTGGCGATATAGTCCTTAAACCGCCCGGGGATCGGCGTCCAGCGCGCGTGAATCGCACCCAAAACCGCATAACAATCCCGCACAGAATTCACGATCACGCGGATACCCACGAGGTCATAAATATCGTCAAACTCGCGGCCGCGCAGGATCATCTTCTGATAGATCGAATAATACTGCTTGGGCCGGCCCATCACCTTTCCGCGAATCTTCGCGGAACGCAGATCGGTGGAAACCTCGTTAATGACCTGCTGCACAAACTCCTCGCGCTTGGGCGTGCGCTCCTTAACGAGGGATTCAATCTCCGCATAAATCTTCGGATACAACACCGCAAAGGACAGATCCTCAAGCTCCCACTTAATGGTCTGAATACCCAGGCGATGCGCAAGGGGTGCGTAAATCTCCAGCGTCTCGGTGGCCTTACGCGTGGACTTCTCCGGGGGCACAAAACCCCAGGTGCGCGCATTATGCAGCCGGTCGGCAAGCTTAATGATGAGCACGCGGATGTCCTTGGACATCGCCACGATCATCTTCCGCACGGTCTCCGCCTGCGCGGCATCACCGTATTTCACCTTATCCAGCTTCGTCACGCCATCCACGAGCATCGCGATTTCGTCACCAAAATCGCCGCGCAGCTGATCCAACGTATAGTCGGTGTCCTCAACCGTATCGTGCAGCAGCGCCGCCGCAAGCGTCTTCGGGCCCAGCCCCAGATCCGCCAAAATCTGCGCCACCGCCACCGGATGGGTCACATAGGGCTCGCCGCTCTGCCGCTTCTGCCCGCGATGCGCGCGCTCGGCCACGGTATAGGCCCGCTCAATTACGGAGATATCCGCCTTGGGATGCTGGGCCCGAGCCGTGCGCACAAGGCGATCCACGGCACCGGCAGGCTGAGCCTTGGAAAAGATCCGCGGGACCAGCCTCCGCAGCGAAGCATTAGCCGAATGGGTCTCGGTCATATGGGCTCACCACCTTACGTCTTATCCCTATTATGCCCGCTCACCGCCCCGGAAAAGACCATGGCCACGACCGAATGTTCGGTCGTGGCCATGTTCGGAGAAAACGGCTAGCTGGTAGCCTCTTTCTCCACCTGCGCGGCGCGCTCACGCGCGGCCAGAACGCGGGCATCGCGCTTGGCGATCTCCGGCTCCTTCTCGCGGAACAGCGCATAGAGCGGTGCGGCCACGAAGATCGTGGAATAGGTGGCCACGAGGATACCCACGAGCAGCGACAGCGAGATATCCCGCAGCGTCTCCGCCCCCAGGAAGAGGTCACCGATGATCAGGATCGACGCCACCGGGAGGATGGCCACCACGGAGGTGTTAATCGAACGCACCAGCGTCTGGTTTACCGCGAGGTTCACCGATTCGGCAAAGGTGCGTGGCGAATTCTCGCCGTCCTCCGTGGTATTTTCGCGGATCTTATCAAAGACCACCACGGTGTCATAGAGCGAATAGCCGAGGATCGTCAGGAATCCGATCACCGCCGCGGGCGAGATCTCGAATCCACTGAGCGCATAAACCCCCAGGGTAATCACCAGCACATCCAGCAGCGCGATAATCGCCGCCGCCGACATCTTCCAGGTGCGGAAGTACAGCGCCATGATCACGAAGGTCATCAAGAGGAATACCACCAGGCCGATCAGGGCCTGCTTGGTGACATCCGCACCCCAGGAGGCGCCGATGAACGAGGAGGTAATCTCCCCCGGATCCACATTAAAGGCCTCCGCGAGCTCCGCCGCGACCTTCGCCGAATCATCCGAGCTGAGCTGATCGGTCTGCACACGAATCGCGTGGTCACCCACCGTACTCACCCGGGCCGTGGCCGCGGGAACGATGCTAGACACCGCGTCGCTCGCGGTCTTCTGATCGGGATCGGTCACACCGGAGACGGTGAACTGCGAACCACCGGTGAACTCGATACCCACGTTAAACGGGGCGCCGGTCACCACACCGCGCACCACGGGCACCAGGACAGAGCCCAGGACCAGCAGAATCGCGATGGAGAACCACAGCTTGCGGCGACCAACAAAGTTAATCGAACGCTTTCCGGTATAAAGATCGTTACCGAAGCTGGTGAGGTTAAAGCTAGCCATTAGCTGTCCTTCTCTGAGCTCGAACCGGCACCAACACGCTCGGATCCGCCGTGGGAGGCGGCCTCCGCCTCGGCGGCCTTACGTTCGGCGATGGTTTGCCGTTTGGCCGCCTCTCGGCTGGCCCCGGCGGTCTTCTTGGTCGCAAGTTCCGGCGCGCGGAACTGCGCGCGCCCACGATAGACCGCGCCCAGCGCCTGCGGGTCCAGGCCCGAGAGCGGGTGACCGCTCGAGAAGAACCGGGTACGGGCGAGCAGCTGCAACATCGGGTGCGTAAACAGAACCACAACCAGCACGTCGATGACGGTGGTCAGACCCAGGGTGAAGGCGAAGCCTCGCACGTTACCCACGGCCATGACATAAAGCACCACGGCGGCAAGGAGGTTTACGCCCTTGGATGCGTAGATGGTGCGCTTGGCGCGTTTCCATCCGGCCTCCACGGCGGACTCCAGCCCGCGGCCATCGCGCAGCTCGTCTCGAATACGTTCGAAGTACACGATGAACGAGTCGGCCGTGAATCCAATCGCCACGATAATACCCGCAACACCCGCGAGCGAGAGGCGGTAGCCATTGCTCCAGGAGAATAGCGCGATTGAACCATAGGTGAGCAGACCCGCTACCACCAGCGAAAGGATGGTGACAAAGCCCAGCAGTCGATACTGGAACAGCGTATAGATTACCACCAGGATCAGACCGATCAGGCCGGCAAGCAGACCACCCTGCAGCTGGGATGCACCCAGGGTTGCGGAGATCTCATCGCTGGACTGCACGGTGAAGCTAATCGGCAGTGCACCGTATTTCAGCTGATCGGCGAGCGACTTGGCGCTCTCCTGCGTGAAGTTACCGGAGATGCTGGGCTTTCCATCGGTGATGATGCCCTGCATGGTCGGGGCCGAGATGACCTGGCCGTCGAGCACAAACGCAAACTGCGAGCGGGGGTCCTGCTGGCCCGCGGCGGCCTGGTTGATCGCATACAGACGCTTGCTGACCTCGGTAAAGGCATCCTTGCCCGGGTTCTTCAGCGTGATGTTCACGGCCCATTCGCCGGTCGAGGCACCCGTGGAGGTGGCCCGCATGCCGGCGCTGGCATCGGTGATCGAGTCTCCACCAAGCTCCACCGGACCAAGCAGATAACGGATATTGCCGTCGGTGTCACACGCGATCAGCGGCTGATCGGCGGGCTTCTCCTCGGCGTTGGCATTCTCCTTGGCCTTGCAGTCATAGGAGAGGAACTCGGCCTCGAGGTGCGGGGTCAGCCAGTTCATATCGCTACCGTCGGTGGGCTTCACCGTGGGCGTGGACTCCAGGTCGTCGGTCGCGGGAGGATTGGGTACCTCCTGGCCGTCGATGACCTGGCTGGTGCTGGGGTCGGACGCACCCAGAACGGCACGGAACTGCAGCTTGGCGCTGGATTCGATGCGGTTGCGGGTTTCCTCGTCGGCCTTACCGGGGATCGACACAACAATATTGCGTCCACCCTGGGTGTTGACCTCGGCCTCGGAGACGCCCGAGGCGTCCACGCGCTGCCGGATGATCGAGACGGCCTGTGCCAGCTGCTCCTGGGTAATCTGCTTATCGCCCTCAAGCTTGGGCGCCAGAATGATCTGGGTTCCTCCCTCGAGGTCGAGGGCGAGCTTGGGCTGCCAGGTGGCGTCGTCGAAGGCGGTGGCGGCGGCCAGGCCGCCGAACATCGCTATCAGGATCACCGCCAGCCAGATTAGGGCCCGCCTACCGTGGCGGACCGGAGCCAGTTTCGACTGTGCCAATGGGCTACTCAGCTTTCTATGGTCGCCCGGACTCTGTGGCCCGGGCGAGGAGGGACGGTGTGACGGTTAGTCGTCGTTCTTGGGCTTGGCCTGCGCGTCGGTGGGCTCCACACGCTCACCAAACTCGGGCTCGCCAACATAGGTGGCGTTGTCCTCGTTCAGCTGCATGGTGGGAGAGGCCTCCTCGGCCACGGGGGCGTCGGTGTCCTCCACGACGCGCGCGATGATCTGGCGGTGAACCGTCAGCACGGTGCCGGGAGAGGTCTCCAGGAGTACCTTATTCTCGTCCTCATCGATCGAGAGGATCGTTCCGAAGATGCCGCCATTGGTCATGACCTCGGCGCCGGGAACAACCTTCTCCTGCATCGTCGCGAGGTCCTTCTTACGCTTCTGTCCGTTGCGGAACATGAAGAAGATGAGCAGGGCCATCACGGCGAGCATGATCGGGGTCATGAGATTTTCCATGGTTTTACGCAGAACCTTTCGCAGCCAAAGGCCGCAGTTTTATTTGGGGGTTTGAAGTCTTCGTCTGAATTATAGGTTATTAGGCTGTCCGGATGCCCGCGGATCGTCAATACCGAAGTGGCGGTAGGCATCCTCGGTGGCCACGCGACCGCGCGGGGTGCGGGTGATCAGGCCGATTCGCACGAGGAAGGGCTCCACCACGCTCTCGACCGTTTCGGCCTCCTCACCCACCGAGACGGCCAGGGTATTCAGGCCCACGGGCCCTCCCCCGAACCGGCGCAGCAGGATGTCCATGACCGCGCGGTCGAGGCGGTCCAGGCCCAGCGGATCCACATCATAGAGCTCCAGCGCAGCCCGCACCGAGGCGAGATCGGCGCGCGTTCCGTGCACCAGCGCATAATCGCGCACGCGCCGCAGGAGGCGGTTCGCGATGCGCGGGGTGCCGCGGCAGCGCCCGGCAATCTCGGCCAGGGCCTCGCGGTCGATATCCAGATCGAGGAGGTTTGCGGCCCGGGCAAGCACGCGTTCGAGTTCGTCCTCGGCGTAAAACTCCAGGTGCGCGGTGAAGCCAAATCGGTCACGCAGCGGATTGGGCAGCAGGCCCGCGCGCGTGGTGGCCCCCACCAGCGTGAACGGGGCGAGCTCGAGCGGCACCGAGGTGGCCCCGGCGCCCTTACCCACCATGATGTCGATGCGAAAATCCTCCATGGCCAGATAGAGCATTTCCTCGGCTGAGCGAGCCATCCGGTGAATCTCATCAATAAACAGGACCTCGCCGGGCACCAGGCTCGACAGCACGGCCGCAAGATCGCCCGCATGCTGTATCGCGGGACCGCTGGACATGCGCAGCGGCTTCTCGCTCTCATGCGCCACGATCATGGCCAGGGTGGTTTTGCCCAGCCCGGGGGGACCCGCGAGCAGAATGTGATCGGCCGTGCGCGATTGCATCGCGGCCGCGCGCAGCAGCAGCTCCAGCTGGCCGCGAACCTTACTCTGGCCCACAAATTCGTTGAGGCTGCCGGGGCGCAGCGCCCCCTCGAAGGCAAGCTCCACCGCGGATTCGAGGTCGGGGCTCAGCGCCTCGGCGCCCTCGGAGAACGCCCTCATCGCTGCGGCCCGAGCGCGGCCAGGGCGGCGCGCAGGAGATTGGGGACGGTCTCGGCGGAGGGATCGGCCGATTCGGCCAGCAGCGCCTCCACCGCGGGTACCGCGGAGCGCTCGGCCCAGCCCAGCCCGATCAGGGCCTCGATCACGCTGGCCTTCACCGCGGCGGAGCCGGTGGCGGTGGCGCTCACGCGGCGCGTGGCCGTGAGCTTACCGGCCAGCGAGACGATGATCAGTTTGGCGGTTTTGGGGCCGATACCCGAGACCTTACGGAACGCGGAGTCGTCCTCGGCGGCCACGGCATCGGCGATCTGATCGGGGCTGAGCTGGGCCAGCACCCCGAGCGCGGATTTGGGGCCCACGCCGGTGACCCCGATCAGGATTTCAAAGACGTCGAGTTCCTCCGCCTCGGCAAACCCGAAGAGCTGCAGGGAATCCTCGCGCACGATCTGCGCGGTATGCACAAAGGCCTCGGACCCGAGGCGCAGCCCCAGGGCAAACGCAGGGGTTGTCTGTACGGCGTAACCGACGCCGCCCACCTCGATGGCCACACGGCCGGCGGTCGCGCTGAGCACGGTACCGCGAAGACTAACAATCACGGTGATAGCCTATGCCCCACGGCCGACATCGGCGTGCTGCCACGCGTAAACGGGGGTAATCAGCGTCCCGGGCGGCGGCTGGCCTGCTCGGCGCGCTGCCAGGCCTGCTGCGCGGGCGTGAGCGCCCCGGCGGGCATCGTGGACGTGCTTCGCGAGCCGTGCGGGGCCTTGCCCACGGGCACCGAGCCGCCCCAGGCGTGGCAGATCGCCAGGGCCAGCGCATCGGCGGCATCGGCGGGCTGGGGAAGCTCGGGCATTCCCAGCACGCGCGCCACCATGGTCTGCACCTGCTTCTTCTCGGCGTTGCCGTAGCCGGTCACGGCGGCCTTAACCTCGCTGGGGGTATGCATCCCGATGGGGATGCCGTGCTTGGCCGCGGAATAGAGCGCCAGGCCGCTGGCCTGCGCGGTCCCCATGACCGTGGAGAGGTTTTGCTGCGCAAAGACCCGCTCGACCGCCATCGCGGTGGGGCGATGGGTGAGGATCGCCTCCTCCAGGCCCTCGGCGATCAGCAGCAGGCGGCGATCGATGCCCAGGTCGGGGCTGGTGCGGATCACGCCATAAAACACCAGCGTGGCGCGACGGTTCGGTGCGACATCGACCACGCCGATGCCGCACCGGGTGAGACCGGGGTCTACCCCCAGGACCCGAGTTCCCACCTGAATCTTCCTCCGGCCTAGTCTTCGGCCTGAAGCTCGGCCTGCACCTCGGGGCTCAGCCCGTAGTTGCCATAGATATTCTGCACGTCATCGGAGTCCTCGAGGGCATCGATGAGGCGGAAAACCTTGCGCGCGGTCTCGGCGTCCACATCCACCTTGAGGTTGGGGATGAAGGCCATATCGGCGGAGTCATAGTCGATTCCGGCCTCCTGCAGCGCCTGACGCACGGCCACAAGATCGCTGACATCGGTGATGATCTCAAACGTATCGCCCTCGTCGATGACCTCCTCGGCACCGGCATCCAGTACGGCACCCAGGATGTCGTCCTCGGTGGTATTGGCGGCGGGGACCACAATCAGGCCCTTGCGCGAGAAGTTATAGGCCACGCTTCCGGGATCGGCCATCGTGCCACCGTTGCGGGTCATCGCGGCGCGCACATCGGCGGCGGCGCGGTTTTTATTATCGGTCAGACACTCGATCAGGAGTGCCACTCCCCCGCCGGCATAGCCCTCATAGACGATGGTTGTATAGTCGATGACCTCACCGGTGAGGCCCGCTCCACGCTTTACGGCGCGATCGATATTATCGTTCGGAACCGAGGTCTTTTTGGCCTTCTGGATCGCGTCTACCAGGGTGGGGTTACCGGACAGATCGGCGCCACCGATCTTCGCGGCGACCTCGATGTTCTTGATGAGTTTCGCAAACGACTTGGCGCGACGCTGGTCGGTGATCGCCTTCTTATGTTTGGTTGTTGCCCACTTGGAGTGTCCGGACATATGCTCCCTTTTCTTCGATTATCACCACTATTCTACGGTTTCCGCGGCCCGCACGATGCACAAAACCCCTCGCGTCCGCGAGATTGCGGGCGAGGGGCTCGGTGTGGCGCGCGCCGGATCAGTCCTCGGCGGAGGCGGCCAGCTCGGCCTGGGTGGCGGCATCCAGGCCATAATTGGCATAGATATTTTGCACGTCGTCACAGTCCTCAAGTGCGTCGATGAGGCGGAATACCTTTCCGGCGGTATCGGCGTCGATGTCCACACGCAGGTTGGGGATAAACGCCACCTCGGCGGAGTCATAGGCGATGCCCGCGGCGTCCAGCGCATCGCGCACGGCGATCAGGTCGGCCACATCGCAGATCACGTCGAAGGAATCCACATCGTCGTTCACTTCCTCGGCACCGGCATCCAGCACGGCCGCGAGGATCTCGTCCTCGGTGCTGGCCTCGGCCGGCACCACGATGAGTCCCTTGCGCGTGAAGTTATAGGCCACGCTTCCGGGATCGGCCATCGTGCCGCCGCCCCGGGTCATCGCTGTGCGCACCTCGGCGGCCGCGCGGTTTTTATTATCGGTCAGACACTCGATCAGCAGGGCCACGCCGTTTTGTGCGTATCCCTCGTACATGATGGTCTGATAGTCGATAACCTCACCCGTGAGGCCCGCGCCACGCTTAATAGCGCGGTCGATATTATCGTTGGGCACCGAGGCCTTTTTGGCCTTGGTCACGGCCTCAACGAGTGCGGGGTTTCCGGCCTGATCGGCGCCGCCGAGCTTGGCGGCCACCTCCACACCCTTCAAAAACTTGGTGAAGGCCTTGGCGCGGCGAGAATCGGTGATTGCTTTTTTATGCTTGGTCGTTGCCCACTTGGAGTGCCCGGCCATATATATCGTTATTCCTTACGGTCGTAGATCAACCCCCACCATACGAGGCCCCCGCACTTAATGTGGGAGGCCCTCGCGGGTGGGATGATTTCGCCGTCGCACGGCCCGGTTTTAGCCGCGGCCGCGCACCATATCCAGGAAATAGCGGTGCACGCGGTCATCCCCCGAGACCTCGGGATGGAACGCTGTCACCAGCAGGGTTTCGGAGCGTGCCGCCACGATCCGACCCCCGGGCAGCGTGCCCAGCACGCGCACCGTGGGCCCGTGGGATTCCAGGAGCGGGGCGCGGATGAAGCTGGCGTCGATATCCTCGCCGATGCCCGCGAGCCTCAGCCGGGTATCAAAGGAATCGGCCTGGCCGCCAAAGGCATTGCGGCGCACCGCCGCATCCAGCCCGCCGATGCCCTCCTGCCCCGGGGCCGCATCGAGGATGGTATCGGCCAGCAGGATCATTCCGGCACAGGTGCCGTAGACCGGCAGCCCCGCTGCTATCGCCGCGCGCAGCGGGTCCAGCAGGCCAAAGATCCGGGCAAGCTTCTCCATGACCGCCGATTCCCCGCCGGGCAGGATCAGCCCGTCCACGGCGGCCAACTCGGCGGGGGTGCGCACCCGTGTGGCGGGCACCCCGAGGCGGTGCAGCAGCGCCAGATGCTCCGCCACACCGCCCTGCAGGGCCAGGACGCCGATCCGCGGCGTTCCTCCTACCATCCGCGCTCGGAGAGGCGGTGCGGCGCGGCGACGTCGCTCACGTTGATGCCCACCATGGCCTCGCCCAGGCCGCGCGAGGCATCCGCAATCACCTGAGGGTCGTTATAAAACGCGGTGGCCTTAACCACGGCGGCGGCCCGCTTCTCGGGGTTGCCGGATTTAAAGATTCCCGAGCCCACAAATACGCCGTCGGCCCCCAGCTGCATCATCATTGCGGCGTCGGCGGGTGTGGCCACTCCCCCGGCGGTAAAAAGCACCACGGGCAGCTTCCCGGTGGCAGCCACCTCGGCCACGAGGCCATACGGCGCCTGCAGGTCCTTCGCGGCCACATAGAGCTCATCGGGGTTCAGCGCGGCCAGTGCGCGGATCTGGGAGTGGATGGTGCGGATATGCTTGGTGGCCTCGGAGACGTCCCCGGTGCCCGCCTCACCCTTGGAGCGGATCATCGCGGCACCCTCGGTGATGCGTCGCAGTGCCTCACCGAGGTTGGTGGCGCCACACACAAACGGCACGTCAAAATCCCACTTATCGATGTGGTTCACGTAGTCGGCGGGGCTGAGCACCTCGGACTCGTCGATGAAGTCCACGCGCAGAGCGCCGAGCACCTGGGCCTCGACAAAATGTCCGATCCGGGCCTTGGCCATCACGGGGATGGAGACCTCGGCGCGAATGCCCTCGATCAGGTCGGGATCGCTCATCCGAGCCACGCCACCCTGGGCGCGGATATCGGCGGGTACACGCTCGAGGGCCATCACGGCCACGGCGCCGGCATCCTCGGCGATGCGGGCCTGCTCGGCGTTCACCACGTCCATGATGACACCGCCCTTGAGCATATCGGCGAGGCCGCGCTTCACGCGGTTACTGGCAAAGGTTTCGGGGGCTGCGTTAGTAGTCATGCCGCCACGCTAGCGCCCCCGGCAGACCAATTGCGCCCCAAAAAGCATGCCAATTAGGTGTTGCTGGATTATTGGTTGGAATAACTCCGGGCCACCCGCGGTATCCAACCAAAAACGGCGGCCCGGCACACACGGGGTGTGCCGGGCCGCCGGGAAAGTGCGGGCCTAGTCTTGTGGCCAGGCATTCGCGATCGACGCGCGCACATCCCCCAGGAGCTGCGGGAGCGCCTTGGTCTTTGCGATGATCGGCATAAAATTGGCATCCGAGCGCCAGCGCGGCACCACGTGCTGGTGCAGGTGCGCGGCGATTCCCGCCCCGGCCACCTCGCCCTGGTTCATGCCCAGGTTAAAGCCGTCATTGCGGGAGACCTGCGTGATCACGCGCATCGCCGTCTGGGTGAGTGCGCCGATCTCGGCGACCTCCTCGGGCGTGGCCAGGTCATAGGTGGCGATATGGCGATACGGGCAGACCAGCAGGTGTCCGCTGTTATACGGGAATAGGTTCAGCAGCACAAAGGCATGCTTCCCGCGCGCCACGATCAGCGCCTGCTCATCGTCCAGGGACGGGGCCACACAGAACGGGCAGTCATCCCCGCGGGGCTGCTGGCCCTTTTCGATATAG
Source organism: Mycetocola spongiae (assembly GCF_020424085.1). Taxonomy (NCBI): domain Bacteria; kingdom Bacillati; phylum Actinomycetota; class Actinomycetes; order Micrococcales; family Microbacteriaceae; genus Mycetocola; species Mycetocola spongiae. The sequence continues at coordinate 491,504 of NZ_CP080203.1, read as the reverse complement.
ACCATCCGGTGCGGCGTCCACAGGCGCTGGAACTCGTCCGGCACCCCCACCAGGTCAAAGCTGGACTCGGCCGAGGCCGTGCCGGGTGTGTTCTCGGCACCCGGCTCGGCCTCATAATCGTCGAGGGTTAGTCTTGCCATGCGGTGCTGACCTGGGCGTGGGTCTCGATGGCGTCCACGATCCGGGCGATGGCCTCGTCCACGGGCACACCGTTGAGCTGGCTGCCGTCGCGGAACCGGAAGCTCACGGCACCCGCCGCGCGGTCATCCTCCCCGGCGATGAGCTGGAACGGAATCTTGGCCTTGGTATGGGTGCGGATCTTCTTGGGCATCCGGTCATCGCTGTGATCCACTTGCGCGCGCACGCCGCGCTGGCGCAGGCGGTCGAAGATCTCCTCCAGATACTCGGCATATTCCTCGGCCACGGGGATACCCACAACCTGCTCGGGCGCGAGCCAGACCGGGAAAGCCCCGGCATAGTGCTCCAGGAGTACACCAAAGAAGCGCTCGATCGACCCAAAGAGCGCGCGGTGGATCATGACGGGCCGCTGCTTGGTGCCATCGGCAGCGGTATATTCCAGCTCGAAGCGCTCGGGGAGGTTAAAGTCGAGCTGAATCGTGGACATCTGCCAGGTGCGACCGATCGCATCGCGCGCCTGCACGGAGATCTTCGGGCCGTAGAACGCGGCCCCACCCGGGTCCGGCACCAGTTCCAGCCCGGATTCCACGGCCACCTGACGCAGGGTCTCGGTGGCCTCCTCCCAGGCCTGCGGGCTTCCCACAAACTTATCGCTCTCGGGATCGCGCGTGGACAGCTCGAGGTAGAAGTCGTTCAGCCCGTAATCCTTGAGCAGATCCAGCACAAACTTGAGCGTGCTGCTGAGCTCGTCCTTGACCTGATCGGGCGTGGCATAGATATGCGCATCGTCCTGGGTCATGCCGCGCACGCGCGTGAGCCCCTGGAGCGTGCCCGACTTCTCATAGCGATAGACGGACCCAAACTCGAAGAGGCGCAGCGGCAATTCGCGGTAGCTGCGTCCGCGCGAGCGGAAGATCAGGTTGTGGAACGGGCAGTTCATCGGCTTGAGATAGTAGTCGGCACCCTGGCGGGTAACGTGGCCGTGCTCGTCGCATACCTCATCGAGGTGCATGGGCGGGAACATGCCATCCGCGTACCACTGCAGGTGGCCGCTGGTCATAAACAGATCACCCTTGGTGATATGCGGGGTATTTACGAAGGAATATCCGGACTCGGTATGACGCTTGCGCGAGTAGTTTTCCATCTCCTGGCGGATGATGCCGCCCTTGGGGTGGAAGACGGGCAGGCCCGAGCCGATCTCATCGGGGAAGCTGAAGAGGTCCATCTCGGCACCCAGCTTGCGGTGGTCGCGCTTGGCGGCCTCCTCCAGGCGGTGCTGATACGCGCGCAGCTCGTCCTTGGTGGGCCAGGCCGTGCCGTAGATGCGCTGCAGCTGCTTATTCTTTTCCGAACCGCGCCAATAGGCGGCCGCCACGCGCATCAGCGCAAAGCCATTGCCGATCAGGCGGGTGCTGGGCAGGTGCGGGCCGCGGCACAGGTCTTTCCAGACCGTCTCGCCCGTTTTGGGGTCGACATTATCGTAGATGGTGAGCTCGCCGGCCCCCACCTCCACGGACTCGTTATCGCCGCCGTGCTCGGCACCACCCTTAAGCCCAATGAGCTCGATTTTATAGGGCTCATCGGCGAGCTCGGCGAGAGCCTCCTCATCGGTCACGACGCGGCGCACAAAGCGCTGGCCCTGCTTGATGATGCGCTCCATTTCCTTCTGGAGCGACTTCATGTCCTCGGGCGTAAACGCCTCGGCGACGTCGAAGTCATAATAGAAGCCGTCGGTCACGGGCGGACCGATGCCCAGCTTGGCATCGGGGTTAACCTTCTGTACCGCCTGGGCGAGCACGTGCGCGGCCGAGTGGCGCAGGATATTCAGGCCGTCCTCGGAGTCGATCGTGACCGGCTCGGCCACGTCGGTAGTGCTCAGCGTCGTGGCAAGATCCCTCAGTTCACCGTTGACGCGCATGGCGACAACGTTGCGGTCGGGAAATTTTTCGAATCCGTCAGACACCGGGTGTGCTCCTTTATTGATTAAGACCCTGCCAGTCTAGTAGCTGGGAGCGGCACCCGGCATCGCGCGCGAACCGTGTTGCGCTAGTGGGCGTCCTTCGCCGCGGCGGCCTTCGGGGCGGCATCGGACTTGGGCCGCCACCCGCTGTCCAGCAGCGGCACGAGCACCACGCAGACGAGGATGCTCCAGCCCACGGCGGGCAGATACGCATCGCTCCACCAGGCATAGGCGCCCACCCCACGCAGCAGATCCAGGAACGTCAGCGCAAAACCAAATACCAGCGAGATGATGGAGATCACGGCCAGGCGCACCGCGCGCACCTTGGGGCCCTCGGGCTCGCGGAAATAAAACGCCACCACACCGGCCAGTGCACCAATCAGCGCATTGGCGAGGTGCCAATCCCAGAAGACGAGCACGTTATCGCCCTGGAAGAGATCCACGATCGGATTACCGATCAACCCGGCGAGGCCACCCACGAGCGGCCCAAACCGAATACCCAGGAAGACCAGGATGGCGATGGCGGGCCGAATGGTGATGTCCTCGGTGCCGGGCAGCGTATAGCTGAAGATGCCCAGCAGCCCATAAAGAACCCCACCCAGGACACCCTTGCCGATCAGGGGCACGGAGATTGTCCACGGGGGCTGGAACCGCGAGGAGGTGCGAATAGTGGCGCTCAGGTCTGTCATAGCTCGAATAATAGCGCCGAAGCCCGCGCGGGCAATAGTATCGGCGCGCGAATATTTCGCCCCGTTTTCGGGGGCCGGAGGGCACACAAAAAGGCCCCCGGAATCCGGGGGCCTATCGGTGAGCGATACTGGGATCGAACCAGCGACCTCTTCCGTGTCAGGGAAGCGCGCTACCGCTGCGCCAATCGCTCAAATAAATTTAGTTATATAAGTGGAGGTGGCGACGGGATTCGAACCCGTGTGGACGGCTTTGCAGGCCGCTGCCTCGCCTCTCGGCCACGCCACCGCATGTGATTTTCACCACGTGCCGCAACCGATTCCGAGGAACCGTTTCCCAACACTCGAGCGGATGACGAGATTCGAACTCGCGACCCTAACCTTGGCAAGGTTATGCGCTACCACTGCGCCACATCCGCATTTTGTTTCCGTTTCCGGCTACATCAATAGATTACAGGAAACCAGAGCGCGGTTGTTCATTCGGCGAATATTTTGCGTCATTTTCCGCCGCAATCCCCCCAAAAACCGCGTAATCATGCGGAATATTTTGGGCGCCACGTTTCCGGGATCGGGCGTGTCGAGGGCCCGCGGCGGCGCGTATTGCGCCGGGTTACGTACCCCGCGCCCGCGACCCGCGCGGAAGCCTAAGCTGGGCTGCATCATGACCTAAGGAGTCCCATGCCCGCGATCCCCCTCCCCTCCGTTTTGCTCGGCGACGGCCTGAACTCGGCCCCACTCGGCTTTGGCGGAATGGGCCTGAGCAGCACCTATGGTGAGGCCGATCCCGAGGATTCCCTGCGCACCCTGGCGCATGCGCTGGATCGTGGCATCACGCTCTTTGATACCGCAAATATTTATGGCAACGGCGGCAATGAGGAGCTCTTTGCGCGATTTATCCGGGGCCGCCGCGAGCGGGTCACCCTCGCCACCAAATTTGGGCTGCTCTCCCCTCCGGATCCCGGGGGCCACGTCGCCCGCGGCGACGCTCCCTATGTGCGGGCGAGCCTGGAGGCCAGCCTCGCCCGGCTGGGCACCGATTATGTGGACCTCTACTACTATCACCGCGTCGATACCCGGGTGCCGATCGAGGAAACCGTGGGGGCACTGGCCGAGCTGCGCCGCGCGGGATTGATCCGCCATATTGGCCTCTCCGAGGTTACGGGCCCCGAGCTGGAACGGGCGGCGGCGATCGCCCCGATTGCGGCGGTGCAGAGCGAATGGTCGCTCTGGAGCCGCGATGTCGAGGCCGCGGTGATCCCCACCGCGGCGCGGCTGGGGGTGGGCTTTGTGCCCTATTCCCCGCTCGGCCGCGGATTTTTGGCCGGGGCGGTGCCCGCCGATGGTGTGCCCGCGGACGACCTGCGCTCGCGCTTCCCGCGCTATAGCGAGGAGCTTCTGGCCGCCAATCTGGGCATCGTCACGGCGGTGCGTGATATCGCCGAGCGCCTGGAGACCTCCCCCGCGAGTGTCGCGCTCGCCTGGCTCTGGGCCGCGGGCCGCCGGGCCGGCATCGCGACCGTCCCGATTCCCGGTACGCGCCGCGCGGATCGCGTGGACAGCAACCTGGCCGCGCTGGACGTGGAGTTCCCCGCGGAGGACCTGCGCACGCTGGACGGGCTCTATGCCACGGTCTCCGGCGCGCGCTCGCATCAGCCCGCGGCCATCTCCAGCGGCCGCGAATAATTCCCATCCCTACGAGTGAAACGAGAGCACCATTTCCACCCCGGAACCCAAAAAGCTGATCGTCAACCTATTTGAGATGAACTGCGTCAGCCATATCAGCCACGGCCTGTGGCAGCTGCCCGGCAATAACCGACACCGCTATAACGACATAGGTTATTGGACCGAGCTCGCCCAGATCCTCGAGGATGCCCGCTTCGACGGCATATTCCTCGCCGATGTGGTGGGCGCCTATGACGTCTTCCGCGGCGGGCCCGAGACGGCCCTGCGCGAGGGCATGCAGATCCCCAATAACGACCCCCTGCTGGTGATTCCCGCGATGGCCGCGGTGACCAGCGGGCTGGGCTTTGGTGTGACCTTCTCCACCAGCTATGAGCCGCCGTTTGCATTTGCGCGCCGGATGAGCACCCTGGATCACCTCACGCGCGGACGCGTGGGCTGGAATATCGTCACCTCCTATCTCCCCAATGCTGCACGCAATTTTGGCCTCGACGCGGAGATCCCGCACGATACCCGCTATGCCATCGCCGATGAGTATCTGGACGTGCTGTATAAGCTCTGGGAGGGCTCCTGGGATGATGATGCGGTGATCCGGGACCGGGAGAATCGCGTATATACCGATCCCTCCCGCGTGCGCTATATCAACCACGAGGGTGAGCACTTCCGGGTGGCCGGCCCGCACCTGAGCGAGCCCTCGCTGCAGCGCACGCCGGTGCTCTTCCAGGCCACGGGCTCCCCCGCGGGAATCAATTTCGCCGGAAAACACTCCGAGGTGGTATTCACCGGCGGGGCCACGGCCGAGGACTTCCGCCGGAATGCGGCGGGTATGCGCGAGGCGGCCGGGCGCAATGGCCGCTCGGGCGATGACCTGCGTTTTATCGTGCAGGCGGGGGTGATCGTGGGTCGCACCGAGGCCGAGGTGGAGCGCAAGCTGCGGGACTTCCACGAGAATAAGTCCCTCGAGGCCATCCTCGCCCACCGCGGGGTGTCCTTTGACCTCACGGCCTGGCCGCGCGAATACACCATCGAGCGGATCATCCGGGAATCGGGGGCCACCGATAACCCCTATCTGGCCAGCCTGAAGCCCGAGGCCACGGCCGGTGCGGTGCTGGATCAGATCCTGGACGGACGCGAGGGCCGCTTTTTTGTGGCCGGCACCCCCGATGTGGTGGCCGATGAGATCGAGTCCTGGCTGGACGAGGCGGGCATCGACGGCATCAACCTGCGCCAGTATCACTCCTTTGATACCGCCCGCGACTTCGCGGAGCTGGTGATGCCGGAACTGCGCCGGCGCGGACGCATCCGTGAGGACTATACCCCGGGCGAGACGCTGCGTGAGCGGCTCTTTGGCCAGGGTCGGGCGCGCCTGCCCGAGACCCACCCCGCGGCGCGCTACCGCGGGGGCGCACACCTCTAGGCGCACGCAAAACGGGGCCGGGGCCCGGCGAGAGGATTCTCTCGCCGGGCCCCGGCCCTCTTGCGTGCCTGCCCCGCGAGGGGCGGTCCCGCACACCAAAACGGCGGGCCGCGGGGAGGAGCTCCCGCGACCCGCCGAGGCGCAGACGCCGGGCTAGGCCTCGCTGGCCTCGCGTGCCAGCTGGATCGGGGATTTCAGCCCCGTGCCATTGAGATAGTGATCGCCGAGCGCCGCCGCGCGATGAATCGCGGGGTTATGCGAGGAGATCGTGCGCGCATTGCGCCACAGCCGGTCCAGCGCGCGCCCCTGCGCGGTGGCCGAGGCCCCACCCACCTCAAATAGGCGCGTGGTGGCACGCAGGGTCAGCTCAATAACAACCTGCTGCGCCTCAAATACCCCGATCAGCGCCCGCTCATAGGCGGCCTCGGTGGGCACGATGCCCTCGGCGCGCGGGGCATCCGCGGCCTCGAGTCCGGCGATTGCCGCACGCACCGCCGATTCCACCACAAAATTGAGGCTCGCTACCTCGCCAATCACCGACTGCACCAGGACGTCCTCGCGCGGGTGGGCGCTGCCGGGCTTCCCAAATGTGCGCGTGCGCGGCCGCACAAAATCTATCGCCTCGGTCTTGGTGGCGCGGGAAATCCCGGCCAGGCTCGCCAGCAGGATCGCCTGATAGAGCCCCGTGGTATAGGCCGTGGGGCGGGATTCGGCGCTCTCGTCCCAGTCCAGAATATTTTCCGGATCCACGCGCGCGCCGTCGTAGATCGTGGTGCCGCTGCCGGTGAGTCGCTGCCCAAATCCGTCCCAGTCATCGATGCGGGTAATCCCCGGGGTATCGGCGCGAATCGCAAACGCCACGGGGCGTCCGCGGAAACGCGCGGCCGACCAGATCCAATCGGCAAACAGCGTGCCGGTGCTGTAATACTTGGTGCCGGTGACCGCGAGCGCTCCCCCGACCTCGGTGATCTCCGTCTGCTGATCCGAGGTGGCTCCGCGTTCGGCCTGCGCGTTTCCGAAGAGAATCTCGCGGCGGCCGATGGCCTGGAACCATTCCCGCCGGCGCGGCGATTCGGGCTGTACCAGCCATGTCTCGATAAAGGCGATATGGCCGCGCAGCAGCTGCGGAAGATTGGAATCCGCCGCCCCCAGGTCGATCAGCAGGTCAAAAAGCTCGCCGAGCCGCAGGCCCGCTCCCCCGTATTCCACGGGGAGACGCAGCGCCCCAAACCCGGCCTCGCGCAGTTCGCGCACGGCCTCAAACGGGAGTTCGCGTTCGCGTTCGCGGTGCACGGCACCCCGCGCGATGCGCTCAAAGATCGGGGCGAAGCGCGCGCGGATCTCCGCGAGGGTCTCCGGGAGGCGGTCGGAGAGGTTGATATCCGGGGCTGCTGTGGTGATGGTCATGCGTGGTTCCTTTGTTTGATGCGGTGGGGGCGGCGTGCCGGGTTATTTCTGTTCGCGCAGGTACTTCTCGGTCTCGGCCTGCACACGCAGGACATCGGGCAGGCTCGCCTGGCTGATCGCGCCGCGGCCCTCGTTCTCCAGGTGATAGGCGGCCACAACCTCATCCGAGTGATAGGCCTTTTCGAGGTCGGCCCAGACGGGCAGGTTGGCATCCTTGGCCTGGGCGGCAAATACGGCCTGATACGGCAGATAGGCGGGGGTGTGTACCAGGTCGGCATCGGTGACCAGCACACTATCGGCGGGGATTCCGGCCTTCACCGCGGTGGACTGATAGCTCACGGCTGCCGCGGCATCCGGCAGCGAGGTGGGGATCTGCTGGGCCACCAGCGGCACAAACTCATAGGAGTGCGGGTTTGTGGTGATGTCCTCGATACCGGCAAAGAGGCCGGCATCGGCATCCAGCGAGATGAGCTTCTGCGCCTCCAGGAAGCGCAGCGCGCGGCCCTGGTTGGTGGGGTCATTGGGCACCAGGATCTTGCCACCCTCGGCGATATCCCCGATCGTGGTGGCCTGGGCGGAATACAGGCCCAGCGTGCCGAGGCTGGTGACGCCCACGGGCTTCAGGTCGTGGCCGCTGGACACGTTGTACTGGGAGAGGAACAGGACGTGCTGGAAGGCATTGGCGTCGATCTCGCCATTGGCCAGCGCCTCATTGGGCAGGTTCCAATCGCTAAACACCTGGAGCTTCACCCCGATGTTGTAATCGCGATCGGCCACCTTCACAAAGGCATCCCAGGTGGGCGTGACGTCTCCCACACCCAGGGTGATCTCCTGGCGCGGTTGCGCGGCCGGCTCGGCGGCCTGGGCATCGGGGCGGGCGCTGATCGCGAGCACCGTGGCCACGGCCCCCACCGCGATCAGCGAGGCCGCGGCGATGCCGCCGATCAGGGCGAGGCGGCGGCGCTGGCCGCGGCGTTTGCCGAGGGCGGAGTTCACCGCATCCTCGACCTGGGTGGAGGTATCGGGGGTGTTCTGATGTGGGTCGTTTTGTGTGGCCATGGGGTTCTCCTGTGCTGTTGGGGTGCGCCTGATGCGCCGGGAATACCCCATAGTCTGCACACCGCGATGGCCAAATAGAAGTGTCGTGACGGTGTGTGTACACGGATTTCGTTTCATGACAAACCCCCGATTAACCGCCACATTTCCGTTCGTGACGTTGCGTTTCTAGCGGTGACGCGGAGGGGTTGCCGCGGAGGTTTGTGATGCCCCAGGATCAAGCAACGCGGCACAGCCACTGCCGCGGATTACCGCCCGTCCCCCGGCCGGCCCACCCCCGGGTGCGCCGCGCCGCGTCACCAGTTAAGGATTTGCCGCATGCCCCCCTCCACCCTCGCCCCACCACCCGTGGCGGCCGACCCGATGATCGAATTTCGGGGCGTCACCAAACGCTTCAGCGGGCGTAAAAAGGAACTCACCGCCCTGGATAATGTGAGCTTTAACATCGGCCGCGGCGCCATCTTTGGCATCGTGGGCTATAGCGGCGCCGGTAAGAGCACGCTGCTGCGCACCATCAACGCGCTTGAACGCCCCACCACGGGCAGCGTGCTGGTGAATGGCAAGGAGATCAACGCCCTCGGCGGCAAGGATCTGAGCATCGCCCGGCTGCGCATCGGCATGATTTTTCAGCAGTTTAATCTGCTGAACTCGCGCACGGTATTTGGAAACGTGGCCTATCCGCTGCGCCTGGCCGGGGTATCCGCGGAGGACACCATCCGCCGCGTCACCGAGCTCCTGGCGTTTGTGGGGCTGGTTGATAAGGCCGATTCCTATCCCTCCCAGCTCTCGGGCGGCCAGAAACAGCGCGTGGGTATAGCCCGGGCCCTGGCCAATCGCCCCGATGTGCTGATCTCGGATGAGTCCACGTCGGCGCTGGACCCGCAGACCACCGCGGAGGTCCTGGAGCTGCTGCGCCGGGTGAACCGGGAATACGGCGTGACCATCGTACTGGTCACGCATGAGATGGAGGTGGTGCGCCGCGTCTGCGATCGGGTCGCGGTAATGGCCTCGGGCCGGGTGGTTGAGGAGGGCACCATCTACGAGGTATTTTCGGCCCCGAATGATCCCACCAGCAAGCGCTTTGTCTCCTCGGTACTGCACCACCACGCCGATGACGCCTCGCTGGAGCGCATTCGTGCGCTGCACACCGGCAGGCTCGTGACCCTCGCGGTGGAGGACCGGGCCAGCAACGACCCCTATCTCACCCGCGCCGCGCGCGATAATAACGTGGACTTTAACGTGGTCTATGGCGGGGTCAGCGAATTGCAGGGGCGGCTCTTTGGCAGCCTCACGGTGGAGCTCATCGGCGAGGACGCGGCCGTGGAGGCCACGATCGCCCAGCTGCGACACTCGGTTTCGGTGGCGGAGGTGGCAGCGCATGGGTAATACCGACTGGGTGGCCGCCTGGCCCAAGATCTGGATCGCTACGCTGCAAACCCTGCAGATGGTGAGCGTCTCGATGCTCATCGCGAGTGTCTTTGGTGTGCTTCTGGGCCTGCTGCTCTATGCCACCCGGCAGGGCAACCTGCTCGCCAATGCCTGGGTTTCCGGCATCTTTAACCTGCTGATCAACGTGATCAGGCCGATCCCGTTTATCATCTTCATCGTCGCAATCACCCCGCTGACCCGGCTGGTGGTGGGCACCAGCATTGGCCCGGGCGCCGCAATTTTTGCCCTCTCGATCATCGCCACGCTCAGCATCGGTCGCATCGTCGAGAATAACCTCGTGGCGGTGGACCCCGGCGTCATCGAGGCCGGCGCCGCGATGGGGGCCCGGCCGCTGCGTGTGCTGTTCACGATCCTGCTGCCCGAGGCGCTCGCGCCGCTGATCCTGGGACTCACCTATATTTTGGTGGCCCTGATCGACTTCACGGCCGTGGCCGGCGTGGTGGGCGGCGGCGGACTGGGTGACCTGGCCCTGGTCTACGGCTATCAGCGCTATGACAACGGAATCATGCTTATTGTCATCATCGTGCTGATCGTTCTGGTGCAGATCGTGCAGTTTGTGGGCAGCCGCACCGCCAACTGGGTCCTGCGCCGCTCCTAAATTTCCCGCAATACCATTTCCCAAACAGAGGATAAATCATGACCAAATTCACCGGGCTGCGTGCCCTCGCCCTCGCGGCGCTGATCCCCACCACCCTGGTCCTGGCGGCCTGCTCGGCCGCCGCCGCACCGGGCACGGGCTCCTCCGACTCCCCCGCGGAGCCGGTAAAGGTACGGATCGGGGTGAGCGAGATCGGCCCGATCCAGGACGTCCTGAAGACCGTGGCCTCCGAAAATAATGTGGAGATCGAGTGGCAGGCATTCTCCGATTGGACGCTGCCCAATGAGGCGCTCGTGAACGGCGATATCGACGCCAATGCATTCCAGCACATTGCCTTCCTCAGCGCGTTTAACGTGGCGAAGGACGCCGATGTGCAGCCGGTGGGCCCCACCCAGATCACCACCTGGGGCCTGTACTCCGAAAATTATGACGCGGTGGCCGATCTCCCCGCGGGGGCAAAGATCGCCATCCCCAACGATCCCTCCAATGGCGCCCGCGCCCTCTTCCTGCTGCGCGAGGCAGGGCTGATCGAGCTCGGATCCGATATCGGCATTTATCCGACCACGGAGGACATCACCAAGAACTCGCGCAATATCGAGATCCTGCCGGTCGTGGCCCAGCAGCTGCCCACCACCTATCCCGATGTGGATGCCGTGGTGGTCGGGGCCGCGACAATCGATAAGGCGCTGAGCATCACCAGCGATAAGGCACTGCTGCTGGATGACCCGCATGCCGATACCTCACTGCCCTATACCAATGTGCTGGCCGTGCGCGGCGAGGATAAGGATAAGAAGGAGTGGGCCGATATCGTGGCGTTCTGGCAGGACCCGCGCGTGGCCGAGGCGCTGAAAACCGAGAGCAAGGGAAATAGCGTGGTGGCCACGGTTCCCGTGGAGAAGCTGCGCTCGACCCTGGCCGAGCTGGAGAAGCTCGCCGAGGACATCAAGAACTAGCCCCCAAACAAAAGGAGCCCCCGAGATTCTCGGGGGCTCCTTCGTGGTGAGCGATACTGGGATCGAACCAGCGACCTCTTCCGTGTCAGGGAAGCGCGCTACCGCTGCGCCAATCGCTCAAATAAATTTAGTTATATAAGTGGAGGTGGCGACGGGATTCGAACCCGTGTGGACGGCTTTGCAGGCCGCTGCCTCGCCTCTCGGCCACGCCACCAGGTGTGAATTTAATCACAGCTTCAGGTCTTGCAACCCTTATTTCCTACACTCGAGCGGATGACGAGATTCGAACTCGCGACCCTAACCTTGGCAAGGTTATGCGCTACCACTGCGCCACATCCGCATTTTGTCCCCGTTCCCGGGTACTTCATTACAATAACCGACCCGAAGCGATGTGCGCAAATCCCACCCCGCTTCCCGGCGTTTCGCGGGGCGTCTCCCCGGCCCAGATCCGCGGAATTCCGGGCCTCCCGGGCCGACACACCGAAGACATTAAGACATGGGGTGCGGCGGCCACAGACACACGCATCACGCGCGACAGCGAATCCCGGAGCCCCGCCCATGCCACAAATCGCGACAGCGCCCGCCGCCACACGGGCGCGGCACGAGCCCGAGCCGCGATTGCAACCGGGGGCCGCCCGCGGAACACACGCCCCCAAAACACTCCCGCGACACGCCCCAACCCGCCGTGAAATTTGGCGGTTTTATCCCGATCCGGGCGGCGGATTCGCGCGCGGGCCCCCGCATCCTATAAGCTTCATACGTGCCCAGCAATGAGCATAATGAGCGATTGGCGCAGTTGGTAGCGCGCTTCCTTCACACGGAAGAGGTCATCGGTTCGAGCCCGGTATCGCTCACAGATCATTCCCGCCCCTATCTACGGATATGGGCGGGTTTTTTGTTGCGGCGGCGCGGAGTATTCTGGGGCAATGCCCCCACGATCCCGCCCGCGGTCCGTCCATTCCGGTGCCGCATGAGCGGAACCCGCACCCGGCCCGGAGCTGGTTTTCTGGCGTGCCTGATCGCACCGCTGGCGGCGGGTGTCCTGCTGAACGCCCTGATCCGTCCGGGTCTTGCGCGCGCGCTCGGCGGGGAGCGTCACTCCACGGGCGCGGGCGTGCGCTCCAATAATGTGTTGTGGACCTTTGACCCGGACACCACGGCCGAACATCCGATCCTCACCGCGCTCCTGACCCCCTCCGATGGGGCGGTGGCCGCGGCGATGCTCGCGCTGACGGCACTCCTCCTGACCGGGCACTGGCTGATCACCCGCCGCCGGCCCGCGCGCGAGGCACAGGAGGGCTAGCCCCGCGCGCGGTGGCCGCTATTTTTTCTCAAAGGCGGGGGTATCCACCTCGCAGGTCACCGCCTCCCCCGGATTGCCCGTGGTCTTCTGCAGGCTGCGCGAACCATCGATCAGAATCTCGCAGGTAGCGGCGCTCTGGGCCCCGGGTGTGGCCACGACGGCCGCACGATCACCCGCATTCACGATCGCATCCCGCGACCACTCACCCGGCGAGGAGACCCGCAGTTCCTCCCCACTCACCGTGATCATGCGGGAGGACTCCCCGCGCTTCTCGCCATCCGCCACCTCCGCGGCCGCCAGGGCCTCGGTATCGGCGCCGTCCAGCGAGACCCGATAGGTGATCGACCAGGCATCGGTCATACTCGCGGAAATCGCGGAGCAGCCGGCGAGGGCCCCGACCACGAGGGCGGCCCCGATGCCCGCAAGCACCGCCGTGCGGCGACGGCCCCCGGCCGAGACGGGGCGGGAGACGGACGGGGAACTCATGGAATTATTCATATTCCGAGTGTGGCCCGCGAGGCGCAGCGCCCGCATCGCCCGCGGGGATGGAACGCGTCACTCGCACGGACCATAACGGTCCTCCGTGCGGCGGAGCCCGCGGATCGGGAATGAAAATATCCTCACCGCCACGCCTGCCCGGTGTTACCCTCGGAAATAATTACCCCCCTCCTCCGCACGCAGAAAGTTCGGGACCCCCATGACCGATTGCCTCGCCGTCACCGGCACCAATACCCCCGTGCTCCTCGCGGCCCTGATCCTGGGCCTGCTCCTGGCCGGCCTGGTCCTGCTGGGCGCGGGGCGGCGCCGCGGGAGGCGCGGCGGCACACTCGCCCTCACCCTGGCCGCGGTACTGATCGGCGGTTCGCTGATCCTGGTCCCGGGTGCCCCTGCCTCCGCCAATGTGGACTGCGAACCCGGCACAAAACCCACCCCCGCGGTATCCCCCACGGCCACCCCCGTCCCGAGCCTCACCCCAACGCCCAGCGTTTCCCCCACCCCGGAGCCCTCGCCGAGCGCATCGCCCAGCGAGCCGCCCGCCGAGCAGGCCGATTTTGCGGTGCGTTTCCCGGCCTTTATCCTGCCCGCTCCCCCGATGAGTGGAGATTTTTCCGTGCGGGTCCCCCTGGCCGTGGCCAATACCTCCGCGATAGCCGGCGGCGCCTCGCTCGACATGGAGATCGCCGCGGCCGGAAACGGCCACTGGAGCGCGGTGGCCGTGACCGATATGGCGGGGGCTCCGCTGCGCGATATCGTGATTAACCCCGGCCCCGCTGGCACCGCCATCATCACCATGACCCCCGCCCCGCAGCCCGGCTCCGAGCGCGGCTTCCTGGTGGAACTGCTCTATCACTACGACACCTGGCCGCATGATTTTGTCACGCAGCCCGATGGGTCGATGTGCCGCACGGCGCGCCCCACGTCCGAGATCACGGTTACGCTCGGCGCCGCCGATGCGGAGCCCGCAAATAACTCGGCCACGGCGGCACTCCCGGGCTATGGTGAGTGCTCCCCGGCACCCTAATCATCGGCGCGGCAAAATCGCCGCCGTACCGGGCTACCACCCACCACGCTCACCCGCTACTCTCGTCTCATGACGACACAAGAGTATGCGGGTGGGCGTGCCCCCATTCCCGGCCAGCCCCTGTTCCGCTTTGACGGCGGTGCCGCCACCTGGTTCGGGGTGCAGATCGGCGGGTTTCTGGTCACCGTCCTGACCCTGGGCATCTGCTATCCGTGGGCGCTGGTGATGACCTATCGCTGGAAATCCAAGCACACCTTCCTCAACGGGCATCAGCTCGTTTTTACCGGAAACGCCTGGTCGCTCTTTGGCCAGTGGATCAAATGGTTCCTGCTGTGCATTATCACCCTTGGAATCTATTCCTTCTGGGTCTACCCCCGGCTTACCCGCTGGATCGTGGAGAATCAGGCGTTTGCCCGCTGAATCCGCGGCCGCCCCGCGCTGGCCGCGCGCCACGGCCTTCTCCACCGCCCGCCTGCGGGCCGAACCCCTGACCCCCGCCCATGCCGGGGAGATGGTGCAGGTCCTCTCCTCCCCCGAGCTCTACAGCTTCACCGGCGGCACGGCCCCGGACGCCGCGGAGCTGGACGCGCGCTATCGGCGGCAGGCGTCGGGGCACTCCCCCGCGGGGGACGCCGGCTGGCTCAACTGGATCCTGCGCGAGCCGGATACCGGGCGCGCGGTGGGGTATGTGCAGGCCACCATCACCGCGGGCCCGCGCGGCAATACCGCGGAGCTGGCCTGGCTGATCACGCCCGCGGAACAGGGGCGTGGCCTCGCCGCCGAGGCCACACGGGGTCTCGGGGACTGGCTCCACACCTCCGGAATAACCGCGCTCCGCGCGCATATCCATCCCGGGCATCACGCCTCCCGCGCGGTGGCGCGCGGCCTCGGGCTCGAGCCCACCGCGGTGGTTGTGGACGGCGAGGTTGAGTGGGTCTCCCCCGGCTAGGGATCACCCCCGCGGCGCCCTTCCTGATGAAAACCCTCGATCACAATATTTATTTTCTTGGAATTGGGATCGTCTCGAAACGGAGGGATAGCCTTTATCCGCGGGTCGGCCGCCCCACGGGGAATCCGGCCCGCGCTATTTTGCGCATAGGCCGATCACGCACCCGAGGGAAAACCGCATGACTGAAACCAACTGGCCCATCCTGCTGGGTCGCACCGCCAACCGCCTGGAGGTCGCCCATAGCGCCCGTTCCGCGGCCATTATTCGGGCCCAGGCCGATGGTGTGCGGGTAGTGGATATTGCCCGTTGGGCCCGCCTCAGTACCGCGCAGGTCTACCGCATTCTGCGCACCGCGGGCGTGGACTTCGACCGGCGCTAATCGCCGTCCTGATCGTCATCCCGCGTGAGCACCCGGATCATCGTGATGCCCTTCACCGAGGAGATGATCTCCAGGAAACCGCTAATCGGGATATGCCCGCCCACGAGTGTCATATGCGCCGTGACCTCGTTGCGGCCCTCGTCATCATCGGAATCCTCGTGGATGAGCTGGTCCAGATTTGCCGCAAAGCCATAGCTCGCCGCGAGATCCAGCAGGTGACGCAATACGTCCTTCCCCTCGCGGTAGCGCACCAGGAGCGTGCGCCCGCTGAGCACCGAACGGCTGCGAATCCAGCGAAAGAGCCGTGAGATCACCGTGACGGTGAGCAGATGCAGCAGCGTGGCCGCCACCGCCAGGACCGGAAGACCCGCGCCGCAGGCCATGCCGATGGCCGCCGTGAGCCAGATCGACGCCGCCGTGGTGAGCCCGCTCACGATATTTTGGCGCACAAAGATTACGCCCGCGCCCAGGAAACCGATACCGGAGACCACCTGGGCGGCAATGCGCGAGGGGTCCAGATTGACCTCGGGGCCCAGCACGGGCGCAAAGCCATAGGCGGAGACCAGGGTGAATACCGCCGCACCCAGCCCCACCAGGGTATGGGTGCGAATGCCGGCGTTTTTATGCCGGAGCTGGCGCTCGGCCCCGATCACGGCGGAGAGAATAAACGCGCAGAGCAGGAGGATGCCCATGGTCAGGGTCTCGGGCGGGAACAGGTCTATTGTCATGGTGTCATCACCCCGTATCGATGGGGGCCCGGGTGGACCGCGCACCAGTCTAACCCCGGGAGCCCCGGCCCGGCGGCGCGCCGTCGCGTGCTAACCCGGGTCGATCTCGAATTCGGTCCGCGCCGCGAAGCTCCGGGCACAGAGCTCGGAGAGCACGTCCAGGTCGCAGTCCCCCAGCCGGCGCAGATAAACACAGCCCGCACTCTCGCGGTGCGGGCCAAGTCGCGCCAGCAGTGCGGCGCTATGGGTGTGCTCGCGCAGGCCGTAGAGCACGGGGCCGGTGGAGCGCGCCGCAAATCCCACCCGCATGCTCACACCCTCGCGCCCGGAGGCATAGCGATAACGGAGTTCCCCGAAGCCCACCATGCTTGGGCCCCACATGCGCCCAGGTACACCCGTGGCGCGCGTAAAAAGCTCAAGCAGGGCCTGCCCCTCGCTCGCGCGCCGCGCCGGGGTGAGCGCGGCCAGGTATGTGGCCGGGTCCACCGCGGTGACGTGGGTTTTATTCTCGGCCACGGTTAGCGCCAGCCATAGCGTGAGCGCAGCGCGGAGGCCACCCGGTCGAAGTTTTTCCGGTCCAGGCTCGCGGCCTCGCGGCGCATGCCGCCCGGGCGCACCCGGAAGACCCGGTCCAGGATCACCCAGCTCGGGCGTCCCTGCGCATCCCAGGGACCGGCACCCAGCGAAAGATAATCCCCACCCGCGTGCTCCTTGGACGTGAGCTGCACCGCGAGCACATCGCCCCCGGGCAGTGCCGCCACGATCAGCACGGGCCGATCCTTGCCCCTGCCGTCGTTTTCCTCAAACGGCACCCAGGTCCAGACAACCTCCCCCGGATCGGCGGCACCATCGCGGTGGGGTACATAGGTCACGGTCACCGGGCCGAGTGAACGCGGCGATACCTCCACCGTGGCCTCCCGGCCGCGCTGGCCGGGAGAGGGGGTGCCGGGGGTGGAGGTCTTCTTGGGGGAGCTACCGAGCGCATTAACCAGGGCCCGGAGGATCTTCAGCAGAGAGTTCACATACGCACGGTAATACAGAAAAAGCCCCATCCCTCGAAGGCGCGACGGCGGGCTTTCAAAGGATGGGACGGTCTTGGGGGGGGGTGAGGCCCCATCCCTCGAGTGCGCGACGGCGGGCGCTCGAAGGATGGGACGGGGGTTCGCCAGCTAGATGGTGGCGGAGATGGTGGAGGTGGGAGGCATGTTATAGCCCTCCTCTCCGTGGACGGCGTTATCAACGCCGGCGAGCTCGTCCTCATTGGCCACCCGGAAGCCCATGGTCTTCTCGATTGCGAGACCGATGATGAAGGCGATCAGGAAGGAGTAGACGAGGACCGCGAGGACCGCGATGACCTGCACCACCAGCTGGCGGAAGTCGCCGCCCACAAACAGGCCGGTTTCGGTGGCAAACAGCCCCAGATACACGGTACCGATCAGGCCACCCACGAGGTGGATGCCCACCACGTCCAGCGAATCGTCATAACCGAGGCGGAACTTCAATTCGATGGCCACGGCGCATACGGCACCGGTGATCAGGCCCAGCAGCAGGGCCCAGCCCGGGGTGAGGTTGGCACAGGCGGGGGTGATGGCGACCAGTCCGGCCACGGCTCCCGAGGCGGCCCCCACCGAGGTGGGCTTGCCGTGACGCAGCTTCTCCACGATGAGCCAGCCGATGATTGCGGTGGCGGTGGCACCCAGGGTGTTGATCACGATCAGGCCCACGGTATCCATTCCGGAGGACCACTGGGCGCCGGCGTTGAAGCCAAACCACCCGAACCAGAGGATCGAGGCACCGATCAGGGTCAGCGGCACGTTATGCGGCTTCATGATGCCCTTTTCGAAGCCGAGGCGCTTGCCCAGGACCAGGGCGAGGGCCAGCGCGGCGGCACCGGCGTTGATATGCACGGCGGTTCCCCCGGCATAGTCCAGCACCTCGATGCCGGAATCCTCACCAAAGAGCGTGGTGCCGAGGTTCTGAATCCACCCGCCACCCCAGACCCAGGCGGCCACGGGGAAATACACCACGGTGGCCCAGATACCGGCGAAGATCATCCAGGCACCAAACTTGGCCCGGTCGGCGATGGCGCCCGAGATCAGGGCCACGGTGATGATGCCAAACGTGGCGCCGAAGGCCACACCGAGGAGGTTGGTATTGGCATCCGCGCCGCTCGCGATTGAGCCGAGCCCGAAGTCCTGGAAGGGGTTACCGGCGAAGTCCCCGGGGTTATCCACGCTGCTCATGTTGTAGCCGTAGAGAATCCAGAGGCCCGCGATGAGGGCCATCGACCCGAAGCTCAGCATCAGCATGCTGACCACGCTTGTGATCTTCACAAGCCCACCGTAGAAGAATGCGACGCCGGGGGTCATCAGCAGCACCATAGCGGTGGCCATAATTCCCCAGGCCAGAGATCCCGTGTCCATAATCTTTCCTAACCGTCGAGTTATGCGCAGACCCCGGATGTGATGAGAGGGGGTGTCTTGCGCCGTGATGACAGCTTGACGGTTGAAGATTTCGGTGACGGTACACAACGTGTTTCGAAACGATTACGGGTGTAGCCCGCTCGTGAACATCGTGTTTCGGCCCAATGGGGGGCAGGGTGGCTGCGCCGCGGCGCAGCCACCCGCGCCCTCCGCTAGTGCGGGTCGCCCAGGCAGAACCGGTTGCCATCGGGATCGGCCAGCACGTCCCACGTGAATCCGGAGATCGTATGCTGCTCGATATGGGTGGCCCCCGCCGTTACCAGCCGGTCCACGGCGGCGGCGCGGTTGGTCTCGCCGGGCTCCAGGTCGAGGTCCAGGTGCAGGCGATTTTTCCCGGGCGTGGGATCGTCAACCTTCTGGAAGCCCAGTACCAGGGGCAGCTCCGGCGCGGATACGGTGCAGAACCAGCCCTCGTTATCGTCGGCGACGGTGCCTCCGAGGATTTTGGCCCACCACGCGGCCAGGGCCCGCGCATCGGTTGTATCTACGGTGATCATGGCGAGTCTGGCCACGGGTCCTCCTCTATGGTGCGGCGTGCGGCCGCGGCGATGGCTACTGATAACACCATGCTAGCGAGCGGGACCGACGCCGCGTCCGGATACGACAAACGGGGGCGGGATTGCTCCCGCCCCCGATCGCCGACCCTGCGGCTAGGCCGTGTGTACCACCATCTTGCCAATATTGGCGCCGCGCATCAGGTCGAGGAACGCGTCGAGGGTATTATCGATTCCCTCCACCACGGTCTCGTCAAAAACCACGTCGCCCGCGGCGAGCCAGCCGGCCATCGCGGCCTGGAACTCCGGGGCAAAGCCGGTGTGGCTGCCGACCGTGAAGCCGGTGAGGGTCAGGCTGCGGGTGATCAGGTCGGCCATATTGCGCGGGCCCACCGCCTCCTCCGTGGTGTTGTACTGGGCGATAGCGCCGCATAGGGCCGCGCGTCCGCCGCGACGCAGCGCGCCGATCGCGGCCTCGAGGTGCTCGCCTCCGACGTTATCAAAATAGACATCGATGCCCTCGGGGGCCGCGAGTGCCAGCTGTTCGGCCACCGGACCATCGTGATAGTTAAACGCCGCGTCGTAGCCGTATTTTTCGGTCAGCAGCGCCACCTTCTCGGCGGAACCGGCGGAACCCACCACGCGGGAGGCGCCCAGAAGCCGGGCGATCTGGCCGGCAATGGTGCCCACGGCACCCGCGGCGCCGGAGATAAATACGGTATCGCCCTCGCGCAGCCCGGCGATCTCGCGCAGGCCCACAAAGGCGGTCAGCCCGGTCATGCCCAGCACGCCCAGATAGGCGGAGAGCGGAATGCCCGGCACCTCGGGCACCACGCGGAACTGGTCGCCGCCGGCCTGGGCAATATCGCGCCAGCCGTATTGGTGCACCACCACATCGCCCACGCTGATGCGCGGGTCGCGCGAGGCGAGCACGCGGCCCACCGCGCCGCCGGTCATGGTCTCGCCGAGGTTATACGGCGGCACATAGGAGGCCACATCGTTCATGCGCCCGCGCATATAGGGGTCCACGGAGAGGAACTCATTGGCCACGCGGACCTCGCCCTCGGCGAGCTCGGGCAGGTTAATCACCACGCGCTGCACGTCCTCCGCGGTGGGCCAACCCACGGGGCGGGCGGCAAGCTGGAACTGAATACTGGGGGTGGGGAGGGTCATAGCGGGCCTTTCTAGAGTGCGATGATCAGGAAGATCAGGGTGAGCAGGGGCAGGGTGCCCTGCGTGATCGCGGCGCGTGCCTTGCTGCCATCGGAGAGGATCAGCACAAGCGACGCCGCAAACATCGATCCCACGCCCACAAAGATCAGCGTGGCACCCACGGCGATATTTCCGGCGGCCAGGAGGCCGATGCCCAGGAAGACCGCGATCGCCAGAAACAGGTTATAAAAACCCTGGTTAAAGGCGAGCCCGCGGGTGGTCTCGGCCTCGGCGGCGCTCGCGACGCCGAAGGTCTTCATGGTGGCCGGAGCGGTCCAGCGGACCGATTCGAGCACAAAGATATAGCAGTGCAGGGCGGCGGCGAGGCCGGCCAGGACGAGGGCCAGGATCATCACGGTGGGGTCCAATCATCGGGGTTAGGAATCGTGTGTGTTCCACTGTACAATAAATCTGTACCGATTGATACAGAATGGGGAAATCATGGCCCGCACCCGCGAATTTGATACCGATGCGGTGGTCCGCGCCGCGCGCGATGTGTTCTGGGAGCACGGTTATGACATGGCCTCACTCGCCGATCTGGAACGCGCCACCGGGCTCGGCCGCTCCAGCCTGTATCAGGCGTTTGGCTCCAAGCGCGGGCTCTTTGATGCCGCGGTGGAGGAGTATCTGGGTAGCATCGTGCGCCCCCGGCTGGCCCCGCTCCTGCATCCCACCCCCGGGCGCAATGGCGTGCGGGACTATCTGGACGGCTTCTCCTCAACCCTCGGCACGCTCGCCTCGGATTCCCCCCACCTGGGCTGCATGCTCGTGAGCGCGGCCCCGGGCATCGGGGCGCGCGATGACGCCGCCGGAGCCGTGATCCGCGGCTATCGCTCCGAGCTGGAGGCGGCGCTCGCCCACGCCCTCGAGGCGGCCGGGGACCCCGATCCACTCCCCCGGGCAAAGCTCATCACCGGGCTGCTGGTGAGCGCTCTCCTGATCGCGCGGATCGACCGCAGCGAGGCGCTTGCGCTCCTCGATCTCGCCCGCACCCACGCCGAGTCCACACGCTAAAAACCCCGCCCGCGACAGCTCGCGGGCGGGGCCTCGCCGTTTAGGCGTTGGTCAGGGCGATCATGCGCGAGACCGCGCGCAGATATTTTTTGCGATAGCCGCCGCCGAGCATATCGCCGCCAAATACCGAGTCCAGCGCCACGCCGGTGGCCACGATCGGCACCTGCGCGTCGTAGACCCGGTCGATAAAGGCCACGAGGCGCAGCGCCTCGGTCTGGCTGGTGAGCTCGTGCACGCCGCGCAGGCCGAGGCGCTGGATGCGACCAATCAGCGCCATATAGCGCGAGGGGTGCACGGTGGCCAGATGCGCCATTAGGGAGTCAAAATTATCGTCGGAGAACTCGGCATCCGCGTCGAGGCCCCGCTCCAGCGCCGCCTCATACTCCTCCTCGGGGGTGATGATCGCGTGACCCGATACCGAGCGGCGGCGATAATCGGTGCCGTCGATGCGCAGGGTGTCAAAATTATCCGACATCGCCTGGATCTCGCGCAGGAAGTCCGAGGCGGCAAAGCGCCCCTCGCCGAGCGCATTGGGCGGGGTATTGGAGGTGGCGGCGATGCGCGTGCCGGTCTTGACCAGCTCGCCCAGCAGCCGGGTCATCACCATGGTGTCGCCCGGATCGTCCAGCTCAAACTCGTCAATACAGATCAGCGTGGCGCCGGTCATGGCCTGCACGGTCTGCTGATAACCCAGCGCGCCCACCAGCGATGTGTACTCGATGAACGTGCCAAAATATTTGCGCGGGCCCGGCGCCGCATGCCAGAGCGAGGCCAGGAGGTGGGTTTTACCCACACCAAAACCGCCGTCCAGATACACACCGGGCTTAGTCGCCGGGGCCTTCTTCTTGCGGGAGAAAAAACCGCCACCCTTGGCGGGCGCCCAGGAACCGGCAAACTCGCGCAGGATCTCCACGGCCGCAACCTGTCCCGGGAAGTCCGGATCGGGGCGGTAGGACTCAAAACTG
This sequence comes from Mycetocola spongiae, assembly GCF_020424085.1. Lineage (NCBI taxonomy): Bacteria > Bacillati > Actinomycetota > Actinomycetes > Micrococcales > Microbacteriaceae > Mycetocola > Mycetocola spongiae. The sequence goes on along the minus strand of NZ_CP080203.1, from coordinate 469,111 downwards.
GCGGTGGCAAACTGCGGCGGCGGAACCAGGCTCGCAATCATCTCCGCGGCGGAGGACTGGGGATTGCGGTCGGTAATACTCACGCGGCCGAGCGTGCGTGCGGAAGACATGAACTAAATAACCTCGAATGTCGTTTTGAGACGGGTCGTGGGTGACAAGCGCACAAAACATGCGTAACGTCGAATGAATGGGGCTGTAGATGATCCAGCCTACCGCCCCACCACCCGAATACCGTCATTGCGCAGGAGGAACTCCGTGGCCATCGCCCCCGATACAACCGATCCGAAGTTTGCCGATTATGCCCGGCCCGGCGCCCTCGTCTCCACCTCCTGGCTTGAGGAGCACCGCGGGGAACCCGGCCTGGTGATCGTGGAATCCGATGAGGACGTCCTGCTCTATGAGCTTGGCCATATCCCCGGCGCGATCAAGGTGGACTGGCATACCGAGCTCAATGACCCCGTGGTGCGCGATTATCTCGACGGCGAGGGCTTTGCCGCGCTGCTCTCGGCAAAGGGAATCTCCCGCGAGGATACCGTGGTGATCTACGGCGATAAGAGCAACTGGTGGGCCGCCTATGCCCTCTGGGTTTTCACCCTCTTTGGCCACCCCGATGTGCGACTGCTGGACGGCGGACGCGATAAGTGGATCACCGAGGGCCGCGCCATCACCACGGAAAAGCCCGCCATTACCCCCGCAACCTATCCGGTGATCACCCGCGATGACCGCACCGAGCGCGCGTTCCGCGAGGATGTCCTCACCCATCTGGGCAACCCGCTGATCGATATTCGCTCCCCTCAGGAGTACACCGGCGAGCGGGTGACCCACCCCGATTATCCCGAGGAGGGTGTCCTGCGCGGCGGCCATATCCCCACGGCCCGCAACGTTCCCTGGGCCCGCGCGGTGGACACCGACGGCGGCTATCTGCCGCGCACCGAGCTGGAGGCCATCTATGGCGCGGGCGGCCTGGGTTTGGGCCCCGAGGATTCCGTGATCACCTATTGCCGGATCGGGGAACGCTCCAGCCATACCTGGTTTGCGCTGCGCTTCCTGCTCGGATTTTCCGATGTCCGAAACTATGACGGCTCTTGGACCGAATGGGGAAACGCCGTGCGGGTCCCCATCGTCACGGGAGAGGAGCCCGGCGAACTCCCCCGCGTGGGATAATCGTCTTCCATGACCGCCATACCCGAAGTATTTGCCGAAATCAGCGAGGATTTCCTCGATCTGGAGGAGGCCAACCGTCTCGAATTGCTGCTCGATTTTTCCCGGGAACTCCCGGAACTGCCCGAGCGCTTTCGGGATCGGCCCGAGCTGCTGGAGCGCGTGGCCGAGTGCCAGTCGCCGGTCTATCTTTTTATGGAGGTGACCGCCGAGGGCCGCGTGTTTATGCATGCCACGGCGCCCCCGGAGGCCCCCACCACGCGCGGCTTCGCGAGCATCCTGGCACAGGGTTTTGACGGCCTCACGGTGGCCGAGGCCCTCGCGGTGCCCGCGGATTATCCGCAGTCGCTCGGGCTCACGCGCGCGGTCTCCCCGCTGCGCCTCGCGGGGATGACCGGCATGCTTGCGCGCGCCCAGCGCCAGGTGCGCATGCAGGCCGAGACCGCGTGAGTATCGTCACCGAGCTGATCCCCACCACGCTCGAAAATATTAATCCCGAGGACGAGGCCGCGCGGGAGTGGATTGCCCGGCGCTATGCGCTGGAGGGTGAGCGCTGGGTCGCGGTGAATATGATCACCACGATGAACGGCTCGGCCGCGGGCGAGGACGGCACCAGCGATACCATCTCCAACCGGGTGGATCGCTATATTCTGGGCGTAATCCGCGATCAGGCCCATGCTGTGCTGGTCGGGGCGCAGAGCCTGCGCGCCGAGGGATATACCATTCCGCGCCGGGCCACGCTGGCCGTGCTCACGCGCGGCGGCGACCTCGGCGATGTCCCCAATAACGAGGGCGCCCGGGAACGGCTTATCGTGCTGTGCCCGCGCGCCTCGGTCCCGAAGGTCACGGGCCGGGTGGGCGACCGGGTGCTCGCGGTGATCGGCATAGATGCCGCCGATCCCACCCCCGAACAGATCCTCGATACGCTCGCGGAACACGGTTATACCCGCGTGATCTGCGAGGGCGGACCCACCGTGACCGGAAGCTTTCTCGCCGCCGGGGCCATCGATGAGATTTTCCTCACCGCGGCCCCCAGCGTGGTACTCCCCCCGCAGCCGGTCTTTGGCCAGAGCGAAAACCTGGTGACCCGCTATGAACTGCACGGGCTCCTGATGGACTCCGAGGGCACGCTCTATCAGCGCTTCCGCCCCCTCACGGAACCGCTCGGCGGCTAGCTCTAGCTCCCGGGTATCCGGCGCGGCCAGTACGCCCGCCCGGGCACCCTGCGACGGAACCGCTCGACGGCTAGAACAGTAGTTCCCGCGCACCCTGCGCGACCAGTACGCCCGCCCGGGCACCCTGCGACGGAACCGCTCGGCGGCTAGCGCTAGTTCCCGGGTTCCCTACGCGGCCAGTAGGCCCGCCAGGCTACCCTGCGGGTCAGCCGCGGGAGTCCACGCGCTCACCCGCGCGCCAGACCCGACCGATCAGCGGCACCCCGGGCCGATAGGCGAGGTGCACATAGGACGGCGCGGTAATCTCGGCGATATCGGCGCGCGCCCCCACCCGAAGCACCCCGCGGTCGGCATGGCGCAGGGCCCGCGCTCCCCCGGCGGTGGCCGCGCTGATGGCCTCGGCCGGGGTCATCCCCATTTCGCGCACCGCGAGGGCGATACACAGCGGCATCGAGGAGGTAAAGCAGGACCCCGGATTGCAATCGCTCGCGAGCGCCACGTGCACCCCCGCGTCCAGCAGCGCGCGGGCATCGGGATAGGGCTGCCGGGTGGAAAACTCCACGCCGGGCAGGAGGGTGGCCACGGTATCCGAGCCGGCCAGCAGCCGGATATCCCGCTCGCTCAGATAGGTGCAGTGATCGATGCTCGCGGCCCCCAGCTCCACGGCCAGCGCCACCGCCTCACTCGGGCCAAGCTGCGCACCGTGCACCCGCACACCCAGGCCGCGGGCCGCGCCCGCCTCCAGGACCCGCCGGGTCTGCTCGAGGCTAAAGGCCCCCGTCTCGCAAAACGCATCGATCCAGCGGGCATGCGGGGCGCAGGCGTCCAGCATCTCGCCGATGACCAGGTCCACATAGGCCTCGGGATCGGCGCGATACTCGGCGGGCACCACATGGGCGCCCAGATAGGTGACGTCCTCGGTGAGGGCCGCCGCGATCCGGCACAGCCGCTCCTCCGTGGCCAGATCCAGGCCATAACCGCTCTTAATCTCCACGGTGGTGGTGCCCTGATCGGCCATCTCGCGAATAAACCCCGCGGCACGCTCGGCCAGCTCGGCCTCGGCCGCGGCCCGCGTGGCCGCCACCGTGCTTGCGATCCCGCCCGCGCTATAGGACTCCCCCGCCATTCTTGCGGCAAACTCCGCCGCGCGATCCCCGCCAAAAATAATATGCGAGTGTGAGTCCACAAACCCGGGAATCACCGCGTGGCCCGCGAGGTCCACCATAAGATCGGCGGCGGGGGCCGCGGAGGCCGGGCCCACCCAGGCCACGCGGCCGTCCTCGATCAGCAGGGCCGCATCGGGGATCTCCCCCAGCAGCCCCGCGCCCAGTGCCGGATCGCCGGTCGCGAGGAGTCCAATATTGGTCAGTGCGGTGACGGTCATTCTGTTCCTTTCGGTACCAGCTCGGGAGGGATTAGGGCCGCACCGCGGGGTCATCCCCCGCGGGGTCCTCGCGCTCAGCGGCGGCGCGCTGGCGGCGTCCGGGAGGGAGGGTGATGGGGCGGGTCTCATCGCTCAGCTCCTGGCGCTGCTTGCCGCGCCCGTGCACCAGGAAGCGATAGCTCAGCAGGAGCAGCGCCAGCCAAACCAGGCCCGCGATCAGCGCGATCCGGGTGCCCGGCACGATACCCAGCACCACGATCACTCCCACCAGGAAGATAAAGGCGATGATCGAGGCGGCGGGCCACCACGGCACGGGGAACTCGCTCGGCAGCTTTGCCTCGCGCTTAATCTCCCGCTTCATCGCGATATGCGAGGCCATGATCATGAGCCATACCAGCACGGTGGCAAACGTGGCCAGCGAGGCGATGATCAGGAATATCTCATTGGGAATCAGCGCGTTGAGGACCGCGCCCAGCAGCAGCGCGATCACCATCACGATGATGGTCATGCCCGGCACGCCATTGCGGGTGGTGCGGCCAAAGATGCGCGGGGCGTGGCCCTGCGCGCTCATCGCAAACATCATCCGGCCCGCGCCGAACATATCGGAGTTAATCGCCGAGAGTGCCGCCATGAGCACCACGGCGTTGAGGATATGCGGGGCCGCGGGGATACCGAGGGTATCAAAAATCGAGACAAACGGGCTCTTATCCCCGGAGATGGTCTGCCACGGCTGGATGCTCATGATCACCCCGAGCGTGAGCACATAAAACAGCAGGATACGCGTGGGCACCATATTGATGGCCCGCGGGATGACCCGGCGGGGATCCTCCGCCTCGCCCGCGGTGATCCCGATGATCTCGATGCCGCCAAACGCAAACATCACAATCGCGAAGCACGCGATGAACCCGCCAAAGCCGCCGCCAAAAAAGCCGCCGGTTTCGGGGTTAAACAGGTTATGAATGCCCGAGGCATCGGGGCTCTGATTATTCAGGCCAAAAACAATGATGGCGATTCCGCCGATGATCATCGCGATGATCGCGCCCACCTTGATGATGGAGAACCAGTATTCCAGCTCCCCAAATACCCGCACCTTCAGCATGTTAATCGCGCCAATAAAAAAGATTGCGGCGATGATCCAGATCCAGCGGTCCACATCGGGAAACCAAAAGCCCATATATACGGCGATTGCGGTGACATCGGCGAGCGCCACGATGATCATCTCAAACGTATAGGACCAGCCGGTGACAAAACCCGCCCAGGGCCCCAGATAGCGGGCCGCATACTGGCTGAAGGAGCCGCTCACGGGGTGGCGCACGGCCATCTCTCCGAGGGCGCGCATGACCATATATACCGCGGCGCCGCCGATCAGATAGGCCAGCAATACGGAGGGTCCCGCGGTCTGAATCGCGGAGGCGGACCCATAAAATAGCCCGGTTCCAATCGCGGAACCGAGGGCGATAAAACGAATATGGCGGCCCGTGAGTCCGCGCGCGAGGCGCTGCTCGGTGGGGGCCGGGGCGGGTGTATTACGTGTTGAATCCATGGGTGGCGTCTCCTTTGTCGCACTGCAGATCTGGCACGAGGGCGCCCACCCGGCAGGGTCGCTGAGGTCTTCCGGGGAACCGGCGCGCGGCGCGAGGTTTCCCCGGAAAAGACCCTACCGGGTGAGCGGGGGTGGTGTGGTTAGACCTCCCACATCGGCACGCGCAGGCCGCGCTCGCGCGCAACCTCCTCGGCGCGCTCATAGCCGGCATCCACGTGCCGCATTACCCCGGTGCCCGGGTCATTGGTGAGTACGGCCTCGAGCTTGGCGGCTGCCAGCTCGGTGCCATCGGCCACGGTGACCTGGCCCGCGTGGATCGAGCGGCCGATGCCCACGCCGCCGCCGTGGTGCAGCGAGACCCAGGTGGCTCCCGAGGCCGTATTGAGGAGTGCGTTCAGCAGGGGCCAGTCGGCGATCGCATCCGAGCCGTCCTTCATGGCCTCGGTCTCCCGATAGGGCGAGGCCACCGATCCGGAGTCGAGGTGATCGCGGCCGATCACGATGGGGGCGGAGAGTTCGCCGTTTTTGACCATCTCGTTAAACTTGAGCCCCACCAGGTGGCGCTCCTTATAGCCGAGCCAGCAAATGCGCGCGGGCAGCCCCTCAAAGTGCACCTGTTCGCGGGCCTGGGTGATCCAGCGGTGCAGGTGCTCATCCTCGGGGAAGAGTTCCAGCACGGCGCGGTCGGTTTTATAAATATCCTCGGGGTCGCCGGAGAGTGCTACCCAGCGGAACGGGCCCTTGCCCTCGGCAAAGAGTGGGCGGATATAGGCGGGGACAAACCCGGGGAAGTCGAAGGCGCGTTCGCTGCCGCCGAGCTGTGCCTCGGCGCGGATCGAGTTGCCATAGTCAAAGACCACGGCCCCGGCGTCCTGGAATCCCACCATCGCGTCCACCTGGGCGCTCATCGACTGGCGCGCGGCCGCGGTGAAGCCCTCGGGATCGGCGGCGGCGCGCTCGCGCCATTCCCCCGTGCCGATGCCCGCGGGCAGATAGGCGAGGGGATCGTGGGCGCTGGTCTGATCGGTCACGATATCGATGGCGATCCCGCGCGCGAGCAGCTCCGGGAATACCTCGGCGGCGTTGCCCACCAGGCCGATCGAGAGCGCGCGTCCCTCGGCCTTGGCCGCGAGGGCGCGGGTGAGCGCATCGTCTAGATCGGTTGCGAGCTCATGCAGATAGCCGTGATCGATGCGGCGGCGCAGCCGGGTCTCGTCCACGTCCACGATGATCACGGCGCCGCCGTTCATGGTCACGGCCAGGGGCTGCGCGCCGCCCATTCCGCCCGCGCCGCCGGTCAGGGTCAGCGTGCCGGCGAGGGTTCCGCCAAAATGGGCCCGGCCCACCGCGGCGAAGGTCTCATAGGTGCCCTGCAGGATTCCCTGGGTGCCGATATAGATCCAGGAGCCCGCGGTCATCTGCCCATAGGCGATCAGCCCCTCGGCCTCGAGGCGGCGGAACTCGGGCCAGGTGGCCCAGTCCCCCACCAGATTGGAATTGGCCAGCAGGACCCGCGGGGCCCAGCGGTTGGTGCGGAAGGCCCCCACGGGCTTACCCGATTGGATCAGCAGGGTCTCGTCCTCGTCCAGGGTTTCCAGGGCGTGCACGATCGCGTCATAGGCCTCCCAGTTGCGGGCTGCCTTTCCGGTGCCGCCATAAACCACGAGGTCCTCGGGGTGTTCGGCGACCTCGGGGTCGAGGTTATTCATCAGCATGCGCAGCGGGGCCTCGGTCTGCCAGGACCGGGCGGTGAGGGTCGTGCCGCGCGCGGCGCGGATCGGGGTGGTGCGGGACGTGGTCATCGGTTACTCCTCGGTGAGTGGATGGCTAGTTCAGGGGGGTCAGGGCCGCGGCACGCGCGATCTCGCCGGTGGCAACCAGGTGCACCACCGCTTCGATCTCGGGGGCCAGATAGCGGTCGTTTCCGGGGCCGGGAACAACCCGGCGGACCCGTTCAAGCACCGCGGCGGTGGCCGGGGCGGGCAGCAGCGGTGCACGCAGGTCCAGCGCGCGGGTGCCGGTCATGACCTCGATGGCGATGACCCGGGTGAGCCCGTCAAGCGCGCGGCGCAGCTTGCGGCCCGCGGCCCAGCCCATCGAGACGTGGTCCTCCTGCATCGCGGAGGACGGGATCGAGTCCACCGAGGCGGGGCTTGCCAGGCGCTTCAGCTCGGAGACGATACCCGCGGCGGTGTACTGCGCGATCATCAGTCCCGAGTCCACCCCCACCTCATGGGCGAGGAAGGGCGGCAGGCCCGCGCTGCGGTGGGTATCCAGCATGCGGTCGAGGCGGCGCTCGGAGATGCTTGCCAGGTCGGCCACCGCGATGGCCAGGAAGTCCAGCACATAGGCCACGGGGGCGCCGTGGAAATTGCCATTGGATTCGATGCGACCATCCGGGGTGAGTACCGGGTTATCCACGGCCGAGGCGAGTTCGCGCTCGGCCACGAGGCGGGCATGATCGGCGGTATCGCGGGCGGCGCCGTGGACCTGGGGTGAGCAGCGCAGCGAATAGGCGTCCTGGACCCGGGTGCAGCCGGGGCCCGCGTGGCTCGCGACGATGCCGGAACCGGCCAGGACCGCGCGCAGGTTCCGGGCTGAGAGCGCCTGCCCGTGCTGGGGGCGCAGGCGCTGCAGGTCCTCGGCGAAGACCCGATCGGTGCCCAGCAGCGCCTCGATGCTCAGGGCCGCGGAGATATCCGCGCTGGTGATCAGCAGCGATAGGTCATCCAGGGCCAGGGCCAGCATCCCGAGCATTCCATCGGTGCCGTTGATCAGCGCTAGCCCCTCCTTCTCGGCGAGCACGATCGGGCGAAGACCGGCCGCGGACAGCGCGGCGGAGGCATCCATGAGGGTGCCGGTGGCGTCCCGCACCTCGCCCTCGCCGAGCGCGGCGAGCGCCACATGGGCGAGCGGGGCCAGGTCGCCCGAGCACCCGAGCGAACCGTATTCGCGCACCACCGGGGTGATGCCGGCGTTGAGGAGGTCGGCATAGGCCTGGGCCGTGGCGGGGCGCACACCGGTGCGGCCGGTGGCGAGGGTGGACAGGCGCAGTAGCATCAGCGCGCGGATCACCTCGCGCTCCACCTCGGGGCCGCTGCCGGCTGCATGCGAGCGCACCAGGCTCAGCTGGAGCTGGGCGCGGCGGTCGGCGGGGATGAAGGTATTGGCCAGGGCCCCAAATCCGGTGGAGATGCCGTAGTGCGGCTCGGGGTCGGAGGCGAGGCCGTCGATCAGGGCGCGGGAGGCGGCGATGGCCTCCAGAGCGGCGGGGTCGAGGGTGACGGGGGCATTGCGGCGGGCGACGGCGACAACATCGTCGATGCTGACGGCGCCGGTGCCGATCAGAACTGTGGTGGTGGTCATGAGTCCCAATCAACACCACTTTTGGGGGGCAAACCAGCCGTTCCCCCACGGTACTGTCCGGGGTACCGGACACGAGGTGGGTTGCCGCGCGCGGCGCATTGCTACGCTCACAGCCATGACCACCACCGCTCTCGCCCACGATCCGCTCTGGCCCCGCGCCGGCTCCTGGCCCGCCACCGCGGCCACCCCGGGCCCCGCGCTCGCCGCCCTCCTGGGGGTGCCCGTACACCGCGGCTCACTCTCCCCGAGCGGGGCGGATGCCACCCCCGCCGCCGTGCGCGCCGCCCTCAACCGCTATAGCACCTATCGCGCGGGAACCCCGGGGCTCACAGCGCCCGTGGACCTCGCCGAGTGGCCCATTATCGACGCGGGAGACGTGAGTGATCCCGAGGGCCCGGCCGGCTCCGAGCGCACGCGCGAGCGGGCCGCACAGCTGGCCCCCCGGGCCGGACTGCTGATCGCGCTGGGCGGGGATAACTCCGCCACCCTGCCGGTGGCGCGCGGCGTCTGGGGCGAGCGAATCGGCACCGCCGGACTGATCACCCTCGACGCCCATCACGATCTGCGCGATGGGGTGAGCAACGGCTCCCCCGTGCGCGAGCTAATCGAGGCCGGGCTGGATCCGCGCCGCATCGTGCAGATCGGCATCTCCGATTTTGCCAATTCCCGCGCCTATAGCGAGCGGGCACGCGACCTCGGGATCACCGTGATCACGCGCGTCGCGCTTGAGCAGCTGCCGATGGCCGAGGCGATGTCCCGGGCCCTCGCCATCGCCGGTGCGGCGGGCGGCCCGATCCATGTGGACCTGGACGTGGACGTATGTGATCGCGCGGTCGCGCCGGGCTGTCCCGCCTCGACCCCGGGCGGCATCTCCGCCCAGGAGCTGCGCGCGGCCGCGCGCGCCGCCGGGGCCGATCCGCGCGTGCACTCCCTGGACCTGGTGGAGGTGGATGCCACCACCGATACCGAGGACGGCCGCACCGTGCGCCTCGTCGCGCTGTGTGTCTTGGAGGCGCTCGCGGCCGCGACCGGGCGCTAACTCAGCCCCCGATCGCCGCCCTGACCGCCGAGCCGCGGCCGTGCAGGCTGCGGCTCAGCCGCTCGGCGCCCGCCATCAGCTCGGCCACCAATTCGGCATCGCGCGATTCCTCCGCGGCAAAGGTCAACCCGAGCCCCGCCACGGGCCAGCCGTTATGGTCGGTGATCGGGACCGCCACGGAGCGCAGCCCCGCGGTCACCTCGCCGTCCTCCACCGCATAGCCGCGCTCGGCGGTATCGGCGAGCAGGCGGCGCAATTCGCGCCGGTTTTGCGGGCCCAGGCCCGTGCGATCCACAAAGGCCGTGGCCCCCGGAAAAAGCGCGTCCACCTGCGCGCGCGGCATCGCCGCGAGGATCGCCCGGCCGGTTGCGGTCAGGTGCGCGGGCAGGCGCACCCCCACCCCGGTCACCAGCGGGGTGCGACGCCGGGCGCGCTCCTCCGCGATATACAGCACATCGCTGCCGTGGGATACCGCCAGATGGCCGCTCTCGCCGATGCGGTCCACCAGATCGGCGAGGATCGGTTTACCAATCAGGCTCAGCGGCTGCTGCCGGGTGAAGCCCCCGGAGAGTTCAAAGGCGGTGGGCCCCAGGCCATAGCGCCGCGCCTCCACCAGGTGCACCACATAGCCGTGTTCGATCATGACCCGCAGGAGCTGATAGGTGGTGGAGCGGGCCAACCCGAGGCTGGTCGCGAGGGAGCCCGCGGGCAGCGGGCCGCGGGAACTCGCGAGCAGCCGCAGCAGCCGCAGGCCCTGGTCCAGGGCCGGAACCTTACTCGCGCTCATCGGCCGCGCCCCGGCCGCCGGGCAGGGCATCCACAAACGCGGCGATGGAACGCTCCCAGCGCTCGCGGTCATAATTCCAGAGCTTGGTATGCCGCGCCACGGTATAAACCTCCAGGCGCACGAGGTCCGGACGGGCCTCGGCGAGGGCGCGGGATCCATTGGAGGGCACAAAGCCGTCGTCGTCGCTGTGCAGCACCAGCGTGGGTACGGAGAGCTCCGCGGCGCGGCTCACGAGATCCAGCCGGTTGAGGTCAAGCGGTTTTTCCAGGCCCGTGAGGGGCCGGGCCCAGCGGGCCCCGAGCAGCTCCGTGGCGAGGCGGCGCACCGAGCGCGGCAGGCCCCGCTCGCCGCCCTGATAGTCGAGTACGCGCCGCCAATCGATCACCGGGGATTCCAGGATCAGGCCGTCGATCAGCCCGCGGTGGGCGCTCTCCAGCGTGGTTTGCAGCGCGATCGCCCCGCCCATCGACCAGCCCATCAGCGTGATGCTGCGCGCCCCGCGCGCAGCAGCATAATCAAGAGCTGCCTCCACATCGCACCATTCCGTCAGGCCCAGCCCGTAGAGGCCACCCTCGCCGAGCGGGCCCTCGCCGTCGTTGCGATAGGACACAAGCAGGACCCGATATCCCGCGGCATGCAGCGTGGGGACCGCGCGCAGCCCCTCGGAGCGGGTGGTTCCCCGCCCGTGCACCACCACGGCCCAGCGGCCATCGGATGCGCCCGCGGGCGGCGGAAACTCCCAGGCCGGGGCCAGGCCACCCGGGGTGGAGATAAGCACCGCCTCCGCGGGCACGCCGGTATCCTCGGGCGCGGTATATACCCAGCCGCTAAAGGTGCCGATGCCGTGGCCCACCACGCCGCGCAGATCCTGGGCGGGCAGCTCGCGCTCAACCACCCGATCATCCGCGCGCAGAACATCGCCCAGCTGGAGGTAGCGTTCGGGCTTGCCAAACCACAGGCCATAGCGCCCGGGGACCGCGGTATCCGCCGTGGCGGCAAGCATTATGCGACCGCCGGGTTCGTCCACCCCCAGCACGTGAACATCGGCCGCGCGGCGCCGCGGGGGCGTGACCACCATGCGGGCCATGACCGAGGCCACGGAACCCGCGGCCAGCACGGTGGCACCGGCGATGAGGCCGGTGGAAATGATCAGGGTACCGAATAGGCTCCGGTCGGCGCGCCGTAAAGGTTTCATTGGCAAGTAACTCTAGTCTGCAATCGTGAGTGAGTCAGTAGCGGATCCGGATATCCCCGGCATCTTTCAGGATGCCCTTCGGTCCATCCGCAGCGTTGAGATACGACCGGAACTCGTGGTGCAGGAAATTCCGGCCCCGGAGAACCTAGCCCCCTATTCCTTCGCGCTGGCCGCCGAGGTGCTTGGCGCCACCCGCCCCGATGGTTCCGAGCACGGGCAGGGCCGCTTTGTTCTCCTCTATGACCCCGCCGAGCCCGAGGCCTGGGGCAGCGCATTCCGAGTGATCTGCTTTGTGCAGGCGCCGATCGAGCAGGAGATGGGTGTGGACCCGTTTGTGGCCTCGGTGGCCTGGTCCTGGCTCATCGATGCACTGAACGGTCGTGATGCGAAATTTGGCGCGGCGAGCGGTACCGCCACTAAGGTTATTTCTACAGGATTTGGGGAGCTTGCCGCCCAGGGCGATGGATCTCAACTGGAGCTTCGCGCGTCCTGGTCGCCACACGAATCCCGCCTCGACGCCCACGTCGAGGGCTGGGGCGAACTACTGTGCATGTTGGCGGGCCTCCCCCCGACCGAAGAAGGGGTCACCATGATCAACAGCCGGAGAAGTGCCCGTGGCTGATCGCCACGTCATCACGACCGAGAAGGAATACCGGGCGTCGATCGACGCGATCATCGGCGGAGTGGGCCCCATCGCGGTGGATGCCGAGCGCGCCTCGGGCTATCGCTATTCGCAGCGCGCCTACCTGATCCAGGTATTCCGTCGCGAGGCCGGCATGTTCCTCTTTGATCCGATCGAGATCGGCCCGATGCACGACCTCGGTGCCGCGATCGCCTCCGAGGAGTGGATCCTGCACGCCGCCAGCCAGGACCTCGCGTGCCTGCGCGAGGTGGGCATGGACCCCCTCCGAATCTTTGATACCGAGCTGGCCGCGCGCCTGCTGGGCCTGCCGCGCGTGGGTCTGGGCGCCGTGGTTGAGCAGTTCCTCGGCATTCACCTGGCCAAGGAACACTCCGCGGCCGACTGGTCCACGCGCCCCCTCCCCCAGTCCTGGCTGGAATATGCCGCCCTGGACGTGGAGCTGTTGGTGGATCTGCGCGATGAGGTGGCCGCCCTCCTCGACAGCGAGGAGAAGACCGAGATCGCCCGGCAGGAATTTGATGCCGAGCTGCACCGCGCCCCCGCCGGCCCCAAGGTGGACCCGTGGCGCAAGCTGGCCGGAACACCCTCCGGGCGCAACCGGCAGGTTTTGGCCGTGGCCCGCGAGCTGTGGACCGCGCGCGATACCCTCGCCCGCAAGCGGGATATCGCCCCGGGCAGGCTGGTTCCCGATGCCTCGCTCCAGGCCGCCATTAAGGCCAATCCGCGTACCCGCTCCCAGCTGGCCTCGCTGCGCGCCTTCACGGGCCGCGCGAGCCGCTCCGAGCTGAATACCTGGTGGGCCGCGATCGAGCGCGGACAGGCCGAGACCGAGCTGCCTCCCCTGCGCCTGCGCACCGATTCCCTGCCTCCCATCCGCGCCTGGATCGATAAAAACCCCGAGGCCGATCACCGGCTGAAGGTGGTGCGCCCGCGCATGATCGCCCTCGCCGAGGAGCTGAAGATGCCCGTGGAAAACCTGCTCACGCCGGAGACCCTGCGCCGTCTCGCCTGGAATCCCCCGGCCGAGCCCGGGGCCGAGGGCATCGCCGAGGCCCTCGCCGAATACGGCGCGCGGCCGTGGCAGATTAAAGCTATTGCACAGGTAATCTCTCAGGCCTTTGTAGAAGCACCCCAAATCGAGATCGAGGACAGCGCCGCGGCTTCGTAGGAACCGGCAATTCTCGCCCGGGGGTCCGATTCGATCCGTAGTATCGAATTAATTGATCTCTCAAGGAGGCAGAGTGGCCACGCAAAAAGACGTGTTTTTCGTCGACGGAACCCGTACCCCGTTCGGTCGTGCCGGCGAAAAAGGCATGTACTGGAACACCCGAGCAGACGACCTCGTAGTCAAGGCGATGAGGGGGCTGCTGGAGAGAAATCCGCGCGTCCCCGGCGATCGCATCGATGAGGTGGCGATTGCCGCGACCACCCAGCAGGGCGATCAGGGGCTCACCCTGGGCCGCACCGCCGCGCTCCTCGCGGGCCTGCCCACCACCGTTCCGGGCTTTGCCATCGAACGCATGTGTGCCGGCGCCATGACCGCCGTGAGCACCATCGGCTCGGGCGTGGCCTTTGGCGCCTATGATCTTGCGCTGGCCGGCGGCGTGGAGCACATGGGCCACCACCCGATGGGCGAGGGTGCCGATCCCAATCCGCGTTTCCTCGCCGAGCGCCTGGTGGACCCCGAGGCCCTAAACATGGGCATCACCGCGGAAAACCTGCACGACCGCTTCCCCGCCCTCACCAAGGAGCGCGCCGATCGCTTTGGTATGCGCAGCCAGCAGAAGGTGGCAGCGGCCTATGCCGCGGGCAAGATTCAGCCCGACCTGATCCCCGTGGCGCTGCGCAGCGAGGAGGGCTGGGGCCTGGCCGATACCGATCAGGGCCTGCGCCCCGAGACCACCATGGAGGGCCTTGCCACCCTAAAGACCCCGTTCCGTCCGCACGGCCGGGTCACCGCGGGTAATGCCTCGCCGCTCACCGATGGCGCCACGATCAGCCTGCTCGCGGGCTCCGATGCGGTATCCGAGCTGGGCCTGAGCCCCAAGATGCGCATGGTGAGCTTTGCCTATGCCGGCGTGGAGCCCGAGGTAATGGGCCTGGGGCCCATCCCGTCCACCGAGAAGGCGCTGCGCAAGGCCGGCCTGACCATTCACGATATTGGGCTTTTTGAGCTCAACGAGGCCTTCGCGGTGCAGGTGCTCAGCTTCCAGGACCACTTTGGCATCGAGGACGACGACCCGCGGGTCAACCCCTGGGGCGGCGCCATCGCGTTTGGCCACCCCCTCGCGGCCTCCGGCGTGCGGCTCATGATCCAGCTGGCCGCACAGTTCGCCGAGAACCCCGGCGTGCGCTTTGGCCTCACGGCCATGTGCGTGGGCCTGGGCCAGGGCGGCACCATCATCTGGGAGAACCCCAACTGGAACGGAAAGAAGTAGGTTATGCGCGAATACTCCGGTATCGACTTTCAGCCGCTCGTGGACGCCTCCCCCGATGAGGTGGTCACCCATAGCTTTGTGCGTGATATCACCCTGGAATCGGGTAAGATCTTCGCGCTGATCACGCTTGATAATGGGCGCGACCATACCCGCCCGAATACCTTTGGTGCCCGCACACTCATCGAGCTCGGCGGGGTATTGGATGCGCTCACCGAGCGCGCGGCCCGCGGGGAAATCGCCGGCGTGGGCGTCACGGGTAAGCCGTTTATCCTGGCCGCCGGTGCCGATCTGAGCCGCGTGGACGACCTCAACAGCCACGAGGTTGCACGCATGCTGCCGCAGCTTGGCCACTCGGTTTTCCATAAGCTCTCCACGCTTGGTGTGCCCTCGTTCACGTTTATCAACGGCCTTGCCCTCGGCGGCGGCCTGGAGATCGGCCTGAACTCCGATTACCGCGCGGTGGATGCCACCGCCGCGGGCATCGGCCTGCCCGAGGTTTTCCTGGGGCTCATCCCCGGCTGGGGTGGCTCCTGGTTGCTGCCCAACCTGATCGGCATCGAGAACGCCCTGAAGGTCATCATCGAAAACCCGCTCAAGATGAACCGCATGCTGAAGCCGGCCCAGGTGCTGGAGCTCGGCATCGCCGATGCGCTCTTTGACTCGGCCACGTTCCTCGAGTCCTCGCTGCGCTGGGCTTCGCGCGTGATCGAGGGCACCGAGAAGGTGGAGCGTAAAAATAAGCCCGGCAAGATGGAGCGCCTGGCCAAATGGGATATCGCCATCGGCATTGCCCGCAAAACGCTCGAATCCAAGATCGGCACGGAGCCCGTGGCCCCGTATCTGGCCCTCGACCTCCTCAAGGCGGCCAAAAACACCACGCGCGAGGAGGGATTCCTCCTCGAGGACGAGGCGCTCTCGCGGCTCATCGCGGGAGACCAGTTCCGGGCGTCGATCTACGCGTTTAACCTTGTCCAGAAGCGCGCCAAGCGCCCCGCGGGTGCCCCCGATAAGGCGCTTGCCCGCCGGGTCACCAAGGTGGGTGTGATCGGTGCGGGCCTGATGGCCAGCCAGTTTGCCCTGCTCTTTGTGCGTCGACTTAAGGTGCCGGTGATCATCACCGACCTGGATCAGGCGCGCGTGGATAAGGGCCTCGACTATATCCGCGGCGAGATTTCTGCGCTCGCGGAAAAGGGCCGCATCTCGGCGGATGAGGCAAACCGCCTCGCCTCGCTCATTCATGGCACCACCGATAAGGCCGATTTTGCCGATTGCAGCTGGGTGATCGAGGCGGTGTTTGAGGAGCTGGAGATCAAGCAGAACGTCTTTGCCGATATCGAAAAATACGTCTCCGAGGACACCATCCTCGCCACCAATACGTCCTCACTCTCGGTCGAGAAGATCGGCGCGAAGCTTGCGCATCCCGAGCGCCTCGTGGGCTTCCACTTCTTCAACCCGGTGGCCGTGATGCCACTGATCGAGGTGGTGCGGGCCCCGGCCACCAACGATGCCACGCTCTCCACCGCGATGGTCACCGCCAAAAACCTCCGCAAAAACGCCGTGATCACCCGCGATACCCCCGGGTTTGTGGTTAACCGCGTGCTCGCCGTGCTCCTGGGCGAGGCGATGCGCGCGGTGGACGCCGGCACATCCTTCGAGACCGTGGACCGCGCGCTGGCCCCGCTGGGCCTGCCGATGTCGCCCTCGGCGCTGCTTGACCTGGTGGGCCTGAAGGTGGGCGCCCATGTGCTGGATACCCATGCGCAGGCCTTCCCCGAGCGTTTTTATACCTCGGAGAACCTGCATCGCCTCGCCGATTATGGCACGCTCCTGGAGAAGGACGCCCGGGGCAAGGTCAAGGGCTTTGATAAGGGTGCGCTCAAGCTTGTCGCGGGGGGCAAAAACCCGGTTCCCGCCGAGGAGATTCTGCGTCGTGTGCAGGACGGCCTCGCGGTGGAGATCCACCTGATGCTAGAGGACGACGTGGTACACGCCGCGGAGGACATCGACCTCTGCCTCATCCTGGGTGCCGGTTGGCCATTTATCGACGGCGGCGTCACCCCGTATCTGGACCGGGTGGGGGCCAGCGAACGCACGTTCGGCGGCTCGTTCCACACGCCGCAGATCCGCGGCCTCTAGCAGGCCCCGCAGTCGGCCCCGCAGACTCCCCCGGGAGTGTGCGGGGCCGCCCGCGTTAACGCCGGTTGGCGGCGGGAATGGGCAGGGCGTAGTCCTCCGCATAGCCGCGTACCATAAGGGTCTCGGCATCCAGGGCGCCCGCGGGCAGTTCCAGGCGGGTGATATACGGCCCACCCAGGTCGGCGGTGCATACGCCCAGGAGCGAGGAAGAGCCCACCTCCACCTCCAGGACGCCGGGCTCCACAACGCTCAGGGAGTCCACGCGCGGCGGGCACGAGGAGCTTCCATAATTGCTGATATACAGCACCGCGGGCTCCGCGCTCAGGTCCACGTCCCAGCGCGGCTGCTGCGAGAACTCCATCCCCTCCGCGAAGATCTGCGTGGGCGGCCCCAGGGCTCCCGCGGGCACCCGGGACACCATCTGGCCGGCCGGGCCCGCGCAGGCGCTAACGGCCCAGGCCAGGCCACACGCCGCGAGGGCAAGGATGAGGTTCCGCGTCGTTGCGGGCATCTGCGTGACGCCGTGGCCCTAGTTGGCGATCGCGCCGAGATCGGGGCTCGTGGCAGGATGCGGGTCATCGCCATCGGGACGGGCCACGGGAATGCGGCTACCCAGCACCTGCGCCACAACATCGCGCGCGATCTGCTGGCCCGTGAGGCCGGCATCCTCGAGGATCTGCTCGCGCGTGGCGTGATCGATGAACTCATCGGGCAGGCCCAGCTCATCCACCGCGGTATCCACCCCGGCGCGGCGCAGCTCCTGGCGGATCCGCGTGCCGATGCCACCCACGCGCACGCCATCCTCGATGGTGATCACGAGGCGGTGATCCCGGGCCAGGTCCACGATGCTCGCCGGGACCGGCACCACCCAGCGCGGATCCACCACCGTGGCACCGATGCCCTGATGCCGCAGCCGTTCGGCCACATCCAGCCCAATTTCCGCCATGGTTCCCACCGTGACGATGAGCACATCGGCGCGCCCGCCCTCGGCGAGGATATCCACGCCATCGGCGGTGCGGCGCAGCGCGGGGATCTCCGCGATCGCGGTGCCCTTGGGATAGCGCAGCACGGTGGGGGCGTCGTTTATCGCGAGGGCCTCGGCGAGTTCCTCACGCAGGCGAATTGCATCGCGCGGCGCGGACAGGCGGATGCCGGGGATGACCTGCAGGATCGAGAGGTCCCAGATGCCATGATGCGAGGGCCCGTCGGGGCCGGTCACCCCGGAGCGGTCCAGCACAAACGTGACGCCCGCGCGGTGCAGCGCCACATCCATCAGGATCTGATCAAACGCACGGTTCACAAACGTGGCATAGAGCGCCACGACGGGATGCAATCCGCCATAGGCCAGACCGGCCGCGCTGGTCACGGCATGCTGCTCGGCGATACCCACATCGTGGACGCGTTCCGGATAGCGCTCGGCAAAGCGATGCAGGCCGGTGGGGCGCAGCATGGCCGCGGTGATGGCCACAACCCGCTCATCCGCTCCCCCGAGTTCCACCAGGGCCTCGCTGAATACGCCTGTCCAGCTCTGCGCGGAGCTTGTGGCCAGCGCCATGCCCGTGGTGGGATCAATCTTGCCCACGGCATGGAACTGATCGGCCTTATCCTCCAGGGCCGGGCCATAACCGCGGCCCTTTTCCGTGATCGCATGCACGATCACCGGAGCGCCATAGTTTTTGGCCTGGGTCAGCGCCTCCTCCATCGCCACGAGGTCGTGGCCATCGATCGGGCCGATGTACTTAATATCGAGGTTTGAATAGAGAGCCTCGTTATCGCTCGCGCGGGACAGGAAGCCGTGGGTTCCCCCGCGCACACCACGATAAAACGCGCGGCCCGGGCCGCCCAGGCGGTTAAAGAACCGCTCGCTCTTGCGGTGCAGATTGCGATAGGAGCGGCGGGTACGCACGTCATTGAGGAAGCGGGCCATACCGCCGATGGTGGGCGCATAGGAACGGCCATTATCGTTCACGATAATGACCATGCGACGGGCGTTATCGTCCGTCATATTATTCAGCGCTTCCCAGGTCATGCCGCCGGTCAGGGCGCCATCGCCCACCACCGCGACCACCGTGCGCTTATCCTGGCCGGTCATCCCAAAGGCGCGGGAGATTCCATCGGCCCAGCTCAGCGAGCTGGATGCGTGGGAGCTCTCGACGATATCGTGCTCGGATTCGGCGCGCTGCGGATAGCCGGCGAGGCCGCCGCGCTCGCGCAGATGCGAGAAGTCCTGGCGCCCGGTGAGCAGCTTATGCACATAGGACTGATGCCCGGTATCAAAGATGATCGGGTCATTGGGTGAGTCAAATACCCGGTGGATGGCCATGGTGAGCTCCACCACGCCCAGGTTTGGGCCGAGGTGTCCGCCCGTGAGGGAGACCTTTTCGACGAGGAACTCGCGGATCTCGGTGGCCAGCTGCTCCAGCTGTTCGGTGCTGAGTGCATCAAGATCGCGCGGCGACGATATGGTCTCTAGAACGGTCATGACACTCCTCAGCTGGCCGCGGGTATCGGAACACCCACGAAATATCTCTCGGAATAACCCGAACGGCTAGTTTACGCGATCACCCCCCGCATTGCGCGAATGGCCGCGCCACCCCAACGGGGGTAGCGGCGTGCCGCGACGCCATTTTCCCGAAAATACCCGGGGCGGCTGCGGCGCGCGGGGCGTGGAAGGTCTCCGGGCCGGGCATGCGCGGCGGGATAACCGCGGGCTCGCGAACCCGGGCGCGGGCAAAACCGACATGCCCAATAGACCGACTCAGCATGCCGCGTTGCCCGGGCCGGCCCGGCGCAGGTCCGCCAGTTCGGCACACAGCCGCGTGCGCGCGCGGTGGAGCCGCGATTTCACGGTGCCGGGTGGGATGCCCAGTATCCGTGCGGCAGCGGCGGTTGATCGCTCCTCCACGAGGCACAGCCGCAAAACAGCATGTTCCGCGGGGGGAAAGCTGCGCGATGGCAGCGGCGCCCGAACGGCGCTCCCTGGACGCGCTGATCGCCGCCTGGCGCGTGGGCCTGCGGAGCATCATCACGATCCCCTGCCGGGGCACCCATACCCGGGTGATCGGCCCCTCCACCCTCCTGGTGACGGCGGCCAGCCGCCGCGATCCCACCACCTATAGCGCCGCGCTGCACGAATTCCGCGGCAAATACGAGGCCAACTCACGGTGGTGAGCCCGCCCCCGGGTACGGAAAATGCCGGGCGGGGTTTCCCCCGCCCAGCATTTTAGCTATCCGACGTATTATCCCTAGCCGACGAGGCTACGCAGCACGTACTGCAGGATTCCGCCGTTGCGGTAATAATCGGCCTCACCGGGGGTATCGATGCGCACGATGGCATCAAACTCGATGGGCTCCTTGCCCGCGGGCGAGTCGACACTCGGGGTGGCGATCACGCGCACGGTCTCGGGGGTGATGCCCTCGTTGAGCTTCTCCACGCCGATGATCGAAACAACCTCGGTGCCGTCCAGGCCCAGGTCGCCCGCGGACTTGCCGGCGGGGAACTGCAGCGGCACAACGCCCATACCGATCAGGTTCGAGCGGTGGATACGCTCGAAGCTCTCGGCGATCACGGCGTGCACACCGAGCAGCGAGGTGCCCTTGGCGGCCCAGTCGCGGCTCGAACCCGAACCGTACTCCTTGCCGGCGAAGATCACCAGCGGGGTTCCGGCGGCCTGATAGTTCTGCGAGGCGTCATAGATGAACGACTGCGGGCCACCGGCCTGGGTGAAGTCGCGGGTATAACCACCCTCAACATCGGTCAGCAGCTGGTTGCGCAGACGGATATTGGCGAAGGTTCCACGGATCATGATCTCGTGGTTTCCGCGACGCGAGCCATAGGAGTTGAAGTTACCGCGGCTCACACCGTGCTCGGTGAGGTAGCGTCCGGCGGGGGTATCCGCCTTGATCGCACCGGCCGGGCTGATGTGGTCGGTGGTGACCGAATCGCCGAGCTTCGCAAGAACGCGGGCGTTAGCGATATCGGTGACCGGGGTCAGCTCCATGGTCATGCCGTCAAAATACGGGGGCTTGCGCACATAGGTGGACTCATCGTCCCACTCAAACGTGGCACCCACGGGCGTGGGCAGCGAACGCCAGCGCTCGTCACCGTCGAAGACACCGGCATACTGCTTATCAAACATGGCGGTATCGATCGAGTCGTCGATGACCTGCTGAACCTCGGCGGCATCGGGCCAGATATCGGCCAGGTAGACGTCGTTGCCGTCGTGGTCCTTACCCAGCGAGTCCTTCTCGAAGTCGAAGCTCATCGAGCCGGCGAGGGCATAGGCGATCACCAGCGGCGGCGAGGCCAGGTAGTTCATCTTCACGTCGGGGTTGATGCGACCCTCGAAGTTGCGGTTACCCGAGAGGACGGCCGTGACGGCGAGGTCGTTCTCGTTTACTCCCGCGGAGATCTCATCGAGCAGCGGGCCGGAGTTACCGATACAGGTGGTGCAGCCATAACCCACGAGATAGAACCCGAGGTCCTCGAGGTAGCCGTTCAGGCCGGCCTTCTCGTAGTAGTCGGTGACAACCTTGGAGCCCGGCGCCAGGGTGGTCTTCACCCAGGGCTTGGACTTCAGGCCCAGCTTGCTCGCGTTGCGGGCCAGCAGACCCGCGGCCATCATGACCGAGGGGTTGGACGTATTGGTGCAGGAGGTGATGGCGGCGATGGCCACGGCACCGTGGTCGAGCGTGAACTCGGTGCCATCGGCGAGGGTCACCGGGGTGGGCGTCGAGGCCACCTTGGGGGCGGCCGACACCAGTGCCTGCTCGAGCGCGTGCGCCGGAACGGTGGGGTCGGTGGGCTTGGTATATACCGGCAGGTCGTTTTCGAACTGCGATTTTGCGGCCGAGAGCTCGATGCGGTCCTGCGGGCGCTTCGGGCCGGCGATCGACGGTACAACCGTGCCGAGGTCCAGCTCCATGTACTCGCTGTAGACGGGCTCCACGGAGGCGTCGTGCCACAGGCCCTGGATCTTCGAATAGGCCTCCACGAGGGCGACCTGCTCGGCGCTGCGGCCGGTCAGGCGCAGGTAGTCGAGGGTGACGTCATCGATCGGGAAGACGGCGGCGGTGGAGCCAAACTCGGGGCTCATATTTCCGATGGTGGCGCGGTTGGCCAGCGGCACGGCGGTCACGCCGGCACCGTAGAACTCCACAAACTTGCCCACAACACCGTGTGCGCGCAGCATCGAGGTGATGGTGAGTACCACGTCGGTGGCGGTCACGCCGGCGGGGATCGAGCCGGTGAGCTTAAAGCCAACCACCTTGGGGATCAGCATCGATACGGGCTGGCCGAGCATCGCGGCCTCGGCCTCGATGCCACCCACGCCCCAGCCGAGCACACCCAGGCCGTTGACCATGGTGGTGTGCGAGTCGGTACCCACGCAGGTATCGGGGTAGGCCTGCAGCACGCCGCCCACCTCGCGGGTCATGGTGACGCGGGCGAGGTGCTCGATGTTGACCTGGTGCACGATACCGGTTCCCGGGGGAACCACCTTGAAGTCGTCAAATGCGGTCTGGCCCCAGCGCAGGAACTGGTAACGCTCGCCGTTGCGCTCGTATTCGATCTCCACGTTGCGCTCGAAGGCATCGGCCTGGCCGAAGAGGTCGGCGATCACGGAGTGGTCGATGACCATCTCGGCGGGGGCGAGCGGGTTGATCTTGGTGGGGTCTCCACCGAGGTCGGAGACGGCCTCACGCATGGTGGCAAGGTCCACGATGCAGGGCACGCCGGTGAAGTCCTGCATGACCACGCGGGCCGGGCTGAACTGGATCTCGGTATTGGGCTCCGCGGTGGGGTCCCAGTTTCCGAGGGCCTCGATCTGCGCGGCGGTGATGTTCTTGCCATCCTCGGTGCGCAGGAGGTTTTCCAGGAGCACCTTCAGGCCGAAGGGAAGTTTCTCGTACCCCTTGACGGAGTCGGTGCGGAAGATCTCGTAGTCGGTACCACCGACTACGAGGGTCTGCTTCGCCCCAAAGCTATTTACGGTAGACACAGCGTGTTCTCCTTTTACCTAGTCAGGCGCGCCCGCACCTGCTGTCAGGGCATCTCCCGCGGCCGCAACGCCGCGGAATTCCCTCGGGCACGCGAATCGCGCGACTAAGGGTGTCCTTATTTATCTTGATATCGAGATAATTCTATCAGCTTTCCGACACCGTGTAGTTATTCTGCCGTATCGGCGCGGCGATATACCGAGCGCACAATAAGCCAGGTGACCACCAGAATGGGCGCATAGAGCGGCAGTCCCATGGCGATCCGGGTGATCCCCAGCCAGACGGTATCCTCGGCCAGATAAAACGGCAGCTGCACCGCGAGGCGGGCGAGGAACATCGCAACCCAGAGCCCGGTCAGCGCCTGCATGATGCGCCGCTTTGCGCGCTGCGCACGCCAGGCCGTGCCATCGCCCATCAGGAAGCCGGCCACGAGGCCGATCAGGGGCCAGCGCACGAGCATCGAGATGATCAGCGCCAGCGCATATCCGCCGTTGATATAAAAACCGATCAGGAAGTTATTCTCGGGCTTGCCTGTCCACAGCGCGAGCGCCGCGGAGGCCACAACCCCCACCAGCCCGCCAATCGCGGCGGTAATCGGGGTCTTCCCGATCACGCGCGCCACGGTGGCCAGCAGCGCAATTGCCACCGATACCCCGGCCGCCCAGGGCAGCGATTGGGTGGTGGTATAGACGATCACAAAAACCAGCCCGGGCACGATGGCCTCGAAGATTCCCCGGATTCCCCCGATGGCCGAGAGCAGCGAGGAGGCCGAGAGGGTCTCCCCCGCGGCCAGCTCACCCAGACCGGATTTGCGCGCGGCCTCGGCCAGGCTCTTGCCCAGGGTCGCGGCGGCATCCTCCGGAATAACCTCGGGCAGGTGCTCCCGCGCGTCCGGATGAACGGGCGAGGAATTCTCGGTGGGGCTTTTATCCTCGGGCGTGGCCGGGGTCTGCGGATCCGTCATGGGTCAGTCCTTCTGGGAGAAAAAAGCGGCCGGGGCGGGAGGGATCGGGTCGGTTACCCCGCGATTCCTCCCACTCCGGCCAACGATGGGTGCGCTGTGGCCTATTCGGCGCCCGGCGCGACGGGCATCTTCAGCGCCAGCAGATCGCGCGGCGGCATCGGCGTATTGCCGCGCACCACCACAACGCTGCGGAACAGATCGTCGATCGCGTCGATTGCGGCGGTGGCGCCCTGTTCGGCACCGGCGCCGGCAATCACGCCGCGCAGGAACCAGCGGGGACCATCCACGCCGATGAAGCGTGCGGCGCGCGCGCCGCCCGGGTTTTCCTTGGTGGTGGTGCCGGGAAGGGTGGCAAAAAGCTCGGGCCCCAGTTCGGTCTCCACCTCGATCACCTCTCCGCCCTGGGCGGCGATGCCCGTGCGGATCTGCTCGCGGGTCTCGTGCCACAGGCCCGCGCTGCGCGGTGCGGCAAAGGCCTGCACCTGAAGCGTGGAACCGGCATAGTCGAGGCCCACGGCCACGATGCGCTGGGTGGATTCCTCCACCTCGAGGCGCAGGTTCAGGCCCTCGCGGGGAAGAATCTTCACACCGCCCAGATCGATATAGGGGCGAACCGGGTTCGCCTCCTCCTCGTCATAGGGACCCGCGGAGGCGCGATCGGCGGGGGCCGATTTGGCCTCCTGATCAAATTCCTCCTCGATGGTCTCCTCGACCTCGGGGCTGGTTTCGGCAACCTCCACGGAGGTCTCCTCGGCCTTATTCTTTTTCATCGCTGTACTCCTGTCTGGTTCTGACCATATCCGGTTGAGCCGAAGCCGGTTGCGCCGCGCGCGGTTTCCGGCAGCGTGTCCACGGGAATGAACCGTGCCCGGGTGACCGGCATGATCACCATCTGCGCGATGCGATCGCCCACGGCGATACTGTACGGCGTCTCGGGGTCGGTATTCAACAGGATGACCTTGATTTCACCGCGATACCCCGAATCCACCGTGCCCGGGGAGTTCACCACGGTGATTCCGTGTTTCGCGGCGAGGCCGCTGCGGGGCACCACAAACGCGGCATATCCCTCGGGCAGGGCGATTGACACCCCGGTGCCCACGAGGGCGCGCGCGCCGGGCTGCAAAATGAGGGCTTCGGAGGACACCAGATCGGCTCCGGCATCACCCGCCTGCGCATACTGGGGCGGTACGGGGGCGATAATGGGTATATCAACGCTTTCGGTCACAGATCGAGGGTAGTGCAGAACTCTGAATGAATTGAGCCATGACACATTTCCATGAACGGCTGTGGCCGTCCCCCATGATGTTTATTGCCACCGCTCTGGTGATTCCCGCGAGCATCCTCGTGATGTTCCCCATCTCGCTCCTGGCCGGCTATATCGTCGCCGCGGTGCTCTATCTGGGGTGCGTCGCGCTGCTGCTGCTGATGGCGCCCACGGTATCGCTCAACGACGGCGAGCTGCGCGCCGGACGGGCACGCATTCCCGTCACGATGCTCGGCGAGGCCGAGGCATTTATCGGCGAGGAGGCCGCTCAGAAGCGCGGACCCGAGCTGAATGCGCGCGCCTATTTCCTAATTAACGGCTGGGCCAAGCAGGTGGTACAGGTTCCGGTTCTGGATGAGAACGATCCCGCACCGTACTGGCTGATCTCCACCCGCCGGGCAAAAGAATTGGCCGCCGCGATCAATAGATCACGACGGCCGGAAACGCTTAAGCCGAGGGGCTAGGCTGCGCACTCCACGCAGACAGGGCCCAGCTTCGTTTCGTGGTCGATCTGCGAGCGGAACTTCACGAGGAAGCACTCGACGCAGGTGAATTCATCCGCCTGGGGAGGCAGGACGACCACGTCCAGATCGAGGTCGGAGAGATCGGCTCCCGGCAGCTCAAAGCCGCCCGGGTTATCCGCGTCCTCGACATCTACGGCACCCGAAAGCTTATCCGGCACGCGCTCCTTGAGTGCTTCGATCGATTCAGAATCGTCGTCGCTCTTGCGGGGTGCGTCGTAATCCGTTGCCATGTTTATCCACTTCTATTCGCCAATACCGAACTGAATCGGCGGCCATAGTTTGCATCAATCTAGGCGCAATAGCAAACCGAGCCCCGGCTTTTCTCAGGGAATTCCCGGGATACCGCGGCGCGCCCGCAGGAATCCGCGGAAAGCACCCGGTTCATGGCACGATAAGACTCAGGATTTCTGAGGGCGAAAGAGGCATGTGACATGCAGGATTTGAAGGTTATCGGTGTCGAGGACGGCGCCCTGATTGCCGCAGCCGAAAACGGCGATCGCTACCGCCTCGTAATCGACGAGGTATTGCAGTCGCAGCTGCGCCGCATGAAGACCACCCCCACCGCCACCCCGGCGCTGCGCCCGCGCGAAATTCAGGCGCAGATTCGGGCGGGCCTCTCGGCCGCCGAGGTGGCCGAGCTCACCGGGGCCGACCTGGACTATATCCAGCGCTTCGAGGGCCCCATCCTGGCCGAACGCGAGCATATGGTGGTCGCGGCACTGAGCGTGCCCGTGGTGGCCGCGATCGAGCCCGGCGCCGAGCTGGAGGATGCCACGTTTGGGGCGGCCATTCGCGCCCGTCTGGAATCCCTCGGTGCCGAGGGTGAGCGCTGGACCAGCTGGAAGGACGAGGAGGAGGGCTGGATCATTAAGCTCTCGTTCACGGCCAACCGGGTAGATCACGACGCACGCTGGTCCTTCGAGGCCAAGCGGCATATCCTCACCCCCAATAACAGCGAGGCGATCACGCTCTCCAAGCAGGGTGAGCTGCCGGCCCAGCTGATTCCGCGGCTGCGCGCCGTGGAGACCGCCGAGGACCCCGCGGATGCCCGCTTTGATAGCGGAGCCTTCTCCCCCGTGACCGAGCCCGTGGACCCCGCGGTTATCGAGGCGGCGGCCCGGGTGGTGCCCGCGGGCAGCAATGCGGCGGCCGATGCGGCGATCAACCGCGCCGAGGCGCGCGATGACGACGGCAATCAGCACACCGCGGATCTCCTGCAGGCGCTGCGCAAGCGGCGCGGGGAGCGCGAGAGCCGCGCCGAGCGCGAGGCCCGCCTGGAAAGCGATCAGCGCCTCGCTGCGGCCCGCGATGCCGAGACCGGCTTTGGTCTTCGCCCCGTGGACGTGCCGCTGGAAAACTTTGAGACGCTCGCGGGCGATGCGACCCCCGCGGCCGAGGGTGAGCCCGAGGCCGTGATCGAGGCCGTCGAGACTCCCCCGGCCCATGTGGGCGACGATACCGCGGCGATCCGAAACCGGCGCGGGCGCAAGGCGATGCCGTCCTGGGACGAGATCGTCTTTGGCGCCCGCACCGACGAGGACTAGGCGCTATACGCCCCGGCCAGGATCCAGGGCACCTGGCTCTCCTCCTCGGAGAGCGACCCGTGCTGGCCGATCATGCCGCGAGAGCGCTGATCGGCCGGGCGGGAATCATAATAAACAACACGCTTTCGGGCGGCGATAATCAGATCGCCGATGCGCGGGGCAACCTCGGGGTCCACCTCGCCAAACTGTCCCGAGGCGATGGCCTCCTCGCGCGTGCTAATCCGGGCGCGATGACCCTCCTCCGCGATCCAGCGCTCGCGCACGGCCTCCCGCTGATCGGCGGTGGCCTCCGGCTGGAAATAGAGGTGGCGCATGCGCGGTTCCCCGCCGATATGGCGCACGTGGTCCACGAGGCCCGGCTTGTGATCAAATAAAATCTGTGCGTGCTCGGGCACATCCACGCTGCCGTGATCGGCGGTGAGCACGAGCCCCACGTCCCGGGGCAGCGCGGAGACGCAGCGGCGCACAGCGGAGTCCACCTCCTCGAGTGCGTGCAGCCACTCCTCGGATTCCCAGCCCGCGCGGTGGCTGATCTGATCCAGCTCGGGAATATAGAGATATACCAGGCTGCGGCCCGATCGCACCTCCGCCGCGGCGGCCTCAAAGCGCTCCGCGATGGTCTGCGCGGCCACATAGCGGGCGCCGCGCAGGACGGCGCGGCTGAACCCGGTATCGGCATAGCGGGCGGGGCCCACCGCAATCGCGTCGATCCCCTCCTCCCGCGCGCACTCAAAACCGGTGCGGGCGCGCTGCCACGTTGCCGGGTCCATGCCCGCGTCCCAGCCGGTCAGCTGATTCACGATGCGGTCCCCCGCGGGATCCAGCGCCTCATAACCCACGAGGCCGTGCCGGCCCGGAAGGACACCGGTGGTGATCGTGGCCAGTGCCGCGGCCGTGGTGCTGGGAAATACCGAGGCGATCGAGCGCACCTTGGTGGCCGTCAGGAAGCGGGCATAGGAGGAACTCGCGCGCAGCTGTTGCGCCCCCAGCCCATCCACGACAACCAAAATGGCCGAACGCGCACTCAAAAGTGACAGTGTGGAGCGCTCGCCCCGAAGCGAGGCCAGTATATTGGGCATGACATCGGCAAGGCTTCGGGTTTCGGGGCCGCGTGTCGGTAGCATTGTAACCATCGGTGTAAGTCTGGCACAGAGTCGGGCCACACCATCGTCCCCACGCTCTCCCGCGGGCCCCAGGCCCGCGTCTTCTCCGGAAATAAGGAATGACCCGAAAAGATAGCACCGCCGCAGGCGACCCCGTGAACGACCGCATCCTCGACGTGGATGTGGCCGAGGAGATGCAGGGGTCGTTCCTCGAGTATGCATACTCGGTGATCTATTCGCGCGCACTCCCCGATGCCCGCGATGGCATGAAGCCCGTGCAGCGGCGCATCCTGTATCAGATGGCCGAGATGGGCCTGCGCCCCGATCGTGGGCACGTGAAGTCAGCGCGCGTGGTCGGCGAGGTCATGGGTAAGCTCCACCCGCACGGCGACTCGGCGATCTACGATGCCCTGGTGCGCCTCTCGCAGTCGTTCACCCTGCGCCTGCCGCTCGTGGATGGCCACGGAAACTTCGGCTCCCTGGACGACGGCCCGGCCGCCTCGCGTTATACCGAGGCCCGCCTGGCCCCCGCGGCACTGGCCATGACCGAGGACCTCGACGAGGACGTCGTGGACTTCATCCCCAATTACGATAATCAGTTCCTGCAGCCCGCCGTGCTGCCGGCCGCCTATCCAAACCTGCTGGTTAACGGCGCGAGCGGTATCGCCGTGGGTATGGCCACCAATATGGCCCCGCATAACCTCGTGGAGGTGATCGGCGCGGCCCGGCACCTGCTGGAGAACCCGCGCGCCACCCTCGAGGACCTGATGGCCTATGTGCCCGGACCCGATCTGCCCACCGGTGGCACCATCGTGGGCCTGGACGGCGTGAAGGATGCCTATACCTCGGGCCGCGGCAGTTTCCGCACCCGCGCCCGCGTGAGCGTGGAAAACCTCACCCCGCGCAAGAAGGGCCTTGTGGTCACGGAGCTGCCGTATCTGGTGGGCCCCGAGCGCGTGATCGAGCGCATCAAGGACGGCGTGAACGCCAAGAAGCTCTCCGGCATCTCCGATGTCACGGATCTGACCGACCGCACCAATGGGCTGCGCCTCGTGATCGGCATCAAGACCGGCTTCAGCCCCGAGGCGGTGCTGGAACAGCTCTACCGCTATACGCCGCTCGAGGATGGCTTCAGCATTAATAACGTGGCCCTCGTGGACGGTAGCCCGCAGACCCTGGGCCTGCGGGAGCTGCTCCAGGTCTATGTGGATCACCGCATCCAGGTGGTCACGCGCCGCTCCAAATATCGCCTCGCGCGCCGCCGCGAACGCCTGCACCTGGTGGAGGGTCTACTCGTGGCGATCCTCGATATCGACGAGGTCATCCAGGTGATTCGCGCAAGCGATGACACCGATACCGCACGCAAAAAACTGCGCGAGGTTTTTGACCTGTCCACGCTCCAGGCCGAATATATTTTGGAATTGCGCCTGCGCCGCCTCACCAAGTTCTCGCGCATGGAGCTGGAAACCGAGCGCGATGAACTGCTCGCACAGATCGCCGTGCTCGAAAAGCTGCTGAGCTCCAATCGCCGCATCCGCACCCAGGTCTCGAAGGAGCTTGAGGGTGTCTCGGATCGTTTTGGCACGCCGCGGCGCACGATGCTCACCGAGGCCGCACCGAGCATCGCCGGATCCGCGCGCAAGAAGGCCGGAGTGGTCCTCGAGGTGGCCGATACCCCGTGCACGGTCTTCCTCAGCAGCACCGGCCGCATCCTGCGGGTGGATCGCCCCGAGGGCGAGGATCCGGGCATCAGCGCCCCTGCCCGCCGTGCCAAACACGACGCTATCGCCACGGTCCTGGAGACCACCAGCCGCACCGAGATCGGGGCGATCACCAATACGGGTCGCCTGATCCGATTCACCCCGGTGGATCTGCCCGCGGCCCCGGCCACGTCGATCCACCTCACGGCGGGCGTGAAGGTTGCCGACTATATCGGCCTGACCGATAAGAAGGAGCGCGTCCTGGCGCTGGTGGACCTGGGCTCCGAAAACCCGGTGGCGCTGGGTACCGCACTCGGTGTGGTCAAGCGCGTCACGCCCAATGCCTGGCCCAATAAACCCGATTTTGAGGTCATCTCCCTGAAGAAGGGCGATGAGGTAGTGGGCGTGGCCCAGCCCGGCGAGGAGGAGGAGCTGATTTTTGTGACCTCCGATGCCAAGCTCCTGCACTTCTCCGCCGCATCGGTGCGCCCGCAGGGGGCACCCGCCGGCGGCATGGCCGGCGTGGCCCTCGTAGGCAATGCCCGGGTGCTGTTTTTTGGGGCGGCACCGCATGCCGAGAATATTATGGTCACCACCATCTCGGTGGCCGAGGGCACCATCCCGGGCACCGATCCGGGCCGAGCCAAGACGTCCACCTTCGCCGATTTCCCGGCGAAGGGCCGCTCCACCGGGGGTGTGCGCGCACACTCGTTCCTCAAGGGCGAATCGCATCTGGAGCTCGCATGGGTGGGCCCCGATCCGGTCCGCGCACTGGGGGCCGATGGCGGGACCCGCACGCTTCCGGAACCGGTGAATCGCCGCGATGCCTCGGGTACCGCGCTGGATCAGGTCGTGGCCTTCCTGGGCCGCGCGATCCAGCCGCAGGCCCCCGCGGGCGCCCCCGGCGCCCCGGACGGCGGGGAGGATAATCCCCCGCCCGCGCCGGAGGAGGAGGATCTGATCCGGATCCCTGCCCGCGCCTCCAGCCGACCGCGTCAGCCCCTGGGGCAGACCGAGGAGGGCGAGGACGCCATCATCACGGTGACCGAGGCGCAGACGGTATCCCTGGAGACCCCCGCGGAAAAGCCGGCCCCCAAGCGAGCGCCGCGCGCCCGCAAGGCCCCGGCCACATCCGCCACCGAGGTGGGGCTCGACCTGGATCTTCCCGAGTAGTTCACTGCCGGGGCCCGCGGGCCCCGGCGGTTCCCGCTTAGGGCTCCAGCAGGTCCAGCAGCGTGCACAGCTGCTCGCGCTGCTCGGGGCTCAGCCGGGCGAGGATCTTTTCCTCGGTGTGCAGGTGTTCCGGCAGTGCCGCCTCGATGCGCGAGCGCCCCTCCACGGTGAGCCGCACCCGCACCCCGCGGCGGTCCTCGGGATCGGGTAGCCGCTCGATCAGGCCGGCGGCGGCAAGCCGGTTGAGCCGCTGCGCCACGGCACTGGTGGTGATCATCGCACTCTCGGCCAGGTGCCGGGGCGAGAGCTCATAGGGGTCCCCCGCGCGCAGGAGCGTGGCGAGCACGTCAAAGGAGGCGGCGTCCAGCCCGTGCCGGGTGAATGTGCGCGCGAGGCGGGTATCAACGAGTGCACCGAGGCGTCCCAACCTGCCGATGACGGCCATCGGGGATACGTCCAGATCGGGGCGCTCGCGCCGCCACTGTTCCAGGATCTGCTCTATGCCGTGGGTCATGGATCCAGGCTAGCATTTAACTAAGCACTTAGCTATATTAGCTAAGTGCTTAGTAAAAACTCGTTGCTCTATGCAACCACCGCCTATGCCCCGCTGATCTGGGGCGCGACCTATATCATCACCTCCCAGATGCTGCCGCCCGGAACGCCGCTACTGGACGCCGTGCTGCGCGCCCTGCCCGCGGGGCTGCTCCTGCTCGCCCTCACCCGCACACTCCCGCGCGGGTCCTGGTGGTGGCGCTCACTGGTTTTGGGCACGCTGAATATCGGCGCGTTTTTTGCGCTCCTATTCATCGGGGCGACCCTGCTGCCGGGAGGGGTCGCCGCGACCCTCGGCGCCATCCAGCCACTACTGGTCTCCCTCCTCGCCCACGGCCTGCTCGGGGAAAAACTGAGCACACGCCGCGTCCTGGCCGCGCTCCTCGGGATGCTCGGCGTGGGCCTGCTGGTGCTCCAGGCCCAGGCCCGGCTTGATCCCCTCGGCGTGCTTGCCGCGCTCGGCGGCGCGGTCTCGATGGCGCTGGGCGTGGTGCTCTCCAAGCGCTGGGGCCAACCCGCCCGACCGCTGGCGACCACCGCCTGGCAGCTGATCTGGGGCGGGATCGTGCTCCTTCCGGCCCTGTTTCTCGTGGAGGGCCTGCCCACCACCCCGCTGACCCCGCTAAACCTCTGGGGATTTGCGCTGCTCTCGTTGGCGGGCACCGCCCTGGCCTATGCGCTGTGGTTTCGGGGCATCTCCCGGCTTCCCGTTTCACGCACCGCGTTTCTGGGGCTGCTGAGCCCGCTCTCCGCGGTGCTCCTGGGCTGGATTATCCTCGGCCAATCCCTCAGCCCCGGCCAGCTCTGCGGCGCCGCACTGGTCATTCTGGCGCTCGCCTGGGCGATCGTTCCGCCACGACGGCGGACCCGATCCGACAGCGCCACACCACCCCCGTTTGGGGTCCTCCCTTTGGAGGACTGTGCCAAAATCCGGTGATCACTACGGTGGGAAGCATGAGTGAAAATATCGATCCGATTACCCCCACTTCCGACCTCTCCCGCCGCAATGTGTTGCTCGCCGGCTCCGCGGCCGCCGCCCTCGCGATGGTGGGCGGCAACCTGGCGCTAGACCGCACCGCGTCCCGCGCCGCAACCGCCCGTTTTGTCTGGCCGTTCCCCCTCAGCACCGTCTATGCGGAGTTCGGATGGCGTAATTACCCGCCCGCCCCCAATCACCTCGGCATCGATTTTTCCTATTCGCCCGCCTCGCTCGGCGCCGCCGTGCGCTGCGCCGGGGACGGCATCGTCACCCACGCCGAGTCACATAATAAGCACTATAACTGCTGGGTTCGTGTGGACCACGGCGGCGGCCTGGTCACCCGTTACCACATGATGAATCCGCTCCAGGCTCCCGCCGTGGGGCAGGCCGTCAGCCAGGGGCAGATCCTCGGCTATATCGGTGCCGCCTGGGGCACGGGAAGCGGTCCGCACCTGCACTTCCAGACGGAGGAAAACGGGGTACCGATCAACCCGCGCGTCTTTATGTCCAAATACGCCGGCACGGTTGTGCCCACGGAGCCCACCACCGCCCCCGCCTCTGCCGAGGCAATCGTCACCTCCTCGGGCCTGATTGCGCTCTATCAGACCACCGCAGATGGCTCCCTGCGCGGAACCAATCAAGCCACTCCCGGGGGCTCCTTCCAGCCCTGGAGCCTGATCGGTTCCGCCCAGCCCGGCGTGATCGCGCGCCCGAGCGTGGTCCAGATGTCCACCGGGGCGCTCACGATGTACAGCCTGTCCTCCGCCGGGACGATTCTGGGCAGCGGCCAGTCCACCGCGGGAGCCGCCTTCTCGGCCTGGACCACGATTGGCGATGGCGGCAGCGGTGTCTCCGGTCCGCCCGCCGTGCTTGTGGACGCACAGGACGTGGTCTCCCTCTATGTCACCACCGATAGCGGCACCCTGGCCGGGGTAACCCAGCCCGCGGCCGGTGCGCCCTTTGGCAGCTGGCAGCAGCTGGGTGCGCTTTCCGGATTTTTCCTGCAGGGGCGCCCCGCCGCTATCCGGCGCCCGTCCGGTGTGATTGAGCTCTATGCTCACACCACCGATAACCGCATGGCACGCTCCGTGCAGACCGCACCGGGGGCCACCTTTGGCCCGTGGCAGATCGTGGGCACCGGGGGCGGCGGCATCGCCAGCAACCCCGCGGTGATCACCACCGCCGATGGCCGCATCAGCGTATATGCGATTACAGACCACGGTAATTTCTCCGGAATCACCGAGTCCACCCCGGGCGGGGCATTTGGCGCCTGGTCGCAGCTGGGCGATGCCATCGGCACCCTCCGCGGCAATCCCTCGGTTGTCCTGCACCCGAGCGGCTCCATCGTGGCCTATGCCCGCGATGAGGCCGGGAATATTCGCGGCAGCGGCCAGGGCACCCCCGGCGGCTCGTTCTCCGCCTGGGGCATCATGGGCACGGGAAGCCCGCGGCTGGTCACCGACCCGCTCGCGCTGATCGCCCCGAATAATACAATCGCCATCTATTCCACCACGGCCGACGGTGTTGTCCGCGGGGTCTCGCAGGCGAGCGTGGGTGGCTCATTTGGCCCGTGGGGCACGCTGGGCTAATCTCCGAGCGATGGTGGGTGTGGGGCGCATGCCCCACACCCACCATCGCGTTAAACGTCGATGCGCTCGCGGCTGAGATCGGCCGAATGCTCCACGATGAAGTCCTTGCGCGGGGCAACCTCGCTCCCCATCAGCAGCTCAAATACGCGAGAGGCGTTTTCGGCATCGCCCATCCGCACGCGGCGCAGGGTGCGATGACCGCGCTCCATCGTGGTGGTGGCCAGCTGATCGGCGTCCATCTCCCCCAGGCCCTTATAGCGCTGAATCGGCTCCTGATAGCGCTTGCCCTTGGCCTTGAGCGAGGCCAGGACCTCCTGCAGCTCGGCCTCCGAGTAGGTATAGATGGTCTCGTTGGGCTTGGAACCGGCGTTGATCTGCACCACGCGGTGCAGCGGCGGAACAGCGGCAAAAACCCGGCCGGCATCGATCATCGGCCGCATATAGCGGAAAAACAGCGTGAGCAGCAGCGTGCGGATATGCGCGCCGTCCACATCGGCATCGCTCATGATGATGACCTTGCCATAGCGGGCCTGCTCGATATCAAACGTCCGACCCGAACCCGCGCCGATCACCTGAATGATCGCGGCGCACTCGGCATTGGAGAGCATATCGGCCACCGAGGACTTCTGGACGTTGAGGATCTTGCCGCGGATGGGCAGCAGCGCCTGATGCTCACTATCGCGCGCATTTTTGGCGGTACCCAGGGCAGAGTCGCCCTCCACGATAAACAGCTCGCTGGATTCCACGTCATTGCTGCGGCAGTCCACCAGCTTCGCGGGCAGCGAGGAGGATTCCAGCGCGTTTTTGCGGCGCTGGGTCTCCTTATGGGTGCGCGCGGAGATGCGGGATTTCATCTCCGAGACAACCTTTTCCAGCACCAGCGAGGTCTGCGCCTTATCGTCGCGCTTGGTCGAGGCGAAGCGCTCCTTCAGGGCACCCGAGACCACATTGGCGACAATTGCACGCACCGCGGGGGTGCCCAGGATTTCCTTGGTCTGGCCCTCAAACTGCGGCTCCGCGAGGCGCACCGTGAGCACGGCGGTGAGGCCCGCCAGCACGTCGTCCTTATCGGGCTTATCGCTGCCCGCCTTGAGCCGGCGCGAGTTCGCCTCGATCTGGGCCCGCAGGAAGCGCAGCAGCCCCTGCTCAAACCCGGCCTGATGCGAGCCGCCCTTGGGGGTGGCGATGATATTCACAAAGCTGCGCATGACCGTCTCATAGCCGGTCCCCCAGCGCAGGGCGATATCCACAACACACTCGCGCTCCACCTCGGTGGGCACCATTGCGCCACCCTCGGTGAGCACGGGCACGGTCTCGGTGAACGTGCTGGTGCCGGTGAGGCGCCAGACATCGGTGATGCCGGCATCGGGTGCGAGGTGCTCCACAAACGCGGAGATGCCCCCGTCGAAGAGGAACTCGTGGTGCACAGGCGCGATGCTGCGGTCGCTTTCAACCACGATAGTCAGCCCCGGGATCAGGAAGGCCGTCTGCCTGGCGCGGGCCATCAGATCGTCCATCTGGAAATCGGCGCCGCGCGTGAAGATCTGCGGATCGGCCCAATAGCGTACGCGCGAACCGGTCTTGGCCTTGGCCACCTTTTTGATCGGGCGCAGCGCGGGCTCGGTGAGCTCCGTGAACGGGGTGAACGGATTGCCGGGGCGCACGCCCTCGGAATCGTCAAAGACACCGGGCACGCCGCGGTGGAAGGACATCAGCCAGGTTTTCCCGCCGCGATCCACCTCCACATCGAGGCGCTCACTCAGGGCGTTCACCACCGAGGCGCCCACGCCGTGCAGTCCACCCGAGGCGGCATAGGAGCCCGAGCCGAATTTTCCACCCGCGTGCAGCTTGGTGAAAACCACCTCCACGCCGGACAGGCCCGTCTTGGGTTCGATATCCACGGGGATTCCGCGCGCGGTATCGCGCACCTCCACCGAGCCATCGGCGTGCAGCAGAATATCGATCTTGGTACCAAAGCCGGCGAGGGCCTCGTCCACGGAGTTATCGATGATCTCCCAGAGGCAGTGCATGAGGCCGCGGGAGTCGGTGGAACCGATATACATTCCGGGACGCTTGCGAACCGCCTCAAGACCTTCAAGAACGGAGAGATTACGGGCAGAATATTCGGTGGTCACAGGGGCTAATTCTAGCCAATACCGGCGACACCGCGCGCCATCGACACGTTTTGACGCCCGCGGGGTCCGCCGCGAGGATCGTTGGGCCCCGGCCGCGGCACCCCGCGCTCTTGCGCTCCTCCCCCGGACTGGGTCTACGCGCACAGCGAAATGTC
Source organism: Mycetocola spongiae (assembly GCF_020424085.1). Classification (NCBI taxonomy): domain Bacteria; kingdom Bacillati; phylum Actinomycetota; class Actinomycetes; order Micrococcales; family Microbacteriaceae; genus Mycetocola; species Mycetocola spongiae. Next base: position 432,565 of record NZ_CP080203.1, on the reverse strand, counting down.
CTGCGCGGTGGAAGATTTTTGGCAACTTCGTGGTTGGATTGACTACGAGGCGCCGAACCGTGGGCCTCATGACGGGTCAGGAGGATCACATGTCACAGATCACCGGAAGCACAACCGACGTGGTGGATGCGCCGACGCTGACCGCGGCCGACCGCTGCGATAGCTGCGGAGCCCAGGCCTATATTCGGGTCACCCTGGCGACCGGAGAACTCATGTTCTGCGCTCACCACGGCAAGAAGTACCAGGAGAAGCTCACAGCCATGGCCTCCAACTGGCAGGATGAATCGGCCCGACTCACGGAGTCGCGCGCCTAAACCCCGCACCCATACGACGGCGCCGCCCACCGGATTATTCCGCTGGGCGGCGCTCTTTTTCTGCCCCGGGTAGGCTGGACGCATGTCTGAACACGATAAAACGCAGGCCGCACCGTCCGAGCGGGACCTGGCATTTTTAAGGGACGCCATTAGTCTCGCGGAGCGGGCGCGCGAAAGCGGACGCCATCCGTTTGCGGCCATTGTGGTGAGTGCCGAGGGTGAACCCGTCGCGGCACGCGGCAATAACTCGATGCCTCCCGAGGGTGATCCCACGCAGCACGCCGAGCTCACGGCCGCCGCCGCGGCCTGCGGCGTGCTGAGCCCCGAGCAGCTGGCCCTGGCCACGCTCTATACCAGCGCCGAACCCTGCGTGATGTGCACGGGTGCGGTCTATTGGACGGGCATCGGCCGCATCGTTTATGCACTCTCCGAGACCCGGCTACTGGAGCTCACGGGCGATAACCCCGAAAATCCCACATTCTCGCTGCCCTGCCGCGAGGTCCTCGCCCACGGCCAGCGCGATATCGAGGTGCTGGGCCCGCTGCTTGAGGACGAGGCGGCCACCGTGCACCTCGGGTTCTGGGACCGCTAGGCCACAGCGGGCGGGCCTATCCGGCGGGGTGCTCCCCCGCCGGGTCCTCGCGCGGGCTGCGCGCGGCGCCCGCGAGCAGCGCCACGGCGGCCACCAGCACCAGCACAACCACCATCGCCCCGCGCAGCCCCACGTGCTCGCCGATAAAGCCGAGGATCGGCGGTCCGGCCAGGAATGCCAGATAGCCCGCGGTGGCCACCGCCGCAACGGCCGCAACCGCGTTGCGGGACTGGCCCGCGGCCGAGATCGTGACCGGGAAGCCCAGTGCGGCACCCAACCCCCAGAGCAAGACCGCGGCGCCCGCAATCAGCGCGTTCGGGGAGAAGATTACAAGCGCGATTCCCGCGGCGGATACCAGCGCACTGCCGCGCAGCACGGTGGCCGCACCGAAGCGGTTGAGCAGCGCGGCCCCGGAGAAACGACCGATGGTCATCGCCACGGCAAATAGCGTATAGACCACCGTGCCCGCGAGCTCGCTCACGTGGTGTTCATCCACCATCAGCAGGGGCAGCCAGTCATTTGCGGAACCCTCGGCCAGCGCGAGCGCCAACACGATCAGGCCCAGCGCGATTACGCGGCGGTCGCGCCAGATCGCGAGGCGCGATTCGCGCGCCGCCCCGGCCTCCCGGGCAGCGCCGCTCTCGCGCCCGGTTCCCGACGGAATCACGCTCACAATCCAGGCCATCACGCCGACCCCGGCGATACCCACCACGGCCAGGTGCCACGCCACGGGAAACTGGAGCCAGGTGAGCAGGATACCCAGCAGCGAGCCCACCACGGTGCCGCCGGAATAGGATCCGTGTAGCGCGGGGAGCACCGAGCGCCCGGTGAGCCGCTCCAGCTCGGCACCCTCGATATTCAGGGCGATCTCGGCCACCCCGGTTCCGCCCCCGATCAGCGCCAGCCCCAGCGCGACCACCACGGCCTGTGCGCTCCCCACGCCCAGAGCGAGGGTAAACATGCCGGCCATCGCGAGCACGCCGCCCAGGGCGATGGTCTGTCGGCCGCCGCGGGCACGCACCAGGGCCGCCGAACCGAGGATCCCCGCCATCGACCCCACGGAGAGGCCAAACAGCACCAGGCCCATCTCGGCAATCGAGACGTTAATCGTGTCGCGCACGGCCGGGATCCGCACGATCCAGGAGGCCATACTCACCCCCACAACCCCACTAAACAGGAAGATCGCGAGGCGCCAGCGTTTAATCGATCCGGGCAGCGCCGCGGTGGGGGAAAAGCTCATAGGTACGAGCGTACAGGTCGGGACGGGTGGATAAATACCCACCCGCCCCGCCGATACCGCTGCCCGCTAGCGCGGCAGCTTATTAATCAGAATCTCGCGTGCCAGCGCAACCGTGGCATCGAGTTCGTCATGCTTTTCATTCTTCACGTAGGTATCCCCCGTGCGCGCCACGGCCAGCCCGATCAGGTGATCGGCAAAAACCGGGTTCAGCACCAGCGCGGGACCGTGCAGGTGCGTGCCATAGCTATTGCCCACCACCGCACCCTCCAGGCCATCGCCGTTGCCCACGCCGTTACGCACCGCACCGATCGGGGCCACACCGGCCGCGAGGGTCGTGAGTGCCGAGTGGTTTTCGGTGCCGATCAGCAGGCCAAACTGGCCGTCGATGCCAAAGGCCTCGGTGACCACGCGCGCCGCGTTGGCGTCCACCGTGATATCAAAGATGCCCGCGCCGCTCAAAACGGTGCTGTCATCGAGGCGAATCTCGCGCCCCAGCAGATGAAAACCGGCGCCGGCGGCGAGGAATACCACGCCGGCCTTGGCCCATTCCACGAGCTGCGGCGAGATCGCGGCCAGATCCTCGGCCAGCGCGCGCTGCGCACTGGAGGTTCCGGTACCGATCACCACAATATCGGGCATGATTCCGAGCTTTTCGCCGCGGTTATAGACCCGCTGCTCCACCTCGATACCGGCCAGTTCCAGGCGACGGGCGAGCGCCCGGCGGTTGCCGGTATCGCCGTTGAGCGCCAGATCGGCCGAATAGAGTTCCAGGATTGCTACACTCATGCGGCTCCCGCCTCCAGATCCTTATAGCCCAGGTATTTGCGGGTGGCCATCATCTGGTCGTAGTCCAGGAAGAAGGTATGCCGCCCACTCGCGGGCCGCGGACCGTCAAGCATAATCTGCACGGCCTTGGTCACATCGGGCTCGATCTGATCAAAGGTTTTACCCTCATAGGCCAGGCGGGTGGCAACAAACGCTCCCTTGGGGCCCGAGATGACGTCCACATGCGAGATCTTCGACAGATCGGCGTTATAGAGCCAGGAGGGGTCATAGGAGGATTCGTCATAGGCAAAAAGCACCGAATCGGGCTCGTAGCTCAGCGAGTCCAGGTTGAGCTGGAGGCTCGCGAGGTTTTTGAGCATCAGGATCTCAACCTCGCGGTCGCCGATCTGCATGATCTCGCCGCGGCCATATACGGTTTTACCGCTCTGGACCGCGCCAATGGCCGTGCGGATATCAAATTTCTCGCCGAGGTTATGGGCGGCCAGCGTAAACGACGCCGCCACATCCACCGCATAGTGCAGTCCGCGGCTGGGCATCACGATGGGATAGTCCACCCCGCCGAAGCGGATCACCGCGTTATTACCCTCGGCCGAGACCACCTCGGCCACGGGGTGCTCCCCGCGCGCGGAGGCCACGGTATCGGAGTAGTCCCGGGCGGATGCCTGGCCGTGCGGGGCCGAGGCGAGGGCCTCGGCGCTGGCACCAAAATACTCCACGGTGTGCTTGCCGCCGGCCTCCAGCTCGGTACCCAGCTTGCCGAGGAAGTTATCGTCGCGATTCAGGGCCACATAGCCGTCGATCGCATTGGCGATATTGCGGAACATCTCGGCCACCCGATCGGGCTCGCCAAAGCGATAGATCTGGTCCACAAGCAGGTTGAGGATCACGGCACTGCGCGGACGCAGCTGTTCCGCAATCACCACACCATAGCCCTCGTCGATCTCGAGGATCGCGATATCCGCATCAAGCCGCCCGGTCAGGGAGGTCTCCGCGAGCAGCGCCGAGGCGATACCCTGCGGCATATTGGCGCCGCTGGGGTTGGTGAATACCCGCAGACCGTGCGCACGCACGATATCCGTCATGATATTGGTGGTGGTGGACTTGCCGTTAGAGCCAAGAATAAACACCACGCCGTGGGGCAGGCCGGCCGCAACATCCCGCAGGACGTTGGGGGCCAGCTTCTGCACAACCAGGCCGGGCAGCGCGCTTCCGCCGCCGCGCAGGCGGGTGGCAAAGCGTGCCGCCCGCCCGGCGAGGATCGGAAGAACGTATTTTGCGCCGCCGGGCCTACTCAAGGTAGTCACGCAGCGACTGCGAGCGGGACGGGTGGCGCAGCTTGGCCATCGTCTTCGACTCGATCTGACGGATCCGCTCGCGGGTCACACCGAAGGTATCGCCGATCTGATCCAGCGTCTTCGGCATGCCATCGCCCAGGCCAAAGCGCATCCGGATGACTCCGGCCTCGCGCTCGGACAGGGAGTCCAGGAGCGACTCGAGCTGCTTCTGCAGCATCGTGAAGCCCACGGCATCGGCGGGGACCACGGCCTCGGTATCCTCGATGAGGTCACCAAACTCGCTATCGCCGTCCTCGCCCAGGGGCGTGTGCAGCGAGATGGGCTCGCGGCCGTATTTCTGCACCTCAACGACCTTTTCGGGCGTCATGTCCAGCTCGCGGCTGAGCTCCTCGGGGGTGGGCTCGCGGCCCAGGTCCTGGAGCATCTGGCGCTGCACGCGGGCGAGCTTATTAATAACCTCAACCATGTGCACCGGGATACGGATGGTGCGGGCCTGGTCGGCCATGGCGCGGGTGATGGCCTGACGGATCCACCAGGTGGCATACGTGGAGAACTTAAAGCCCTTGGTGTAGTCGAATTTCTCGACCGCACGGATCAGGCCCAGGTTTCCCTCCTGGATCAGGTCCAGGAACTGCATTCCGCGGCCGGTATAACGCTTCGCCAGCGAGACCACGAGGCGCAGGTTCGCACCCAGCAGGTGGCTCTTGGCGCGCTGGCCGTCCTTAGCCACCCAGGTGAGCTCGCGACGCAGCTGGGGCTTCATGCCCTCGCCCTCGTTTGCGAGCTTATCCTCGGCGAAGAGGCCGGCCTCGATACGCATCGCGAGCTCAACCTCCTCGGCGGCGTTAAGCAGCGCGACCTTACCGATCTGCTTCAGGTAGTCCTTGACCGGGTCGGCGGTGGCGCCGGTGATGGCCGCGGAGTAGACGGGGACCTCATCCTCGTCGTCCTGAGAGGAGAGAACCAGCGCGTCCTTCGGCAGGTTCTCGGGGATATCCGATTTCTTCTTGGACTCCTCCTCCTCGTTAACATCCTCAACATCGGCCGCTTCCAGGGCCTCGTCTACGGCGTCCTTCTTGGTGGCGCGCTTTGTCGCCGGCTTCTTTGCCGGTGCAGTCGCCTTGGTGGCGGGCGCCTTTTTTGCGGGCGCCTTCGCGGCGGCCTTTTTTACCGCGGGAGCCTCGGCGGAGTCCGCCTCGGCCACCACGGTCTTGGTGGCAGCGGATTTTGCCGCTGCCGACTTCGTGGTTGTGGTTTTCCGAGTTGCCGCCGCGGGTGCCGCGGTTTTCTCCTCGGTCACTTCCGAAGCCTGCGTATTTTTGGTTGCCATGTAGGCACCTTTCAGTCTCTTGAGTGGGATATTTACCCCTGCCCCACTCGCGAGCCCCATTAGATTTCGGACATTACTAGGACCCATGTCAAGTCCAAACGGGAAGCGCGGCAAAATAAACTACCGGCCCAAAAGGTCAAGAACGGGTCCTTAAGACCATTATGCCATGCTTTTTGAGTCGTTCGCGCCAAAAGGCTTGCGCGTCGCCCCGCATATCGACTAAACGCGCGGGGGACGCCGGGTATTCCCCGGGGTTAGGCGCGGCCGCGGCGCATTTTTGCCACGAGGGCCACCCAGACCGGGCCCACCTCGATGCCATCCTCGGCCAGATAGCGGCGGGTGCGGCGGCGCGCACGGAACAGCATAAACACGCCAAATCCCACCACAAAATACTGCACGAGGAAGGCCAGTCGGAACGCCTCCATACTGTACAGCGTCTCGGTGGCCGCACCGGAGGGAGACATGCCATCGATCACGAGACCCATCAGGAACATGATGACAAAGCTCGCGCTGAAGCCACCCACGTTCACCACACCATTGGCGGCACCCAGCACCCGGGAGGGGTTATAGGTGCGCGCAAAGTCAAAGCCGATCAGCGAACCGGGGCCGCCCGCGCCGAGCGAGACCAGGAGAAGAATCAGAAGCCACAGCGGCGGCTGCTCGGGCCAGGCCAGCACGGCGGTCCACAGCAGCCCCATCACAAAAACCAGGCCCAGCACGATATTGCTGCGGCGATACGGGAAGCGCGCGCTCAGCAGCCCGAGGATCGGGCCGGCGACCATGCCCGAGGCCACCACCACCAGGAGTAGCAGCGCGGCCATCGACTCGGAGAATCCAAGCCCATAGACCATAAACGGATAGCCCCAGAGCAGGCTAAACACGGTACCCGAGGACTGGGTCACAAAATGCGACCAGAACCCAAGCTGGGTACCGGGGCGGCGCAGGGCCAACCGCAGCTCGGCAATTGCCTCCCCCCAGCTGGCCACGCGCGGGCGCTCATCGGAATCCGCCGGGCGATCGCGCACCAGCGCGAGCGTCGCGACCAGCGCCAGAACACACAGGGCGCCGGCGCTGATAAATGCCGGGCTCCAGCCAAAGGTATGCAGCACCCAGGCGAAGGGCACGGCCGAGAGCACCTGGCCAAGCTGGCCGATATTACCCACCCACTGCGACAGGGTGGGCACGCGGGCACCACTAAACCACGAGGTCACGAGGCGCAGGACCGAGACAAACAGGGCCGCGTCACCCGCTCCCACCAGCACACGGCCCAGCACGGCAATGCCGAGGTTGGGGGCCACCGCAAGAACAAACTGTCCGCCGGCCATCAGGGCCAGGCCGGAGAGCATCAGCACGCGCGGCCCGAGGCGGTCGATGAGCACACCCACGGGGATCTGCATCAGGGCATAAACCACAAGCTGCATCACCGCCATACTCGACAGGGCCGCACCGGCGGCGTCAAATCGGTCGACGGCGGCAACCCCGGCCACCCCCAGTGATGCGCGCTGAAGCACGGCGATCATGTAGGCGAGGACACCGACCCAAAATACTATCCAGGATCTGCGCGAATTCACGCTTCCCACTCTAACCACTTGTCTGACAGCTCGGGCGCGGATCACCGATACGTACTACATATTGTTATCTTTGCACCCCCGGGAGGGACCCGTGGGGGTACTAGGGTGCGGGATCGGTGGGGGTATCCGGGCGCGGCGTTTCCGGCAGGGTATCCTCGGCCGGCGGGAACTCGGGGCGGCGATATTCCGGCTCTCCCCCGCTCCCCAGGCCGGTCACCTCGGGCTGTCCGGCCAGGAAGGACTCCAGCTCGGCGGCGATCTCATCGGCGGAGGGCAGCTCACCATCGGCATCGGTGAACGGCATCCGCGGGGAGTTCTCCTCCATATAGGTGTCGTAGCGCTCCTCAAGCGTGCTCACGAGCCGCCCCAGTTCGTCATTGCCGCCGATCTGCTCGTTAATGCGCACCAGGAACTCGCGGCCCGCGGCACGCAGCTCATCTGTGGGCAGGATCAGGCCCGTGGCGGCGGCAATCGAATCAATCGCGGTCACCACCACATCGGGATACTGGGTATCCGCCAGATAGTGCGGGGTGAGCAGGGCGAGCCCGGCCACCTCGTCTCCGCGCTCGGCGAGGCGATACTCCAGCAGGTGCAGCACGTTGGCGGGCAGTTGGGTGCGCGGACGCCAGACGCTCAGCGACTCGATCAGCTCGGCACGGTTACCGCTCACGGTCACCCCCAGCGGGCGGGTATGCGGAACGGGCATCGGGATGGCATGCACCCAGGTGGTGCGCGCCACGCCCAGGCGATCAATCAGCGTGAGCACCGACTCGATGAACTCCTCCCAGCGGAAATCGGGCTCATAACCGGTCAGGAGAAGGAAGGGCTGGGAGAGATCATCCGCCGCGAGCGAGAGCTGCAGCCGCGCGGGGGTGTAATCGGTCAGGTGGTCCTCGTCAAAGGTGACAACGGGGCGGCGCGCACGATAGTCCAGCAGTCGATCGTTTTCAAAAATGGCGAGGGGTTCGCTATCGATCTGCTCGCGGGCATAATCGAGGAACTGGCCGGACGCTCCCCCGGCATCGGAATAACCGGTCAGCGCAACGACCAGATCGAGGCCGCGCGGAACCTCCTCGGGGTCAAGGAGGAAGCGGTAAAGACGGTCGGAATCAGACATATATTCACTCTAGGCGGCGCGGGCAAAAGCCGGGCCCGGATAGCGGCACTCCGCCTCTGCCGGTAGCGAACACACTTAAAGCGCCTACCATGGAGGCATGACCGTTCCAGTATTAAGTATTTCTTCCGCGTCCGCTCTTGAATCCACCGCAGATGTTCTTGTCCTCGCAGCCTATGGCTCGGGCGAGAACCTGACCCTGCTGGCCCCGGCCGGCTATGAGGCCGTCGCCGACCTGCTGGCCCCGCTCGCGATCAGCGGTGCCGCCGATCAGCTGGTGCGTGTTCCCTCCGTGGTGGGAGCCGCCGGCGCAATTGCGGTCATCGGGCTCGGTGCCAAGCGCACCGTGGACTCGCTGCGCGATGCCGCAGGTTCCGCCGTGCGCCAGCTCGCCGGTGTGGCCCATGTTGCAATCGGCTTCCCGGTGGATACCGCCGCCGAGCTCGACGCCGTGGTGGAGGGTGCCGCCTTCGGAAGCTACGCGTTCACCGATTATCGCGGGGCCTCGCTGCCCGAGCAGAAGAGCCAGGTGGCCACTGTCAGCTTCCACTCCACCGTGGGTACCGAGGAATCTCGCGAGCAGGCCGTCACCCGCGCCGCCGCGGTGGCCGAGGCCATGGCCCTGGTCAAGGACCTCGTAAACACCCCCGCCAATGACATGTATCCCGAGAGCCTCGTGCTCGCCGCCGCCCAGGCGGCCGAGGGCCTGCCGCTGGAGTTCACCGTCTGGGACGAGGAGGCCCTCGCCGTGGACGGCTTCGGCGGGATCGCCGGCGTGGGCCAGGGTTCCGAGCGCGGACCCCGCCTCGTGAAGATCAGCTATACCCCCAGCGGCGCCTCGCAGCACCTCGCTCTCGTGGGTAAGGGCATCACGTTTGACACGGGTGGCCTCTCGCTCAAGCCCGCCAACTCCATGCTCGGCATGAAATTTGATATGGCCGGTGCCGCCTCGGTGCTCGCCGTGCTGATCGCCGCCGCCGAGCTGGCCCTGCCCGTGCGCCTGACCGGCTGGCTCTGCCTCGCCGAGAACATGCCCTCGGGTAAGGCCATCCGTCCCGGCGATATCCTCACCATTCGTGGGGGTCGCACCATCGAGGTCACCAATACCGACGCCGAGGGCCGCCTGGTTCTTGCCGATGGCCTCGTGGCCGCGGGCGAGGAACAGCCCGATGCGATCGTGGATATCGCCACCCTCACCGGTGCCGCCATCGTGGCCCTGGGCAACCGCTATACCGGCCTGATGGGTGATGAGGCGCTCGTGGAGCAGATTGTGTCCAGCGCCAAGGACGCAGGCGAGCCCGTCTGGCCGATGCCGCTGCCCGCCGAGCTGCGCAAGGTCCTGAACTCCTCGGTGGCCGATATGATGAACTCCAATGTGAACGATCGCCAGGCCGGAATGCTGGTCGCGGGCCTGTTCCTGAAGGAATTTGCCACGCCGCGCGCCGATGGCTCGGGCGAGACCATTCCGTGGGCACACCTCGATATCGCGGGCCCCTCGGATAACGGTGGGGCTCCGTATGGCTTCACGGGTACGGGCGCAACCGGTTCCGGTGTGCGTGTCCTGCTCGGACTTGCCGAAGAATATTCGCGTAAGTAGTAAGGTTCTAGGGGTGGCCTATGACCGCCCCGCGGCGATGCCACAAAAGGGTTTCGCGGTTTTTCAAGCCGAAACAAAGACGCATGAGGGAGTAGCTCAGTGACGGAGCAGAATTTTGACATCGTTGTGCTTGGTGGTGGAAGTGGAGGATACGCCGCGGCATTGCGCGCGAGCGAGCTCGGCTTCTCCGTGGCACTGGTAGAGAAGGACAAGGTCGGAGGCACCTGCCTCCACCGTGGCTGCATCCCTACCAAGGCACTGCTGCACGCAGCAGAGGTGGCCGATGTTACGCGGGAATCCGCCAAATACGGTATCCAGGCCACGCTGAACGGCGTGGACATGGCGGGCGTTACCGCCTACCGCGAGGGTATCGTGGCGAAGAAGTATAAGGGCCTGGTTGGCCTGGTGAAGGCCCGCAAGGTTGTCACCATCGAGGGCGAGGGTAAGCTCACGTCCCCGAACACCGTGCAGGTGGGCGACCAGACCATCACGGGTAAAAACATCATCCTCGCCACCGGCTCCTACAGCCGCTCGCTGCCGGGTCTGGAGATCGGCGGTCGCGTAATGACCTCCGAGCAGGCGCTTGAGCTGCCGTTTGTTCCGGGCAAGGTTGCCGTGCTCGGCGGCGGCGTCATCGGTGTGGAGTTTGCCAGCGTCTGGAAGTCCCTGGGCGCCGAGGTGACCATCATCGAGGGTCTCCCGCACCTGGTCCCCAATGAGGACGAGACCATCTCCAAGGGTCTGGAGCGCGCGTTCCGCAAGCGCGGCATCGACTATAAGCTCGGCGTTCGCTTCCAGAACGTCACGCAGCACGAGAACGGCGTGGTTGTCACGCTGGAAAGCGGCGATACCGTGGAGGCAGAGATTCTTCTTGTCGCCGTGGGCCGTGGCCCCTCGACCGCCGGTCTTGGCTATGAGGAGGTCGGCGTGAACATGGATCGTGGATTTGTCCTCACCGATGACCGCCTGCGCACCAATGTTCCGGGCGTCTGGGCCGTGGGCGATATCGTCCCGGGCCTGCAGCTGGCACACCGCGGTTTCCAGCAGGGAATCTTTGTGGCCGAGGAGATCGCCGGACTGAACCCCGTGATCATCGAGGACATCAACATCCCCAAGGTCACCTATTGTGACCCCGAGGTTGCCTCGGTTGGCCTCAGCGAGGCCAAGGCCAAGGAAACCTACGGCGCCGATAAGATCACGAGCTACGACTATAACCTCGCCGGAAACGGCAAGAGCGAGATCATCGGCACCGCCGGAAACGTGAAGGTTGTTCGCGTAAACGATGGTCCCGTGGTGGGCGTTCACATGATTGGCGCCCGCGTGGGCGAGCTGATCGGTGAGGCCCAGCTGGTTGTTAACTGGGAGGCGCACCCCGAGGACATCGCTCCTCTCATTCACGCGCACCCCACGCAGAACGAGGCCCTCGGCGAGGCGTTCCTCGCCCTGGCCGGCAAGCCGCTGCACACGCTCTAAGCACTATCCCCTGCATCACCCCACAGCACATACTTATTAAGTTTCAAAAGGAGAAAAGGTCATGAGCGAATCCGTGGTCCTTCCTGCACTCGGTGAAAGCGTCACCGAGGGTACGGTAACCCGTTGGCTAAAAAATGTTGGCGACCATGTTGAGGTAGACGAGCCGCTGCTCGAGGTCTCCACCGATAAGGTCGACACCGAGATCCCCTCGCCGATTGCCGGCGTAATCGAGGAGATCCTCGTGGAAGAGGACGAGACCGTCGAGGTTGGCGCCGTTCTCGTGAAGATTGGTGACGGTTCCGGCGCGGGCGCAGCAGCTCCCGCGGCACCCGCCGCCGCCGAGCCCGCCGCGGCTCCGGCACCCGCCACACCGGCACCCGCCACACCGGCACCGGCCGCCCCCGTGGCACCGGTTGCTCCCGTGGCTCCCGTGGCAGCCCCGACCGCACCGGTCGCCGCTCCCACCGCCCCCGTGGCGGCACCCACCGCACCGGTAGCAGCCCCCACCGCACCGGTAGCGGCACCCGCCGCGCCGGCCGCCGCAGCAGCCGGTGGCACCGGCTATGTCACCCCCCTGGTGCGCCGCCTGGCTCAGCAGGAGGGTGTAAACCTCGACACCGTCGTGGGCACCGGAGTGGGAGGACGCATCCGCAAGGAGGACGTTCTCGCCGCCGCCGCGGCAGCAACCCCCGGCGCATCGGCCCCCGCGGCCGCCGCACCCGTGGAGATTTCGCCGCTGCGTGGCACCACCGCCAAGATGAGCCGCCTGCGTAAGGTTGTGGCCGAGCGTGCCGTGGCCTCGATGCAGCAGACCGCTCAGCTGACCACCATGGTTGAGGTTGACGTCACCAACGTGGCCCTCTTCCGCGATAAGGTCAAGGCCGAGTTCCTGGAGAAGACCGGCACCAAGCTGTCGTTCCTGCCGTTCTTCGCCCTGGCCGCGGCCGAGGCCCTGCGTCAGGTGCCGATCATCAACGCCACCGTTGATGGCACCGACATCGTGTACCCGGCCACCGAGAACATCTCGATTGCCGTGGAGACCGAGCGTGGCCTGCTGACCCCCGTCGTGCGCGACGCGGGCGAGCTGTCCATTGCCGACCTCGCCACCGAGATCGCCGATCTGGCTGCGCGTACCCGCGATAATAAGCTCACCCCGGATGAGCTGTCGGGCGGCACGTTCACGCTGACCAACACCGGTTCGCGTGGCGCGCTGTTTGACACCCCGCTGGTATTCCTGCCCCAGAGCGCCATCCTGGGTACCGGAATCGTCGCGAAGAAGCCCGCCGTGATCTCCAATGGCGGCGTGGACTCGATTGCTATCCGCTCGATGGTCTTCCTGGCCCTGTCCTATGATCACCGCATCGTGGACGGCGCGGATGCCGCCAAGTTCCTCACCACCATCAAGGCTCGCCTTGAGGCCGGGAACTTCGAGGGTTCGCTCGGCCTCTAAGCCATACGAGCCATCGTCCAGGGCCGGTACCTTTCCCTCGCGGGAGGGTGCCGGCCTTCGGCGTTTCCGGGGGCGCATCCTGCGGCGCGAGGAGCGCGGCCGGAAGCAATACGGGCAGCGGCGGGCCGAGGGCGCGCAGCCGATGCTCGACGAGTCGGGCCCGGTTCCACGCGTCCGCCGCGGCGGGCGGACCCCGGGTCTCGCAGCGCGCGCAGCCTCGGGTGGGCGCGGGCCGGGGCGATTCTGGAGCCCCGAGGGGAACGGACGTGTCCCGCCCGCACCGCTCACCGCCGCGCGCGCGAGGCGCGGGCGTGTCGTGCCCGCGCCGTGCACCGCCGCGGGTGCCGGGCGCGGATTCGATACACCGCGGCGCCGTGCGGTCTCGCGGATCGGGAGGGCCTTCGGAGGCCGGTTCCGCCGGCATGTGCGTGCGCCGTGGCCGCCGCTGCGGTCGGGATCGGGAGTCTCCCGCGGGCGGTGCGCATGCCACCGGACTGAACGCTCCCGCGGGGCATCCGGGCGGGGCGCCCACACCAGCCCAAACCGGGGCAGGGGGTGCGGAATCCTCCGCGGCGCCAGGCGCTCCTTCCGGGACCGCCGTGTTCAGGCACCGCGATTCCGCCGGCTGCGGACCGGGCACCCCCACACCCGTCGCCGTACCCACCCGCGCGCGGGCGTAGTGCCGCTCCAGTACCCCGCGCCGGAGCGCCACCCGCGGCCTCGGCCCCTCCTCGCGTTCTTCCCCGCCGCCGAGCGCGACCCACGACCGCAGGGGTCGAGCCCCCGCGCCGCGCGCGCCCCCGGCAGTATCGTCCAATGGAGCCCGCGCCGTGCCGCCGGGCGGGCTGCCCCCTGCCATCGCCTCCTTGGTTATCTGCACGGCATCTCCACCGGCGCCTCCACCAGCACCAGCACCAGCACATGTACCTGTACTTGCATCTCCACCTCCATCGCCACCGGCACGGGCCCCTCCACCTGCACTGGCACGGGCACGGGCACTGGCACTGGCGCCTCCACAGGTACTGGATCCTCCATCGCCATCACCATCTCCACCCGCACATCCACCGGAACGTGCATTTGCACCTGCACCGTCACCGGCGACGGCGACTGTATCGCCTCGGGGTAAGGCCACCCGCGCCTCGTTGAGTTCCTCCGCGCAGGCCCCGAGTTCGGGATCCGAGCGTAATTGCGCGATTTCCCGCACCAGATCGGCAAAACCACACAGGGGATCGGCGGGACACGGGAAAAACCCCGCCCTCAACCGCGCGCGACCACGACCATCAACACTCAGATCGGCTAAGGATACCGGCCGCGGCCACTCGGGCGCTGCGGCCACGGCCACGACCGCCCCACGCTTGTCTCCCCGCCCCGACGCCCGTGTCCCCACCTCCGCCGCCGAGCCATCGGCGCGAGGGTCGCCGTGCCGCTCCCCCACCTCCCATGTGGACCCAGCCTCCCGCGTGGGCCCTGCATCACATATGTACCCCGCCACCCGCATGTACCCGGATGCCCGCGTTCGCCCGGGCTCCCACTTTCCCGGAGGAGGCCCCGGCGGCAGGGGCGCCCACGGGGACGACGGCCTCCCGCGTTTTGGACGACACCGCTCACCCCATACCCCCTCCTCAACGGGTGTATTGCCCGCAGATAGCCGGCCCCGCCACCCCAGGGTGGCCCTCGCGCCGCACCCCCGCCGCCCGCTGCCCGGGCCTCGCCCGGGCAGGCCGCCCCGACGCCAGCGGGCAGGCGGGGAGGACTCTTGTGAAGCCGCGGCGGGGAGGCCCTCGGCCTCGCCCGGAGGAAAGCTCCCGGAGACCACGGGGCCGCCCAACCGCCGCAAGGAATGGGCGGCGTCCGCACGCCGGGCCAGGAGCCCGGGCACGGGGAGGAGCAGATTGAGGACCACCCCGCGCGGGTGATCGGCGAGGACGCGCAGGGCCTCGGCCAGGGGCAGGCCCGGGCCCGGCGCATAACGAGCCGCCACGGCGGCGCGCTCCGCGTCGGCAGGGAACACCCTGGAAAGACCCGGTTCAAAAAGACCTGGTTCGGAATGACCTGGTTCGGAATGACCGGGTTCGGAATGACCTGGTTCGGAATGACCTGGTTCGGAATGACCAGGTTCGGAATGACCAGGTTCGGAAACAGCCGTTTCGCAAAGACCCGGCTCGGACAGATCCGACGCCGTTCCGGCGCACGCCCGGGCGCCCCCACCGCTCATGGCCGCTGCCCCGCCGCCACAGCTCACGCCACTACCCATACCCCTGGCGCATCCACTGCCTCGGTCGCATCCACTGCCTCTCTCACCGCCACTGCCCCTGTCACCGCCACGACCTCCATAACCTCCGCCGCGCTCCCCCTCACCCTCGCCGGCCCCCTCTCCGCTTGACACGGAAAAGGCACCCGGGCTCCGGACCCAAACGGCACCCTCCGGATCCCTATTTCTCTCGCCCAGGACACCCGGGCCGCCGCGTTCTCGTCTCATTTACCCAGTAAATCCGATCCCCCCTGCGGCGGCCGCGGCCCTCCATAATTTGTGGAAAACCAGCCCTCCGCGAAAATCGGTGGATAGCGGTACTCGGCGGAGACCGATTGCCGGTATCCTTGGTGTCATGGCACGTATGGATAAGGCCGAAAAGGCTCAGAAGAAGGCCCTGAAGAAGGCCAATAAGGAACCCGGCCGCTTTAAGCAAATGTGGCAGGTCTTCCAGATGACCCGCAAGCATGACTCAAGCGTGGTCTGGTACATGGCCCTGTCCCTCGTGGGCGGCCTGGTTTTGGGTCTTGCGCTCGCCCTGTGGCTGAGCAGCGGTAACGTATTTGGCACCGTCATGTGGATCATCGCCGGCTTCTTCGCCGGTATCCTCGGCGCCATGATCATCCTCGGCCGCCGCGCCGAGCGCGCCGCCTACTCGCAGATCGAGGGGCAGCCCGGCGCCGTCGGTGCCATCTTCCGCAGTTCCCTGCCCCGCGGCTGGCGCGGCGAGGAAATGCCCGTGCACGTTAACCCGCGCACCCAGGACGCCGTATACCGCGCCGTCGGTCGCGGCGGCGTAGCCCTCGTGGCCGAGGGTCCGCAGTCGCGCACCAAGCGCCTGCTGGACGATGAGCGCCGCAAGGTCGCCCGCATCCTTCCCAACGTCCCGATCACCACGTTCTATGTGGGTCCGGATGAGGACTCGGTGCCGCTGCACCGTCTCCCCAAGACCCTCCGCAAGGTCAAGAAGAACCTCACCAAGCCCGAGGTTCTTGCCGTGAGCAACCGCCTGTCCTCGCTCGGCAACAGCCTGCCGATCCCCAAGGGTGTTGACCCCTTCAAGGTTCGCCCGCAGCGCGCACGCTAACGCCATTAACAAAACGCCGCGGCCGGTGAGGATTTCCTCACCGGCCGCGGCGTTTTATTTAGGAGCGAATGAGCGCCGTGCCGGCGATCTTATCGTGGAAGCCGCGCTGATCCGAGTCCCAGACCAGCGCCGGAACCACCAGCACCAGCAGGACGGTGCGCACGATGGGCTTCCAGAAGCCGATATGCCCGGCGCCCAGCGGCAGCACCCGCATTCCCAGCAGTCGATGGCCGATCCCACCACCGATCGTGGGGATCAACAGGATCTGCAAAACCGCGAAGATCACGATGGGGGTAAAGTCCCCGAGCGGCTGGGAAATAAGCGTCGCTATCCCCCACGCTAGTGCCCAGTCGATGCAGAGCGCCGCGAAGCGACGACCCGCCCGGGCCATGCTGCGGTGCCCCTCTTTGGGGAGGCCAAGGCGCTCACCCGGGTATTTACTGGGGGCAAGGTCACCAAATGTTGTGGGTTTTTTCTCCTGAGACACCCCTGTAGTCTACGGCCGTTACACTCGTAACATGCCCGAAACACGGGCGACACCGCCGAGAAACGCCGGTTGCCTACTCTCGGTAGTGGATGACCAACCCTCTACATCCCACTCAGTACCAATTATTTGGAGCCTAAGTACATGTTTAGTGATTCTGCCGAGGTGCTCGCCTTTATTAAGGACACCGACGTTAAGTTCGTTGATGTTCGTTTCACCGATCTGCCCGGTGTCCAGCAGCACTTCAACGTCCCCGCAGCCTCCGTGGATGAAGAGTTCTTTGCCGTTGGCCAGCTCTTCGACGGCTCCTCGATTCGCGGATTTGCCAATATCCACGAGTCCGATATGCAGCTCATCCCCGATGTCACCACCGCGTATATCGACCCCTTCCGCATCCAGCGCACCCTGGTCATGATCTTCGATATCTTCAACCCGCGTAACGGCGAGCGTTATTCGAAGGACCCCCGCCAGGTGGCCCGCAAGGCCGAGGATTACCTCGCCTCCACCGGCATCGCCGATACCGCGTTTTTCGCCCCCGAGGCCGAGTTTTATGTCTTTGACGACGTGCGCTACGAAAATAAGCCCGAGGGCAGCTTCTATGCCGTGGACTCGGTTGAGGCCAGCTGGAACACCGGCCGCAAGGAGGAGGGCGGAAACCTCGCCAATAAGACCCGCCACAACAGCGGCTATTTCCCCGTGAGCCCCACCGATAAGCAGGCCGATCTGCGCGATGACATCTGCCTTAAGCTTGCCGAAGCCGGCCTCATCCTGGAGCGCTCGCACCACGAGGTGGGAGCCCCCGGCCAGGCCGAGATCAACTACCGCTTTGATACCATGGTGCACTCGGCCGACGATCTCCTGCTCTTTAAGTACATCGTCAAAAACACCGCCGACCAGTGGGGCAAGACCGCCACGTTTATGCCCAAGCCCGTTTATGGCGAGGCCGGTTCGGGTATGCACACCCACCAGTCGCTGTGGAAGAACGGCGAGCCGCTGTTCTACGACGAGAACGGCTATGCCGGCCTGAGCGATACCGCCCGCTGGTATATCGGTGGCCTGCTGAAGCACGCCCCCGCCGTGCTCGCATTCACCAACCCCACCGTGAACTCCTACCGCCGCCTCGTGCCCGGCTATGAGGCCCCCGTGACCCTGGTGTACTCGGCCGGAAACCGCTCGGCCGCCGTGCGTATCCCGATCACCGGCACCAACCCGAAGGCCAAGCGCATCGAGTTCCGCGCCCCCGATGCCAGCTCCAACCCCTATCTCGCGTTCGCCGCGCAGCTCATGGCCGGCCTGGACGGCATCAAGAACCGCATCGAGCCGCACGACCCGATCGATAAGGACCTCTACGAGCTGCCCCCCGAGGAGGCCGAGGGCCTGCAGGTTGTGCCCGCATCGCTCAACGAGGCACTCGCGGCCCTGGAGGCCGACCACGACTTCCTGCTGGAGGGCGGCGTGTTCACCCAGGAGCTCATCGACACCTGGATCTCCTATAAGCGCGAATACGAGCTGGAGCCGCTGAACGTGCGCGTCCACCCGTATGAGTTCGAAATGTACTACGGCGTTTAGTCTCAAAACGCGAAGTACCCCCGGCCACGGCCGGGGGTATTTTGCGTTCGGGGGTGCCGGCTAGGCCGATCGCCGACCGGTACGGGGCTCGCGCCTGCCGCTACCCAAAACCAGAATCGCGCCGCCGGTCAACGCCAGCACCGCCAGAAGCGTCATGCCCGCCACGATCTGCTCGTTCAGTCCCGAGCGGGCGAGTGTCCCGCCGGTGCGGTCCCGTCCCTCGGCTGGCCCGGCACCCTCACCCTCGCCACCACTACCGCCACCGGTATCGGTGCCGGGAGGCGTTCCCGGCGGAGGCGTACCCGGGCCCGCGGAAGAACCGGACCCGGAGACCGGGACCACCTGCACGCGTGCCGGGGCCGCCGGGTCTCCCCCGGCGTCGGCACCCGAGGCATTATGCAGGTGCAGAAGCAAAATCCGCGGCAGTGTCTCCTCCCCGGTATCGACCACCACCCGGTGCACCCGCAGGTCGGAGCCCGGGGCATCCAGGAACAGCGGGCCCGGCCGGGCGGCCGCGGGGCCCTCCGCGCGCTCAAACCATAACGCCGGGCTGGCCGGGGAAAAGGACAGCGTGGAGCTGCGGTCCACCGCGGCGGGCTGGCCCGCGGGCGCCCAGAGCGCCGATTCGGTCTCCACGCGATAGTTCACGCTTCCCAGCGACGCGGCATCCAACCCCAGCAGGCCTGCCCGCGCGGCCAAGATGGCCACATTATTATCCAGCGTATTGCCGTCGATATTGCCCTCCACCAGGTTGACGGGCCGGGCATCCAGCACGGTGCCCGCGCCATCCGCGCCGAGCCGAGACAGCACCGCGAGGGGAAGATCCAGCCCCGATGCCTCGCTGAATCCCAGGTGCAGCGCAAAGTCATCCACGCCATCTTGGTTGGTATCGATGAGTATCCGGATATTCGCGGCGGGTGTCAGGGCCGCCCAGTTGCCCCACGTGGCGATCCCGAAGGCGGTATCGGCATCCGCGGGGTCGCCTCCGGCAGCGGCCAGCGCAGGGAGGGTCGAGGACACCCCCACCGCCCGCAGGTCCAGGGCCCGCACCGAGGGGCTATCCGCTCCCCCCTCGGCCAGGGAGAGATCGGGTATCCGGGGGCTCTCCTCGCCCAGCAGAAATGGCGCGACCAGGGAGTGATAGCCGTCCACTCCGGGTTCCCCCTGCGCAAGCGCGCGCCCGGAGGTGGCAAGCACGGCACTCTCGGCACCCGCGGCAAAGCTCACGGCCCCACCCGTCAGCGCGGAGACGGGCTTGGGTGCCGCGTGCACGGCCACCCGCAGCTCGGGTTGCCCCTCCGCCCGCAGGATCACGCGCCCCGATTCCTCGGCCAAAAACTGGCGGGCGTGACCGGCCTGGGTGCGATCCAGGGTGGGATCGGCCGTTTTTCTCAGCGCCGCGGGATCGGCGATTCTCAGCCGCACCGGCACCGTGGCCTCGGCACCCGCGGCAACCCGCACCGATTCGGGTACACTCACCTCAACCCCGGGAACCGCGGCGGCCGCGCGATAGGACACCCGATATTCGTGGGTGCGGCTATCGCGATTTTTGATCGTGATCAGCCGCTCCTCGGTGAGGCCTCCCTCCCCCACCTCAAGCACGCCAAACTCCACCGTGGTGGCCGCGGGATCGGCCGTGGCCGCCGCGCCCGCGACCGCGCGGGTGGCGGCCAGCGCGTCCACGCGTCCGGTGCCCACCCGGCCCGGCGCATAGGGGGTGTCCCCGCGGGTGATATCGGTGCCGGCGGTATTAATCACCGCGGTTTTCAGGTCGGCACCACGCAGTCCCGCACGTTCGGCTATCAGCGCGGCGATCCCCGCCACATGCGGGGACGCCATCGAGGTGCCACTCATCACGGCCGCGGCCTTTCCGCCCCCGGCCCGCGCCGAACCGATCAGGGAGCCGGGCGCGGCCACATCGGGCTTCACCACCCCAAACGAGCCGTGTACGCCGCGCGAGGAGCTGGGGGCCAGCGTATTGGCGGCCCCGGAGGGCGAGCGGCCGGCCCCGCGATAATCGGGCGCAAGCGCCAACTCCAGCGACCCCAGCAGGGGACGCAGGTGTTCGGAGGCCTCGCGCGTGAGCTGCACCCCGGGGATGGCCGCGCTCCCGGCGATTCCCGCCGAGAAGAGATCCCGCCCCGAGTCCAGGACCACACCGGTGGCCCCGGCCTCGGCGGCGCGCTCAAACCGGGCGGTGGAGCCGCAGGCGCGTATGGCGTCGTTTTCCTCCCAGTGCAGCCAGACCCAGTGTCCGCGCACACGCTCGGCGTCCGCCGCCGAAAACGCCGCGCAGCCCTCGGCATTGGCCCCCTCGGGCCCGGCAACCACCGTATTGCGCAGCACGGAGGCGGGCGCCTCATCATAGTTAAACGCCGCGGAATACTGACCAAACTCGGTGCTCACCTTCGGCGCGAGGACGTCGATCCGATCGCGGAGCACGGTGGACCCGTAGGCATTGGCCACGCTCAGGGAGCCCACGGCGTTGCCGGGCGAGCCGCCCACATCGTAGCGATCCCCGGCGTTGCCCGCCGCGATCACCGGCAGCACCCCGAGCTCCAGGAGCTTATTAATCACGTCGTTTTCCGGATCGTCCGCGGGTGAATAATCGCTGCCCAGCGAGAGATTCACGATATCCGCACGATCGTCAAAATTGCCGTCACCATTGGGATCAAGCACCCGATCCAGCGCCTGCAATACCAGGTTGGTGGAGCCCGCGCAGCCAAAAACCCGCAGGCTCAGGAGCGTGGCACCCGGGGCCGACCCGGGCCCGATCGCCATGGTGGAGACATCCTCCGCACTCAGGCCGCCATAATCGGTCTCCGCATTGAGGGCCGTGCCATCGGCAGCAATGCCATAGCCCGCGGCGGTGCCCGCCACATGGGTGCCGTGCCCGGCCGCCGCGCAGTCCAGCGGATTATTATCGGGTTCGGGGATGGGCTGATAGCCGGGGCTCTCCGGATCGGGGTTAT
Organism: Mycetocola spongiae; assembly: GCF_020424085.1. NCBI lineage: Bacteria > Bacillati > Actinomycetota > Actinomycetes > Micrococcales > Microbacteriaceae > Mycetocola > Mycetocola spongiae. Next base: position 411,440 of record NZ_CP080203.1, on the reverse strand, counting down.
AGGAATCTCCCGCGAGGTCATAACCGCCGGCAAATTTGCGCGGATCAAAGAGCCCCGCGGGCGGCTCGGTGGCACTCTGCGCCCGCGCATAGGCCTCGGCCGTGCCGGGGCCGCCAAAATCGGCGTGGGTATAGTCGAGCCCGGTATCGATCACCGCAATTTTTATTCCGGCGCCGGTGGCATGGGTGTGAACCCAGGTATCCAGCACTCCGGTATCAAGATCGGAACCGGCGTTTTCCGGCACATGCTTGGGCATAATCGGGGTGATCTTTTTCACGTCCTCGCGCGCAGCCAGGCCCTGCAGGGTGTCGGGGGTGGCCAGTAGCGCCACTCCGGGCACGGTATTGGTGGTGATAAATAGCGGCCGGGTGCCCGCGGCCCGGGAGACATCGCGGGCCGCGGCCTCAATATTGGTTTTTAGCCGGCGGGTCTGGGCGCGGGCATCCCGTGTGCCCCGCGCGGCCTCAAACGCCCCCGGCCCCCGAAACTGAACAAACACGGGGAGGGCGGTATCCGGCTGCGCGGTATCCGGCACACGCAGTTTTTGTTCGATACCCACCGATCCGTGCTGCGCCCCGGCCAGCGCCTCTTCGACCGCGTCGCTGTCCGCCCCCGGTTGGGCGAGCGCCGGGGCGCCTCCCGCCCCAATACCCAGCGCAAGAATAACCGCCGCCGCCACGAGCCTCTTTTTCATTTCGGGCCTCCCTCGCCCCACGATGGGTCATGAACGGCACCAGGCTAGGATCGCCCCCTGGCAGGTAGCTCCGAGTCCGGGAGGATCGTGCAATACGCCGTCACGCCGCCCGGGGTGTGCGACCCGGGCCCGTTCCTCGGGCTCCGCGGAATCACCATAAAATAAAGGGGTGTGGGTTTCGACCGTCGAGCCCGCCCCAAAGGAGATCGAGTGAGCGCTTCGCCGCCCCCTACCCCCACCCCGTATATTCCGCGCGGCCAGCGCGGCCCGGGTCCCGCGTCCCGCACCATGGCGTATATGATCTTCGCGAGCCGCTGGATCCAGGCCCCGCTCTATCTGGGACTGATCGTGGCCCAGGCCCTATATGTCTGGGTATTCATGGTGGAGCTCTGGCATATGATCACGCATATCGTGGAGCATCCCACGGCGCTGGATTCCAATGCCATCATGCTCAGCGTGCTGGGGCTCATCGATGTGGTGATGATCGCGAACCTGCTGATCATGGTGATCATCGGCGGTTATGAGATCTTTGTCTCGCGGATGCGCCTGGACGGGCATCATGATGAGCCCGACTGGCTCTCGCATGTCAACGCCAATATGCTCAAGCTCAAGCTGGCCGTGGCCATCATCAGCATCTCCTCGATTCACCTGCTGAAGACGTTTATCGAGATCGGCAAGCTCTCTACCGATGGCAAGGGTCTCGGCGTGACCTGGGATGCGATCATGTGGCAGGTGCTGATCCACCTCGCGTTTATCGTCTCCGCGATCGCCCTCGCCGTGATTGATAAGATGCAGCACTCCTATCAGGCCATGCTGCGTCCCGCCGAGGAACCGAGCGATCAGCCGGTATCCGCCCACTAAATATCACCACGCATAGACCCCCGGGTCGCGGCCAGCTGCCCGCGACCCGGGGGTCTTTTATCTCCGCCCGTGGCCTATGCCCCGGTGAGCGGGCCCACCGCGGTCACCCGGATCACGGCCTCGCCGGCCTCCACCGACTCCGCAAGATCCACCTCCGCGGAGATCCCCCAGTCGCCATCACCCTCGGGGTCCTCAAAAATCTGCCGCACACGCCAGATGCCCTCCTCCTCGGCGGGAGACTGATCCACCGTGAGCAGCTGCGGTCCGCGCGCCGAGGGGCCAAAGCCCAGGCTCGGATAGTCCTCATAATAGGCGTCCATGGCCTCGCCCCAGGCATCGGCGTCAAAGCCGGATTTGGCATCCAGCTCGCCCAGCTCCTGATAGCGATCGCGGGCAGCGAGCTGCACCCGGCGGAACATCTCGTTGCGGATCAACACCAGGAACGCCCGCGGATTGGAGAGGATATTGCGCGGTGCGGGCGGCAGGGCCGCCGCCTGTTCGGCATGCTTCTCGGGGTCCGGATGCGCAAGTTCCTCCCACTCGTCGAGCAGGCTGGAGTCCACCTGGCGCACCAGCTCGCCGAGCCACTCGATGATATCCCGCAGCTCCTCGCTCTTGGATTCATCCGGGACGCTCTGGCTGATCGCGCGATAGGCATCGGAGAGATAGCGCAGCACCAGGCCCTCGGAGCGCGCAATTTTATAAAAGCCCACGTATTCGGTGAACGTCATCGCGCGCTCATAGAGATCGCGCACCACGGACTTCGGGCGCAGCTCAAAATCGCGCGCCCACGGCCGCTCGGTGGCATAGAGTTCAAAGGCCGCCGAGAGCAGTTCCTCAAGGGGCTTGGGATGGGTGACCTGCTCCAGCAGCTCCATCCGCTCGTCGTATTCGATGCCCTCGGCCTTCATCGAGTTCACGGCCTCGCCGCGGGCCAGGAACTGCTGGGCGTTGATGATCGGGCGCGGGTCCTCCAGCGTGGATTCGATCACGGAGATCACGTCCAGGGCGTGGGTGGGAGCCTCGGCGTCCAGGAGCTCCAGCGCGGCAATCGCAAACGGGGACAGCGGCTGGTTCAGCGCAAAATTGGCCTGCAGGTCCACGGTCAGGCGGAACTGGGTCACGCCGTCCTCGTCCTGATACTGCTCGATAATGCCGGCGGCGCGCAGCGTGCGATAGATGGCGAGGGCGCGCCGGGCCAGTTCGTATTGGCGCTCGCGCGGCTCGTGATTATCAAAGATCAGGGCGCGCACGCGCGCAAAGGCATCGCGGCCATGGGCCACCACGTTGAGGATCATCGAGTGCGTGATCGTCATATGGCTGGTGAGGGTCTCGGGGCGCGCCTCGATGATGCGTTCGAAGCTGGCCTCGCCCCAGGAGACAAAGCCCTGCGGGGCCTTTTTACGGATGATCTTGCGCTTCTTTTTGGGGTCGTCCCCGGCCTTCTGGATGAGCTTGAGGTTTTCAATCTCGTGCTCGGGGGCCTCCAACACCACATCTCCCGCGGTGTCATAGCCGGCGCGGCCCGCGCGGCCCGCGATCTGATGGAACTCGCGCGCGTTCAGCTGCCGCATCTTCACGCCATCGTATTTGGTCAGCCCCGAGAGCAGGACCGTGCGGATCGGCACGTTAATGCCCACGCCGAGCGTATCGGTGCCGCAGATGACGCGCAGCAGCCCGCGCTGGGCGAGCTGCTCCACGAGCCGGCGATAGCGCGGCAGCATGCCCGCATGGTGCACCCCAATTCCCGCGCGCACCAGCCGGGACAGGGTTTTTCCGAAGCCAGTGGTGAATTTAAACTCGCCGATGGCCTCGGCAATCTCATCGCGCTGCTCGCGGGTGACAATTTTAACGCTGGTGAGGGCCTGGGCCCGCTCGGCGGCGGCGGCCTGCGCAAAATGCACCACATAGACGGGCGCGCGATTGGTGTGCAGGAGCTCCTCGATGGTTTCCTGCACGGGGGTCTGCACGTAGTGGTAGCTCAGGGGAACCGGGCGTTCGGTGCCGGTGACCTCGGCGGTCTCGCGACCCGTGCGCCGGCTGAGATCGGCGGAGAGTTCGGTGACATCACCGAGGGTCGCTGACATCAGCAGGAACTGGGTATGCGGCATCGTGAGCAGCGGCACCTGCCAGGCCCAGCCGCGATCACGATCGCCGTAATAGTGGAACTCATCCATGACCACCTGGCCGATATCGGCCTCCTCGCCATAGCGCAGCGCCTCATTGGCGAGGATCTCGGCGGTACAGCAGATGATGGGCGCATCGGCGTTCACCGAGGAGTCGCCGGTGACCATGCCCACGTTCTCGGCACCAAACGCGGCAACCAGCGCAAAAAACTTCTCGCTCACAAGCGCCTTAATCGGCGCTGTGTAATACGTGCGCTCCCCCGCCGCCAGCGCCGCAAAATGCGCGCCCATTGCCACGAGGGATTTGCCGGTGCCGGTGGGCGTGGACAGGATCACGTTTGACCCGGAGACCAGCTCCATCAGGGCCTCCTCCTGCGCCGGATAGAGGCGCAGGCCCGTGGCCGTGGCCCAGTCCTCAAACTCGCTAAATACCTCATCGGCCGAGGCCCGGGAATCGTGGAGCCGGGTGATGCGCTCGTTCAGGCTCGGGCTGGAGGTTTCTGCGGTACCGGACATGGCTCCATTCTCCCATTATCGCGGGGCGCGCCGCGCCGACGGGGCCGCGCAGCGGGGTGAATCCGCGGCCGGGCAGGCCCGGAGCGGCGGGGAATACGCACCCCCGGGCTAGGCCTCGCCCGGGGCGTCATAAAACAGGCGCTCAAATACGGCGCGGGCGCGGCGGGTGGTGCGCAGATAGTCCTGTTCCAGCTCAGTGGCCGATCCCGCGGGATATTCCAGGATGCGCGCGATGCCCTCCAACTGGCCGCGGTCCACGGGCAGCACATCGGTGGTGCGGTTTAGCCACAGCGTCATCGCGGAGCGCACACGCGAGGACAGGATCCACGCCTCGCGGAGCACCTCCTCGTCCTCGGAGTCCATAAAGCCGTGATCGCGCGCGGCCAGGAGGGCGTCCAGGGTGCTCGTGGTGCGCAGTGCTGGAAGCGCGTGTCCGTGTTCCAGCTGCAGTACCTGCACCAGCCACTCCACATCGCTGAGCGAGCCGCGACCCAGCTTCACATGCCGGGTGGGATCGGCACCCTTGGGGAGCCGTTCACCCTCCACGCGGGCCTTAATCCGGCGCACCTCGCGCAGCGCCGCTCGGTCGATGCCGGCCGGATAGCGGGTCTGATTGGCGAGATCGGCGAAGTCCTCACACAGCGCCAGATCCCCGGCGATCGGGCGGGCGCGCAGCAGCGCCTGGGCCTCCCAGGTGAGCGACCAGCGCGCATAATAGGCGCGATAGGAATCCAGGGTGCGCACAACCGGGCCATTGCGTCCCTCGGGGCGCAGGTCCAGGTCAAGATCCAGCGGGAGGCGCGGGTCCACCGCGAGGCGTTTTACCTCCGCCGCGATCCGGGCGGCGGCGCGCGCGGCCTCCGCGGGGGCCAGCGTGCCCGGCCGGTAGACGTAGAGGATATCCGCGTCCGAGCCAAAGCCCAGTTCGGCGCCCCCGAGTCGGCCCATGCCAATCACACCAAATTCCAGCTCCGCGGTGCCCAGCCCGGGCTGGGCGCGCACGGCGGCGAGCAGGCCGCCGATACTCACCTCGGTGATCGCGCTCAGGCCCGCGGCGATCTCGCGGACATCGCTGATGCCGAGCACCGAGGCCATCGCGAGGCGCAGCACCTCGCGGCGGCGGATGCGCAGGATCGCGGTGGCGGCATCCTCGGCGCGCGCGTGACGACGCAGGACTGCCTGCACCTCCTCGCCGAGCGCGGCGGTTCCGCGTCCGCGCAACAGCTCATCGGATTCCAGCCAGGCCGCCGCCTCCGGGATCCGCCCGAGCAGTTCGCCAATAAAGCGCGAACCACTGAGCACCCGGGTCAGGCGTTCGGCCACGCCCGAGGAATCGCGCACCATGCGCAGGAACCAGTGGGTATTGCCCAGGGACTCGCTCAGCCTCCGGAACGCAATCAGGCCATAATCGGGATCGGCCCCATCGGCGAGCCAGCGCAGCAGCACGGGAAGCAGGTGGCGCTGAATCGCGGCGCTGCGCGAGATGCCCGTGGTGAGGGCCGCGATATGGGCGAGTGCTCCCGCGGGATCGCGGAAGCCAATTGCCGCGAGCCGCGCCTCGGCCTGGGCCGGGCTCAGCCGCACCTCCTCCTGGGAGAGTGCCGCCACGGCCGAGAGCAGTGGCCGATAAAACAGCCGCTCGTGCAGCATCCGCACGGTGTTTTTGGTGGCCTCCCAGCGCTGCACCAGATCGGTTCCGGTGGCCGCGAGGGTCGAGCCGCGGGCCAGCACCCGCAGGCCCTGCTCATCGCGCGGCATGAGGTGGGTGCGCCGCATCTGATGCAGCTGGAGGCGATGCTCCAATACCCGCAGGAGGCGATAATCGGCGGTGAACTCGGCAGCCTCCTCGCGGCCGATATAGCCCGCGGCGGCCAGGGCGGTGAGCGCTGCCACCGTTCCCCCCTGGCGGACCGAGGCATCGCTTGAGCCGTGGACAAGCTGCAGGAGCTGAACCGTGAACTCGATATCGCGCAGGCCCCCGGGGCCCAGCTTCAGCTGATAGTGCAGATCGGCCACGGGGATATTCTGGGTCACGCGCTCGCGCATGAGCTGCACGGATTCCACAAAATTATCGCGCGAGGAACTCGCCCATACCAGCGGGGAGATCGCGGCGTGATAGCGCGCACCGAGCTCGGCATCCCCCGCGAGCGGCCGGTTTTTCAGCAGGGCCTGGAACTCCCAGCTCTTGGCCCAGCGCTCATAATAGGCGAGGTGAGAATCGAGGCTGCGCACAAGCGCCCCCTGCTTGCCCTCGGGCCGCAGATTGGGGTCCACCTCCCACAGCGGAGGCTCTACTCCGGTGGCGGCGATCACGCGCATCAGAACCACCGCGAGGCGCGTGGCGATATCCACGGCGCGACCGGTATCCAACCCCAGATCCTCCTGACCCTCGGCCACAAAGATGACGTCCACATCGCTCACATAATTCAGCTCACCGGCGCCGGCTTTCCCCATGCCGATCACCGCGAGGCGGGTTGCGGCCACCTCCTCGCGCGGGAAGCGCGGCAGCTCGCCGCGGGGATCGGAGGCCACCGTCCGGGCCACCGCGAGGGCGGCCTCCAGGGCGGCCGCGGCGGCATCCGAGAGCGCGGACGCCACGGCGTCCAGCACCTCGCGCGGATCCTGCGCCGCGGTGTCATAGGCCACGATTCGCACCACCTCGCCGCGATATGCCACGCGCAGTGCGCGGGTGGCCTCGGCCTCGTCCAGCGCGGAAAAACCGGCGCTGGCCCGCACGGCGCCCAGCAGGGTATCGCGCAGCGCCCCCGCGGTGGGCAGCACCGAGACCGGGGTGGCCAGGATCTCCAAAAAATCGGGGTGGCGCAGGAGGAACTCGGCAAGCCCGCGGGAGATCCCAAAGACCCGAATCACGGCATCGCGCTGCACCGGATCGGCCCCGATCGAGGCCAGCAGCTCGGGGTTATCCTCCCCCAGGCGCAGCAGCGTCTGGAGCGCAAAATCGGGTTCGGCGGCACCGGCAAAGCCGGCCAGGTCCTCGGGCGTGATGCCCCAGCCAAACTCGGCCAGCCGGCCGACGGCCTCGCGCGCGGGAGTGAGCTCATCAAATCCGAGCCGGGCCAGGAGGCTCAGCCCGGTGGTCGCGCGCGCCATCCGCTAGAGAATCTCGATATTCTTGGCCAGCTCATAGGGCGTGACCTGCGAGCGATATTCGTCCCATTCCTGGCGCTTATTGGCCAGGACGTAGTTAAAGACCTGCTCACCCAGCGTCTCGGCCACCAGCTCGGATTTCTCCATCAGGCTGATCGCGTGATCCAGGCTCGCGGGGAGCGGCGCATAGCCCAGCGCGCGACGCTCGGCATCGGTCAGGCTCCAGACATCGTCCTCGGCCTCGGGCGGCAGCTCATATTCGTTTTCGATACCCTTCAGGCCCGCCGCGAGCAGCAGCGAATAGGCCAGATAGGGGTTGGCCGCGGAATCGATTGCGCGGTATTCCACGCGCGCGCTCTGCCCCTTATTGGGCTTATAGAGCGGCACCCGAACCAGCGCGGAACGGTTGTTATGACCCCAGCAGGCATAGCTCGGGGCCTCGGAGAGATTATTGCCCGCCACGCCACCCCAGAGCCGCTTATAGGAGTTCACAAACTGATTGGTTACGGCCGTGATCTCGGGGGCGTGCATGAGCAGGCCGGCGATAAACTGGCGACCCACCTTGGAGAGCTGATACTGCGCACCGGCCTCATAGAAGGCGTTGGTATCCCCCTCGAAGAGCGACATATGGGTATGCATGCCCGAGCCCGGCTGATGCGACATCGGCTTGGGCATAAACGTGGCATATACCCCCTGCTCGATCGCTACCTCCTTCACCACCGTGCGGAAGGTCATGATGTTATCGGCGGTGGCGAGGGCATCGGCATAGCGCAGATCGATCTCGTTCTGCCCCGGGCCCGCCTCGTGGTGGCTGAACTCCACGGAGATGCCGAGGTCCTCCAGCATGCGCACGCTGCGGCGACGGAAATCATGAGCGGTGCCGCCAGGGACATTATCAAAATAGCCGGCGGAGTCCACGGGGATCGGGCCCTCGGGGCCGATCTGCGCGGACTTCAGCAGATAGAACTCGATTTCCGGGTGGGTATAAAACGTGAAGCCGCGGTCCGAGGCCTGCGCGAGCGCACGCTTTAATACGTTGCGCGGATCGGCTCCCGCGGCCTGGCCATCGGGAGTGGTGATATCGCAGAACATCCGGGCGGTGGGATCAATCTCGCCGCGCCACGGAAGAATCTGGAACGTGGAGGGATCGGGGTGGGCCAGCAGATCCGACTCATAGCGGCGCGACATACCCTCGATCGCGGAGCCGTCAAAACCCAGGCCCTCGGTGAACGCACCCTCCACCTCGGCGGGGGCGATGGCCACGGATTTTAGCGTGCCCACAACATCGGTAAACCACAGGCGCACAAATTTTACGCCGCGCTCCTCGATGGTGCGCAGTACGAAGTCACGTTGCTTATCCATGGGCTCCTCTTTCTTGCGTTCTCTCCTAGGGTAGTGGGTGCGCGGGGTGGAATTCCCCGCGCCACACACCTAGTCTTCCGCTGCCTCCTCGCGCGCCCAGCGCTCGCTGTTTTCGCGCAGCTTTTCGAGGGCGCGTGCGGCCTCCTCGGGAGTATCAAACGGGCCGACGCGATCCTGGGCGGGGGAAACATACCCCTTTTCCACGTCGCCGGTGTGAATGTTGTACCAGTACTGGGTTGCGGGATCCTTTTCCATGCTGCGTCCTTTCGTGTGGGCCTAAACTGATCCTATGCCTAAGGATTCTCACGGTCACCTCATTCCCGGTTCGGTTTCTGCGCAGCGCGCCGTCCCCCGCACCATCGCCCGCCCCGAATACGTGGGCAAGGTGGCCCCGGCCCCCTTTAACGGCTCCGATATTTATGGCCCCGAGGACGTGGAAAAAATCCGGGCCTCGGGCACACTCGCGGCCGATGCCATCGCACTGGTCGAGGAGCATGCGGTGCCCGGCGTGACCACGGATGAACTCGATCGCCTCGCCCATGAGTTCCTGATCGGGCACGGCGCCTATCCCTCCACCCTGGGCTATCGCGGCTTTCCCAAATCGCTGTGCAGCTCGCTGAACGAGGTGATCTGCCACGGCATCCCGGATGACACGGTGCTTGAGGACGGCGATATCCTCAACATCGATATCACCGCCTATCTGAACGGCTTCCACGGCGATACCAACCGCACCCTGCTGATCGGCTCGGTCTCCGAGGAGGCCCGGCTGCTCGTGGAGCGCACCGAGGAGGCCCTGCGCCGCGGCATTCGCGCGGTGGCCCCGGGCCGCGAGGTGAACGTGATTGGCCGCACAATCGAGGCCTATGCCAAGCGTTTTGGCTATGGCGTGGTGCGCGATTACACGGGGCACGGGGTGGGCGCCGCGTTCCACTCGGGCCTGATCATCCCGCACTATGACTCCGCTCCCCAGTATTCCGATGTGATGGTGCCCGGCATGGTCTTCACGATCGAGCCGATGCTGACGCTCGGCGGCACCGAGTGGGACCTGTGGGAGGACGACTGGACCGTGACCACACGCGATCGCAGCCTCACGGCCCAGTTTGAACACACCCTGGTGGTCACCGAGCGTGGGGCCGATATTCTCACGCTGCCCTCGGTAAAATAGCGCCATGGGTCACTCGTCACACAGGATTGCCATTGGAATCGATATCGGCGGCACCGGCATTAAGGGTGCCTCGGTGGACCTCGACAGCGGGGAGCTGATCAGCGAGCGAATCAAGATCGCCACCCCCGAGGGCGGGCATCCCGATGCCATCATCGAGGTGGTTGCCGAAATCGTGTCCCGCATTGGCGGGCCCGGCGCGGATTCCGCGCCGCTCGGCGTCACGTTCCCCGCGATCATCCGCGACGGCCACACCATGTCCGCCGCGAATGTGTCCCGGGAATGGATCGGGCTCGACGCCCGCTCACTCTTTGGCCGCGCCCTGGGCCGCGAGATCACGTTTGTGAACGATGCCGATGCCGCGGGCTTTGCCGAATCCGAGTTTGGCGCGGCGAAGGGCCGCAACGGCCTGAGCCTAGTCACCACGCTGGGCACGGGAATCGGCGCGGGCGCGATCTATAACGGCGTACTCATCCCCAATTTTGAGCTGGGCCACCTGGAGATCGACGGCCACGATGCCGAGAGCCGCGCGGCCTTCTCCGCGAAGGAGCGCGAGGGTCTGGGCTGGGAGGAGTGGGCGGCGCGCCTGCAGCGTTTTTATGAGGTGCTGGAATTCCTCTTCTCGCCCGATCTACTGATCGTGGGCGGCGGGGTATCCAAGAGCCACGAGCACTTCCTGCCGCTGCTGCGGCTGGATACGCCGATTGTTCCCGCGGTGCACCGCAATAATGCGGGAATCCTCGGGGCCGCCGCATTTGCCGCGGGGGCCTAGGCAAACTCAACAACGGTCCGAACGCTTCGGGCCGGGCCGCCGGTTGGATAGGCCGCCCGGTTCGGGGTGCCCGGGCCTACGGAACGGCGATCCCATCGGATCACGGCAGCTCAGGCGAACCGGCTGAGGTGACCCGGGCCTACGGCACAGTGCTCTGACCGGGGACCGCGGAGGCGGGTTGAGGTGACCCGGGCCTGCGGCACGGTGACCTGACCGGGACCGCGGAGGCCGGTTGAGGTGGCCCGAGCCTATGACGCAGTGGCCTGGCCGGAGTCCGCGGAGGCCGGTTGAGGTGAATGGGCCGGCTGATACGCCGGGTTCTGTTGGGATGATCTCTCATCCTGGACGACCATCTATCTAGGCCCGCCGTTGCCGACGGGCTCAAGCGATCTACCCGAAAACGGGACGAGCAGCCCCATGGTTTTCTGTCTGATCTTGCTCCGGGCGAGGTTTACCGATCCGACCGGGTCACCCCGGCCGCTGGTGGTCTCTTACACCACCTTTTCACCCTTACCCCGCGCCCGGGGGCGCGTGGCGGTCTATTTTCTGTTGCACTGTCTCGCGGGTTACCCCGGGTGGGCGTTACCCACCGCCCTGCTCTGCGGAGCCCGGACGTTCCTCGCCGCCGTTACCGGCGCCGCGGTCGTCTTGCCGACCCATTCACAACGTTCAGTTTAGCCTGAGTTGGGGACCCCGCGAGACCACGCGGGACCTACCAGAGGCCGGATTCCTCGGTGCGCACCATGATCGCGGTGCACTCGGGGCACTGCAGCACCTCGTCCAGTTCGGCGGAGCGCACGAGGGCAAGCTCATTGCCGGTCAGCGCGATATTACAGGCCCCGCAGGTGCCGGCGCGGAACAGGGCGGCACCCACGATGTTCTTGGCGCGGATGCGCTCATAGAGGGCGATGAGGGGCTCCTCGGCGCCAATCAGGAGGTTGGCGCGCTCGTTTTCCAGCGCGGATACCTCCTCGGCGATGACCTCCAGCGATTCCTCGCGGCTGGCGTTTACAGTGTTGATCTGCGAGCTGAGCTCGGCCTCGGCCTGCTGGCTCGCGCGCAGCGCGGTCTCGGCGGTCTCCACGACCTGCATGGCCTCGAGCTGGGCATCCTCCAGGATGCCGCGGCGCAGGGTGAGCGATTCCAGCTCGGACTGCAGCCCGGCCACGGCCACGGGGCTCTGGCTCTGGGCGATAAGGGCGTTATCCCGGGCGATGCGCGCCTCAACCACCTGCACATCGGATTCCAGGCGACCCAGCTCGGTCTTGGCATCCTCAAAAACGCCGAGGTCGCGGGCGAGCCCGCCGCGCACGGCATCGCGGTCGGTGGTCAGCGAGGCGAGCGCCGCGATCTCCGGGAGGGTTCCGCGGCGATGCACGGCACGGGTGATGGCATTATCGATGCGCTGCGCGTCGAGAAGCTTCTTCTGGGCGGCGGAGGTGGATTTCACGGTTTCTCTTTCACGATGTTGTATTTTGCGTTGGGTGTGTTGTGGTCACTGGGTGACGACAAAATCCCACGGGTCGGTGCGCAGGTCACTCACGGAGAACGAGACTCCGGGAAGTGCACGGCGAAGGTTTTCGGCGGCGGTATCCAGCCAGAGCCACTCGCTGGCCCAGTGCGAGACATCCAGCAGTGCCGGGCCGGAACCCAGCAGCGCCTGCTCACGGAACTCGGATGCGGGATGGTGGCGCAGATCGCTGGTGATATACAGATCGGCGGAGGCCACCTCGGGATGCGAGAGCAGGGAGTCCCCCGCGCCGGCGCACAGCGCCACGCGCGAGATCGGGCGATCATAATCCCCCGAGCCCCGCACGCCGCTCGCGGTGGCGGGGAGAATCACGGCCAGTTCGCGGGCGATCTGTCCCAGGGTGCGCGGCTCGGCGAGCGTGCCCACCCGGCCGATCCCGCGGGTGGGGGTTTCCCCCGCGGTGAGCGGGGTGATCTGGCGGAGGCCGAGGGCGTGGGCGAGCACGGCGGAGGTGCCATCCTCCACCACATCGGCATTGGTATGAGCGGCAATCAGGGCGCAGTCGGCGCGAATCAGGCGGGCGATCAGGCTGCCCTTATAGCGGTCCTCGGCCACGCTCGTGACGCCGCGCAGCAGCAGCGGGTGATGGGTCAGGAGCACATCGGCCCCGGATTCCACCGCCTCGGCCACGGTCTCGGCCACGGGATCCACTGCCAGCAGCACCCGCTCGATCGGCGCATCAAAATCTCCCGATACGGGACCCGAGGCGTCCCAGGACTCGGCGCCGGAGGCCGGCCACGGGTTCTCGATCGCCTCACAGAGGTCGCGCAACGTAGGTTTCACACTCCCTAGCGTACTTGGTTCGCGCCCGCGTGGCTCGCGCCGGACCGTACACTGGGATTCACGACGGCTTCATCACGGCATAGGAAGCAGGCAACACCATCATGCACGGCACCGAAGACATTAATTTCCGCACGCGTAAATGGGTGCGCCCCGAGGATCTGAACGCAAATGGCACGCTCTTTGGCGGCAGTCTCCTGCGCTGGATCGACGAGGAGGCGGCGATTTATGCGATTCTTCAGCTCGGCAATATTAACGTGGTCACCAAGCTGATCTCGGAGATTAACTTTGTCAGCTCCGCGCTCCAGGGAGACATCATCGAGATGGGGCTGCGGGCCACCGCGTTTGGCCGCACCTCGCTCACGATGCGTGCCGAGGTGCGCAATATGTTCACGCGGAAGTCGATCCTGACCATCGAGAAGATCGTGTTTGTGAATCTTAATGAGGAGGGTGAGCCCACCCCGCACGGCTATACCGATATCACCTTCAGCCGCGACCGGCTGCCGCGCGGCGTGGTGATCGCCCCCGAGGATTCGGCGCGCGCCTAGGGCCCCGGCACTGCCCGGGAGGGATGTTACGCCGCGATCCCTACACCGCGGCGTAACACTCCCACGCTACGCGAGCGCGCCCCGCCGCGGGGGGCCGCTGTCCCGTCCCGAACCCCCAACGGATAACAATTGCGATTTGGGGCTAATAGCCCACCGTGAATACGCGTCCCGTGGCGTTTCCCGCGACCGAGCGCAGATAGGCGCGCCCCACCACCGCGGCATCCACGGTCTCAAAACCGCTAAAGGCCTCGTGATATCCGGTGGCCTCCGTGAGCACGGTGGGGCTCACCGCGTTCAGCCGAATGCCGCGCGGAAGCTCCGGCGCCGCCGCGCGCACATAGGCGTCCACGGCGGCATTGCTGGCCGCGGCCGCCGCGCTGCCCGGGATCGTTTCGGCCGAGAGGATCCCGCTGATCAGCGTGAACGAACCCCCGTCCACCACGTGTTCCAGCCCGCGGCGCACCAGCTCCACCTGGCCCAGAAACTTATTGCCCAGTCCCGCGAGAAAATCCTCCCGGTTCAGCTCGGTGGCCGGGGCGAAGGGCACCACTCCCGCGGCACTCACCACGGCCTCGAGCGGGCCAAGCCGCTCAAAGAGTGCCGTGATGGACGCGGGATCGTCCAGATCCACCCGCTGCTCCCCCGCACGCGAGGCGCCCACCACCCGATAGTGCCGCCCAAGCTCCGCGGCGGCTGCCGCCCCCACCAGGCCCGAGGCCCCGATCACCAATACGGTCATTTTGATCCCCTTAATTCACGAATACTGTTTTTTATAACGAGAGTCGCGGGCTCGGCATTCCCGCGCGCTAGCGGGTAGTCTTCGAAAGAATCCTCCCCGCTCCCCCAGAAAGTAGAACCGTGCGCCCTCCCCGCCGCATCGGGGTGCTCGCGCTGATCGCGATCGCCTCGGCCCTTCTCCCCGCCGCGCCCGCCGCCGCCACACCCGCACCCTCCGCGGTGACCTCCGTGGAGCTGATGCCCTATGTGGAGGGCGATCTCTACTGGCCCTCAAACCTCTTTCCCTCGTTTGCGCTGCGCGTGCAGCTGGACAGCGAATATGCCCGCCCTGGCGATTCCACCACGCTGACGCTGCCCGCGGGCCTGCGCGCGCTGGCAGCCCCCGGCGGCGTGGAGCTGGCCGATGGAACGCGGATCGCCGATTATGCGCCGGATCGCGGCGGCAAAAGCCTCACCGTGACCTTCGCCCCGGCGGTGCGCGACCTGCGCGACCTGCACGCGGTCATCGCGGTGCCGGTGACCGCCACGGACCTCACCCGCGCCGGGGGAACCTATCGCGCGGAGGTGACCGCCGGGGGGCGCGTCTTCCCCGTCTCCGCGAACTATAACGGGCTCGAGTGGGGCCTGACCGGGCGCGTGGCGCTCTGGGAGCAGGGCGTGGATCCGGCCATTCCCGAGGTCACCGTCCTCTCGCTGGTTGCCGGCGATCCCGAGCTCGCCCGCTATGGCGGCCAGTGGGTAGCGGTGGGCACCGCGCATGATCTCCCCGGGGATGTCACGGCGATACCCGAAAGCACCCGCGTATTTGCGCTGGATTCCGAGCCGCTGGGGATCGCCGATCTCACCGCACCCGCGGCCGAATTGCGCGAGGGCAGGGACTTTAGCATCAACCCCGCCGATAGCGTCCTGGGTCGGCCCGCCACCTCGGTCTCGCTGCCCCAACCGGTTGCGGGCACCTATGTGATCAGCACCCGCTTTGCCTTCACCGAGCGGGTATCCCTCGGGGATCTCCCGCATCCACGGCTGCCCGCTGCCTCCGCGAGCATCTTCGCCCCCGGCACCGCCACCGGCAACGGTTCGGTACTGTGGCATGACTCCCCCGGCGTGCCCGGGGGCGGCTATTCCACGCTCACCTCGCCGATGTATCTGGGCAGCGCGGGGGCCGAGGGCTCCGCGACCGCCGCGGTCGCGGAGATCTTTGCCGACCGGGACGTGGCCGAGGATCGCGCGGGGGCCGAGGCCACCCTCACGGTGACCAATCGGGGCAATGTTCGGATGTTCGCCACGCTCACCGAGGAGATCGGCGGCGAGGGGGTGGACCTGACCCTGGGGTCTTTTACCGCGGAACGGGGCACGCTGACGCGCACCGCCTCCGGCCTGACCTGGGTGGATACGCTGGAACCCGGCGCCTCCGCACTCATCCGCTATCGGGTGGATACCCGCCCGCGCGGGAGCGCCCCCGGGCGGGTGCACTTCAGCGCGGCGGTCGGGGCCGAGTCGCCCTCGGGATCGCGCCGCGAGGCGGCCGTGGCCGCGGATGAGCTGCTCATCGCGGGCGCGATAACCCCGCTGCCGGGCAGTACCGACCCGGACCCGGCCACGACTCCGGGTGGCTCAACTCCCCCGGCCGCCGATGCCCCGCGGCTCGCGGGCACGGGACTCAACCCGACGGTACCGGTCCTGGTCTCGGTGCTGCTGGCCGCGGCCGGCGCGCTGCTCCTGCTGCGGCGCCGACGCAGTGCCTAGGCGCGCTCCAGGTTTAGGATGAACTCCACGCTGCCGTGGTCCTCGACCTTCACAAAACCCAGGTCGGGGGCACTCACGCCATAATCGGCGAAAACCAGCGGGACCGAACCGGCCAGGCGCACGGTGGTGCCGTCGATGACCGCGGAGATCTCGGCGCTCACGCTGCGCTCCACGCCCGCGAAGGACAGCGTGCCGGTCGCGGTGGCGGTATGGGGTCCCGCGGCGGTGGGATCGGCGGGGAAGGCTATCGGAGCCGTCAGCGTGAAGGTGGCCTGCGGGAACTGAGCCGAGCGGGCCACGGTGCCGCGGAAATAATTATCCCGGGTGCCGTTATCGGTTGCGATGCTCGCGGTATCCACGCTGATGACGGCGGCCTCGATGCCCGTGGCGCTTGCGGTCACGCTGCCCGAGACCTGCTCGGTGCGGCCGGTCACGGTGACATCGGTTCCGTTCAGGACCTCGTCCACCCGGTAGCCCGCGGTGGAACCCGACCCCACGGTCCACTCGCCCGCGAGCTCATCGGCGCCCAGCTCCGGGGCGGCGGCGTTTTCGAGTGCGGTGGTCGGGGCATCGGCGGCGGGGGCGGCGAAGACATCACGATAGATTACGGGACCGAGGGTGGCCCCGAGGATAATCAGCGCGGCGGCCGAGGCCCCCAGAATAATTCCTGTTTTTTTCTGCACCCCTTTATTGTGCCCGGCCACCCGCGCGCGAGCCTGATAGTTTACCCAACAAGTTAAATGACGGGGCCCGGTGTGGTCGCGGAGATTCCGCGATCACACCGGGCCCGGGCCCGCGACGCTAGAGGCGAGCGGGGTTGCGGCGGCGCGTGACGAGGGTGACGCCACCCGCGAGTACCGCACCAAACGCGATCATGACACCAAGCATCACTCCGTCGGCACCGGTATTCACCAGTTTGCCCTCGGCATCGGTCTTGGAATCGGTTTCCTCGGGGAGCGGGGCCGGCACCCCGGGGGTACCCTCAACCTGAAGCGTGGCCTGCCCGGAGGAGGCAGCGTGGTTCGCGTCACCGGCATAGCGCACCTCGATGCCCATGTCCTGGAGCGTGCGTGCGGTCGCGGGGACCTCGGCCACCTCGCCCTGGATAGTAAATGAGCCATCGGCCTCAAGCTCCACGGTTTCCAGCTCGTTGCCGCCCTGAACCAGGACCACGGGGCCGGTGGGGATCGTGCCAAACTCGCCGGCCACGGAGCCGGTCACGGTCACGGGGTCACCCACGATTACCGTCTCGGGGTCCACCACCACGGTGGTCGTGGTGGCCGCGGGGGTGATCGTCAGGTGCGCGGTGACGGCCGGAACCAGCGCGGCACCCGCGGCGGAGCGCAGTTCCGCGGAGATCGCATAGTCTCCCACCCCAAGCGCGGTCGGGTCCAGGGTCAGGGTTGCCACTCCTGCGGCGGGGGTCGCGGCGGGCTGTTCCGCGCCGTCAATCGTGAAGACCACGGTGGCATCCGCGGGGGCCTGCTCGGCCGTGGCGGTGAGCGTTCCGGTATCGCCGTAGATCACGGCGGTATCGGTCAGCGCGAGGCTCGGGTTCACGGCCGGGATGATCGGGTCAAAGAGATAAACGGCACCCTGGCGACCATTGGCGGCGGGGGCGGCGATCAGGGCGCGGTCGCCGCTGACGTTAATCGCCGAGCCGTACATATCGGTACCAAATTCGTCATTGGGCTGCGAATCGGAGCCGGTCATGATCTGCACGGGCTCGGGGTGCTGGCGACCGTTTTCATCGGCAATACCGGCATCCAGCGAGGCGCGGGTATAAACAAAGACCTCACCGGTGTTATCGGGTCCGTGGCTTCCGTTGGCGAGGATGGCATCCCCCACGGCGGCGATGGTATAGCCAAACGAGCGCTCGCCCGCGGGCGGCACAATCTTCGCGCCGATCTGGTTGAGGTTATAGTCCAGGCGATAGATCGCACCCTGCGTGGTGGTGCCATCCGTGAGCGAGGAGAGGTTGCAGCCGCCCAGCGGGTCATCGCGGTCATCGGCGGTGTAGTTGGTCTCCTGCGGCGAACCCACGTACAGCGAGTCATCCGAGAATTCCAGCGACATCCCAAAGGCCGGGCCACTGCCGACGTTATTCAGGCACATCCGCGGGTCTTCCATGGGCTGCGAGCGGAACAGGGGCGCGGCGGTGGGGGTGTTCAGGTCAAAGAGGTGAACACCGCCGATGTGCTGGTTCTGGGCATCCTTATTCTGGACCATGCTCACCGCGACCCGGTTGCCCGAGACCGCGAGGGACTGGCCAAAGATCATAAAGGCGCGCGGGGTCTCCGGGAGCAGCATGGTGCGCTCGCCGGTGACCGTATTGATCACATAGGCCACACCCGAGTACTGAAGGCCGTCCACGCGGGCCATCGGCGCACCCACCACGAGGTTATCGCCGTCGATCACCAGCGCCTCACCGAAGGAGTTATCGTGGCTGCGAATCCGGGGGTCAAGGGTGCCCGCCTCGATCGCGGTGCCCTCGTTCCAGGTATTGGCTCCCGTGCGGTTCCAGACGTAGATCTTATTCTCGCGGGGCGAGGCGATATAGGCGGTGTCCCCGGCGGCATTCAGGCGCACGGTATCACCAAAGCCACGCACGGAGGCGGGCAGCTCGATGACCTGCTCCTCCCACTGCGTGGCGTCGGCACCCAGCTGGTGCATGATCTTCACGCTGAGGTTGCGCTGATACGTGAAGATCGCGTAGTCCCCGGACATATGCGAGGAATAACCGGTGGAGGCACCCCCGGTGGAGTCAAAGCGGTAGGCCTCGGTGTAATTGGCGGGGGCGGCCTGGCTGGACAGGGCCCCGGTGCCGATGAGCCCCACCGTGAGGCCCAGCGCTAATACGCCGCGCATGCGTCGTGAGTGTTTCAAAATATCCCCCAAAGAGATTTAGGCTTGCGATCCATGGGAGGGCGGCTGCCTCCTCCGGGCGGAAAATCGCCTCGCCCGGCGTCCCGATTCGCTTATCGAGAGAAGCCCCCCCGATAAGGGGGCACCTATCGGGTGAGTATTACACCGGGTATGGGCGCCGGGTCGAGGCTGTCGGAAACGGGATGGCTTTTCTGCGCATGCAAAAAACCCCGGAAAACCAAGGTAAAACGACAGATATTCGCGGTATTCCCGCCCCGGGAGCACTCGGATAACACGTTTCGTGTGGTGGCTCCCGCGGGGCAAAAACCCGCGCGCTATTTCCGTGGGATGGACCCGGCCGGCCCCCAATGCGGGAGCCTCACGCTAGGCCTGGCGCTACCCCCGAGGGCCGGTGCGGGCGGTCAGGGCATTGCGGGTAGCGAGCACACCAAAGGCCGCGCTCAGCTCGGCCGGATGAACCACCTCGATCCGGGTATCAAATCGGTTATAGGCCGCCGCGAGGCCCACCCAGGACCAGGAGCCCAGGGTCAGGGAGCAGCGCCGCGGCCCGAGGGGCTCCACCGTGCCATCCCCCGCGAAGGGAAGCACGGCCTCGGCCGGCAACTCCAGGATCGCTGTGCCGCGGCACGGCCAGTCGCCCCCGGCGGCGGATCCGCGGAAGTGGCCGGCCATAAACTCCGCCACGTCGTTGCCCGGGAGCTCCCGCGGCTCGAAGCGCGGGCCGCGCGGGGTACGCGGCGTGATGCGATCGGCCCGCAATACCCGCCACTGCGCGCGCTCGCGATCCCAGGCCAGCAGATACCAGCGCCCGCGGTGGGAGACCAGGTTCCGTGGCTCCACCTCGCGCGGCCCCTCCCCCGCGGCCCGCGGCGTTCCCCCGGCATAGTCACAGCGCAATACCTCGCGGGCGCGCACCGCCGCGGAGAGTTCCAGCAGCAGGCCGGGGTCCACCTCGGGCACGGGGGCCTCCCCGGGGCCGCGCGCGAGAGTCAAAAACTCGGCCGCATCCAGCCGGTAGCGCAGGCGCGGCGGCATGACCTGGCGCACGGTATCCAGGGCGCGCGCGGCGGCCTCCCCGAGCCCCGGCGCGGTAATCTCCGCCGAGCGCAGGGCAAAGGCCAGGGCCAGCACCTGCTCATCGTCAAAGAGCAGCGGGGGCAATTCGTTTCCGGCCGCAAGCCGGTAGCCACCGTCCGGGCCCATCGTGCTCAGGATGTGATATCCCATATCGCGCAGACGCTCGATATCCCGACGCACGGTGCGCGGGCTGATCTCCAACCGCTCCGCGAGCACGGCCCCGGGCCAGTCCCGGCGCGCGTGCAGCAGGGAGAGGAGGCGCAGCAGCCGGGTCGTCGCGGTCATGGCTTCATGCTAGGCGAAGTGGAGGACCAATTCTGACCTCTACCCGTGACACGGTGGGCCCGGCCCGGAAACGCCGCGGCCCCGTATCCGGGAGGAATCATGACCATCATCACCACCACCCACCTCAATTTCCACGGCGAGGCCCGTGCCGCGCTGGGGTTTTATCACTCCGTATTTGGCGGCGATATCGCCCTGACCACCTACGCGCAGCTGGGCATGCCCGCCGGGCTGCCGGGCTCCGCACACATCGTATTTGGCCGCGTGGATAGCGCGGACGGCCTGCACCTGATGGCCTATGACAGCCCGGGAGACGCCGCCCCCGGCGCCGCCCTCCCGACCCGGCGCGAGAACGGGATGACGCTCACCACCGAGCCCTGTTTTATCTCCGTGCGGGGCGATTCCCTCGCCGCCATCGCTGGCTATTGGGAGGGCCTCGCGGAAGGCGGCAGCATCGTGGAGCCGCTCGCGGCCTCGGCGTGGAGCGCGGGCTTTGGGATGCTCACCGATCGCTTCGGCGTGACCTGGGTGCTGGATGTGGCGGCCGCGGCCTAGCCAAATAAAAAACCCGCCCCGTGATAAACACGGGGCGGGTTTTATGGTGGGCCCTACCGGGATCGAACCGATGACATCCACGGTGTAAACGTGGCGCTCTACCAGCTGAGCTAAAGGCCCTCATTGCGATGTTTTGCAACGTAGATGACTCTAGCAGAACACCGCCGCGGGGCACGGATTCACCGCGCAGGCCGGGCGTGTTGGCCCCGGATAGGAAATAAAAAAACACCCCTACCGGAACGTTGGGGTGTTTTATGGTGGGCCCTACCGGGATCGAACCGATGACATCCACGGTGTAAACGTGGCGCTCTACCAGCTGAGCTAAAGGCCCTCCTGCGCCGAAGCGACGCGGTAATCGTATCGAGAAATCCCCGCGGATAGCAAACGACACGGGGTGCCTCCGCGGACCGTGCCGCACGCCCGCCGATCGAAATCAGTAGGCTGTCCCCCGCGGAACGCCGGGGAGCAACCGCATCAGAACTCAGAGAAAGCACCATATGCGCTCCACGCTATTTGATAAAGGCAATAACACTTCTCATACCCAGGACCCGATGCGCCTGCATAACGACTACACGTTGCAGTCCCGGATCACGCCGGGAAATGACCTGATCACCCGCAAGGGAGCGATGATCGCCTATCAGGGCAACCTGGAGTTTAAGCACCAGGGTGCGCGCGATGCCGCGCAGTTCATGCGCAAAATGGTATCCAATGAGGATCAGCCCCTGATGCGCGTGAGCGGCAACGGCGAGGCGTATTTTGCCCAGAATAAGGCGCGCATCCACCTGCTACAGCTGGAGCACGAGGCCGTGACCGTAAGCGGCACCAATCTGCTTGCCTTCCAGGACTCGCTGACCTATGACCTCACCCGGGTCAAGGGGTCAAGCATGCTGCTGAGCGGAATGTGGAACACCACCGTCTCCGGGTATGGCAGCCTCGCGATTGCCGCGCACGGCGAGCCGATCATCTTTGACTGCTCCCAGCAGCCGCTGTTTACCGATATGCACGCGACCGTGGCCTGGTCGGCCTCGCTCCAGCCGCAGGTGAAATCCTCGATGTCCGCGGGCGCGCTGATCGGGCGCGGTTCGGGAGAGGCCTTCCAGTATGTCTTCCACGGCCCGGGCTGGGTGATCGTGCAGCCCGCGGAATACGCCGCCTAGGAGACGCCGGGTCGGGTGATCGTGCAGCCCGCCGAATACGCCACCTAGGAGACGCCGCCTAGGAGAGGCCGGGCGCCGCGAGTGCCGCGACCGCATCCCGGTAGCGCGCGATCGCCCGCGGCTGCCCCGGCTCGGTCATAAACGCATCCCGAATCACGCCATGGATATCGATCAGGAACGTGGCGCGCTGGGCGACCCCGCGACCCTCATCATAAACACCGTATTTTTGGGCCACTGCCCCGTGCGGCCAGAAATCGGCGAGCAGCGTGAAGTCATAACCCTCGCGCTCACCCCAGATCCGCAGCGCCCATTTGGAGTCCACCGAGACCACAAGCAGTTCCACATCGGCGGAGGTTAACTCGGTGAGGTTATCGCGCAATTCGCACAACTCTCCCGTGCAGATTCCGGAAAAAGCCAGCGGAATAAATACCAGCGCTACGGCCTTGCGCCCGGCAAATTCGGACAGTGTGACACTTTCACCAAATTGATTCAGAAGCGTAAAGTCGGGGGCCTGTTCCGTGATGTTCAGCATATTTTCGCCATTTTCCCTTCGCGATGAGCTAGATCCCACCCTAATCGGCACGGACAAATGCGTGCCAGGAATCACGCAAATAGCCCCGGGGTCGGTAGGCTGGGAGAAACGCACACAACTTTTGTAACCCAAGCGGCGTGCGCGTTTTGCCCAAAATTTTATTCGGCACGATCTGCCACTGAGAGAAAGGTCGACGGTGACTGTAAACGACCAGGACCCGTACTCCGTCAACAACTTTGACGTCGATCCGGAAGAAACAGCCGAATGGCAGGAGTCGCTCGACCAGCTCGTCGCGACCCAGGGCCATGGCCGCGGCCGCGACATGATGCTGAGCCTGCTCAAGCGTTCGCGTGAGCTGCAGCTGGGTGTTCCGATGGTTCCCACCACCGACTACATCAATACGATCGCCACGGACATGGAGCCCGAGTTCCCCGGCAACGAGGAAATCGAGCGTCGTTACCGCGCCTGGATCCGCTGGAACGCGGCCATCACGGTGCACCGCGCGCAGCGTCCCGGAATCGGCGTCGGTGGCCATATCGCCACCTATGCCTCCTCCGCCGCGCTCTACGAGGTGGGCTTTAACCACTTCTTCCGCGGCCAGGATCACCCGGGCGGTGGAGACCAGGTCTTCATCCAGGGTCACGCCTCCCCCGGCACCTATGCCCGCGCGTTCCTCGAGGGCCGCCTGAGCACCGATCAGCTGGACGGATTCCGTCAGGAGAAGTCGCACGCCGGTGGCGGGCTCAGCTCCTATCCGCACCCGCGCCTGATGCCGGAGTTCTGGCAGTTCCCCACCGTGTCGATGGGTCTTGGCCCGATCAACGCGATCTATCAGGCACAGGCCAATAAGTACCTCACCAACCGCGGCATCAAGGATGCCAGCGACCAGCAGGTCTGGGCGTTCCTCGGCGATGGCGAGATGGACGAGGTCGAGAGCCGCGGCCAGCTTCAGGTGGCCGCCAATGAGGGTCTGGATAACCTCAATTTTGTGATCAACTGTAACCTGCAGCGCCTCGACGGGCCCGTGCGCGGAAACGGCAAGATCATGCAGGAGCTGGAGAGCTACTTCCGTGGCGCCGGCTGGAACGTAATCAAGGTTGTCTGGGGTCGCGAGTGGGATCCGCTGCTCGCCCAGGACACCGAGGGTGCGCTCGTGAACCTCATGAACGAAACCCCCGATGGCGACTACCAGACCTATAAGGCCGAGTCGGGCGCGTTTGTGCGCGACCACTTCTTCGGTCGCGACCCGCGCACCGCCAAGATGGTTGAGGACTATTCCGACGACCAGATCTGGGGCCTCAAGCGCGGCGGCCACGACTACCGCAAGGTTTATGCGGCGTTTAAGGCGGCGAGTGAGCATAAGGGTCAGCCCACCGTGATCCTCACCAAGACGGTCAAGGGCTACGGCCTCGGCCCGAGCTTCGAGGCCCGCAACGCCACGCACCAGATGAAGAAGATGACCGTGGAGGACCTCAAGAGCTTCCGCGATGCCATGCACATTCCGGTGACCGACGCGCAGCTGGAGGAAAACCCCTATCAGCCGCCGTATTACCACCCCGGCAACGACGATGAGGCGATCCAGTATCTGCACGAGCGTCGCCGCGCGCTCGGCGGCTACCTGCCCGAGCGTCGCAGCAAGTACACGCAGCTGAACCTGCCCCAGGACGACGCCTATAAGATGGCGAAGAAGGGCTCCGGAAAGCAGCAGATCGCCACCACCATGGCGTTTGTCCGCCTGCTCAAGGACCTCCTGCGTTCCAAGGACTTCGGCAACCGCATCGTGCCGATCATCCCGGATGAGGCCCGTACCTTTGGTATGGACGCCTTCTTCCCCTCCGCGAAGATCTATAACCCCAACGGTCAGCACTACACCTCGGTGGACCGCGACCTGCTCCTGGCCTATAAGGAGTCCCCGCAGGGTCAGATCGTGCACGTGGGTATCAACGAGGCCGGGGCACTGGCCGCGTTTAGCGCCCTCGGCACCACGTATTCGGTCCAGGGTGAGCCCCTGATCCCGTTCTACGTGTTCTACTCGATGTTTGGATTCCAGCGCACCGCCGATGCCATCTGGGCCGCCGGCGATGCGATGGCCCGCGGCTTTATGGTCGCCGCGACCGCCGGACGCACCACCCTCACGGGTGAGGGCCTCCAGCACGCCGACGGCCACTCGCCCCTGCTCGCGTCCACCAACCCGGCCGTGATCAGCTATGACCCCGCCTATGGCTACGAGATCGGGCACATCGTGCGCGCCGGCCTCGACCGCATGTACGGCGGCACGCATAACGACCCCAACGTCATGTACTACCTGACGGTTTATAACGAGCCCATCGTTCACCCGGCCGAGCCGGAGAACCTGGACGTCGAGGGTCTGCTGAAGGGTATTTATAAGCTGCGCGATTCCGAGGTCTCGGGCCCCAAGGCCCAGCTCCTGGGATCGGGTGTCTCGGTGCCGTGGGCACTGGAGGCCCAGGAGATCCTGGCCGAGGACTGGGGCGTAAGCGCCGATGTCTGGTCGGTCACCTCCTGGTCGGAGCTGCGCCGCGAGGGCCTGAAGGTTGAGGAGCATAACTTCCTGCACCCCGACCAGACCCCCGAGGAGGCCTACGTCACGAAGAAGCTCGCCGGAGCCGAGGGTCCGTTCATCGCGACCACCGACTATATGCACGCCGTGCCCGACCAGATTCGTCAGTTTGTCCCGGGTGACTATGCCACCCTGGGCGCCGATGACTTTGGTTTCTCGGATACCCGTGCCGCCGCGCGTCGCTATTTCAAGATCGATAGCCACTCGATGGTTGTGCGCACGCTGGAGCTCCTGGCCCGCCAGGGCAAGATCGACCGCGCCCTCGTGGGCCAGGCGATCGAGCGCTATAGCCTGCACGATGTCAACGCGGGAACCACCGGCAACGCCGGCGGCGACGCCTAGGCATTCGATAACCAATGAAGGAACGTTCCAAGGAAGAAACGCTCGCCTGGCTCCGCCGGATTTCCGGAGAGCTGGCGACCGTTACCCTCGGTAAACTCGAGGACGATCTTCCCTGGTACGCGGAGATGCCCCCTGGGCGACGCTCGGCCGTAGGCCTCGTCGCCCAGGCGGGCATCACCTCCTTCATTTCCTGGTACGACGACCCCCGTTCCACCCCGTGGATCGCCGCCGATGTTTTTGGTGCTGCCCCGCGGGAGCTGCTGCGCTCGGTGAGCCTGCAGCAAACCCTGCAACTTATTCGCATCACCGTTGAGGTGGTGGAGGACCGCGTGAAGGACGGCGGTCAGGGCCTGCGTGAGGCCATCCTGCTCTATTCGCGGGAGATCGCCTTTGCCTCCGCGGATGTTTATGCGCGCGCCGCCGAGGCGCGCGGACTCTGGGATGCCCGCCTGGAGGCGCTCGTGGTGGACTCGATCCTCTCGGGCGAGGCCGATGACGAGCTGCCCAGCCGCATTGCCGCCCTCGGCTGGCACGGCCACGGCGAGGTTGCGGTCCTGGTGGGCACCACGCCCGCGCAGCTGGACGTGGATCAGCTGCGCCGCGCGGCCCGCCATATGGCAGCCGATGTCCTGATCGGGGTGCAGGGAGGCCGCCTGGTCCTGGTGATCGGCCGGGCCACCCCGCGCGATCAGGTTGTAGAGGACGATACGATCGGCACCGCCTCCGCCCTGTCATTTTTTGAAATCGCCGCCCACCTCGAGCCCCTCTTTGGCCCCGGCCACCTCGTGCTGGGCCCCGAGATGGGCACGCTCGTGGAGGCCTCCAAGAGCGCCCGCGCCGCCCTCGCCGGTTTTGCCGTGGCCCGCTCCTGGCGCAATGCGCCGCGTCCCGTGGCCGCCGATGACCTGCTGCCCGAGCGCGCCCTCGCGGGTGATCCCATCGCCCGGTCCACCCTCATCGAGAAGGTCTACCGCCCGCTCCAGGCACATTCCACCGAGCTGGTGGCCACGCTCTGGTGCTATCTCGATAACGGCCGTTCGCTGGAGGCCACGGCCCGCGAACTCTTTGTGCACCCCAATACCGTGCGCTACCGCCTGAAGCGCGTCTCCGAGGTGATCGGCTGGGATGCCACCGGGGCACGAGAGGCGCTCATCCTGCAATCGGCCCTGATCCTCGGATCCATCGCCGAGCCCGAGCAGCGCAAGAAGCGCTAGCGGCCGCGCCGCAGGCGCCGGGGAGGCCATCCCCGCCGCACCCGTTATTGATTACTCACAAAGATTTTTCTCATTCTTGTGAGAGAGTCAACACTCAATCGAGCCCACACCTTGGCAAGATGGAGGGGTGATTGTGATTGTTTGCCCCGGACAGGGCTCCCAGACCCCCGGCTTCCTCACCCCGTGGCTCGACAGCCCCGAGGCGCGCGAGCTTCTTGAACGCTATTCGGTTGCCTCCGGGGTGGATCTCATCACCCACGGCACGGTCTCCGATGCCGATACGATCCGCGATACCGCGGTGGCCCAGCCCCTGATCGTGGCGGCGAGCCTGCTCGCCCTGCACGCGCTGCGTGCCGCGGCCCCCGGGGCGCAGATCGGCGGCATCGCCGGACATTCCGTGGGCGAGATCGCCGCGGCCGCCGGTGCCGGCGTGCTCGAGGAGGACGTGGCCCTGCGCTTTGTGGCCGCCCGCGCCACCGCGATGGCCGAGGCCGCCGCCCTGGTTCCCACCGGCATGAGCGCCGTGCTCGGCGGCGGCGACGCCGTGGTCGAGGAGGCCGCCGCGGCCGTGGGCCTGTCCCCCGCCAATTACAACGGCGGCGGCCAGATCGTGGTCGCCGGCGAGTTTGACGGCCTGGAGGCCCTTAAGGCCACCCCGCCCGCCGGGGCCCGCGTGATCCCCCTGCAGGTGGCCGGCGCCTTCCACACCCGCTATATGGAGTCCGCCCGCACCGTGCTGGCCGGGATCGCGCAGGACGTGGAGACCCGCGATCCGCAGCTTCCCCTGTGGACCAATAACAACGGCCACCAGATCACCGATGGGGCCGAGTTCCTGGGCCTGCTGGTAACCCAGGTGGCCTCCCCCGTGCGCTGGGACCTCTGCATGGAGTCCTTCGCCGAGGCAGGCATCACCGGAATGATCGAGCTCGCCCCCGCCGGCGCACTCACCGGCCTGGCCCGCCGCGGCCTTAAGGGCGTGCCCACCGTGGCCATTAAAACCCCCGCGGATATTCCCGCCGCCGTAGCCCTCCTCACCTCGCAGCCCGAAGGAAACTAGATGTCACGCCCCACCCTGAAGCAGGCCACCGGCCCCGCGTTCACCCGCATCCTCGGAATGGGCGCCGCGCGCGGCGACCTCGTGGTCCCCAATTCGGAGATTATCGAACCCATTAATTCCTCCGATGAGTGGATCCAGCAGCGCACCGGTGTGATCACCCGCACCCGCGCGTCCCACGACATCAGCGCGATTGACCTCGCCACCGAGGCCGCCACCGAGGCCATCGCGGCCGCCGGAATCGACCCCGCGCTCGTGGACCTGGTGCTGGTAGCCACCATCTCCAATGTGCAGCAGACCCCGTCGATGGCCGCCGTGGTGGCCGACCGCATCGGCGCCAACCCCGCCGCGGCCTATGACCTCAACGCCGCATGTGCGGGTTATGCCTATGCCATCGCTCAGGCGGACGCGCTGATTCGCGCCGGGGCCGCCCACTATGCCGTGGTCATCGGTGCGGAGAAGCTCTCCGATGTGATCGACCCCACCGACCGCAGCATCTCCTTCCTGCTCGGCGATGGCGCCGGCGCCGCCGTCGTGGGCCCCTCCGAGTTCCCCGGCATCTCCGAGACCATCTGGGGCTCGGATGGTTCCAGCGCCGATAAGGTCGGCATGAACGCCACCCTGACCCAGTTCCGCGATGGCGAGGCCCCGTGGCCCACGCTGCGCCAGGAGGGCCCCTCGGTCTTCCGCTGGGCCGTCTGGGACATGGCCAAGGTGGCCCGACAGGCCCTGGACGCCGCGGGCATCGAGGCAAGCGACCTGGCGGCATTTATCCCGCACCAGGCAAATATGCGCATCGTGGACGAGTTCGCGAAGCAGCTGAAGCTGCCCGAGTCCGTGGTGATCGCCCGCGATATCGCCGATACCGGCAATACCTCCGCGGCCTCGATCCCCCTCGCCACGCACCGCCTGCTCCGGGAAAACCCCGAGCTCAGCGGCGGCCTCGCCCTGCAGATCGGCTTCGGCGCCGGCCTCGTATTTGGCGCCCAGGTCGTCGTTCTGCCCTAAATTTCGGCACCCAATTGCCCGAAACACTCGTGACTGCCATAAACTGTTCGACGGTCACTCGATATTCAAGGAGAAACATCATGGCACTGTCCACCGAAGAAGTACTCGCCGGCCTGGCCGAGCTGGTTAACGACGAGACCGGTATCGCCGCCGATCAGGTTGAGCTCGAGAAGTCGTTCACCGACGACCTCGACATCGACTCCATCTCGATGATGACCATCGTGGTCAACGCCGAGGAGAAGTTCGACGTGAAGATTCCGGACGAAGAGGTTAAGAACCTGAAGACCGTCGGCGACGCCGTCAGCTTCATCGTTAACGCCTAGGCATTACCGTTGCCCCGGGCCCGGCCCTTTGGCCGGGCCCGGGGATGCTTCACCCTCCTTTTACAGACGAAAGAGTTCATCGAATGACCAAGAGAATCGTCGTCACCGGTATCGGAATGACCAGCCCCCTGGGCGGCAACACCGAGGACACCTGGGCGAACCTCCTCGCCGGCAAGTCCGGAGCCTCCCCCCTCGAGCAGGAGTGGGTTTCCGAGCTCGGCATCCCCGTAACCTTTGCCGCACAGGCGGCCGTGAAGGCCACCGACGTACTTGAGCGTTTTGAGACCAAGCGTCTTGACCCCTCAAGCCAGTTTGCGCTGATCGCCGCGCGCGAGGCCTGGCTGGACGCCGGCACCCCCGAGGTGGACCCCGAGCGCCTGCTCGTGGACTGGGCCACCGGAATCGGCGGCGTGTGGACGCTCCTGGACGCGTGGGACACCCTGCGTGAAAAGGGCCCGCGCCGCGTGCTCCCCATGACCGTTCCCATGCTGATGCCCAACGGCCCCGCCGCGGCCATCGGCATGGATCTCGGCGCCCGCGGAGGCGAGCGCACCGTGGTTTCCGCGTGTGCCTCCAGCACCGAGTCCATCGCAAACGCCTATGACCACCTGCAGGCCGGCCTGGCCGATGTGGTGGTCGCCGGAGGCTCCGAGGCCGCGATCCACCCGCTGCCCATCGCCTCCTTCGCCGCCATGCAGGCGCTGTCCAAGCGCAATGACGAGCCCACAATCGCCTCGCGGCCCTATGACCGCGACCGCGATGGGTTTGTGCTCGGCGAGGGTGCCGCGGCACTCATCATCGAGACGCTGGAGCACGCCCAGGCGCGCGGCGCACGCATCTATGCCGAGGTGATCGGCGGCGCCGTGACCTCGGACGCGTATCACATCACCGCGCCGGACCCCGAGGGTACCGCCGCGGCCCGCGCGATGCGCGCCGCCGTGGAAAATGGCGGCTATACGCTGGACGATGTGAGCCATATTAATGCCCACGCCACGTCCACGCCCGTGGGAGACATCGCCGAGTACAACGCGCTCAAGGCCGTATTTGGTGATCGTGTCCACGAGATCCCCGTGACCGCCACCAAGGGCGCCACCGGTCACCTGCTCGGTGGCGCGGGGGCAATCGAGGCGGCCTTCACCGCGCTTGCCCTGCATAACCGCGTGATCCCGCCCACGATTAACCTCGATAACCAGGACCCGGATATCCCCCTGGATGTGGTGACCTCCCCGCGCGAGCTGGGCAGCGAGCCGGTGCTGGCGATCAGCAACTCCTTTGGTTTCGGCGGACATAACGCCGTGATCGCGATGCGCACGTTCAGCGAATAGGCGCAGCGGAGAAAACCGGCCCCGGAGACTATTCCGGGGCCGGTTTTTTGCGTTAACCCACGCCGTGCAGCCAGGCGAGGTTGCCGAGGTCACCCGCACTGCGGAAGACCTCCAACTCCTCGTCCCAGCCCGCCCCCAGCAGCCCGCGCAGCCGCTCGGCGAGCCCGGCGGGCGCCGACTGGGACTCGGCGAGGGCGAGGCGCAGCAGGTTTTCGTCCAGCACGATATCGCCGGCGCGATTGGTCTGTGCGGCGTGCATGCCCCGGCTCGGGGTGAACATCCAGCGCCCGCCGTCCTGCCACGGCGAGGACTCCTCCACCACCTCGAAGCGGGCCTGCGGCCACTCGTGGAGCGCTGAGGCCAGCCGCGCACCGGTGCCCGCGGGGCCCTCCCACGCGTATTCGGCGCGCACGGCATGGGGCAGGATCGGCTGTGCGATCCAGGGCAGGTTGAGGGCGCACTCAAGCACCCCGCCCACGGCCCAGTCAATATGCGCGCGGAGGGCCCGAGGGGCCGAATGAATAAAGATCATTCCCCGTACGGGTTTCTGCATGGCACTGCTCCTCTCGATCACCGTGATACGTCTTCCCCAACGCACCGCGACCGACAGGTGTGGCCATTATGCCCAGATTCACGCGCCGCATGCAAGCGCGCGTCGCGATCCGGGGGCCCATGCCCGCCCCATAAACCCTATACTCGGTAGTGTCAGCTGGTATCGGGGAGGGATGTTATGTCGGTCAGGGGTGCACTTCTTGCGATCCTCACTCTGGGCCCCGCCTATGGCCTCCAGGTGCGGGATGAACTGATCGCGCGCGCGCCGCATCGCCACACGATCAACGTGGGTCAGATCTACGGCACCCTGGATCGTCTCGGAGCCGCCGGCCTGGTGCGCTCCGCGGGGCTCACCGAGGACGGCCTCCCGCTCTATGAGCTCACCACCGGCGGCCTCGAGGCGGCGCATCTCTGGCGCACCCGGGCCGAGGAGCCGGGCGCGCCCGATTGGCCGGATATGCTCGATCAGCTCCTCGTCACGGCATCCCTGCCGGGCTCCGCCCCGGATGTGCGCGATCTGCTGGACTCCTATCGCCGGGCCTGGGACTCCCCCGCGCCCGCCGAACCCGAGGGGCTCGCCGCCGCATTCCTGCGCGAGGCCCGGCGGCTGCGTGCCGCCTCGGCCCGCGAGTGGCTGGAATCCGCGGGACCCGAGCTGGCCTCGGGTCGCGCCGTGGAGCGCGCACCCAGGCCCGAACGCCCGCGGCGCGGACGCCGCGGACGGGACTAAAAACGGGCCGGCGATTCCGGAGGGAATCGCGCGACCCGTTTCTGCGGTAGGGCGGGCGGGACTTGAACCCGCGCATCGTTCGGTTATGAGCCGAATGCCTTAACCAGCTTGGCTACCGCCCCGCAGCGGGCCGCGGAGTGCGCGGCCCGAAACCATACTATTCGATCGCAGGGGTTTCGGTGACCGGATCGGCCACCGTTTCTCCGCGATAGAGTGCCTCAAACGTCGCGAGGGTGCGCTGAATATCGTGGGCGACGATGAGGTCCAGGGAGGCGTTTTTCATCCGGTCCAGCTCCTCGGGGGCGGCCGTGAGCACGGTGTTGAGCTTGCCCGTGAGGTCCTCCACATTGCCCGGCTCAAAAAGATAGCCGTTTTCGCCGTCGTGCAC
This sequence comes from Mycetocola spongiae, assembly GCF_020424085.1. NCBI lineage: Bacteria > Bacillati > Actinomycetota > Actinomycetes > Micrococcales > Microbacteriaceae > Mycetocola > Mycetocola spongiae. The sequence continues at coordinate 379,490 of NZ_CP080203.1, read as the reverse complement.
GAGGTGCGGGAGCGCCATCGCATCGGCGGCCACCACCGGCAGCCCCGAGGACATGGCCTCCATCGTGGCAATTGACTGCAGCTCGGCAATCGAGGGCATCGCAAAAACGGTGGCCTCCGTATAGGCGCGGATCAGCTCCTCATCCGAGACATAACCGGCGAAGTGCACACGGTCCTCGAGCCCGAGGCTCGCCACAAGCTTTTGCAGTTCCTTCAGCTGATCGCCGCCGCCGATGATGGTGAGTGTGGCGTGCAGATCGGCGTCCAGCTGGGCGACGGCGCGGATCAGCACGTCGATCTGCTTCTCGCCGGTAACGCGGCCCACAAACAGGATCTTATTGCCGGTGCGCGGCTCAAAATCGGGGGTATAGCGGCTGGAGTCGATGCCGCAGGAGATCGCGTGGACATCGCGAATATTGGTATAGCGCTCGAGGAAATCGGCCGCGCGACGGGTGGGGGTGGTCACCGATTCGGCGCGCGCAAGCGCACGCTGGGCCAGCCGCCAGGACCAGGCCGTGGCCTTATCCTGAAGCCACTTCGGAATCAGCGTGAACTCCAGCATATTTTCGGGCATCACGTGATTGGTGGCCACGACCCGGATGCCGCGCTTCTGCGCCTGCACCGAGAGGCCCCGACCGATCACAAAAAACGACTGCGAGTGCACCACATCGGGCGCAAGCTCATCGAGGATGCGCGCGGAATTGCGGTTGATCGTCCAGGGCAGCGCAAAGCGCAGCCAGTCATGCGGATACCAGCGCCAGCTATAGAGGCGGTGCACGGTCATCCGCTCGCCCTCATGCGGCTCGGTCCAGGTGCCGTGGCGGCGCGAGGCGGCGGGGGCCACAACGTGCACGTCGTGGCCGCGGGCCACCAGCCCGGCCGCGAGGCGCTCGGTGAACCGGGCTGCGCCGTTCACATCGGGGGCAAAGGTATCGGTGCCGATCACAATGCGCAGCGGTCGGGCTGCGGAGGATGCCGGAGTCGCCTCGTGAGCGGCGTCGGAAAGTGGTGCGGGTGCATCGGACAAGATTAAAAATTCCTCCGTTGATGACGCCCCAAAAACCTGGGGGCGTCCGAGCGGGTGCGGTCAGCCCATTCTACCGGGGCCATACCGCGTCACGGCGTGCGCCGCACGGAAAACGCGTGCAGCATCGTCCGTGCGGATGAGGGTGGGCGCGCTATTCCGCGACCTGCGGATGATGCCGCGCAAGATGGAATACTCCCCAGACGGCGATCGCGCCGGCCACAATAAACCCAAGGATCGCGATCATCGGGGCCCCGCTGGCCTCGCCCAGCACGAGGATACCGATCGCCACGGCCACCATCGGATCCACCACGGTGAGACCCGCGATCACGAGGTCGGGCGGGCCGGACGCATAGGCGTTTTGCACAAAATACGCGCCGAGGCCGGTACCCAGGAGCAGACCGAGTACGCAGATAAACGTGAGCGGATCAAAATCTCCGGCCTGAACCCGGCTGATGACAACCTTGGCGAGCGTGGCCACAAAGCCATAAACCATGCCCGCGGAGATGATATAAAACAGCGCGCGGGCGCGCTTGCGGAAGAAGAGGAACATCGCGCCGAGCACCACAAGGACCACGCCCAGCAGGATCAGGATGGTGATGAGTTTATCGTTGGTGATCGGTTTTTCCCCACCCACCTGGGCGGCGATGCCCACAAAGAGGCCGATGCCCACCACACAGGCGATAATCGCGGTGATTGCCGCGCGATTGAGCCGCACGCCGGACACGCGCGAGTTCACAATCGCGGTGACCACAAGCGCGATTGCCCCGAGCGGCTGCACCAGGATCAGCGGGGAGAACGTGAGCGCACCCAGCTGGAGCACGATGGCCAGGCCCAGCATGAGGGTACCGGCCACCCAGGAGGGGCGGGCCAGCAGCGCCCGCAGCTGGCCCATGTTCAGGCCCTGCTTGGCGGCATCCCCCTGCGTATTATGTTCAACCTTATTTACCCCGCGATGCTGAAGCTGCGCCCCCAGCGAGAGGAATACAGCACCCACAATCGCGATGGGTACACCAATGAGGTGCCGGGGGTTCTGCACAAAATCAGGGATACCTTCGAGGACATAGCTCACGGAAACGAGCCTACCGTGTGCCGCGAAAAGATAAGGTAAGGGAATGGCTATTCTTCCCATTTGCATTAAGGGCGAGCCGGTGTTGCACACCGTCGCGGCCCCGGTTACCGAATTTGATGACTCCCTGCGCACCCTCGTCGCCGATATGTTCGAGACGATGGACGCGGCCCCGGGCGTGGGCCTGGCCGCACCGCAGGTGGGCGTGGGGCTGCGCCTATTTGTTTATAGCTATGATTCCGAGGCCACCGGGCCGTGGCGCGGGGTGGCCATTAACCCCACGCTGCTGATCACCCCCACCGAGCCCGGTGAACCCGATGAGGACCTGGAGTCCGAGGGTTGCCTATCGTTCCCGGGTGAGCGTTTCCCGCTGCGGCGCGGGGAGCGCGCGGTACTCAGCGCGGTGGACCTGAATAATGAGCCGTTCACGCTGGATGTATCGGGATGGCGCGCGCGCATCCTGCAGCACGAATACGACCACCTCGACGGCTACCTCTACCTGGATCGCCTGGGTTCGGGCGATTGGAAAACAGCCGAACGCCTGACCAAAAAATATCGCTGGGGTGTCCCGGGCCTGAGCTGGACTCCCGGCGTGGACGATATCGACGCCTAGGCTTCCGCTCCCGCGCCTCCTCGCCCGCCCCGCGGCCGAGGGGGCGCGCCCCTATCCGTTGAGCTGCGTGATGAGCGTGGCCACGGCCACGATCAGGATCAGGCCGATCAGCGTATAACGCACGGCCTTACGCGCCACCCGGGCTGCGCGCCGGGTGCGTTCCTTTTCATAATCACTCAAGACGGGTTCCTCTCGGGCCCGCGGATCGTTGCGCCCCGCGGCCGGTCTCCAGTCTATCGATCCCGCCGGCCCGCGCGGCCCCAAACGCACATACCCCGGGCCCCGCGTGACGAGCGGGGGCCCGGGGTATGTGCCGCGGCGGCTAGCCCTTATCGACCAGCCCGTAGTGCTCCATGAGCTGCCCGACCACGTTATTTTCGATGTGGTGATGCGCAAATTTACGCGCGAGCGGGCCGCCCGGGATCTTATATTCCTCGCCGTCACGCATGGCCGTGACCGCGTGGAAGAGCGCGCGCACGTCATAGGTGGAGTTAAAGACCTCGGGAACGCCGCGCTCCACGTCAAGGAGGGTATAAACGGCCTCCATCGGGGTGCGCACCGAATACTCGGTGGTGAAGATGCAATCGCGCTCCTGCGACTGCGAGAACTGGCCGATAAACGCGAAGTTCACGGAGCCCTCGGGGACAACAGCGGGACGGTCGCTATGCTTACGCGGCATGAAAAACGCGGTGACATAGGGCATCATCACGGGCACCGTTTTGGCGCCGGTCGCGGCCATATCGGCGATCTGATCCACGGGAACACCGAGGTGGTAGAGCCACTCCTGGGTGATCTCCTCGCCGGTGCAGTCCTGCATCGGCTTCTTCACATAATCGCCGATGGCCTCCGGGAACAGGCCGTAGACCCACACCACGATCTGGTCCTTGGGCTGCTTTTTAAAGTGCGGCTGGCGGTTCACCGTCCAGGACATCAGCCAGCTGGAATCCGTGACGGTGACGATTCCACCGGTCACGATCTTGCCGCTGAAGGGGTCGCGCTCCGAGATCTTCTGGATATATTCCGGGATCCGAGTATCCAGCGTGGTGACGGTGGCCGATTCCCATTTGGTCTCCGGGATATGTCCACCAAATACCTCGGGCTTACCAAAGGACGCATCCTTGGCGGCGATCCGGCGCCAGAGGTCCCAGGCGGGGGCGGGACCGGTATTCAGCGTGGCCGGGGTGTGGTGGTCGCCGTCGTTGGAGTTCTCGGTGAGCGAGCCGATGGTCATAAACAGCAGGTCATCCGCGTCCAGGTCGATCTGCTTCTCCTCGCCCTTTTCGGTGAGGTGGATGCGGGTGGCCTGCTTGCGCGATCCATCCGGAGCGATATCAAAGTCCACATCGGTGACCACGGTGCTGTACTGGAAGTTCACACCCTGTTCGTTGAGCCAGGTCACGATCGGCAGGACCAGCGATTCATACTGGTTAAATCGCGTGAACTTCAGCGTGGAGAAATCGGGCAGGCCCTTGATCTGGTGGATAAAGCGGTGCAGATAGAGCTTCATTTCCAGCGCGGAGTGCCACTCCTCAAACGCAAACATGGTGCGCCAGTACAGCCAGAAATTGCTGTCCAGGAATGCGCTGGAGAAGACCTCGTTGATGCGCTTATCCTCCATATCCTCCGGCAGGGCCGTGAAGATATTGGAGATTTCCTGCTGAGCCTTTTTGCTCAGGTCAAATTTAAAATTGGTTTCGCCGTCCTCGCCCTGGTTTTTGGTGGTGCGACGCAGCGTGGAGTTGGGGTCATCGCGGTTAAGCCAGAAGAACTCATCGAGGACGCTGGCGCCCTTTTCTTCGAGCGAGGGAATCGAGCGATAGAGGTCCCAGAGACACTCAAAATTGCTCTCCATTTCGCGGCCGCCGCGGATAACAAAGCCCTTTTCGGGGATGTCCAATCCGTCGAGGGCGCCGCCGGGGAGCCCCTGCTGCTCAAAGATCGTGATCTTTGAGCCCTCCATATGTCCGTCACGAATCAGAAACGCCGCACCGGCCAGCGCGGCGAGGCCGGAACCCACAAACCAGGCGCGCTTGGAGTCCACCCCCGCGGGCTTTCTTGGCCGAGCAAATGCCTCATAATTTCCGCTGGTATACCGCACGTTGACCCCTTCGTTTGGTTGTTCGGACGGGCCGTTTCTCGGGCCCCGTCCCAGAATTCATCGTCTCCCCCGCCGGTCGTGCGGAATTCCGCGACCCCTCCGCGGCGAGGTTGAGACCGAGCCTAACCGCTCGGCGACGGCCAGGTCTAGAGCTACTTACAAAGCAGTCGTTTTGTTCACATATCGGCGCCAAATATTCACCGGACCCCCCAAATGGCCGCGGAATCGCGGGCTTGCACGCGAGCCCACCAATCCGCCACCCCCCAAAGGCGGTACTTACATAACTATCGCTATATAGACCCAATTGGGGATTTTTACAAGCCTGTTTTTTGACCGGACATTACGTAATGATGAGACCAAGACGCACGCGCGCCCCGTTTTTCACGAGCGGGATAGCCCGTGCACACCCGGGGGGAAATATGCACGCAGCAGGCACATCGTGGCCGATGGGGTCTTCCCTCCTGCGCCGGATACCGGCGCAGGAATCTCTGACCCTTTCCGCCCCTCGCCCCTAGCCGGCCCGCCGTGACCGCGCACGCACGATCGTCACCGCCCCTCGCTCGCGCCCGCGCGCGACCCCGGAACCACACCATCACATACCACTCCGGATCCCCGGACCCCTCTCGCGATTAACGCAGGAAGTGACCCGATATGAGTAAGCACGGCGACGCAACGCGGGATGGCACAACACATGCCGCACATGTCCCCCGGCACGAGGCCACCACCAGCCCGATCGCCGCACCCGGCACGGAACACACCCCCTCCGAGCCCACCGCCGATACCGTGACCGCGGAGCTCTCCCCTCCCATCCAGCACGGCAACGAGGTCATCCTGGCCCTGGACGAGGTGAATGTTGAGGCATCCTGGGGTCATATTTATGGCCCCGTGAGTCTCACCGTGCAGCGCGGCGGCGTGACCGTCCTCGTGGGCGAGGGTGGGCGCGGCCGCACGGCACTGCTCCTGACCCTCGCCGGAAGAATGAAACCCTCCACCGGCAGCGTGACTTCATTTGGCGAACTGAACGCACCACACGAGCTATTTAAGCGCTCCAATGTGTGCTTTATCAACGAGGTGGACGAGATCCCGCAGGCCATCCGGGTGCGCGATATCGTCACCGAGCAGCTGCGCTGGCAGGACCGCTGGTATCGCTGGGTTGCCCCCGCGCGCCAGGAGCACCTCGAGGAGCTCTGCCGCCCCGTATTTGGTGACCTGGAGCTGCCCGAGCTGAACTCGATGGTGGAGGAACTGCCCGAGCTGACCGCGGCCCTATTTCGGATTGCCGCGGCCAATGCCCGCCGCCCCGAGATCCTCGTGGTGGGCGGGATCGATAACCTCACCAGCGTTCGGGCCTCCGCGAAGCTTCTTGAACGCCTCGTGGTGCTCGGCCGGGAGCAAACCATCATCACCGCGGATGTGAACGGAAGGCAGAACGATCTCGATGTGCGCGAGTACATCGATGTGCCCAACCTCACCAACCGGGAATTTGTCGACACGCAGCTGGTATCAGGAAGGACCGATCGGTGATTGCCGCATTCTCCCCCGGGAGCGATTTTAAGAGATATTACCGCGGCAAGATGCCGCGCCTCGCGTTTGTGGTGATCCTGCTGATGCCGCTGATGTATGGCGCACTGTATCTCTGGGCATTCTGGAACCCGTTTGGCAATGTGGATAAGGTTCCCGTGGCCATCGTGAACCTGGATACCGGCGCCTCGATGCACGGCAAGGACTTCCACGCAGGCGATCAGGTGGTCAGCGGGCTGATCGAGTCCAAGCAGCTCAACCTGATTAAGGCCTCCGAGGAGGACGCCGCGGCCGGGCTTTCGCATGGAAAATACGATTTCACCATCACCATTCCCAAAAACTTCTCCGATTCCGTGGTCTCCGCGGCCACGGGAAACCCGCACTCCGCGGAACTGATCTTCACGTATGACGAGTCCAATAACTACCTTTCCACCGTGATCGGTCAGGACGCCGCCGAGGAGGTCATCAACCAGGTGAGTGCGCAGGTCGGGGAGCAGGTCTTCCAGGCCGTCATCACCGGAATCGACTCCACCCTCCCCAAGCTCAAGACCGCCGCTGCGGGAGTGGAACAGCTGAATACCGGTATGCAGCAGGCCGATGAGGGCGCACAGCTGCTGGCCACCAACCTGGTGACCGCAAAGGACGGCGCTGCCACCCTCGCCGGGGGAATCAACGAGATCACGACCCGTCTGGACTCCGTGATCGGCGATGCCGATAAGCTCATCGCCGGCTCCGGCATCACCGGGGCCGAGGTGCGTGCCGCCGCGCAGCGCATCGAGGCCAATGTGGATCAGGTGGCAACACTCTCCAATGACATCGCCGCCGCCCAGGCCCGCAATGCCGCCGCGCTGGACGCCGTGATCGCCGATATCCGCCAGGCCGGCGACGGCGCGATGGCCGACCGCATCCAGAAGATCCGCGATGACATCGCCTCGACCCCCGCGATCGTGCAGATCAACGGTGTGCTGGATGCCGTGCGCACCGATTCCTCGCTGCTCGCCGCCCAGCTGGGCGATCCCAGCAGCCAGATCAACGTGGTGATGCGCGCGGTCGAGGACGGCAAGGTGGTCCAGGATCTGGCCGCCGCCCATGCCGCCTCCGATCAGCTGCGCGGCGGGGCAAACTCGCTCAGCTCGGGACTCGTGGAGCTCAGCGACGGGGCCAATACGCTCGCCGCGGGCACCCCCAAGCTGGCGGCCGGAACCTCGCAGCTGGCCGAGGGAGTCACCCAGGGAATGAAGCTGCTCCCGCACTGGGATAACGACCAGCAGGAGAGCTTCATTAAGACGCTCGCCCAGCCGGTGAAGCTGATCGAGAAGACCGAAAACGAGGCCAAGACCTTCGCCTATGGCTTCGCGCCGTTCTTCCTCGGGCTGGCACTATTTGTGGGCAGCATCATCGCCTGGATGCTCTTTACCCCGCTGCAGGCCCGCCCGCTCGCCCAGGGTCTGGGCTCGCTGCGCACGGTCTTTGCCTCCTTTATGCCCACCCTCGCGGTGGGGATCACCCAGGGCACCATCCTGTTCCTCGTGATCTATTTTGGCCTCGGGCTGAAACCCGCGTTCCCGATACCCACGCTGTTCTTTATGTGGCTGATGGTCGCGATGTTTATGGCCATGATCCAGATGTTCAACGCGCTATTTGGGGCGGCGGTGGGCCGCGTGATCACGCTGGCCTTCCTGATGGTGATGCTGACCTCCGCCGGGGGAATCTATCCGGTGCCCACCACCAGCCCGCTCTTCCAGTGGATCCACCCCTATGACCCGATGACCTATACGGTGACCGGCCTGCGGCAGCTGATCATGGGCGGGATCGATTACCGCCTCTGGATCGCAATCGCCGTCATCGCCGGGCTGACCGCCGTGTTCCTCGCGGTCTCCACCTGGGCTGCCCGCAGAAACCGGCAGTACAACATGGATCGCCTCTACCCACCCGTGGAGGTCTAATGCCCCGATTTTCCCCCGTCCACCCCTCGATAATGCACGTCAGTACCTTCGATAAAGAAACGAGTCACGATGTCTGAAATGTACCGAAACGCAGTAGAGAAGCCGTCCTCGGATGAGCTTCAGATCTCTCCCGTTTTTGCGCAGCCCGGGGAGGCGACCAGCCTGCCCAAGTTCTCGATCCCGCAGAATATGATGTCCGGCGATACCGCGTATCAGATCGTGCACGATGAGGCGATGCTGGACGGCAACTCCCGCCTGAACCTCGCGACGTTTGTCTCCACCTGGATGGACGATAACGCGCAGAAGCTCTATGCCGAGAGCGCCGATAAGAACATGATCGATAAGGACGAGTATCCGGCCACCGCGACCATCGAGGATCGCTGCTGGCGGATGATCGCGGATCTCTGGAACGTACCGGACCCCGCGGATACCATCGGTACCTCCACGATCGGCTCCTCCGAGGCCTGTATGCTCGGCGGGCTCGCGCTGAAGCGCCTGTGGCAGGAGCGTCGCCGCGCCGAGGGCAAGAGCACCGAAAAGCCCAACCTCATCCTCTCCGCCGGCGTTCAGGTGGTCTGGGAGAAGTTCTGCAACTACTGGGACGTCGAGGCGCGCTATGTGCCCGTGACCGAGGACCACCTGGTCCTGGACGGCTTTGAGCTGGAAAACTATGTGGACGAAAACACCATCGGTGTGGTCGCCATCCTCGGCCAGACCTATACCGGTCTCTATGAGCCGGTCAAGGAGATCGCCGCCAAGCTCGACGAGATCCAGGAGGCCACCGGCTTCGACGTGAAGATCCACGTGGACGGCGCCTCGGGCGGAATGGTCGCCCCGTTCTGCCAGCCCGATCTGGAGTGGGACTTCAAGGTCAAGCGCGTGAACTCGATCAGCACCTCCGGGCATAAATACGGCCTGGTCTATCCCGGTGTGGGCTGGGTTGTCTGGCGCACCAAGGCCGTGTGCCCCGAGAGCCTGATCTTCCACGTGAGCTATCTGGGTGGCGATATGCCCACCCTCGCGCTGAACTTCTCGCGCCCCGGCTCGCAGGTCCTCCTGCAGTACTACCAGTTCCTCCGCCTCGGCCGCGAGGGCTACCGCATGGTGCAGCAGGGCTCGATCGATGTGGCCACCTATCTGTCCTCCGCAATCGGCGCAATGGCACCGTTTGAGCTGGTCAGCCGCGGAGATACGATCCCCGTATTTGCGTGGCGGATGACCAAGGCCCACCGCAACTGGGACCTCTACGACCTGGCCGACCGGCTGCGCATGCGCGGCTGGCTCGTCCCGGCCTATCCGATGCCCGATGACCTCAGCAATATGGTGGTCCAGCGCATCGTGGTCCGCCTGGGCCTAAGCCAGGACCTCGCGGCCCTGCTCCTGGACGCGCTGAAGGAAGAGGTGGAGTTCCTGGAAAACCTGGACGCCCCGATCCCGCGCGAAAAGAAGCGCCACACCTTCGCGCACTAGGCTCGCGCGGCCGCGGAGGGGCGCGCTCCGGCGCCCCTCCGCCCCACCCCGGCAACCCGCTTGCCCAGACCAACCGAAAGACCCGCATGAATAACTCCCCGCTAGCAGCATCGGGCTCAGCGCCCGATCGCGAGCGAGTGCCCGCCCTGGTGCCCACGCTGAGCAAGCAGAGCTGGTCGTTTATGATCGGCTCGGCCCTGTTTGCCGTGGGGACCCTGATCGGGATGCTGGATAGCAATAACTCCAATATCACCAACCTGCTGTGTTTTTTTGGGGCCTGGTTTTTCACCGCGGCGGGCCTCATGCAGCTCATCCTCAGTGGTGATGCCACAACCCGGGTGAGCTACGGCACCGGCAAGATGTTTCGCGCGGTCTGGCTGGCCGCGGCCATCCAAACCATCGGCACGATCCTCTTTAACGTGAGCACCAGCGCGGCGCTCACCGCCAAGACGGCGCATGCCGAGGACCGCCTGGTATGGACACCCGATGCGGGCGGGTCGGTGGCCTTTTTGGCCAGCGCCGTATTTGTCTATGTGGCCTTCCTCCGATCCGAGGGCACGCTCTGGGATCCCTCAAGCTCCGGATGGTGGGGGGCCCATATCAATATGATCGGCTGCCTGGCATTTGGATTCTCGGCCATCGGGGCGTTTGTGCTTCCCGATGGATCGGCCAAGGACCTCGCCCTGGCCAACTGGGGAACGTTTATCGGGGCGCTGTGCTTTTTTGCCGGCTCCGCGATCGCGCTTCCCCGCCGCACAACCGTCACTCCCTAGAACCGCGGGGCGGACCCGAGGCGGCGAGCAGCAGGCCCCTCGCAGCAGTGTCATTCAATCGCAATTGCTTCACTACGAAAGGACGTAACGCCATGTGTACACGAGTTGTCTGGCCCGACGCCAATGGATCGGTCATTGTGGGAAGAAACATGGATTTCCACATGGATCTCCTCACCAACCTCTGGAAGTTCCCGCGCGGCATCGAGCGTGCCGACGGGGTGAACGGAGACCTCACCTGGACCGCAAAATACGGCAGCATCGTCGCCACCGCCTTTGACCTGGTGGCTTGCGATGGCGTGAACGAGGAGGGCTTCGCGGGACATATCCTCTGGCTCGCCGAGTCCGATTATGGCAAGCCCGCCCCCTCGGACGTGCAGCTGAGCCAGGCCGTCTGGCTCCAGTACTACCTGGATAACTTCGCCACCGTCGCCGAGGCCGTGGAGTGGACCAATAAGACCCAGGTGCAGATTGCGCAGCTATTTGACCCCACCGGTCACCTGGTTCCCACGCTGCACCTCGCGATTAACGACGCCTCGGGCGATTCGGCAATCATCGAATATACCGATGGCAAGCCCACCGTGTATCACAGCCGCGACTACCGCGTCATGACCAACTCCCCCACCTACGATAAGCAGCTGGAACTGGTGAAGGAGATCCAGGGCCTGGGCGGCGATAAGCCCCTCCCCGGCTCGACCCTCGCGAGCGATCGCTTCGCCCGCGCGTCCTATTATGTGGACCACCAGGTGCAGCCCAAGACCCAGCTGGAGGCCATCGCGGCGATGTTCAGCATCATCCGCAACGCGGCCCAGCCGTTCCGCACCCCCGAGGAGGGCAAGCCCGATGCCTCGCAGACCATCTGGCAGGTGGTGCTGGACCTCACCAATAAGCTCTATGTATTTGAGTCCACGACCCGCCCAGGCATCGTCTGGGTGGATCTGAACGACGTGAGCTTCTCCGAGGGCAGCAAGGTTCTGAAGCTGGACCTGGTGAGCGAGCTGGCCCTCGAGGGTGGCCTCGCCGGCAACGTGAGCCGCAAATTCGCCGCGGTGGACGAGCTGACCACGGACGCACTCGCGGCCGGCCTGACCGCGCTGGAGCGCGTGGCCAATATGCAGGATGAGTTTAAGATCATCCAGAAGAAGGTCCAGCAGATGGTGGGCAAAAAGAAATAACGCAATACCGTATGGGCGTCCCGCAGCGGGGCGCCCATACGCCTATTATCGGCGGATAGCCCGCCCCCACCCCGTTCGGCCCGCGCCGAACGGCATCCACTCGCAAAGGACTCCCCGTGTTTACTGGTTCCCTCCCCGCCCTCGGAGTGCTCCTGGCCCTGCTCTCCGCCGCCATTCTTGCCCTCGGAAACCTGGGGCAGAGCCGCGGGGTGCGGCTCGCCGCCGAGGAAAAGGGCGGCGGCTCGCCCGTGATGAAACTCCTCCGGGTGCGCACCTGGCGCGGCGGAACCGTCCTGATTGGGCTCGCGATCATCCTGCAGATGGGCAGCCTCGCGCTCGCGCCGCTGATCCTGGTGCAGCCCCTGGGCGTCGCGGCCCTGGTATTTACGGTGATCTTCACCACCCGCATCTCGAAGAAAAAGCTCTCCCCCGAGATCAAAAACGCGATCATCATCATCCTCGGCGGCGTGATTCTCTACGTGGTTGTTGCCTCGATGGTGGGGAAGCAGAAGTCCATCGGCGACGGCCAGCTGATCGCGATCCTGAGCGTATTAACCGCGATGCTGCTCGTCTCGCTTGCGCTCTGGATCGCGGGGAAAAAGTCCAGCCCGCGCCCGATCATGTATGTGCTGCTCGGCGGCATCTACTCGGGCTTTATCGCGACCCTGGGCAAGACCGTGATCCTGCGCGTGGAGGACCTCCTGCGCGGGCATAACGTGGGTTCGGCCTCCGAGAACTGGCTCACCGTGGTGTGCATCGTGGGCATCAGTATCGCCTCGGCGCTCTCGATCTACTATGTGCAGTACTCGCATACCTGCAATTCGCCGGACGTGGTGATCGCCGGGCTCACCATCGTGGACCCCGCGGTGGCCGTGCTGCTGGGGATTACGATCTTGCAGGAGGCGGCGGGCGCCCCGATCTGGTCGATTTTTATCCTGGTTTTTGCCGGGGCAATCGCGTTTTACGGCGTCCTCAAGCTGGCGCGGGCCGAGACCGCCGAGGGCCTGGATACCTAGCACTCGGCGGGCCCACCCCGCGCCGCTGCCGGGCTAGCCGAGCGCGGCGGTCAGCGCCCGCCGCCAGACCGCCTCATCCACCCGCAGGTGCGCGATCTCGCCGCTGTCCACGTGCTCCAGGAGCACAATCTGGATCAGCCCACCCGTGATTTCGGGGAGCATCGGCACGGCAGCGTGTTGCGGATGGCGGCGCACCGTCTCGGTGATTTCGCGCGCCAACTCGGCGATTGCAGTGCGGTAATAGGCGCTCACCGAGGGCACCGAGAGCAGCGAGAGGCGCAGCCGACGCCGCCTGACATCGCGTTGGGTGGGCGGCGTGGGATAGGCGATGCTGCCGCGCAGCGAGGAGAATGCCGCGTGCAGCGGGGACTCCCCGCGGGCCAGGCAGGCGTCGATATTCTGCGGGATGCCCGGCAGTACGGTGCCCTCAAAAAGCACGGCCTCCTTGCACGGGAAATAGCGGAAAAACGTGCGTCGTCCAACGCCGGCGCGCGCGGCAATCTCGTCGATGGACGCGCGCTCAAAGCCCACCTCCTCGATGAGGTCCAGGGCGGCGGCGCGGATCAGCGCGCCCGTGCGCAGCTTCTGATCCTCGCGGCTGCGCGGCGCTTCCGGTATCGGCGCGGGGGGCCGCAGCGGGTCGGGGGCAGTGCTCATCCGGTGTGTTCTCCTTAGGTCTTGCCATATCCTCCCATGACCACCCCCGGGGGGAGGCCGCTTTTTAACCGGCTATTGTCCATCCGTTCACCTCCAGGAAAGTGGCACTAGTGCCACGATTCATGTGTGCTCCGTAGCTTTCATGACGTGGCCGGCGCACGGCCGCCACGAACCAGGAGGATCCATGTCTCGCAATTGGGCCACACGCGGCCTCGCCGCCGTAGCCGTCATCGGTGCCCTCACGCTCTCGGCGTGTAGCACCCCCGCAGGAGAGGCGGCGCCCGGCGCGACCGCACCGACGACCCCGACCGAGGGCGGCACCCTCGCGGTGGGCCTCGACCGCGAGGTCCCGAGCCTCGACCCCGCCGCCGGCGCACTCGCCCAGCAGCCGCTGTTTATCGTGGCCAATGCGCTCTACGAGCCGCTGCTTAAGCCCGGCCCGGGCGGCACCGTGGTCCCGGGACTGGCCACCTCCGTGACCTCCGATGCCGCCGGCAGCGTCTGGACCATCACGCTGCCCGAGGGCCTGACCTTCTCCGATGGCAGCCCGCTCACCGCCGACTCCGTGCGCCTGCACCTGGAGCGCCTCAACGATCCCGCCACCAAATCCGCTGCCGCCGCCCAGACCGGGCAGATCGAGGGCATGGACGTGCAGGGAGATACCGTGCTCGTGCTCACGTTGAAGAGCCCCAACGCCGATTTTAACGCCCAGTTCGCCCGCGCCCTCGGCATGATCACCTCCACCACCGCCCAGGATGCCTTTGGCTTCCCGCTGGGAGCCGGCGCCTATCGCGTGGAGAAGTTTGTGGGAGGCGACTCCCTCACCGTGACCCGCAGCGAAAACTATGGCGGCTCCGAGCCCGCCTATCTGGACTCGATCACCTACCGTATGATGCCCGATGCCGAATCCCGCCTGCAGAGCCTGCAGGCAGGTGACGTGGACCTGATGTGGACCGAGGTCACCAGCCAGTTTAAGCAGGCCCGCGATGACTCCTCGCTCGCCGTTCACGCCGCACCCGCCGCGATGAGCTCCATCATCCTCAACCTGCAGGACCCTGCCTTTGCCGATCTGGAGGTGCGCGAGGCGCTCGCCCAGGCCATCGACCGCGATGCCGTGAATACCGTGATCAACCTCGGCGAGGGCACCCCCGTGGATAACCCCTATGCGCTGCTGGGCGATCTGGCCCCGAGCATCGGCTACGCCACCTATGATGTGGACGCCGCGAAAAAGGTCCTGGAGGGCCGCAACCTCGCATTTGAGCTCACCGTGAATAACCGCACCGAGACCGTGCAGCGCGGAACCGTGCTCAAGGATATGCTCGCCGAGGTGGGCGTGACCGTCACGCTGAAGCCCGTGGACCCCGCCGAATTTGGGTCGATGCTGGGTGCCCACGATTTCCAGGCCGTGGATTTTGTCACCTCGATCTATGCCGATGCCTCGGGCGGCCGCCTCACGGCCCGCACCGGATCGCCGTATAACTTCGGTGGCTATTCCGATCCCGCAACCGATGCCGCACTGGATGCGGCCGCCGCCGAGACCGATCCGGCCGCCCGCGCCGCACTCCTGGACACCGTGGCACAGAACCTCGCCGCGGCCCTGCCCACGCTGTGGCTCACCGCCAATAACGCCGGCTTCATCGCCAAGGCGGGCGTGGCGGGCATGCCCGACCTCGCCGGCTATTCGCTGATCTCCGTGCAGCCCGCCGGAATCGGCTGGTCCGAGGCCGGGAAGTGATCCGCGCCGGGTTGCCGCGGCTGCTGCGCTCCCTCGGGGTGCTGATCGTCATCGCGGCCCTCACCTGCCAACTGGCGTTCCTGATGCCCGGCGACCCGGCACTCATCCTGCTGGGCCCAGAGTCCAGCGAGGCCCAGCGCGCGGAACTGCGCCGCACGCTGGGCCTGGATCAGAGTTTCCCCGTGCGCTTCTTCGACTGGATGCGCGGGATCCTCACGGGAGACTGGGGCACGTCCTTTACCTCGGGGCGGCCCGTGCTCACCGAGATCATCGAGCGCCTCCCCGTGACATTTGAGCTGGTGCTGCTGAGCCAGATCCTGGCCCTCGCAATCATCATCCCGCTGGCGCTGGCCAGCGCCCGCCGGGTCAACGGCACGTTTGACCGCGTGGTCTCGGGTGCCACCTTCATCACGCTGGCCATCCCGTCCTTTGTGGTGGGTGTCCTGCTCATTTATCTCTTCGCCGTGAACCTCGGCTGGCTGCCCGCAACCGGGTTTGTGCCCTTCGGGGAGAGCCCGCTGGAAAATCTGCGCCGGATGATCCTGCCCGCGCTGACCCTCGGGATCGCGGAGGCCGCGGTTTATACCCGGGCGCTGCGCGGTTCCGCAATCGAGGCGGTGCGCTCTCCCTATGCCTATGCCACCCTGGTGCGCGGCGCGAGCGATCGTGACCTGCTCTGGCGGCGCATCCTGCGCCCCGCCTCCCCCACGCTTGTGGCCATGCTCGGCATCACGATCGCCACGGCGCTGGGCGGATCGCTCCTCGTGGAGCAGCTCTTTGCCCTGCCCGGCCTCGGCCGCCTCACGGTGGGCGCACTCGGCTCCCGGGATCTCCCGCTGATCCAGGGAGTGGTGTTTTTCTCCGCCATCATCGTGGTCATCGCCGGAATCCTGACCGATATCAGCCTCACCCTCATCGATCGGAGAACCGCCCGTGTCCGCCCCTGAACTCACCCTCGCCGCGGCCCCCGCGCGCCGGCCCCGGCCGCGGGTCCCCCGACTCGGCCTCTATCTCGCCTCGGGCTGGCTTATCCTTCTGGCCCTCGCGACCATCGCCGCGCTGCTCGGGGCGGGGGCCGACCCGCTGGCCAATGACTATGCCGCGCTGAACCAGGCGCCCAGCCTCGCCCATCCCTTTGGCACCGATAGCCTGGGCCGGGATATTCTCTCCCGCTCGCTGCATGGCGCCGGGGCCAGCGGTTTTGTGGCGCTGATGACGGTGATCCTCGGCGGCGGGATCGGAATCCTGCTCGGGGTGCTCGCGGGCCTGATGCGCGGGGTGGTGGAGGCGGCCGTGGGCTTCCTGACCGATGTCACCATCGCGCTGCCCTCGCTGATCATCGTCTCGACCGTGGTGACCCTCGCCGGGCCCTCGATCCTCACGATTGCGCTGATCATCTCGGCGTTCACCATTCCGGTCTTCGCCCGGCTCGCCCGCGCCGCGACCCTGTCCATCGCCACCGAAAACCATGTCCTGGTGGCCCGCACCCTCGGCGCGAGCCGCTGGCGGATCCTCACCCGCGAGGTCCTGCCCGGGGTGATTCCGATGATGATGCCCGTGCTGATGACCACGATCGCCGGGGCCATCGTGGCGGAGGGTGCGCTGAGCTTCCTGGGATTTGGTGTGCGCCCGCCCGAGCCCTCCTGGGGTGCGCTGATCGCGCAGGGCCGCGCCGAACTCACCACCGCGCCCTGGCTCACGCTTTTTCCCGCGCTGATGATCTGCTCCACCATCCTGTGTGTCAACGTGCTCGGTGAGCACTTCCGAGAGGCAAGCCGATGAATATTCCCGCCCCCGTCCTGAGCGTGCGTGGTCTGGCCACCGTGATCCACGGCCGCGAGGGCGAACGCACCGTGGTGGAGGACGTCTCCTTTGACCTGGCCCCGGGCCGCTCCCTCGCCGTGGTGGGCGAATCCGGCGCCGGAAAATCCATGCTGATCCGCTCGCTGCTGGGCCTGCACGCCCCGGGCGTGGACGCGCGCGTCTCGGGCAGCGCCCTGATCGCGGGCGTGGATATGGTCTCCGCCGGCGACCGCGCGCGGCGGCGCGTGCTGCGCGAGAGCGTGGGCATGATCCATCAGGACCCGCTGCGTTCCCTGAACCCCACCTATCGGGTGGGCACGCAGCTCACCGAATCGCTCACGTTCCGGAAAAACCCGCCGCCGCGCTCGCGGCTGCGCGCCCGGGCCATCGCGGCAATGTCCGCCGTGGGTTTCCGGGATCCCGAACGCGAATCGCGCCGCTTCCCGCATGAGCTCTCGGGCGGTCAGCGCCAGCGGATCGGGATTGCCGCGGCCACGCTCAACGAGCCCGCGCTGCTGATCGGCGATGAACCCACCACCGCGCTGGATGTCACGGTGCAAAAGCGCGTCCTGGATCTGATCGACGAAATGCGCGCCCGCACCGGGGCCAGCCTGCTGCTGATCACCCACGACCTGGGTGTGGCCGCCGAGCGCTGCGATGACCTGATCGTGATGCGCGCTGGACGCGTGGTGGAGGCTGGGCCCGCGGCCCGCCTCCTGACCCACCCCGCCCATCCCTATACCCGCTCGCTGATCGATGCGATCCCGCGCCTGGACGGGCCGCGCCCGCGCCGCCTGCGCACCCCCTCGGAAGGAACCCAGTCATGAGCCCCGATACCCCCGCCCTGGACGTGCGCGATCTGGTGGTGGGCTATGGCGATCGCACCGTGCTGCACGGCGTGAGCCTCACGGTGCCGCGCGGCGGCTGCGTGGGCCTCGTGGGCGAGTCAGGCTCGGGTAAATCCACCCTCGCCCGCACCGTCCTGGGCCTGCATACCCCGCGCTCGGGCAGCATCACCCTCGCCGAGGACGGCTCCCCGCATCCCGTGCAGATGATCTTCCAGGACCCGATCTCCTCGCTTAACCCGCACCGCCGGGTCGTGGATATTGTGGCCGAGCCGCAGGCCATCCGCGGCGGCGTGCCGCGGGCCGCGCGGCGCGAGGCTGCACGCGAGCTGCTCGACCGGGTGGGCCTGGACCCCGTGCGTTTTGGCGAGGTGAAGCCCGGCAATCTCTCCGGCGGCCAGGCCCAGCGCGTGGCCATCGCGCGCGCCCTCGCGGCCGAGCCGCAACTGTTGCTCTGTGATGAGCCGGTGTCCTCGCTGGATGTTTCGGTGCAGGCGCGCGTCCTCAACCTCTTTGCCGATCTGCGCGAGGATACCGGCCTGAGCATGCTTTTTGTGACCCATGACCTCGCGGTGGTGCGGATGATCTCCGAGGAGGTCTGCGTGTTAAGCGAGGGCCGCATCGTGGAGCACGGCCCCACCGAGAGCGTTATTTCCCACCCCAACCACCCCTATACCCGGGAACTCCTCGCGGCGGCACCCCGCCTGCCGCGCGCCGAGTCCCCCTCCGTTTCCGAAAGGTCAGCATCATGACTCATCTATTCCCGCAGGGCTTCGTCTGGGGATCGGCCACCTCCGCGTATCAGGTTGAGGGGGCCTGGGATGCCGAGGGCAAGGTCCCCTCGATCTGGGATACCGCGATGCACAGCACGCTGGTCACCCCGGATGGCAGCACGGGCGATCGCGCGATCGACCAGTATCACTGCTTCGAGGAGGATTTTGATCTGCTGCGCGAGCTGGGCGGCACCGCACACCGTTTTTCCACGTCCTGGCCGCGGATCGTGGTGGATGCCGCGGGCACCGTCAACCCCGCCGGGCTGGATCATTATGACCGGGTCGTGGACGCGCTCCTGACCCGCGGCATCGACCCCGCGCTCTGCCTATTCCACTGGGATACCCCGCAGTGGATGGAGGACCTGGGCGGAATGCTCACGCGCGATTTTGCCGACCGTTTTGCGGAATATGCCGGGCATCTGGGCGAGCGCCTGGGTGACCGCGTGGCGCAGTGGTATACGCTCAACGAGCCCGTGAACCCCACCCTCGGCGGCTATCTGGCGGGCGGCCTGCCGCCCTATCGCACGGAGGGTGTGCGCGGCGGCCTGCTGGCCGCGCACCACCTGCTGCTGGCCCACGGCCGCTCGGTACAGGCGCTGCGCGCCGCGGGCGTATCCGGGGAGATCGGCAGCATCCTGAGCCTCGGCGGCGTGGTGCCCGCGACCGAGCATCCGGAGGATCTGCGCGCCGCCGAGCGGGCCGAGTATTTTGAGAGCCGCCTCTTCCTGGACCCGCTCTTTGGGCGCGGCCATCTGCCCGAGGTTGCCGCGGTGCTGGGTGACGCGATCCACGAGGGCGACCTGGAGACCATCGCGCAACCGCTGGATATATTTGGCCTGAACTGGTATTCGCAGTATGCGGCATCCTCCCCCGAGCGCGCGGACACCCATGCGTTTGGTGTTCCCGAGCGCGGCGCCGCGATGCTCGGCCTGGCCCGGGCCACGGCCCCGCTGGGCTTTGCCGTGGTGCCCACCCCGGGCGCGCGCTGGGGCGGGGCGCACCGCCAGCTCACCCCGGGTGGTTTCCGGCGCATGCTGGACTGGCTCGCGGCCACCTATCCCGAGCACCCCGATATCATCATCACCGAGAACGGGGTGGGCGGCGCGGATCTGCCGGGCGAGGACGGCATTGTGCACGATAGCGAGCGCATCGATTTCCTCGGCTGGGCGCTTGCCGAGCTGGCCCAGGCCATCACCGATGGCGCGCGGGTGCGCGGTTATCACGCGTGGTCCAGCATCGATAATCTGCAGTGGATGGCCGGGTTCACGCACCGCTTTGGCCTGATCCATGTGGATGCCCACACGCTGAAGCGCACCCCCAAGGACTCGTTCCACTGGTTCCGCGAGGTCATTCGCCGGGGTTCCGTGCCCGCCGTGGCCGCGGGCTCCACGGGAGCCCCCGCCACGGGAGACCATGCGGGGATCACGGTGCAGGGTGTGCGTAATGCCCGCGGCGTCGGTGGTCTGCGGCTGACCGAGGGCGGAACCGTGCGCGATGGTGCCCTGCTGCGCACCGCGGGCCTGCACGCGCTGGAGCCCGCGGGCAGGGACGCGCTGCTCGCCCAGGGCGTGTGCACAATCATCGATCTGCGCGGCCGGGCCGAGTCCTCCGCCGCGCCCGATCCGAGCTTTGGGCCCACGCTGGTCTCGCTGCCCCTACACGAGCCCGGCGCCGGTTCCGGCACGCTCCCGAGCCTGCCCGCGATCTATCGGGAGATCATCGAGCACCGCGGCGCGGATATCGTGGCGGGTATCCGCGAGATTCTCGCCGCGGGTGACGGAACCGTGCTGGTGCACTGCACCGCGGGCAAGGACCGCACCGGGGTGTTTATCGCGCTGCTGCTCTCCGCGGTGGGTGTCTGCGATGAGGATGTGATCGCGAGTTATGCCGAGTCCGCACAGCGGCTGGGACAGCCCTTTGCCGAGGAGGTGCAGGCCCATTTTGGTGGGGTGCTGATCCCCGAGGATATGCGCGATCACCTGCTCGCCTCCCCCGCCGAATATATCGTGGACACGCTCGCCCAGGTGCGCCGCGACTATGGCTCCACCTGGGCGTATCTGCTCGCGCACGGCCTCGGTGAGCAGGAGCTCGCGGCGCTGCGCGCGCACTTCCGCGGCTAGGGTTCACGCCCGGCACGACACAGGCCCGTCCCGGCACGGGGGTTTTCCGAAGAAAATCCCCCGCGCCGGGACGGGCCTCGCGGTTTTACCGGGGGCTAGCCCGATACCTCATCCCGCCGGCGTGCGGTGCGCAGGAGGCCGTAACCCAGCGCAATGGCCAGGAGCGCGGCGGGCAGGGCCGCCATCCAGCCCCCGCCGAGGCCGGTCTCGCCGAGCCCCGGTTGCGGACGCGGGGGCACCACGGTTTCCGGTACCGGAGGATCGGCCACGGGCGGCGGGCCGGGGTGCTCGGTTCCGGATTCCGGCGGGGTGATCGGCTCGCCGCCGGGCGGGGTGGCCTCACCGAGCACCACATTTTTCAGGGTGTGCCCCACGGCCGAGGCCTGGACCAGCACCTGATATTCGATGACGACGATCTGCCCGCTCTCGAGGCTGCCCTCCCAGACCAGGAGTTCCTCGCGCAGCTCGGGATCGTTCACGGGCTCGCCGTCCACGCGGGCGGCCGGCGAATCCTCCACGAGCGTGGCATAGGGCAGCACCCCGGAGAGGTCATCGCTGATCAGCACCGGGTCGAGTACCGTTTCACCGGTATTCTCGCCCGTGAGCGTATAGGTGATCACGTCTCCGGGTTTTACGGTGCTGCCGCTGGCCGGAGCGGATCCCTTGATCAGCTCAAAGCCGGGGGTCGGCACGGGGTGTTCGGTTTCCGTGCCCGGAGGGATCAGGGGATCCCCGCCCGGGGGTGTTGCGGCCCCGGTCAGGCGGTTCTGCAGGAGCTCGCCCGCCGCCCCCGCGGAGACGGTCACCGAATAGGTGATCGTGACCGTTTCGCCCGGCTGCAAAACACCGGTCCAGGTGGCGATACGCGCATCCGCGTCGATCTCGATGTCCCCGGCCGGGTCGGTCCCGTTGATGGTGGCAAAAACATCGCCGTTATAGCGGGCAAAATCGAGTACCCCGCCGAGATCATCGGTCAGAATCACCGGGTCAAGCACGGTCTCTCCGGTGTTATTACCCGTGACCGCGTATTCGATGTTATCCCCGGGGTGGACCTCGGTGCCCGAGGCGGGGTCCGCGCTCTTGGCCGTGGAGAACCCGGGGGTGGGTACCGGATGCTCGGTATCCCCGGGCGGCGGCTTAATCGGCGGGGCACCCGGCGGGGTGGCCTCGCCGGTGACGCGGTTGCGCAGGGTCTGTCCCACGGCCGTATCGCGCACCGTGACCGAATAGGTGATCGTGACCGTTTCGCCCTCGGCGAGTGCCCCCGACCAGGAGGCCTCCCCCGCGGCAAAATCAAAGCCGAATGTTCCGGCGGGGTCCACCCCGTTAATCGTGGCGAAGGCATCCCCGTTATAGCGTGCGAGCCCGTTCAGGCCGGTCAGGTCATCCGTGAGTTTCACGGGGTCCAGGAGGGTCTCTCCGGTATTTTCGCCGGTCACGGTATAGACGATCACGTCGCCCGGGTTCACCGTGTCCCCGCTCCCGGGATCGGCCACCTTGGTGGTCACAAAACCGGGGGTGGGTACCGGATGTTCGGTATCGGTCTCGGGCGGGATTATCGGGTCGCCCCCGGGCGGGGTGCCCTGCCCGGTCACCACGTTTCGGATGGTCACCCCGGCGGCCTCGGGCTTCACCCGAACGCTATACCCGATCACTACCGTCTCACCCGCCTCCAGCACGCCCTCCCAGACCAGCTGGGTGCCGCGGAGTTCGGGATCGGCGGCGGGCCGGCCGTCGATGCGTGCGGTGGCGGATCCCTCGATAAAGGTGGCATGCGGCAGCACATCGGAGAGGTCATCGGTGATGACCACGGGGTCCAGTACCGTCTGTCCGGTATTCACGCCGGTCACCAGATAGGCGATCTCATCGCCGGGACTCACCGTGGTGTACTCGGGCGGATTGGAGACCTTCGAGAGAGAGAATCCGGGGGTGGGTACCGGGTGTTCGGTCTCCTGATCGGGCGGGTTCAGCGGCGGATATCCCGGGGGATGTGCGCTGCCCGAGACGCGGTTTTCCAGGAGCTGCCCCACCGCGTTATCGGCCACGGTGACCGAATAGGTGATCGTGACGGTCTCGCCCGGGGCGAGCGTACCCGTCCAGGTCGCGGTGCCCGCGGCGAAGTCCATGTCCAGCTCGCCGGCCGGGTCCTGCCCGTTAATCGTGGCCGCCGCGTCGTTGTTATATTCCACAAACTCGTTCAGGCCACGCAGGTTATCACTCAGGAGCACGTCCTCCAGGAGGACCTCCCCCGTATTGCTGGCGGTCAGGGTATAGCCGATCACGGTGCCGGGGTTCACATCGGATCCGCTTGCGGGCACCGAGGTCTTCCCCAGTTCCAGCCCGGGGGCGGGAACGCGCACCGCGGCGCGCGCACGATCCGAGGTGCTCTCGGTGCGACCGAGTGCATAATCGGCGAAGACCTGACATCCGGGGTTGCCATTCCAGAGATAGGTGAGGCCCCCCGAGACGGGAATATCATCACCAAAGGCGCTCAGGGTGATGTCTCCGCCCAGGTCCGAGGTGATACAGATCAGGGCGGCGCGTGGCTGGCTGAAGTCCAGGATCGAACCGCGCAGCTGCACGTGGTTTTGGTTTCCGGGGCACAGCGCCACGGCAAGACCGCGGGAGGCGGAGAGGCGCACGTCGCCGGTGAAATTGGGCAGCACCGAGAAGCGGGCCACCTCTCCGGCGGTCAGCGGCGAGTTGAGGGA
Organism: Mycetocola spongiae; assembly: GCF_020424085.1. Classification (NCBI taxonomy): domain Bacteria; kingdom Bacillati; phylum Actinomycetota; class Actinomycetes; order Micrococcales; family Microbacteriaceae; genus Mycetocola; species Mycetocola spongiae. The sequence continues at coordinate 356,145 of NZ_CP080203.1, read as the reverse complement.
GGTGACCTCCAGCGTGGGGCTATCGGGCGCAACTGCCCACTCCTCACACGTGGCCTCGGCATCGTTGATGCGTGCGTTTTCGGGGCTATTGCCGCCCGCAAAAAGATTATTATTAAAGTAGTCCTGCGCGCGGCGCTCCACGTTTCCGGGCTGGATGGTCACACCATCGTAGGTCGTGCCGTATTCGGTCACACACCAAACCTGCAATTGCAGCAGGGTGCGGCTGCGCTTCGAGGAGGTATCCCCCTCGTGCAGCAGGACCGCGATGGCCTCCTCCTGCTCCTCGCTGAGCTTGGTATTGCCCTCGACGCTCTCGGGCGGCTGCGCGGCACAGCCCGTGAGGCCCTCGTCCGTGCAGAAGCGCCAGTCCACGGTGACCGATCCCGTGTCCGGGTTTAGCTGGGCGCCACAATAGGCGAGGCGGGCACCCACACCCTCATAGCTGCCGTCCGGCTGAACAACTATCTGGCCCTTGGCGTCAAAGAGGAAAACCGCGAGGCCCGCGCGCAGATCCTCGGCGGCCTCCCCGCGCAGAACGATGTCCCCGGGGGTATTCAGCACACCCCGATAGGTGGATGTGGTGCCGTTACACGCGGGGAGCGTGATATCCCCGCTGGCGGGGATCGATGGGGCCACGGCGGGGGCTGCCGCGGCGGGGGAACTCAGGAGTCCCCCGAGTGCCGCGCCCGCGGGAATCAGGAGCACAAGGGCCAGCAGGAGGGCCAGGAGCGTTCTCCCGCGCTTCTCGGGGAGTATTCGAGCCACCGAGGCGCTCGGGGGGCCGGAAAAATTACCCATCATATGTGACTGCCTTCCGCGATGAGGGCTCTTGCATAAAACGTCTCGACGGCACCGGATTAGCACCCCGCGATACATAGCGTATGATATGTACTCCCCCGGGGGTAGCTTGACTTTGCCGCCGCCGGGGCCTATTCGCGCGGGCGCGTGGCGCAACCGGAACACCGCTCCGGTCGGCGGGCCAGCCGACTCCTACGGTTAAAAAAAATAAGCCCCGCGGATCTCTCCGCGGGGCAACCGCTCCCCGAGTTGGACTCGAACCAACAACCTGCCGGTTAACAGCCGGCTGCTCTGCCAATTGAGCTATCGGGGATGACGTCTCGGATTACCCTGCGGTATTCCTTGGCACGGGAATTACTGTACTACAGCCCGCGGCCCGGAGACAATTATGCCGTTTCCCCCGCGCGTCGCGGCTTAAAACCACGGGCGTTAAACGTGAAAGGCCCGGAAAGGTGGAGCTTTCCGGGCCTAGCTCCCCGAGTTGGACTCGAACCAACAACCTGCCGGTTAACAGCCGGCTGCTCTGCCAATTGAGCTATCGGGGATTACATCTTGGCGGTGTTGCAATATCTCCACTCTAGCAGGGGTCGGGGCGCGGAAAAAAATCCGCCGACGCTTCCGGGCGTTTCTTCCACTTCGCCCCGGATCCGGCCGCTAGATTTCGCGGCATAGCCCCCGGATAAACGGGTGCCGGGATTCCGCGGCAAGCTGCCGATAGGGGGCCAACCCCACCAGGGAACCTCGCTCCAGGACGGCCACCCGATCACAAACATCGGTCAGCAGATCGGCATCATGGGTCACAATCACCGCGGCAGCCCCCGTGGAGCGCAGCGCCAACACCATATCGGTCACCACCCCGCGCACCGTGGCGTCAATACCCACCGTGGGCTCATCCGCCACCAGCAGGCGCGGGCCCAGGATCATCGCCCGGGCAAGCGCCGCGCGCTGCCGCTCCCCCTTACTCAGCTCATAGGGAAAGCGCTCCAGCGAGGCCAGCGAAAGCTGCACACCGTCCAGCACCACGGCCACGCGGGCCGCAAGCTCCCGCCGATCATAATCGCGATCTCGCGCCAGCAGCGGCTCCGCAAGCGCATCAAAAATCGTGTCCTCGGGACGCAGGGCCGCGCCCGCATCCTGCGGAAACCAGCCGATCCCGGAGTGCAGTTCGCGGCGGGCGCGCCCCCGCAATCCGCGCAGCTCCCGGCCCAGCACGCGGCCGCGGCCGCCGCCCACGCGGGCGCGGCCCTCGGAGCGTGCTGACTCGTTTTCGCGCCCGGCCAGGACCCGCAATAGCGTGGATTTTCCCGAGCCCGAGGGCCCCGCAATGCCCAGCGTCTCCCCCGGGTTCAGCTCCAGGCTCACGCCGGAGACGGCACGATATTCGGGAGAATGTCGGCGCCGCGGATACAGGATCGAAAGATCGTCAAGCTGGATCACCGCGGCGGAAGTCATAACGCCAATACTGCCGCATCCGATCCACATACCCGAAGCACGACGCTCGGGGCCCGGGAATATTTCTTCGCTATCCGCCGCGCAGCGTGCGCCGCTCGGCCTCCAGCTCCAGCAGCTCCGATTGCACGGCCCGATAGCCGTCGCGATCCTGCGGATCGGCGCGCTGTAATCTGCCGCGCAGATCATGCGAGCGACGCAATAGATCGCGATCGATCAGCGAAACCGTGATATCCACCACATAGCCGGAGAGCTCATCGCCGTTGCGCTGCGGGATCGGGGCCACGGCCAGCTGCTCCACCAGCGAACGGATCGGTCCCGGCACAATCTCGGCCACCGCCTGGAACCAGCCCGGCTGCCCAAAACTCGCAAACGTCGCCGCGATACCATCGCGCACCACGGCCAGCGAGGGATTCACAAACGAGGTATGCATCGCGCGCTCCACAAGCGAACGATCCACCGCCTCGGGATGCTGCAGGACCGCCATCAGGGCGTCGCGCTCCAGGCGGGTGGACGGATCGCGCGGCAGATCCATGAGCGATACCGGACGCTCCTCGGGCTCCGCACCCTCCAAGACCAGCGTATGCGGCGCGGACGCCTGCTGCCCCGGGCGCGCCCGGGAGACCGCTGCCTGCACCTCGGGCAGATCCATTCCCAGCTGGCGCGCCAATACCCGGGTATAGCCCGGGCGGATCGCGGGATCCCGGATCTCGGCGATCACGGGGGCCGAGACGCGCAGGGCGCCCACGCGACCCTCCACCGTCTCCAGGTCATAACCCGCGAGCTGCTGCTTAATCACAAACTCAAACATGGGCTCTTTATTATCGATCAGCCGGCGCACCGCGTCATCGCCGCGGGCGAGCCGCAGATCACACGGGTCGAGGCCATCGGGGGCCACCGCCACATAGGTTTGCGCGGAGAAACGCTTCTCCTCGGCAAACGCGCGCATCGCGGCTTTCTGCCCGGCGGCATCGGGGTCAAACGTGAAGATGACCTCCCCGGTGCCCTTATCGTCGCCCATGATCCGGCGGATCACCTTAATATGTTCCACACCAAATGCCGTGCCACACGTGGCCACCGCGGTGGTGATGCCGGCGAGGTGCGCGGCCATCACATCGGTATAGCCCTCAACCACCACCACCTGGCCGTTACGGGAGATATCGCGCTTGGCCAGGTCGAGGCCGTAAAGCACCTGGTTTTTGCGGTAGACCGTTGTCTCCGGGGTATTCAGATATTTGGGGCCCTTATCGTCCTCCAGGAGGCGGCGCGCACCAAAACCGATGGTCTGGCCGGTGACATCGCGGATGGGCCATACCAGGCGGCCGCGGAAGCGGTCGTAAACCCCACGATCACCCGAGCTGACCAGGCCCGCGGCCACCAGCTCCTCGGTACTAAAGCCCTGGCCCTTAAGCTCATCGGTCAGGGCATCCCAGCTCTTGGGGGCATAGCCCACACCAAAATGTTCCGCTGCCGCGGCATCAAAGCCGCGCTCCCCCAGAAATTTGCGCCCCGGATCGGCGCCGGGTGTACCCAGCTGGGCGCGGAAAAAATCGCCCGCCGCCTGATTGGCCGCGAGCAGCCGCGCGCGCACACCGTGATCGGTGCGCGGGCCGCCCGAGCCACCCTCCTCATATTGCAGGATGACACCGCAGCGCTGCGCCAGACGCTCCACCGCATCGGTGAAGCTCACATGGTCCATTTTTTGCAGGAACGAGATGGCATCGCCGCTCTCGCCGCAGCCGAAGCAGTGATAAAAGCCCAGCTGGGGGCGCACGTGAAAACTGGGGCTGCGCTCATCGTGGAAGGGGCAAAGGCCCTTCATGGAGCCCACACCCGCCGATTTTAACGTGACGTAATCGCCGATGATATCGGCGATATTTGTGCGTGACTTCACCTCGTCGATGTCGCTTTGTCGAATGAGTCCTGCCATTACTGCAGTCTACCCGGTTGCCGCCCCGAGATGGCTGCCGAATACCGCCCCGTCACGGCCAACCCCGCCCCCTCGACCTGCCTCCACACGGGCCAATGCCGCGCAACCCGCCGCTAGCGCAGGGCTTCAAAGCGGGTCATCGCCGCCTGATCGGTCAGGCTCGCGATCTGGTCCACCACCACCCGGCGCCGCGCGGCATCATCCGCGGCCTCGTTCCAATCGGCCGCGAAGCCCACATCCAGCGCGGCCGGGCCCGCCTCATAGGCGGTGGCGGCGAGGGCCGTGAGGATTTCGCGCTGATTACGGTAGAGCGGCTGGCGGCTGTCCCGGCTCATCACAAACGCCGCCACAATGCCCTTGAGCACCGCGATCTCGGACGCAATCTCATGCGGCACAATCACGTCGGCGGAAAAGCGGATCAGCGAATGTGCCGGATAGGCGGCGCGCGTGGCGGCGGTGGCCGCCCCGGCGAAGCGGCCGATCAGATCGCTGGTGAGGTTTTTAAGTCGGGCCAGATCGCGCCGCGAACCATCCCAGGACCCCAGCCAGCTGGGCACGGCGGAGAGCCGATCAAAGGCGGCCCCCAGGTCGTCGATCGTGAACTCATCCCCCACCCACTCGTGTGCCTTGGCCAGCACACCGGCATGGCCCGCGCGATGCCCCAGCAGCGCGGGATCGATATATTCGCCCACGATGGCATCCTCAAAATCGTGCACCGAATAGGCGATGTCATCGGAGAGGTCCATGACCTGCGCCTCGATGCAGCGCCGGCGCTCGGGGGCCTGCGCGCGCAGCCACTCAAACGCGGCCGAATCGGCATCAAAAAATCCGTATTTGGCGCGCCCCCCGGGATCGGCCACGGCCTGCGCCGCGGGCCAGGGATATTTGCAGCTCGCGTCGAGGCTCGCCCGGGTGAGGTTCAGACCATAGGGCGCGCCGTCCGCGCCAAAAACCTTGGGCTCCAGGCGGGTGAGGATGCGTAGGGTCTGCGCGTTGCCCTCAAAGCCGCCGATGGGCTCGGCCCAATCATTCAGCGCCCGCTCACCGTTATGCCCAAACGGCGGATGCCCCAGATCGTGGGCGAGACAGGCGGTATCCACCACATCGGGGTCCAGCCCCAGGCTCAGGCCAAGCTCGCGCCCCACCTGCGCCACCTCGAGGGAGTGGGTGAGCCGGTTGCGGGCAAAGTCCATTCCCGCGGTGGGGCTGAGCACCTGGGTCTTGGCGGCCAGGCGGCGCAGCGCGCTGGAGTGCAGCAGGCGCGCCCGATCGCGCGCAAAATTGCTGCGGTGTGAGGCGTGGGTCTCGGGAAGCCAGCGCTGATTATCGGCCTCGGTATAGCCGCTATCCGCCACTGGTATCACCGGCGCCCTCGGTCAGGCGCTCGCGCTGGTCACCCTCGAGTACCCGCGAGTTCAGCCAGTTCTCGGGCAGCACGGGCCGCTTCGGGGTGCCCGCGCGGCCGCGCTGACCCTCGATGCCATCGGTGGGATAATCGGCATCCCCCAGGCTCGCGAGCAGCTCGTCGAGCTGCTCCAGATTCTGGACCAGGGCCAGGCCGCTGCGCAGCTCGCTACCCACCGGATAGCCCTTAAAGTACCAGGCGACATGCTTGCGAATATCGCGGCAGCCGCGCTCCTCGCTCTCAAAAAACTCGGCCAGTAGCTCGGCATGCCGGCGGAACGCCGTGGCCACCTGGGCCAGGCGCGGGCGGTGCCGCTCATCGCTCCCGGAGAACGCGGCGGCCAGGTCGCCAAAGAGCCACGGCCGGCCGAGGCAGCCGCGGCCCACCACCACGCCATCGCAGCCGGTCTCGCTCATCATCCGCAGGGCGTCCTCGCCGCTCCAGATATCGCCGTTGCCCAGCACGGGAACCGTGGTGACCGTTTCTTTCAGCGTGGCAATCGCGGACCAGTCGGCCTGACCCGAATAAAACTCGCTCGCGGTGCGCCCGTGCAGGGCAATCGCGGAGGCGCCGGCTCCCTCGGCGATGCGGCCCGCCTCCAGATAGGTGAGGTGATCGGCGTCGATTCCCTTGCGCATCTTCACTGTGAGCGGCAGATCGCCCGCCGCGCGCACCGCGGATTCCACGATGTCCTGGAAGAGGTCCAGCTTCCACGGCAGGGCCGAGCCGCCACCCTTGCGGGTGACCTTGGGCACGGGGCAGCCGAAGTTGAGGTCCACATGATCGGCGAGGTTTTCCTCGGCGAGCATCTTTACCGCGCGATACACGGTGGGGGCATCCACGCCATAGAGCTGGATGCTGCGGGTCTTCTCGGAGGGGTGATGCGTGATCAGCCGCATGGTTTCGGTGGTGCGCTCCACGAGGGCGCGGGCCGTGATCATCTCGCTGACATAGAGTCCGGCACCGTATTCGCGGCACAGGCGGCGGAAGGCGGTATTGGTGATTCCGGCCATGGGGGCCAAAACCACGGGCACGTCGAGCGTGAGGTTGCCGATCTGAAGCGGCGCGGCGGGTGCGGTAACTGTAGTGGACATCGACTCAATTCTCCCAGAGAAACCGGCTCCGGTCGAACACGGCGGCGTGGGTTTCCCGGGCAATACCCACCGGGGGAATCGCCCGGGCCGCCGCGACGGGCCCCCGCGCGCTCCCGCGGGGGCACCCGGGGCAATACCCGCGGGGTCCTGAGCACCGCCGCGCGCCGATATACTGGAGCTTGCTTAACGCGCCGATCGGAGCTTTTCTCGTATGACCTCGCACGGACCCACCCCGGCCTTTCATCCCGGTTCCGATGGAACCGACGGGGCTCTCGCGTCCCGCGCCGAGGGGACCTCGCTGCGTGACCGCTTCACGCGCTATTACTCGCTGACCAAGCCCGGTGTGCTCTATGGCAACGTACTCACGGCCGCCGCGGGTTTTTGGCTCGCGGCCCGCGGAAACTTCGACTGGTTCCTCTTTATTGCGCTGATCCTCGGTACCACGCTGGTGATCGCCTCGGCCTGCGTGCTGAATAACGTGCTCGACCGCGATATCGATACCAAGATGGAGCGCACCAAAAAGCGGGTCACGGTCACCGGCGGCATCGGCGTGCGTAATGCCGTGATCTTCTCGATCCTGCTCTTTGTGATCGGCATGGGCATCCTGATCGCCTGGACCAATCCGCTTGTGGTGTATGTGGGCCTTGGTGGCTTCCTTGTCTACGTGGTGTTTTATGGGATGCTCTCCAAGCGGCTCTCCATCCACGGCACGCTCGTGGGAAGCATCTCCGGGGCCGCCCCGGTTCTTGCGGGTTATGTGGGGGTCACGGGTGCGTTTGACGCCTCGGCGATCCTGGTTTTCCTGATGCTCTTCCTGTGGCAGATGCCCGAGTTTTATTCGATCGCGATCTATCGTCGCGATGAGTATGCACGCGCCGGTATTCCCGTGATCTCGGTGGTCAACGGCATTAAGAACACCAAGACCCAGATCCTGATCTATACGATCCTCTTTGTCATCAGCACGCTCCTGCTGCCGATCTTTGGCGACGTGGGCATCGTTTATACCGTGGTGATGGGTGCGCTGGGCCTGTACTGGATCTGGATCGGCATCGTGGGCCTGCGCGCCACCGATGACGACGCCTGGGCCCACCGCATGTTCCGCTTCTCGCTGGTGATCATCCTCGCGCTGAGCCTCATGCTCGCGATCGGCCCGATCACCCCGTAGCGGCGCGCCCCGAGCGCGGCTAGCTCGCGCCGGGGGTATCCACGGCCCCGCCGAAGCGACGGTCGCGGCCGATATAGATGCCGATGGCCTCCCAGAGCTGGGTGCGACCAAAATCGGGCCACAGCGTATCCAGGAAAACCATCTCCGCATAGGCGCTCTGCCAGAGCAGGAAATTGCTGGTGCGCTGCTCCCCCGAGCTGCGCACAAAAAGATCCACATCCGGCATATCCGGCAGATATAGATGCTTGGCGATGGTCTTTTCGGAGATCGCGGAGGGCTTGATCTTGCCCTCGCGCACCTTCTCGGCGATCTCCCGCACGGCATCGGCGATCTCGGTGCGTCCACCATAATTCACACACATGGTGAGGGTGAGTACCGAGTTATCCCGGGTCAGTTCCTCGGCAAAGCGCAGCTCTTTAATCACCGAGCCCCAGAGCTTTGGGGTGCGTCCGGCCCAGCGCACGCGTACGCCCCACTCGTTCAGCTGATCGCGGCGGCGGTGCAGCACGTCCCGGTTAAACCCCATCAGGAAGCGCACCTCATCGGGGGAACGCCGCCAGTTTTCGGTGGAGAAGGCGTAAACCGAGAGGTGTTTTACGCCGGCCTGAATGGCCCCGGCCACCACGTCCAGCAGGGCGCTCTCGCCCGCCTTATGTCCCTCCACGCGCGGCAGGCCCTGCCGGTTGGCCCAGCGGCCGTTGCCATCCATGACAATCGCAACATGCTCGGGTACTCCCGCCCGGGGGAAGGCCGGGGGGTAGATTCCGGTCCAGTCCAGGGGACGATAGGCCACGGCATCGCGATGGGTCAGGGGCTTGGGGCTCATGCGGGTGGGTTTCCTTCGATTCGGGGGGTAAACGGTTTGCGCTTATCCAGGTGGGCGAGCGAGCGCAGGCCGCGCTCAAGATGCCACTGGGTATAGGCGGCCACCACGGCGCTTGCGCGATCCCGGGCCAGGCCCGTGGCGCTCTCGGCCATATCCCAGCGGCCCGCCAGCAGCGCGATCAGCAGCTCGATGGTATCGGGTTGCAGCGAGGGGGCGCCGGGAGGTGCACAATCGGGGCATACGGCCCCGCCCACCTGCACCACGATGCGTCCGTGCGGGCCCGGGGCCCCGCAGCGCGCGCAATCATAAAAACTCGGGGCCCAGCCGGCGATGGACAGGGCGCGCAGCAGATAGGAGTCCAGGGTGAGCGAGGGCTCGTGTTCGCCGCGCGAGAGCGAGCGCAGGGCCCCCACCAGCAGCAGATACTGTTGCAGCGAGGACTCGGATTCGGTGAGCCGGTCGGCGGTCTCGACCATCGCATTGGCGGCGGTATAGCGGCCATAATCGCTGGCGATATCGGAGCCATAGGCCCCGAGCGATTCGACCTGGTTTATGGTGTCCAGGGTGCGCCCCTCATAGAGCTGCACGTCGGCCACCATAAACGGTTCCAGCCGGGCACCAAATTTTGATCCGGTGCGGCGCACGCCCTTGGCCACGGCGCGGATCTTGCCGTTGCGACGCGTGAGCATCGTGACGATGCGGTCGGCCTCACCCAGTTTATGGGTGCGGAGGACCACGGCTTCATCTCGATATAGCGGCACACATCCATTATCCGCCAGGATGTGCTGGTGTGGCGCATCGGTGGCGTGTTAGATGGACTCGTGGCTCCTCTGTTTACGATTCCCCTATGGCTTGATCTCACCGCCGTCGCCGTCGGCGCGATTCAGGGCGCAATGTTTGCCTCGCGTTTCCGCGAGAACCGCCTGGATCTGCTGGGGGTGGCGATCATCGGCCTGGTGATTGGCCTCGGCGGCGGTCTTGCGCGCGATATCTTGATCAACCAGGTTCCCGCCTCCATGCAAAATAACTGGTATCTGATCACGGCGATCGGGGCCGCGCTGATGGGCATGCTTCTCTTGCGGCTCTTCGACCGGCTAAACCCGCTGATCATCGCGCTGGATGCGCTCACGATTGGGCTATTTGCCGCAATCGGAACCGCCAAGGCCCTCTCGGTGGGGCTGCCCGAGGTTCCCGCGATTTTTATCGGCGTGGTGGCCGCGGTGGGCGGCTCGGTGGTGCGCGATATTATGCTGAATCTCCCGGTCGCGCTGATGCATGTGGGCTCGCTCTATGCGGCTGCCGCCGCGGCGGGAACGATCGCGATGGCCACCGCGGTGCGCCTGGAGGTGCCCGTGGTCACCGCCGCCATCGGCTGCGTGATCCTCACCACCGTGGTGCGGCTCCTCTCGGTGCGCTATGGCTGGAGCCTGCCCGAGCAGCGCGCGCTCAGCTCCTGGCCGCGCTGGCGGCGCCGACAGTCGGGAATAATAAACGGCGGGGACCGTGGAGGTCCCCGCCGCTGGGTGCCGCGTCGTCGCCTGCGCGACGATTAAACGTCGAAGCGCTGACCCTCGGGTCGCGAGGGCATCAGGGCAAAGATAAAGACGATCAGCTCGCCCACCGAGGGCACCAGCTTCAGCAGCGCAAAGGCACCGGGCAGGTTGATATCGTGCAGGCGGCGCCAGATCAGGGCAAGATCCGGCAGGATCAGGCCCAGCCCGATCACAATAAAGAGGATTCCGCCGATCAGGATCAGCGCGGCGGCGGGGGCGTAGTTCAGGATTCCCGCGCCGGTCTGTGCATAAACCTCCTCCCCCGTTCCCTGGTCATATCCGATCAGGGTCTCGGTGGGGTTGGCCACGGCCCAGGCCGCACCGATGCCCACGCCCACGCTCAGCAGGATCGTGGGAATCAGGAACAGGAAAAAGCGGAACAGCGCAACCCACCAGTATTCGCTGCGCGAGGCGCGACCTGTGAAGTTCACATACTGCCGGAAATAGCGGCTCACGGCCTGACCAAATTTGGCCCCGTAGAGCGGCAGGGAGATATCGGCGGGGTCGCTCGCGCCGCGGGGCGCCGCAAAACCGGAGGCATAGGGATTGGAGGGGGCGGGAGGTGCGGGAGGATAGCTCATAAGGGGCCTTTCACGGCGGGTGTGCGATACGGGGCGCCGGTTGGCGCGGGACCGCCCAATATTAGCCGTGATTGTGTCACGCTGCGGGGGTCCCGCGCGGGTCTCGATAAATAATTTCCCGTTAACGCCATCGGGGTGTGGGCCCCGTGGGGCCCCACCCCGATGGGTGAATAAAGCGGTGAACCTAGGCGTTGCTGAGCTCGCGCTCGCCCGCGGTGACCCTCAGGGCGCGGTTCACACCCGAGATAATCGCCTTAAGCGAGGACGTGGAGCTATCGGCATCGATTCCGATACCCCACAGGCGCTGGTCTCCCACGCGCAGCTCCAGATAGGACGCGGCGGCGGCATCGCCACCCGCGCTCATCGCGTGCTCCACATAATCGTAGACCTCCACGTCGATCCCCTGCGCGGCCATCACCGAGATAAACGCGGCGATCGGGCCGTTGCCCCGGCCCGTATACGTGGCCGTGGTCTCGCCATCACGCAGGACCACACTCAGCTCGGTGCCGCCATCGCGGCTCGCGGTGGTGGTGCCACAAATCTCGAAGCGTCCCCACTTGGACTCGGCATCGTCCACGGGCAGATACTCATCGCGGAAGATATTCCAGATATTTTCGCTCGTGAGCTCGCCACCCTCGGTATCGGTGACGTTTTGCACCACACCCGAGAACTCGATCTGCAGCTTGCGCGGCAGATCCAGCGAGTGATCCGCCTTCAGCAGATAGGCCACGCCGCCCTTACCCGACTGCGAGTTCACGCGAATCACGGCCTCATAGCTGCGGCCGAGATCCTTGGGGTCCACGGGCAGATAGGGAACGGCCCAGACCAGGTCGTCCACGTTTTTATTCTCGGCCTTGGCCTGCGCGGCCATCGCCTCGAAGCCCTTCTTAATGGCGTCCTGATGCGAGCCACTGAACGCGGTGAACACGAGGTCGCCGGCCCACGGGCTGCGCTCGGGAACGGGCAGCTGGTTGCAGTGCTCGGCGGTGCGCTTCACGCGGTCGATATCGGAGAAGTCGATCTGCGGGTCGATGCCCTGGGTGAACATGTTAATGCCCAGTGCCACGAGGTCCACATTTCCGGTGCGCTCACCGTTTCCAAACAGGCATCCCTCGATGCGGTCGGCGCCGGCCAGATAGCCGAGTTCCGCGGCCGCAATCGCCGTGCCACGGTCGTTATGCGGGTGCAGCGAGATGATGACGTTTTCGCGGTGGTTCAGGTGGCGACCCATCCACTCGATCGAGTCGGCATAAACATTGGGGGTGGCCATCTCCACCGTGGACGGCAGGTTCAGGATCACGTTTTTCTCGGCGGTGGGCACAAATACCTCAAGCACCGCATTACATACCTCGGCGGCATATTCCAGCTCGGTGCCGGTATAGCTCTCGGGCGAGTACTCATAATAAACATCGGTCTCGGGGACCGTGGCCTCATATTTTTTACACAGCAGCGCGCCCTCCACGGCGAGGGCCTTAATCTTTTCCTTATCGGCGCGGAATACCACCTCGCGCTGCAGCACACTCGTGGAGTTATAGAGGTGCACGATGGCCTGCTTGGCGCCGCGGATCGACTCATAGGTGCGCTCGATCAGGTGCTCGCGGGCCTGGGTCAATACCTGGATGGTGACGTCATCGGGGATGGCGTTTTCCTCGATCAGGCTGCGGACAAAATCAAAATCGGTCTGGCTGGCCGAGGGGAAACCCACCTCGATCTCCTTATAACCCATCTCGACCAACAGGTCGAACATGATGCGCTTGCGCTCGGGGCTCATCGGGTCGATCAGCGCCTGATTGCCATCGCGCAGGTCCACGGCACACCAGCGGGGTGCGGTGGTGATCTCGCGATCGGGCCAGGTGCGATCCGGCAGGTCCACGGCGATCTGGCGGCTATAGGGCACATATTTATGTACCGGCATGGACGAGGGCTTCTGGTTGTTCTTCATGCGAAATATCTCCTGTGACACGGTTCGTGAAAAGCCAACGACGAACTCCGCGACGAGAGGGGCTTGAAACTAAGCCTCGTCGCGGCAGCTAAGGAGCAGCGCAGCTAAGAACACAGATTTAGCGTAGCACCAAAACTCCGTGCCGCGTTCCCCGTGACCGCGCCCGGTATCCACGCGGGGGGCTTTTCCGCGGCCATACCGGCGCACGATAATCCCGCGGGTCGAGGCGGGTGCGCCCGTCGCGGCGGCTACCCACGCCGATCCGGGGAAACCCGGTGCCTTATGCGGGGCGGGGCCGGTTTTTCCCGCCCAGATAGAAAAGACCCGCCTGCCACCCACTATCAGCGGGCGGCAGGCGGGTCGGGAGTGTTGCCCGGGCGGGCCTAGATCACGCTCCGCTCGCGCGGGAAATGGCACGCCACGGTGTGGTCCAGCACGGGACGCCCGTGGTTGGAGGCCACCGGAACCTCGCTCTCGCAGCGCGCGCGGTCCTTCTCGGGCAGCGCCGCAAAAACGGCACAGCGGGTGCGGAAGCGGCACCCCACCTGCTTCTGGGTGGGATTGGGCGGGTCTCCCTGCAGCAGGATGCGTTCGCGCTGGCGCTCGCGCACCGGATCGGGGATCGGCACAGCGGCCAGCAGGGCCTGCGTATAGGGGTGCAGGGGGTTCTCAAAAACATCGGCCACGGGGCCGGTCTCCATCGTGCGCCCCAGATACATCACCGAGACACGATCGGCGATATAGCGCACCACCGAGAGGTCATGCGAGACAAAAAGATAGGCCAGGCCCAGGCGCGCCTTGAGATCCGCGAGGAGGTTTAGTACCCCCGCCTGGATCGACACGTCCAGGGCGGAGACGGGCTCGTCCAGCACGATCATTTTGGGATCCACCGCGAGCGATCGCGCGATCGAGATACGCTGGCGCTGCCCGCCCGAGAACTCGTGCGGATAGCGGGAGGCATCGCTGGATTTCAGACCCACCAGGCCCAGCAGCTCGGGCACCCGCGCGTTGATGCGGTCCCGCGTCCAGCCGTGCGCCGCGAGCGGCTCGGCGAGGATATCGTGGATCGGCATGCGCGGATCGAGGCTGGCCATCGGGTCCTGGAAGACCATCGAGATTTCCTGGCGCAGGGCCCGCAGATCCTTGCGGTCGCGGGACACCGTGTCCAGGGAGCGGCCGAGGATCGAGATGCTGCCCTCCTCCGGGGCCACCAGATCGAGGATCTGATGCAGCGCCGTGCTCTTTCCCGAGCCCGACTCTCCCACGAGCCCCAGGGTTTCCCCGGCACGGATATCAAGATCCACGCCGTCCACCGCATATACGCTGCCCACGCGGCGCTTATAGAGTGCACCGCGGGTGAGCGGGAAGGTCTTGACCATTCCCCGCACGTCCAGGACGGTGGGCAGGGTATCGCGGTCGGCGCTCTCGATCGCGGCCTCGGGAATGACCGGAAGCGGGAAGATATCCTCGGGCGCGGCATCCATCTCGATCACCTCGTCCACGCGGCGGCAGGCCACCCGGTGGGCGGCCTCCCCCGGGGCCACCGGGATCTCGGCCAGCGGCGGCTCCTGGGTGCGGCAGGCATCCTGCACCAGCGGGCAGCGATCGGCAAACGGGCAGCCACCCGCGAAGTTCAGCATGGCCGGGGGCGTGCCGGGAATCGGCACCAGCGGCGCATTACGTTCGCGGTCGATGCGCGGAACCGCGCCGATCAGGCCGAGGGTATAGGGCATCCGCGGGCGGGCGAAAATCTCGTCCACGGTGCCGGTCTCCACGATACGGCCCGCATACATCACGGCCACGCGGTCGGCAAAGCCGGCGATCACGCCGAGGTCATGGCTGACAAAAACCAGCGCGGCGCCGGTCTCGCGCTGCGCGGTGCGCAGCACGTCGAGGATCTGCGCCTGAATCGTGACATCCAGCGCGGTGGTGGGCTCATCGGCCATGATGATATCGGGATCATTTGCGATGGCCATGGCGATCATCGCGCGCTGACGCATTCCGCCCGAGAACTCGTGCGGGAAGGAATTGGCGCGGCGCTCGGGATCGGGGATCCCCACGATCGAGAGCAGTTCCACGGCGCGCGCCCAGGCCTCGGATTTGCTGACCTTGCGGTGGGCCAATACCGCCTCGGCGATCTGCTCGCCGATCTTATATACCGGCGTAAACGCCGACAGCGGGTCCTGGAAGACCATCGCGATCTTCGCCCCGCGGATCTTGCTCATGGTGCGATCGCTCGCGCCCAGAACCTCGGTGCCGTCGATCTTAATCGACCCGGTGATCATGCTTGTGGTGGGCAGCAGGCCCATCGCGGCCATCGAGGTCACGGATTTTCCGGACCCGGACTCCCCCACGATGCCAAATACCTCGCCGCGGCGCAGCGTGAAGCTCACGCCGCGCACCGCGTGCATGATGCCATTGGGGGTGGGGAATCGAACGTTGAGGTCGCTGACCTCGAGGAGCGGGGCGGTCTCGGTGGGGGCCGACTCGCGCTGCATTAGGGCGTCGTTAGTCATGCGGACGCACCGCCTTTCTGCTGCTCACCGGGATCGGTGGGCGTTGAGGTTTCCGTGGTCCGGGCCAGCTTCTTCTCGCGGCGCGAGACGCGGGGCTTGCGCTTGCCCGCCGAGGAGGTCGGGTCAAAGGCATCACGCAGGCCGTCGCCAACGAGGTTGGCGGCGAGCACAAAGATGATCAGGGCGAGGAGCGCAAAGCCCCAGAGCCAGGCGGACTGGAACGCGCCGTCCTGGCCCGCGGCGATCAGGTTTCCGATCGAGACGTCCGGGGGCTGCACACCAAAGCCAAAATAGCTCAGGCCGGTCTCGGTCATCACGGCGGCACCCGCGGTGATCGTGGCATCGATGATGATAAACGACATCACCTGCGGCACAATATGCCGGCGAATGATCGTGAAGTGGCCGATGCCCATATAGCGGGCGGCGCGCACATATTCCTGTTCGCGCAGCGAGAGGGTCATCGAGCGCACCACGCGCGCCGTGATCATCCAGCCAAATGCGGCGATCATGACCACAAGCATGAGCCAGCCGAACTCGCGCAGGCGCGGCGACATGATCGCGATAAACAGGAAGGACGGCAGGGTCAGCAGCAGGTCGATCAGGAACATAATGATGCGCTCGACCCAGCCCCCAAAATAGCCGGCGGCGGCGCCGAGGAACCCGGCCAGCACGGCCGAAACCAGCGCCACGAGGATACCGATGATGAGGGATTTTTGCAGGCCCACGGCCGTGCGCACAAACATGTCTTGGCCGATATTATTTGTGCCAAAAAGATGCTGCCAGCTCGGCGGCTGACTGAGCGCCATATAGTCGATATCGGTATATTTCACCGGGCTCAGCACCGGCCCGAGGAACGCATAGACAAAGAGCAGCGCGATGATCACGAGCCCCACGATGGTGCCGCGGTTGGAGAACAGGCGTCGCACCACGAGGGCTCCGCGCGAGGCGGAGACGTTGTGCTCGGAGGAGTCCTGGGCCGTTTCGGCGGCCAGTTGCTTCTGTACGGGAATCGTCATGATGCTGCCTTAGCTCCGTACCCGCGGATCGAGGGCCGCGTGTAATAGGTCGGCGAGGAATCCGGAAATGAGAACCACCACGGCGGCAAAGGCACAGAAGGCCGTGACCGAGTTGATGTCCTGGGAGTTCACCGAGTCGATGAACCATTTTCCGAGGCCGTTCCAGCCGTAGATCTGTTCCGTCATGGTGGCCCCGGTGACCACACCGATCATGCCGTAGGAAAACAGCGTGGTCATCGGGATGATGGCCATCCGCAGGGCGTGCTTATAGGTGGCCTTGCCGCGGGTGAGGCCCTTGGCGCGCGCGGTGCGCAGATAATCGGCGTTAAGGGTATCCAGCATCGTGGCCCGCTGATAGCGGCTATAGGAGGCCACACCGCCGAGCACAATCGCGATGGTGGGCAGCAGCATATGGTTGAGCGCGTCCCAGAGTTCGGGCCAAAAGCCGCCCGTGATCCCCGGCGTGGACGCGCCCGTGAAGTTGATGAGCTGCACACCCACCGTCTGGTTCAGCCACGTGGCCCCCATCTTCAGCAGGACCGCGAGGATAAACACCGGAATCGACATGATCAAAAAGGACAGCGCCGAGATGATGCGGTCGGAGGGCTTGTACTGGCGCAGTGCGTTCCAGACGCCGATCAGCACGCCAAATACCGCGCCCAGCACGGAGCCGATGATCAGCAGGCGCAGGCTCGAGCCGATCCGCTCCGCGAACTGCGCGTTCACCGAGAGGTTTGTAATGGTCTGGCCAAAATCGCCGGTGAGGACCTTGCCGAGCCACGTCACATAGCGAGACAGCAGCGGCTCGTTATCGTTCACGCCAAGCGAGGTGAGTGTGGCCTCGATGGTGCCCTGCGGCGGCCGCGGGTTGCGCCCCTCAAAGGCGCTGCGCGGATTCATCGAGGCGGAGGCCAGGAGATAGGCCGCCGAGGTGCTGATGAAGATCAAAAGCACGTAATATACGAGTCTTTTGCCAAGAAATCTGATCAAAACGATTCCATTTGCCCGTCCGCGAGATGGCCAAATACGGGCTTCATTGACCCGTCGCCGACACACTCTCGCCGTAATTTTTGGAACGATGCGCCGCCGCCTGCCCTACCAGAACGCGCGCCACACCGAGGTTCGTTTTTACGGTAACACG
Organism: Mycetocola spongiae; assembly: GCF_020424085.1. NCBI lineage: Bacteria > Bacillati > Actinomycetota > Actinomycetes > Micrococcales > Microbacteriaceae > Mycetocola > Mycetocola spongiae. The sequence continues at coordinate 338,729 of NZ_CP080203.1, read as the reverse complement.
ACAATAACGATGTCAAATTATGACGATGTAAAAAATCGTTATTTTGAATACATTAGGGTTGTAATTTTATGTACTGAATACCGCGTGATCTCGCGGGAGTAGGCCATCATCGTATGGCGTCAAAAAAAATACGGCCAAAATTCCTGCCGGGCGCGTGGACAAATGCGGCCCCTATCGGGCGCTTAGAATCCTTGACGAGGCCTCATCTCCGTGTGAGGCTGTCCAACATAGTCGCACCGGTTTGGCCGCGCGGATTATGCAATCACACAACGAAGTGACGCGGCGGGGATATCGTTTTTTAGCGGGGGGCCCGTCCGCATCGTGAATGAGGAGAACTCCAATGAGAGTGAAATCGTGGACCGGATCCATTGCCGCCGTCGCGGCACTGACCCTGGCACTCTCCGCCTGCTCGGGTAGCCCGAGCGATGGCGGAAGCAGCGGCCCCAAGGAAGAAGTTAAGGTCGGCGCGAGCCAGATCAACCCGCACCCCGTCTCGGACCTCAAGCAGGGCGGCTCGCTCCGCCTGGCCCTGAGCCAGCTGCCCGAGCAGTGGAACTACTATCAGACCGATGGTTCCCTCCTGGACACCGCAACGATCCTGCGCGCCGTGATGCCGGGTGCCTTCCGCATCAACGCGGAGAACGAGCCCGTGATCAACGAGGACTATGTGACCTCGGCCGAGCTGAGCACCGAGGGCGACCAGAAGGTCACCTATAAGATCAACGAAAAGGCCGTCTGGAGCGATGGAACCCCCATCACCTGGAAGGACTTCGAGGGCGTCTGGAAGGCCAATAACGGCAGCAATGAGGAGTTCCTCATGGGCGACCCGACCGGCTACCAGGACGTAGCCAGCGTGGAGAAGGGCGAGACCGATCAGGACGTCATCGTCACGTTCTCGACCCCGTTTGCCGACTGGAAGAAGCTGTTCACGTTCCTCTACCCCGCGCAGTTCTACGCCACGGCCGCGGACTATAACGAGGGATGGCTGGAGAAGGTGCCCGCAACCGCCGGCCCCTTCCAGCTCACCACCGACAGCATCAATAAGACCGCCCAGACCGTCACGCTGACCCCGAACCCCACGTGGTGGGGTGAGAAGCCGCTGCTGGACTCCGTGGTCTTCCGCGCGCTGAGCGGCAACGCCGATATCGATGCCTACCTCAACGATGAGCTCGACGCCGTGCTGGCCTCCAGCACCACGCGTTTTGCCCGCGTGAAGGATGCCCCGAAAAACGATATCCGGGTCTCCCCGAGTAGCCGCTATACCCACATCACGTTTGGTTCCGGTTCGGTACTCGCCGATGCCGATACCCGCCTCGGTGTGCAGCAGGCCATCAACCGCCAGGCCCTGGCCGATACGCTCTTCAACGGCATTCCCTATGACGTGAAGCTGCTGAATAACCACATGTATGTGAATACCGACGAGGCCTATGAGGACAACGCAAAGGGCGTCGTGGACTATAACCCCGAGGCCGCCGCGGCCGCGCTGGATAAGGCCGGCTGGAAGGTCGAGGGAGACGTGCGCGTGAAGGACGGCGTGAAGCTTGCCCCGCGCATCGTTATCCCCGCCGCGACCCCCGTGTCGCAGCAGCTCGCCGAGCTGGTACAGGCTCAGCTCGCCGCCGTGCAGGCCAAGGTGGAGATCGTCTCGGTCCCCTCCGAGACCTTCTTCCGCGATAACATCATTCCCGGCAACTTCGATATGACCATCTTTGTCTGGTCCAGCACCGGCTTCCTGGCCGATAGCGTGAGCATCTACCAGACCGGTGAGAACACGCAGAACTACGGAAAGATCAGCACCGAGAAGATCACCGATCTGCTCAACCAGGCAAACGCCGAGCTGGACCCCAAGAAGCTCGCCGACCTCACCAATGAGGCCGATAAGCTCGTCTGGGAGGAGGGCCACTCGCTGCCCATCGCCCAGGCCCCGCTCGTGACGGCCATCCGCCCCGAGATCGCCAACTACGGTTCCTTCGCCGGCAATTATGCCACCGACTGGACCACGGTGGGCTGGCTAAAGTAGCCCCACCGGTATCACCCGCGGCCCCGTCTCCCCTCCGGGAGGCGGGGCCGCGTGCGTTGCGGCGCCAGTCGGCCATACCCGGCACCTAATGACGAATTATGACCGCCCAAATCGCGTGTCTCTATGACACATCGTCGCTCGCCACGCGCCGCGCAATCACGGGGAAGCACGCGCCCTCCCCACCCGTTTATGCCACTCCCCCGGCCGTCTCTTCGGGATCTGCACCCCAAAAACCACTTGCCCCCAATGGGGGTGGTTGCCAGGATGTGGGCAAGGCTCTGCGCGACGGGCGGGGACGATACGCCCCGCCCGTCGCGCCATTACGGCACGGGAGGAATCATGAACGGCAGCACACGGAACCGATTAATAATTATTCTCGCCCTCGCGGGCCTCGCACTCTCCGCATGCGCGGGCGGCGCGGCCCCGGAGTCCAAGGACGAGGTGGAGGCGGGTGCGAGCCAGATTAATCCGCATCCGGTGGAGGATCTACAACCCGGCGGCACCCTGCGCGCGGCCATCCCGCAGATCCCCCAGCAGTGGAATTTTTATCAGGTTGACGGCACCCTCGCGGTCACCTCCAGCATCCTCGGCGCCACGTTCCCCCAGGTATTTCGGTTTAATGAGCGCAATGAACCCGAGCTGGACCGCAACTATGTCACCGATGCGCGGCTCGAGACCGGCGATACCCAGCGGGTCACCTATCGCATTAACGAGCGGGCGGCCTGGAGCGATGGCACACCGATCACGTGGCGCGATTTTGAGGCCGTATGGCGCGGCAATAGCGGGGCCGATCCCGCCTATCTCTCCGGGAATATCACCGGCTATAGCTCGATCTCAAGCGTGACCGCGGGGGCCGATGACCGCGAGGTGGTGGTCACGTTTTCCACACCCTTTGCCGATTGGAAAAAGCTCTTTGTGGTGCTCTACCCCGCGCAGTATTACTCCAGCAGCGCCGATTTTAATACCGGCTGGCTCGAAAAAATTCCGGTGAGCGCGGGCCCCTTCCGCCTCTCAATCGAGAATATTAGCCAAACCGCCCAGACCGTGACGCTCGTGCCCGATCCCGGCTGGTGGGGCGAAAAACCCGTGCTCGATTCGGTGGTCTTGCGCTCCCTGGAGGGAAATGCCGATATCGACGCCTATTTGAATAACGAGCTCGACGTGGTGCTCACCTCCTCCGGCACGCGCTTTGGGCGGGTGAAGGATGCCCCGTCCAGCGAGATCCGGGTGGCCTCCGGGAGCGCCTTTAGCCACATCACGTTTGGGTCCGGAGGGCTCCTGGCCGATACCGATACCCGCCGCGCCCTGCAGGCGGCGATCGATCGCCGGGCGCTGGCCGCCTCGATTTATTCCAGCCTCCCGTATCGCGTCGAGCCGCTGAATAATCACTTCTATTTGAATACCGATCGCGGCTATACCGATAATGCGCCCGCGGGCGAGCCCGATCCGCAGCGGGCGGCGGAGGCGCTGGATCACGCGGGCTGGAAGGTCTCGGGTGACGCGCGCGTGAAGGACGGCGTGACGCTCGCGCCACGCCTGGTGATCCCCGCGGCCACCCCCACCTCGCAGCAGCTCGCCGAGCTGGTACAGGCTCAGCTCGCGGCGGTCCAGGTGAAGGTGGAGATCGTCACGGTGCCCTCCGAGGCGTTTTTCCGCGATAACGTTACTCCCGGAAATTTCGACCTGACCATTTTTTCCTGGGCCAGCACGGGGTTCCTGGCCGATAGCGTGAGCATCTACCAGGCCGGTGACAAAACCCAGAACTACGGAAAGATCAGTACCGAGAAGATCACCGACCTGCTCACCCAGGCCAATGCCGAGCTGGACCCCAAAAAACTCGCCGACCTCACCAATCAGGCCGATAGGCTCGTCTGGGAGGAGGGCCACTCGCTGCCGATCGCGCAGACCCCGCGGGTGGTGGCCATCCGCCCCGGAATCGCCAATTATGGGGCCTTTGCGGGTAATTTTGGGCCCGATTGGACCACGGTGGGCTGGCTCAAATAGCCCGAATATGCCCGCGCGGCCCCGGCCCTCCGGCCTCGGCGGGCGGGGCCGCGCGGGCCGGCCGGTCCGCGGCCGCGGCGTGCGCCGTGTGATCACCTCAGACCGGCACCTCGGTAGCGCTCGGGGCCTCCCCGGTGGGGCCGACTTCGGGCGCGGCCGCGGCCCCGAAGACACGCCCCGCAGCGGAAGCGCCGGGGGTCTAATCCACCGCGAGTGCCCGCACCGGCGAGAGCCGCGTGGCCGCGCGGCTCGGCGCGAGCGAGGCTCCCGCCGCGAGCAGAAGCGCAAGCAGGAGAATGCCCAGCAGCATCGGCAGGGGAAAGACCGGCGCGATCCAAAAGCCCGGGATCGTCCCGCCGAGCAGCGATTGGGCCCCGGCCCAGCCATAGGCAGTGCCCAGCAGCACCCCAAAAAGCACCGCCACGAGCGACATCTGGGTGGCCTCGGCCAGTATCATCCGACGCAACTGCCCCCGCCCGAAGCCCAGCGCACGCAGCAGGCCCAGCTCGCGACGGCGCTGGATCACGCTGAGCGAGAGATTATTAATCAGCCCGACCGCTGCGATCAAGGCGGAAAAACCAAAAAGAACCCCAAATATCGTCATGACAATCGTGACCGCCTCGTCCAGGGCCGGGGCGACCCCCGGGTTTGCCTCCCCCAGCACGCCCACCGCGGCCACCAGGGTCTGGCTCGCCACGGAGAACATCGAGATCAGCGTGATCCCGATCACCAGCCCAATCATGCTGCGGGCGCTGCGCGCCGGATAGCGCACGGCATTGGCCGCGGCGATTCGCCCCGCGGGGCCCGAGCCCAGTAGCCCGCCGGTGAGCCGGAGCAGCGCCGGCATCAGGCTCGGGGACAGCGCCACGATGCCGCTGAAGGACAGGATCCCCCCGAGCACACCGATCAGCACGGCGGCCCCCGATACCGCACCCGCGGCCACCCCCGCGGCAAGCAGCAGCACGCCCACCGCCAGGAGCACCCATCCCCATGTGGTGCGTGCCGGGCCGGCCCCGCGCTCCCCCGCGTCGGCGCTGTCCACGCCGAGCGCCTGGATCGGGGTGACGGCCAGCACCCGCCGCGAACCCGCCCAGCTCGCGGCCCAGCCCATCAGGATGGTCACGATCACCGGGAGAATCAGGAGCGGCTCCAGCAGCACATAGTGGTGGTCCGGGAGCGCCCCGGCGGCCACGGCCCCGGCAACCCCCGCAAAGACCAGCCCCACGGCGGCCAGCCCACCCAGCACCGCACCGATGGTGCCGGCCAGCAGGCCATCACGGGCGATCCCCGCGCGCAGGCTCGCACCATCCGCGCCGATCAGCCGATAGAGCGCCAGCTCCCGGATCCGCCCGGCCACCACGGTGCTCACGGTATTGCTGGTCACCACCGCCGAGACATAAACGGCGATCGCAAAAAAGACCACCGCGACCAGCCCCACCATAATCCGCGTGGTGGGAGACTGGCCCACACTCTCGCCGTCGATCACCGTGCTCAGGATCGAGGTGCCCTGCAAGAGCGCAACACCAAACGCACTCGCGAGCGCCGCGACCAGGATCGCCGAACCGCGCTCACGCAGCGCCGCGGGCATCACGCCGCCTCCTCGAGGCCCAGCATCAGTGCCGAGATCTGCTCGGGCGTCTGCCGCCCCACATCGCGCCGGATCACGCCGTCCTGGAGAACCAGGATCCGATCGGCAAAGCTCGCGGCAATCGGATCGTGGGTGACCATCGCTATCGACTGGCCATAGCGGGCACAGGCATCCGCGAGCAGCCCCAGCACCTCGCGACCCGTGCGGCTATCCAGCGCACCCGTTGGCTCATCCGCGAAGATCAGATCGGGCCGGGTGGCGAGGGCACGCACGATGGCGACCCGCTGCTGTTGCCCGCCCGAGAGCTGGCTCGGGCGATGCCCCAGCCTGTCCTGGAGCCCCAGCGCGGCGCAGAGACCGTCGATGAACTCGCGGCGCTCCGCGTCCACGGGGGTGCCGCCGAGCTCAAACGGAAGCTCAATATTCTGCGCCGCGGTCAGGGTGGGCACCAGGTTAAAGGATTGAAAAACGAAGCCGATGCGGGTGCGGCGCAGGCGGGTCAGCTCCCGGTCGTCTAGCCCGCTGATCTCGGTATCGCCGAGCCAGACCTCGCCCGAGGAGGGGGTGTCCAGCCCGGCCATGATGTGCATCAGCGTGGACTTGCCCGAGCCCGAGGGGCCCATGATCGCGGTGAACTCGCCGCGCCGGATCCCCAGCGATATATCGCTGAGGGCGCTCACCGCCCCGCTGCCGCTGCCAAAATGCTTCTGAACATGAATAACGCGGGCCGCGAGGGCCGGCGTGGGGGAAGAAGTGGTCATGCCTCCGACGCTATGGCCGCGGCGGTGGGCCCGTCATCGCCACCGCGGGCTATCCCGCGTCATCCGGGCGAGGTATCCCCCACCCGGTTGTGATCATCCGCGCGGCTCAGGCGCGCGGCGCGCCATCGTTTTCGCTCGCGTTCAGGCCGTGCTCATAGGCAAAAACCACGAGTTGCACGCGGTCGCGCAGCGAGAGCTTGGAGAGCACCCGGCTGATATGGGTTTTCACGGTGGCCTCGCTCAGGAATTCGTGGCCCGCAATCTCGGTATTGCTCAGGCCCGCGGCCGCGAGCCTGAAGATTTCCTCCTCGCGCCCAGTCAGGCTGCGGAAGCTCTCCGGCACGGGACGCGCCGCGGGGCGCGAGGACACGGAGCTGAACAGGTCGTGCACGGCACCCGGGGCAATCACCGCGCTGCCGGCATAAACCGTGCGGATCGCGGCGAGCAAAAACTCCGGCTGGGTATCCTTCAGCAAAAATCCGCTGGCCCCGATCCGGAGGGCCCGGGCCGCGCCCTCGTCCAGGTCAAACGTGGTGAGCACCACGATCTTCGGGGGCGGGGTGCCGAGGCGATCGGCCTCCTCCAGGATGGCGGCGGTGGCGGCGATGCCGTCCATCACGGGCATGCGCACGTCCATCAGCACCACATCGGGGGTGCGCTCGCGCACGAGTTCCAGACCCTCGCGGCCATTGGCCGCCTCCCCCACAAATTCCAGGTCGTCCTGGGAATCAATCAGCATCTTAATGCCGGCCCGAAACAGCGCCTGGTCGTCCACAAGTCCCACGCGAATTACGCTCATGCTGTGTTGTTCCTTTGGATAGGGGTCCCGATGTCACGCTACCACCGGGTGAGTTGAGTTTAGGGCCGGCCGAGCGCAATCGCACCCGTGCCGCCCACCGGCATATGCACGGTGACCACAAAATGTTGTGCGCCCGAACCTCCCGAGAGCGGCCGCGGTCGGTCAAAGGTTATGCTTCCGCCGGCTAGCGCTGCACGCTCCTGCATGCCCGGCAGGCCGTGCCCGGGCGAGCGCGGGGCCGCGCCGGGGGCCACCGGAAGCGTGGTGTTATCGATCTGCACGGTGAGGGAGTCGGGGCGCCAGAAAAAATGCAGCATCACGGGGCGCGAGCGGTCGCCGTGGCGCAGCGCATTGGTCAGCGATTCCTGCACGATGCGATAGAGGGCGATCTGTTGCCCGGTGGGCAGGGGCACCATCGAGCCGGTCTCGGTGAAGTGGATATCCAGGCCCGTGGCGCGCATCTGCTCGATCAGGTGGCCGAGGTCGCTGAGCACCGGCTGCGGGCCGTCCCCCTGGCTATGGCGCAGCTCCGAGAGCAGCAGGCGCACATCGGTCAGCGCCTCGCGGGCGGTATCCGAGACCGTGCGCAGCGTGCCGTCCAGGGCCTGCGGATTATCCCGGTGCACATAGCGCGAGCCATCGGATTGCGCGATGATCACCGCGAGCGAATGGGCAACCACATCGTGCATATCGCGGGCGATGCGGTTGCGCTCCTCCAGCGCAAACATGGCCTGCTGCGCGGCAAACTGCTCCCGCTCGGCCAGATAGCGCTGATGTCCCTCGGCGCGCGCCTCGCGCCCGGTGCGGATCAGCAGGCCCACGGTCCAGGACAGCGTGAGAACAAATACCGCGGCCACCGCGGCCACCGTGCCCAGCACCATCGTGGAGGGCAGGCTCTCGACCGTGAGCGGGCCGTTCATCGTGCGGGTGAGATGGAAGGCCGTATAGTATCCGGCGAGCAGCCCGCCGATGATCGCCGAGACCAGGCCCATCCACTTGGAACGTTTTTCGCCATAGGCCCCCGAGGAATAGAGCACCCCGAGGATCGCGGCATTGGCGAGGATCGCGGGCATGCTGCTGCCCAGTTGCACCGCGATTCCCAGCCAGGCGATGATCAGCGAGAGCCCGGGCGAGAGCCGGCGCAGCGCAAGCGCGGCCGCCATCGCGAGCAGCACCAGCATCCCCGGGAGCCCATCGTGATAGTTGATGGGTACCATGAGCGCGCCAAAGGCCACAGCGATAATCAGGTCGCTGACAAGCTGCACGCGGGTCAGGGGTCGGAACATATCTCTCACGCTAGCGCTCCCCGGGGCCAAACCCGTATTATCCGGCCCGCATCCGGGGAAAGATCACTCTTCCGATGTATCTCACCCCGGCCGCGGGCATTCCTCCGGGCTAGAAGCCGAGGCGTCCCAGCTGGTTCGGGTCGCGCTGCCATTCCTTGGCGACCTTCACCCGGAGCGAGAGGAATACGCGGCGACCCAGTAGGTCCTCGATCTGCGCGCGGGCGGTCTCGCCCACCTCGCGCAGGCGCTCCCCGCGGTGGCCGATGATGATGCCCTTCTGGCTATCGCGCTCCACAAAGAGGTTGGCGTAGATCTCCAGCAGGTTTTTATCCTCGCGCTCAACCATCTCGTCGATGGTCACGGCGAGCGAGTGCGGCAGCTCATCGTGAACTCCCTCGAGGGCTGCCTCGCGGATGAACTCGGAGATGCGCTCCTCATCGGTTTCATCGGTGATGGCCTCCTCCGGATACATGGCCTCGGCCACCGGCATGAGCTTAATCAGCTCGGCGGAGAGGATATCCAGCTGCTCATCGGTCACGGCCGAGACGGGAATGATCGCATCCCATTCGCGCAGGCCCTGCACCGCCATCAGCTGCTTAGCGATGGTGGTGTTATTCACGGTATCGATCTTGGTGACAATCGCGACCTTCTTGGCCCGCGGGTAGAGATCAAGCTGCTCGTTGATGAAGCGGTCACCGGGGCCCAGCTTCTCGTTGGCGGGCATGCAAAACCCGATCACGTCCACATCGCTCAGGGTATTCTGCACCAGGTCGTTCAGGCGCTCGCCCAGCAGGGTGCGCGGACGGTGGATACCGGGGGTATCCACCACCACCAGCTGGCCGGTGCTGTGGTGCACAATTCCGCGGATCGCCTTACGCGTGGTCTGCGGCTTGGCGCTGGTGATCGCAACCTTCTGCCCCACCAGGGCATTGGTCAGCGTGGACTTACCCACGTTGGGGCGTCCCACAAAGGACACAAAGCCGGAGCGGAACTCCGGGGCCTTGGCGCCGCCGCGCGGCTTGCGGGGCGTGGGCTCCTCCTGATTGGTCATGACTGGTCCTCTCCTGCCGCGTCCTGCGGCGTTAAAATGTCCTGGGCCCCGGTATCCGGGGACACAATAATGGTGGAAACACGCTTGCGGCGGCCCTCGGTGCGCTCGGCACGCAGGGTGAGACCGTCCACCTTTGCCACCGAGCCGGCCACGGGCAGCCTGCCCAGCGCCTTCGAGAGCAGGCCACCCACGGTGTCCACGTCCTCGTCCTCAAGTTCCAGATCGTAGAGCTCCCCGAGCTCATCGATGGGCAGCCGGGCGTTCACCCGATAGCGGCCCTCCCCCAGCTCCTCGACCTCCACGGTATCGGAATCGTATTCATCGGAGATATCGCCCACCAGCTCCTCGAGGAGATCCTCGAGGGTCACCAACCCGGCGATGCCGCCATATTCGTCCACCACCATCGCGAGGTGATTGGATTCCAGCTGCATCCGGCGCAGCAGCGCATCGGCCTTGACCGAATCGGGCACAAACGAGGCCGGGCGCACAAGCGTGCGCACCTCGGCGGCGCGGGCCAGCTCGGAGCCCTCATAGGCAAGGCGGGCCACATCGCGCAGGTAGAGGATGCCCACCACCTGATCGGCCGAGCCGTCGATCACGGGGATACGCGAGACGCCGGTGCTCAGGAATAGACCCATCGCCTGCCCCGCGGAGGAATCCGCGTCGATCGTGATCATATCGGTGCGCGGCACCATGACCTCGCGCGCGAGCGTGTCGTTAAATTCAAAGATCGAGTGGATGAGCTCGCGGTCATCCTCCTCGAGCACATCGTATTCCGTGGCCTCGTCCACCATCGAGAGCAGCTGCTCCTCGTTATTAAACGTGACATCGCGGGCCACGCCCGGGGTCACCCGGTTGCCCAGGTGAACCAGCGCATCCGCGAGCGGCCCCAGCAGCCAGCGCACGGCATGCAGCAGCGGCGCGGTCAGGCGCAGCACCTGCGCGGCATGCACCCGGCCCACGCTGCGCGGGCTGGCCCCCACGAGGATAAACGAGACGACGGTCATGATAAACGCCGAGATCAGCAGGGCGAGCCAGAAATTATCCAGGCGCGAGGAGATCGCGAGGGTAATCAGCACCGCGGCGGTGGACTCCGCCAGAATCCTGATGAAGTTAATCGCGTTCAGGTGGGTGCCGGGATCGGCGGAGATGGCGCGCAGGGAGCGCGCAAAACGCGAGGTCTCCGAGAGCTCCAGGATATCGCTGCGGCTCTTCACGGTGATCGCGGCATCACCCGCCGCCATGAGACCCGCAAAGGCCACAAGGAGGAGGGCAACACCGGCCACCAAAAATTCACTCATGCGGGGCTACCGGGACTATTTTCGACGCTCCTGGACGTGAAATCCGAGCAGGATATCGCGCTGAATCCCAAACATCTCGCGCTTTTCCTCGGGCTCCGCGTGATCGTAACCCAGCAGGTGCAGAATGCCGTGGGTGGTCAGCAGCAGCAGCTCGTCGAGCTCGCTGTGGCCGGCGGTCTCGGCCTGGCCCTGCGCCACCTGGGGGCACAGCACAATATCGCCGAGCAGCCCGGCGGGGGTCGGCTGATCCGGGGTACCCGGGCGCAGCTCGTCCATCGGGAAGCTCAGCACATCGGTGGGGCCCGGCTCGTCCATCCACTGCACGTGCAGCTGTTCCATCGCGGCCTCGTCCACCGCCACGATATTGAGGTCGGCCTCGGCGCTGACGTGCATGGCCGAGAGGGCGTAGGCGGCCAGGCGCAGCAGCGCGGCCTCATCCACCGGGACGGCGGATTCGTTATTTATTTCGATGCTCATGAGCTGGTGCCCCTCCTGGGGTTGCGGCCCTGGGGGCCGCCCGTTCCGGTGCGCCGTTCGGCGCGGTTAGCAAATTCTGCGGCGCGATCGCGTTCATAGCGATCCGCGAGGCGGCGCTCATCATAATCGCCATAGGCGTCCACGATCTTGCCCACGAGCGAGTGCCGCACCACGTCGGCGCTCGTGAGCTGCGCGAAGTGGATATCGTCGATATCGGTCAATACCCGGGTGACCAGGCGCAGCCCGCTCGCCCCGGTGGGCAGATCCACCTGGGTGACATCGCCCGTGATGACCATCTTGGAGCCGAAGCCCAGCCGGGTCAGGAACATCTTCATCTGTTCGGGCGTGGTGTTTTGTGCCTCGTCCAGGATGACAAATGCATCGTTAAGCGTGCGTCCGCGCATATAGGCCAGGGGTGCAACCTCCACGGTGCCGGCCGCGAGCAGCTTGGGCACCATCTCCGGGTCCATCATATCGCCGAGGGCGTCATAGAGCGGGCGCAGATAGGGGTCGATCTTATCGGTCAGGGAACCGGGCAAAAAGCCCAGCCGCTCCCCCGCCTCCACCGCGGGACGGGTGAGGATGATCCGGGAGACCTCCTTGCGCATGAGCGCCTGAACGGCCTTGGCCATCGCCAGATAGGTTTTACCGGAACCGGCCGGACCGATGCCAAAAACAATGGTGTTTTCGTCGATCGCGTCCACATAATCGCGCTGACCCTCGGTCTTGGGGCGCACCACCTTGCCGCGCGAGCTGAGGATATTCTGGCCCAGCACATCGCTCGGGGCGCGGCCGGAGCCGGTGGCGAGCAGGCGCACGGCCTCGGTGACATCACCCGAGGAGAGGTCGTGTCCGTTTTTGACCAGCGTGGCGAGCTGTGCGATCAGGGCCTCCACGCGCGCCACCTCGAGGGCGGGACCGGTGAGGGTGATCTCGTTGCCGCGCACGTGGACGTCCACGGCGGGATATTCCTTCTCGATGGTGGCGAGGAGTCGGTCCTCGGCCCCCAGCAGGCCCACCATCGGCAGGCCCTCCAGCGGGATGCGCAATTCCACGGAGCCCTCGGCCGCGGGGTTCTCGCCCGGGGCGTTAGCTGCCAACGGAGGCCTCGGTGAGTCCACCGGCGAGGACGTGGGCGTGCACGTGGAAGACGGTCTGACCGGCGGCGGGGCCGGTATTAAACACGAGGCGGTAGTCACCATCGGCGTGTTCCGAGGCGATGTTCTGGGCAAAGAGCACCAGTTCGCTGAGCAGCTCGGGGTCGCCCGCGGCCAGCTCGGTGACATTGGCATAGGCTTCGGTCTTGGGTACCACCAGGATGTGTACCGGCGCCTGGGGAGCGATATCGGTGAAGGCGATCAGGCGATCGGTCTCGGCAACGATATCCGCGGGGATTTCACGGGAGACGATGCGGGCAAAAATACTCGGCTCGTGTTCGGTCATGTTCCTATCCTAGCTACCAGCGGCCCAGTGCGGCATTGATAACCGCCATTGCGGCGGGTCCCGCCGTGGAGGTGCGCAGGATCGTATTGCCCAGGACCACGCGCCGCGCGCCGGCGCTGTCCAGGAGCGCCAGCTCCCGCGGCGAGATTCCGCCCTCCGGGCCGATCACCAGCGCGATCGGCCGGGTGTGCTCGCTGTGATTCACCAGATACGTGGTGAGAGCGACCTCGGCGGTGGGATCAAGCACCAGCATCTCAAATTCCTGGGTGAGTTCACACAGCCGGGTGAGGTCCACAATCTCGCGCACCTCGGGCAGGTGCGCGCGGATCGACTGCTTGGCGGCCTCGCGGGAGATGGTCTCCCAGCGGGCGCGCCCCTTTGCGACCTTATCTCCCTGCCAGCGCGAGATGCTGCGCTCGGCGGCCCACGGAATGACCCCGGCCACGCCCAGCTCGGTGGCCGCCTGCACGGCCATCTCATCGCGGTCGCCCTTGGCGAGGGCCTGCACGAGGTACAGGCGGGGACGATCGGGCTCGCTCAGGGTCACGGCGGTGGCCTCGGCCACGAGCTCGCGCGGGGATACAGCGGTCACGGTGCAGGCCACCATGATGCCCTTGCCATCGCCGAGAAAAAGCTCCTCGCCCACGCGCACGCGGTTCACCGTGACCGCGTGCTTGGCCTCGGGCCCGGTCAGGGTCAGCGAGTCCCCCACGGCCGGAACCGTGGGGAACTCGCGCAGAAACAGGCTGGACACGGCTTAGCCCTTGAACTTATCGCGCAGCTTGGAGAAGAGACCCTGCTGGAACTGGCCCAGAGCGGCGGTTTTATCCTTGCGGCCCGCGGCGAATTTTTCGATCAGCTCGCGTTCCTTATGGTCCAGCTTGGTGGGGGTGACCACCTGGATGCCGATGCGGAGGTCGCCGCGGCCGTGGCCGCGCAGCTTGGTGATTCCCCGATCGCGGATGGTGATCACATCGGAGGCCTGGACTCCCGCGCGGATCTCGATCTCGAGGTCGCCATCCAGCGCCGGGATCGTGGTGGTGGTGCCCAGGATGGCCTCGGTCATAGGCACCTCCAGGGTGCACAGCAGGTCGTCGCCGCTGCGGCTGAAGACATCGTGGTGGCGCACCTTGATCTCCAGATAGAGGTCGCCGTTGGGGCCGCCGGCCTGGCCAACCTCACCCGAGCCGGGCATTTGCAGGCGCAGGCCGGTGTCCACTCCCGCGGGGATGTCCACGGGCACGGTGCGTCGGGCGCGCACGCGGCCCTGGCCCTGGCACGTGGCGCAGGGGTTGGTGATGATCGTGCCATAGCCGCGGCATGTGCCACAGGGCGAGGCTGTCATCACATTGCCCAGCAGGCTGCGCACGGTGCGCTGGATCGAACCCGAACCGTGACAGATATCACAGGTGACGGGGTGGGTGCCGGGCTGGCAACAGCTGCCCTGACACGTCTCACACAGCACAGCGGTATCCACCTCGAGGTCGCGGTGGGTACCAAAGATGACCTCGTCCAGGTCAATATCCACGCGCAGCAGGGCGTCCTGGCCGCGCTCGCGCCGGGATTTGGGTCCGCGCTGCTGGCCGCCACCGCCGCCAAAGAACTGCTCAAAAATATCGCCGAAGCCACCAAAGCCCTGGCCCTGTCCCTCGGAACCGCCCATGTCATAGCGGCGACGCTGCTCGGGATCGCTCAGCACGTCATAGGCGTGGGTCACGGCCTTAAAGCGTTCCTGCGCGTCCTCGGCGGGGTTCACGTCGGGATGCAGCTGACGCGCCAGCTTACGGTACGCCTTCTTAATCTCTTCTACCGAGGCATCTTGCGCAACACCCAGTACCTCGTAGTGGTCAGCCACCCGTGATCCTCCATTTATGGCCGCCCCGACGGGGGTGCGGTCCGTTTACTCTTACCGATTTTTGTGGGCTAGCCCTCGCCGAGCTGGCGGGAGAGATAGCGCGCCACGGCGCGAACCGAGGCAATATTGCTTGAATAATCCATTCTTGTGGGTCCAAGCACCCCAAGACGGGCGATTTCGCCCGCAGAGGAAGAATAATTTCCGGCGACGATCGAGGTCTCGGAGAGCCCAAAGGGGGCATTCTCCCGCCCGATCCGCGCGGAGACGCCCTGGGCGTCGATCTGCATCTCACCAAAAAGACGCATCAGCACCACCTGTTGTTCCAGCGCCTCCAGCACCGGATAGATGCTGCCGGCAAAATCGTGTTCGGAACGCGCGAGGTTGGCCGTGCCGCTCATGACCAGCCGATCCTGGCGATACTCGGTGATCTGCTCCTCAAGCGCGCCACATAGCCGCTCCATCAGATCGGGGTGTTCGGCGACGGGATCGGCGCGCAGCCGGGCGAGCCCGCGCGCGGCATCGGCCACGCTCAGGCCGTGCAGCTCGCGGTTAATCCGCGCCTTGAGGGTATCCACCTCGTCGATCCCGAGGGGAAGAGTGAGCTCAATCTCGCGCTGCTCCACCCGGCCGTTATCGGTGATGAGGACCACCAGCAGGCGACGCTCGCCGAGCATGACCAGCTCCACATGGCGCACCTGGGCGCGCGCGAAGGACGGATACTGCACGATGGCCACCTGGCTCGTGAGCTGGCTGAGCAGGCGCACGGTGCGCGAGAGCACATCGTCCAGGCCCACGCCATCGCCGAGGAACTCCTCGATGGCCCCGCGTTGCACGGAGCTGAGCGGGCGCAGATCGGCCAGTTGATCCACAAAGAGGCGATAGCCCTTATCGGTGGGGATGCGTCCCGAGGAGGTATGCGGGGCGTGAATCAGCTCCTCCTCCTCGAGCTGCGCCATATCGTTGCGAATGGTCGCGGCGGAGACCCCGAAGGAGTGTCGCTCCACGATGGCCTTGGAACCCACGGGTTCGCGGCTGGATACGTAGTCCTGCACAATAGCGCGGAGGACGGCGAGGGAACGCTCGGAAACCATCCGTTCACCACCCTCCCATATCTGTGCACCGCCGGTATAACGCTACCGGCACGGGGCCGCTGGCACTCCGGGCCCCTGAGTGCCAATCTTAGCCCGCTTCCGTCAGCGGCACGAATCATCCCGGCCATCCCCGTTATACAACACCGGTACTGCCGCTATCCTGGCCAAATAATGAGCCAATACGAGCAGGGACAGCCTCCCTATTACAACGCAGCGCCCGCCGGCCCCGTGCCGCTGACCCCCGGCCAGGATAAAACCTGGGCCGCCCTGTGCCACTTCGGCGGAATCTTCAGCCCACTGCCGGCGCTGATCATCTGGCTGATCTTCCGCGACCGCGGTCGTTTTGTGGATCAGGAGGGCAAGGAGGCGCTGAACTTCCAGCTCAGCGCGTTGATCGTGATCATCGCCCTGGGAATTGTCGGCACCGGCACGCTCTTTCTGGGCATCGGCCTGATCCTGCTCCTGCTGGTCCCGCTGTTGGAGCTTGCCGCGCTGATCTTCGCGATCATCGGCGGGTCCACCGCACTGGTCGGCACCCCGTATCGCTATCCGCTCAGCTGGCGGATGATCAAATAGGCCATACCCACCGGCCCGGGCCTGCCATTTCCTCGCGGGGATGGCCGGCCCGAGTGGTATCCGGCGTTAAACGGTCAGGGCACGCACCACGGCATCGGCGAGGAGCCGCCCGCGCAGCGTCAGCCGCAGCCGCCCCGCGATGGCCTCGCGGCCCTCGATCAGGCCATCGGCAATCAGGCGCGGAATCGCCTCCCGCGCCTCGGGCTCCAGGCCGGAGAGCGCAATCCCCTCCAGGGTGCGCGATTCCAGGAGGATGCGCTCCATCTCGCGGGTCTCGGCATCCAGGGTTTCCCGGCCGATGGCCGGGGACTCCCCCGCCGCCATGCGCTGCGCATAGGCCGCGGGATGCTTCACGTTCCACCAGCGGACCCCGCCGATATGGCTATGGGCGCCCGGCCCGATGCCCCACCAATCATCGCCGCGCCAATAGGCGAGGTTATGCCGGGAGCGGGTGGCCTCCGAGAGGGACCAATTGGACACCTCATACCATTGGAAGCCCGCGGCGGCGAGCGTGGCATCGGCGTATTCGTACATATCCGCCTGCAGGTCCTCATCGGGTTCCGCCAGCTCACCGCTGCGAATCTGGCGGTGCATCTTGGTGCCCGGTTCCACGATCAGCGAATAGGCGGAGAGATGATCGGGACCATAGCTCAGCGCGGCATCCACGCTGGTCTGCCACTGCTCCAGGGTTTCGCCCGGGGAACCGTAGATCAGGTCCACGCTCACCTGCAACCCCGCCCGCTTGGCCCAGTCCACCACGAGCGGAACGCGCTCCGGGGTATGGCTGCGATCCAGCGTGCGCAGGGTCTCCGGCACGGCCGATTGCATCCCAAAGGAGACGCGGGTGAAGCCGGCCGCGGCCAGCTCCTCCAGATAGGCGAGGTCCACGGAATCCGGATTGGCCTCGGTGGTGATCTCCGCGCCCGGGCGAATACCGTGGGTATCGCGCACCACGTGCAGCATCCGCGCCAGATTCTCCGCGGGCAGCAGCGTGGGGGTTCCGCCCCCAAAAAACACGGTATTTACCGCGCGTGCGGGCAGCCCCGCGGCCTCCAGCACGCGCGCTGAAAGGTGCACCTCGGCGATGGCCTCATCGGCATAGTCCACCTGTTTTGCGCCGCGCAGTTCGGTGGCCGTATAGGTATTAAAATCGCAGTATCCGCAGCGCACCCGGCAAAACGGGACGTGCAGATAAAAGCTCAGGTCGCGATCGCGCGAGGCCTCCACCACATGGGCGGGCAGGGCACCATCCGCGGGCGCCGGATCTCCGAGGGGCAGGGCACCCATCAGGAGGCGGGGCTCGCCCAGGTGGGCGAGAGCGCACGCAGATACGCGGTGGCCAGAACCTGCGCGCGGCGCGTGGCCAGCGGCGGGAACGTGCGATAGCGCAGCGAGACCGGACGCCAGAAGGCGCGCGTGATAAACCACACCGAGTCGTCCTCGCGGATCTCCACGGTGAAGGATTCCTCGCCGCTGAGCTGGGCATTGCCGATGGTGCCATAGGCGAAGGACGTGCGGTTGGGCGATTCCAGCAGATATACCACCCGGATTTTCATGTCCACCCCAAAGCGGCCGATCCGTCCGCGCAGGCGCGCGGTGGTGCCGGCGTCCAGGAACGGGCTGCCATCGGGAGCGAAGCGCTGCTCCCCCGGGCGATGATTGGGCGCGATTGCATTGCCCTCATCGTCAAACTGGATTCCGGCATACTCGTTGCCGTCGCCCGGGCGAATTTCGAGGATCTCCAGGCCGGCATCACGCTGGGCACCCCAGCTGAGCAGGGTGGCCACCGCGGCGTCATAGCGCTCGCGACCGCTGCCGAGGCGGATGCTGTCCTCGGCGGGGCTATAGCCCTGCGGCGGATACTGCATCAGATCGGCGGCCTGTGTGGCGCCCACCGCGGCATAATCTACGGGCTGATCCTCGAAATTGCTCCGTCGCATCGCCCTACTTCTTTTCCTTCTTTTCGGTATCTCCGGACAGCGCGGCAATGAATGCCTCCTGGGGGACCTCCACGCGACCAACCATCTTCATGCGCTTCTTTCCCTCCTTCTGCTTTTCCAAGAGTTTACGCTTACGCGAAATATCGCCACCATAGCACTTGGCCAATACATCCTTGCGGATGGCCCGGATGGATTCGCGGGCGATGATGCGGGCGCCGATTGCGGCCTGGATCGGCACCTCAAACTGCTGACGCGGGATGAGCTTGGAAAGCCGCTCGGTCATCAACACACCATAGGCATAGGCGTTATCGCGGTGCACGATGGCGCTGAAGGCGTCCACGGCCTCACCCTGCAGCAGAATATCCACCTTCACGAGGTCGGCTTCCTGCTCACCCGAGGGCTCATAGTCCAGCGATGCATAACCCTGCGTGCGGCTCTTGAGGTGGTCAAAGAAGTCAAAAACGATCTCGGCGAGAGGCATGTTATAGCGCAGCTCCACCCGGTCCTCACCCAGATAGTCCATGCCCAGCAGGGTTCCGCGGCGGCTCTGGCACAGCTCCATGATGGTGCCCACATAGTCCTTGGGCGCGAGGATGGCCACGCGCACCATGGGCTCGGAGACCGCGGCGATCTTCCCAGTGGGGAACTCGCTCGGGTTGGTCACGGTGACGGTTTTTTTATCGTCGGTGGTGACCTCGTAGATCACGCTGGGGGCGGTGGCGATCAGGTCGAGGCCAAACTCGCGCTCCAGGCGCTCGGTGATGATCTCCAGGTGCAGCAGGCCGAGGAATCCACAGCGGAAACCAAAGCCGAGGGCCACGGAGGTCTCGGGCTCATAATTTAGTGCGGCATCGGAGAGCTTAAGCTTATCGAGGGCCTCGCGCAGGATCGGATAATCCGAGCCATCGATCGGATACAGCCCCGAGAACACCATGGGTTTGGGGTCGGTATAGCCGGGCAGCGCCTCGGTGGCGGGCTTCTGGGCGTGGGTCACGGTATCGCCCACCTTGGACAGGCGCACGTCCTTCACGCCGGTGATCAGATAGCCCACCTCACCCACGCTCAGGCCCTTGGAGGGCACGGGCTCGGGCGAGGATACGCCGATCTCCAGGAGGTCGTGCACGGTGCCGGTGGACATCATCTGGAGGCGCTCGCGCGGCTTCAGCGTGCCGTCTACCATGCGCACATAGGTGACCACTCCGCGATAGGAATCGTAGACCGAGTCAAAAATCATGGCGCGCGGGGCTGCATCCACATTGCCCACGGGGGCGGGAATATCGCGCACCACGCGGTCGAGGAGGTCCTCCACGCCCATGCCGGTTTTACCCGAGACGCGCAGCACGTCCTCGGGCTTGCCGCCGATGAGGTTCGCGAGCTCCAGCGCATATTTTTCGGGATCGGCCGCGGGCAGGTCGATCTTATTCAGCACGGGGATGATCGTGAGATCGTTTTCCATGGCCAGGTAGAGGTTGGCGAGGGTCTGGGCCTCGATGCCCTGGGCGGCATCCACGAGCAGGATGGCACCCTCACAGGCGGCCAGCGAACGCGAGACCTCATAGGAGAAGTCGACGTGGCCGGGGGTATCGATCATATTCAGGGCATAGGACTGCCCGGCGTCATCGGCCCAGGGCATACGCACGGCCTGGCTCTTAATGGTGATGCCACGCTCGCGCTCGATATCCATGCGGTCGAGATACTGCGCGCGCATATCGCGATTGGCCACCACTCCGGTGATTCCGAGCATGCGGTCGGCCAGGGTGGACTTACCGTGGTCGATATGCGCAATGATGCAGAAATTGCGGATGAACTCCGGCGGGGTACTTGCCGGCTCTAGTGCCTTAACAGCTTGGGGACTCACACGTTCCTCTGGGATTCGATCGACAAAAACTGACATGGCGCGACCCAAGGGGCGCCCTAACCTCCCATTCTTCCATGAAGGTGCGGTTCGCGACGAACGCGCGCCGAAACCCGTGCCGGTTTCCTCTGGATTACTGCGGAGGTGGCGGCGGGCGGGCGCGGGTTTTGGGGGCCATAGGAGACGGGCCGGCCGGGGTGGCGGGCGCGGGAGGGTGTGTGGCGGGCGCGGGAGAGTGCGGGCCAGGCGCGAGCCAGGCGCGGGCGGGTGCGAGCCGGGCGAAGAAGGATGCGAGTCGGGCGCGAGAGGGCGCGAGCCAGGCACGGAAGGGCGCGAGCCAGGCGCGGAAGGGAGCGAGCCGGGCGCAGAAGGGCGCGAGCCAGGCACGGGAGAGCGCGAGCCGGTCACGGAAAGGCGTGAGCCAGGCGCGGAAGGGAGCGAGCCAGGCGGCGAGGGTGTGTGTGCCGGGCGCGGGAGAGCGTGAGCCGGTCACGGAAAGGCGTGAGCCAGGCGAGGAAGGGAGCGAGTCGGTCACGGAAAGGCGTGAGCCAGGCGCGGAAGAGAGCGAGTCGCGCGCGAGAGGGTGCGAGCCAGGCGGGGAAGAGCGCGGGCCGGGCGGCGAGAGTGCGCACCGGGCGGGGAAGGGTCGGTAGGACGGGGTCGCGGGAGGGAATTTCCGGACCCCACTCCCCCGCGGGAGCGCCGGTTTTCCGGGAAAAAGGGGCGGATTCGACGCGCCAGGGGCCCGCGTGGTTGGGTGCGGGGACTTCCGGTGATAGGATCGGGTCTTGACTTGCGTGCGGAGTAACCACACGAATTCGCTGGACGGCGCCCTCTCTCGCTAACCGGCACCTCACCATTCGGAACAAACGAAAGCGTATATAACGTGGCAAATATCAAGTCGCAGATCAAGCGAATTGGCACCAATAAGAAGGCCCAGGACCGCAACCGCGCCGTAAAGAGCGAGCTGCGTACCGTTACCCGTCACACCCTCGCAGCCATCGCTGCCGGTGATAAGGACCAGGCCGTTGTCGCCCTCCGCACCGCATCGAAGAAGCTCGACAAGGCCGTGAGCAAGGGTGTTCTGCACAAGAACCAGGCTGCTAACCGCAAGTCCTCGCTCGCCAAGCAGGTTGACGCCCTCGGCAAGTAGTCTTCACAGACGTTCACTTCACACCCCTCGGGAATCGCACCCAGTGCACTCCGAGGGGTGTTTTGTGTATATTGCGACGCGAATGACCATCCGATTTGTGGGGGTTCCCCGGCGTCGGAAATAATGGGGTGATGACCCCCACGCCCCGGCCCGCACCCTCCCGAGCCGATGCCGCGGCCCGCATCTCCGCCTATGTTTATGGCAACGTCCTCATTCTGACGGCCCTGATCAGCCAGCATCCCACGGATGCCAGCTCGGGTCGCGCGGCGCTGATTGTTTTTGCCACGGGGCTCACCACCTATCTGGCGCATACCTTCGCGGAGGCCCTGGGTGAGCGGGTGCGCACCGATGAGCCGCCCAGCTGGACCCTCGCCAAGCACGAGCTGCGTAATGCGCTGCCCATCGCGTCCTCCACCACCATTCCGGTTCTGCTGCTCGTGGCCGCGGCCCTCGGCTGGCTGCCTCCGGCGGGCGCACTCCTGACCGCGCAGCTGGTGACCGTGATCCGGATGGGTCTCCTGGGGTTGATTCTGGGGCATCTGCGCAAGGAGAAGTCCTCGTTCCGTTCGATTCTCACCGGGATCCTGATTGCCGTCGCCTTCGCCGGAATCGCCGGGCTGAAGGCCTTCCTCACGCACTAGGGGCCGCGCGCGGCTGGCGGCGCGGGATGCCTGCGCGCGGCTTGAGACTGGCGGTTGGCGGCTGGTGGCTCGCGGCTGGCGAGTCGCGGCTGGCGAGTGTCGCGGTTGGCGGTTGGTGGTTGGCGGTTGGTGGTTGATGGCTTGCGGCCACCGGGCTATGCCTCCTACGGGAGGCCCAACCGGCGGCACGGGAGGCCCGACCGGCAGCGCAGGATGCCCGACACTCGTGCCGATCGGCCCGGCTGCGGGCAATGCCCCACGGACCGGCGGCGCGAAATTCACTCCTGCCGGTGGCAATCGAAACCCTGGCCGACGACGCCGGATGCCCTGCCCGACGGAAAAAGACCCGGTTCTGCGACGCGAGGCACTCCGCCCGGCGGCCCGGGAGACGTTCCTCCCGAACCCTGCCCGGCGGCGCGAGTTTCACTCCTGCCGGCGGCAATCGAAACCCTGGCCGACGACGCCGGATGCCCTGCCCGACGGAAAAAGACCCGGTTCTGCGACGCGAGGCACTTCGCCCGGCGGCCCGGGAGACGTTACTCCCGTGCCCTGCCCGCGGCGCGGGATATACCCTCCTGCCCGACGGGGCCTGATACACCGCTCCTAGGTACGTCAGGCTCTGCCCGGCGGGCTGGGACGCTCTGTGACTCTAAGCGGTGGCGACGTCTCGGGACGCCACCCTCCGGCCGGGTTGAGGGGAGCCGGCGCGGGCGGCTAGGAGCGGATGCGGCCGCGCGAGGCGATGGTGTGGACGAGGTTTTCCAGGGCGTAGAGCGGGTCGCCGCCGGCACCCTTAACCGCGGCGTCGGTTTCGGCGACGAGCTGGATGCAGCGGCCGAGGCCCTGATCGTTCCAGCCGCGCAGGTCGCGCTTGGCGCGATCCACCTGCCACGGCGCGAGCCCAAAGGCCTTGGCCATCGATCCCTGCGGGACCGTGGGGGAACTGACCTTGGCCATGGTGCGCAGTTTCATGGCGAAGGCCGCCACGAGCGGTACCGGGTCGGTGCCCGAGGCCAGGGCCTGACGCAGCCCGAGGAGGGCCTCGCCGTGACGGCCGGCAATGGCCAGGTCGGCGACGGCAAATGCGTTGACCTCGGAGCGGCCGCCGTAATAGGTGGTGACGGTGTCTTCGGTGATATCCCCGGTGGTATCGGCCATGAGCTGGGCGCAGGCCGCGGCGAGTTCGGCGAGGTCGCCGGAGAAGGCCGCGACCAGGGCCCGCAGCGCCTCGGGGCGCACGCGGCGGCCCGCGGTGGCGAACTCGGCGGCGGCGAACTCGGATTTTTCGGCGTCTTTTTTCAGCTCGGTGCAGACCACCTCGATGGCGGTGCCGGAGGCGGCGCGGATGGCGTCGAGAAGACGCTTACCGCGCACGCCTCCGGCGTGACGCAGGACCACGGTGGCACCCTCGGCGGGGTTGGCCAGATAGTCGATGGCCTCGGCGAGGAAGCTATCGGAGCATTTTTCGACGTTATCTACCCGGATGAAGCGGGGCTCGCCAAAGAGCGAGGGGCTGGCCATGGTGACCAATTCGCCGGGCGCATAGGAGTCGGCAAAAACCTGGTTGATTTCGAGGCTGGGATCCTCGGCGCGCAGCAGATCGCGCAGCAGCCGGATGGAGCGATCGGCAAGGAAACCCTCGGTGCCGCTGATAAGCACCACCGCGGCCGGACGGATCTGGTTCCAGCCGAGCTGCGCAATGGCCGCCTTGCTGGTTTTTGCCGCCGTGGTTCCGCGTGCACCTGCCACCGGGTTGCCTCCTCTAGGTCATCCCCTAGCGTACCGCGTCGCTCCGACTACGGCGGCCCGCGTTCGGTGCATGGAGCGCTCCTGCGAGCCGATCACCATAACGGACACCGGGACCGGGACCAGCCCTCGGGAGACAGCACCAACCCGCCCGCATTTATATAAATTTCGGGCAGCCGATCGGGACGGCACATCTCCCACTCAGGGCAGCGCTACCAGGGCAGACGCGGCCTCCCAGAGCGTCTGTGCGGTCTTAGGGTCGCGAGCGGCCCGCGACGCTGTGCCGATCTTTGGAAAGCCCCAGACTCCACCCGGGCCGTTTGGTCCAACATAGGAGCCCCCCGGAATATCGGTGGTGGCCGCATAGAGCGTTGGCAGGGCACCACGTTCAGCGTCGTTCAGGAACCATGAGAACCGGTTTATATTACTGGAGCTTGCCCCGGCGGCGAGATTCGTCGTAGCAATACCGGGATGCGCGAGAACGGACCGTACCGGGCTCTTGGCTGCTTCCAGGCGACGCTGCAACTCGATGCCAAACAGTGTATCCGCGAGCTTTGAATCATAATATGCGCGAAGATCCCGATAGGGGCGACGTTCCCAGTTCAGATCGGTGAGATCAAGCCTGGCCATTCTATGCAGTTGAGAGGAGAGGGTGACGATGCGTTCTCTAATTCGAGGGAGCAATATTCGGGTCAGGAGATACGGGCCAAGAAAATTAGTGGCCATCTGCAGCTCAAAGCCCTCAGCCGTGCGCGATTCCGGGACCTGCATGATGCCGGCATTATTGATTAGGATGTCCACGTTCTGTGTCTGCGCCGTGGCGAAGGCCCGCACAGAGGAGAGGCTACTTACGTCAAGCTCCGCGATCTCGAGGCGCCCACCAATGCGTTTCGCCGTGATTTCCCCCTTGGAGAGGTTGCGTACGGCAAGCACCACGGTGGCCCCTGCTCGGGCACATTCACGAGCGGTAACCTCACCGATTCCACTGGTCGCTCCGGTAATGATGATGCGCTTCCCCGTGAGATCCGGAAGTTCTGCCGTTGTCCACCGTGCCATAGTGCTACTCCTTAATGAGCGGTAATCGGGCGCCAGAGAAGCGCCTAAATACATTCTTATCGGCGCTGGCCGCGGTATCCATGGTCTTCCAATCCCACCTTCCGCCCGGGGAAACGGCCACCCATCCGCCGGTTTGACGGCTCGCCACCAGGGTCTGGTTGAGGCCGGTGGAATCGCCCGGACGGGACCTGCCCCGGCGGGCTCTCGTGGGTGAATGGCCCGGCGTTTTCTCCCAGGTCAGTTCCGGGTGGACCGGAGTCGAGCAGAGGTGCCGGCCGCCGACGATTCCCGGTTGAGCAAAATAGGAGTGGCACGGCCACCGATATAGGCCGCGCCGCGCGTATCCGGGGTCTAACGGGCCCTGGATAGGCTAACCAAGAGCGGAGAAAATTGGCTGAGGTTAGCGAAGGAGACAGTGTGATTAATCGAGCGGGCCTCGCGGCCTTCCTGCGGAACAGGCGTGAGAGCCTACAGCCCGAAGATGTGGGGTTGCCCCGCGGGTCTCGCCGACGCACAAACGGTTTGCGGCGGGAAGAGGTGTCGCTTCTTTGCCATATCTCGACCGACTATTACAGTCGGCTCGAGCAAGAGCGTGGCCCACAGCCTTCGGAGCAGATGATCGCGTCAATCGCGCAGGGGCTGCATCTCTCGTTGAATGAGCGAGACTATATATATGAGTTGGCGGGCTATCGCGCGCCCAAGCGTAGGGGGATAAGTAGGCATATAAGCCCCGGAATGCTCCGCATATTCGATCGATTGGACGATACCCCGGCGGAGATCGTCACGGAACTCGGCGAGACGCTTCGACAAACGCCCCTCGGGATCGCCCTCACCGGCGATACAACGAAGTACCTGGGCCTCGCCCGGAGCGTTGTATATCGCTGGTTCACGGATCCGTCAACCCGTTCCCTTTTTCCGGAGGCCGACCACGAGGATATGTCACGGTTTTATGTTTCGGGCCTGCGGATGGCGACCGCAACGCGCGGGGTGGATTCCCCTGCGGGGACTATTGCGGCATCTCTGGAAGCGATTAGCGCGGAGTTCCGGGCGCTCTGGAAGCTTCAACTTATCGAGGGCCAATCCGATCGTTCGAAGCGGTTTTTTCATTCCCAAGTGGGGCTAATTGAACTGGACTGTCAGGTTCTCTACGATCCACAGCAGTCTCATTCGCTGCTTGTATATACGGCTCACCCCGGCTCGGAAAGCGCAGAGAAGCTGCGACTGCTCTCGATCGTTGGAGCACCAGTTCGTCCCCACGCTGGCGGCTCTTCCCGGGTTTAGGCAGTTGTGATCGCCCGGGACTCTCACGGGGAAGACGCGCCGTGAGAATCACCCTGCGAACAGCGCAACGGTATGTCTCGGCGGCCTCGCCTGGACGGTCTGTTCTCCTATCTGTGTCCTAGGCGTTCTCGCCGGATTTGACCACGTCTCCTTCTGCTGAGATGGCCGGGCGCCCCTCGACCGCGAGCTTATTTACGTCCGCGACGTACCGCGGTCCGGGAATTAGGTAGCATGCACCACCCCACCGCAGAAACGACGCTTGCTATTGCGGACGGGTCGGGGCATGTGGGCAGCGTGAATCTGGCCAAGCTCTCACCGATGGGCTTCGCCCGCACGCTTATTACCCGTTCCACGGTTCCTCATTATTGTCGGTTCCGCGTGTGGTTGGATAAAAGGCTGAAGCGGAAAAATGCGCGGTTATTCAGGCGGTGGCCCGGCACAGCACAGCACAGCACAGCACAGCACAGCACAGCACCGTATCGCACTCGCCCATTATTAGGACCGGGGCGGCCCGCGTTCGGTCCACAGGGTGGGGCCCCCGGGGGAGATTCCGACCAGGAGGAGCCCGGATTGGTCGGTGCGCACCGCGCGGGTATGCGCCTCGCGCAGAAGCGTGAGCGCACGGCGGGTGGGGTGTCCGTAGCTATTATGGGCGCCCACCGAGATCAGCCCGATCGTGGCAGAGAGCTGCCGGTAGAGGAGGTCACCCTGATCGGCGCTGCCGTGGTGGGCCACCTTCACCACGTCCGCATGGCCGGGGGCGGCGATCCCGGGGGTGCCGCGGGCGATCCGGTTGAGCTGTTCGGCCCCCAGATCACCAAGAAACACGGAGGTGAGCCCGTCGCCACGAAATTCCACGGCCACCGAGGAGGCATTTCCGGGGAGTATGCCCGCGTCTTCCCGGGGAGGCCAGAGGCGCCGCCAGGAGAGGTTGCCGAGAGTTCCGCGCAGCGCGCTGCTCCCCCGGGCCTCGATAAGGGTGGCGCCGCCGTGGCGGAGGTCCTCGCGCACGCGGTGATCGCGCCGGGTGGCGGAGGGCCCGAGCAGCGCAACCTCGGTGCGCCCGGCGATCGCGGGAACTCCGCCGGAATGGTCGAGGTCAAAATGGGTGAGGATGAGCAGGTCGATCCGGGTGATGTGCAGGCGTTTTAGGCAGCTACTCAGGACCTCGGGGGTGGGCCCGGTATCGATCAGGGCAACGCGCCCCGCAGAGGACAGCAGCAGCGCGTCCCCCTGCCCCACATCGCAGGCGGCGATGACCCAGGCGCGTGGGGTGAGGAGCCGCCCGATCAGTCCGGGCCCGGCGGTGAGGCTCCCGGCCAACAGGCAACAGAGGCCGCAGCACAGCAGTGCGCGGCGGCGCGGGCGGGCACGCAGAATGGCCACCAGCAGCGCCGCGGTGGCCACCGCGAGGAGCAGCGCTCCCCCGATGCCCTCGGGCCAGGGCCAGCGGGTGCCGGGGACTCCCGCGAGGGTATGGGCGATTCCGGCGATCCACTGCGCGGGGAGCCAGGCGCAGCGGGCCAGGATATCGGCCACCGCGGGCAGGAGGGGTGCGCTCAGGCAGGCGAGGAGACCCAGCACGGTGGCGAGGGGGGCCGCGGGCTCGGCGAGCATATTGGCGGGTACGGTGAGTGGGCTGATCTCGGGGCGCAGCAGGATCAGGATGGGGCCGCACGCGAGCTGCGCGGCCAGCGGTACCGCGAGCAGCCGGGCAAGGCGCGGGGCCAGCCGTGATTCGAGCCGCCGCCCGATCGGTTCCACCAGGGTGAGCAGCCCCGCGGTGGCGGCTACCGAGAGGGCAAAGCCGTAGTCGCGGGCGAGCCAGGGGTCGAGGATGAGTAGGACACAGCATGCGGCGGCCAGGAGTGGCAGGCCCTGGCGGGGTCGCCCGCGAATCAGGCAGAGCAGCGAGAGCAGCCCCATCACGGCCGCGCGCAATACGCTGGCATCGGGGCCCACCAGGAGAATAAACCCGCCCAGGGCCGCGGCCGCGCAGACCACCCTGGCGCCGCGTCCGCCGCCCAGGGCGGCCACCAGCAGGAACACCGCCGAGACCACCACGGCACAATTGGCCCCGGACACCGCGGTGAGGTGGCTCAGGCCCGTGCCGTTCATCGCCTCGCTGAGCGCGGGTGATACCGCCGCGGTATCACCGATGGACAGGCCCGGGAGTAGCGCCCCGCCGTCGCCGGGCAGCAGGGCGGACCGGTGTGCGAGGCCCTGCCGCAGCTGCGCGATCAGGTGTGTGACCGCGCACTGCGCGGCGCGCAGCATCCCCGCGCAGGCCTCGGGGTGTGGCGTGGCTCGCCGCGGGGCCTCCACCGCGGAAAGCAGCGCACGGGGACGCTCCCCAGCCCCCGTGGGATGCGCCGCGGCCACCACCTCCACCGGGTCTCCGCGCGCAAGCGCACCCGCCTCCGTGGCCGTGGCCGAACCCGTGCCTGTGCCCGTAGCCGTGGTCGGCATCGTCCAGAGGAGCACCGCGGTGCCCGATGCGGGCTCGCGATCTACCGCGTCGATGTGAATACTGGCCCGGAGCCGGGGCCGCCCGGAGTCCTCCGGCCGTTGCGCATCGGCGCCCACCGGGGTGGGGTCGGAGGCGAAGGTGCCGCGGATCGTGGAACGCTCCCCGGAATCCAGCGCCCGGGCGAGAGAATCCGCGCCGCGCTGGTCCTGAATGAGGGCGAGGTGCCCCGCCGCGGCACAGAGCAGGAGGGCCAGGGCGGCAATCAGCAGGCGGCCCAGGCGGGGAGGGGCCCCGCCGCGCCTGTATCGGCGCAGCGCGGCCACCCCCACCCCGAGCGCCCCGGCCCCGGCAAATGCGCTTGCCAGCCGGGGCGCACCCCCGGGGCCGGGCAGCAGCACCCAGAGCACGGCCCAGAGCGCCGCCGCCACGACACAGAGCCGAGTATCGGCGGGAAGCCGCCGCGGCAGGCCGCGGAGACGCGCCGGGAGCCCGGCGACCCGGGGTGGGCCGCCTCGCCGCGGAGGGCCGCCCCGCCCACCGCCGCGCTGCCCGCTCCTGCCACCCCGCCCGCCGCGGCACGGCCCGCTGCCAACCCGCCCGCCGCGGGGACGATCCCGGGCGGCGGCATTCGGCGATGGTGGCCCCGAACCGGCCACCGGCGCGGGCCTTGTTCGCCCGCGCCCCACCCGGGCCGAGTGGGTCATAGCGTGATCTTTCCGGCGAGCCCCTCAAAGAGGCGCGGGCCGATCCCGGAGACCTTCAGGAGATCATTAAGCGAGGCAAAGGGCCCGTTTTTCTCGCGATATTCGATGATCCGGGCCGAGAGCGCGGGGCCCACGCGCGGGAGCGTATCAAGCTGTTGGGCCGAGGCGAGGTTCAGCGAAACCGTGGCCTCACCTCCCGGCCCTCCCGCCGCGGAAACACCGCCGGGGCCGGGGCCAGCGCCCGGCGCGGCCGCCTCCCCGGGCGCGGGCACACGCACCTGTTCGCCATCGGCCACCGGGCGGGCGAGGTTTAGCGCGTCGAGGTGGGCCTCGGCAACCGGACCGCCGGCGGCCGCGAGGGCATCGGCCACCCGCGCGCCCGGGGGCAGGTGATAGAGCCCGGGGCTGGCCACGGCCCCGGCGATATGCACGATGAGTTCGGAGCCGCCCGGCCGGGCCCCGGGAGAGGACTCTGCGCCGCCCGCGGGGCGCGGATCGGGGCCGGGCTCCCCCGAGTCCACGCCATCGACCCCCTCCACAACCGTGCCCAGCGGCTGCGGGGCGCCGATACCCCGAGCCCTCGCGGCGGCCATACCCAGGAGCAGGGCAACCACCAGGAGCACAGCGACCGCGATCAGCACCGATCGGCGCTGCCACCACGGACGCAAACCGGCCAGGGCCTGGTTCAGGAACTCGCGATCCTCCGCGCTGCGGCCATCGGAGCGCGACCAGCCTTCGCGCGCACGGCGGCCCAGGAGATGCCCGGGGGCCTCGCGGCCCGCGGTTGCGACCCGCTCATCACCGGGTGATACCTCGGCAGGTTCGGCGGCAAGGAGCGCGCCCTCAATACCGGCAGCTGCACCAGGGCCAAAGGCGGCATCCAGACCAACGGCAGTGTCAAGATCAACGGCAGTGTTGATCTCAACGCCGGCGCCAATACCCCGATCACTCCCGACAGCGGTGGGCACGTCCTCGCCCACCCCGACACCATCACCGCCACCGCCACCGGAGAGGCCACCGGCTTCGCGCTCGGCGACGCCCACCGGGGCGGACGCCGCGGCCGGACGCGGGGACCCGCCGGGAGGCAGCACGGGTGCCGCGGCATGTGCCGGGCGCTCGCCCCGGCCGGGACGCTCACCGTTCGGGGCTGCCCCGGTGGTATCCGGGCCGGGGCTCCGGGAGGGCGAAGCTCTGTCGGGCGGCACAGCCCTGTGGGAGGGCTCGGCACCTCGGGAGGACACGGCACTTCGGGAGGACACAGCGCTGTCGGAAGTCACAGCACTGCGGGAGGACACAGCGCTGTCAGAAGTCACATCGCTGTGGGAGGACTCGGCACCTCGGGAGGGCGCGGCGCCGTGGGAGAGCACGGCACCGCGCAATAGCGGGCCGCTGCGCGAGCGGGGCTCGCCGGAGTGCCCGGGACCCGGACCCCATACCGGCGCGCTCGCGCGCACCACCTCGCCCTCCCCCGCCGCACGAGCGCGCCGCAGGGCCCGCACCCGGACCGCCAGAACATCGGTGTATTTTTTCATGCCCCCAGGCTAGAAAAATGGGAGGGGAAAATCCGCGAGGGGGTGGGAGCTGGGGAAAGGCCATGCGCCTTGTCGGGACTGTGGAAAACGCCCCCTCCCGCCTCGGGAAATCCTCCCCTCCCCGGCACGCATCGCGCCTCGGCCGCCCCCGAAACCGTCGCAACCCGGGCAACCCCCACGCATCCGGAATACCAAAACGGCGGTACCGGGTCGTGTTATCCACGTCCCGATACCGCCGCCGACGGCTACGCGCGGGCTAGCCGCGCGGCTTTACCGCAATATTTACCAGCTTGGGCGCACGCACAATCACGTTCACGATCTCGCCCTCACCCACCGCACGCTGCACGGCCTCCGACCCGCGGGCCAGTGCCTCCAGCTCGGCCTCGGAAATATCCGTGGCCACCTCGGCGCGGTCTCGCACCTTGCCGTTCACCTGGAAGACCGCGGTCACGGCATCCTGTACGAGCAGCGCCGGATCGGCATCCTTCCACACCACAAGCGCCACCGGTGCCGGGTGCCCCAGGTGGGCCCACATGTCCTCGGACGCATAGGGCGCAAACAGGTTCAGCCCGGTCGCGATGGTCTCGGCGGCCTCGCGCACGGCCGGATCGGCCGCCCCCGCACCCGCGTCGATCGTGCGCCGCGTGATATTGGTCAGCTCCATGAGCCGCGCCACCACCACGTTGAACTTATAGGATTCCACCAGGCCCGGTGCATCCGTGAGGAACTGGTGCGTGGCCCGGCGCAGCGCGCGGTCCCCGCCCTCGGGGCTGGTGCCCGGCTCGGTGGCCACATCCTTGGCCACGCGCCACGCGCGCGCCAGGAACTTGGCGGCACCGGCGGGCGAGACATCGGCCCAGTCGATATCGTCCTCGGGCGGGCTGGCAAAGGCCAGCGTGACGCGCAACGCATCGGCACCATAGGCGTCCAGCTCGCCCTGGAACTCCACCAGGTTGCCCTTGGACTTGCTCATCTTGGCGCCGTCCATGAGCACCATGCCCTGGTTCAGCAGCGAGGTGAACGGCTCCACAAAGTCCACATAGTCCAGGTCGTGCAGCACCTTGGTCATAAACCGCGAGTACAGCAGGTGCAGGATCGCGTGCTCCACGCCTCCCACGTACTGGTCGATGGGGGCCCAGCGCTTGGCCTCCTCCACATCAAAAGCCACCCGATCGGAATTCGCCGACAGGAAACGCAGGAAGTACCAGGAGGAGTCCACAAAGGTGTCCATGGTATCGGAATCGCGCAGCGCGGCCCCGCCACAGCGCGGGCAACTCACGTTGACCCAGTCCTCGGCGGCACCCAGCGGGCTCTTACCCTTGGCCTGCAGGTCCAGGCCCTCGGCGGGCGGCAGCGTCACGGGGAGCTGATCCTCGGGCACGGGCACCTCGCCACAGGCCTCGCAGTGGATGATCGGGATCGGGGTGCCCCAATAGCGCTGACGCGAAATCAGCCAGTCGCGCAGGCGATAGTTTTTAGCCGAGTGGCCCAGGCCGCGCTCGTCCAGCTGCGCCGTGACGCGGGCAATGGCCTCGGCCTTGGGCAGTCCGTTGAACTCTCCCGAGTTGATCAGTTCACCCTCGCCGGCCAGCGCAATGCCGGATTCCGCGGGATCGGCCACGGCCTCCGCACCCTCCAGCGGGCTGGTCTGCACCACCACGCGCACGGGCAGATCAAATTTGCGGGCGAAGTCCAGGTCGCGCTGATCGTGCGCGGGTACGGCCATGATCGCGCCGTGCCCATAATCGGCCAGCACATAATCGGCCACCCAGATCGGCAGGCGTTCGCCGTTGACAGGGTTGATCGCATAGCGCTCGATAAACAGGCCGGTCTTCTCGCGGTCGGTGGCCTGACGGTCGATATCGTTCGACTTTTTGACCTCGTCCAGATACGCGGCAAAGGCCGTGCGCGTGGCCTCGGAGGCCCCCGCCACCAGCTCCTCGGCGAGATCCGAATCGGGCGCGACCACCATAAACGTGGCCCCAAACAGGGTATCGGGACGGGTGGTATATACCTCCACGGCCTCCGCGCGACCCTCGATTTCAAAACTCACATCGGCGCCATAGGAGCGGCCCACCCAGTTGCGCTGCATGCTCAGCACCTTGGACGGCCACGTAGCCTCCAGCGTGTCCAGGTCGTCCACGAGGCGATCAGCGTAATCGGTGATCTTGAAATACCACTGGTTAAGCTTCTTTTTGGTCACGAGGGAATCGCAACGCTCACAGCGCCCGTTAACCACCTGCTCATTGGCGAGCACGGTCTGGTCCACGGGGCACCAGTTCACGGCGCTGTCCTTGCGATAGGCCAGCCCCTTTTCGTAGAGCTTCAGGAACAGCCACTGGTTCCAGCGGTAGTACTCGGGGTCGCTGGTGTGGATCTCACGATCCCAGTCAAACGAGGGGGCATAGCGGCGGAAGGACGCCCGCTGCTGATCGATATTGGCGTAGGTCCACTCGCGCGGGTCGATACCGCGCTTAATCGCGGCGTTCTCCGCGGGCAGGCCAAAGGAGTCCCAGCCGATCGGGTGCATTACGGCATAGCCGCGGCCGCGCCAATAGCGCGCCATGACATCGCCCAGGGCAAAGGCCTCGGCGTGTCCCATGTGCAGATCGCCCGAGGGGTAGGGGAACATATCGAGCACGTATTTGCGCGGTGCATCGGCGGGGGTATCCGCGGTGGCAAAGGGCTTAAGCTCGTCCCAGACACCCAGCCAGCGGTCCTGGATGGCGGCGAAGTCGTATTTTTCTGCTTCGTCGATGATGGGCTCGTTAGTGCTCACGTGACTCTCATTCGAAATAACCGCCCACCCGGCGGGAATTTCCGGCGGGGAGGCGGGCTGATCTGTGGATTCCCCTAGATTACCGCTATTTGTCGGGGCCCGTGCGGCCCGCGGCGGCCGAGTCGCGGAGCACGCTCAGCAGCGCCGCCGCCTTGAGGTGGGACTCGGCCAGTTCGCGGCCCGGATCGGAGAGCGCGGTGATGCCCCCGCCCGCGCCGATGCGCGCAAGATCGGGCCCGCAGACGATGCTGCGGATCACCATGGCGAGCGAGAGGGTGCCGCGGGAATCGCGATAGCCAAACGCCCCCGCATAGGCGCCGCGCGGGCCCTCCTCGTATTCGGCGAGGAGCGTCATGGCGCGATGTTTGGGGGCCCCGGTCATCGATCCGGCGGGGAAGATCGCGGCGATCAGCTCGCCGAGCCCGGTTTCCGGGGCCAGCCGCGCCTCGACCGTGGAGACCAGCTGATGCACCTGCGCATAGCTTTCCACGGTGAAGAGTTCACTCACGCTCACGGTTCCGGGGGCGGCCACGCGGGTGAGGTCATTGCGGCATAGGTCCACGATCATCAGGTTTTCGGCGCGTTCCTTTTCGTCGGCGAGCAGTTCCGCGGCGAGTCGGCGATCCTCCGCGGCGTCCCCCCGCGCGCGCCGCCGCGTGCCCTTAATCGGGCGGGTGGCCACGCGGCCGCGGCCGTCCGCACTGAGGAAGGTCTCCGGGGAGGCGGAGACCAGGGCGGCCCCGTCCAGGATCAGCAGGCCCGCGTGATGGCTGGGGCTCAGCGCGCGCAGCCGGCGGAATAGGTCCCGGGGGTCAAAGCGTCCGGGAATGGTGGCCATATTGGTGAGGCAGATTTGATAGGCCTCGCCGTGCCCGATCGCCGCGATACAGCCGCGCACCAGGTCGCGGTAGTGTGCATCGGAGTGTCGCCAGCTCACGCTCAGCGGCGGCGCATCCTCCGGCGACGCGATAGGCGCGGGCGGCGGCGGGGCGTCCCGGTCCGTGCCGCCGCATTCCCAGCGCTCATCCCGCGGCAGCCCCGCGCGCTCGATCAGCGTGACCCGGCGCGCGGCATGGTCAAACGCCAGCATGCGTTCGCTGCGCAGCCACGCGGCCTCGGGCAGGTCGCCGGGGCCCGGTGCGGGGGCCACACCCACGAGGCTCGCGCCGTATTCATATCCGAGCAGCCCCACCCAGCCGCCCCCAAATCC
The DNA here is from genome assembly GCF_020424085.1 of Mycetocola spongiae. Lineage (NCBI taxonomy): Bacteria > Bacillati > Actinomycetota > Actinomycetes > Micrococcales > Microbacteriaceae > Mycetocola > Mycetocola spongiae. The sequence continues at coordinate 304,110 of NZ_CP080203.1, read as the reverse complement.
GGGCACCTCGGCCGCGGGGAGTTCGTATTGGGCGAGCAGTTCCTCCACGCGCGCATGGGCGCCGCCGGCGGCCACCGGATACTCGGCATCCGCCGCATCCGCGCCGCTGACCCGCACCCGGGTTCCGCGGTCCCGCACCTCGATCAGCAGCCGGCCATAGCCCAGATAGCTCCAGCCCGCGGTGGCGGAGCTGCCCGCATCCAGCCAGAATGAGCGGGGATGATCGGCCAGTAGGGAGTGTGCGGCGGTGGCGGGGTCATACCAGCCGGGCAGAACCCGGGAACGATAGGGCGAGGTCACCTGCCCAGCTTAGCGACCGGACGCGACCATGCCGCCCGCAGCCAGGCCACCGCGAGGATCACCGTGAGGAGGGCCAGCACCCCGGCGGGGATCAACTCCAGGGGCGAGCCCTGTTCGCTGATGACCCAGGGCTCTCCCCCGATGCCACCCACCGTGACCGGGTCTCCCAGGCGCGATGCGATGCGTCGCGGAATATGGCTCAGCGAAAAAATGGCCTCCACAAGCGCCACGATCGAGGTGATCGTGCCCAGTATCCGGGCCCAGCCCGCGCGGCGATGAATGCCCGCGTGGAGGATCACGCAGATCAGCAGGGCCGCAAGCGAAAGCGCCAGCGCCATAAACAGCAGGGAGATCACGTTGCCGTGGTTGGCATCCCCCAGGCGGCGAATCAGGTCGCTCCAGATCCAGGCCACACCCAGCACGAGGGCCAATACCGTGAGGGTCTTGAGCCTCTCGATGCGCTGCTCGGGAATGCTGCTCAGGGCCAACCGGCGTCCTCCGCTTCCTGCCGCGTGCTACGCGGTTCGCAGCACCCCATCGACGATATTTACCCGTCGATCAACCAGTGTGTCATCCACGTCTGCATGGGAGATGAGAAGGATCGTGCGTTCCCGGTCGCGGGCCACCGCCACAAGCTCGGCGAGCAGGCTCGCGGCGAGGTCGCCCTCGACGTTTGCGGTGGGCTCATCAAGCACAATCACCGGGAAATCGTGGAGCAGCGCGCGGGCCAGCGCGATGCGCTGCGCCTGGCCTCCCGAGACGAGGGCCCCGCGCTCGCCCACGCGGGCATCCAGACCGCCGCGGCGCGTGGTCCACTCGGCCAGGCCCACGGCGCCGAGGATTTCCAGCAGTTCGGCCTCGCTGGCATCCTCGCGGGCAAAAAGGAGGTTTTGGCGGATCGTATCGTCAAAGAGATACGGCACCTGTTCGCAGAGCCCAATCACGCCGCGCACGGCATCGGGGTGCAGCTGGGCCATGTCCTCGCCGCCCAGGGTGATCGAGCCGCGGTAGCCGAGGAAACGCACCAGGGTCTGTGCGAGGGTGGTTTTTCCGGCGCCGCTGGGGCCCTCGATCAGCACACATTCGCCGGCCTCCACCCGCAGGTGGGGCACCGTGAGCGCATCGGTCTGCGCGGCGGGCCAGCGCACCGCCACATCGGTCAGCTCCAGGATGGGGGCCCCGGGCACGGGGGCCAGCTCCCGGCGTCCCGTCTCGGCGGGCACGTCCTGGGCGCGCGCGGGCGCGGTGGCCTCGGCGATGCGCTCGGCGCTGACCTTGACCTGGCGCCAGGCGCTCAGCGCGAGCGGCACATTTGCGACGATCTCAAAGACCGCGAGCGGCACCAGCGCCAGGATTGCCAGGCCGGGACCGGTCAGCCCGGTCTTCAGCTCGGGGATTCCGGCGATCAGCATGAGCGCCACGGCCACCCCGGTGAACAGGGCGAGGGCGGCCCCGGCCAGCCCGGCCCCGCTCGCGCGGCGGGTCAGCGAACGGGTGAGTTCGGCGTCGATCCGGTCCACGCGGGCCCGGGCCTGCTTCTCGGCCCCATAGGCCACGAGCACGTCGAGGTTGCCGAGATAGTCCAGCAGTGCATCCATGAGCGAGGCGCGCTGCGGGGCAAGCGAGCGTTCGGCGCGCGCGGCCACCCCGGAGATCGCCCAGGCGCTCAGCACAAACGTGAGGATCAGGGCCACGGCCAGGCCGAGGGCGGCCATCGGCGAGAGCAGCGCGATTCCGAAGATCGCCAGCAGCGCCACCCCGAGCGAGGTGATGAGCGGCTGGATCACACGCAGGCCGAGGTTTTGCATCTCGTCCACATCGGAGACCAGCGTTGAGAGGAGATCGCCGCGCTTGGAGCGCGCCAGCCCGGCCGGGGCGATCGGAAGCAGGCGTTGCAGCAGGTCCACGCGCACCGTTTCCAGCTGGCGGAACGCCGCATCGTGACTAAATAGCCGGTCCAGATAGCGGAAAAATGCCCGGCCCAGCGCAAATGCGCGCACGCCCACGATTGCGGCATTCAGGAAGAGGATGGGCGGCATTTCAGCGGCGCGTGTGATCAAAAACGCGCTGCAGGCCATCAGCGCCACGGTGCTCAGCGCGGAGGCGATGCCGGAAAGCTGCCCGGCCACGGCACTCTTGCCGCGCGGGCGGGCGCGGCGCAGCACGGCGCGCACATCGGCGGCGGTGGCACGCCGGGCGGGTGTGGTGGTACCGGTCACGGGGAAACCCTTTTCTGTCAAGACGCCACGACCGCGGGGCGGGCGGGAGCCATCTCGAGCACGGCATCGGCGGCGGCCAGGACGGCCCCGCGATGCGAAATGATCAGGAGCGCGGGCCCGGTGCGGGTGAACGCGCGCAGATTGGTCAGGAGCAGTTCCTCGGTGCCGTGATCCAGCGCCGAGGTGGGCTCGTCGAGGATCAGCACATCGGCGTCGAGGCGGCGCGCGCGGTAGAGCGCCCGCGCGATTCCCACGCGCTGTGCCTGTCCCCCGGAGAGGCCATCGGCGGCCACGCCGATCTCTGTGGCGGGGTTGATCTCCGCGGCAGCGGCGGTGTCCAGCGCCCAGCGCAGCAGCTCGGGATCGGGGCTCTCCACACCCAGGGCCACGTTATCGGCCACGGTGCCGCTGATCAGGCCCGAGCGCTGGGGGCTCCAGGACAGCCACGTGCGCTCGGCCGGGGCCACGCCGCGCTCATCGCTGCCGGCCAGCGCGATCCGGCCCTCATACTCGGTGAATCCGGCGATCGCGGAGACCAGGCTGGACTTGCCCACCCCGCTCGGCCCGGTCAGGACGGTAAACGATCCGGGCGCAAGCGTCGCGGTCACGGGGGCGTGCAGCGCGGGTGCCGCGGCCTCCCCGTCGGCGCTCACATGCCGGGCGATCACGCCCTCAAGCTCAAGCGCGCGGCGCTCCCCCGGCCGCGCGGCGGCGGGCACCACGGCGGCGGCGGGCAGGGCCTCGGCGGCGTCGAGAATCTCAAATGCCTCCTGGGCGGCGGTGACGCCCTCGGCGGCGGCGTGGAAATTGGTGCCCACATTGCGCAGCGGCAGGAAGGCCTCGGGCGCAAGCAGCAGCACAAACAGACCCACCTCGAGCGAGAGCGAGCCCTCGATCAGGCGCAGGCCGATGCCCACCGCCACGATGGCCACCGCGAGGCTGGAGGCGAGCTCCAGCACAAAGCCGGAGAGGAACGTGACCCGCAGCACCTTCATGGTGGACGTGCGGTAGTCCTCGGTGATCGTCTTCATCCGGCCCACCTGCCGGTGCTGACGACCAAAAATCTTCAGGGTGGCGATGCCCCCCAGCAGGTCCACAAACCCGCTCGAGAGTCGGCCCAGGGTGTCCCATTGGCGCTGCTGTACCGCCTGGGTGGCCCAGCCGATCAGCGCCATAAACACGGGGATCAGCGGGAGCGTGATCACGATGACCACGCCCGAGATCCAGTCCTGCCACCAGATGATCACCACGATCACGGGGGTCACGATGCAGGTGAGGACCAGCTGCGGCAGATATTTGGAGAAATACTCATCCAGCGCGTCCATGCCGCGCCCGGTGAGGGTGGCCACCGAGGTGGAACCCCGGCGGGCGAGCCGGGCCGGGCCAAGGGCCGAAACGGCGTCGAGAATACCCGAACGCAGTTCCGCCTTGACCCGGCCGGCCGCGCGCATGCTGACCGTCTCACTCGCCCATACCGTGAGTGCCCGGAGCGCGGCGATTCCCACCAGCGCGATGATCCACGGGACCAGGTCGGCAAAATCAGTGCCGTCGATGGCCCGGGTCACCACGAGGGTGAGTACCGCGGCAAATCCGATCACGCACGCCATCGTCACCAGTCCGATCAGCGTTTGGCTGACCAAAAAGGCTCGGATGGAGCGGGCGTATTTTACGAGTCGAGAGTCAAACGGTCGCATGGCGTTGCGCGCTAGTGCGCGGCCGCCTCGATGGTGGCACTGGTAATCCGCTTGCGGAATACCCAGTACGTCCACCCCTGATACAGGAGGATCAGCGGCAGTGCGATCAGTGCAACCCAACTCATGAACTCAAGGGTATACGCCGAGGACGACGCATTCTCAATCGTGAGGCCATTGGCGGGGTTATTGCTCGCGGGCATGACATACGGGAACAGCGAGACAAACAGCGTGAGCACCGCGGCCGCGACGGTCGCGGCCATGGCCGTGAACGACCATCCCTCGCGACCGAGGTGGCCCAGCAGCACGGCGGCGATCAGGGCCACGGCCGCGATCAGCGAGCACACGATTGTCCAGAACTTGAACTCGGACATGATGATGGTCCACACCAGGAAGGAGGCAGCCACCACAACGGTGACGATGCCTGCCTTCAGGGCGAGGGCCTTGGCCCGGGCGTGCAGATCACCGTCGGTCTTCAGCAGGATGAAATACAGTCCGTGTAGGAAGAACAGCAGCAGCGTGGTGATTCCACCCAGCAGTGCATAGGGGTTCAGCAGGTTGAAAAAACCACCGATGTAATCGTGGTTTGCATCCAGCGGAACTCCGCGCACGACGTTGGCGAAGGCCACACCCCAGAGCAGGGCGGGGATGGCCGAGCCGACGACGATCATCAGGTCGAAGCGGCGCTTCCAGCTCTCGTGCTTGCGCTGATGGCGGTACTCAAAGGAGACACCGCGCAGGATCAGCGCAATCAAAATTAAGAGCAGTGGGAGATAGAACCCGGCGAAGAGTGTCGCATACCACTCGGGGAATGCGGCAAACAGACAGGCCCCGGCCACGATGACCCAGGTTTCGTTGAGGTCCCAGACCGGACCGATGGTGTTAATCAGGACACGACGGTCGGTATCCGATTTGCCCAGGAAGGGCAGGGACATACCAACACCAAAGTCGAAGCCGTCGAGGATGAAGTAGCCAATAAAGAGGAAGCCAACTATCCAGAACCAGAGTTGTGCAAGATCCATGATCTACTCCTAATAAACCGTGGCGGTGGGCACCGGGGTGTCCTTGCCGTCCGTCGACGTTTCCACCGGGGCGGGCCCGGCAATGGCGGCCTTCTTGATCAGGCCAAACTCGACCACGATCAGCGAACCATAGACCAGGGTGAAGGCTATCAGCGAGATCAGCACCTCAAGGCCCGTGACGTGTGGCGACACACCGTCCTCGGTCTTGAGCAGCCCAAAGACCAGCCAGGGTTGACGTCCCATTTCCGCGAAGACCCAACCGAGGCTCATGGCGAGCAGCGAGGCGGGGAAGGACCAGATGGCGGCCTTCCAGACCCACTTATTCTTGGGCAGACGGTTCTTACGGGTGAGCCACAGGCCAACGATGGCGACGAGGATGTGGATCATGCCGAGGGCGATCATCCAGCGGAACGACCAGTAGGTGATCCAGATAATCGGGGCGTATTCGCCGGGTCCATAGGTCTGGGTATACAGGGCCTGGAGGTCGTTAATGCCCTCCACGGTTCCATCAAACGTATGGGTGGACAGGAACGACAACAGATACGGCACGCGGATCGAGAACAACTCGTGCACACCATCGGGGGTTCCGAGGGTGAACAGCGAGAAGGACGCGTCCGCTCCGGTGGCGGTGTTATATAGCGCCTCCGCCGCGGCCATCTTCATGGGCTGCGTATTAACCATCGCAATGCCCAGCGAGTCACCAAAGAAGACGGTGCCGATGCCGGCCACAATCATCATCCAGAGACCAAACTTCAGCGCGGGGCGCATGGTCTCGAGGTGGTTATTACGCGAGAGGTGGTAGGCGGCGACCGTGATGATCAGGCCGGCGGACACCATGAAACAGGCAAAGATGGTGTGCGGGAATGCGGCCACGGCCACCGGGTTGGTGAGCAGCTCACCAATACTCGTGAGCTCGGCACGGCCGCGCTCCTCGTTGTACTGGTAGGCCACCGGGTTCTGCATAAACGCGTTGGCGGCGATGATGAAATAGGCCGACAGAATCGACGCAATGGCGGTGAGCCAAATGGTCATCAGGTGGAGCTTGGGCGAGAGCTTATTCCAGCCGAAGATCCAGAGGCCAATAAACGTGGCCTCCAGGAAGAAGGCCAGGAGGCCTTCGAGGGCAAGCGGGGCGCCAAAGACGTCGCCCACGAACCGCGAGTAGGACGACCAGTTCATACCGAACTGGAACTCCTGCACGATTCCGGTGACCACTCCCATGGCGAAGTTAATCAGGAAGATCTTCCCGAAGAACTGCGTCAGCTGCAGGTAGTGGATCTTTCCGGTACGCACCCAGGCCGTCTGGAAGATGGCAACCGTGGTCACCATTCCAATCGTCAGGGGGACGAACAGAAAGTGATAGATGGTGGTCAGGCCGAACTGCCATCGCGACAGTATCAGCGGATCCAGATTTAGGAACTCGTTCACTTCACAAACTCTCCAGGTTTCGTAACAAAAATTACTACAGAGAAAGCGACCATCAGATCCGTGCAGGGGGGTGATTCCTGTGGTTTACGACTCGTCTTGTTCTCACAGGTTAGCACGCTATGCTCCTGTGGTCTGACCACAGTCGCGGGTGGGTTTTGGTCGGCCCGAACATCGCGCTCGCGCGCGTGCCGTAGATTTAACGGGTGAATGACTTCCTCAACGGATTCCTCGACCTCCTCCAGGGCGTGGACCCGGTACTGCGCACCCTGATCGCCGGCTTTGGAATGCTCCTGGAAACCAGCATCCTGGTGGGGCTGATCGTGCCGGGAGACACCATGGTGATCGTCGCGGCCACCGCCGTGCAGGGGCCCGTGGAGTTCATTGGCCTCACGGTGGCCATCATCCTGGGGGCGCTGGCCGGGGAGTCGATCGGCTTCTACCTGGGTCGGACATTCGGGGGTCGAATTCGCGACAGTCGGCTCGGGCGTTGGATCGGCGAAAAAAACTGGTCCCGCGCCGAGCGCTATCTGGATCGTCGCGGCGGAATCGCGGTTTTCCTGTCCCGGTTCCTGCCCGTCCTACACTCGGTCATCCCGCTCACGGTGGGGATGAGCACCATGACCTATCGCCGCTTTATCGCATGGACCCTCCCCGCGTGCCTGATCTGGTCGGTCGCCTATGTGGGCGCCGGCTCGGCCGCCGCGAAGACGTATCGGGAGCTTTCGGGCCAATTGCATAGCGCTGGATATATTTTTGTGGGAATCCTGGTGCTCTTTATTGCCGCGGTATTCCTGATCAAAAAGCTCATTCACCGGGGTGAGGCACAACACCTCGACGACGGCGACACACCGGCCGCGCCCTAAACATGCCAGAATTGGGGGGTGTCCGAGCCCGAACCCGATGTGCCCCCTGCGCGCCATACCCACTCCGCCGTGGTCTCCGCGACCATCCACCGTGCGGCGCGCATTGACGACGCCGTGCTGCGGTGGCGGGAAAAGCGCGGACGCCGGCGCGGAATGCATGCGACCGTTGTGCCCTATGTGGGCTATGGCTCCACCACCTGGATCCGGGTGCTCTGCCGCGTCCTCCTGAGCCGCGCCGCCACCCACCCCCAGGCCCTCGAACAGGCCTCCGCGCGCCGCATCCGCGGCTGGCGCAGCTTCACCTCGGTGCCCGTGGTCGCGGCCACCGTGACCGTGACCGTAAACGGCGTGGAACACGAGGTAATCGCCGATCGTGGCGGCCTGATTGATACCGTGATCCCCGCCACCCTGGAACCCGGCTGGCAGCAGATCACGCTGAGCGCCGAGGGCTCCCGGGCCGTCTCCACCGATGTTTTTATCGTGGGCCCCGATGTGCGCTTTGGCGTGATCTCGGATGTGGACGATACCGTGATGGTCACCGCGCTCCCCCGCCCCCTGGTCGCCGCCTGGAATACGTTTGTGCTGGACGAGCACGCGCGCATCCCGGTGCCCGGAATGAGTGTATTCCTGGACCGGATGGTCTCGAGCCACGAGGGTGCGCCGATGATCTATCTGTCCACGGGCGCCTGGAACGTGGCCCCGACCCTGAACCGCTTTATGTCCCGCAATCTCTATCCGGCCGGCGCCCTGCTGCTGACCGACTGGGGCCCCACCGTGGACCGTTGGTTCCGCAGCGGCCGCGAACATAAGGTGCAAAACCTGGACCGCCTGGCCGCGGAGTTTCCGCAGATCCGCTGGCTCCTTGTCGGCGATGACGGCCAGCACGATGAGGACCTCTACCGCGATTTTGCGCTGACCTATCCCAAGCAGGTCGCGGCCATCGCGATCCGCCGGATGTCCACGAGCGAGGCCGTGCTCGCCGGTGGCCGCAGCCGCCACGACGATGCCGAGGACAGCGAGAGTGACGGCATCCTGCGCCTGTCAGCGCCCGATGGTGCGGGGCTGCTGGCGCTCCTCAACGAGGCAGACCTCCCCTGATGCGGCTCACCACGCTGGTGCGGGCGAACTCCCGCATTCCCCTGCTTCAGGCGGTGAAGACCTCGGCGGCCACGATCATCGCCTGGTTTGTGGCGCTGGCGATCGTGCCCTCGCAGATGCCGGTTTTTGCCGCGGTGGGTGCGCTGCTGGTGGTCCAGCCGAGCCTGCACCAGTCCTTTGGCAAGGCCATCGAGCGCAGCATCGGCGTGATCGGCGGGGTCGTGATCGCCACGGGCCTGAATATGCTCTTTGGCGGCGCCAGCTGGGTGGTCCTGGTGGCCATCGTGGTCTCGATCATGGTGGCCTGGGCCGCGCGGCTCTCCGCGGGCTCCTCCAATCAGATCCCGATCAGCGCGATGCTGGTGCTCTCGATCGGCGCAGCGACACCCGATTATTCGCTCTATCGCATCCTGGAAACGCTGATCGGTGTGGCAATCGGCTTTGCCATTAACGCCGCCGTGGTGCCCCCCGTGATCCTCGACCCGGCCGAGCGCGACGCCGCGGCCCTGGCCGAGGCGGTGGCCGATCAGCTGGATGCGCTCGCGGTCGCGCTGCCCAGCAAGCAGACCCGGGCCGAGCGCGATTCGCTCATGATCAGCGCGCGCCTGCTGCGCCCGATGCGAGAAAAGGCCGCGGCCTCGCTGCGCGTGGCCGAGGAATCACTCACGCTAAATCCGCGCGGCGGACGCAATCGCGAACGGCTCCTGAATACCAAAAAGCTCCTTAATAAGCTGGGCCCGCTCACCACGCGCACAGCGGGTATGTCCCGCGCGTTCCACGACCACTATGACGAGAGCCTGCGCTCGGAGGCCTCGGTGCGGGCCATCGCCGAGCAGCTGCGCCGCGCTGCCCACGACCTGCGGCTGATCGCGGATGCCAATATTCTCGACGGCATGGAGCCCCAGCTGGAGGAGGCCCCCGAGGCCCCCATGCTCACGGCCCCGATCGTGATTCACGAGCCGCACCCCGATCACTGGATCCTGATCGGCTCCCTGATGGAGGATCTGCGCCGGGTGCGCGAGGAGATCACCGGGGACTACTCCTAGCCGCGATCAGTCCAGCGCGCGGCCGTCGCGATAGAGCCAGCGCCCACCCTCGCGCGTGAAGTGGCTGTGCTCATGCTGGCTGCCCGCACCCTCGGGTGAGCGGTAATACGCCGTGAACTCCACCTCGCCCGCGTGATCCAGCGGGCCGCCGGCGGATACCGCGCCGATATCCAGCCGATACCAGCGCAGATCGGCGTCCAGCTCGAGCGTGCCCGGGCGGGTATGCGGATGCCAGGTATGCAGCAGATAGTCCACATCACCCAGCGCAAACGCGCTAAACCGGGAGCGCATCAGCGCCTCGGCGGTGGCCGCGGGCTCCCCCGAGTGGGCGCGACCGCAGCATTCGCCATAGGTGAGGCCGCTCAGGCAGGGACAGCGCGCGGAAATATCCATGACTCCAGTGTGCCATCCCGCGCCGCGTCGTAGGCAACCGGGCACCACGCCCGCGGCTCAGACCGCGGCGTCCCCGGTGCGCGATAGCATCGAGGGAGGCCACGGAAAGGAAGTCACCCATGTGTGGAAGATTTGCGATGGATGCCACCGTCAACGAGATGATCACCGAGTTTGTGGAGGCCACCGGTCGCCGCCCCGAGCAGTGGTCGCCCGATTGGCAGGCGAGCTGGAATATCGCACCCACCCAGTCGGTGCCGATCCTCGTGGAATCCGCGCGCGGGCCCGAGCCCACGCTGCGCTTCGAGACGGCCTCCTGGTCGCTGCTGCCCGCGTGGTCCAAAACGGCCACGCCGGAGTTCCCCACGTTTAACGCCCGCTCCGAGACCGCCGCGGAAAAGCCCGCGTTTCGTGATGCCGTGCGCTCCACCCGCGCGATCATCTTCGCCAATGGCTATTACGAGTGGCATACCGATGAAAACGGCATAAAAACCCCGTATTTTGTGCGGCCGTATAGCGAGGAGGTCATCGGCTTTGCCGGGCTCTACTCGTGGTGGGCCGATCCGCAGACCCGGCCGGGAGATCCCAACCGCTGGCATCTGACCGCCACGATCCTCACCGCCCCGGCCGCGGGCGACCTCGTTCCGCTACACGACCGCAATCCGGTGTTTTTGCCGCCCGAGCACTGGGAGCACTGGATCGATACGTCCATCCAGGGCGATCAGGCGCTGATCGATGAGGCGGTCGCGGTGGGTGCCGCCGAGGCCGAGGGTTTTGAGTTTTATCCGGTAAACCGGCTCGGCGGCGACGGCCCCGAACTACTCGAACCGGCCTCGGCCTAGCCGCCGCGTGGCCTCGGCCACGAGCCAGCCGAAGATCGGATCGGCGCCGAGCGTCTCGGGATGCCATTGCACTCCCATCACCGGGGAACCGATCAGCTCGATGGCCTCCACCACACCATCGGGTGCGCGGGCGGTCACCACGAGGCCCTCCCCGGGGACGTCCACGGCCTGATGGTGGAATGAGTTCACCATCTGCGAATCGCCGTAGAGCCCGTGGCTGATCGAATCCTCCAGGATGTCCACGCGATGCGTGCGGTGGTTGCGGGGATAGGCCGAGGTGGCGTGTGCCTCCCCCTCGCCACCCGAGAGGTGCTGAATCAGGGTGCCGCCGAGCGCCACATTCAGGAGCTGGTGTCCGCGGCAGATGCCCAGAATCGGGATGCCCGCGGCGAGGGCAGCGGCAACCAGCGAAAACTCCAGGTCGTCCCGCTCGGGGTCGATGACCTCCACATGCGGATCCGGCGACTGGCCATAGCGGCGCGGGTCCACGTCCTGCCCGCCGGAGATCAGCAGGCCGTCGAGGTGCTCCACGATCTCCGCACCGGGGCTGCCCAGCGGGATGAGGATCGGCAGGCCGCCGGCCCCGGCCACGCTGGTGCCGTATTCGCTCATATAAATATCCAGCGGTGCATCGCTGAATCCGCGCGGAACATCAAGCATTCCGCCGATACCGCGGCGACCGGTGAGCCCGATCAGTGGCCTGCGTGTACTCACGTAAAAATTCCATCCCTACCGGGGCCCCCACCGGCGACCCTCAAGACCACTGTAGCGTTAGCGCTAGACTGGGACGCGTGCTCCGGGGTCGGTGTAATTCCGAACCGGCGGTGATAGTCCGCGACTCGCGCATGTGGTGCTCCCCCGGGGGCCCGACGGCGCGACTGAATCGGTGAAATTCCGATACCGACAGTTAAAGTCTGGATGAGAGAAGCACGCGTATTTTATGCGCACTCCCCGTGGTTTAACGATGCGGAAAAGGAGAATGCGCCATCATCATGAACGTCCTCACCTGGCTCTTTGATGCCCAGCTGGTGATCGGCTCGCAGACCATTTTATGGCGCGAGATCATCGGAAACGCCTTTGGACTCGCGTGCGCGGTGGGCGGAATGCGCCGCAAGGCCTGGGCCTGGCCCGTGGGCATCATCGGCAATCTGCTGCTGCTCACGGTATTTCTCGGGGCCGTATTTCATACCCCCAATCCGGTGAACCTGCTGGGCCAGGCGGGCCGCCAGATCATGTTTATTATCGTGTCGATCTATGGCTGGGCCAGCTGGCGGCGGCACGCGGGTGGCGGCGATTTTGCCGTGACACCGCGCTGGGCCTCCGGCAAACAGCGCGCATTTTTGATCATCGCGCTGCTGGGTGGCACCGCGCTACTGACGCCGATATTTCGGATGCTCGAATCCTATGAGCCGGTCTGGGCCGATGCCTGGATCTTTGTGGGCTCACTGCTGGCCACCTATGGGATGGCGCGCGGCTGGGTGGAGTTTTGGCTGATCTGGGTCGCGGTGGATGCCGTGGGTGTGCCCCTGCTCGTGGACGCGGGCTATTATGCGTCGGCGTTTATGTACCTGTTTTATGGCGCGTTTACCCTCACCGGATTTTTTGTCTGGTGGCGGATTAATCGGCGGGCGCAGATCGGCTGCCCGGTGCCGCTGACCGCCGAACCACGCGACTCTCGGGAAACTCCCGATAAAGAGTGATTTCCTCGGGGGTATGACAGCCTCCCGATTTGGCCAGCGCCCGCGCCCGGGCATCGATCCCGACTGGGACGGGCTGCCCGGCGCGCGCGACCTGGGCGAGATTCCTACCTTCCGCGGCCCCACCCGCACCGGCCTGCTCTATCTGGCGCTGGGCCCGCACGCGGCACCCGGAACCCTGGACCGGCCCGGCCCCTCGCCGCGCGGCTGGGACGACCTGGCCGCCTCCGGGGTGGCGACGATCCTCGCGGTGACCGCGGGCGAGCGCGCCCCCGATCTTTCAGCTGTACCTTCCGCGTATCGCCGGATCCGGGTGCACCGGATGCGGGTGCCCGCGGGCGGCGGCCTTTCCGGCGCCGATCTGGAGCGTTCCGCGGGGGCCTATCGGATTCTCCTGGGCGGCATCATCGCGGCCCCGGGGCCCGTGCTGCTGCATGTGAGTGGCGAGGCCTCGGCACGCGAGCTTTTGCCGCTGATCCTGCTGCATACGGCGGGGGTGGACCCCGCGGAGATCGCGGAGGAGCTGCCGGGGGCCTCGCCGCGGGCGGTGGCCGAGACGGCAGCGGCGCTGGATCGGGTGCTGTGGCGCGATCCGCAGGCCCGGCTCCTGCGGGCGGCGCTGCGGGCCCGGCTCGCGCCGCGGGTGCGCGCGCTCGGTTAGCGACCATACCCGCGCGGCCAGCGCCGCCTCCGGGGTTCGCATTGCAGATTTGCCCCGGCGAGGCCATCCGGGGTCAACATCCGGCGCGGGCGCGACGCAGTGCGAGCCCGCTCCCCCGCGGCCATAATAGACGCGGCGCGGGCGGGCGGCACCGGGGGAATCTCGCCGCGCCGTAATGCCCGGGTGGCGTGGGTGAAACGGGCGGGGCGTTGCGGATTCACGCCTGGCGGTCATACCCGGAGTGGCGGGGCGGAACGCGCGGAACGGGCGGGGCGTTAAGGGTGCGTTAAGATCCGCCTCGCGGTATCCGGGGGCGTGCTCAACTGAGTGCACGGCAATTCGCCGCCCCCACATCCGCACTAGGAGCAAGTCGTGCTTGATGCACTCTTCATCGCGTTAACACTCGCCGTATTTGGCGCGTGCGCCCTCATCGCCCGGGGGGTTGAGAAGCTATGACGGCCGTGGCCTCCGCCCCCCTCCTCGCCGGGATCCTGCAAATTCTGCTTGTGCTCGCGGCCCTCGCCGTGGCCTATCGCCCGCTCGGCGATTATCTGGCCCGCATCTTCACCTCCACCCGGGACCTGCGCGTGGAGCGCGGCATCTATCGCCTGATCGGGGTGAATCCGCGCGCGGAGCAGCGCTGGTCCTCCTATCTGCGCTCGGTACTCACGTTCTCGGCGCTGTCCCTGCTGGTGCTCTATCTGATCCTGCGCACGCAGCAGCTGCTGCCGCTGAGCCTGGGGCACGGCGCGTTGGCCCCGGATCTGGCCTGGAATACCGCGGCCTCCTTTGTGGCCAATACCAACTGGCAAAACTATGCCGGCGAATCCACGCTGGGCACGCTCGCCCAGGCGCTGGGGCTCGCGGTACAAAACTTCCTCTCCGCCGCGGTGGGCCTCTCGGTCGCGATTGTCCTGATCCGCGGCCTGGCCCGGCAGGGCACCGATCTGCTCGGCAATTTCTGGGTGGACGTCACCCGCGCAATCATCCGCGTATTATTGCCGCTCTCGGCGATCTTCGCGGTGGTGCTCCTGCTGGGCGGAGTCGCGCAGAACCTGGGCGATCCACAGACCATGACCGGCATCGCGGGCCAGATCCAGACCATCCCCGGGGGCACGGTGGCCTCGCAGGAGGCCATTAAAAATCTGGGGACCAATGGCGGCGGATACTTTAACGCCAATGCCGCGCACCCCCTGGAAAATCCCAGCGCCTGGACCAATCTGGTGCAGATCTTCCTGATCCTGCTGATCCCCACCGCGCTGACCCGCACCTTCGGAAAAATGGTGGGCAGCACCCGGCAGGGCCTCGCCGTGCTGGGCGCAATGGGCACGCTATTTCTCCTCTCGCTGCTGGCCGTGGTCTCCGCGGAGCTCGCGAATCTGGGCACCGCACTCGAGGGCAAGGAGCTGCGCCTGGGCGTGATCCCGTCCAGCTTCTTTGCGGTGGCCACCACGCTCACCTCCACGGGTGCCGTGGACTCGGCCCACTCCAGCTATAGCCCGCTGGCCGGCGGGGTGCTGATGCTGAATATGATGCTCGGCGAGATCGCCCCCGGCGGCGTGGGTTCGGGACTCTACGGCATGCTGATCATCGCGATCCTTGCGGTATTTATTGCCGGGCTCATGGTGGGGCGCACGCCCGAATATCTGGGCAAAAAAATCGGTGTCCGGCAGATGCGGCTCACGGCCCTGTATATCCTGGTGAGCCCCGCGATTGTGCTCCTGGGCACCGCGCTGGCCCTGCTGTTGCCCGGCACCCGCGAGGCAATGCTGGGCTCCGGCCCGCACGGGCTGAGCGAGGTGCTCTATGCGTTCACCTCGGCGGGCAATAATAACGGCAGTGCGTTTGGTGGCCTGAGCGCCAATACCCCGTTCTTTAACGTGGCCCTGGGGCTCGCGATGCTGCTGGGGCGTTTCCTGCCGATGATCGCGGTGCTCGCCCTCGCCGGATCGCTTGCCGCCCAGACCCCCACCCCGGCGGGGCCCGGCACGCTGCAAACCCAGCGCCCACTGTTTATCGGCGTGATGGTCGGGGTGGCGCTGCTGGTAAGCGCCCTCACGTTCCTGCCCGCCCTGGCACTGGGCCCGCTCGCGGAAGCCCTCGGCTGATGCGCCGCCATCCGGCGCCGCCGCGCCTGCCCCTCGTCACCTCGGAAACCCCCGTTATCACCGACCCCGTCGGACCAAGGAATAACATGTCAAATCTTCGCACGGAGGCCCCCACGGGCCACCCCACTCGGCCCGCGGCTGCCTTCGGCCCGCGGCAATTATTGGCCGCGCTGCCCACCGCGCTGAAAAAGCTTAACCCCCGGTCGATGTGGGCCACACCGGTGATGTTTATTGTGCTGCTGGGAGCGGCCCTCACCACGGTACTCGCGGTGGCCCACCCCAGCGCATTTGCGTGGGGCATCGCCGCCTGGCTCTGGCTCACGGTGATCTTCGCCAACCTCGCCGAGGCCGTGGCCGAGGGCCGCGGTAAGGCCCAGGCTGCCTCGCTGAAAAACACCCGGGTCTCCACCCCGGCGCTGCGCATCTCCGCGGATGGCGGGGCCGAGCGCGTCTCGGCCACGCAGCTGCGCCGCGGGGATCGCGTGATCGTGAACGCGGGCGAGGTCATCCCGGGAGACGGCGATGTGGTGGAGGGGGCGGCCACCGTGGACGAATCCGCGGTGACGGGCGAATCGGCCCCCGTGATCCGCGAGTCCGGCGGCGATCGTTCGGCCGTGACCGGGGGAACCCGGGTGCTCTCGGACCGGATCGTGGTGAGCATCACCAGCGAACCGGGCGAGACCTTCATCGACCGCATGATCGGCCTGGTGGAGGGCGCCGGCCGGCAAAAAACCCCCAATGAGCGGGCCCTGAATATCCTGCTCGCGGTACTCACGATCATCTTTATTCTGGTGGTGGTCACGCTGCAACCGCTCGCGGTGTATTCGGGTGCCACCCAGCCGCTGATTGTGCTCACCGCCCTCCTGGTCTGCCTGATCCCCACCACGATTGGCGCGCTGCTCTCGGCCATCGGCATCGCCGGGATGGACCGCCTGGTGCAGCGCAATGTGCTGGCGCTCTCGGGGCGCGCCGTGGAGGCCGCGGGAGACGTGGGAACGCTGCTGCTGGATAAAACCGGCACGATCACGCTCGGCGACCGCCAGGCCACCGAGTTCCTGCCCGTGCCCGGGGTCACCGGCGACCGCCTGGCCGCCGCGAGCCGCCTGGCCTCGCTCGCCGATGAGACCCCCGAGGGGCGCTCGATCGTGAGCCTTGCCGAGGGAGAATATCGCTGCCCCGGCGAGCCCGGGGAGCTCGCGGAGGCCACGTTTATCGCGTTTTCCGCGACCACCCGGATGAGCGGGGTGCACTATCCCGATGGCGCCTATCTGGTCAAGGGCGCCAGCACCGAGGTGCTTGCCTGGGTCGAGGCCCGCGGCGGCAGCGTGCCGGAGCGCGCGCGGGAACTCGCCGCGGCGGTGGCCGGAGAGGGAGGCACCGCGCTGGTCGTGGCCACGGCCTCGGCCGCGGGAGACGCGGCCGTGCTGGGCATTATCCAGCTGGAGGATATCGTGAAGCCCGGAATAGCCGAGCGCTTCGCCCGGCTCCGCGAGATGGGCATCAAAACCGTGATGATCACGGGAGATAATGCGCTCACGGCACGGGCAATCGCGCATCAGGCGGGTGTGGACGATTATCTGGCCGAGGCCACCCCCGAGGATAAGCTCGCGCTGATCCGCGCCGAGCAGGCGGGCGGCCGGCTGGTGGCGATGACCGGGGACGGCACCAATGACGCCCCGGCGCTGGCCCAGGCCGATGTGGGTGTGGCAATGAATACCGGCACCTCCGCGGCCAAGGAGGCCGGAAATATGGTGGATCTGGACTCCGATCCCACCAAGCTCATCGAGATTGTGGAGATCGGCAAGCAGCTGCTGATCACGCGCGGTGCGCTCACCACGTTCTCGATCGCCAATGACGTGGCCAAGTATTTTGCCGTGATCCCGGCCATGTTTATGACCGCGTTCCCGGGGCTCGCGGCGTTGAATATTATGGGCCTGCACAGCCCCGAATCGGCGATCCTCTCGGCCGTGATCTTCAACGCGCTGATCATCATCGCGCTGATCCCGCTCTCGCTGCGCGGCGTGAAATATCGGCCGCTCCCCGCGTCCCGGCTCCTGGGCCGCAATCTGCTGGTTTATGGGCTCGGTGGGCTCATCGTTCCGTTTATCGGCATCAAAATTATCGATCTCGTGATCTCGCTGATCCCGGGCCTCTAAGGACCTCCCATGTTTGCCTCCCTGCTTCCCTCGCTGCGCACCGCCTCCACGGGCCTGCGCCTGCTGCTGATCATGACCGTGCTGCTCGGGGTGCTCTATCCCGCGGCGATCCTCGGGGTGGGCGCGCTTGCCCCCGCGCGCGCCGCGGGCTCCCCCGTGCTGGTGGACGGCCACCCCGTGGGCTCCTCCCTGATCGGGCAGGAGTTCAGAGGCGCCGAGTGGTTCCACGGCCGCCCCTCCGCCGCGGATTATGACGCGCTCGCCTCGGGCCCGTCCAATCTTGCCGCCCGCAGCCCCGAGCTTGCCCGGCTGATGGCCGAGCGCCGCGCCGCGGTGGCCGCGGAAAACGGGGTGGATCCGACCCGGGTTCCCGCGGATGCCGTGACCGCAAGCGCGTCGGGACTCGATCCCGATATCAGCCCGGCGTATGCTCGGATTCAGGTGGGGCGCGTGGCACACGAGCGTGGCCTCCCCCGCGCGGCGGTGCAGCGCCTCGTGGAGGATTCCGTGCAGGCCCCCGCGCTGGGCTTTCTCGGAACCCCGCGGATAAATGTCCTGACCCTGAATATCTCCCTCGACGCACTCCAGCACTAACGGAAAGACAGACGCTTATGCCCGAACACGTGGCCCGCGGGGACCTCAAGGTCTATCTGGGGTTTGCCCCCGGAGTGGGAAAGACGTTTGCGATGCTTGAGGAGGCGCAGGAGCTGCGTCAGCGCGGGGTGGACGTGGTGGTGGCGCTGGTCGAGGATCACGGCCGCGCCCGCACCCGGGACCTCGTGCGGGGCCTCGAGGTGATCGCGCGCCGCGATGTGGCCTATCGCGGGTCCTCCTTCAGCGAGATGGACCTGGACGCGGTGCTGCGCCGCAACCCCGCGGTCGCGATCGTGGACGAATTGGCGCACTCGCTCACGCGCGCCGAGGGCGATACGCGCGGGCATGAAAAGCGCTGGGAGGACGTCCACGCGCTGCTGGATGCCGGCATAAACGTGATCTCCACCGTGAATATTCAACACCTGGAATCGCTTAATGACGTGGTGAGCGCAATCACCGGGATCCGGCAGCGCGAGACCATCCCGGACCGGGTGCTGCGCGAGGCCGCGGAGGTGGAGCTTGTGGATCTCACCCCGGACGCCCTGCGCACCCGGCTCGGCGGCGGCGAGGTTTATCACCCGGATAAGGTGGATGCCGCGCTGGCCAATTATTTTCGGGTGGGTAATCTCACGGCGCTGCGCGAGCTCGCGCTGCTCTGGCTCGCCGATCAGGTCGAGGAGGGTCTTTCCCGCTATCGCTCGCTGAAAAAAATCGATCGTTCCTGGCCCGCGCGCGAACGCGTGGTGGTCGCGGTCACGGGCGGGCCCGAATCGGAGACCCTGATTCGCCGCGGCATGCGCATCGTGGGCCGCAGCGCCGGGCGGGAGCTGCTCGCGGTGCACGTGATTCAGGACGACGGCCTGCGCTCGGGCGATCCCGGCGAGCTCGCCGCGCAGCGCGAACTGGTGGAATCCCTCGGGGGCTCCTGGCATACCGTGATCGGCGATGATCCGGCCGCGGCCCTGCTGGAATTTGCCCGCGGCGTGAACGCCTCCCAGCTGGTGCTGGGGGTGAGCCGCTCCGGGTGGGGTGCGCGGCTGCTGGGGCCGGGAATCGGGACGCGGGTGATTAACGGCGCGGGCGATATCGATGTGCATATGGTCACCCATTCCGCGACCCGCGCTCGGCGCAGCGCCCCGCGCCGCGCGGCCTCCCTGACACTCGCGCGGCGCGTGGCCGGCTGGGTCGCGGCGGTGCTGGGGCCCGCGCTGGTCACCGGGCTGTTTTTATGGATCGGGCCGGGCACCTCGCTGAGCCTGAACCTCCTGGTCTATACAACCCTGGTGGTTTTTGTGGCGCTGCTCGGGGGGTTTTGGCCCGCCGTGGCCACCGCGGTGCTGGGCACGCTGCTCCTGAACTTCTTTTTTGCGCAGCCGATCGGCACGTTCACGATTCACCAGGCCGAGAACGTGGTGGCCCTGGTGCTTTTCCTCGTGGTGGCCGCGGGGGTGGCCCGGGTGGTGGATCTTGCCGCGCGGCGCACCACCGAGGCCGCCGCGGCGCGCGCCCAGGCGGCCCTGCTCTCCGAGCTTGCGGGCGGGGTGCTGCGCGAGGGGGCGAGTGTGCCCGCGCTGCTGGACCGGCTGCGCGAGACCTTCGGCCAGGAATCCACCACGCTGGTGGAGCGACCCGTGGCCGAGGGCGGGCCCGATACCTGGCGGGTGCTGGCCTCCTCGGGTCCGGCCTGCGCCGATCCGCGCACCGCCGCCAATACCCTACTCCTGGACGAGCGGCACGCACTGCTGCTGCGCGGCCGCGCGTTCTCCGCGCCGGATCAGCGCATCCTGGAGGCCTATGCGGGACGCATCCTGGGGGTGCTGGCGCAGCAATCGCTGGAGGCCTCGCGGATCGAGGCGCGCGAGCTGACCGCGGGCAATGCCATTCGCACGGCCCTGCTCGCGGCGGTCTCCCATGACCTGCGCACGCCGCTGGCCGGGATTAAGGCGGCGGCCTCAAGCCTGCGCCTGACCGATGTGGTGTTCTCCCCCGAGGACGAGGCCGAGCTGCTGGCCACGATTGAGGACTCCGCGGATGTGCTTAATGCGCTGGTGACCAACCTGCTGGATATGAGCCGGATTCAGGCCGGCGCGGTGCGGGTCGAGCGCGCGCCGCTGGAGCTGGGCGATCTGATCGCCGGGACCCTCGCGGGGATTCGCCGCGACCGGCCGCTGCCGGAGATCAGCACCAGCCTGCCGGAGGATCCGCCCGCGGTGCTGGGCGATTATGGCCTGATCGTGCGGATCCTCGCCAACCTCGTGGATAACGCCATTTCGCATGGCGGCGGTGCGCCGATTGGGATCACCCCGGTGGCCCTGGGCGAGCGCGTGGAGATCCGCATCAGCGACCGCGGCCCCGGGGTAAAAAACACCCAGCGGGACCGGATATTTCAGCCGTTTCAGCGCCTCGGCGATACCCCGGAGGGCAATGGCGTGGGCCTCGGCCTGGCCGTGGCGCGCGGGCTGGCCGAGGGGATCGGCGGCACGCTGGAGGCCGAGGATACCCCCGGCGGCGGGCTCACGATGGTACTTACACTCCCGGCGGTGACGGCATGAGCCGCGTGCTGGTGGTGGAGGACGACCCGAATATCGCCCGCGCGCTGCTGGTGAATCTGCGGGCGCGCGGCTATGACACGCTGCATGCAGCCACGGGGCGCGCGGCGCTGGATCTGGCGGCCGCGGAATCCCCGGATGTGCTGCTCCTGGATCTGGGGCTGCCGGATATGAACGGCATCGCGGTGATCCGGGCGCTGCGCGGCTGGTCCAGCATCCCGGTGTTGATCGTCTCGGCCCGGCAGGAATCAGCGGGCAAGATCGAGGCGCTGGATGCGGGCGCCGATGACTATGTCACCAAGCCCTTCGCGATGGATGAGCTGCTGGCGCGGCTGCGCGCGGCCCTGCGCCGGGCCGTGCCGGTGGTGGGGGAATCCCCCGTGGTGCTGACCGCGGACGGCCGGATCCGCATTGATCTGTATCATCACCGCGTGAGCGTGGCCGGGCAGGCCGTGAAACTCACCCCGATCGAGTGGCAGATCATCGAGGTATTTGCCCGTAATCCCGATCGGCTCATCGGCCAGGCCGAGCTCCTGCACGCGGTCTGGGGCCCGGGCTATGCCTCGGAGACCAATTATCTGCGCGTGTATATGTCCCAGATTCGGCAGAAGCTGGAGGAGGACGGCTCGCTCCCCCGGCACCTGATCACCGAGCCCGGGATGGGCTATCGGTTCCTGCCCTAGGCCCCGTAGAGGCGATCCAGGAACTCCTGCCCGGCGCGCGTGAGATCCGCGGCATCCCGGGTGCCCGAGAAATCGTGGATCGCCAGTCCCACGCTCGCGCCGAAGCGGTTGCGTCCAAAAAATCTATAGAGCGCGGTATCGGTGCGCAGGCCGAGGAAATAGTGGTCGTGGTAGTCGATGACCACCTCGGTGCGGCCATCCGGCAGGTCCACGTGCAGGCGCTCGCCCGGGATATCCTCATCGCCCAGGCCCAGCCGCGTGAGCAGGACCTCAAAGGCCTCGGGCTCGTCCCCGCTGCCGCGCGCCTCGACGTGGGTATAGGTCACCGGCAGGCCGGCAAAATGCTCCACATAGCGTCGGAAGGCGTCCAGATAAAACTCGGTGTGACGCTCGATATCCGCCACGACATGGGCGTCCTCCTCGGGCACCACGCCCGCATGGGTATAGCGCAGCACGCGGTGTCCGGCATCCCCCGCGCGCAGGTCAAAATCGAGCCGGTTAAACCAGCCATCGGGTCCCTCGGCGATCGTGGCGAGGTGCCGCGGGGGCTCCCAGGCCTCCACGATCCCGGCGCCCTCGTCCACGAGCCCACCCTCGCGCGGCTCGATCTCCTGTGGCCAGAGCCACCCGCCGATCCCCGTGGTGACGGCCTCCCAGAGCGCCTCGGCGGTACCCACCGCACGCTGTTCCCGAACGATGTTAAATTTAAACCACTGCATCCTGGACTCCTCGCGACCGTTATCCCCACCCTAGCCGCGCTCCCCCGCGCGGTGGGAAAAAATTCCGTCCGGGGGCGGAGGCGCTCTCGGGCGGGGCGGCCTAGCGTGGAGGTATGACCCCGGAAAGCAGCACCCCCGCCGCCCTCAGCCTGTCCCACCTCAGCAGGAATTATCGCGGTTCCCGCGGGATAACCACGGCGGTGGATCGGGTCAGCTTGGAGATCGCACCGGGCGAGGTCTTTGGGCTTCTGGGGCCCAATGGATCGGGGAAAACCACGCTGATCGAATGCATTGCCGGTCTCCTGGAACCCAGCTCCGGTACGGTGCGGGTCCTGGGCCTGGATCCCGTGCGCGAACGCACAGCGCTCACCGCGTGCCTGGGAATCCAGCCGCAGAGCGCGAGTCTCTTTGACACGCTCACGGCCCGGGAAACCCTGGAACTTTTTGCCGCACTCTATCCGGCACCGCGCACTCCCGAGGACCTCCTGGAGGAGGTGGGGCTGGCCGGCAGCGCCCGGGTGCGAACGCGGGCTCTTTCGGGCGGCCAGCATCGTCGGCTCCTGATCGCGGTGGCGCTGATCGGAAACCCGCGGATCGTGGTTCTGGACGAGCCCTCGGCCGGGCTGGACCCGCTGTCCAGGCAGGGCCTCTGGGAGATCATTCGGGGACTGCGGGGGCGGGGCGTCACGGTGCTCCTCTCCACGCACCAGATGGAGGAGGCCGCGGCCCTCTGCGATCGTGTGGGCATCCTGGTGCGCGGCGGGCTCGCGGCGCTGGGCACGCCCGAGGAGCTGATTGCCGCGTCTTCCGGCACGGGCAGCGTGCTGTTTACGGTGCCCCTCGGTACCGATCTTTCCCCGTTGCACCGTTATGTTCCGGCCTCCGCGATTTCCCGGCGCGATCTGGCCGACGGGATCCGCGTGGACCTAAAATCGGAGGACCCGGATGGGCTCCTGCGCCGCCTCACCTTTGATCGGCCCGTGCCCGCCCGCGGCTTCACCGTGCATACGGCCACGCTGGACGAGGTCTTTTTTGGGGTGGTGGAGGGCCGGTGATGCGCGCGCTGGCAGCACTCAGCCGGGCCAGCGCCCGCGAACTCCTGCGGGTTCCGCGGCGGCTTCTGCCCGGTGTGGCACTGTTTATTTTGCTGTTCATTCCGTGTGCGCTCTGGGGTATGCCGCGGTTCGTCCTCGGCCCGCTGCTGCTGTTGGGGTTTCTGCTGCTGGCCGGGACCGGGCTCGCGGTTCCCCTGGCCGAGATGCGGGCGCGCGGATCGCTGCGGCTGCTGGGATGCACCCCCGCGGGCCGTGGGATCTTTTTGCTCGCGCAGGCACCCGTGCGGGTGCTCTTGGGGCTGGGGGAAATTCTCCTGGTACTCGGGACGGCCTCGCTGAGCGGAACGCTACCGCCCACTCGGCTGGCCGGGCTGATCCTCATTGCCACCCTGGGCCTGCTGATGGTCCTGGGGCTGGGCCTGCTTGGCGGGGCGCGGGCCGAAAATCCGGCGGTGCTGGGGCCGCTCCTGGCCCTGGCGATCCCGGTGGCGCTGCTCGGGGCCGGCCCGCTCCTGGTGGGCGGGCTGCTTCCCGCTTCCGCGGAGGCCCTCGGCCGGCTGCTTCCCACCACGTGGCTGCTCGCGGCACTGGCCGAATCGGGAGGGCAGATCCCGCTGTGGCTGGCCCTCACCGGGATGCTTGCGGTGACCCTCGCCGCGGTGGCACTTTCCGCGCTGCTGTTCCGGTGGGAGGGGAGGCGGCCGCGCACGACCGCCGCTCCCGCACCCAAACCCGCGGATCGCCCGCGCCGCCCGGCCGGGGCCTTGCGCCCCGAATCGGTGCGGGCACGCCGCATACCGCGCAGCGCCGTGGGGGCCGCCACGCTCGCGGCGACACGGGAGTTATTGCGCAGCCCGCGCGCCGTGGCCGCCATGGGCACCGCGTTTCTGGTGATGCTGGGCCTGTTTTTCTTCCTGGCCCAGGCGTTTGAGGGAAATCGCCCCGCGCCCGTGGTATCCGTGCGGGGCGAGCCCGCAAACGCGGACACACTCCTGCGGACGCTGGGGGCGGACGGCATCAGACTGGCCCCCGCGGGATCCGCCGCGGTCACGGTGGACGTGGACCTGGAGATAAACGGAGCCCATATCATCCTCCGTGGGGACCGTGACGCGCGCTGGGAGGGCGTGGCCGACCGGATTCGGGACCTCGGCGTCTCGGCCGCGGATATCACCGTGCTCTCAACCGATGGTGTCCCCGCGCTGTTTTATTTCCGCGGCACACTGGGAACGGTGCTCGCTATGGGGCTGGCGGGACTGGCCGTTTCGGGCACGGCATTTCCGCTGGTGAGGTTGCGTGAGCGGGGCACGCTGCGGCTGCTGGGTACCACCCCGCTGAAAAAATCCATGTTGCTGTTATCGCTGCTGCCGGTGCGCGCGGCCCTCGCGCTGGGCATGATGCTGGTGGTTGGCGCGATAGCGCTGGGCGAGGGCTTTTCCGATGGCTGGGGAATGCTCCGACTGCTGATCACCGGCTCCCTCGGTTTTGCGCTCTTCACGAGCCTGGGGCTGCTGCTCGCGGCGCGGGCGCGCACCGCCTCGGCGGTGGATGGCTGGGCCGGGGTGCTGCCCCCGCTGATCATGACGCTTTCGGGTTCGCTGTTTCCCGTGCGGCTGATGCCCGAGTGGCTGCAGGGACTGTTTAACCTCTCTCCCACCACGTGGTTTATCTCCGCCGCGGGATCCGATCTTGCACAATCGGCCCCACTGCTGCCCGAGGCCGTGCTCTGGGCGGGGATCGCCGCGGTGGCTGCCGCGCTCTTTCTTCTTGCGGCAAAAATATTTCTCTGGGAGGTTCCGCGAGATGGGGGTAGCGTGGGCGTCACATACGGTACATACGGGAGGTCATCATGAGGGCTGTTTTGCGGGACACGGTTTTGGCGGAGGCCCCGGCGGAGGACCTGGTGCGCATCGAGGGCAACTGGTATTTTCCGCCCGCGAGCCTCACTCCGGGCCTTTTTATCGAGAGCCCCACGGCCTATACGTGCGGGTGGAAGGGTGACGCCCAGTATTATTCGGTGCTGATCGCGGGCGAGCCCCAGACCGACCTGGCGTGGAGCTATCCCCGGCCGTATCCGGCATCGCTGGAACGGGTGGGTCGCGATTTTGCGGGCTATATTGCGTTTGATCCCGCCGTGAGTGTGCTCGACTAGGCACTAACGTGAGAGGTTAGTTCGTTTCTCTAATCTCGGGAGTACAGCACTGTGAGTGAACAGCCCATCCGCGTCGGCATCGTTGGTTATGGCAATCTGGGGCGGGGCGTGGAAATTGCGCTGGCCCAGAACGCCGATCTGGACACCGTGGGGGTGTTTACCCGGCGCGATCCCGCGGGCCTGATCCCGCATTTTCCCTCCACCGCGGTGCACTCCCTGGACGCGCTGGAGGACTGGGCCGATCGCATCGACGTGCTGATCCTGTGTGGCGGTTCCAAGGATGATCTGCCGGCGCAGGGCCCCGCGCTGGCCGCGCGCTTTAACACCGTGGATAGTTTTGATACCCACGCCCGCATCCCGGAGTATTTTGATGCGGTGGATGCCCCGGCCCGCGCGGCCGGCACCACGGCGCTGATCTCGGTGGGCTGGGATCCGGGCATGTTTTCGCTGAATCGCCTCTTTGGTGAGGCGCTGCTGCCCGAGGGTGATACCTATACGTTTTGGGGTCGCGGCCTGAGCCAGGGCCACTCCGATGCCATTCGCCGGGTGCCCGGGGTGGCGGGCGGCGTGCAGTATACGATCCCCTCGGAGGAGGCCATCGCCCGCGTGCGGGCCGGGGAACGTCCCGAGTTGAGCACGCGCGAAAAGCACGTGCGCGAGTGTTTTGTGGTGCTGGAGGAGGGCGCGGATGCCGCGGCAGTGACCGCCGCAATCACCTCGATGCCCAATTATTTTGCCGATTATGACACCACGGTCACGGTGATTTCCGCCGAGGAACTCGCGGCCAATCATGCGGCGATGCCACACGGCGGTTTTGTGATCCGCGGCGGCGAATCCGGCACCGGCAATAGCCAGGTGATCGAATACCGCCTGGAACTCGGCAGCAACCCCGAGTTCACCGCGAGCGTGCTCGTGGCCTATGCCCGCGCCTGCGCCCGGCTGAATGCCCGCGGCAGCATCGGCGCACACACCGTCTTTGACGTCCCGCCCGCGCTGCTCTCCCCCAAGTCCCCCGCGCAGCTGCGCGCCGAGCTGCTCTAAACCGGGCGGGGCCCCGCGTTGGCGCCCCGGTGCCAACGCGGGATGCCGACCCGGGCCCGGTTCGCTTATGCGGGGTCCCGCGGAGGGGCGAGGGATGTCCAGGCGGCGCTCAGCCCTCCGGGCACTACACACAGCGCCACCCCGGCCGCGAGTATCGCCACGAGGCATACCCAATTGGCGAGGAATACCCCGGGGGCCAGCCATGAGGCCAGGGCCATCGCCGCCACCGAACTCACCCTGGTATAGGACGCGATTCGGCCGCGGGCAGCGGCGGAGCCAAACCCAAATTGAATCTCCATGGCCAGCATGGTGGAGACCGAATAGGCGAGCGTGGCACAGAGCATGGCCAAAAGGAGCAGAGCCACCTGGGCGCCCGCGTGGCCCGAGTTCACCGCGGCCGCGGTTCCGAGGGCGGCCCCGATCATCAGCAGTCCCCCGAGCCGGTGAATCCTCCTCCACCGATCGGGCCGCTTCACGAGTGTGAGTCCGAGGAATCGGATAAAAAAGAAGTCACAGCCCAGGCTCACCAGACCCGCCACGGTAATGAGCCAGGGACCATAGCGGTGGGACGCGGAAAGCCAGGCGGCCAAACCCACCGTGGGCAGTGCGGAAGCCAGGCCCAGGAGGCCCACCACGATCAGGCCGACCGCGAGTGGGGAGCGCACGCTCCGGGGGAGTTTTTCTCCCGCGGCGATGGGGCCCGTCCCGCGCGGGGCCGCCTGGGCCGCGAGGGAACTCGCCACCGCGACCGAGGCGGCGATACAGGCCAGCGAGAGGAGGAGCGGGAGCGACCAATACCGCGCGGGGATAACGCTGAGGGTGAGCGTGCAGAGCGCGGCCACGGCCTCGTTCACCAGAAGAAAATAACGGCGAACCTCCGCGTTAAAAAGCGTGCGCCGCTCGGGACCAATGAACTCCGCGCGGATCCGGTCTTTCGCGGGACCCACCGAGCGGGCCAGCGCCACCGCCAGCATCCCCATGACGTTCAGCAGCAAAAATTGCCCGCAGAGGGCACCGAGGATCAGCCCGAGGATGCAGGCCGCCTGCGAAATCTGCAGCAGTTGCAGCACTCCCGGCGCCACGTGCCGGTCGACCAGGCGGCCCACCAGCAGCGTTCCGAGGATCCCCAGCGCGAGCCCCGCGGCGATTGGGGCCGCACCGAAGACCCCGTTCGGAGGATCGCCCGCGCGGCCAAAAATTAGGAAGGGAAAGAGCAGAATCAGCGCCGTGGATTGAATACCGTCCAGCAGCATAAGCGCCAGAATGCTCCGCTCCCTCCCCCGCGCAACCATCAGCGCCCACCGGGTGCAGGGGAGGCGCAAAAACGGTCCGCGGCGCTCACTCCCGGCCTCCGCGCTCCGCGCGCAGGGAAGAGGGCCGCGGCAGGAGCCGCAGGGGCACGGGCGAGGCTCCCCTCAGCCGCGGCGCGAGAGCGTCGGTCGATTATGACCTCATGCTGCGCGATCATGCTCACTGCTTCCGCGTTCCTTCCCGCCGTCGGGAGCGATCGCGGGCGCCGTCCGCCCGGAGAGCTGCGGCAAAATCGGCGCCCCCGCTTCGAGAAGCCTAAAAATGCGCCCAGCGGGCGTCAAGGGCGCCGGCGGGCCCGCGAACGGTGCCACCCGGGGCCTTCCGGAAGCCCCTCCGGGAAAATCCCCCGGAATACGGGCGCATTCCCGGGTCGGCGCGGGCGATCACCCCGGCCGAGCCGGGTCGGGGGCGCGTCAGATCGCACCGGAGAAGCGACAACGGGGACTCGTGCGGACAGGTGCCGTTGCCACCGGGTATCCCGCCGCGGGTCCCCTAACCCTGCCGCGCCACTCACGCATTACGCTGCGTGGCGCGGTTGCGCGCGTGCCGGTCGGGATCGCGGAAGGCCGCGGCCATGCCGGCACAAAAACCACCCCGCATCCGAGGACGCGGGGTGCTTTTATTCTGGGTGGATCTGGGGGGACTCGAACCCCCGACCCCCTGCATGCCATGCAGGTGCGCTACCAGCTGCGCCACAGACCCAAATATTGAACTATATGCTCCGGCGAGAATGTTTCCCGTTTGGAACGTGTCTAGTCTACAACAGGTTATGGACCCGTTTTGACCAATTGCCACGGAAATCTCGGCCGTCATTTCAACACGCCGCGGCGGGCGCGGAATCCGCGGCGTGGCGCGCGCAGGCAGGGTTTTGCGATCCCGCGTGTCGCCCCGGTGCCGGGGCGGGCGAGTTCCCGGGTGCGCCCGGCGAGGGGCCGCGCACACCCGGGAACCTGCCGCCGAGGCTAGGGGGCCACGGCCTCCGCCGCCGCGCGGGCCGCGGCGGGAAGCGCGGCGCGGATCACCGCGAGGGCCTCCTCATCGTGCGCGGCCGAGACAAACCAGGCCTCAAATACGCTCGGCGGCAGCGAGACACCCGCGTTGAGCATTGCATGGAAGAACGGGGCATAGCGGAAGACCTCCTGCGCCTGCGCCTCGGCATAGGTGCGCGGGGCGGTGGGCGCAAAAACAAAGCTAAACAGGTTGCCCGCGCGCTGCACCACATGGGTCACGCCCGCGGCACTCAGCGCCTCCGAGACCTCCGTAGCGAGCGTCGCCGCCACCGCATTCAGGTGTGCATAAACCTCCCCGGTTGCGCGCTCCAACGTGGCGATACCCGCGGCCACCGCCACCGGATTGCCCGAGAGGGTTCCCGCCTGATAGACCGGGCCCAGCGGCGCCAGATGATCCATCACATCGGCGCGGCCACCCAGCGCTGCCAGCGGCATGCCGCCGCCGATGACCTTGCCAAAGGTAAACAGATCGGGCACATACATCTCGCCCTCGCTCACCGACAGCCCCCAATAGCCGGCCGGGTGCACGCGGAAACCGGTAAGCACCTCGTCCAGGATCACCAACGCACCGTGCTCATGCGCGATCCGCGTCAGCTCGGCATTAAACCCGGGCTCGGGCGGCAGCACACCCATATTTGCGGCCGCGGCCTCCGTGATCACCGCGGCAATATTCTCGCCGTGCTCGGCAAAAACCGCGCGCAGCGCCTCGGGATCGTTATAGGGCACCACCAGCGTCTGCGCCGCGGTGGCCTCGGTCACTCCCGCCGAACCCGGCAGCGCCAGCGTGGCCAGGCCCGAACCCGCCTGCGCGAGCAGCCCATCGGAGTGGCCGTGATAGTGACCGGCAAATTTCACCAGCAGCTCGCGGCCGGTGAAACCGCGCGCGAGCCTGATCGCCGTCATCGTGGCCTCGGTACCCGTGGATACCAGGCGCACCTTCTCCACCGGGCTCATACCATGCGCCGTGACCCGGGCCTCCACCAGCTCGGCCAGCTCGGTCTCGGCGGGGGTGGACGCCCCGAAGGAGAGCCCGCGCGCGGCGGCCTCCTGCACGGCACGCACCACATCGGGCTGCGCATGGCCCAGGATCGCGGGCCCCCAGGAGCCCACCAGGTCCACATAGTCCACGCCATCGGCATCGGTCACGCGCGCGCCACTCGCGGAAACGAGGAAACGCGGGGTACCCCCCACCGAGCCAAAGGCGCGCACGGGCGAGTTCACGCCGCCGGGAATCGCGGCCTTGGCGCGCTCAAAAAGTTCGGAGTTACTCCGGGGTGTCATCGTCATTATCTGCCTCACAGAAGGGTGAAAGGTTTAGCGCAGCCAGCCGGCAAGTTCGGTGGCCCAATAGGTAAGAACCGCGTCGGCACCCGCGCGGCGGATGCCCGTGACCGATTCCTCGATCGCGCGGCGGCGATCGATCCAGCCCCGGGCGGCCGCCGCCTCAATCATGGCGTATTCGCCCGAGACCTGATACGCCCACACGGGCACCTCGCTCGCGGCGGCCACATCGGAGAGCACATCCAGATAGCTCATCGCGGGCTTCACCATCACGATATCGGCACCCTCGGCGAGATCAATCAGGGTCTCGCGCATGCCCTCGCGGCGGTTGCCGGGATCCAGCTGATACGTGCGGCGGTCCCCCTGCAACTGCGAGTCCACGGCCTCGCGGAACGGGCCATAAAACGCCGACGCATATTTGGCGGAATAGGCCAGCAGCGCGGTATCGGTGAAGCCGGCGCCGTCCAGGGCCTCGCGCACCGCCGCGGTCTGGCCATCCATCATGCCGGAGAGGCCCAGCAGGGCCGAGCCCGCGCGGGCCTGCGCGAGCGCCATCTCCACATAGCGCTCCAACGTGGCATCGTTATTCACCGCGCCGTTGGCGTCGAGCACACCGCAGTGCCCGTGATCGGTGAACTCGTCCAGGCATAGATCGGTCTGCACCACCAGCGCATCGCCCACCTCGGCAACCAGCGCCCGGGTGGCCACCTGCAGGATGCCCTCGGGATCACTCGCCTGCGAACCGTGGGCGTCCCGCACCTCGGGAATACCAAAGAGCATCACGCCGCCCACGCCGGCCTCGGCCGCGGCCACGGCCGTGCGCCGCAGCGAGTCCAGGTCGTGCTGGGATACCCCGGGCATCGAGGAGATCGGCACCTCCCCCGCGATATCCTCGCGCACAAATAGCGGCAGCACCAGCTGCGCGGGATGCACGCGGGTCTCGGAGACGAGGCGGCGCATCGCGGGCGACTGGCGCAGGCGACGCGGACGAATATCGGGGGTAATCAAGATTTTTCTCCTTCGGGAGCTGCATAAAACTCTTCCAGCGCGGCAATCAATCCCGCCACGCTCTGTCGGCTCGATTCCACGGCCACGTTCAGGCCCCGGGCCCGGGCATCCTCCGCGGTACGGTCACCGATCGCGGCCAGCACCGTATCCGGATGGCACGTGGCCTGGGCGGCAAGACCCGCGGCCACGCTGCCCGAGGTGAGCAGGATCGCGTCGATTCGGCCCGCGGCCAGATCCGCGATCACCTCGGCGCTCAGGTTCACGGGAATCGTGCGATAGCTCGTGACCGCCTCCACGGTATGACCCGCGGCACGCAGCCCGTCCACCAGCGTGGGCCGGGCAATCTCCGAGGACAGCGTGAGCACCCGACCCGCGGGGATATCGCGCGCCCGGAACTCCGCGACCATGCCGCGCGCGGAGTGATCGCTCGCGGGCAGCAGATCCACGCCGAACCGGCCGGCCTCAAGCGCATCCCGCGTGGGCTCCCCCACGGCCGCGATGCGCGTGCCCGCGGGAATGCGCACACCGCGGCCGCGCAGGATCCCCACGGTGGTGGCGCTGGTCACGGTGACCCAGTCAAACTCCCCCGCCTCGAGGCGATACAGCGCATAGTCCAGCGCGACGGTATCGCGCGCGGGGGCAAAATCGATCAGCGGGGCAAGCACCGGGAGTGCCCCGCGCGAGCGCAGCGTTTCATAAACGGCCACACCCCAGCGCCCGCCGCGCGGAATCAGGATGCTCTTTCCGTGCAGCGGGCCCGGGGGCGTGGAGGTAATAGCCACTAGTTCAGCGGCGCAATCCGGTCGGCACCCGCGGCAAGCAGGTCCTCGGCCAGGGCGCGGCCCAGCGCAAACGCGGCTACGTGCAGATCGGCCACGGGCAGCGCGCTCTCGCGGTCGAGAATCAGCCGCTCGCTGCCATCGGGTGCATAGACGGCGGCACGCAGGAACAGGGAGGATTCGCGCACCTCGGCATGGGCACCGATCGGCGCGGCGCAGCCCGCCTCCAGGCGGGCCAGGACCGCGCGCTCGGCCACCGCGGCGGCATGCGCCCCGGTGTCCTCGATCGCGGCGAGGGCCGCGCGCAGCGAGGCGGAGGCGGGATCGCCCCCGAGGCTCTCGGTGCGCACCTCGATACCCAGCGCCCCCTGTGCGGGCGCGCCGGGCCAGACATCCAACTCAAAATACTCGGTGATCGCGGCTGTGCGCCCCAGCCGGCCCAGGCCCGCGGCGGCCAGCACCACGGCGTCCATCTCGCCGGAGGAGACAAAGCCGAGGCGGGTATCCACGTTGCCGCGGATATCCAGCACCTCGATATCCGGGCGGCGCTCGCGCACCTGCGCTGCCCGCCGCGGCGAACCGGTGCCCACGCGGGCCCCCGCCGGGAGCGTGTCCAGGGTGAGACCATCGCGCGCACACAGCGCATCGCGCGCATCGGCACGCGCCGGAATCGCCCCGATCGACAGCCCGGGATAGGCGGCCGTGGGCAGGTCCTTCAGCGAGTGCACCACGAGGTCACACTCGCCGCGCAGCATAAACTCGCGCAGGGCCGAGGCAAAAACCCCGGTGCCACCGAGGCTCGCAAGCGACTCCCGGCTGATATCGCCGTGGGTGGTCACCGGCACCAGCCGGGTGGCCGTGCCGGTGACCCGGGTAATCAGGTTGGCGATATCGCCGGCCTGGGCGAGCGCAAGCGCGCTCCCCCGCGTTCCAATCAGCAGGGTCACGGACGCAGCCCCGCCAGGGTGGGCTTAAAGCCCGCGCGCACGTTTTCGCAGCAGCCGGGGCGGCATACGTCATACCAGGGGCCCAGGTCGGTCATCGCGGGACGCTCGGACTGCGGGGTGCCGTTGCGGCGCTCCAGCACGAGGTCCACCAGCCCGCTCACAAACTCGTGGTGGGTTCCCGGGGTGGGCACGCGCAGCGAGTACAGCCCGGCCTCCTGCGCGGACTCGGTGGCCTCGTTATCGAGGTCCCAGAGCACCTCCATATGGTCGCTCATAAACCCGAGCGGCACGATGATCACGGCGCGCTTCCCGGCGGCGGGCAGCTCGGCAATCACATCGTTAATATCGGGTTCCAGCCACGGCATGCTGGGCGGGCCCGAGCGGGACTGATAAACCAGCTGCCAGTCGATCTCGCGATCCAACGCCAGATCGGTCTTCACGGCCTCCATAATCACCTCGGCCACCGCGAGGTGCTGGGCGGCATAGGCGCCCCCCTCGCCGAAGCCGCGCTCTGCCGGCCCCGAACGCACGGCATCCGTGGACGGGATCGAGTGGGTGGCAAAAAGAATCTCCACGTCCGCGGCGAGGTCCACATCGCGCACCTCGGCCACGATCTTGGCCAGGGCATCACCAACACCCTCGATAAACGGGGTCACAAAACCCGGGTGGTCAAAAAACTGGCGCACCTTATCGATCTGAATCTCGCCGTAGAGGCCGGTCTCATCCAGTGCGATCGCGAAGTCCTCGCGATACTGGCGGCAGCTGGAGAACGAGGAATAGGCGCTCGTGGCGATCGCAATGAGCTTGGTGAATCCGCGCTCCTTGGCCTCGCCGAGGGCATCGCGGATATAGGGGTCCCAGTTGCGGTTTCCCCACAGCACGGGCAGATCGATTCCGCGCGCGGCCAGCTCGGCCTCCAGCGCTGCCTTGAGCTCGCGGTTCTGATCGTTAATCGGGCTCACCCCGCCGTGGTGGCGGTAGTGCACGGCGACCTCCTCGAGGCGCTCCTCGGGGATGCCGCGGCCGCGGGTGACATTGCGCAGGAACGGGATCACATCGTCCTGGCCCTCGGGCCCGCCGAAGCCGGCGAGGAGGATCGCGTCATAGTCCACGGCGGTCTCGATATAGGGTTCGCCGGTCTGCACGGCATCGGTGCCGCCGGGCACCAGGGCCTCGCGCGCGGCCTCGGCCACGGCGCTCTCGGCGGCCGGATCGGCCGTGCCGCAGGCGCAGTTTCCGCCGCAGCCACCCGTGGGCTGCTCCAGAAGGTTGGTGTTATCGGGGGCGCTCACGCGGGCCTCATTTCCGTCGCTCAGGGTATTGGGGGTGCTCATCGCAGCACCTCGGGGATCTCGGCGGTGCCGATGCGGCGGCCGGTATAAAAGGGGACCTCCTCGCGCACGTGGCGGCGGGCCTCCGTGGCGCGCAGATCGCGCATCATGTCCACCAGCTCGGTGAGCTCATCGGACTCGATCGGCAGGATCCACTCATAATCGCCGAGCGCAAAGGAGGACACCGTATTGGCGATCGCTCCCTTAAAGCCCGCCCCCATGCGGCCGTGATCGGCGAGCATCTTGCCGCGCTCGGCATCGGGCAGCAGATACCACTCATAGCTGCGCACAAACGGATACACCGTGAGCCAGTCCTTGGGCTCCTTGCCAAGCAGGAATCCGGGGACGTGACGCTTATTAAACTCGGCCTCGCGGTGCACACCCATCGCATTCCAGGTGGGCAGCAGGTGGCGCAGCAGGGCGGTGCGGCGCAGCATGCGCGCGGCGGCCTGAAGCCCCTCGGCGGTATCGCCGTGGATCCAGATCATCAGATCGGAATCGGCCTTAAGCCCGGATACATCGTAGAATCCGCGCACGGTCACGCCCTCGGCACTCACCCGATCCACCACGGCGTCCAGCTCGGTGACGAGGTCATCGGGGAGCTCACCCTGAAACTCCGGGTTTCGACGGAAAACGGTCCACAGGGTATAGCCGAAGGGGTTCTCCTCGGTATTGACCGGTGAATTCGCAGCAGACAACATAAGCTCCTTAGGACAGCTCGCCGGAGGCGAGATAGGACTGTGCAACCAGGTGACGCACGCGGCCTGCGGCCGCAAGAGCGTCGGGGACGACCGAGGCGAGCCCGGTGCCCGAAAGCCAGGCACCCGTCACGTCGAGGCCGGGGATACCGGTGATGACCCGGCGCAGGCGCGAGGATCGCTCGCGCTGGCCGAGCGCAGCGCCCGGAAGTGTGCTGTGGTGGCGATCGCGGGTAAACCCGGCCACCGTATTGGGGGCCAGCTCGACCCCCAGGATCGCGGACGCATCGCGCAGCGCCAGATTACGTGCGGCGGTATCGTCCAGGCCCACGCTCGCGCCGCGCGCCCCGCTGCGGCCATAGGACAGCCGCACCACGTGGCGTCCGCCGTGGAGGCGCGTGCACTCCTCGGAGAGCCACGCCCATTTGGCGGTGGAGTGGGTGAGGGCCTTTGCACTCACGCCCGAGCCCGGGCCATCGGCCACGAGGACTCCGCTGCCGCGCGGATGCGCGTCCAGGGCCGGGGCATCCAGCACGAGGCTGAGGATTTCCAGCTCCTCGGGCTCGGCCGCGGCCGGGGCCTCGCCCAGCTCGGTATGCGCGCCCGCGAGCCCCAGCGCGGTGCGCTCGGTGGTGGCGATGATCACATGATCGGCATCCAACGCGGCATCGGCCGCGAGGAATACCCGCCAGAGGGGTGCGGGGGCCTCGGGATCCGCCGGGAACTCATCCGCGGGGATCTCGGGCGCGGGCACGGCCTCGGCCTCGGGATCCAGCGGATTAACGCGCTCGGCCTCGCCGTCCACGATCGCGACCAATTCGGTCACGGCCACGCCGGTGAGGATGCTGCCGCCGAGGCGGCGAATCTCCGCCTCAAGCGCGAGCACCAGGGTATACATGCCGCCGCGCAGCGATTCCACGCGGGATCCGGGCTTGGCCGATCCGCGCAGGCTGCCCACGGCGCCGGACAGGGAGCCCGTGGTGGTCAGCGCGGCGTTCAGGCCGGGGGCGGCGAGGTCCACGTCGAGGTTTTCCGGATCGGAGGAGTACACGCCGCGGGTGACCGGGGCCACCAGCTCGTTAAGCACCCGCTCGCCCATGCGGGATTCCACCAGCGCGCCGAGGTTTTTTTCGCGGCCCACGGTGAGTACGGGCTTTATCCGGTCGGCATAGG
The DNA here is from genome assembly GCF_020424085.1 of Mycetocola spongiae. Lineage (NCBI taxonomy): Bacteria > Bacillati > Actinomycetota > Actinomycetes > Micrococcales > Microbacteriaceae > Mycetocola > Mycetocola spongiae. The sequence goes on along the minus strand of NZ_CP080203.1, from coordinate 268,261 downwards.
CGCGGATCGCCCCGCTCCAGCCGATGATCGCGCGCACATCCGCGGCCAGCGGATTGGAGGGGATGCCGAGGATGCCCGTGCTGGGCATCGGAAAGGATTGGCCGTCGCCGCGGCGCAGCCAGGCGCCCGCGGGTTCGGGGGTCACGATGGACTCCCCCAGGCCCAGGCCCTCCACGAGCGTGCGGACGCTGCCGCCGCGCGTGGCATAGCTTTCGGCACCGGTATCGATGGCGAGGCCGGCCACCTCGCTGCGCGAGACGCTGCCGCCGAGGCTTTCGCCCGCCTCGATCACGCTCACGCGGATGCCCACGCGCGCGCAGTCCAGCGCGGCCACCAGCCCGGAGATACCCCCGCCGATGATCACCACATGGCGCTGCCGGATCACAGGGAATGCACCAGCTCAACGATGCGGGTGAGCACGGCGGGATCGGTCTCGGGAGGCACGCCGTGGCCGAGGTTCATCACGTGGGACGGGGCCGAGAGGCCGCGCGCGTGAATCTCGCGGACATGCTGTTCCAGGACCTCCCACGGGGCGGCGAGCAGCGCGGGATCGATATTTCCCTGCACCGGGACGGTGCCGCCGAGCCGGCGCGAGGCCTCGTCCAGCGGAATCCGGTAGTCCACGCCCACCACATCGGCGCCCACCTCGTGCATGGGCTTCAGGATCTCCCCCGTGCCCACGCCGAAGTGCACCACCGAGAGGTCGCGGGTCTCGCGCCCCTCCGGGGTGGCCACGGTATAGCGGATATCGTGCACGTATTCGAGGGCGAGGCGGCTGGCCGGGGCCACGTGTGCCTCATAATCGGCGCGCGAGAGCGAGCCGGCCCAGGAGTCAAAGAGCTGCGCGGCGGAGGCGCCGGCGAGGATCTGGGTGCGCAGGAAGATTCCGGTGACCTGGGCGGTCCAGCGCATGAGCGCGGCCCAGGCCTCGGGCTCGGCATGCATCATGGTGCGCGCGTGGATGTGGTCCTTGGAGGGGCCACCCTCCACCAGATAGGCGGCGAGCGTAAACGGTGCCCCGGCAAAACCGATCAGCGGGGTGGAGCCCAGTTCGGCCACGGTCAGACCCACGGCCTCGACGATCGGGGCGAGGGTATCCTCCAGCTGCGCGGGATCGTGGGCGATGAGCTCGGCCACATCCGCGGGGGTGCGCACGGCCTTGCCCAGGACGGGGCCGCGCCCCGGGACGATCTCCACGTCCACACCCACCTGCTTGAGCGGCACCACGATATCGCTGAAGAAGATTCCGGCGTCCACGCCGTGGCGGCGCACGGGCTGCAGCGTGATCTCGCTGGCCAACTCCGGGGTGAGGCACGCATCAAGCATCTGGGTTCCGACACGCAGGGCGCGATATTCCGGCAGCGAGCGTCCGGCCTGGCGCATAAACCAGACCGGGGTGACATCGGGACGGGTGCCGCGGTAGGCGGTGATCAGCCGGGAGTCATGCGTAAGACCGGCTTCCAGGGGATGATTCGAGGTGACGTGCATGTCTCTATACTCTCAAATACTTCGGCCGATGTAGCCGACAGATTGTCGAGCCCTCACCGACACCTTGTCGGGAACTATATGCTGGTCAGACACCAAAAATCTGTGGGTATCATGGTGCTGTGTTGATCTGTCTGACCGCGAGCCATAAGAACGCCTCCTTCGACCTTCTCGAGCGCCTGTCCACCGGCGCCGAGAGCCTCGGTCGATCCATCACCGCCTTTGATGAGGCCGTCTCCGGGGCCGTGGTCATCGCCACCTGCAACCGCTTCGAGGCCTATCTGGAATTGGATCTCGCCGGCGCGCCGCCCCTGGGCCGCGCCGCCGTGACCGCCGCCGCGAGCGAGGCCACCGGGATCGCCGCCGAGGAGCTGCGCGAGGTCTGGTCGCTGCACGTGGGCGAGGATGCCGCGCGCCACCTCTTTGCCGTGTCCGCGGGCCTGGAATCGGTGGTGGTGGGCGAGGGGGAAATCGCCGGTCAGGTGCGCCGCTCGCTGGAAACCGCGCGCGCCGAGGGCACCACCACGAGCCACCTGGAACGCCTCTTTCAGCGCGCATCGCAGACCTCGCGCGGCGTCAAAAATAAGACCCCGCTGGGGCGCGCCGGGCGCTCGATAGTGCGCCTCGCCCTCGACCTCTCCGAGGGGCGCATCGCCGATTGGTCCGGGACCCGGGTCCTGCTCGTGGGCACGGGTGCCTATGCGGGTGCAAGCCTGGCCGCACTGCGCGATCGCGGCGTCACCAATATTGCCGTGTATTCCCCCTCGGGCCGCGCCCGCCGCTTTGCCGAGGGCCACGATATCCCCTGGGTGGCCGCCGCCGATTATGCCGCCGAGGCGGCCGCCGCGACCATCATCGTGACGTGCACCACCGCATCCGAATACGTATTGGATGCCGAGATTCTGCGCGCCGGCCGGCGCGCCGAACCCACGCTTCCAGCCTTTGACCGCGATGGCACGCCCGGCTGTCCGGTGGATCACGCCGCCGGCCAGCTGGTGATCGACCTGGGCCTGCCGCGCAACGTGAATCCCGATGTCTCCGGGGTGAGCGGCGTGGACCTGCTGGACCTGGAGACCATCCGCATTCACGCCCCGCTGGAGGAGGTTGAGGCCACCGATCGGGCCCATGTGATCGTGAATCGCGCGGCCAAAAAATTTGTTTCCGTCACGGATGAGCAGGCGCTAGACCCCGCGGTGGTGGCCCTGCGCGGTTATGCGCAGCGCATCCTGGACGAGGAGATCGCGCGCGTGGCCGGGCGCGATGCCGAGGGCGTGGCCGAGAAGGCGCTGCGCCATATGATGGGCCGCCTCCTGCATAAGCCCACGGTGCGGGCGCGCGACCTCGCCCGCAATGGTGAGCACGACCGCTATTTGGAGGCGCTGGAGGTGCTCTTTGGCCTGGAGGTCGAGGAGGATATCGAGGTGCGCACATTCCCGCACGCACTCGGCGGGGCCCCGGTCGCGCTGCCGCACACCCAGACCGCCTAGGCCGGCCGGGTCACCCCGGCGGCGGAGGTCGCAGCTAGCCGCGCTCGCGCGCCCAGGCCGCCCAGAGGTTGGCATAGAGCCCGCCCGCGGCCAGCAGTTCCTCGTGGCTCCCCAGCTCCACGATCCGCCCCGCGTCCATCATCGCGATTCGGTCGGCCGCGCGCGCCTGGGAGAGGCGATGGGCCACCACCACCGAGGTGCGACCCGCAAGCACGGTCTCGGCCGCGCGTTCCAGCGCGCCGCCGGACCCGGCCTCCGAGGTGGCCTCATCCAGCACCACCAGCGGCGGATCGGCCAGCAGGAGCCGGGCCAGCGCAAGCTGCTGGAGGCGGGCGTGATCCAGCGCCTCGCCCGAGGCCCCGATCCGGGTGGCCAACCCCTCCGGGAGCGTATGCACCCACTGCGCGCCCACCGCGTTGAGCGCGGCCAGGACCTCGGCCTCGCCGCGGGTGGGGCCGGCCAGCAGCAGGTCCTCGCGCAGCGTGCCGTCAAAGGCGTGCACCTCCTGGCTGAGCAGATAGGGTCGGCCCCGGAACGGCTCGGCGTCCCGGGTGAGCCGCAGCGCGCCGCGGTCGGCCTCCAGGAGGCCCGCGATCAGCCGGGCGAGCGTGCTCTTGCCCGCGCCACTGGCCCCGACGAGGGCGATATTCTCGCCCGCGGCCACGCTCAGATGAATATCACTGAGGGCGGCGCGGCCCGCGTCATAGCCATAGTCCAGCCCGGAGATGGTGATCTCCACGCCGCCCGCGCCGGGTGCGACGGGTTCAGGGCGCGCGGCGGGCAGCGGCAGATTCATCACGCCCACCAGGCGCGCCAGGCCAATCCCCGCGCGCTGGAGCTCGTCGATGCTGGAGAGCAGCTGCCCGATCGGACCAAACAGGCGCAGGAAATACAGCGCGGCGGCCGTGGCCGCACCCACGCTGACCTCCCCGAGCGATACCAGGATAAATCCCACCGTGAGCACCGAGGCCAACCCCAGATACTCGGCGGCATTGAGCCCGCCAAAAAAGCGCGTGCGCAGGGCGACCGCGCGGCGCTGCAGTTCCACCGCGTGGGCGCTGCTGGCATCCACGAGGGTGCGGTGATGCTCCACGCTGCCCAGCGCTCGGATCGTATCGGCCGCGGTCACGGCCTCCAGGGTGTGCTGGCTGCGCGCGGCCTCGGCCGCACGCACCTCGCGATAGACCGGGCGGGAGCGGCGGATGAAGCGCGCGGTGACCCACCACTGCAGCGGCACCGCGATCAGCGCCGCGGCCGCGAGGCGCAGATCCAGGACACCCAGGCCCACGATGGTCACGCCGATCGCGAAGGCCGAGGCGGTCAGGCCCGGCAGGATCCCGCTCGCGGCCTCGCCCACGGCCTCCACATCCCCCGTGACACGCGATACCAGGTCGCCGCTGCCCGCGGCCTCCACCTGCCCGATGGGAATGCGCAGCGCGGCATCCAGGACCCCCTCGCGCAGCTCGGCGAGGGCCGAGTGCACCAGGCGCGCCATGAGCACCGAACCGGCCATCACGATGAGGGCGCCGAGCACCCCGGAGGCCAGGAGGCCGCCGCCGAGCCAGAGCAGCGCCGAGGTCGCGGCGGAATCGCGCACAGCGTCCACCAGCATGCCCAGCAGCAGCGGGGTAAGGAGGGAAACGGCCGATCCCAGCAGCAGGGTGAGAAGCGCGGCGCCAAGCAGACCGCGCCGGGTGCGCATCAGGTGGGCCACCGCGGCGCGAGTCTCCCGGGCATCCGCGATGGGCAGAGTCAAAAACGTCGAGGTCATGCGGAGGCATCCATCCGAAAACTTGTAGCATCGATAACACGGTGGCAGGCGGCCAGCAGAACCGGGCTCGTGGTGATCACGATCAGGGTCGCGGGATGCTCCCGGAGCCTCCGCGCGATTGTGGTTTCGGTGACCGCATCCAGCGAGGTGGTGGGCTCATCCAGGACCAGGAGCGGGTGCGGGCGGTGCAGGGCGCGGCCCAGGATCACGCGCTGGCGCTGGCCGCCGGAGAGCCGGGACCCACGCTCGCCCACCTCACCCCGGGCGCTGCCACCCAGCCCGTCGATCACATCATCCAGCGCCGCGGCCCGTAGGCTGCGCTCATCCAGGAGCGCGTCACTGAGGTTATCGTGCAGCGTCCCACTGAAGACGGATGCGGCATGCGGGGGAGCAAAGATTCGCTCCCGCAGCGCGCGGATCCCGAGCGCATCGGCGGGCACGCCGTTCACGCGGAGGGCACCCTCCGCGGGGTCGGCGCGCAGGCCGCAGCGATCCGAGAGCGCGCGGGCATCACGCGCCTCGGCCACCCGCACCCCCACCAGCTCGCCCGGCAAAATCTCCACCAGCAGGTCCCCGTCCACTCCCCCAAACTCCAGGCGCGAGACCGGCTCCGGCTCCCCCGCGGCGGGCCGCGCGGCATCCTCGGCGAGGTGGAACTCCGCCGCCAGCAGCTCGCGCACCCGGGAGACCGAGGCGCGCTTATGCGCCCAGTTCGCCCCGAAGGTTCCCACATGCGCGAGTGAACCCTGCAGGAACTGGGCAAGCCCCACCACGGCCACAAGCTGCCCCACGGTGATCTGACCGGAGAGCGCCATCGCCCCCGCCGCCAGCGCGGTAGCCGCAAGAAATACCGCCGAGAGCGCCGTGCTCAGGGCCTCATAGGCCGCGAGCGAGCGGGCCGCGCGCACCGCGGCGGCGGCCGAACCCCGGCTGCGCAGCCGATAGCGGCGTGCGGCCTCGGCCTCGGCCCCCATCCCGGAGAGCACACGTAGCCCCTCCATCAGATCGGCGGCCATCGCCCCGGCACTCGCGGCGGCCGCCTGCTCCTCATAGCCGCGGCGTTCCAGCGGGCGCGAGACCACGTGCATTACCCCCAGGACAATGAGGGTTGCGGCGATCACGCCGAGCCCCAGCGGGAGCGAGATGATCAGCAGCGAGACGGTCGACACCGCAATCGCGGAGAGCGTGCCGATCTGCTCGGTAATCGACCAGGACACCCCGGAGACCCGGGCCGTATCCGAGGCGGTCACCGAGAGTAGGTCACCCGAGCCGCGGCGGCCGCGCACCCCGCGCGGATGCAGCACTCGCAGCACCGAGGCCGAGCGCAGATCATGGGCACCATAGCCATAAACATCCACCATCATGCGTGCCGCCCACTGCCAGGACAGCGAGAGCACCAGGAAGTTCAGCCCGAGGATCCCGAGCCACAGCAGCAGCTGCGGCAGATCCGATCCGCCGATCGCGCGATCGATCACCACCCCCACCACCACGGGCACCAGCGCCTCGGTGGCCTGATGCAGGATAAACCCGAGCGAGGCCCCGGAGAGTTTTTGCCCTCGACCCTCGGAAATCAGTGCCGTGCGGAGGATTCTTTTTCCCGTCCACGGCGTATCGGCGGGCTGGGGAGGGGCACTCGGGGTAGGTAACACCATTCGATGGTAAGGGTAGGCTGGTCTTGCTTCTACCAATTCGGAGGTCAATTGCTATCGCATTCCGGACACGCGGCAGAGCGCCGCGTCCCCGATAATTTTCTCCTCACCACCAATACCCATCTGGGCACCCCCGGGGAGCGCTGGGCACCGCATACCCACGCCGAACACATGCTGATCTGGTCCGACCGCGGATCCATTAACGTGCATACCGCCGACCGCCACTGGGTGCTGCCCCCGGGGCTGGGCCTGTGGATCCCCGCGGGCCAGCGCCACGAGGTATTGGCCTCCACCCAGTCCCAGTACTGCTGCACGTATTTTGCGCCGGAGGGCTGCGAGATCACCTGGCCCGAGCCGGTGACCATCGGCGTGAGCCGCGCCCTGCACGAGCTACTCCTGCACCTCGCGGCCACCGGCATGGAGCCGGAAAAGCGCCTGCGTGCGCAGCGCGTGGGCATCGACCTGATCCACGCGGTGGGCATCCCCAACCTCGCGGTGCCGCGGCCCAGCGATCCGCGCATCCTGCCCCTGAGCACGGCGATCCTCGCCAATCCCGCGGATGACCGCTCGCTCGACGAGTGGGCGCTGGAGCTCAATCTCTCGGTGCGCACGCTCGCGCGCGCCTTTTCCGAGGACATCAATATGACCTTCTCCCAGTGGCGGCTGCTGGTGCGGGTGCGCGCGGCCATCGCGCTGCTCTCGCTCGGCGAACCCGTGGGCCTGGTGGGTCGCCGCGTCGGTTATCACACCGTGAGCGCGTTTGGGGCTGCCTTCCGCCGGGTCACGGGACACAGCCCGGGCGGCTATTTTCGGGACGGGCGGCCCGCAATGACCCCGGTTCTGTCCGATCCGCGATAAGACTCGTCTGCCATGCGCGCCCAAAAACTCCTAGTCTGAGATTCGGCCCCGACGTGGCCAAGTGAGGTAAGCCTACCCTTTTATGGCCCCCGCTCCCCCGGACTGAAAGCACCCCGATACCCGCCATGACCCGCACCCCGTTCCGCCCCCGCATTGCCACAGCACTGGCACTCACGCTCGCCTCGGCCCTCCTGCTCGCGGGCTGCTCCTCCACCACCGCCCCCGCCGAGGGTGGATCCTCCGCCGCGGCCGGCGGGGCCTTCCCCGCCACCCTGGAACACGCCTATGGCGAAACGGTCATCGAGGCGGAGCCGCAGCGCATCGTCACGATCGGCTGGTCCACCCACGATGTGGTGGCCGCGCTGGGCGTGGTTCCCGTGGCGATCCCCAAATTTGGTTGGGGCGACGATAAGGAAGGCTATCTGCCCTGGTTTGAGGAGAAAATCACCGAGCTTGGCGGCGAACAGCCCGTGACCCTCGACTCCTCCGAGATCGACTTCGAAAAGCTCCTGGAGCTCAACCCCGACCTGATCCTCGCCCCGTATTCGGGCATCACAGAGAAGGACTATGAGCGCCTGAGCAAGATCGCCGATACGGTGGCCTTCCCCGAGACCGCCTGGACCTCCGATTGGAAGGAGCTCACCCGCACGGTGGGCACCGCCCTGGGCCGCAGCGATCGCGCCGAGAAGCTGATCACCGATACCGATGCCAGCATCGCCGCGCAGGCGGCCGCACACCCCGAGTTTGCCGGAAAAACCTTTGTTTATAGCCTGACCCTCTCCGAGGGCGAAAGCACCATGGGCCTCTACGGGGGCAGCGATCCGCGCGTGCAGATCGTGGAGCAGCTGGGCATGGTCAGCGCCCCCGAGATTAAGCGCATGGACGAGCAGGGCGAGAAGGCCGCCTGGAACTATAGCCTCGAAAACCTCGACCAGCTCGAGACCGACGTCCTGATCGCCTGGGGCGATGACGAGGGCAAGACCCTCACGCTTGAGAACCCGATGATGCAGCAGTGGTCGCCCGTGGAGAATAACCACGCGCTGATCTTCACCGATAGCGATCTGGTCTGGGCCACCTCGGCCCCCACGGTGCTCTCGATCCCGTGGTCGCTGGATAAGTTTGTGCCGATGCTTTCGGAGACCGTCTCCCGCTAGCCGCCCGCCCGCCCGATCCCCGGATCGGGCGGGCGTTATGCGCCGGAAAACACGGCAAATCCGGCCATCCGCGCGGCGAATCATGCGACCGCGGGTAGCCTCATTCACGAAAACTTTCCCCGATAATTCGTGAAACACGGTAGAACAACCTAGACTTAACCAGGTAAGCCTTACCTAAGCACGAGCGGCCGCATCCGGCCACCGAGAGAAAGCACCCGCACCACATGCCCCTGCACTCCCCCACCCGCTCGCGCCGCCGCCGCCTCGCGAGCACCCTCGCCACCGTCGCCGCCGCCACCCTCATCGTCACCGGTTGCGCCGGAAGCCCCGAGAAGGAGGAGCCGCTTGGCTCCCAGGCCACGGGCGTGATCGGCCAGGCCGATGAGGGCGCGTTCCCCACCACGATTAAGCACGTCTATGGCGAGACCACGATCACCGAGGAACCCAAGCGCGTGGTCACGATCGGCTGGAGCGCCCAGGACGCCGTGGCCGCACTCGGGGTCACCCCCGTGGGGGTCCCCGAATATATCTGGGGCGGCGATGAGGACGGCTATCTGCCCTGGTTTGCCGACCGCGTGGAGGAGCTCGGCGGCACGCTGCCCGAGAAGCTGAATAACGGCTCCAATGGCGAGATCGATTTTGAGCAGATGCTCGCCCTGGACCCCGATGTGATCCTCGCGCCGCACTCGGGGCTGACCGAGACCGATTATGAGCGCCTGAGCACCATCGCCCCCACCGTGGCCTTTGATAAGACCGCGTGGGCCAGCGAGTGGGATCGGCTGACCCTCACGGTGGGCCAGGCCCTGGGCCGCACGTCCACCGCCGAGGCCCTGGTCTCCACCACCAATACCCAGATGGAGATCCAGGGTTCGGCCCACCCCGAGTTTGCGGGCAAGACATTTGTTTATGGCACCTCGCTGAGCGAGGGAGACTCCGATCTGGGCGTCTACGCCCCGAGCGATCCGCGCATCCAGATCGTGGAGCAGCTGGGGCTGACCCTGGCCCCCGGCGTGGCCGAGAATACCACCCCCGATGGCGGCTTCTCCCAGGCCGTGAGCCTCGAGGACCTGGACCGCCTTGATGCCGATCTCTTCATTTTCTGGGGCTCCGAGACCGCCGAGGAGCAGGCCACCCTCGGCAATGCACTCATGGCGCGCTGGCGTCCGGTGGCCGAGAACCACGCCCTCTTCCTGAGCGATAAGTCGCTGGTTATGGCCACCTCCGCCCCCTCGGCGCTGTCGATCCCGTGGTCGCTGGACACGTTTGTGCCCGCGCTCGCGGACATGATCAACCGCTAGGACACCCCCACCCGGGGATCACGTCCCGACAAAAAGTCGGAACGTGATCCCCCGATCCGCGCTAAATTATGGTTAGCCTTACCTCGCACCGACGCGGGGGCAACCGTCACTCCCCCTTCGTTCTCGAGAAAGAACCCCCTCCGGCCCGATGTCCCGTTTAGCCCCCCTCCCCCCGCCGCTCTCCCCCATTCCGGGAGCGCTGAGGCCCGCATGACCGCCGCAACCTCCACCCCCGCGGCGGGACTGGCCCGCTCCGTATGGCTGCGCAGCGCCGGGTTTATCCTCGCGCTGGCCCTGCTCGCGGTGGTCAGCCTGCTGAGCGTCTTCATCGGGGCCCGGGATATGTCCCCCGGCACGATTATGAACGCGATCTTCGCGTTTGATGGCTCCACCGAGCACATCATCGTCTGGGAGCTGCGGGTCCCGCGCACGGTGGTGGGCCTGATCGTGGGCCCCGCGCTGGGCGTTTGTGGCGCACTCATCCAGGCCTTCACCCGCAACCCCCTGGCCGATCCCGGAATCCTCGGGGTCAACGCCGGCGCCGGCTTTGCCGTGACCCTCGCAATCGGGTTTTTTGGCCTGAGCAGCGCCTCGCAGTATGTCTGGTTTGCGATGATCGGCGCGGCCGCCGTGACCGTGATCGTTTATATCATCGGCTCCACGGGCCCCGATAAGGCCACCCCCGCGAAGCTCACGCTCGCGGGCGTGGCGCTGAGCGCCGTGCTCGGCGGCGTGGGTTCGGCCATCGCCCTCAAAAACCCCCAGCTCTTTGACGGTATGCGCTTCTGGGGCGTGGGCTCGCTCAGCGGCCGCTCGATGGAGGTCGTGGCGCAGATCGCACCGTTTATCGTGGTGGGCCTGATCATCGCCCTCGCGGTGGCCCGCCCGCTGAATGCGCTCGCGCTGGGAGACGACCTCGGCCGCTCGCTCGGCGTGAAGATCGGCTCCACCCGGGTGCTGGTGATCATCTCGGTCACGCTGCTGGCCGGTGCGGCCACCGCCATCGCGGGTCCGATCGCGTTTGTGGGCCTAATGGTGCCGCATGCGGTGCGCTGGTTCACCGGCCCCGATCAGCGCTGGGTGATCCCCTATTCCATGGTGGTGGCCGCGCTGCTCCTGCTGATATCCGATATCCTGGGCCGCGTCCTGCTGCCCACGGGCGAACTGCGGGTCGGCCTGGTGACCGCCCTCGTGGGTGCGCCGGTGCTGATCGCACTGGCCCGCCGAAAGACGGCGAGTGGACTATGAGCGAAAAACTAGATTTTGGCCGCCCCACGATCGCGCTGCGACCCGAACGGCTCAGGCTCTCCTGGCGCATGGATCGGCGCAGCCTCGTGGTGGTCCTGATCCTGCTCGCCCTGACGTTTATTATCGGCGTGATTGGCCTGGGCCTGGGCAGCTATCAGCTCACCCCGGGACAGGTACTGGGTGCGCTGCTGGGTAACGCCGAGAGCGCCAAGATCAACATGCTTGTGGTCGAGTGGCGACTGCCGCGGCTACTCTTTGCGGTGGTCTGCGGCGCCGCGCTGGCCATGAGTGGCGCGATGTTCCAGTCCCTGACCCGCAACCCGCTGGGAAGCCCCGATGTGATCGGGTTCTCCGCGGGCTCCTATAGCGGGGCACTTGTGGTCATGCTGGTGATCGGCTCGGGCTCCTATACGGCAATCGCCGCGGGCTCGCTGATCGGCGGCGCAGTCACGGCCCTCGTGGTTTATCTGCTCGCCTATCGCGGCGGGGTGCAGGGCTTCCGCCTGATCATCATCGGCATCGGGATCGGCGCACTGCTCGGCTCGGTGAACTCCTATCTGATGCTGATCGTGGACGTCAAGGAGGCGATGGTGGTGGCCTCCTGGGGCGCCGGCTCGCTGAACGCCCTGGGCTTCACCCAGTTCTGGCCCATGTTTATCGCCTTCCTGGTGCTCGCCCCGCTGGCCTTTGGCCTGGGTGGCGGCGTGGGACAGCTGGAACTGGGAGACGACGCGGCCCAGGCACTGGGCAGCCGGGTCGAGCGCACCCGGCTCACGGCCACGCTGGTGGGGGTGGCCCTGACCGCGATGGTCACGGCCGCGGCCGGCCCCATCTCCTTTATCGCCCTCGCCGCCCCGCAGATTGCCCGGCGACTGACCCGGTCCTCCGGGGTAGAATTGCTGCCGTCGGCGGCCGTGGGCGCACTTCTTCTCACCGGCGCCGATATATTTGCCCAGCAAATCGGCGTCCCGGTGGGCCTTGTTACCGTGTCGATCGGTGGCGTATACCTGATCTGGCTGCTACTTCGGGAGTATAAGAATAAATGACGCTGAACACAGAACAGACCCGCACCGCCTCCCCCGCGCCCGCGGGCACGGCGAAGCTGCAGACCGAGTCGGTGAGCATCGGCTACGATAAGCGCCTGATCAGCGAGGACCTCTCGGTACATATCCCCGAGGGTTCCTTTACCGTGATCGTGGGACCCAATGCGTGTGGCAAGTCCACGCTGCTGCGCGCGCTGGCACGCCTGCTGAAGCCCAGCACCGGCCACGTCCTGCTGGACGGCGGGGATATCTCCAAGCTCGGCACCAAGGAGCTCGCGCGCCGCCTGGGGCTGCTGCCGCAGACCTCGATTGCGCCGGATGGAATCCGGGTGGCCGATCTGGTGGCCCGCGGCCGTTATCCGCACCAGGGTGTTTTTGATCGCTGGTCGGCCACCGATGAGGCGGCCGTGGTGGCCGCCCTGGCCGCCACCAAAACCACCGAGCTCTCGGGCCGCCTCGTCGAGGAACTCTCGGGCGGCCAGCGCCAGCGCGTCTGGGTGGCGATGGTCCTCGCCCAGGAGACCGGCGCGGTCCTGCTGGATGAGCCCACCACCTATCTGGATATCGCGCATCAGATCGACGTGCTGGAGCTCTTCCGCGAGCTGAACCGCAGCAATGGCCAGACGCTTGTGGCGGTGCTGCACGATCTGAATCATGCGGCTCGCTATGCCACCCATGTGATCGCGATGAAGGACGGCAAGATCATGGCCAGCGGCCCGCCCGCCGAGGTCATCACCGAGGATCTGGTGGAGGAGGTCTTCTCGCTGCCGTGCAAGATCATCGAGGACCCGGTCACCGGTTCGCCGCTGGTGATCCCCCTCGGTAAGCCCTAGCCGCCGCTAGGCACCCGCCCGCCGCTCCCCCGGAACGGCGGGCGGGTTTTTATCCACCTTGCAAAGAGTTGTTTGCAAAGCAGTGTTTGCGTTGCTAGGGTGGGCGCATGAATAAGCCCCCTAGCCCCGGCATCGGCGATGCCCGCACGCTGCGCGCCCTCGCTCACCCGCTGCGATTGCGGCTGCTGGGCCTGCTGCGCACGCTGGGGCCCTCCACCGCAACCCGGCTCGCCGCTGCCTGCGGGGAGTCCTCGGCACTCACCAGCTATCACCTGCGCCGGCTCGCCGAGGTGGGCATGATCCTCCCCGCCGATCCCGGCGCACTAACCGAGGTCACCGTGCACGCGCGCGACCGCTGGTGGGTCGCCGCCTCGGCACTGACCTCCACCGCCCCGCCCGCCCCCGGCGATGACGCGGGGCGCGAGGCGGGCACCCAATTTGCCCACGCCGTGGTGACCGCGCACGCCGAGCGCGCGCGGCTCTGGCTGGACCAGCAGGAGCGCTGGGCACCCGAGTGGGCCGGGGCCGCCACCCTCGGCGATCGCCAGCTGCGGCTGACCCCCGCCGAGGCGCGCGAGCTGGGCGCGGAGATCGCCGCGGTGATCGAGAGCTATCGCCCGCAGGACCCGGCCCGGGCCGCGAACCCGGAGGGCAGCGTGATCATCGCGGCCCAGTACGCTGTTTTCCCCGCACCCGAGGTGCTCCCACCCGCGAACCCGGCATGAGTGGCCTCCCGGCCGCGGCCATACCCGGGGGTCGCAGCCGCCTGGCCGCCCTGCTTCTCGCCTGTGGTGCCTCTCAGGTGGGCAATGCCATCTCCGTGCTGGCCACCCCGTTCCTGGTCCTGAGCCTGGGCGGCTCCGGGATCGAGATGGGCATCGCGAGCACGGTGGCCACGGTCCCGGTGGTGCTGGGGGGTCCGCTGGGCGCGGTGCTTGTGGATCGGATCGGCTATCGGCGCTCCAGCATGATCGCCGATGCCGCGAGCGGCGCCACGATGCTCACGATCTGCGTGCTCGCCACCACCGGCACCCTGGCGTTTCCCGCGCTGCTGGCGCTGCTTTTTCTCGGTGGCCTCCTGGATACCCCCGGCAATACCGCCAAGAACGTCTTGCTGCCGGATCTCGCGGCCGCGGCGGGCCAGCCGCTCGCGCGGGTTGTGGCCTTTGCCACGGGGGTCGAGCGCGCGGCACTGATGCTCGGGGCCCCGCTCGGCGGAATCCTGATTGCACTCTGGGGGCCGGGCGGGGCAGCCGGGGCCACCGCCGGACTATTTGCGCTTGCGGTCGTGATCGTGCTGCGCGGAGTGGGCCGCGATCCGGAACCCGCCGGGCGCGGCGGGGCCGAGGATCCGGCGGGCTATTGGGCCGATCTGCGCGCGGGTTTTATCTTTGTCTCCGGGGAGCCGGTACTGCGCGGACTGGTCCTGATCTTCCTGCTGATCAACGTGCTGGATGCCGCGCGCTTCTCGGTGCTGCTTCCGCTGGCCGCCGAGCGCGACCTGGGCGGGGCGGCCGTGCTCGGCGCGCTGATTGCCGCGCTCGGCGCGGGGGCCCTGGCCGGTGCGCTCGCCTATGGGGCCTGGGGGCAGCGTCTCCCGCGACGGGTGGTATTTTTTCTGGCGCTGCTGATCGCGGGCCTCCCCCTCTCGCTGGCGCTGGGCCTGGGCGCGCCGCTCCCGATGATTTTTGCCGCGGCGGCACTCACCGGGCTCTCGGCGGGGGTGCTTAACCCGATAGCCGGAACCGCGCGCCTGGAGCTGGCACCCCCGGCAATGCGGGCGCGCGCGCAGAGCCTGATGCTCGCGGGGTCCTGGGCGGGAATGCCGCTCGGGGCGATGCTCGCCGGGGTGGGGGCGGAGACGTGGGGGCTGCGGGCGTGTTTCCTGGTGATCGCGCTGGTATATACCCTGATCGCGCTGATCCCGCTCCTGGACGGAAGATGGCGGCGGATTAACGCCGCCCGCCCCGCCTAGCCCGCGGGCTGTCCGGGAGGGTCCCGGGCGGCGGCGGCCGATCCGAGCCCCCTCCGCGCGGGCGGGGGCGCGGATCGGCGCCACGCGGGGCCTCCCCGGGGCCGGGGCCGGCTCGGCGGGGCCCGGACACAACGGCCGTGAGCTAGTTTTTCTCCGTGCCGCCCGGGAAAACTGGATATGCTCGGCCCGATCCGCGCGGCCGAGCCTGGCACGCGACCCCGGGCAGACTCCATGACGGCCACAGCAACCGCGAGCACCAGCCCACCGGATCGGCCCCGGCAATGATCCGGGGAACGGGCCCGGGCGCGCTGCCGGGATGGGCCGGGACCCTCACCGCGGCCGCGATCCCCGTGCTGCTGGGGGTAGGCCTGATCCGGCTATTTCCCGGGATCGGCGCGGCGCACGGCGGGTTCGGCGACGCCGCGTATCTCACCCTGTTCTGGGTCTGCGCCAATCTCTATCTGGTGCTCGCCCCGGTCCAGGCGTGGGGCCCGCCGCGGCGCGCCCCCTCACGCATGAGCCGCGCGCTGTGGACCGTGGCCTGCGCGATCGCGCTTGGCGCCGCGCTCCGAATATTATTTTTTGAGCGGCTCGCGGGGGCCGTGCCGGCCGCACTCCTCTCGATCGCGCTCTATTACGCGCTCGCGCCCGTGCTTCTTCCCCGGCCCTCGCCCGATACGCCGGCCCCGGACGCGCGGTAGCGTTCCTCCACCGGAAACTCCTGCTCCTGGCCACCCGAGTGGGTGATCACGTCCCCGCTCAGCGTGAGCTGCGTGCGATGGGCATTCAGCGCCGCGCGCATCTGCCCGGCCACGGGCGCCACCGCGATCACGGTATCCCCGGGCTGCGGATCCTCCGTGACGATCGCGACCACGGGGAGGTCCCGGAGCGCACCCGCCGCGCCCGCCGCCTCCCAGCAGCGCACGTGATCGGGATGGCCATATCCGCCGCCCGCGTCATAGCTCACGATCAGCTCGGGGCGTAGCTCGTCCACGATGCCGAGTACCCGCGCGACCACGGCCTCCAGCGGCACGGTGCTCAGCGCATTCCCGGGCGCATCAGCGGGCGGCTCGGCGCGGCCATCGGCGCCCCACTGCATTCCGGAATCGGAAAACTCCCCCGGGGTGGCCCCCAGATAGCGGTGTTCGCTCACGCCGAGCGCGGCGAGGGCGCGCGCCAGTTCGCGCTCGCGTTCGCGCGGCAGCTCGCCGCGGTCCAGCAGCACCGAGAGCGGGCCCGGGACCACCTCGCCGCGCTCCCCGCGGGTGGCGGTGAGTACGGCCACCTCCACGCCACGCCCCGCGAGCGTGGCGATAGCCGCACCCGTGGCCAGGGTCTCGTCATCGGGGTGGGCGTGGAGAAAAAGAATACGGCGCAGGGAGGCGGGGAAAACACTCATTGGTCTATCGAACCAGAAATTGCCGTTCCCCACACTCCCCGCGCCGCGGGACCTACTGTGCCGAGTAGCCGCCATCAACCAGGTGATAGCTGCCGGTGATAAACGACGCGGCATCGCTGGCGAGGAAGGCCACCAGCGGCGAGACCTCCTCGGGCAGGCCCAGGCGCTTCATCGCGTGGCGGTTGGCCAGGAACTCCTGCTGCGCGGCGGGCATATTTGCACCGAGCAGCGGGGTCTTAATAAAGCCCGGGCCCACGGCGTTTACGCGCACACCGGTCAGGGCGTTTTCCAGCGCGGCGGTCTTGGTCAGGCCCACCACGCCGTGCTTGGCCGCGGAATAGGCGGAGGAGTTATCAAAGCCCACGCCGCCGAGGATCGAGGCCATGTTCACGATCGAACCGCCGCCGTTTTTGATCATCGCGGGGATCTGCGCGCGCATGCCATAAAACACGGCGTTGAGGTTGATCTCGATGACCTTGCGCCAGGCGTCCACGGGATACTCGGCCACGGGGGCCGAGGCGCCGGCGATACCGGCGTTATTCACGGCGATGCGCAGCGGCGCGAGCTTCTCGGCGGCGGCCACGGCGCTCTCGCCCCAGGCGGGATCGGTGACATCGCCGATCAGGCCCTCGGCGGTACCACCGGCGGCGCGAATCTCCGCGACAACCGCCTCGGTGTGCTCGGCGTTCAGGTCGGCAACCAGCACGGCCGCACCGCTGCGCGCGAGTTCCAGCGCCACGGCCCGGCCGATACCGGAGCCGCCGCCGGTCACGATTGCGGAGCGGTCCGAAACATCATAGATAGCCATAATTTTCTCCTTTATGAGGGTTATGGCGCCAGATTACGCGTGGCCCCTGCGCGTTATCCACGATTATGCCGAGGGCGGAGCACCCGCCGTCGGATTTTCGCCCTGGGCAGAACCGCGCGGCGCGGGCTAGGGCCGCGGGGGCAGCCCGGTGCCGTCCAGGAGGGAGTTATACAGCGCCCGGATGCGATCCACCCCGTCGCGCTCCTCGACCCGGGCCGAATACTCGCGGGCCGAGATGCCCAGGGCATCGCGCCGCGCGGGATCGCGCAGCAGCGATTGGATTGCCGCCGCCCAGTCCACCGGATCGCGCCCGGTCACCAGCAGGCCACTCTCGTTCTCGCTCACGGCATCCACGAGCCCGCCCGCGCGCGAGGCGATCGTGGGCACGCCGCTGGCCGCGGCCTCGGTGGCCACCAGCCCAAAGGTTTCCGAATAGGACGGGATCAGCACGATGGCCGCGGCACGCATGGCCTCGGCGAGGCGCTCGCGGTCCAGGCTGCCCAGCAGGCGAAGCGTGACGTTTTTGGCGGCGGCCAGGGATTCCAGGCGCTCGCGATGCTCGGGGGTTCCGCCGCCGGCCACCACAAGCTCGGGCCGCTCCCGCTCCGGGATCTCGGCGAGCGCGCAGATCGCGAGGTCGATGCCCTTCACTGTACGCAGCCGCGCGGCCATAAACAGATAGCCGGCGTTGGTGCCGGGACGGAAGAGTTCGCGGTCCACCCCGGGGCTGACCACGCGTACCCTATCGCCGGCGATTTTTTCGGCCTCGGCGCGGCTCAGGGCGATCACCAGGTCGCTTTCCAGGGCGATTCGCTCCTCCCCGGCAAAGCGCTCGGGCGCCTGCGGGCCCGCCCCCGGCGGGCGCAGGGTCGCGGTGAGTGCGGCCACGGTATGGAAGGTCTGTACGTGCGGGACGCCCCAGGCGCGCGCGGCGGGCAGCCCGGCCAGGCCGGAGAGCCAGTAGTGCGAGTGCACGATGTCATAGGGTTCGCGGCGGATCAGTTCCTCCGTGAAGGCCGCGGCGAGCGCGGGAATCTCGGGCTTATCGTGATAGCGGGGGTCGCCGTCATCAAGCAGGAATACGCGCACGCCCGGTTCCAATTCGGTCTCGGCGGGAAGATCGGGATCGGTGCGCCGGGTGAAGAGGTCCACGGTATTTCCGGCGAGCGCCAGCTGGTGGGCGAGGCCCAGCAGATAGATGGTCATGCCGCCGGCCTCTCCCGAGCCCACGGGTTCCAGGGGGCTGGAGTGCATGGCGATGAGGGCGATGCGATCGCCGCCGATCCCCGCTGCCTCGGTCGGGAGGAGAGTGCTCATGGTGCGTGTCCTTCGGTACGTGGTGGGCGGTTGCGAGATGATATTTTGCCCATCGGTCACTCTATCGGGAACGCACCTCGATCATTGTTATTCCCGGCCCCGCCGGTTATGTTGAATCATGAGCGTTATCATTCGAGCGATTGAGACCGAAGTACCTCCGAATATTCTGATTCAGGACATAACGCGCGACGTTTTTGCCGCCCAGCCCGGGCTCACCCGGCTCGGGCAGCGCCTCGTGGGCTCCGCATTTGACGCCTCGGGCATCCACACCCGGCACAGCGTGGTGGATGACTTTAATACCGAGGGCCCCGCGGGCACGGGCGCCTTTTATGATCGGGACACGGGGCTGCTCGGCTCCCCCGGTACCCGGGAACGTAATGAGCTGTATATCGAGCGGGCCCGCGAGCTTACACTGGCCGCCGCGCGGCGCGCACTCGGCGCCGTTTCCGGGCTGACCGCCGCCGATATCAGCCATGTGATCACGGTGTCCTGCACCGGATTTTATGCCCCGGGGCCCGATTATCAGATCGTGCGCGAGCTGGGCCTGGCCCCCGGCACCCTGCGCTATAACATCGGCTTTATGGGCTGCTATGCGGCATTCCCCGCCCTGCGGGCAGCGCAATCCTTTTGCGAGGCCGATCCGGGCGCGGTGGTACTGATCGTGAGCACGGAGCTGTGTTCGATCCATGTGCGCTCCTCGAGCGATCCCGATCAGATCGTCGCGGCCTCGGTATTTGCCGATGGTGCGGCGGCCGCAATCGTCTCGGCCCGAACCGACCTGGGCACGGCACAGTCCCCCGGGCTGCGCCTGGACCGGCTGCGCAGCGAACTGGTCCCGGTGGGCGAGACGGAAATGGCCTGGACCATCGGCGATGAGGGCTTCGAGATGATCCTCTCCGCGAGCGTACCCAAGATCATCGATACCTATATCGCCGGGGCACTCGGGCCGGTACTGGAGGCCGAGCCGGAACTCGCCGCGGATCCCGCGGGCAATATCGGCCGCTGGGCGGTGCACCCGGGCGGGCGCAGCATCCTGGACCGGGTGCAAAACCGGCTGGGGCTGAGCGAGGAGCAGATGATCCCCTCGCGCACGGTCCTGCGCGATTATGGCAATATGTCCAGCGCCACCATCCTGTTTGTGCTGCGCGAGATCCTGCACGATAGCGACGTGGCCGCGGGAGAGCGCGTTTGCGCGATGGCCTTTGGGCCGGGCCTGACCGTGGAGACCGGGCTTCTCACCCGCACGCTCGGGGACGGCCGTGCCGACGCTCTCCGCGCGTAATACCCGGGTGCGCGAGCTCATGGACGATCCCGGGTGTGACCGGGCCGTGCTGGAGCGCACCTATGCGCAGTTCCCGCTGGTTAATGGCGCGTTTGCGGGCTGGAAACACACCTATCGAACATATATTCGAACGGGGTTCACCGGGCCCACCCATAGCCTGATCGATATCGGTTCGGGCGGCGGGGATCTGGCCCGCGCGCTGGTGCGCTGGGCGGCCCGGGACGGCGTGAGCCTGCGGGTCAGCGCCCTGGACCCCGATCCGCGCGCACAGGAATACGCCCGGCGGCAGCCCCGCACCAGCCCCGCGATCTCCTGGCGCACGGCGCATAGCTCGGATCTGGTGGCCGCCGGGGAGCGCGCGGATTTTGTGGTGTCCAATCACGTATTGCACCACCTGACCGGGCGCGAGCGCGAGGCCCTCTGGCAAGACAGTGAGGCGCTGGCCCGGATCCGGGTGGTGCACTCGGATATTGCCCGTTCCTCCGCCGCGTATCTGGGCTTTTTTCTCGCCACCTCCCCGCTTGCGCTGCCCGGGATTGCACGGTCCACGTTTATTCGGCGGGATGGGCTCACCTCGATCCGGCGCAGCCTGACCCCGGGCGAGCTGGCCCGGGAGCTTCCCCCCGGCTGGCGGGTGGGTACGCAGGCCCCCGCGCGTGTGCTTGCGCTCTGGGAGCCGCGGCGGGGGCGGGGATGAGCGCGGATATGCCCACCCCGGAGGCGAGCGCGGATGTGCTGGTTCTGGGGGCGGGGCCGGTGGGGCTCTTTGCGGCCGCGCTGCTCGCGGAGTCCGGCGCCCGGGTCACGGTGCTGGAGGCGCGACTGACCCGCCCGCCCGGTTCGCAGGCCATCGGGTTGCACCCGCCCGCGCTGGCGGCCCTGGACGCACTCACCCTCGCGGGCGAACCCCTCGGTGCGCGCATCGCGCGCGAGGGCGTGCGGGTATTCGCGGGCCGGGCGATCTTTTATGGCGCGGACCTCGGCGCACCGCTCCTGGATGCGCGGCTCGCGCTGGATGTGCCCGGCAGCCGCTATCGGCACGTCGTGACCCTCCCCCAGTATCGCGTGGTCTCCCTGCTGGAGCGGGCCCTTGCCGAACGCGCCGGCGTCACGATCCTGCGCGGATTCCGGGCGGGCCGGATCACCCGCACGGGCGAGCGGATGCGCGTGATTGAATCCGTGCCGCCCGAGACCGCCGCGGCCCCGCGCACGTGGGAGGCCCGGTTTATCCTGGGCGCGGACGGGGCCCGCGGCGCTGCCCGGGCGCAGGCCCATGCGCGCATCGGCACGCGCGTCTCGCGGCATCGCTATGTGATGGGCGATGCGCCCGACCGGGGCGATCTGGGTCCCGTGGCCACGCTGATCTTTCATCCCGAGGGGGTCCTGGAATCCTTCCCGCTACCCGGGAACCGGCGGCGCTGGGTGGCACACCTGGGCCGCACGGACCCTCGCGGCGATCCCGCGGCCACGCTATGCGCGCTGGTGGGCCGTCGCGGCGGCGAGGCCCCCGCACTCCCGGAGATCAGCGATGCCACGTTTTTTGGGACGCGGCGCGGCGTGGTCTCCGCGATGACCGGCCCGGGGATCGCGCTGCTCGGCGATGCCGCCCACGAGATCTCCCCGATCGGCGGGCAGGGCATGAACCTGGGCCTGTTGGACGCCCACGCGCTGCTGCCGGGCATTCTCGCGGCCGCGCGCGGGGATTCCTCCGAGCCCCTGCGCGCGGCCGCCCGGATCCGCGTGCGCCGCGCCCGCCTGGCCGCGGCCATCGCCGAGGCCAATGCCTCCTGGGGTGCCCCCGCCTCGGGGCCGGGGCTGCGCGTGCGCGCGGGGATGGCCCGGATCGTCCTGGCCACCCCCGCGCTCTCCCGCCTCGCCGCCCGCGTCTTTACGATGCAGATTCCGCGGCCCGAAGCGCCGCGCTCTCCTCATCGCTAAAAAGCCGCGAGCGAATTAGGAAGCGTTTGCCGTGCGGGGCCTCGATCGAAAACCCGGAGCCGCGTCCCTCCACCACATCGATCGTGAGATGGGTATGCCGCCAATATTCAAACTGCGAGCGCGACATATAGACCGGCACCGGATCGATATCCGCCACCTCAAGCTCGCCCAGCAGAATATCCGCGGCCCCGATGCGAAACATCCCCACCGGATAGCACATCGGCGAGCTGCCATCGCAGCAGCCCCCGGACTGATGAAAGATCAGCGGCCCGTGGGCGGCGGCCAGCTCCCGCAGCAGCCCGGCGGCCGCGGCGGTGATCTCCACCCGCCGCGGCACCCCGGTATGCGGCATTAGAAGAAGCCCATCGGTCCCTCGGCATAGCTGACCAGGAGGTTTTTGGTCTGCTGATAGTGATCAAGCATCATCTTATGGTTTTCGCGGCCGATACCCGACTGCTTATAGCCACCGAAGGCGGCATGGGCCGGATACTGGTGATAGGTATTGGACCAGACCCGGCCGGCCTGGATGGCCCGGCCCGCGCGGTATAGGGTATTTGCCTCGCGGCTCCATACCCCCGCACCGAGGCCGTAGAGCGTGTCATTGGCGATCGAGATGGCCTCGTCATAATCGCGGAAGCTGGTGAGCGCCAGCACCGGGCCGAAGATCTCCTCCTGGAAGATGCGCATATCGTTCCTGCCCTCGAATACGGTGGGCTGCACATAATATCCCCCGGAGAGCTCGCCACCCAGGTCCGCGCGCTCGCCGCCGATCAGCAGCTTCGCGCCCTCCCGCTTGCCGATATCCAGATAGCTGAGGATCTTCTCCAGCTGATCATTGGAGGCCTGTGCGCCGATCATCGTCTCGGTGTCCAGTGGATTGCCCTGCTTAATGGCCCGCACCCGCTCCAGGCCATCGGCCACAAACCCGTCATAAATCGAGGCCGCCACGAGCGCGCGCGAGGGGCACGTGCATACCTCGCCCTGGTTCAGCGCAAAGAAGCTGAACCCCTCCAGCGCCTTATCGTAATAGGCGTCCTTTTCGCGGGCCACGTCCTCAAAAAATACGTTGGGGCTCTTGCCGCCCAGCTCCAGGGTGACCGGGATCAGGTTCTCGCTGGCATACTGCATGATGAGCCGGCCCGTGGTGGTCTCCCCGGTGAAGGCGATCTTGCGGATGCGCGGATGCGAGGCCAGCGGGGCCCCGGCCTCGATGCCAAAGCCGTTGACGATATTCAGCACTCCCGGCGGCAGCAGGTCGCCGATGATGTCCATCAGCAGCAGGATCGAGGCGGGGGTCTGCTCGGCGGGCTTCAGCACGATGGTATTGCCCGCGGCGAGCGCCGGTGCGAGCTTCCAGACGGCCATCAGCAGCGGGAAATTCCAGGGGATGATCTGCCCCACCACGCCCAGCGGCTCGAGAAAGTGATAGGCCACGGTATCGCCGTCGATCTCGCCCAGCGTGCCCTCCTGGGCGCGGATGGCCCCGGCAAAATAGCGGAAGTGGTCGATCGCGAGCGGAATATCGGCGGCGAGGGTCTCGCGCACGGGCTTGCCGTTTTCCCAGGACTCGGCCACGGCGATTTTTTCGAGGTTCTCGGCCATCCGGTCGGCGATCTGATTTAAGATAATCGCGCGCTCGGTCACGGAGGTTTTGCCCCAGGTCTCAAATGCCCGCCAGGCGGCATCCACCGCGGCGTCGATATCGGCGGCGGTGCCGCGGGCCACCTCGGTAAAAACCTGCCCGGTCACGGGGGTGCGGTTTTCGAAGTATTGCCCACCGCTGGGCGGCGTGAACTCGCCCCCGATGTAGTGGTCATAGCGCGAGCGATAGCTCACGATGGAGCCGGCGGTTCCGGGGTTGGCGTAGAGGGTCATGGTGCTCCTTAGGACATCGTTGTCGTGGGGCCCGCTTCGGATACGGGGACCTGGCTCGACACTATGTTCCCGAGGGTTGCACAGGGTTGCATCGCGGCCGCTAGGCCAGCTGGGTCTCCAGCTCCTCCAGGTGCTCTACCACCCGGGCCCGGCGCGGCGAGCGCGCGGGCAGCAGGTGCAGGCATGCGGTCCACACCTCCACGTCGTAATAGGCGTCGGGGGTTTGTGCGTATTGCAGGAGCACGTCCACGGAGGCATCGGTGAGCAGGGCCTCGCGCATGCGGGAGGCCAGACGGGTGCGCATGTCCACGATCCCGGGGGCCTCCGAGCGCGGCAGCAGCGGCCCCGGATAGCTCGCGAGCGCCACCCTGTGTGCGCCGCGGTCGAGGAGGGAGAGCACCCGGCAGCCATCCACCTCGGGCGGGGAGGGGAGACGATAGGGGCGGGATTCGATCACCAGGGCGGGCGCGCGCCGGGCGAGGATCTTGCGCAGCCTCACGATCTCGGCGCGCAGGGTGACCACGGTGGGTTCGCCATATACGCGCCACGCGAGATCCTCGGCGGAGAGGCCCGCGGGATGCCAGGCCAGCAGCGCCAGAATTTCGGTATGCCGGGCGCTCAGGCTCAGGGCCTCGGGGGCACCCTGGGCCGCGGCCGGGCCAAAGCCCTCGCGCGGATCGGTGCCGCGCGCGGCACCCACCGGCAGCTCGGGGGCCTCGGGGCCGAGGTCAAGCTCGCCGGTATCGCGGCCCAGCAGGTTCAGCGTGGGGGCCGCGGCGCGGGAGGGACGGCGCGGGCCGCGCATAAACTCCACCAGCGGCCGCCGCGGGCTCGCGGGGCGCCCGGCCAGGCTTTCGCGCAGGCGCTGCACCATGATTTCGCTCTCCACTGCGAGGGCCGTGGCCTCCACGAGCGGGAGGGTATGTGGGTCCACGACCTCATCGCCGCCGGTGATATCGATCACGCCGATGATGCGCCGGGTCTCGGGATCGTGCACGGGAACGGCCGTGCAACTCCAGGCGTGCACCGCCTGCGCGAAGTGCTCGGCCCGGTGAATCTGCACGGCGTGATCCAGCGCGAGGGCCGTCCCGGGGGCGCTGGTGCCGATGCCGTTCTCGGACCAGTCGGCTCCCTCCACAAAAAGCATGCGTTCGGCTCCGGATTTTAGCCGCCGATCGCCGTCCACCCAGAGCAGCCGCCCGGCCTCATCGCCCACGGCGATCAGCACCCCGGAATCGCCCTCGGCATCGCGCAGCAGGAGCTTGCGGATCACGGGTAGGGCCGCGGCCAGCGGATGCGCGGCCCGGTATTCGCGCAGCGCCTGGGCGTCGAGGATCAGCGGAGGCAGATCGCGTTCGGGGTCGAGGTTGCGTGCCCGGGCGCGATCCCAGGACGCGCTCACGAGCGAGCGGGTGCCGGGAATCAGGTTGCGGGCGGGGAGGGCCAACCAGGGATTGGTCATGATGGCATCCACTCCTCGTTGACGGTAGATCCGGTCCCCCCAGTGTAGATTGCGGGGCGCTCGCTCCGCCAGGGTTCGTCCGATCCCGGACCCTGTGGTCCGACCACAGGGTCGGGCGGGGCAAAACCGTGTCATGATGCAACCTCTTGCAACCCCTCGGCGACTAGCGTGATAATCACACCGGGGCACCCGTGTGCGACTTCCCGCGCGCGGGCGACGCCCCGAATCGTACATCTAAGGAGACCGATTCCGTGTCTAAAAAAATGCGCGCCGCCGTTGTCCATGCCTTCGCCGAACCCCTCACCGTTGATGAGGTGGCGGTTCCCAGCCCCGGCCCCGGCCAGGTCCTGGTGAAGGTGGAGACCACCGGAGTCTGCCATACCGATCTGCACGCCGCCCACGGCGACTGGCCCGTGAAGCCCAAGCTGCCCGTGATCCCCGGCCACGAGGGCGTGGGTACCGTGGTGGAGCTCGGCGAGGGTGTCACCGATATTGCCCTGGGCGATAAGGTCGGAAACGCCTGGCTGTGGTCCGCCTGTGGTGTCTGTCAGTACTGCCGCACCGGCTGGGAGACCCTGTGTGAGTCCCAGGAAAACGGAGGCTACTCCGTGGACGGCAGCTTCGGTGAGTATATGATCGTGGACGCCAAATTTGCCGCCCGCATCCCCGAGGGTGCCGACCTGGTGGAGATCGCCCCGATCCTGTGTGCCGGCGTGACCGTCTATAAGGGCCTGAAGATGACCGAGGCCCGCGCGGGCCAGTGGGTCGCCATCTCCGGCATCGGTGGCCTCGGCCACATCGCCGTGCAGTATGCCGTGGCAATGGGCTTTAACGTGGTGGCCATCGACGTGGATGACGCCAAGCTGGAACTGGCCAAGAAGCACGGCGCGCTTGTGACCGTGAACGCGGCCACGGAGGACCCGATCGCCGCGGTCCAGGAGGCCACCGGCGGCGTGCACGGCGTGCTGGTCACCGCCGTTCACCCCAAGGCCTTTGGTCAGGCCCTCGGCGTGGCCCGCCGCGGCGCGACCATCGTCTTTAACGGTCTTCCCCCGGGAGACTTCCCCGCCAATATCTTTGATATTGTGCTGCGCGGCCTGACCGTGCGCGGATCGATCGTGGGTACCCGTCAGGACATGATCGAGGCCATCAACTTCTATAGCGAGGGCAAGATTAAGCCCACGGTGGCCACCGCGAAGCTCGACGATATCAACGGCATCTTTGACGATATGCTCGCCGGCAAGATCGACGGCCGCATCGTGATGGACCTGCGCTAGGTCCTCCGCGTCCCGAGGGGCCGGTGCCGGGTTTTCCGGCACCGGCCCCTCGTATCTCGGCGGGCGGCGCCTAGCGGGCGAGGGCGGCGCGCACCCCGGCCTCGGGCCGCAAGTCCAGGCGGCGCAGCAGCTGGGCATTGGCGGCCACGATAATCGTGGACAGCGACATCAGCACGGCCCCCACCGACATCGGCAGGATAAACCCGATCGGCGCCAGGACCCCCGCCGCGAGCGGCACCGATAGCAGGTTATAGCCCGCCGCCCACCACAGGTTTTGGCTCATCTTGCGATAGCTCGCGCGGGAGAGCTGGATCACCGAGAGCACCGAGCGCGGATCATCGCTGGCCAGGATCACCCCGGCCGAGGCGATCGCCACATCCGTTCCCGCCCCGATCGCGATGCCCACATCGGCCCGGGCGAGCGCGGGCGCATCGTTCACCCCGTCACCCACCATCGCCACACCCCGGCCGCCCGCCTGCAGCTCGGCCACGCGCGCGGCCTTATCCTCGGGGCGTACCCCGGCAAAAACCCGGGTGATGCCCAGCTCGCGCGCCACGGTCTGCGCCACCGCCTCCGCGTCACCCGTGATCATGACCGCCTCGATTCCGAGGTGGCGCAGCGCCTCCACGGCCTCGCGGGATTCGGGACGGATCTCATCGGAGAGCTTCAGCGCCCCGATCACCTCCCCCTCGGCGAGCACATGCAGGATGATCGCGCCCTCGCCGCGCCAGGGTTCGGCCACCGGCAGCTCCCGGGCGTTGAGCTCGCTCAGCAGGCCCGGGCCGCCCACGCCGATGCTCCGCCCGTCCACGAGGGCCCGCACGCCCAGCGCGGGCGAGGAGGTGAAGTCCCGGGCGGGGAATCGCGGGAGGTTGCGCTCCGCGGCGGCCGCGAGGATTGCGCGCGCGAGCGGGTGTTCGGAATCGGCCTCGGCGGAGGCCGCGAGGCGAAGCACCTCCTCGGGGGTGAGCGAAGAGCCGGGTGCCGACACGATCTCCTCCACGCGGGGTTCGCCGCGGGTGAGGGTGCCGGTCTTATCAAAGAGCACGCTGCTCACGGTCCGCATGCGCTCCAGCGCGAGCCGATCCGTGATCAGGATGCCGCCGCGGGCCGCCCGCTCGGTCGCAATCGAGACCACGAGGGGGATGGCCAGGCCCAGCGCGTGCGGGCAGGCGATCACCAGCACGGTGATGGTGCGGATCACGGCGTCCTCGGGATAGCCCAGCACGGACCAGATAATCGCGGTCACGGCGGCCGAGCCGAGGGCAAACCAAAACAGCCAGCCCGCGGCCCGGTCGGCGAGGCGCTGGGCCCGCGAGGAGGAGTTTTGGGCCTCGGTGACGAGGCGGGAGATGCCGGCCAGGGCGGTGTCCTCCCCCACCGCGCTCACTCGCACGCGCAGGCCGGAGTCGGTGGCCACGGTGCCCGCGATCACACCCTCCCCCGGGCCGCGGCGCACGGTGCGGGATTCGCCCGTGATCATGGACTCGTCCAGATCGGCGGAGCCCTCCTCGATCCGGGCATCGGCGGGGATGCGCCCGCCGGGGCGGACGATGACCAGATCCCCCACGGCGAGCGCGGAGGGCGGGACCCGGGTGATCAGCTCGGCCTCGCCGGGCGCGGCGGGCACGACCCGTTCGGCCTCGTCCGGGAGCAGGGCGGCGAGGCTATCCAGGGCCGAGGAGGTCTGTGCGAGGGAGCGCATCTCGATCCAGTGCCCCAGCAGCATGATCACGATCAGGAGGGCGAGTTCCCACCAAAAATCGAGGCCCGGGTCCAGCAGCCCCAGGCTGGCACCCCAGGAGGAGAGGAACGCGACGCTGATGGCCAGGGTGATCAGCAGCATCATGCCGGGGGTGCGGGCGCGCAGCTCGGATACCGCGCCGGTCAGGAAGGGCCTACCGCCCCAGACATACATGAGGGTGCCCAGTACGGGTGAGACCCAGGCCAGGCCCGGGATATCCGGCAACCGATAGCCGAGGATATGCGCAAACATGCCGGAGAGGCCCACCACGGGGATCGCGATGAGGAGCATGATCCAGAACAGGCGACGGAAGGCGGCCACGTGGTCGCCGTGACCGCCGTGACCCGCATGCGCGTCATGACCGCCGTGGGCGTCATGCGCATCATGACCATCATGACCAACGTGGCCTTCATGCGCTTCATGACCGCCGTGGGCGCCATGACCCGCGGGCGCGACGGGTCCCGTGGGCGGGTGGACGGGGTGGTTCTGTTCCTCGGTCATGACCCCAGGGTATACCCCCCTGGGGTATCTGTCCAGGGTTGTTAAAATGCCTAGGCGGGGAAGATCATCCCGATGGGCTCGCGCTTTTCTGCCTGGAAGCGATCCTCCGCGCGGCCCGTGGCCCAGTATCCCGAGAGCGAGAGCTGCCCGCGCTCCAGCCCGCGCCGATTCAGGAAAACCTCCCGCAGCGCCTTCATCGACTCGCGCTCACCGTGCGCAAAAACCTGCACCCTGCCCGCGGGCCACTCCGCGGCATCCACGGCCTCGGCCAGGAGCCCGGGCGTGCGCTCATCGCGCCGCCCCCGGAAGACCCAGTGCACCGCGACCCCCTCGGGGGCATCCAGCGCGGGGCGATCGGCCTCGGATTCCACCTCGATCACGGCGAGCCCGCGCGCGGCCGCGGGGAGCGCCTCGATGCCCGCGGCAATCGCGGGGAACGCCGATTCATCACCGGCAAACAGGTGCCAGTCATAATCACTCTCGGGCCGATAGGCCCCACCCGGTCCGGCAAAAACCACGCGCTCCCCCACCCGGGCGCGGGCCGCCCACGGACCGGCCAGGCCCTCATCGCCGTGCACCACAAAATCCACGTCGATGCTGCCCGCGGCGGCGTTCACGCGCCGGATCGTATAGGTGCGGGTGACCGGAAGGTCCTCGGGCGCGAGCGTCTCGCGCAGGGCCGCCACATCATAGGGGGGCTCGAGGCCCAGCCCGGGCTTGGCAAAAAAGATCTTAATATAGCGATCGGTGGCCTCACCCCAGTCCACGCCGTCAAAACCGGGACCGCCGAGGGTGAGGCGCACGAGGTGTGGCGTGACCCAGGAGCGCGCCACCACCTCCAGGATGGTCTGCGGGCGGGCGGGACGACGGGAGGGGGCACCGGGGATACTCATAGTGCCCCATTCTGCCGGGTTCGCCCGGGAAACGCCCGGGCGGGGCCCGAGGGGTCCGATTTGCTGGATCGCGCTTCCGATTAGCGCTATTTTGCGTGTGACCCCGCGGGCGCCCTCCTATTCCCGATTCAGGTTCAGCATCCCGTTAAAGCCCTCGGGCACCACCACGAGGTTTCCCGACTGCCCCAGGGTGGAGAGGGTGTCCAGATAGCGCTGCTTGAGGATCGGATCGGTCAGCGACTCGGCCAGCTTGCGGTTGGCCTCCGCCTCGGCCTCGGCCTGCACGATCTTCTGCTGGGCCGAAACCTCGGTGGCCTCAAGCTCGGCGCGGGCCTGCTCCACCTTGATCCGGGAGGCCTGGGCATCGTCAAAGCGCGCGGTCACATCGCTCGAATAGCGAATCTCCTGAAGCGAAACCGTCTCGACCTTCACCCCCTGCTTATTCCAGCGAGCCTCGAGATATTCGGTGATTTCCTTCTCGGCCTTGGCCCGGTTATTCAGCAGCTCCAGCGTGCCGTACTGGGCCGGAACCGTGCGCACACCCGCACGAATATCGTTCTCGATGAAGCGGGATACAAAATTCTCCTGCGTCTGATACTTCTTATAAATCTCGGTCACCGAGCCCGGGTCCACCGAATAGCGCACCGAAATATCGATATTCGCGGTCACACCCTCGCGGTCCTGAATCGTGATCTGAGAGCCGTTATCCGCGCTTCCGTTGGCATCCGCACTACCCCCAAAGAGCACCTGCTGATTGCGGGTGTCATAGGTGACCAGGGATACCCACGGGGCTTTAAAATCGGCCCCGGGCGTGACGTCCTGGCCTACCACCCGGCCATCAAAGCTCAGCAGAACCTTGGCCTGCCCCTCGTCCTGCACATAAAACGTCGAGGCGAAGAGCGCCGCGAGGGTTCCGGCCCCGAGCAGCGCGGCCACACCGCGCGCCACGTTCACGCCCTTCCGGGTGGGGACGGCGGCGGTGTCGTTTTTCCGGGCCTTAGCGCCGCGGACCGCCGAAGATTCCTCCTCAGCCTCGTCACCGAGTGGCGCCTCGGCGGGGGCGACGGGGAGCGCCGCGAGCGCACGCGACATACCCACGGCGATAAACACCGCGATCACGGTGCAGAGACAAAGAATGATGGCGATGATAAACACGAGAATTAACTCCAGAATGGTCCACGCCGGCGATTCCGGCCACGAGCCCGAGCGGCAAAGTATATTCGATGGTATTACATGGCGGGGGGTGCTAAAAACCGCCGCCCGTCCCGCGACCCCCGGGTGATGCCGGGGTGGCGGAACGGGCGGCGGCCCACGCTATATGCGGCTATCCGCGGCGGCGCACCCGCATCGAGGTGAGCACACCCGCGGCCAGCAGCAGCGCGGCCAGCACACCGGCCCCGGCCAGGTTGGCGCCGGTCGCGGCCAGGCCCGCGGGGCGCGGTCCCGCGTCAACCGCGGCGGGGAGCGCCGCGGATTCCACCGTGAAGGGAATCCGGGTGATCCGGCCCGAGGTCTCCCCCACGGCGATGATCGTATGCGCCCCCGGCGTCACGGTGGGGATGCGGGCGATCAGCACGCCGGCCCCGCGCTCATCCATGGTCACGGTACCCAGCAGCACCGGATCGGAGTGCAGGGTCACGCTCACGCGCTCGCCCGGCAGGAAATCACGCAGCTCGATGCGTACCTCGGCGCCCGGCGCGGCCGAGACCACGCTCGGGATCAGGCTGGGGTTGGCGGGGGCGCTCACGAGGATCCGGGCCGGCGCTGAGGTGCCGGGAAGATAGGAGTCGTCCCCGAGATATTCCGCGCGCAGCTCAGTGTCCCCCGCGGTCAGCCCGGTCACGGTGATGCTCGCGGTTCCCGCACTCAGGGTAGCGGTGCCACGCACGGCGTTTTTTGCGTCCAGGAGGCGCACGGTGCCGCCCGCGGCGGCCTCGGCGACGCCCGTGACCGACACGGTGGCCCGGGCCGATTCCCCGGCCACCACCTCGGCGCGATCCAGGCCCAGCGTGACCACGGGCTGGGCGCGGGTGATCTCGGCGGTCGCGGTGGCACTCAGCGGCGCGAGTGCGGGCAGGGCGAGCGTGGCGGTAAAGGAGTGCTGCCCGATGGTTCGCTCGGGCGCGGGCACGCGTGCGATCCCGGCGGCATCGGTCACGGCACTCAGGCCGTTACCAAAGTCCACGCTCAGTCCCGCGGCCGGGCGGCCATCGGCGCGGGATACCAGCGCCCGGTATTCGCCCGCCGCGCCCAGGGCCCGGGTCGAGGCATCCGCGGTGAGGGTCACATCGGTCAGGGTATGCACCAGCCCACCCGCGGTAAGCACATAGCGGGCCCCGCCGGCGCGCGGGTCATCGATCAGGTCGCTGGGCCCGCGGCCCAGGTTCAGGGTGCGCACGGGGTTCTCGGCGTTTACAACCGGCGGCACCACGGACAGGAAGGAGTTCAGCGTCACGGGCCATACCCGGGTCAGGACCTCCACCGACCCGTCGGCGCGGGGCACGATGGCCCTCTGGTCAGACCAGGGCTCGGCCCCGTCCGGGAACGCGCCGAGGGTCTCGGTGCGCAGCACCGGCGCGGTGCCGGTCCAGGGGGTGGCCCCCAGCCAGTTCAGGGTGTTATCGGCGGCATTGGTCGCGAGGATAGTGCCGGAGGCGGGGTCAACCGCGATCGAGTGCGGGCCAAAGCTCATGTCGATGCGTGCGCCCAGCACGGCGGGATTCACGGAGCTATCCACCACGATCAGGCCCCTGCCGGGCTCGTCCGCGACGAGCAGGCGATCGCCCGTCGCATCGCGGATAAATCCGCTTTCGCCGTCTCCTCCCGGCAGGGCGAGGCTCTGCACGAGGTTCAGGCGGTCGGGTCCGGTGGACGCACCCAGTACGTTCACGATGCGGTCATAGCCGTGCAGGATATATACCCGACCATCCGCCCCGACCTGGATACGCTCGGGGTTCTGCTGCGGCAGCACAACCTGCGGGGGCCGCACCGCATCGGTATAGGTTGCGTCCGGGTCCACCACGGAAACGGCCGAGGGCGGCAAGGTGTTATGAGTCACATAGACGGTTCCGTCCAGAGGAGACACCGCCACCCCGCTCGCGGAGGACGGACCCGCCAGTGCGATCAGCGAGGAGAGGCCGGTCTTCAAATCGATCACGGTCAGCCAGGCACCCGAGGGGCTCGTGGCATCGGCGATATAGAGGCGATCCCGGACGGGATCCACGACGCCGCGCATGAGCGCAAAATGGCCGTTCGCCGCGCGCACGTTAACCGTCTGGGCCAGCGCGGTTTGGGTCATGGAGGCCGGCACCACGGGGACGGCCGCGGCGGGTGCGGCCAGCGCGCCCGCTCCGGCCAGCGGCATCATCAGCACGGCCAGCAGGGCGAGGCCCCGACGCGATCGGGCCCTCGGCCCGGATTCCCGCCCGGGGGCGCGGGTATGTGTTTTCACGGTTCTCTATTCTCTTTTCACTACGCACCGTAGCGATTTGAGAATAGCAGAGGCGGGGCGGTTTTCCACCCCGGTTTTGACATTCTAGACTGGGGGATATTCGCCGATCCAGGAGTATATTGTGCACACCGATTCACCATCCGCCTCCCTGCGCCGCCTGCCGCGCCAGGACCGCAGTGGAAAGCGCGTGGAACTCATCCTGGATACCCTCGCCGAACTGATCGACGAGGTCGGATATGCCGCACTCACCCCGACGCTGGTAGCCAAGCGCGCGGGAATGTCGGGCCCCGGAATCTACCGCTATTTTGACGGCCTCCACGCGATCGGCCAGGCGCTCGCGGCGCGGAATCGGGAACGACTGATCGCCGCGACTCGGGAACACCTCGCCCGACCCGGGGGCGACTGGGAAACCTCGATGGCCGAGGTCATCGGCCTCTATGCCGTGTTTTTCCGCACCGAGCCGGGCTTTCGCTGGATGCGGCTGGGCGATGCACTGGATCGCAGCCTGGATGATAATGCCGCCACCAACCGCACGGTGTTTGCCGCCGAGCTGACCGAAATATTCTCCGTGCGCTTTGAGGTGTCCCCGCGCGCCGATCTGCTGCGCCACGTGGAGGTCGCGGTGGAGATCGCCGATAGCCTCACCGCGCGCGCCTTTGAATCCACCCCCGAGGGCGATGCGTTTTATATCCGGGAGTGCGCCACGGTGATCGTGGGATATCTGCGCGATTATCTGGCCCGGACGCTCCCCGCGGAAAACCCGGCCTAGTCCCGCGGGGCGGCCGTCACATATCCGCCTCCCGCAACGACAACCCCTTTGACAGTGATTACTTTCGAAGGAGCATCATGACCCGATTAAATATTGCCCAGCACTCCCCCGCGGGCTATCGCGCGGTGGCCGCGCTGGACGCACTCCTGCGCGATGTTTTGGACCCCGAACTGCTCGACCTAGTGAAGCTGCGCGCCTCGCAGCTGAACGGGTGCGCATTCTGTGTGGATATGCACGGCGCGGATCTGGGCGCGCTGGGGGTTCCCGTGCGCAAGATTATCGCCGTATCCGCGTGGCGCGAGGCGGGCTTTTTTAGCCCGCGTGAGCGCGCCGCCCTCGCCCTCACCGAGGAGGTCACGCTGCTGCCCGGCGGGGTCTCCGCCGCGGTCTGGGCCGAGGCGGCGGGGCTGTATAGCGAGCCCGAGCTGGCCAATCTGGTGCTCGCGATCGGCACGATCAACCTGTGGAATCGGATCGGCGTGAGCACCGAGCTCACGCCGCCGCCACTCGCGGGCTAACCGCGGCCTTCCGCCCCGCCCGCGCGGGGCGGAAGGCACGCGAGGGCGCCGTGTTTTGCCGGGTTTAACACGTCGTAGACCCGGAAAATCGCGCCCTCGCGCACCTCCACGGACAGGATATGGACGCCGCCCGAGAGCGTGAGGACCGCGCCCGGACGGCCGTTGACCCGGAGGAAGCGCACGCGGCGCCGGGTGGCATGCAGTGCGGCCACCCCCGCACTGAACCGCGCCACCCGGGGGCGGCCATATATCGGGTTGAGGGCCGCACGCACCCGGCCGCCGCCGTCGTTATAGGACACCACATCCGCGTGCAGTACGGCCTCGAGGGCCGCGAGGTCGCCCTCGCGGGCGGCGCGTAAAAAGGCGCGCAGAAGCCGCTCGTTTTCGGCATCGGCCGCCGGGCCCGCGGGCCGCCCCGCGCGCCCGGCCTCCAGGACCACACCGGCGCGCCGCGCATGCTGACGCGAGGCAGCGGGGCTGATCCCCAGGATGCGCGCGATCTCCTCGTGCGGGGAACCCAGCGCCCGCAGCACCGTGACCGCCCGCTGCGGCGGCGTGAGCGACTCCGCCAGCACCAAAAACGCATAGCCGAGGGTATCGTCCCGCTCGGCGGCCTCCGCGGGCCCGGGGGCGGCCCCGCGCGGCGCGCGGCGCTCCAGCAGCGGCTCGGGAAGCCACGGACCGATATAGTCGCGTTCACGCTCGCGCCGCCGCAGCGCGTCGATCGAGCGGCGCACCGTGACCGTGGTGAGCCAGCCGCCCGGGTTTTCCACCCCGACCGCCCGGTGTAGCTCCCACAGCACCTCCTGCACCACGTCCTCGGCCTCCACGCGGGAGCCCAGCATACGATAGGCGAGGCGGATAAGCCGCTCGCGCTCGGCGGCATCGGGCTGCTGGGTCATGTTCCCAATATAGGAGCCACCACCGACGCCCGCGGGGCCGCTCCGGGATGCAAAAAACCCCGGCCGCGTGGCCGGGGTTTTTCCTGGGTGGATCTGGGGGGACTCGAACCCCCGACCCCCTGCATGCCATGCAGGTGCGCTACCAGCTGCGCCACAGACCCAAACTGCTACCCGCTCGAAGAAGCTTCTCGCTGGCAACTCATTTAGAATACAACACTTCGGTGTTGGACTCGAAATCGCTGCGCACTCCGGGCGAGTCGCGGTGTTTTAGGCGGAGGGAAGCGCCTCGGAGGACTCGTTCGACTCGGCCGCAACCAGAACGTCCAGGGGAATCTCCGGGCAGTCCTTCCACAGCTTCTCGAGGTCGTAATAGGAGCGCTCCTCCTCGTGGAATACGTGTGCCACGAGGCCACCGAAGTCCACCAGGACCCAGCGTCCGCCGGCGCGACCCTCGCGGCGCTTGGTCTTAAAGCCCGCCTCGTTGAGGCGGTCCTCGATCTCACCGGCGATGGCGATAACGTTACGCTCATTGCGGCCGGTGACGATCAGGAAGGCGTCAACAAACGGCAGCGGCTGCGAGACGTCCAGGGCGAGGATATCGATTCCGCCCTTATCGTCGGCGGCCGTCGCGGCGATCTGCAGCGCCTCGTTTACGGGGAGTTCGGAAGTCATTAAAACCTTTCGGGGAGTTACGGGCCGGCCCCGATGGAGCCATTTGCCAGGGCGATAATCACCACGGCCACCACGGCCAGGGCAAGAGCGCCGGCCGTAATGGACAGAATCATCAGAAGACGGTTGTTTTTGGCCGGAGCCGGAGGGGCAATCACATCGCGTGTCGCGGTGTGGGAACTCACCGCGCGGCTGGCCGAGACGGGGTTCCCGGCCGTTGCCGGCTGCGGGTCCTCATCGTGGTCAAACATGGTGTCCAGCTCGCCCTTTTCAAAGCGATTCGAGTGCTGGCCGGTGTTGCTCAAACTGCCCGGAAGATCAATTGTACCCGTGATCAGCGACTCGCCAAGACCGATGATCGGTCCGGTGAGCGGGCCGGCCCCGGGAATCGAGGGCAAAATCAGGGCGCTCGTGGCGGCCCCGCTGCCCGCCGCGGAGTCCACTCCGCGGGCGATAATATCGTCAAACGCGCTCCCCGAGGCCGGGGAGGCACTGCCCACGGAGGCGCCGAAGTTCTGGGCGAGGCGGGGTTCGCCGGAATGCCCCTTCTCGGCGGCCGCACCAAAGGCGGCGCCGCGCGGCATCGCGGTGGTCTCATCGGGGGTGCCGGCGGGCAGCTGCACCGCGGGGGCCTGATGCCCGCTGCGGCGGGGCCCGGAGGCCTCGGCTGCCGCGGCGGCCTCCTGCTCGGCCTGACGGGCGTTGCGCAGCGCCTCGGCCTCGCGCTCGGCGGCGGCACGCAATTCGTTCACGCGGGCGCTCTCGGCGGCCGCGGCGCGGGCAGCCTCATCGGCCGCCGCCTGCTCGGCCTCGGCGGCGGCCTCGGCCGCTGCCTTCTCGGCGGCATCCTTGCGGGAGGCCTTCTTCGAGGCGCGCTTGGAGGGCGCCCGCTCGGCCTCGAGGCGCGCGGCCTCGGCCCGCTCGGCGCGTTCCTGTTCCTGGCGCGCGGCCACGGCGGCTGCCTCCGCGGCGGCCTCGCGGGCCGCCCGGGCTGCGGTCTCCGCCGCCTGACGCTCGCGCTCGACCTCAGCGCGCACGGCGGCCGCACCGGCCTCGGCCTCGGCGGCGCGGCTCTGCGCGGCCGGGGGTGCGGTGGCCAGGGAACCGGTCACGGCGGCGATGGTCGCCACAACGTCCTCGCTGGTGCGGCCATCGGAGTGGCCACCGGGGGCGTCCTCGACCAGGGGTACCGCTCCGGTCAGGCGGGCGCGTTCCAGCTCGCGCACCTCGCGCCGGGTAAGTGTTTTTCCGTTGGCGGCGGCCTCCTCGAGGCGCTCCAACTCGCGCGTGGAGAGCGGGGCGGTCACCGGGGGAAGGGTGATCTCATGCTCGGGCGCCTCCCATCGGGGCGGCTGCTCGGCGCTCGCGCCGGGGGCTACGGGCCCGGGCGTGATCGCGCCCGTCTGCTGCCGTTCGCGCAGTTCCCGGCGAGACAGCGGCTTATCATCCTGCGACGTGCTCATCCATTACTCCGATATAGGTGGTGCTTGCTAATGTACTGAACCACACCGTCCGGCACCAGGTACCACACCGGTAATCCATTTTTTACCCGGCTGCGGCAATCGGTTGAGGAGATGGCCATCGCCGGAACCTCAAGCACATTAACGTCCTTATTGGGCAACACGGCCTCCGTGAGCACGTGGCCCGGCCGGGTCACCGCCACAAAATTTGCCAGCGACCACAGCTCGTCCACGTCTTTCCACCCGAGGATCTGCGCCACGGCATCCGCCCCGGTAATAAAAAACAGATCGGAATCGGGACGCGCGCGACGCAGATCACGCAGGGTGTCGATGGTATACGTGGGGCCCTCGCGGTCGAGGTCCACGCGGCTCACCGTGAAGCGGGGATTGGAGGCGGTGGCAATCACCGTCATCAGATAACGGTGCTCACCCTCGGTGACCCGGCTCTTCTGCCAGGGCTGGCCGGTGGGCACAAAAACAACCTCATCGAGGTCATAGGATTGTGCCACCTCGCTCGCGGCCACGAGGTGACCGTGATGGATGGGGTCAAAGGTTCCACCCATGACCCCGATCCGTGGCCGGCGTTGCGCCGCCTTCATTCCCGCAAATCCGTGACTAGTGCTGGCCGGCACCGGGCTGTGCGGCCGGCTTCTGGCTGTGGCGGTTGGCTACATCGCGGTAGGCAAAGAGGGTGACACCCAGAACGGTGAACACAACGAGGGCGCATACTCCGTACATAAACGCGGGCATGGGCAGCTCCACATGGGCGGCCTCGGCGGCCGCGGAAGCGAGGATCGTCGAAATCGACATCGAAACTCCATTCAGTTCAGGCGGGGATCGCCTCGCACCAGTCTAGCGACTACTTCCTGGCCTGTCCGTCACCACGCACGATCCACTTGGTACTGGTGAGCTCGGAAAGCCCCATCGGGCCGCGCGCGTGCAGCTTCTGGGTGGAGATCCCCACCTCCGCGCCAAAGCCAAACTCGCCGCCATCGGTGAAGCGGGTGGAGGCGTTAACCATAACCACCGCGGAGTCCACCTCGGCGAGGAACCGCTCGGAGGCGGAGACGCTCTCGGTGATGATGGACTCGGTATGTCCCGTGGAGTGCGCGCGAATATGTTCCAGCGCGCCGTCCAGCGAGTCCACAACCCGCACCCCGACCACCAGCGACATATGCTCGGTATCCCAGGTCTCGGCGGTGGCCGGGCGTGCCGCGGGATAGATCTCCCGGGTCTGCTCATCCCCGTAAATCTCCACGCCCGCGCGGGTGAGCGCACCCAGCACGGCCGGGAGCACCCGCTCGGCGGCGGCGCGATGCACCAGCACGGTATCCACGGCATTGCAGACGCTCGGGCGCTGGGCCTTGGCGTTTTCGACGATATCGGTGGCCCAGTCCAGGCGCGCGGTCTCGTCCAGATAGATATGCACCACTCCCGCGCCGGTCTCGATCACGGGGACCTGGGCGGTCGTGAGCACGGCTTGAATGAGCGAGGCACTCCCCCGCGGGATCAGCACGTCCACGAGGCCGCGTGCGGCCATCAGGGTGGTGGCGCCATCGCGGCCAAAATCGTCCACCGTGGTGATCGCATCGGCGGCAAAACCCGCCAGGACCAGCGCATCGCGCAGGATCGCCACGAGCACCCGGTTGGAGTTTTCGGCGGCACTTCCGCCGCGCAAGACGATGGCATTGCCGCTCTTAATGGCCAGCGCCGCGATATCGATGGTCACATTGGGGCGCGCCTCATAGATCGCACCAACCACCCCAAACGGCACCCGCACCTGGGACAGCCGAATGCCATTGGGCAGCGTGCTGGCGCGCACACCCTGGCCGATCGGATCGGGAAGCGCCGCAATCTCGCGCACGGCCGCGGCGAGGGCGAGGATGCGCGGCTCGTCGAGGCGCAGGCGGTCGAGCAGGCCCGCGCCGATATCCGCGCGCCGCCCCGCCTCCAGATCCAGCGCATTGGCCGCGACGATGCGCTCCACGCCGGATTCGATGCCCGCGGCAATGGCCTCCAGCGCGGCGTTTCGGGCGGCGCCGGTGGCGATGGCCAACCCCCGCGAGGCATCCCGGCTCGCCCGCAGGCGCTCGTGGATGACGGTTTCGATCTGGGCGGGGGTGTTCTCGGTCATGGGCTCCAGTGTAGCCAGCCCGCGGCGGGTCGGCATCCCGGCCCGGGGAGTATTACGCGGCGGGGTTGGCGTCGAACCACGTGCCCACGGAATCGCCCGCAAGCGCGGCCGCCACATTGGCCGTGGAGGTGATCAGGGTGGCCGCCCCGTGCTCGGCCGCATGCCGGGCCGCGGAGGCCTTGGTGGCGGCCCCGCCGGTGCCCAGCCCGGAGACGCCGGGCTCGCCAAATTTTACGCCCGTGAGTTCTGCACCATAGGGCACATGGCGGATGGGTTCCGCGCCGGGCTCCCCCGGGGGGCGGGTATATAGCGACTCGATATCGGAGAGCAAAACCAGCGCATCCGCGCCGATCAGCGTGGCCACGCGGGCCGCCAGATTATCGTTATCACCGAAGCGGATCTCGTGGGTGGCCACCGTATCGTTTTCGTTCACGATCGGCAGGATGCGCAGGTTCAGGAGGCGATCCATCGCGCGCTGCGCGTTTAATCTGTGCGCGTCCAGGCTCAGGTCCCCCGCGGTCAGCAGCACCTGACCGGCGGTGATCCCGTGCCGATCCAGGCTGCCCTGATAGCGGTTAATCAGCACGTTCTGCCCCACGGCGGCGGCCGCCTGCTGGGTGGCCAGGTCCGTGGGTCGCTTCTCCAGCCGCAGGAACGGAATGCCCGTGGCAATTGCACCCGAGGACACCAGCACCACCTGGGTGCCGCGGGCATGCGCGGCGGCCAGCGCGTCCACGAGGGTCTCGATCTGTCCCACGTTCTCCCCGCTCACGGAGGAGGACCCCACCTTCACCACGAGGCGCTGGGCTGTGGTGATTTCGCTCTGGCGGGCCAGGATCATCGGAGGTACTCGTTTCGTCTCGGGTGGGTATGTCCTGCCGATGCTACAGTGCGCCCCGGCCCGGAGACAAAATCTCCCGGCCGGGGCGCACCACGGTTACGGCTATTCGGTATCGCGCTCGGCGGCCCGATCCGCGTCCGCCTGGCGGGCGGCCATGATGGCCTCCTCCTCGTTCTCGGCGTCCACGTCCCAGAATCCGCTCTCGCCCTCGCGGCGCTGGGCCTGGCGTGCGGCCTCCTTGGCGTCCATCTTTGCGAGATATTCGGTGCGGCGCTGCTTGCTTGTGGGCCGGTTCTTCTCGTCGAGACGGGTATCGGTACCACGCGGCATCGACATGATCTCGGCGGCGGAGCTCATGGTGGGCTCCCAGTCGAAGACCACACCCTCGCCCTCGCCGATGATCACGGCGGAGCCACCCACGGCGCCGGCCTTAAACAGGCCGTCCTCCACACCGAGCTTATTCAGCCGGTCGGCCAGGTAGCCCACGGCCTCATCGTTATTAAAGTCCGTCTGCTGCACCCAGCGGAAGGGCTTTTCGCCCAGCACGCGATAGAGAGCACCATAGCTTCCACCCTCGACGCGGATCGAGAACTCGCGGCGGTCCACGGCACGCGGGCGCAGGATGATGCGCGGCTGCGCCTCGACCTTGGCCAGGTATTCGGCGCGGGACTCCTCGACGATCTCGGCCAGCGCATAATTGAGCTGGGTCAGGCCCTCGCGGCTGACCGAGGAGATCAGGAAGACACGATAGCCGCGTGCCTCAAGCTCGGGCTTCACAAACTCGGCGAGTTCGCGGCCCTCGGGCACGTCGATCTTATTCAGTGCGATCAGCTGCGGGCGCTCCTGCAGGGGCTTCTGTCCCTCGGGCACCGGATAGGCGGCGAGCTCACCGAGGATCACGTCCAGGTCGGTCAGCGGGTCGCGGCCGGGCTCTAGCGTGGCACAGTCGAGCACGTGCAGCAGGGCCGCGCAGCGCTCGACGTGACGCAGGAATTCCAGGCCCAGGCCCTTACCCTCGCTCGCGCCCTCGATCAATCCGGGCACATCGGCGATGGTATAGCGCACATCGCCCGAGTCCACCACGCCGAGGTTGGGGTGCAGGGTCGTGAACGGGTAATCGGCGATCTTCGGCTTGGCCGCGGACATTGCCGCGATCAGGCTGGACTTACCGGCCGAGGGATAACCCACAAGCGCCACATCGGCGACGGTCTTGAGTTCAAGGACCACGTCGAGTTCCTGGCCCGGGGTACCCAGCAGGGCAAAGCCGGGGGCCTTGCGCTTGGAGTTTGCGAGCTGGTTATTACCCAGGCCACCGATGCCGCCCTCGGCCACCACAAAGCGGCTACCGGGCTCGATCAGGTCGGCGAGCAGCTCGCCGTCGAGGGTCTTCACCATCGTGCCCACGGGCACGGGGAGAACCAGCTCGGGGCCGTGGGTGCCGCCGCGATAATCGCCCATGCCGGGGCCGCCGTTTTCGGAGCGGCGGTGGGGCGAGCGGTGGTAGTTGAGGAGGGTCGTGGTCTGCGGGTCAACAACGAGGACGATATCGCCA
Organism: Mycetocola spongiae; assembly: GCF_020424085.1. Classification (NCBI taxonomy): domain Bacteria; kingdom Bacillati; phylum Actinomycetota; class Actinomycetes; order Micrococcales; family Microbacteriaceae; genus Mycetocola; species Mycetocola spongiae. Next base: position 226,668 of record NZ_CP080203.1, on the reverse strand, counting down.
CCGTTGCCGCCGCTGCCGCCGTCCGGGCCGGCGAGGGGCTTAAATTTCTCTCGCTTTACCGAGATACAGCCGTCTCCGCCATTTCCGGCGCTCAGGTGCAGCGTGATCTGATCAACAAACGTAGTCACAGTCTGTCCCCTTAAAAGTTTTCGCGCGTTTTGGCGCGTTATCAGCCTTTCGGATGTTCCCGAAAAACAGTGAGGGGCAAGCCGAAGCTCACCCCTCACATAAATCTAGCGGAAACGCGACTTAGGCGTCGACCGCCACGATGTTAACGACCTTGCGGCCGCCCTTTGCGCCGAACTCAACCGCACCGGCGGCGAGGGCGAAGAGGGTGTCGTCGCCACCACGGCCCACGTTCACACCGGGGTGGAAGTGGGTGCCGCGCTGACGGACAAGGATCTCACCAGCGTTGACGGTCTGGCCGCCGAAACGCTTTACGCCGAGGCGCTGAGCATTGGAATCACGACCGTTGCGAGTAGAACTCGCACCTTTCTTATGTGCCATTAGAGGATCTCCTTGCCGTCTCTACTTGATACCGGTGATCTTGAGGCGCGTGAGCTCCTGGCGGTGGCCCTGACGCTTCTTATAACCGGTCTTGTTCTTGAACTTCTGGATGACGATCTTCGGGCCACGGAGGTCGTTCAGGACCTCGGCGGTCACGGAGACCTTCTCGAGCGACTTGGCGTCGGAGGTGATCTTGTCACCGTCTACGAGGAGGACCGGTGCAAGCTGCACGTTTCCGTCCTTGTCGCCCTTGATGCGGTTGACGGTGACAATCGTGCCGACCTCAACCTTTTCCTGCCGGCCACCGGCGCGTACTACTGCGTAAACCACTGTAGATACCTATTCTCTGGGGAGCTGAGCTCCGATTAACGTGCATATCTGAGTGTCACTGCCCTGCCGGAACCCAGTGGGATGAGAGTAACGGCTGTCAGAAAACTTTTGTTCCGTGTGCGTGATAAGCACACACGTACCAGGGACCAAGACTATACGACGCGGGGCCCACTATCAAATGCGAGCGGGCCCGTGTCCGAAGTTTTTTGGGAGTTTTTTGGCGGCGGGGCGATGCCGCGGCCCCGGGGCGGGAGGATACGGGGCGCGACGGGCGGGCACGGGGTCGGGGGTGGGCAACCTAGACTAAATACATGACAATCCTTATTGATGACCCGATGTGGCCCAATCACGGCACATTCTGGGCGCATCTGGTGAGCGATTCCTCGCTCCGGGAGCTGCATGAATTTGCCGCGGCAAACCGGATTCCGCGGCGCGGTTTTGACCTGGATCACTATGACGTGCCGATGGACTCGCGCGCGGCCCTGATCGCCGCGGGGGCCGAGCCCGTCTCCCCCAAGGAACTCACGCGGCGCCTGATCGCCAGCGGGCTGCGGGTGACCGAGCGCGAGCGCCGCGCCGCACGCGCACTCCCCGGCACGGCCTAGCCCGCATCCCCGCGCAAAAAACCCGGCCCGCCTCCCCGAGGGAGGCGGGCCGGGTTTTAAGGGTGGACCTATTCGGTGCCCTCGCTCTGATCGTGCTGGACCGGGGTGCCGGTGAGGGCGGCGGTGCTCACACGACGGTTGCGGTTGCGGCCCTTACCGGGCTGCTTGGGCTCGGGCAGGGCGTTCAGGACGGAACCGAGGAGATCCTCGGCCACCTTTACGTCTACCTTGTGGTTCTTGCGCACGGCCTCCAGCGGGATATCCAGCAGCGGCTGGTTATCCGGGGTGCCACGGCGACCCGAGCGGCCTCCGCGGGCGGGACGCGAGTTGCCGCGGGCGGGACGCTCGGCGGCCGCATCGGCCTCCGCTGACTCCGCCTCGGGGGCCTCGGCGGGAGCCTCGGCCACGGGGATCACAATCACATCGGGGGCGGGTGCGCTCCAGTCGTTGCCACCCGAGCGGGCGCGGCGCGAACCGGAGACACGCTCCGAGGCGGCGGGGGCCTCCTCTGCGGCGGACTCCACGCTCTCCTCGGCGGCCGACTCGGCGGCACCCTCGGTGCCCGTCGATCCGGCATCGCGGTTCTTTCCGCCGCGGCGACGCTTCTTGCGTCCCTCGGGCGTTCCCGAACCCGTGTGCTCGGCCTCCGCGGTGTCCTCGTGGGTCACCGGGAGCGTGCTCGCCGCGATCTGGGCGAGGGCGTTTTTGGCGTCATCGGTGATGGCGTGCGCGGCGGAGACCTTCGGGGCGGCCGCGGGGGCGGCCTGGTTTCCCTGCGAGGCGCCGGAACCGTTCTGCGCACCCGAGTTCTGTGCACCGGAGTTCTGCTTGCCGCTGCGGCGACGCTCGGGCTGCGGGGTCTGCTTATGCTTAACCACCGGGTCGTGGTGCACAATCACACCGCGGCCGGCGCAGGTCTCGCAGGGCTCGCTGAAGGATTCCAGCAGGCCCAGACCCAGCTTCTTGCGGGTCATCTGCACCAGGCCCAGCGAGGTGACCTCGGCCACCTGGTGCTTGGTGCGGTCGCGGCTCAGGCACTCGATCACGCGGCGCAACACCAGATCGCGGTTGGATTCCAGGACCATATCGATGAAGTCCACCACGATGATTCCGCCGATATCGCGCAGCCGCATCTGGCGCACGATCTCCTCGGCGGCCTCGAGGTTATTCTTGGTGACCGTCTCCTCGAGGTTGCCCCCCGAGCCCACAAACTTGCCCGTGTTCACGTCGATCACGGTCATCGCCTCGGTGCGGTCGATTACCAGCGAACCACCCGAGGGCAGCCAGACCTTGCGATCCAGGGCCTTCTCGATCTGCTCGGTGATGCGGTACTCATCAAAGACATCCTTGCTGCCCTCATAGCGCTCCACGCGGTCCACCAGATCGGGGGCCACCTGCTCGAGGTAGCTCGCGATCGTGACCCGGGCGTCATCGCCGGCGATGACCATCTTCTGGAAGTCCTCGTTGAAAACATCGCGGACGATCTTCACCAGCAGATCGGGCTCGCTGTGCAGCAGCGCCGGGGCGTTGGCCTTCTTCAGCTGCTCGCTGATATAGGTCCACTGGCCGGTGAGGCGGTTCACGTCGAGCGTGAGCTGCTCCTCGGTGGCGCCCTCGGCGGCGGTGCGCACGATCACGCCGGTATTCTCCGGCAGGACCTCCTTGAGGATCTTCTTCAGGCGCGCACGCTCGGTATCGGGCAGCTTGCGCGAGATACCGGACATCGAGCCATTGGGCACATAGACCAGGTAGCGGCCGGGCAGCGAGACCTGGCTCGTGAGGCGGGCACCCTTATGGCCCACGGGGTCCTTGGTGACCTGGACGAGGATCTTATCGCCGGGCTTCAGGGCCAGCTCGATGCGGCGGGGCTGGTTGCCGGTGGTGCCGGCGGCCTCCCAGTCGACCTCACCCGAGTAGAGCACGGCGTTGCGGCCGCGTCCGATATCAACAAAGGCTGCCTCCATCGAGGGCAGCACGTTCTGCACGCGACCGAGGTAGACGTTGCCGATCAGCGACGCCTCCTCGTTGCGGGCCACATAGTGCTCCACGAGGACGCTGTCCTCCAGCACGCCGATCTGGATCTTCTGGTTCTTCTCGCGAACCACCATGGTGCGGTCCACGGACTCGCGGCGAGCGAGGAACTCGGCCTCGGTGACCACGGGACGGCGGCGACCGGCATCGCGGCCATCGCGGCGGCGCTGCTTTTTGGCCTCGAGGCGGGTGGAGCCCTTGATCTTCTGCGGCTCGGTGATCAGCGCAACCTCGCGCGGGGCGCGGCCGGAGCGGGACTGCTCGGAATCGCGAGCGCCACGGTCATCGCGCTCGTTGCGGTCATCGCGCGAATTGCGGTCGTTGCGGTCATCGCGGGTATTGCGGTTATCGCGCTGGTTCTCCCGCAGGCCGCGCTCCTCGCGGGAGTTCTCGGGGCGCTGCGGCTCGCGACGGTCATCGCCGCGACGACGCGAGCGGCGGCGGTTGCCGCCGAAGTCGTCCTCGTCCTCGGCCTCGTGCTCCTCGTGGCGGCTGCGCGGGGGCAGCGGCGGCAGATCGGGGGCGAGGAAGATGAGTGCGGTGGAGGGGGCGGAGATAAACGGCTCGGGAAGAATCGAGACGACCGGGGCGGACTCGGCGACAGCCTCGGCGGCCTCCGCGGCCTCGACGATCTCGGTGGCCTCGGCCAGCACGCCGGCCTCCTCGATGGCAAGTTCCTCGGCCACCACGATGGCGAGCTCCTCGACGACGGCCTCCTCGGCGGCCTCCTCTACTGCGGCCTCCTCGGCCGCGGCGGATTCGCTCTCGGCGGGGGCCTCCGGCTCGGCGGCGGCACGCGCACTGCGCGGGGCTCGGCCCCGGGCGGGTGCGGCCGGGGCGGGTGCGGCCGGGGCGGCCTCGGCGGGAGCCTCGGCCTCGGCGACCGGCTCGGACTCCGCGGCGGGCTCGGCCTCGGAGGCGGCACGCGCACTGCGCGGCGCACTCTTCTTGGCGGCGCCACCCGCGGCGCGGGAGCGGCGCGGGGCCTTCTGGGTGGGCTTTTCCGCGGAGGTATCCGCGGCGGCCGCACCGGCATCGGCGGCCGTGGCCTGGGTGGATGTAGCTTCTGACTGCTCAACCGAATCGGCCGAGGTATTTTCTTTTTTCACCATTCCTGGTGCACTCCTCATCCGGTAGATGGCCGCGCCATTTTCCGGGAACTCGTGAGCGGGTCTTCGCCGAGGCGTTGAACCCACTAAATCCTGTGCACTACAGTGATCGGCCCTGTGGCTCTAATCACTTTGTGGAGATCAATTCACGACCCCCACGAATCAGGCCAACTCTGTGCCTAATAAGCCTTCTTTGTTTCCCCCCAGCGCGGCTGAGGCGAACCTCTCTTATTATCGCACGCTCAGCGATCAATGCGGGCTTTGCGCGGAATATTTTTCAGCCCGCTATGCAATAATTCAGGGCATGACCACCTTGGAATCCCGTCGTTCCCCGCGCCTTCTTGCCGCCTTTATGATCCTGGCCGGGGTCATCGGCTGGTGGGCGGCCTTCAGCCTCACCCTAGAGAAATTTGCGCTGGCCGATGATTCCTCCGCGGCCATCGGCTGCGACTTCAGCATCCTGGTGCAGTGCAGCGCAAACCTCACGTCCTGGCAGGGCAGCCTATTTGGCTTCCCCAACCCGATCATCGGCCTCGGCGCCTGGGTCGCCCCGATCGTGGTGGGTGTCGCCATTTTCGCGGGAGCCCGCTTTGCGCGCTGGTTCTGGGCGCTGTTTAACCTCGGCCTGGCCGGCGCGATGGCCTTTGTGATCTGGCTGATGTCGCAGAGCATCTTTGAGCTCAATACGCTGTGCCCGTGGTGCATGGTGACGTGGTCGGTCACGATCCCGCTCTTCCTGGCCGTGACGTTTTATAACCTGCGCGAGGGCAACCTGCCCGCGGGCCCGCGCACGCGCCGCGTCGCCGGCGCCCTGCTGCAGTGGATCGTGGTGGTAACCCTCGCGGCCTACCTCATCGTGGCCGTGATCGCGCAGCTGCGCCTCGACGTGATTTCCTACCTGTAGATTTCCCCGGTGCCGGGCGTGTCGCCCCGCACCAATAACGGCCCCGGGAGTGCTCCCAGGGCCGTTATTTTTTAGTCCTCGCGCGGGGAGGCCGGGCGCGGAAACTCGCAGCCCTCGGGGCCGCAGGCCTCGGCATCGCCCGAGCCCAGCACGATCAGCGGTGGGGCCGGGACCGGCACCGCTCCCCCGGCCGCGTTAGTCATCGCCGAGCTCCTCGTCCACCTGGGTCAGTACCTGGGCGAAGGATTCGGGGGCCTGCGCACCCGAGACGCCGTATTTACCCTGGACCACAAAAAACGGCACACCCTGGATGCCAAACGCCTGTGCCTGCGCCTGATCGGCGCGCACAGCGGGCAGGTATTCATTGCCCTCGAGCGAGGCCCGCAGCGCCTCGGCGTCGAGGCCCACCGCGGAGCCAAGCTCCACCAGGGTATCGATCCGGCCGAGGTGGCGGCCCTGCGTGAAATACGCGGTGAAGAGGGCCTCGGAGAGTTCCAGCTGCTTGCCGTGGGCCTTGGCGAAGTGCAGGGCCTGATGGGCGAGCACGGTATTGGTGTGCTTGAGGATATCGAAGTGGTAGTCGAGGCCCACCGAGGCGGCCACACCGGTGACCTGCTCCAGCATGGGGCGCAACTGCTCGATGCTCATGCCCTTATGCTGCGCGAGGAAATCCTCCTCGGAGCCGTCAAAATCTACCGGGGTATCGGGGGCCAGTTCGAAGGAGTGATACTCCACCTCGACGGGCGTGGCCGAGGTGCGCGAGAATTCCTCGACTCCGGCCTCAAATTTGCGCTTGCCAATGAAGCACCACGGACACGCAATATCGGACCAAATATCGACCTTGATGGGGGTGAGGGAGTCTGTCATACCGGGGACAACACGGGTGCCCCCGGTAATATTCCAGACTCCCCCGCCGGTTACATCGTGAGGATGGCCTTAATCGCCGCACCCGACTGGGTATCGGCAATTGCGCGCTGAATATCCGCAAACGGATAGAACGTCACGAGCTCATCAAACGGGAACAGGCCCGCGCGGTGCAGGGATACCAGGCGCGGAATGAAATCGCGCGGTACCGCGTCGCCCTCGATCACGCCGACGATGGTCTTGCCGGGGATCATCACGATCGGCAGCGTGGCCTCGGGCTTGGACACACCGATCAGGCCCACGGTGGCGCCAAAGGTGGTGGCGGCGATGATGTTCTGGATCACAAACTGATTGCCCGTGGTATCCAGCGCATAGCGCGCCCCGCCCGCGGTGATCTTCTGGATCTGCTCCACCACATCCGCGTCCTTGCCGTTGATGGCATGGGTCGCGCCGAAGTGCAGCGCGCTCTCCAGCCGGGCCGGAATGATATCCACGGCGATGATGATCGCGGCACCCGCGGCCTTTGCGGCCATGATCGCGGAGAGGCCCACCGCGCCGGTGCCGGAAACCACGATGCTGGAACCGGCGGGCACGTTCAGGGTATTCAGGACCGCACCGGCACCGGTCTGGATTCCGCAGCCGAGCGGGCCGGCCAGCCGAAGCGGCAGGTCATCGGGAACCTTCACGGCATTATGCTGCGATACCAGCGAGTATTCGGCGAAGCTCGACTGGCCAAAGAAGCTGCCGTGCACGGCGCGCCCCTCGGAATCGGTCAGGGTCAGGCTGCCATCGGCGCGCGCTCCCCCGAAGTTGAGCTCCATCATGCGCGAGCAATAGGCGGCGCGGCCCACCAGACAGTTGGCGCAGATGCCACAGGAGGCGAAGGACATCGCCACGTGATCACCCACGGCAAAATCGGTCACGGCCGAACCGATGGCCACCACCTCCCCGGCACCCTCGTGGCCGAGGACCACCGGCAGGGGCGAGGGGATATCGCCGTCCACGACCGCAAGATCGGTATGGCACAGGCCGGCGGCGGTGATTTTCACCACCAGTTCATCGGCTCGGGGTTCGTCCAGGGTGATGTCTTCAAAGAGAAATTCACCGTGCTGTTCTCGGATCACTGCAGCCTTCATGATGAGGCATCCTTTCATCGATAACTCCTCCCATTATCTCCTATTCAGATGAATAGTTCCTGGATCGGGGTGAATACCGGGCAAGAAAAAAGCGGCGGCCCCGACCCGAGGGTCGAGGCCGCCGCTATGCGGTGAGGGATTAGTTAAACCACAGTGCGAGCTCGCGCGTGGCGGACTCCACGCTATCCGAGCCGTGCACCAGATTCTGCTGCACCTTAAGGCCCCAGTCGCGGCCAAAATCGCCGCGGATGGTGCCCGGGGCGGCCAGCGTGGGATCGGTGGTTCCCGCGAGCACGCGGAAGCCCTCGATCACGCGGTTACCGGCCACCCGAATGGCCACAACCGGGCCCTCCAGCATGAACTCCACGAGGGGCTCATAAAACGGCTTTCCCTCGTGCTCGGCATAGTGGGCCTCGAGGCGCGTGCGGTCGGGCTGGACCATGCGCAGGTCCACTACCGAATAGCCCTTGGCCTCGATGCGGCGGATGATCTCACCGGTGAGCTTGCGGGCAACACCGTCCGGCTTGACCAGGACGAGGGTTTCTTCAACGGCCATGAAATTTATTCTCCCTGAGTGGTGGTGCCTTGGTTTTCCGCCTCCTGAGCGCGGAAGGCGGCATTGCGTTCGTCGAGCTGGGCGCCCTTATAGTTTCCGTAGATCCAGAGGGCCAGGAACATCGCGGCCACAAAATAGATCTGGGCAACCAGGAGGCCCGATAACACCATAACAATTTGCACGGCCCAGCCGAGAATCACCCCGGCGCGGCGGCCCATGAGGGCCAGCGCGATGATCATCACCACGATCACCACACCGCCGCCCACCAGCGCATACCAGGGCTCGCCCGGCGCGGCCTTCAGGCCAAAAACCACGAGGGCGGTCAGGCCCACCACGATGATCTCAAAGCCCAGGACAATCGACAGCAGGGACTCGCGCACCGTGCGCGTGCGGCCGCGCATTAGGGCTTCCACTCGCGGTCGAGGGCGGTCTCGATGGCCTCGCCACCGAGGATGATCGACCCGGCCACCAGCACGAGGCGGCGCGGCTTCTGATCGGCCCAGTCGCGGGCCTCGATCAGGGCGTCCACGATCGACTCATAGGGGGCCACCGCGCGATCCGGCAGCAGCTCGGCCGCGAGGGCGGCGAGCTGCTCCGCGGGAATCGAACGCTCCGATTCGGACTGCGTGGCGAGCACGGTGGTGGCGATCGGTGCGAGCTCGGTGAGGATGCCCGCGGCATCCTTATCGGCCAGCACCCCGATCACCAGGGCCACCTCGTCCACGTCAAAATAGCGCTCGATGGCCGCGCGCAGGCTGCGGGCACCATGCGGGTTATGGGCGGCATCCACGAGGATCGTGGGCTCCACCCCGATCAGCTGCAACCGGCCCGGGGAGGTGGCCTCGGCCAGCCCCTCCGTAAGCGGATCCTCGCCGAGCGGCGCGGTGCCATCGCCGAAGAAGGCCTCCACCGCGGTCAGTGCCACGGCGGCATTCTGTGCCTGATGATCGCCATAGAGCGGCAGGTAGAGCTGCTCATAGCTGCCCGCGCGGCCGCGCACGCTTATCTGCTGGCCACCCACGGCCACGAGGTCCTCGGTGAGCGCAAAATCGCGGTCCTGCAAGACCAGGGTGGCCCCCATCGCCTCCACACGCGCCTGAATTTCGGCGAGGGCGGCGGCGGGCTGGGCCGCGGAGATCACGGTGGCCCCGGCCTTGATGATGCCCGATTTGGTGCGGGCAATCTCGGCAATGGTCGAGCCAAGACGCTGGGTATGATCCAGGTCGATCGGCGTGAGCACGGCGATCTGGGCATCGGCCACATTGGTGGAATCCCATTCGCCGCCCATTCCCACCTCGATCACGGCCACATCCACGGGGGCGTCCGCGAAGCACGCAAAGGCGAGCACGGTGAGCGCCTCAAAAAACGTGATCCGCGGCTCGCCGCGCGATTCCAGCTCGGAGTCCACGAGGTCCAGGAACGGGGAGATATCCTCCCAGTTATCGGCCACCACGGAGTCCGCGATCGGCAGCCCGTCGATCGAGATGCGCTCGGTGAAGCGCACGAGGTGCGGGCTGGTGAACAGGCCCGTGCGCAGCCCGTGGGCGCGCAGGGTGGACTCGATCAGGCGCGAGGTGCTCGTTTTGCCGTTGGTGCCGGTGAGCTGGATGACCGGATAGGAAGCCTGCGGGTCGCCCAGCAGCTCCAGGACGCGCGCGGTCGCGGCCAGGCGCGGCTCGGGGGCCGCCTCCCCGGTGCGGCTGAGCAGCTCGGAGAACACCCGATCGGCACGATCGGTGGCCTCCACATCGGCCTCAAAGCTCGCCGCATCGGGTTCGCCCGGACCGAAGGCATCGGGGTCCCCCGCCACGGGCAGGCCGAGGGGCCCGCCCAGAGCGGCGAGTTCGGCGACATCCTCGGGGAGGGCGTCGGCGGGCAGATCGAGATCGTTCGGGTTAGACATCGTAGGTCCTCTCCATGCGCGAAACCGACACGATAAAGCGGCCGGCGTTGGCAAATTTCTCGGCGGGCACCGACTGGAAGAACTCGGCGTTATGGCCGGTCTCGGCGGCGAGCCACTCCACGGGTACCTGCACCTCGCGCTGCGAGACCACCAGCGGGTCCAGGCCCACGATGGCAAACTCGGTCGCGAGGGTTTCCCCCGCGATATCCACCAGCTCGGAGGCCACGGTCACGGCCGCGGCATCCGCCTCGTTAAAGAATACGAGGTCGAGGTGGATGCGGTCGGATATGTCAAAGCCGGCGGCCTTGCGGGTGTCCTGCACGGCGCGGATCACGTCGCGGGCCAGGCCCTCGGCCTCCAGCTCGGGGGTCGTGGCGGTGTGCAGCAGGACAAAACCACCCTCGGGCAGCAGGGCGAGCGCCGTCTCGGCGGCCCCTCCCGCATCGGCCACCTCGAGGGTGAGGTCATACTCGCTGGGCTCCAGCGCGATGCCGCCGGCGGTCACGACGCCGTTGGTTTCGCTCCAGTCGCCGGCGCGGGCGGCCTTGATCACCGTCTGCACCTCCTTACCCAGGCGCGGACCCGCGGCGCGGGCGTTCACGGCCAGGCGCGACGTGATGCCATAATTGGCGGCGCTATCGGCCTCCAGCTCCACAAATTCCACGGCCTTCACGTTGAGCTCATCGCGCAGGATGGCCTCGAAGCGGGCGAGGGACTCGGAGCCCGCGGCGACCACCGTGAGCGAGGCGAGCGGCAGGCGCACCCGCAGGCCCGCCTTCTTGCGCAGCGCAAGCGAGGTGGAGCTGATCGCACGCACCTGGTCCATCGCGCGCACCAGGGCCTCATCCGCGGGCAGCGCATCGGCCTCGGGATAATCGGTCAGGTGCACGCTGCGCCCGCCGGTGAGATCCTTCCAGATGCGCTCGGTCACGAGCGGGAGGAACGGCGCGGCCACGCGGGTCAGCGTCTCCAGCACGGTATAAAGCGTGTCAAAGGCGGCGGAACCGCTGCCATCGGCGGCCACTCCGGCCCAGAAACGATCGCGCGAGCGACGCACATACCAGTTGGTGAGTACATCGGCGAAGTCGCGTAGAGCGGCGGCGGCCAGCGGCGTATCGAAGTTATCCAGGTGTCCGGTGACCTCCTCCACAAGCGCGCGGGTCTTGGCGAGGATATAGCGGTCGAGCACGTCCTCCGAGGAGGTATCGATCTTCGCGGTATAACCGCCCTCGCATGCGAGGTTGGCGTACATGGCAAAGAAGTACCAGCTATTCCACATCGGCAGCAGCACCGAGCGCACACCCTCGCGGATGCCCTCCTCGGTGACCACCAGGTTGCCGCCGCGGATCACGGAGCTGGACATCAGGAACCAGCGCATGGCATCCGAGCCATCGCGGTTAAAGACCTCCATCACATCGGGATAATTGCGCAGCGATTTGGACATCTTCTGGCCGTCATTGCCGAGCACGATGCCGTGGCTGATGACGTTCTTAAACGCCGGGCGGTCAAAGAGGGCGGTGGAGAGCACGTGCAGGGTATAGAACCAGCCGCGGGTCTGTCCGATGTACTCCACGATGAAATCGGCCGGGTTATGGCTCTCGAACCACTCCTGGTTTTCGAAGGGGTAGTGCACCTGGGCGAAGGGCATCGATCCCGAGTCAAACCAGACGTCGAGAACGTCCTCGATGCGGCGCATCGTGGACGCCCCCGTGGGGTCATCGGGGTTGGGGCGGGTCAGCTCGTCGATATACGGGCGGTGCAGATCGGTGGGACGCACGCCAAAATCGGCCTCAAGCTCGTCCAGCGAACCATAAACGTCGATGCGCGGATACTCAGGGTTATCGCTCTTCCAGACCGGGATCGGGGAGCCCCAGTAGCGGTTGCGGCTGATCGACCAATCGCGGGCGCCGGCCACCCACTTACCAAACTGGCCGTCCTTCACGTTTTCGGGGACCCAGTTGATGTCCTGGTTGAGCTCGCCCATCCGACCCTTAAACTCGGGAACGCGGATGAACCAGCTGGACACGGCCTTATAGATCAGCGGGTTGCGGCAGCGCCAGCAGTGCGGATAGGAGTGCACATAGCTGGCCTGGCGCAGCAGGCGGCCCTTTTCCTTGATCAGCGCGGTGAGCGGCTTATTGCCGTCCATCCAGAGCTGCCCGGCCACATCGGTGACCTCGGGCAGGAAGCGACCACCGGCGTCCACCGAGAGGATCACGGGGATGCCCGCGGCCATACAGATCCGCTGGTCGTCCTCACCATAGGCGGGGGCCTGGTGCACGATGCCGGTGCCGTCGGTGGTGGTGACGTAGTCATCGGAGAGGATCTGCCAGGCATTGGACATATCGCGCTCCTCGGAGCTGGCGTAATAGTCAAACAGCGGCTGATAGCGCACGCCCACCAGCTCGGAGCCGGGCAGGTGCCGGGTGACCGCGGCGAGCGCCTCGGCGGGCTCGGCATAACCGAGGTCCTTGGCATAGCCGGAGAGCAGATCGGCGGCCAGCAGATAGGACACCGCGCCGTCTCCGCCGTCGTGGGCGCCGGCCTCGGCGGCGGGAACCACCACATAGTCGATCTCGGGGCCCACCACGAGGGCCACGTTGGTGGGCAGGGTCCACGGGGTTGTGGTCCAGGCCAGGGCGCGCACGCCGTCCAGGCCAAGCTTCTCGGCGCGGTCCCCGCGCATCGGGAAGGTCACGGTGACCGTCTGGTCCTGGCGGTCCTGATAGACGTCATCGTCCATCCGCAGCTCGTGATTGGACAGCGGGGTCTGATCGCGCCAGCAATACGGCAGCACCCGGTAGCCCTCATAGGCGAGGCCCTTATCGTGCAGGCGCTTAAACGCCCAGATCACGCTCTCCATGAACGTGATGTCGAGGGTCTTATAGTCGTTTTCGAAGTCCACCCAGCGCGCCTGCCGGGTGACATAGGTCTCCCAGTCATCGGTATAGCGCAGCACCGATTCCTTGGCCGCGGCGTTAAACGCGGCGAGGCCCATCTCCTCGATCTGGCTCTTATCGGTGATGCCCAGCTGACGCTCGGCCTCAAGCTCGGCGGGCAGGCCGTGGGTATCCCAGCCGAAGCGGCGGTGTACCTGCTTGCCGCGCATGGTCTGATAGCGGGGGAAGAGATCCTTGGCATAGCCGGTCAGGAGGTGGCCGTAGTGCGGCAGGCCGTTGGCAAACGGGGGGCCGTCGTAGAAGGTCCACTCGGTATTGCCCTCGCGGTTATCAATCGAGGCCTGGAACGTGTTGTCGTTTTTCCAGAACGCGAGGATGTCCTCCTCGATCGCGGGGAAGCGCGGTGAGGCCTGCACGCCGAAGGCGGCTCCGGGGGCCGGGGCGGCGCCCGCGGCGTCGGCCGGGTTCGAGGACTGGGGGTAGGGCATTTTGACTCCTGGCAGGTGATAGGGATCTCCTGCGAGGACGACGTGTGCCGCGGTACCACCTCGCTTGCCCCGCATCCGGTAGCTACCGGGCGTGGGGCCGCTTCATTGGGCTGTGACGGGCCTACCCGTTTGGTTCTACCCCGCTCGCCGTGGGGGCCGGGCGGATCTTCCAAAGGCTCCCCGGTGATGGCCGGATCGCTGCCGATTGCCCCAGTCTACCCCACCGCGGGTTTGCCCCATACCCGGGATTCTCCGGCCGGGACGTGGCACAATCGACGGGTCCCCCGAGTTCAGGAATCCTCATGATCGATCTGCCTACGCTATTTGGCCATACCGCGCCGCCCATGCTCTCCCCCACCGCGATCGCGCTGATTCTGCTCGCCGCGATTGCGCTGAGCGTGCCGCGGGTCACCTGGCGCTGGTTTGGTCTGTTTACCACGCTGGTGCATGAGCTGGGACACGCGCTCTCGGGGGCGCTGCTCGGTCGGCGGGTGCGGGCGATCCGCCTGAATGGCAATCACGGGGGTTCGGCCACCAGTTCGGGCGGAAAATTCAGCGCCGTGGTCTCCGGCTTTTTGGGCTATCCGGCCCCCGCGCTGGTCGGGGCCGGCCTGATCTGGTCGGTATTTTCCGGCTATACCGCGGCCGCCCTGGTGATCGGCGGCGTGCTGATGCTGGCCTCGCTGCTCGTGATCCGCGGCGCGGTGGGTGTGGGTGTGACCCTCGGCTCGGTCGCGATCGCGGGTGCGCTCTGGGCCTGGGCGCCGGTTCCCGTGCAGGCCTATGCGCTGCTCATTCTGGGCATCGCGCTGCTTGTGGGCTCGGTGCGCGCCCTGGGCAACGTGCTGGCCGTGCATACCTCCCGCCGCGCGGAGGTGACCTCCTCGGATGCCCATATTCTGTATCTGCAGACGCATATTCCCTCGCCGGTCTGGCTGCTGGGGTTTTGCGCCGTGATCGGCTGGAGCGTGTGGATCGCCACCCATACCGCGCTGGGCGCGTTCGGGGCCTAGTGCCCGTCCTCGTCCTCGTCCTCGCCGGACCCGCAGGAATGTCCCACGGCGTGGAAGGCGGTGAGGGGATCGCTGAGCGTGTTCTGCGCGATCCCCAAAAGTACTCCGTCGATGGTGACCGATTCATTATTCAGCCACTCATTGCAGAAAAACAGTCAACAAAAGGAGATGGGGCACCAGGGAAGATTTCGACATCGCGTTAGCGGTGGGTGTTGAGCGGACATGTTATCAAGGCTGGCAATAAGGAGGCTTAGCCGAGTGACACCGGTCGAGGTCGAGGCCAAACTGTGCCCGTCAGTCGTCCCGACCGGGTGACTAATAGCTCTCGCCCAGCAATGCGGCAGCACCGTCTCTCCGCGGACTCGTGGCGGGTGCGGCGTGCCCTGCACTCAAAGGGATGAACTTGAGAACTCTAAAAATTCGCCATTGACTAAAAAGTACCCCCCAAATAGGCTACGTATTGCCTTTTACGCACACCGGAGTGATATGTCTAAATTATTGTCAAAGCGCTACCTTTTTCCAGCCTTGCTATCCCTCAGTCTGATTTTGACCACTGCAGTACCTTCTCCCGCCAACGCTGTGGAAATCGATCAACTGCCGGACGAGACACTCGAGACCTGGTCAGATACACCGCTCGTGCCTAGTGACGTCAATAACGAAACCACCGGAACCTTTAGCGAAACTACGGGAGACTCGCTCCGGGCATTGCGGGCAGCACCGATCTACTGCAGAATTTCGCAGGACAACCCGCATCCTTCAAGTACGACGCCACGCACAATCAACACCCATTTGACGGGTGATTGCCCGGTGATTCCCACCGTCCATTCAATTGAGGGATCCTCTTATAGAAATGAGTGGTGGGGATGGGCTCACCAACGTTCGAGTCGCGGTTCAGCTCCGAAAAAATTCTTAAGAATCACCACTCCCTTTCTTTGCAATCCGGGCAGCTATCACCAGTACCGCACCACGGGACGCTACTACACCGCATTTGCTAATGGCTATACAGGGGTCAGTTATCGCACCAAAACCGCCTTTGCGCCGTGCAACGGCTAAACGGATTGAGATCAGCGCTTGCCGCCGTGACCATAATCGCCCTCGGGTTAGCAGTGATATCGTGTGGCGTTATGGCATCAACGCCTCAGTCAGAGTCGGGAGATTCGGTGGACGCAACAGCTAACAACACCGAGTTTCCCACGCTGAAGAGTTTCCCACGCTGGCCTCTCGCTTCAGTAAGCGGCGGATCTCCGCCGATCGTTAACGCGTATTGGGGCGAGGACCTGGCACTTGACCCACCCGGTAGGGTTTATTGGGACGTCATGCTCGCGCCCGATGAACCACTCATCCTCCACACGCGATTTGCGCCGACTGAACTCACCATCACAAATGTATCGACCCTGGATTCTGACGGCATACCTCTGAGCTGGAGCACCCAAGATATCGATTATGCGCCGCAATCCGCGGGGCGCCTGCAGCCCTCCGATCATTCCGAGGTTGTTTACCTCTACCCGGATGCACTCATCCCGCAAGGTTGGACCCACGCGATTATTCAGGTCACCTGGGTGCTGTTAACCGAGGACACCATCCCCGCTCCGTTATCCGTACAGGCCAGCTATGCGCTCGCCCACATTCGAACATAGACTCAGAAAAAGAACGTACCCATTTCACGCCGGGAAAAACGAAAGCGCGGTTACCATGACAGATCCCAACTACGGTCAGTATGACCCGTTTCCGGATTCCACCGTGCCCACACTCGCGATATTTCCCACCTGGCCAGCGGCCACCATATCCGGCACCACGCTCCCCATGTACTACGCAGATTGGGGCAAGAATGAGATTCCCCTCAACTCGTGGCCCCTGGACTGGACGGCGGTGCGCGCGCCCGGCGAAAACCCCGTCATTCACACCGGGCATATGCCGGTCGAGCTGGCCATCAGTATCGTGAGCGCAATCGATGAGTATGGACTTCCCGTCACGCGGACCCTCTACGAACTCGAACTTGGGCATCCCGACGAGCCACAGGATTCCTACGAGATTCGCGGTGACAGCATCATCATCGACCTCGATTCCGTCTTCGACGGAGCCTGGACCCACCTGATTATCCATGCCGCCTGGGCGGTGGCCCCCACCAAAAACAGCGGCCCCGAGGCCCTACAGGTGGCCTACGCCCTGCGCAATCACCGGGATTAACGCGCGCGGGGCAGCGCAATCACGGGTTTTATTCATCGCCCGCGCATTATGAATCCCCGGGGCCCACCCGCGCTCGAGCGTTGTGATCCCCCGACGCATCTCCGGTTTAAATGTCCCCCGGAAACCGCTGGTTTGATCGCCGCCCATACCGCGCCGGGCGCGTTCGGGCCCTAGTGCCCGTCCTCGTCCTCGCCGTGATCCTCGCCCGAGCCGCAGGAATGTCCCACGGCCTGGAAGGCGGTGAGGGGATCGCT
Organism: Mycetocola spongiae; assembly: GCF_020424085.1. Taxonomy (NCBI): domain Bacteria; kingdom Bacillati; phylum Actinomycetota; class Actinomycetes; order Micrococcales; family Microbacteriaceae; genus Mycetocola; species Mycetocola spongiae. The sequence continues at coordinate 209,881 of NZ_CP080203.1, read as the reverse complement.
GAGCGTGACCGCCCCGGTCGCGGAGGTCTGTTCGATGCGGTATTCCGCGAGCGTGCCAAAGGGATGCGCGAGGAGCACCTCCCCCGGTGACCCCTCGACCGTGCAGCCGCCCTCCCCGGGGGTGGAGTCCTCGGGCGGGGTCCAGCCCAGACGCTCGGAGACCCAGGCCTCGTCCTGTCCCAGCGCGGATCCCACCCGGTAGAGACCCTCGGGGCGCACACTCATATCGTTGCAGTGCACGGCGCCGGTGGCGGAGAAGGGTTCGCAGCGCTGGCCCACGGTGAGGGAACACTCGGTGCCGCCCTCGGGCACCACGCAGGAGCCGATGACCACATGGGTATCCACAAAGGCGGGATTCAGCCGCAGCTGCACAAGACGGGACTCGGAGCCCGCGCCAAGATTCAGCGCGAGCAGCGCGGCCACCGCGGCGAGCACGGGAATCAGGAGCAGCCACGGCCAGCGCCGGCGGCGGCGCGGGGCCACGGGCTCACCCTCGCCGGGGAATACCGGGGAGCTGGGCAGGTTCAGTGGTGCGGGGATTGGTTCACTCATGATTCCTCCCGGAATCCGGCCAGCGCGGGAAGCAGGGCCGCGGCAATATAGGCGTTCAGGGGGTCGCGGCGCACACCCGCGTCGATCCACTCCGCGAGCCCCGCGGCCACGGCACCCACGCTCACGCAGGCCACCGCGCGGATGCGGGCGCGGCCGGACCAGCCCTCCAGGAAGGCCTCGATGGCGCGGGTCTGCGCCGTGAGGCGGGCCAGCGCGGAGGCCTCCAGCTCGGCCCGGGTGCCCATCAGATCGGCCTGGCTCAGCGCCCACGGCACCCGATCGGCGGGATGCCGGGCGGCCACGGCGAGCACGGCGGCGGCAAGCGCGTCGAGGCGCGCGGCCCCGGCCTCGCGCGGGGACTCGGCGAGCGCTGCGGGCAGCAGGGCAATCGAGCGGTCCAGATCGATCCAGAGCAGATCGGATTTGACCCCGAAGTAGTTAAAAAACGTATTGCGGCTGACCCCGGCGCGCTGGGTGATCTGCTCGATGGCCGTGGCGGCATAGCCCTGTTCCAAAAACAGTTCGGCCGCGGCATCCTCGAGCATCTGCTGCGAGGAGCGTCGCGGGCGACCCACGCGGGGCGCGGTGGGGGTCTGGGCCATCGGCGGGCTCCCTTCGATCTCGACTCAGGCTATCGCGTGCCCCCGGTATCGGCGCCGAGAAATACCGGCTAGAGTCTTATTGCACCCCGTCCAATAATACGCTTTTGCGTCGCGACCCCCTCGCCCAACCTCAGGATTCTTGTGAACACAGCCTCGACCGTGCGCCGCCTGGCGCTTCCCGTTCTCGCCGCGGGTCTGGCGCTGGGACTGCTGTCCTGCGCGCAGACCACCCCGGGTAATACCGCCCCCGCGGGCGGCGGCACCCTCACCTATGCCAGCGGAGATGCCGAACCCACCTGCCTGGACCCGCATGTGGGCGGTAACTATCCACAATCGCTGCTGGCCGCGCAGTTCCTCGAACAGCTCGTGACCCTCGATAAAAACGGCGCCGCGGTGCCCTGGCTCGCGAGCGCGTGGACCGAGAGCGAGGACGGCCTGACCTGGACCTTCACCGTGCGCGAGGGCGTCTCCTTCAGCGATGGCACGCCGCTGAACGCCGCCGCCGTGGTGCGCAATATCGAACACGTCCAGGATCCCGCCACCAAATCCTCCACGGGCTATCTCGCGCTGGGCAAGGTCACCGCGGCCGCCGCGAGCGATGAGCACACCGTGACCCTCACCCTGAGCGAACCCGATAGTGCGCTGCTGGAATCGCTGTCGATGCCGTGGCTGGCCATCGAATCCCCCGCCGGGCTCGACCGCAGCCAGGAGGAAAACTGCCAGACACCCGTGGGCACCGGCGCGTTTATCGTGAGCGAGTGGAAGCGCCAGGACCGCGTGGTCCTGACCCGCAATACCGGCTATAACTCGGCCCCCGAGGGAGCCGCCTCGGCCGCCCCGGCACTCGCCGATACCCTCAACTGGCGCTTTATTCCCGATGCCGCCACCCGCTATGCGGCCCTGCAGTCGGGCGATGTCCAGATCATCGATAATGCGCAGCCGGATAATATCGTGGCGGCGGGCAATACCCAGGGGCTTGGCCACCTGGACGCACCCCGGCCCGGCTCGGTAAACCGGATCGAGTTTAATTCCTCGCGCGGCCCGCTCTCCGATATCCGGGTGCGGGAGGCGCTGATCCGCGCGGTGGACCTGGACGCCGGAATCAAAACCCTCTTCTTTGGTACCGCTGAACGCTCCTATTCCCCGCTCTCCAGCGTGGAGCCGCTGGGCCTCACCGATAAGGCCCCCTTTGGCCACGATGCGGCGGCCGCCAATGAGCTGCTGAGCGCCGCGGGCTGGAGCGAACCCAGCGCGGCCAATCCCATCCGCATGCGCGATGGCGAAAAGCTCTCGCTGGCGTTCCCGGTGAGCACCAATCAGTCGATCCCCGCGGAACAGTCGCTATTTGAACAGATTCAGGCGCAGGCCCGCACGGTGGGCATCGAGATCACGCTGGAACCCACGGATCTGTCCACCTGGTACGAGCGCCTCGGCGCAAATGAATACGATCTGGTGAGCGCCCCCTATACCAAGGTGGGCCCGGATGTGCTGCGGATCCTGTACCACTCCTCGGGCATCACCCCGGCACCCAGCGGCTATTTTGCCAATCACGCGCAGATCAACGATCCCGCGTTGGATGAGCTGCTCACGCGCGGCTCCGAGATCACCGCGGAGGATGAGCGCGCCGATCTCTACCGCCGCGCGCAGCAGATTGTGCTCGATGGCTATTACATCCTGCCGCTCTACGATCAGCAGAACCACTTCCTCTACTCGGAGAAGCTCGACGGGATGGGCGAGACCAATAGTGTGGGCAATCCGCTGCTGCGGAGCGTGGCCCCGACCCGGTGAGCATGACCCCCACTAGCCTGGGCAGCATGACCGTGCTGCGCCGAGTGCTCCCGCGTCTCGCGGGGGCACTCGGCGTGCTCTGGGCCGCCGCGACCGTGACGTTTTTTGCCGTCCGGCTGATCCCCGGGGATCCCGCCCAGGCCCTGCTGGGCGGGCCGGGCTCGCAGGCCAGCGCCGAGGCACTCGCCCGGGTCCGGGCCGAAAACGGCCTCGATCTGCCGCTCTTCACCCAGTATCTGGCGTTCCTCGGGCGCCTGCTGCGCGGCGACCTCGGCCAGTCCTATTCCCTGCACGAGGGCGTGGCCGCGGTGATCGGCGAACAGCTCGGCGGCACGCTGATCCTCGCGCTCTGCGCCCTCGCCGCCGCCTGGGCGCTGGCGCTCGCCCTGGCCCTGTGGTCGGTGGCCGCCGGCCCGCTCGCCTCGCGCGTGGCCGCTGGGCTGGAGATGACCGCCGCCTCGCTGCCGCATTTTTGGCTCGGGAGCGCCCTGATCCTGCTCTTTTCCTCCACGCTGGGTTGGCTTCCGGCGATCGGCACGGGCGATGCGCGCGGCCTCATCCTGCCCACCCTGACACTCGCGATCCCCCTCGCCGGTTTTCTCGCGCAGCTGCTGCGCGAATCGCTGCTCGCGGCCGCCGAGGAGCCGTTTATCCTGACCGCGCGCTCGCGCGGGGAATCCGAGGCGGGTATTTTTCTGCGCCATACGCTGCGCCACGCAGCCCCGCCCGCGATCGGGATCACCGGGTGGGCATTTGGTTCGCTGCTGAGCGGCGCCGTGGTGGTGGAGACGATCTTCGCCCGGCCCGGCCTCGGCCGCACCCTGGTGGGCGCCACCCAGGTGCGCGATGTGCCGCTTGTGGTGGGCATCGTGCTGATCGCCGCAGCCGCCTATCTGCTGGTCTCCCTGGTCTCGGATCTGACCGAGCGCGCGCTGATTCCCACCGTGCGGGGGCGCTCCTGATGCGCGGCCTGCGTGCGCCCGAATGGGTGAGTCTCGCGCTGCTGCTGGCGCTCACGCTCGCGGCCGCCCTGCCGGGGCTATTTGCGCCGGGAGATCCGCTCGCAATTGACCCCGCCGCGGGCTTTTTACCCCCGAGCCTGGCCCACCCGTTTGGCACGGATGCCTCGGGCCGCGGAATCTATACCCGCGTGATCCACGGCGCGGGACCCTCGCTGCTGATCGGCCTGCTGGCCACCGCGATCGGCATCGGCCTGGCCACGATCCTCGGCTTCCTCGCGGGGCTCGGCCCGCGCTGGCTGGATTTTTCCACCACGCGCGTGATTGAGGTGATGCTGGCGTTCCCCGGGCTGATCCTCGCACTGCTGATCATCACGATTGCCGGGCCCGGGATTTTCAGCGCCACCGTGGCCGTGGGCCTGGCCACCGCCCCCGGCTATGCGCGGATCGTGCGCACCCGCGTGCGGGAAATCTCCGGCTCCGGATATGTGGAGGCCGCGATCGTGCAGGGCCGCTCGGGCGCGCGCATCCTCACCCGGCATCTCCTCCCCAATGTGGCTCGCCCGCTGCTGGCGCTGCTCACGCTGGGCATCGGCCAGTCCATCGTCTGGGTCTGCGCGCTGAGCTTCCTCGGGCTGGGCGCGGTGCCACCCGCCGCCGAATGGGGGGCGATGCTCGCCGATGGGCGGCAATATATTTCCAGCTTCTGGTGGATGACCTTTTTCCCGGGCCTGTTTATCGTGCTGACAGCCGTGTGCTCCACGGTGCTCGGCCGCGCGCTGGCCTCCCCCGAACGGAGACGCGGATGACTCAGAGTCGGCTTTCCATCCGCGATCTGCGGGTAGGTTTTGGCCCGGATAGGGCCGTGGACGGGCTCTCGCTGGAGATCGCGGCGGGCGAGTGTGTGGCACTGGTGGGCGAGTCCGGCTCGGGCAAAAGCGTGACCGGGCGCGCAATCCTGGGACTCACCGGCGGGAGCGTGAGCGCCACCCGGCTGAGCGTGGACGGGATCTCCGTTCCGGACCTCGGGCCGCGCGCGCTGCGCCGGCTGCGCGGCGGAACCGTGGCCCTGATCCCGCAGGACGCGCTGCTCGGGCTGGATCCGCTGCGCCCGATCGGCCGCGAAATCTCCACCACGCTGCAACTGCATACCGGGCTGGATGCGCGCGGCCGGGCCGGGCGCGTGCGCGAGCTGCTGGAGCGGGTGGGCATGCCCGATCCCGCTGCGCGCGCCGCCTCCCGCCCCGGGGAACTCTCGGGGGGCCTGCGTCAGCGCGCGCTGATTGCCGCGGCCCTGGCCGGGGACCCCGCGCTGCTGATCGCGGATGAACCCACCACGGCGCTGGATGCGCGGGTGCGCCGCGGCATTCTGGAACTCCTGGGCTCGCTGACCGCGGACGGCCGTTCGGTGTTGCTGATCAGCCACGACCTGGTCGCGGTGCGCGGCATCGCCGATCGGGTGGCGGTAATGAGCGCCGGCAGGATCGTGGAACAGGGTCCCACCGAGCGGGTCCTGAACGCGCCGGAACACCCGTATACGCGCTCGCTGCTGGCCGCCTCCCCCGCGGGGCGTGCCCGCGGAACCCTGCTGCTGGGCGAGACCCCCGCCGCGCCCAGTCCCGCACCCCCGCGGGCGGCAGCGGCCACCCCGATCCTGGAGGCCAGCGCGGTATCGCGCACGTTCCGCCGCTCGGGCCTGCGGGTCGAGGCCGTGCGCGCGGCCTCGCTGAGCCTGCGCGCGGGCAGCACCCTGGGCCTGATCGGCGAATCGGGCTCGGGAAAAAGCACCCTCGCGCGCATCCTGCTGGGCCTGGATACCCCCGGGGGCGGGCAGGTGCGGCTCGACGGGCAGCCCTGGGTGCCGCTACCCGAACGCGAGCGGCGCGCGCGTCGGCACCGGATCGGCGCGATCTCCCAGGATCCGCTGGGCTCATTTGATCCGCGCCTGAACGTGGAACAGCTGCTCACGGAGGCCCTCTCCGCGGGACAGACCATCCGGCCCCGCGGCCACGAGGGTACGCTCGTCGCGGCGCTGGACGCGGTGGGCCTGGCCCGTTCCCTGCGCACCCGACGCCCGCTCACGCTCTCGGGCGGCCAGCGGCAGCGCCTCGCGATCGCGCGGGCCCTCGCCGCGGACCCGGAGATACTGCTGTGTGATGAGCCCGTCTCGGCGCTGGATCTTGGCGTGCAGGCGCAGGTTTTGGATCTCCTGAACGAAATCCAGCGCGAGCGCGGCCTGACGATGCTTTTTATCACCCACGACCTGGATGTGGTGCGCCATATGAGCGATGACCTGGCCGTGATGTATGCCGGGCAGATCGTGGAGACCGGTCCCACCGAGCGGCTCTTCTCCGCTCCGCGGGCCGAGTACACCCGCGCGCTGCTCGCCGCGGGCCTCGGCCCAGCGCCTAGCTCGTTTCCCGGTCGGTGACGGTGCGTTCGAGGGCGCTATAGGGCGGCTTTGAGGTCCCATAAAACGATCGTTTCCGGGTGTAGTTCCGCATTCCGTAGACCAGATCCTCCCAGGCCTCCTCGATCTCCTCGGCAGCGGTATTTCGACGCAAATACACCTCGATCAGGTGTTCCTCCACATCCCGGGCCGGCCATACCTGATCCGTATCGTTGGTGAGGATGGCCCGTTCCAACTCGTTGATATCCTCGGCACCCAGGGATTTTGAGAGCGAGATGAGGAGGTGGATGGCCTCGGCCGCCTCCTCATAGGACGCGCTCTGCCGCACCGCTTTGAGCACCGGAGGGATGAAGTGCTCCGAGGGAACACCCGTGGCGAGGATCGGCTTCAGCCCATCCAGGTCCAGCGTCGCGAGCCGCTCCCGATACTGCTGCGCGCAGAAGTCATCCGCGGGCACACCTCCGTTAAAGAATCCCGCCTCGATCAACTGGCCGGCCTCGGCCCCCGCCAGCAGCGCCTCCAGGCGGCTGCGCGCGGTATCGGGCAGCGCCGAGACCATTATCGAGCTCTGCCCAAACGCCCCCACGAGCCGCAGCAGGGTGTCATCATCGTTGCTATTGGAGCGTTCCCAGGCCGCGAGGACGTGGGTGAGCCCCCGCTCCATGAGGCCCGGTTCGCGCTCGATCAGGGCACGGGCAGCGGCCCGATGCCGCGCCATAGTACGTTCCGGATGGGTGCAGGAGGGCTCTTTGAGACAGCCCTTAATCAACACGCGGGTGAGATTATCTCGCGCGGACTCGCGCGTATTTCGAAAAAACCGCTCCATGAGATAGGCCCCGATATCGGGCGTATCGGGCCAGGACTCACCCTGAATCTCGCTCATAAAATAGGCCAAAACCTGTTTGCCGATGATCGGGCGCTGGGAAAACAGCGCCCGATGCGCGCTGACAATATGATTACGTACCAGCTCCGAGCCCGGGGTGAATTGGTCCGCGGCATCCAAAAAATTCGGGTGGGCACACAGATTGCGATCGCGCGCGAGCCGCTGCAGCTCCTCCGCCTCACGATTATTAAGCAGCGGGAGTGTGGTGGAGATAAAAACCAGCAGCGAGCTTTCCAGGTCCTGCATCTTCCGCATATTTTGTGTGCGGGCGGCCTCGTCGATCTCCTTCACCTTGGCCACGGCCGCGGCATCCTGCGAATCGGCCAGGTGTCGGATCTTGATAATCGCATCCGAGCACACGGCTACCCATAGCGCCACAATCGAGGCCCGAAAGGCCCCCGCACGATAGGCGTCGATGGATTCCCGGAGCAGGATTTTTGTCTCCGGCTCCTCCACCGTGGTCGTGAGCGTATCAAGATCTATCATGGGTTCCTCCGCGGCGGTGCAGGGCATACGCATACATTCGGCAGCGTTCGTTTCGGGGCGGACTTGCCCCGGCTCAATCCCACGGTGCCCATCCGCGACCCCAAAAACAAGGCCACTGTCGCAAACCGTCGCACCCCTCCGTATGGCATATCCGGCGACGGAAACGCCCAGGAACCCGCGGACTCTCCCCCGCCGCTTTCTTCCGCTAAACTGGGCCACAATCACATCTTCAGGCACGTTCACACGGTGCCGCCCATAGCGAAAACGGAGTTAAGCGATGACCACGCATGTCCCTGATAAGCCCGCCCTCGAAGGACTGGAAGCCAAGTGGGGCGCCGAGTGGGACTCCTCCGGCACCTATCGCTTTAACCGCGCCGCGGCCCTCGCCGGCGGCCACGACTGCGTCTACTCGATCGATACCCCGCCGCCCACGGCCTCGGGTTCGTTGCACATCGGGCACGTATTCAGCTATACCCATACCGATGTTATCGCCCGCTTCCAGCGCATGCGCGGCAAGCAGGTGTTCTATCCGATGGGCTGGGACGATAACGGCCTGCCCACCGAGCGTCGCGTGCAGAACTACTACGGTGTGCGCTGCGATCCCACGCTCCCCTATACCGAAAACTTTGTGCCTCCGCACGAGGGCGGCGACGGCAAGTCCGCCAAGGCCGCCGATCAGCTGCCCATCTCGCGCCGCAATTTCATCGAGCTCTGCGAGAAGCTGACCGTCGAGGACGAGAAGCTCTTTGAATCGCTGTGGCGCGACCTCGGCCTGTCCGTGGACTGGGACCAGAGCTACCGCACCATCTCCCCCGAGGCCATCCGCACCAGCCAGCTGGCCTTCCTGCGCAACCTCGAGCGCGGCGAGGCCTATCAGGCCATGGCCCCCACGCTGTGGGATGTCACGTTCCGCACCGCCGTGGCCCAGGCCGAGCTGGAGGATAAGGACCAGCCGGCCGCCTATCACCGCCTGGCGTTCACCAAGCCCGATGGCTCCACGATCGAGATCGAGACCACCCGTCCCGAGCTGCTCGCCGCCTGTGTGGCCCTCGTGGCACACCCGGATGACGAGCGCTTCCAGGGCCTCTTTGGTACCACCGTGACCACCCCGGTCTTCGGCGTGGAGGTGCCCGTTCTTGCGCACCACCTCGCGCAGCCCGATAAGGGTGCCGGTATCGCCATGATCTGTACCTTCGGTGACCTCACCGACGTGATCTGGTGGCGCGAACTGGACCTGCCCAACCGCACGATCATCGGCAAGGACGGCCGCATCCTGGCCGAGGCCCCCGATGTCATCACGAGCGAGGCCGGCCTCGCCGCCTTCGCCCAGCTCGCGGGCAAAACCGTATTCAGCGCCAAGGCCGCAATCGTGGACCTGCTGACCGCGGAGGGCTCGCTGATCGGCGAACCCAAGAAGATCACCCACCCCGTGAAGTTCTTCGAAAAGGGCGATCGCCCGCTGGAGATCGTCTCCACCCGGCAGTGGTATATCCGCAACGGTGCGCGCGATGAAAACCTGCGCGCGCGGCTGCTTGAGCTGGGTGCCGAGCTGAACTGGCACCCCGAGTTTATGAAGGTGCGCTACGACAACTGGGTCAACGGCCTCTCGGGCGATTGGCTGATCTCCCGCCAGCGCTTCTTTGGTGTGGCCCTGCCGCTGTGGTATCCGCTGGACGAGAACGGCGAACCGCGCTATGACGCGCCGATCGCCGCCACCGTGGAGTCCCTGCCCGTGGACCCGAGCGTGGATCCCGCGCCCGGCTTTGAGGAGTCCCAGCGCGGCGTGGCCGGCGGATTCATCGGCGAGGTGGACGTCATGGACACCTGGGCCACATCCTCGCTCACCCCGCAGCTCGCGGGTGGCTGGGAGCGCGATCCCGAGCTGTGGAACCTGGTGGCGCCGTTTAGCCTGCGCCCGCAGGGTCAGGACATCATCCGCACCTGGCTGTTCACCACGATGCTGCGCTCGGCGCTGGAGGACAACCGCAAGCCGTGGAGCGATGCGGCACTATCCGGATGGATCCTCGACCCCGACCGCAAAAAGATGTCCAAGTCCAAGGGCAACGTGGTCACGCCCGCCGATATCCTGGAAAAGCACGGCTCGGATGCGGTGCGCTATTGGGCCGCGACCAGCCGTCTCGGCACCGATGCGGGCTTTGATCCGCAGAACCCCACGCAGATTAAGATCGGCCGCCGCCTGGCCATTAAGGTCCTGAACGCCACCAAGTTCATCCTGGGTATCGAGGGTTCGGCCGAGGCCGAGATCACCGAGGCCCTGGACCTGAGCCTGCTCGCGACGCTCTCGCGCGTGGTGGCCGAGGCCACCGCCGCGTTTGAATCCTATGACCACGCCAAGGCACTGGAGCTCACCGAGACCTTCTTCTGGGAGTTCTGCGATGACTATCTGGAGCTGGTCAAGGAGCGCGCCTATGACCCCAATGACCCCGGTCAGGCCTCGGCCGCGGCCACGCTGCGGGTGGCACTGAACGTGCTGCTGCGCATGTTTGCGCCGTTCATTCCGTTTGCCACCGAGGAGGCGTGGTCCTGGTTCCAGGAGGGTACGATCCACACCACCTCCTGGCCCGCCGCCGATGAGGTTCCCGCGCAGGGCGATCCCGCGCTGCTCTCGCTGGCAAGCGCCACGCTGATCGGTATTCGCCGCGCGAAGACCGATGCCAAGGCCTCGCAGAAGACCGCCGTGGCCCATGCCACTATCTCCGGCACCCCCGAGCAGCTGGTGCTGCTGGGCCTCGCGGCACACGATCTGAAGGGTGTGGGTCGCATCAGCGAGCTGCACACCGTGGCCGGCGAGGACCTCGCCGTGACCGAGATCGTTTTTGCCGAGACCGAGGAAACCGCGTGATCATTCGCCCCGTGAAATCCGGCGAGTTTTTCGCCTGGTACGGCCTCTACGAGCAGTATGCGGAGTTTTATGGCACCGCGCTGGGCGATGAGCATGCCGTGCGGGTGTGGGGCTGGATCGATCGGGGCGAGCACGCGATGCGTGCGCTGGTGGCCGAGAACGCCTCCGGGGAGCTGGTTGGGCTCGCGCATGTGCGCGGGTTCGCCCGGCCCCTCGCGGGCGAACTGGGCCTCTATCTGGACGATCTTTTTGTGGCGCCCGCGGCCCGCTCCGCCGGCGTCGCGACCGCGCTGATCGAGGAGGCCTCGCGGTTGGCATCCGCCGAGGGCGCCGGCGTGCTGCGCTGGGTCACCGCCCCCGATAATACTGTGGCGCGTCGGCTCTATGACCGCCTCGCCACCGCGACCGAGTGGGTCACCTATGACCGCGCCGTGGCGGGTGCCTGATGCAGCTCGGTACGCGCTGGAATTTTGGCGGAACACCGCCGGCCGCACTGCCGGCCGCGGCCGGGCCCACGCTCGCCGCAATCGAGGCCAACCTCGTTGCCGCGGGGCCCGCGGCGGGGCTGGAATCCGCGCGCTGGACGCTCACCTGGCTGGAGGGCCGGGCGCGCCTGGAATTGGATGACGGCACGCGCGTGGTGCTGCACGCCGATGGCAGTCTCGCGGAGCTGCTGCCCGCGGACGCCCCCGATCCCGATGACGACTGGTAAGCCCTCCCCGAGTTAAGGTGTTCCCATGATGATCCCATCCCCCACCCCGGCCCGCGATGCGCAGGTTCCGGATTCTGGTTTTGGGCTGGGCCTGCAACACGTCCTGCTGGCCATGCCGCGCGGGCGCGAGGATGAGGCGCGCGCGTTTTTCCGCGATCTGCTGGGCATGACCGAGGTGCGCAAGCCCACGGTCCTGGTGCCGCGCGGCGGCGTGTGGTTCCGCGCCGATGCGCTGGAAATCCACCTCGGGGTGGAGGACCCCTTCCGCCCCTCGCGGCGCGCCCGCCCGGGCATCACGGTGAACGATCTGGATCTGCTGGCGATCCGCCTCGCCGATGCCGGCCACGAGGTGGAGATGGACGAGTTTTTCCCGCCCTATCGCCGCCTGATCACGGCCGACCCGTTTGGTAACCTGCTGGAGTTTCTTACGCCGCGCGGTAACGCGGGCTAGGGTGCGGCGCGGGGAGGGAGTCCTCCCCGCGCCGCTACCGGGCTAGGCCCGGGCGATGATCTCGCCGTGCGGCATTCCGTACCAGCCGGCGTTGGTCTCGACCCACTCGGTCCAGGCCGCGGCCACTGCCGCCACCTGGGTTTCGGTGGCGATGCCGCTGGCCACCGCGTCCGGGCCCCAATTGGAGGCCACGGCCCGCTCGGCCCAGGCGCCGCCCCACCATTCGCGCTCCTCGCGCTCGGAGAAGCACCAGATCGAGGCCCCGGCGTTCACCTCGGAGAACCCGGCCTCCAGGGCCCAGGCCTTCAGGAAACGACCCCCGTTGGGTTCGCCCCCGTTATGCCGGGCAAGGCCCTGATAGATGCGCATCCATTCGTCCAGCCCCGGCAGCAGCGGATACCAGCTGGCCGAACCGTAGATCACGTCACGAGCCGCCACGATGCCGCCGGGCTTCGTGACGCGGCGCATTTCCCGGAGTGCGGCGACCGGATCGGCGAGGTGCTGGAGGACCTGATGTGCGTGCACCACGTCAAAACTGTCATCGGGGAAGGGCAGGGAATAGGCATCGCCCGCCACAAAGGTCACGTTGCCGATGCCGGCCTGTACCGCGCGGGCATTGGCCTGCTCGGTCACGGATACGGAGGCGTCTAAACCAAAAACATCGCCGGGAAAAACTCTCTCGGCGATGTCGGTGGTGATGGTACCCGGTCCACTACCCACATCTAACACGCGACAGCCCTCGACAAGGTACGGCAGCAAATATGCTGCCGAGTTCTCTGCCGTGCGCCAGGAGTGTGTGCGTAGGACGCTGGGGTGATGCCCAAGCGTGTACCGTTCCATCATTTCCATGGTTTGAGCCTACGACCCAATGGATCACGACCGTCAAATGTGTCGTCACGAAACCCCGCCCGGATCGCGGGGCGCATTCGGGCAAAAAATCCGCGGAATTCCGGGTATTCCCGCGGCCACCAAGATGACGTAACACGCCGGAGCGCCTCAACGCGAGCCTCGCGCCGCGCTCCCCGCACGCGAGTTATGGGGTGCCCGTGTTTTTAAGTGCCCCGGCGAAGGCCAGCGGGGATCCGTGCCTTCCCCGAGCACGCTCCCCCACACCTCCGGGGCACTCGCGCGCAGGGCGCGGGGCCGCGGGCGGGTTAGGCGGATTTTTCGCGCACGCGCAGCGTGCGCGGCAGCAGCCGGGGTGCGGCGTTATCCAGCACCGAGGCGCGCGTGACGATCACGGTGCCCACCTCATCGGTGGACGGGACCTCAAACATGATGGGCCCCAGGACCTCTTCCATGATGGCGCGCAGACCACGCGCGCCGGTCTTGCGCAGCACCGCCAGATCGGCGATGGCCTCGATGGCATCGGGCTCAAACTCGAGCGCCACGCCGTCCAGCGAGAACATGCGCTGATACTGCTTCACGAGGGCGTTTTTGGGAACCGTGAGGATCTCCATGAGCGCCTCCTGGTCGAGGGGGGTCACGGCGGTCACCACGGGGAGGCGGCCGATGAACTCGGGGATCAGCCCAAATTTATGCAGGTCCTCGGGCAGCACATCGGCAAACCAGTCGGTTTCATCGGAGTTGGAGTGCAGGGGCGCACCAAAGCCGATGCCCTTTTTACCGGCACGGGCCGAGATGATCTCCTCCAGCCCGGCAAAGGCACCCGCCACGATGAATAGAACATTGGTGGTGTCGATCTGGATGAACTCCTGATTGGGGTGCTTGCGCCCGCCCTGCGGCGGCACCGAGGCCACCGTGCCCTCCAGGATCTTCAGCAGCGCCTGCTGCACACCCTCGCCCGAGACATCGCGGGTGATGGAGGGGTTCTCCGATTTACGGGCGATCTTATCCACCTCGTCCACGTAGATGATGCCGGTCTCGGCGCGCTTGACATCAAAATCGGCGGCCTGCAGCAGCTTAAGCAGGATGTTCTCAACGTCTTCGCCCACATAACCGGCCTCGGTCAGGGACGTGGCATCGGCCACCGCAAACGGGACGTTAAGCTGCTTGGCGAGGGTTTGCGCCAGATAGGTTTTGCCACAACCGGTGGGGCCGATCATGAGGATATTGCTCTTGGCAATCTCGACCTCCTCGGCGCGATCTTCCGCGCTGGCGAGGGCGGTCTTGGACTGCACGCGCTTATAGTGGTTATATACCGCCACGGCGAGGGCCTTCTTGGCGGCGTCCTGGCCGATCACATACTCCTCAAGGAAGTTATAAATTTCCTTGGGCTTGGGAAGCTCAAACTCGGCGGATTCCTCCACGCCGGCCTCGGCGAGGCGCTCCTCGATGATTTCGTTGCACAGCTCCACGCACTCATCGCAGATATATACGCCCGGACCGGCGATCAGCTGCTGGACCTGCTTTTGGCTTTTTCCACAGAAGGAACACTTCAGCAGATCGGCGCTTTCCCCAATTCGAGCCATCGTTCCTCCTATAGTTGAACATCATCCGTGATGCGTGCGGTGTTCCGAGCCTACCCCGAGCCCCCGACACTGCGGAATTGCCCCGCCGTTTTCCGTCACGCCCGGCAAAAATAGCGTGTCATCCCGAGATAAACGCTGCGCCAATGGGAACGCCCGGAACCCCGCCAATGGCGGGATCCCGGGCGCATCCACACGGGGAACCTAGGCCGTGATGGCCGGCGGGTTCTTGCGGGTCTCGAGGACCTGGTCGATCAGACCATACTCCAGCGCCTCGGCGGCGGAGAGGATCTTATCGCGGTCGATGTCCTTATGGACCTCCTCCACGGTGCGCTTGGTGTGGTGGGCAAGGGTCTGCTCCAGCCATACCCGCATGCGCGCCATCTCGGCGGCCTGGATCTCGATATCCGAGGCCTGTCCGCCACCCTGGCCCACGGCCGGCTGGTGGATCAGGATCCGGGCGTTGGGTAGCGCGAGGCGCTTACCCGGGGTTCCACCCGCGGTGATGACCGCGGCGGCCGAGGCCGCCTGGCCGAGCACAACCGTCTGGATATGCGGGCGAATGTACTGCATGGTGTCATAGATCGCCGTCATCGCGGTGAACGAGCCACCGGGAGAGTTGATATACATCTGGATATCGCGGTCGGGGTCCATCGACTCGAGCACGAGGAGCTGGGCCATAACGTCATCGGCGGAGGCGTCGTCCACCTGCACACCGAGGAAGATGATGCGATCCTCGAAGAGCTTGGCGTAGGGGTCCTGGCGCTTATAACCATAGGCCGTGCGCTCCTCGAAGCTCGGCAGGATATAGCGCGAGCTCGGGGACTGGAGAACGTTACCGGCCGCGGCGAAAGTAGGTGTCTGCATGATAAGTGATTCCTGTCTTTCTTCGGCGGTTATTTGGTGCCGCCGCCGCCGGCGACGTCGGAGGCGGAGGAACGGATGTGGTCAACAAAACCGTATTCGAGGGCCTCCTCGGCGGTGAACCAGCGATCGCGGTCACCATCCTCGTTCACCTGCTCAACGCTCTTGCCGGTCTGGTCGGCGGTGATCTGGGCGAGGCGCTGCTTCATGTCGTTAATCAGCGCGGCCTGGGTCTGGATATCGGAGGAGGTTCCGCCGAAGCCACCGTGGGGCTGGTGCAGGAGGACGCGGGCATTGGGCGTGATATAGCGCTTGCCCTTGGTTCCGGCGGTCAGCAGCAGCTGCCCCATCGAGGCGGCCATACCGATTCCCACAGTGACGATGTCATTGGGGACGAACTGCATGGTGTCGTAGATGGCCATACCGGCGGTGATCGAACCACCGGGAGAGTTGATGTAGAGGTAGATATCGGCCTCGGAGTCCTCGGCGGCAAGGAGAAGCAGCTTGGCTGCGATCTCGTTTGCGTTATCGTCGCGGACTTCGGAACCGAGCCAGATGATACGGTCCTTCAGAAGTCGGTCAAAAACACCGGGCTGCAGTGTCGGTTCGGCCATGTCGCGCTCCATTCCATTTTGTGCGTCGCATTGAATCTATCGCGCCGGGCGGCCCGGCGCAGGCATGTTCGCCCACGGCGTGCGCCGAGTCTAGAGCGTGCCGCTTAACCGGCGGCGCAGGTCGGCACTGCGGGCGTTCAGCCCGGTCAGTGTCACGGTGATGCCGCGCCGGGCATAGCGTTCCTCGATGCCGTCCAGTGCGGCCACGGTCGAGGCATCCCAGATCTCCGCGCCGGTGAAATCGATCACCACCGTGGCGGGGTCCTCGGCATAGGAGAACTGGGTGACCAGGTCGTTGCTGGAGGCAAAAAAGAGCGCACCCCGCACCCGATAATATGCGGTGTCGGCACGCAGCTCGCGCTGCACCGTGGCCAGGTGCGCAACCCGGCGGGCAAACACGGTCATGGCCGCGAGCACCCCCGCGATCACGCCGATCGCGAGGTTCTCGGTGGCGACCACCACGATCACGGTGAGCAGCATCACGCCGGTCTCCCCGGGCGGCATCCGGCGCAGCGTGGCCGGCGCAAAGCTGTGCCAGTCAAACGTATCCACCGAGACCATGATCATCACGGCCACCAGCGCGGCCATCGGGATCACCGCCACAATATCCCCTAAAAACACCACCAGCGCAAGCAAAAATACGCCCGCGGCAAACGTGGAGAGCCGGGTGCGTGCGCCCGAGGCCTTCACGTTCACCATGGTCTGGCCGATCATCGCGCAGCCGCCCATCCCACCAAAAAGGCCGGAGAGAATATTGGACACCCCCTGGCCCCAGGACTCGCGGGTCTTATTGGAGCCGGTATCGGTGATCTCGTCCACGAGTTTTGCCGTCATGAGCGATTCCAGGAGCCCCACCAGCGCCATCGCGAGCGCATAGGGCGCGATGATCCCGAGCGTCTCCAGGGTGGGGGGAACATGCGGAAGAAAAAACTCGGGCAGGCTGCGCGGAAGTGCCCCCTGATCACCCACGGTGGGTATCTGCGCGCCCGAGAGCACCACGATCAGCGTGACCACCACGATCGCCACGAGGGGCGCCGGAACCGCGCGGGTCACGCGCGGCAGCAGCACCAGGATCGCGATTGCGAGGGCCACCAGGGGATAGACCAGCCACGGCACACCCACGAGGTGTCGCACCTGGGCCAGCACCACAAGAATCGCGAGGGCGTTCACAAAGCCGATCATCACGCTGCGCGGAATAAAGCGCAGCAGCCGGGTGACGCCGATCGCCGCGAGCACCACCTGGAAGAGCCCGGCCAGGATCACCGTGGCGATAAAATAATCCACCCCGTATTCGCGCGCAACCGGCGCGATCACAAGCGCCACGGCGCCCGTGGCGGCACTGATCATTGCGGGCCGACCGCCCAGCACGGAGATCGAAACCGCCATGATAAACGAGGAGAACAGGCCATAGCGCGGGTCCACCCCGGCGATGATCGAAAAGGAGATCGCCTCGGGAATCAGCGCGACCGCAACCACCAACCCGGCGAGGAGTTCGCGGGTGAGCAGGCGCGGGCTGCGCAGGGCTGTGCGCACGGTGGGGGCACTGGGGATTGCTATGGTCATGGGGCTTCCCGGGAGGGCAGGCGGTCCCGGAGGGGACGGCGGCGGCGTGGAGGAGAACGGTCGCGGTCGGGGAGGAAATCCGGCGGCCGGGAAACCCTATCCTAGCCTCCCGGTCCGCGCCGCCCCGGGGTGGCCCGCGGGCGGCGTGCAGCTAGGGGCGCCGCGCGGCGAGGCGGAAGGCGCGCACGTTGCGATAGGCGAGGATGCCCGGCAGATAGGCGATGGGGATCAGCAGGATGATGACGAGGACCGCATCGCTGCCGCCCTGCACGGCGTCCAGGATGGCCGCGGCCACCGGGATCAGCAGGGCCAGGATAAACAGCACCAGGTTGCTACGCCGCGCCAGCACGGGGCGCTCGGGGCGCTCGCGAAGGTGGCGCAGCACCAGGAGCACGGCGGCACACAGCGCCTCGGCGAGGATTCCCAAACCCAGGGCGATCATCAGCCCGCGCTCCAGATAGAGGGCATCGGCCACGGGGTCGAGCCCGCCGGCCAGGGCGCTCGCGCCGAGGGCGGCCAGCAGGGCCGTCAGGATCACGCCAACGAGGGTCCACATGCGCACGGTATATCCGCTCTTTCCGCGGATTTTGGTGCCCGCCACTCCCCCAGGATATCGCAGGAAAAAAACGACCCGCCCGGAAAACCGGGCGGGTCGTTTATGACGCTACGGGGAGACTACTTCTCCTCGGCTACCTCTGCGGTCTCGGCCTCGGCCTCGTCCTCTTCGGTGGGGATGAATCCGGTGAGGTCAACGGCTGCGCCGTTGGTGTCTACAACCTTGACCTTGCCCAGGACAACGGCGAGGGCCTTATTGCGGGCAACCTCTCCGACCATCGCGGGGATCTGGCCGTTCTGGTCCAGAACCTGGATGAACTCGCCCGGCTCCATGCCGTACTGAGCGGCACCCTGGATGAGGTACTGGGTGAGCTCCTCCTGGCTGACCTTAACCTGCTCGGTCTCGGCCACGGCGTCCAGAAGGATCTGGCTGCGGAAGGTCTTCTCGGAGGACTCGGTGACCTCGGCGCGGTGCTCATCGTCCTCGAGACGACCCTCACCCTCGAGGTGACGGTTCACCTCGTCTTCAACAACCTTGGCGGGAACGGGGATCTCGACGGCCTCGAGCAGCAGCTCAACAAGCTTATTGCGGGCCTCGGAACCCTGTCCGAAGGCCTTCTTGCTGGCGGCCTGCTCCTTGAGCGACTCGGTCAGCTCGGCGATGGTGTCGAACTCGGAGGCGATCTGAGCGAACTCGTCATCGGCCTCGGGCAGCTCGCGCTCCTTGACGGCGGTCAGGGTCACGGCGATCTCCGCGTCCTTACCGGCGTACTCGCCACCGAGCAGCGGGGCGGAGAAGGTGGTGGACTCGCCAGCGGTGAGCGTGTCGAGGGCCTCGTCGATGCCCTCGATGAGCTCGCCGGAGCCGATCTCATAGGAGATGCCGGAGGCGTTATCGACCTCGGCGCCGTCGATCGTGGCGATCAGGTCGATCTGGGCGAAGTCGCCCTTGGCGGCGGGACGCTCTACCGTGACCAGCGTGCCGAAGCGGGTGCGCAGGGCCTCCAGCTCCTCGGCGACGTCGGCGTCGGTGACCTCGGCGGCCTCCACCTCGACGGTGATTCCGTCATAGGCGGGCAGCGTGATCTCGGGACGCACGTCAACCTCGATGGTGACCTTCAGGTCGCCCGACATGTCCTTCTCGGAGGGCCAGTCGGTGATGTCCGCCTGGGGACGACCCAGAACGCGCACACCGTGCTCCTCGACGGCCGCACGGTAGAAACCGTCCAGACCCTCGTTGGCGGCCTGCTCGATTACGGCACCCTTACCGACGCGCTGGTCGATGAGAGCGGCGGGGACCTTACCCTTGCGGAAACCGGGCACGTTGATCTGCTCGGCAATCTGGGCATAGGCACGCTTGATGGCGGGCTGCAGGTCCTCCGGGCTAACCTCAATGTTGAGCTTGACGCGGGTGGGGCTGAGCTGTTCGACCGTCGACTTCACGATGATGTGTTCTCCTGAATGGTTGGATTTGTCCTCGGTTGAGGAGTGGGCCTCGTCGGGGCGACAGGATTCGAACCTGCGACCTCCCGCTCCCAAAGCGGGCGCTCTACCAAGCTGAGCTACGCCCCGGCAGTAAAGCCGGTGATGATCAATTCCGCAATAAAGCGGCAGGCTAATTGACCTCCGTCAGTCTAGCCGACAATTGCACCGGTACCGTTACCAAAAACAAAACGCGGCTCGGATTACCCCTCGAAGTTCCTGCGCCGCGCCCGGGGTGCGCGGCCGTGTTCACACCCGGGGCAAACCTGTACTACTATGAATAACGCACCACCGAGGAGGGCTCAAAAGCCCGCCGCAGTGGGGATGTAGCTTAGTGGTAAAGCCTCAGTCTTCCAAACTGATGATGCGAGTTCGATTCTCGTCATCCCCTCCAAATAATCAATAAAGATCAACAGAACATATCCCCCGACCGGGTCTCAACTCGGAGGGGGATTTTTGCATCCGGGGTCGTCTCCCCCGCTGGGAAAACTTCCCCTTGGCTCCGCCCTCAGTCCGACAAAACTCGTATGACTCGAACCTGATGTAAATCATGGCTAATGCGCATATTGCCAAGACAAAAGTCCGTAACGCTGGGCCAGTAGACCAAGTTACCCGACGAGATACCGCAACGACTGTGCTCCCGCATACCGGGAAGCTAAACCCATGATCAAGTAACGCTCCCGATTCGGAAGGACTCGCATCATCTCCCAGATGAGCGCTCTAGACCCATAGAACGAGTCACCACCGAAATAGGCAGAGGTAGGGCAGCTCCGGTAGAAGCGCCCCATTTTTATTGCGGAACGCGTCACAGCGCCACCGCAAGGCGATGGTCAGCCAGCTAGCTTCCGACCTACTTGATCACCAGATTCTGGGCGACCGGGAGGCGCAGGGCGGCCACACCCGCACAAATTCGCGAGCGATCGAAGGGCTGGCAATCGAACTGAATAACTTCTGACCGAACCCCGGTATGAGGTGGGCAATTTTCGAAAGCATCTAGCGAAAAAAGCTTCACACTCTTATCCTTGCTCCACGGGGGCAAAGACCCCCAAAGGGGGTACTTATGAAAAGTTTTAGAATCACAACAACCGCAATTTCATTGGCTGCTTTACTTCTCGTCCCGACATCGGCGCACGCCACGGCTGGCATTCCCGACCCTCTCGAGGTTGACTCCCAAACTGTAATCGTGTGGGGAGTCGAACCAGGAACACCTGGGGAAGAGGTGAGTAAAACAGAACTCATCCAACACGCTAGTGAAGCAGGGCAAGACATCCGCCCGCAGCTACGCGGCGAATCTCCTCGAGATTTCGAGGCCTATTTGGAACCAAAGTCCGAACTAAAAACGCGGGCAGCAAACCCCGCCTATGTCCCAGTGAAGGCCTGGTGGGACAATAAGAGCAGCCGCGTAGCGATTCGTCAGGGGAATGCTTCCTGGGGCTGGACTCACGTGGGCAAACATAATGTCAGTATGGCAATGATGGAAAAAGCCACACGCTTTCCTCAATCGCGAGTGCGCCAAGGCGTGGACACACTGGTTTACAGAACTCCGGCAAACGAGTACCGCTGTTGGCTCGCTGTCTGTAAAATTTACCAATCAATGACCGTCGTAGTGGTCGTCAACACTCAGCCGCTCAGCGATGGACTCCCAAAAGGAGTCATCACAACATATTGCGCAGGTCCAACGGTCTGCGCGGCCTGGGTGCGAAAGGCTGCTGGATAGTGAGCGCTCCACTCATCGATGAAATTATCAAAAGTATTTATGCCGAGTTTTCCTCGACCGGTTTCTTCTCGATTCTTGACAACGGGATGACGCTGGATCAGATCACAACCGGGCCCGACTCGGTCACGATTGACTTCCACGTGGACTCACCGGCACCGCGGAACTTCAGCCTGAGGCTGAGCATCCCTCGGGCCCGAGGCGACGATATTTGGAATAGGTACGACCCCGACTCCGAAGATATCTCGCAGTGGGTGCGCTGGAGCATCTCCGTACCACTTCTTGAAACATTTGAAACCCGCTCTTCGCAGGCGGTTTATCACCCCACCACGGACAGGTGGATTCTCCCCTCTCCATAGCCGCGCCTGCATCGCCGACAGAGGCCCCGCCTCGATGCACACGCTGGGGCGGTTCCCGTGGGAACCGCCCCACTATAAACATTGCACGAACCCGGCAACATAGCCGCCCCGCACACCCGTTGCTCGTTCCAGCACGCTGCGAGCGCGGCGTCACTTTCCGTCCCGGATCAACCACGGGGCACATTCATCGCAGATGCCCTCGCCGCCGATCAAAAGACCTCCGCCTAGACAGATTCGATCTTCGCACCTGCCATTTTTCCGGCGCGCGATCGGCCCGCCGGGAAACACGGAGGATGCGGGTTTGACTCTTTTCGTCCCCTCCCAAAATGCCCCGGATACTCAATGAGTATCCGGGGCATTTCGTGCCGAGTTTATCCCGGGGCGAGCACCAGCGGCGCTAGTGCGCGGCGGGCGCGAGCCAGGTGCGCGCGGCCGTGGCCAGCGCGTTGATGCCGATCTCGAGCGTGGGCTCAATCACCGGGGCGAATTTTGGCGAGTGATTGGAGGGCAGCGATGCCACCACCTTGGTGAGGTCATCAATCGTCTTCGCCTGGGCAAATTTGGCCGGATCGGCCCCGCCGAGCAGCCAGTACACACACGGTGCACCCGCGGCCTCGGCGAGCATCCCGACATCCTCGCTCCCGGTCACCACGCCGGGATCCACCACCCGAACCTGCGGCAGCACCCGGGCGAACTCGGCACTCACGCGGTCGCCCGCGGGGGCATCGTTCACGACGGAGGGGAAGGAGTGAATGAACTCGATCTCCGGCTTGCGCGGGGCGCCGGCGGTCTCGGCCTCGCCGTTGACGATCCGGGTCACGGCATCCAGAACCCGGGTGCGCACATCCGGGTCAAAGGTGCGGATGCTCAGCTCCAGCACCGCGGAATCGGGAATGATATTGGCGGCATCACCCGCGCGCAGCATTCCCACGGTGACCACGGCGGTCTCGGTTCCGGCGACCTCGCGCGACACAATCGTCTGCAACCGCATCACAACCGAGGCCGCGAGCACCACGGTATCCACCGTGGTCTCGGGGCGGGAACCGTGCCCGCCGCGGCCATGCAGCGTAATGCGCAGTCCGTCCGAGGCGGCAAAGGCGGCACCCTCGCGCAGGCCAATCACGCCCGCCGGCAGCGGGGCAACATGCTGACCCAGCACCACATCGGGGGTACCAAAGCGGGAGATCAGGCCATCCTCGATCATCGCGATTGCGCCCTTACCAATTTCCTCCGAGGGCTGGAATACCAGGATGAGCTTGCCGACCCAGGACGGGTCCCCGGCGAGCTCCTCGGCAGCGCCCAGCAGGGCGGTGGTGTGGACATCGTGGCCGCAGGCATGCATCACGGGCACCTCGAGGCCGTTTGCGTTGGTCGCGGTCACGGTGCTGGCATAGGGCAGCCCGGTCGCCTCGAGTACGGGAAGCGCATCCATATCCGCACGCAGCATGACGGTGGCCCCGGCACCACGATCCAGGACACCCACCACACCGGTCTGACCCACACCCGTGGTGACCGTATAGCCCAGCGCCGTCAGCCGATCGGCGACGATTCCGGCGGTGCGATGCTCCTGGAAACTCAGTTCCGGATGCCGGTGCAGATCACGATAGACCTCGTGAAATTCATCTAACCGTGATTTTTCCATACCCACTCCTTTGAATAACTGGTTACAGTAGGTTCAATATTGACAAATAGCCGCAGGAACCAACACCCCGGAGGCAGATTTTGACCGACATTAGGCAGATATTTTCCCTGCCCAAGGGGGCGTTTCTTTTTGCGATCGGGGGCGTGATTCTCGCGCTGCTGCTCCTCGCGCCGCTAGCACTATTTGTGGGCCCCACGGCCGCCCAGGCAGCCTATCTGGGCGCACTGTTATTTTTGGGACCCTCGCGGCACCTCCCGGGAACCTGGGTACTCGGCGCGGCGGCATGGGCGATGGGCATCTCGATCCTCGGCTATCTGATCGGCCCGCTGGGCCTCGGCCCGCTCACCCTCGCGCTGATCGTGGTGAGCCTGGGCCAGGGGCTGTTCCGGCTGGACTCGGTGGCGGCCCTGACCCGCTCCCCCGTGAACCTGGTGGTCTACGCCGGCCTGGCCGATTCACGCCCCGATGTGCCGCTCTGGCATGTTGTGCTGGGCACCCTGGTGGGTGTGGCAATTGTGCTCGGGGCCGGGCGCATCCTGGAGGCGCACTCCAAGCCGATCATCACGGCCGCGCCCGCGCCGATGACGATCCGCTACCGCCTGCGCTACGGGACCATGCTGGCCGCGGGCGGCGCGGCGATCCTCCTCATCTCGGAGCTGGTCCACTTCCCCTATGCCCCGTGGGCACTGCTCTCGTTCTGCCTGATCCTCGCGGTGGATGAACACGATCGTTCGCGGCTGGCCGGCAACCGCGTCCTGGGCACCGTGGCCGGGGTGCTCCTGGCCACGGCCGCAACCCTGGTGCCGCAGCCCGGGCCGATGATCCTGGCCGTGCTGAGCGCACTGGCCTGTGTGGCCTATCTGCGGGTGGGTAAATACGGCCCGTTCATGATGTTCCTGACCCCCACGATTATCCTCACCACATCCTCGGATCAGCCGGGCTATGTGCTGGGCATCGAGCGCATCGCCGCGATCGCCGCCTCGGCCATCATCGCCCTGGCCTGCACCTGGGTCGCGGGGATGCTGGACCGCCGCCGCCACCTCGGCCCGCGCGCCACCCGGGAGCTCGTGACCGGCGAGGACTAGGCACCCGACGCGATAACAACCGTTTTGCGACAGGTTTCTTGTCCCCCATACGGGTGACACCGGATCATGGGTGTTATGTGCCCGCGCCACCCTCGGCCGGCACCACGAAACCGAGGTCTCCTTCCCCCATGAGTCACCTGTCCCCCCGCACCCGGGGCGGCGCTATTGCCGCTGCCCTGATTCTCCTCGCCGCCGGATTTGGGGCCGCGCCGGCACTCGCGGCCACGGCCGCGACCCCCGCGACGCTGAACTCGATTGCCCCGGACGCCGCGAGCGGACTCGGCGGCACTCCCCCGACGCCCGCGCCGCGACCGCAGCCGCGCGCCGCGCTCCCCGATGACGCCGAACTCGTCACCATTCCCGATGCCGTACTGCGCCGCGCCATTGCCGCGCGCATCGGGGCGGGCAATACCGAGACCCTCACCCGTGGACAGCTGCGCACCGTGCAGAGCCTCACCATCAAGGACGCGGGCCTGAGCGATCTGACCGGCCTGGAATATGCCGCCAACCTGGATCTGCTCTATATCGACAACAACCAGGTGAGCAGCCTGGAACCGCTGCGCGGCCTCTCCGTCATGCGCCAGATCACGGCCAGCCGTAACCCGATCACCGATATCGCGCCGCTCGCCACCCTTCCCAATGTGAACTGGCTGGAGCTGAACTGGACCTCGATCTCCTCGCTCGAACCGCTGCGCAATAACGAGAAGCTGTCCTGGCTGCAGATCGCCTATACCAATGTGACCTCGCTGGAGCCGATCACGGGCCAGGCCACGCTGACCGATATCAACTTCCAAAATACCGGCATCTCCGATCTGACCCCGCTGGCCGGAATCGAGCGGCTGTACTCGATCGCGGCGCCGAGCGCACAGATCTCCGATCTGACCCCGCTGACCGGGCTGCCCCGCCTGAACCTGCTGAACGTGAACTATAACCACGTGACCGATCTGTCGATGCTGGATAGCTGGCCCAATATCTCCACGGTGGGATTTGGCCGCCAGACCGTGACCGGACAGCCCCTGCTGGTGCCCGTCGCCGCCACGGAATACCGGGCGGCCGATGTGGTGTCCGGATTCCGGATGGCCTTTGGCCTCACGCAGGCAGTGTCCTCGGGTGCAACCCCCACCGAGGACGGGCGGGGCGCAATCTGGAGCGATGTGGACCCCGCGGACACGGAGCTTGAGGTTTTCCTCTCGCAGCCGGTGGTACCCGGCGGGCCGGCATTCTCGGCCACCGTCACCTCGCCGATCCTGCGCGCCGATTTCACCACCGAGGCACCGCCCGCAACCCGGGTGGACGCGGACTATAGCTTCGCTTTTGACACCACGACGGGCTTTATCACGGACGCCGCCGCGGGCTATACCCTGACCGCCGGTGACGTGCCCGGGCTCACGCTCGCGACCGATGGCACCCTCGCGGGAATCGCCACCACCGCGGGCGAATATCCGCTCAGCGTGCGCGCCACCGACGCCTCCGGAAATATTCTGGAGCGCGACTATACGCTGGTCGTGCGCGATGCCGAGATCATCCCGCCGACCGATCCGATCACGCCGGTTCCCCCGGTCGACCCGGCCACCCCTGTAGATCCCTCCCCCGTGGCCCCGCCCGTCGTGGGCTCCCCCGAAAATACCGCCTCCGGCACACACGCGGACTCCCCCGCGGGCCTGGCCCGCACCGGGCTCGATGCCTGGGCCGGAATCGCGCTGCCCGCCGGAATTCTCCTGCTCGGGCTCGGGGCCGCACTCACCGTGCTGAACCGCCGCCGCACCGCCTAATCCGCGGGCTGTGCCGGGGCGGGTGTCCCGCCGCGCCCCGGCGCGGCGGGACACCCGCCCAAAAAATGCTTCGCACACAAACGGTTTCGAATTTCGGGTCATAATGGGAGACATGCGGGCCGCGCCGCCCGCCTGTCCCCAACACAGAGGAACCGATACAGCGTGAGTACCGAGGCCGCCCCCTCCCTGCCCGAGCCCGTCCGCAGCCCCGGGAACGGCATATTTGGCATCATCGCCGCGATCATCGGCATCCTGGTGGGCGCCTGGATGACCGCGGGCCGCGTGCTCTTTGGGATCGACGGCTCGCTGATTCTCTGGTTTGCGCTCTCGCTCGCGCCCGTGGTGCTGGTCATCCAGGTACTCACGGGTCGCAATATTCGGCGCACCTCCCTCCGCGGCTATCGGATGCGCCCCGCGACCCTCGCGACCCTCATCTCCTCCTGGGTGCTGGGGATTCTCTTTGGGCTCATGGTGCCCGAGGCCACCGCGGAGGGCCTGCACTCGATCCTCGGCCTGCTGGCCGGGCCCGTGGCCCAGGAAATCGGCATCGGCGTCTGCAATCCACTCGGGGTCATCAGCGTGGGAATCTCGATTTTTTCCCTGGTGCTCTCCGCGGGGGACGCCCGCGGGCCGCGCCCCGCACCCACCGAGGAGGATCCCGGGGCCGAGGAATATATCCCCTATTTTTCCCCCGCGGCCCGCGAAAACCGGCCCTGAGCCTCCCCGGCCGGCCCGGTTTCGCGAGTCCCGACCGGGGTGGCATACTGGGCGCAGGGTGAAACGCAATGGCGCATTTCACCCGCTAACGTAATCGTCCCGGGGTGAGGG
The DNA here is from genome assembly GCF_020424085.1 of Mycetocola spongiae. Lineage (NCBI taxonomy): Bacteria > Bacillati > Actinomycetota > Actinomycetes > Micrococcales > Microbacteriaceae > Mycetocola > Mycetocola spongiae. The sequence continues at coordinate 183,268 of NZ_CP080203.1, read as the reverse complement.
TCTTAACCGGGACCAAAATAAAGGAAATACTATGCGCCGCCGCCTGGGAGTGGGTCTGTATACGATCCTCGGCTGCGCACTCTTTCTCCTCGCGGGTTTTTTCCTCGTCTCGGGCCGCTTTGGCCCCGGCGTGCTGCTGATGGCCGCCGCCGCCGTCTTCCTGGGAACCGCGAGTGCGGCCGATCGCCGCCGCCGCCGGGCCGCCCGGGACCGCGCCGGTTCCTAGGCCCGCGGGCGAGGGCCGGGCTATTCCGCGGCCGCGTGCCGCAGGGCGTTGGCCCGATAATTGGTGGCGTTCCCCAGGATCCCGGCGATCTCCTCGGCGGTGAGCTCCCGGCGCACCTTACCCGGGACGCCGGCCACGAGCGATCCGGCGGGGATCTGTGCGCCCTCCAATACCACCGCGCCCCCCGCGATCAGCACGTTATCTCCGATCACCGCGCCGTTAAGAACCACGGCGCCCATTCCGATCAGCACGTTATCTCCCACGGTGGCCCCGTGCACCACGGCATTATGGCCGACCGAAACATTACGCCCGATGACCACGGGAAATCCCGGGTCGGCATGCACGGCCACGCCGTCCTGCAGGTTGCTGCCGGGGCCAAGCGTGATCGCCGCGGAATCGCCGCGCAGCACGGCGTTATACCAAACGCTGCTGCCCTCGTGCAGCGTCACATCCCCGATAATCCGGGCCCCGCGGGCCACAAAGGCCGAATCGGGCACCACGGGGGCCGGGGAATCGGGCAGAAATACCAGCGAGGAAATATCCTGAACAGTCATATCCCCACCCTAACGATTGACCCCGATTTTGGTGTTTTTCCCGGTCAGAATTCGAATAAGCCGAGGCTTATCTTGCTTGCGGAATCTTTTCAGACGCGTACCGTTGTAAATAACGTTCGAGGAAAGAAGGAAAAAATGACCAAGACCAATACCGTCGCAACCAGCTCCGTGAGTGCCGATGTGGCAGCCGGAGTTGCCCAGTTCCTGAGCCCCGTAGTCCTGGACCTGCAGGCCCTGGTGATTAACGGCAAGCAGGCCCACTGGCACGTGCGCGGCCATAACTTCATCGGAATCCACGAGCTCTTTGATACCGTCGTGGCCAACGCCCAGGACTGGTCCGATCTGGCCGCCGAGCGCATCATCGCCCTGGGCCTCCCGGTGGACGCCCGCCTGAGCACCGTGGCCGCCAAGGCCAGCAACCCCGAGCTCACCGCCGGGTTTGTCCAGTCCGACCAGTCCATCGCCGAGGTCATTGCCCAGATCGACGCCGCCAGCGCCTCGCTGCGCATCGCGATCGACGAGCTGGGAGAGATCGACCCCTCGAGCCAGGACGTCGCCATCGAGATCGCCCGCGGCCTGGATAAGGACCGCTGGTTCCTGGTGGCCCACCTCAGCAAGTAATCCCCCGGGGGCGTGAGCTCCCGGCCTCGACGAGGCGCCGTCCCTCCCGCATATAGCCGGGAAGGGCGGCGCTTTTTCCGTTATATGCCCGCGGGGGAAAGAGCTACCGTTATTGTTGGAAATCCGGGGGGACACGGATTTTATCCTGCACCCCGCGCCAAACGACGAGGGATCATGACTGCACAGCCACCGATTATCTGGCCGCCAAGCGCCGACGCCCTGGGCGATTCCGCCCGCTGCCCATCCTGTTTCACCGCGCTCGCCTCCTCGGTCTGTGCCGCGTGTGGGCTGGACCTGCGCGGCGAGGACGCGCGCCACCTCTCCGCGATTGCCCGCGAGATGATGGCCGCCGATGGCCGCCGCGTGGGCCAGATCTCCGCGATGCGCCGCGCCCAGGGGCTCGACGCCCCGCCCGCACCCGCCGCGGCCCCGCGCCCCGCGCAGCCCAGCACGGAGGCGCATACCCTGGTGGATCGTTTTATTACGGGCGTTCCCGTTCCTCCCGCATCGCCGCCGGCCCCGGAGATTCCCGCGCCCGAGCACGCGGTGCCGGTGGGTATCGTGCGCCCGCCGTTCCCGGGCCGACCCGAGGGTGCGGCACCCGCACCGCTGCCCGCCCCCGCCCCGTATCTTGCCCCCGCGCCGGCGCACCCCGCCCCCGCCGTTCCCGCCGCGCCGGGCCGCTCGGGCGTACAGGTGCTGCTGCTCACGCTTGGTGTGGTGCTCGTGAGCGTGGCCGCGATCTTCTTCGCTACCCTCGCCTATCTGGTGACCTCACCCCCGCTGCGTGCCGTGATCCTCCTGGTCGTGGCGATCGCCATCGCCGCGGTCGCGGCCCGGCTCCAGCGCCGCCTGCCCGGCACCGCGCAGTTCCTCGCGATCCTGAGCGTGTTAATCGCGCTGATCGACGGGGCAATGGTGCGCTCGCTGGGGCTCTGGGGCACCGCCCCGCTCGACCCGCTGCTCTTTGCCGGGCTGCTGGCGCTTCTGCTCGCGGCCGCGTGCCTCGGCGCCGCGCGGCTGACCCGCGTCCCCGCCTTTTATTTCCAGGCCCTGGTCCTTGTCCCCGTGGCCGGATTTGGCATCCTGGGCGGGCTGGGCACCACGGCCGAGCTCACGTTCTGGCTCGGCGGGCTGGGCGGCGCAATTGCGGTGCTGGCCTGGGGTGCCGCGCGCCGACGCACCGGCTCCGCGCCGGGAGCAATCGAGGAGACGCTGCAGCGCAGCCTCGAGATCGGCCTGGCCGCGATCGCGACCCTCGCGCTGCCCGCGCTGGCGCCCGCCGCGATCGCGGGCAGCGACCCGCTGCCCACGGGCCTGTGTGTGCTGGTGACCGCGGCACTCTGGTTCCAGATCATGGCCGTACAGGAGCGGCACTCCCTCGTGCTGACCGCCGCGATCCCCGGCGGAATCCTGGCCACCCTGGCCCCGCTGGCCTGGGCGGTCCGGGAAAATACCACCTCCTGGTATCTCACGGCGCTCCTGCTCTCCTCCGCGCTGATTGCCGCCGCCCTCGCCGCCGTGGCCGCGCGCTCGCGCCGCAATACTCTCGGGGCCACCGCCGCCGCCCGCGCCGCGCTGATCACCGCGACCGCGGTCTCCGCACTCTCCGCGTTCCCGCTCCTCCTGGAGGCCCTGGGCACGATCCTGATCGCCTCGGCCGAGCCCGTGCTCTGGGGCCACAGCGGCTATCGTTTTTATCCCGAAGAGGGGATCGCCCTGCGGCCCGAGATGCTTCTTGCGGTCCTGGGCACACTCGCCCTGATCGGGGCGGGCATCACCGCGCTGGGCCGCCTGCGCCGCTACCGGACGGCCCTGGCCACCGGCCTGGCCGGCGTGATCATCCTGATCGCGATCCTCCTGCCCGGGATCTGGGTGGCCGCCACGGTGCTCACGGTCCTGGCCGCCGCCGGAATCCTGGCGCTGCCGCGCGCCCCGCGGCCCGTGCCCCGCGGCATCGCCGTGGGCCTGATCCTGGTCGCGCTGGGCTCCGCCGCGATGCTCTCGCATGCGCAGTGGACGCTGTGGGCCTGCATCGCCGCCGCGCATATCCTGCTGCTGCTGTTCTGGCGCGCGCGCAGCCCCGAGGCGTGGCTGCGCACGGCGCTCTCCGCGCTCGCCTTTATCATCCTGCTGCGGGCCGGCGCGGAGGTCACGGGCGTCCTGCGCCTCGAGACCGATGTGGTACTCACCCCGGCGCTGAGCGTGGCATTCCTCGCGCTGCTGCTGTGCGCGCTTCTGGGCCTCGCGGGACGCCGCGCCCAGGCGCGCCCCGCGGCGGGCCTGGAGCCGCGGGTCCTCTCCGGGCTCGCCCTGCTCACGGTCGCGGTATCCGGGACCCTCGCGCTGGTCCCCTACGCGACACCCGCCCTGCGCCCGTGGCAGTGTGCGCTGCTGCTGGCCGCCGCCGCGGTGGGCCTGATCCGGGTCGCGCTGCCGCATCCATACCTCGCGATCTCCCGGGTAATCTTCGCCGTGCTGACCCCCGCGGCCCTGCTGGGCGCAGTGGCCCTGATCGGGCTCCCCTCGGCCTGGCTCTGGCCCGTGCAGGCGGGCCTGATCCTGGCCCTGGCGCTGATCGCGCGGCCGCTCCTCCCGCTCGGCTCACCGCGCTGGCTTCTCCCCGCCTGGTATCTGGCCCCCGCCGCCTATGGCCTTGTACTGGGAGGCATCGCGGGCTGGTGGAACCGCCCCCACGGCTGGATCGAGCTGCTGCTCCTGGCCGCGGCGGCCCTCGTGGCCGGCGGCACACGCGGCAATCCGCTGCGCTCCGATTCCGGGCCGTGGCGCTATGCCTCCTGGCCGGCGCTGCCCGCCGTCGTCTCGGCCTGGTGGATGATCATGGATAACCTGCGGGTCACGCTGCTGGAGGCCCGGACCGTGCCGGTGGCCCTGCTCCTGCTGGCCCTCGCCGCGGGCCTGGCCCTCGCCGATCGCGGGGCCGCCGCGGGGCCTGCGCGCGCCGGGCGCAGCATCCTCGCCACCCTCGGGCTGCTGCTGCTCCTGCTCCCCAGCACCTGGCCCGGCGATCCCGGCCGCCTCCTGCTGATCTGTGCGCTGGCCCTGATCCTGTGTGGCCTCGCGCTCTTCCTGGCCCCGGCTCGGTGGCGCGGAATCCTCGTGCGCATCCCCGCGCTGCTGATCGGGGTATTCCTGGTGCTGGGAACCGCGCTGCTGCGCGGCCTGCTGGACGGCATCACATTCGAGTTCCCCGCCCCCGTGGACGGCTGGGCGATGGTGCTGATTCTGCTCACAGCGCTGCTGACCGCGGCGAGCGTGCGCGGGATACCTGCACGCGGGCCCGAGGTGCGGCTCATTCCCGTGCTCGCGGCGCTGAGCCTCGCGGCCGCGGGTGTGCTCCTGCTCGCCGCCACGATCTTCGCCGCGGGCGATCCCGTGCGGCCCCTGATCGGGCTGGTCCTGCTCGGGGCCATCGCGGTGGCCGCGCTGCTGGGCCCCGACCGCACGCGCATCCTGCTGTGGGTTGCGCTGACCGTGCAGCCGCTGCTTGCGCTGATCGCCGCCGCGGAACATCCGCGGATCGCCCCCGAGGCCTTTAGCCTCCCGGTGGCCCTGACCGCGCTCGCGCTGGGTGTACTGCATGTGGCCCGCACCCCGGGCGCGCGCACGATGCCCTGGATCGGGCCGGGCCTGGCAATCCTGCTGCTGCCCTCGCTGCTGCTGTCCTGGATCGAGCCCGAGATGTGGCGCCTCGTGGGCCTCGGCGTGGTCTCGCTCGCGGTGCTGCTCCTCGGCGTCTTCCGCGGCTGGCAGGCCCCCGTGGTGCTCGGCGGTGGTGTGCTGTTGATCCACGCGCTTGTGCAGCTCTTCCCCGCGATCCGCGTGCTCTACGAGAGTGTGCCCTGGGGCATCTGGGCCGCGCTGGGCGGCGCCCTGCTGATCGTGGTGGGGGCCACCTATGAGTCGCGGGTGCGCCAGGCGCGCATCATCGGCCGCCGGATCTCCGCCCTGCGCTAAGAAGAACGCCCGCCCGGAATATCCGGGCGGGCGTTTTATCTCGGCCCTAGAGCTGACAGCCCGGGCACCAGTACAGCTTGCGGGCCTGCATTACCTCGAGGGCAATATTGGTTCCGCAGCGGCGGCAGGGCAAACCCTCGCGCTTATAAACCCAGTGCCGATCCCCCAGATTGGCCATCGCGTTGACATAGTCCTCGTGGCTGAGGTTATCCATCGTCATCATCTGGCCGGTCTCCACGCCGATCGTGAGCAGCACGCTCCAGTCCCGCCACAGCGCGCGCAGCACGTCCTCGGGGATCAGCTTGCCCGGGGTATGCGGGCTGAGCCGGGCACGAAAGAGAATCTCCGCGCGATAAACATTGCCGATTCCGGCCACCACCGACTGGTCCATAAGCAGCTGGCCGATGGCCACACCGCGGCGGCGCACGGCTTCCACAAATTTTTGTTCCGCGGCCGCCGAATCATCCATCAGCGGGTCCGGGCCGAGCCGATCGATCACGGCGTTCACCTGCGCGGGGGTTAATAATTCGCAGGCCGTGGGGCCGCGCAAATCGGCCACGGCCGTCTCGGTCAGCAGTCGCAGCCGCACCGCACCGATCGGCGCGGGCGGGAAGGACTCGTCCTCGGGGCCGGCCAGGTTTCGGGTCTGCTCGGACATCCGCATCCGGGTATTGCGGGGCGCACCGATGCTCGCAATCGAGTCCTCGCCGCCGCGGTCGATCAGATCCGATTCCAGGAACGTGCCGCGCAGATTGGTCTGTCCCATCCGCCCACTCGCGCTTGCGATGGTCGGATCGGTGCTGATCATTCCGGCAAAATCCCAGGCCCCGTAGAGCCCGAGGTGCACGCGCAGCCAGAGGTCGCCGTCGAACTCGGCGAACATCTGCTTACCCACGGCGTCCACCCGGTGCAGGCTGCGCCCGCTCAGGACCTCCGCGCCCTCGGCAAAGCGCCCCTGCGGGCTGGACGCGGTGATCGGAGCGTCCAGGAAATTACGCCGAAACTGCCGCGCAATGCGGTGGACGGAGTGACCCTCGGGCACCGGTTAGGCCTGGACCGCGTGAATACCCTTGCCGGCGATGGTGCCGGTGGCCTCATATTCGGCGAGCTGCGCGATCCGGCGGGCGTGCCGCTCCTCGCCGCTGAAGGGCTCGTTGATGAAGGCGTCAACAAACGCGATCACCTCGGATTCCTCGTGCTGGCGGGCACCAATCGAGATGACGTTGGCGTCGTTATGTTCGCGGGCGAGCTCGGCGGTGGCGAGGTTCCAGACCAGGGCGGCGCGCGCGCCGTGCACCTTATTGGCGGCGATCTGCTCGCCGTTGCCCGAGCCGCCAAAGACCACGCCGAGCGCGGGGATACCGGCGGCCCGATCGGCCACCACGGCGGCGGCGGCGTTAATGCAGAACGCCGGATAGTCGTCCAGGGCGTCGTATTCGCGGGGGCCGTGGTCGATGACCTCGTGCCCGGCGGAGCTCAGGTGGTCCTGCAGGGCCCGGCTAAAGTCGAGGCCGGCGTGATCGGTGGCGACGTGAATGCGCATGAAGAGTCAGTTCCTTTAGTTGAAGATCGGGCCAACGGTACGCGACCGCTTAAGCTCAAAGAAGCCAGGATATGAGGATACCGCGACCACGCCGTCCCAGAGGCGCAGCGCCTCCTCGCCGGAGGGGGCCGGGGAGATCACGGGGCCAAAGAAGGCCACGCCGTTGATCGCGATGACAGGGGTTCCCACGTCCTGACCCACCAGGTTAATGCCCGCCGCGTGGCTCTCGCGCAGTGCGGCATCGTGGGCTTCGGAATCGGCCAGCGCCGCAAATCGGGCGTCCAGGCCCACCTCGGCGAGTGCCTCTGCGATCACGGCGTCCTGGTCCTCGCGCCCACCCGGGTGGATGCGGCTGCCGAGGGCATCATAAAGCGGCTTCACGTGCTCGGGTCCGGCCTCCTCGGAGACGCCGGTGACCAGGCGGTTATAGCGCAGGACCACGCGCAGGCGCTCGGTCCACTCCTCGTCGAGGTCGTTATTTTCGTTGAGTACCGCGAGGCTCATCGGATGCCAGGTGATATTAAGTTCCCGCTGTGCGGCCACGTTATCCACCCAGCGGGACGTCATCCACGCCCAGGGGCAGCTCGGGTCAAACCAAAAATCTACGGTGGGGATTGCGTCTTCGCTCATGCTCCCATTCTGTCCTATCCGGGCGAGTAGCACAGCGGCGTTGGGCGTTACTCGGCCGCGCGGGCCGGAATCCGCGAGAAGATCAGGCCGATGATGATCGCCACGACCGCCCAGATTACGCCGCCCACCAGGATGCCCGGCACCTGCTCCTCCCAGACCAGGCCGGGCAGCTCGCGCTGAAGCGTGGTGACGGACAGGATCAGGACCGAACCAAAGCCGGAGACCAGCGCGCCGAACGCGATCGAGATGGCCCCCTGTCGTGAATCCGCCCCGCGACGATAATTCCGGGCCGCGGGAATGGTCACGATCGATCCCACCAGCGCCGCCAGCAGGAGGGGAAATACGATGGCCAGGGCCCGCGGCATCACGCTCGCGGGAACCCCCGCGGTGGTCCACTGCGTGACCACCTCCGCGGGGAGCGTGGGCCCCCAGAATAAGAGAACTCCCGTCGCGATGAGGCCCGCGAGCAGCGGTGTTCCGAGGCCAATCGCCCAGATCAGCCCCTCATGCTCGCCCCGCTCCCGGCCGCTCACGCGGTGCCGTTCTCCGCGCGCCGGGTGAGCGCGTTCAGCAGGGCCGCGGCGGTGGCCGGATCGCTGGTTGTAATCACCAGGCTGGATCCGCTGCGGCGGCGAATCTCCAGCGCGGGCCCGGAGGACAGCACGATGCCAAAGCGGCCGCGGCCGCCCGAGCGCAGGCCCCAGCCGCCAAAATCGCGCGTGGGGTCCACGTCAATCACGCGGGCCGAGGCCACCTGGGACAGCGGCACCCGGAACACGGGAAAGCCAAATTTGGCGCGGGCCACCACACCCGTCTGGTCCACGCGCACGCGCCAGGCCAGCGTGCTGGAGACCAACCCCAGGATCACGCAGACCAGGGCGAGAATCCACAGCGCGGCGTCCATGCGCCCGGGGCCGGTGATCAGCGTATAGGCGATAAAAAGCAGCGGCAGATAGACCACCGCGGAGATGAGGATCTCCCCGAGCGGGCGCATCCGGGCCGAGCCGATCCACACGGCGCGCTCATTTGCGGCGAGCCCGATGATCGGCTCCGTGCCCTCGTGGTCCGGGCCCAGCTCGCGCGCGGGGATGCGCGCGAGCAGGATGCCGGCAACCACGGTCAGCACGGCCCAGACCCCGGCGATCACCAGGATCGGCGTGAGTGCCGCGGCGTCCGATTGCCCGGGGCCCGTGCGCTGGCGCACGGTGGTGGCCAGCAGCAGGATCGATACCAGCCCGGGCACACCCATGCTCACGGCCCCGAGCAGGGCCACATTGCCGCGCGAGCCTCCCGTGCGATAGCTATGCCGGGTCATCAGCCCCATCAGCAGGCCCAGGCCCACGGCAAAAAACAGCGGCATGAGAATGGCCCAACCCACGCCCATCCAGCCATTGGGTTCCCCCGCGGTGCCCCAGTGTGTAATAACCTCGGCGGGCAGATCCGCGCGCCAGGACGCCATCACGGCGGTGGCGAGGACCCCGGAGAGCACGGGGAGCACCACGGCAATCGTGGTGATCAGGCGCTGCGCGCGCAGCTCCCCGGCATCGAGGGGGCGCACGGGGGTTTTCTGGGTGGTCATGCGGGGACCTTTCGGTGACGTTGATGAAGCGGACATTAGCGCAGCCGGGCGCGGACGAGGGCGAGGGTGGTCTCGGCGCCGAGCCCCGCGCGGGTGCTCGCGGCGACCAGCGCGTCGAGGGCGGCCTCCACCTCGGTGAGGTTTTGGGCGGGGGCGGTGATCACGGCGCCGCGGCCGCGGCGCAGATCCAGCAGCCCCTCATCGCGCAGATCGCCATAGGCGCGAAGGACTGTATGAATATTCAGGTCCAGGGAGGCGGCCAGCTCGCGCGCGCTCGGCAGGCGCTCACCATCGGCGATGCTGCCGTCCACGATCCCGGCGCGCACCCCCGCCGCGAGCTGCTCATAAAGCGGGGCCGCCGATTGCGGATCTACGCTGAGTAACATCTCTCCCCCATTGTTCTAGTTCACCTATAACAATAGCCGCGCGGGTGTGCGCGGGCAAACCCGAGCCCCCGGCCGAGCCACCCGCGGTTGCGCCCTCGGCGTAATCGCCGCCCGCCGCCCCCGAATGCCGGGCGCGCTCTCCGCGGGTGCGCGCTACGCTGGGGGTGGACACAATCCCCCATACACACACTCAAGGAGTCACGTTGCCCGGAGAAAACCTCACCCGAATCGAGGCCGCCGAGCGCGCGGCCATCGTCTCGACCCGGTCCTATAACATCAGCATCGACCTCACCCGCGGCGACGAGGTCTTCCGCACGGTCTCCACCGTGGACTTCCAGGCCACCGCCGGGGCCTCCACGTTCATCGACGCCATCACGCGCACCGTGCACTCGGTCACGCTAAACGGCGTGGCCCTGGACGTGAACGATGTGAACGACGGCGTTCGCATCCGCCTGGACAACCTGGCCGCCGAAAACACCCTCGTGGTCGATGCCGACCACGCCTATACCAATACCGGCCAGGGCCTGCACCGCTTTGTGGATCCCGCCGATAACGAGGTTTACCTCTACAGCCAGTTTGAGGTCCCCGATTCCCGCCAGGTCTATGCGGTTTTTGAGCAGCCCGATCTGAAGGCCGATTTTACGTTCACCGTGACCGCCCCGCTGGCCTGGCAGATCATCTCCAACTCGGTCACCCCCGAGCCGGTAGACAACGGCGATGGCTCGGGCACCTGGAGCTTCGAGCCCACCGAGCGCATGTCCAGCTATATCACCGCACTGGTGGCGGGGCCGTATCAGGTCTGGCGCAGCGAACTCACCAGCTCCGATGGCCGGATCATCCCGCTGGGCGTATTTGCCCGCGCCTCGATGGCCGAGTATATGGACGCCGATTACATCTTCGATAAGACCCGCGAGGGCTTTGCGTTCTTCGAGTCCAAATTTGATGTGCCCTATCCCTTCCCCAAATACGACCAGATGTTTGTCCCCGAGTACAACATGGGCGCGATGGAAAACGCGGGAGCGGTCACGTTCACCGAGACCTATGTATTCCGTTCCAAGGTCACCGATGCCGTGAAGGAGCGTCGTGTGGTCACGATCCTGCACGAGCTCGCCCATATGTGGTTTGGCGACCTGGTCACCATGAAGTGGTGGAACGACCTGTGGCTGAACGAGTCCTTCGCCGAGTGGGCCTCCACCATCGCCACCGCCGAGGCCACCGAGTGGACCGAGGCGTGGACCACGTTTGCCGCGATGGAAAAGGCCTGGGCCTATCGCCAGGACCAGCTGCCCAGCACGCACCCGATTGTTGCCGAGATCAACGATCTTGAGGACGTCCTGGTGAACTTCGACGGCATCACCTATGCCAAGGGCGGCTCGGTACTTAAGCAGCTCGCGGCCTGGGTGGGTATCGACGCCTTCTACCAGGGTGTCTCGGCCTATTTCAAGAAGCACGCCTGGGGCAATACCGTCCTCGGCGATCTGCTTGTGGAGCTGGAGGCCGCGAGCGGCCGCGATCTGTCCGAGTGGTCGGCCCTGTGGCTGGAGACCGCGGGGGTCAACACCCTGCGCCCCGAGCTCACCGTCTCGGCCGAGGGTGTCATCGAGGAGTTTGCCATCGTGCAGACCGCCCCCGAGGACTATCCCACGATCCGCCCGCACCGCCTCGCAATCGGCTTCTATAACCTCCGCGATGGTGCGCTCGTGCGCGAGAGCCGCGTGGAGCTGGACATCGACGGTGGCCGCACCGAGATCGCCGAGCTGATCGGCCGCACCCGCCCCGACCTGATCCTGCTCAACGATGACGACCTGGCCTATGCCAAGATCCGCCTGGACGAGCCCTCCCTCGCGGTTGCCACCGAGCACCTCGCGCAGATCTCCGATCCGCTGGCCCGCGCCCTGGTCTGGGGCAGCGCCTGGGATGCCGCGCGCGATGCCGAGACCCCGGCCCGGGATTATGTCCGCCTGGTGCTTAATAACATCGCCACCGAGACCGAGTCCACCACGCTGCGCACCACGCTCAGCCAGGTGATTCTGGCCGCGAGCGCCTATGCCGCGGAGGACGTGCGGGTGGCCCTGCTGGAGGAGATCGGCGATACCCTGCTACGCTTTGCCCGCGAGGCCGAGGCCGGGAGCGACGCCCAGTTCCAGTTTGTGAAGTATTTTGCCCAGGTGGCCTCCACCCCCGCGCAGCTGGACGCAATCGAGGCCCTGGCCTCGGGCGCCGAGAAGCTCGCCGGGCTCGACGTGGATACCGACCTGAACTGGGAGCTGCTGACCGCCCTCGCGGCGAATTCTCGTGCCGATAACGCCGAGATCGACGCCGCACTGGCAGCAGATAACACCGCCAATGGCGCCAAGGCCGCGGCCCAGGCCCGGGCCGCCCTGCCCACCGCCGAGGCCAAGGCCCGCGCCTGGGCAAGCGTTGTGGAGGATGACTCGGCAGCCAATGCCATCGTCAGCGCCACCACGATCGGCTTCCAGCGTGCCTCCGATAAGGACGTGCTGCGCTCCTATGTCGCGCCCTATTTTGAGGCCATCGTGCCGCTGTGGGAGTCCCGCGCGTATCACATCGCCGAGCCGCTGATCTCGGGCCTGTACCCCTCGCCCCTCGTGGGCACCGAGTTGCGCGATGCGGCCGTGGCCTGGCTGAACGCGAACTCGGAGCAGCCCGCCGCGCTGCGCCGGATCGTGCTGGAGGCCCTCGCGGGCACCCAGCGCGCGCTGGACGCCCGGGAGCGTGACGCCCGCGCCTAGGCCGGAACCGTCATCAAAACGGGGGCGGGTGCCCACGCAGCAGCTGCGTGGGCACCCGCCCCCGTTGTTTAAGAAGGTACCCAATTCGGGCGGTACCCAGGGTTGTTTGGGTGCCCGCCACTATGCTGGGGTCATGGCAGCAACCCCCGATCCGAACGCCCCCGCTACCCCGACCGATAACGTCATCCAGGGGATCTGGGACGCAATCGACGCGTTTTTTAAATCCCCCTTTGGTGCTCTCGCCTGGACCCTCGTGGTCATCGTGGGCGCGGTCATCGTGTCCTGGATTCTGCGCCTGCTGATTCGCCGCGTGGTGGTCCAGATCGTTAACGGCGTCAAGAAGAATCAGGGCGCCGAGGATACCCAGGCGCTGAGCGTATCCCCCCTCGCGGCCGTGCGCCTCGTGCAGCGCACCCGCACGCTGGGGAGTGTGCTGAGCAATATTGTCAACGTCACGGTGGTTATCATCGCCGTGGTCATGATCGTGAACCGGCTCGACTCCGGGCTGATCGGCTCGCTGGCGCTGCTCACAGCCGCGCTTGGTGCCGGCCTGGGTTTTGGTGCGCAGAATATCGTCAAGGACGTCTTTAACGGCCTGTTTATGGTCATGGAGGATCAGCTCGGCGTGGGCGATGTGGTGGACCTCGGCTCCACCGTGCCCTTCGCCACGGGGGTGGTGGAGCGCGTGGGTATCCGCGTGACCCAGCTGCGCGATGTCAACGGCACGCTCTGGTTTGTGCGCAACGGAGAGATTCTGCGCGTGGGCAATATGTCCCAGGGCTGGGCGCGCGTCATCGTGGACCTCGCCGTGCCCTATGACTCCGATATAAACCTCGCCCAGGAGCAGGCCCTCGCCACCGCCACCACGCTCGCGCAGGAGCCCAAGTGGCGCTCGCGGATCGTGGAGCGCCCCGAGATGTGGGGCATCGAATCGGTCTCCGATGAGGCCCTCGTGATCCGCGTGGTAATCAAGACCCGCACCACTGCCAAGGACGACGTGAGCCGCGAATTGCGCGCCCGACTCTTCCGTGATTTTGAGGCCCAGGGCATCCACCTCCCCTCGCTCGAGGGTGTGGTCCTGCAGGGCTTTGATAGCGCCGGCAGCGTGATGGGGGCCAAGCCGCCGCGCACCCGCCCGGTATCCACGCAGGATCGTTCCCTGACCAAACCCCCGCCCAGCCGGAAGACCCTCCCCAAAAAATCCGCGGCGGAATCCGCGGCCGAGGCCCGCATTGCGCCGGGCACACAGCCGGCCACCAAGCATCCGAGCCAGTTCACCGCGCCCGATGCCACCCGTCCCACCACCATCCAGCCCCCGGCGCCCGGCGCGTCTCGGCGTGAGTCGCGCGATACCGCTCACCCCGATACCCCGGATACCCCGCCCGCATCCACAGAAGGGTCCGATTCCCGATGACCACCCCCACTCCCGATAACCCCGGGGCCCGCACGGGTCCCGTGGAGGCCCCCACCGCCGCCGGTCGCCCCGTGCCCCCGCCGCTGCCGGTCCCCGCGGGCAGCGAGAACCTCCTCACGCCCAGCATGTATGAGCGCTTCGGCGGCCGCCCCGCGTTTGAGACGCTCGTGAACGAGTTTTATCGCGGCATCGCCGATGACCCGGTGCTGCGCCCGATGTACCCGGAGGAGGACCTCGGTCCGGCCACCGAGCGCATGCTGCTCTTCCTGGAGCAGTACTGGGGAGGCCCCGGAACCTATAGCGAACGCCGCGGCCACCCGCGCCTGCGGATGCGCCATAACGCCTTTAAGGTCAATCCCGAGGCGCGGGATCGCTGGCTGCTGCATATGCGCGCGGGCGTGGATAAGATGGCGCTTCCGCCCGCCGATGAGGCCATCCTCTGGGACTACCTCTCCCGCGCGGCCGTGGCGATGGTTAATACGTTTGAGGACTAGCCCCGCGGGGCATGCCGGGTGAAGGTATCCATCGGTGTGCGCGTGCGCGCATCGGTGATACCGCGCTCGGTGAGGGTATAGCCCGCGGCGCGGGCGAGTGCGCGGGACGCGGAGTTTTCCGGGTCAATGCGCAGATATACGCGCTCGAGTCCCACGAGGCCCAGCGCGTATTCGCTCAGGGCATCCAGCGTGGCGGTGGCATAGCCGCGGCCGCGCGCGGGAGCGGCGATCCAATAGCCGATCTCCGCCGCCGATTCCTCGGGCGAATAGCCCACAAAGCCAAAGGACCCGATGGGTTCGTCCCGCGCGGGATCCACCAGCGCCAGCGACCCGCCCGCCCCCGAGGCCCAGGCATCACGGGTGAGGCCCAGGAAAAATACGGCATCCTCGGGGGTATACGGCGACGGTACCGTGGTCCAGCGCTGAATCTCCGCCTCGTTGCAGGCACGATAGATGGCATCGCTATCGGAATCGCGCCACGGACGCAGCCGCAGATCCGCGCGCACCGGAATGGTGGGGGGCACGGTGGGCAGCACGGAGTTCACTCCCCCATTATGGGCCACGCCCGGCGCGGTCCGCACGGAAAATCCACGAGTCATCTCAGAGCAGGCCGCCGCCGCGGCGAATCAGGACGTGCCCACGCACGCTCGACGCGCGCAGCCACGCACCCGAACCCCAGACCGCCACCGGTTCGTCCTCCTCGCCGAGGAACCCCAGGCTCTCGGCGGCAAACGCGGCGCCGGCCGGCAGCTCGGGCAGGGCCTCCAGCGGGGCTCCCCAGACGCCGCCGCGGATCTTGGCCACCACCGGGTCGCCCGCGTTTTCGGGCAGGGCCGCGGCGATCTCCGCGATACCGGCATGGGCCGCGGCGCGCAGCTCACCCGCGGCGATGCTGCCGCGGGCCTCCCAGCCGCCGCGCGGGGCGGCGATACCGGACCAGGCGGCGCGCACCTCGGCCACGGGCAGGGGAACCTCCTGCGCGATTCCCTCCTCGAGTTCCAGGCGCGCGAGGCGCTCCAGCACGGAGGCGGGGGCCACCACGGTATCAAAGGTTCCGCCCCCGGTATCGGCAAACGTGCGCAGGCCGAGGATCGTGGGGCCCGCGTCGAGGATGCCCCGCGGGGTGAACACGGGGGCATAAACGGCGAGAACTCCGCCGGCCCCGATCAGGCGAATCGCGCTCTCATCCACACGCTTGGCGCGTTTCAGGTATACCGTGAGATCGGCACGCGCGTGGACATCGCTCAGGGTGAAGGAAGTGTTCATCAAGAACCTAAACTATCCCTGACGCCCGGGCATTCCCAATCCCGCGCCCAATTCGCCCCCTAAGCTCCGAAGGAGACGCATGACCTCGCCGCTGGAATCCCTCCTGGCCACCCTGGATCTGACCGATACCGGTGCGCGCACCAGTGAGGATATCTTCACCGGGACCTCCGAGTGGACCCCCGGGGGCCGCGTATTTGGGGGCCAGGTGCTGGCCCAGTCGGTGGTCTCCGCCGCCCGCACGGTGGCCGAGGACCGGTTTATCCACTCGATGCACGGCTATTTTTTGCGCCCCGGGGATGTGGCCAAACCGATCACGTTCTCGGTGGATCGCATCCACGACGGCCGCTCGTTTTCCACGCGCCGCACCCAGGCATATCAGGACGGCCTGCCGATCCTGTCGATGATCGCGTCCTTCCAGGATGAGGATCCCGGGCTGGAGCATCAGGAGCGGATGCCCGAGGGCATTCCCGATCCCGAGACCCTGCCCTGCGCGGCCGATATTCTCGCGGGCGTGAAACATCCCGTGGCCGAGCAGTGGGCCACGGGGCGGGCCTTTGATATTCGACACGTTCCCGGGCCGATCTATCTCTCGGTTCCCGAGGGCCCCAGCGCGCGACAGGCGGTATGGATGCGCGTAAACGGTGCGTTCCCGGATAGCGATCTGCTGCACCGCGCGGCGCTGGCCTATGCGAGCGATTACACGCTTCTTGAGCCGATCCTGCGCGCGCACGGCGTGCCCTGGGTCACCCCGGGGCTGAAGATCGCGAGCCTCGATCACGCGATGTGGTGGCACCGCCGGGTGCGCGTGGACGAGTGGCTGCTCTATGTGCAGGAATCGCCCACCGCTCGCGGGGGCCGCGGGCTGTCCACGGGCAAGATCTTTAACCGCGCGGGCGACCTCGTGGCGAGCGTGGCCCAGGAGGGCATGGTGCGCGTGCCCGACGCGGACGCCTAGTCCCGCGCCGGGCGCACACCCCGCCGGGCGGGTCAGCGACCGTAGCGTTCGCGGTTTTCCTGGCCGCGGCGGATTCCCGCCTCGCGTCGCTCCGCGCCGAGGGAGCGGCCATAGCCGGGACCGTACTGCGGCGGGGATACCGAGGCGCCCCCGGTGACGTTCGCGGCGGGCGGGGCCGGAGCCACCGCCGCTGCGGCCCTGGCCGCCGCCGCGTCCGCCTCCGCGGCCAGGGCCGCGCGCGCCGCGTCCATATAGGCGTGGGTGACCCCCGCAAAATCGCCCTCGACGGTCGTGGCATCCTCGATCGCGCCGGCCAGCGCCGCGCGGATCTCCTCGGGGGCGGACGGCGACTCGGCGAGGATTCGCTCGCCATTTTCGCGCGCGGTTGCGAGCGTGGCCAGGATAGCGGCGGCGAGCGTATCGCGGGCCGTAGCGTGGCTATCGATCAGCTCCCGATGGCTCTCCATCGCGGCGGTCATTTTTTCGGCCTGTAGCGCGAGCTCCGCCGATCCGCGCCGCACGGATTCCCGGGTGGAGTCATCAGATTCTGTTCCGGGCTCAAAATCCAGCTCGGTCAACGGCATCCCCGCGGCCCCGATCCGCTCGTCAAATTCGACGAGTGCCGAGGCCAGGTCCTGCCGTTCCGGCGCGCCGAGGAATCCGTCCTCCGAGGCCTCAGATACCACCTGGGCCTGCGCGCGAAGGTCCTCGGACTCGGCGAGGCTCCCGGAGGCATGCTGCACGGATTCCAAGAACTCGGCATGCCGGGTCCCGGCCCGCTCCACCTCGAGGGCAAACTCGGCCGCCTCCGCGCGTGCGGTGCTCGCGCCGATCGCGGCCACCGCGGTGCCGGTTCCCGCCCCCAGGATGAGCACACCCCCGAGGATCAGGGCGAGGCGCTTGGGGACGCGGCGATTGGGCGTTGTGGTATCGGTGAGGGCTTCGGACATCGTGCTGGCGCTCCTTTATGTGGACCAGCCCGCATCCTATCCGGCCCGGGGCAGCGCCCCGGGATTCTGGCGCGTTAAGCCCCGCCCGGGGCCACACGCCCGGATTATGGCGGCTACTCGCGCCCGCGGAAGGTCAGCGGAGCCTCCAGATAGCGGCCCCAGGCTGCGCGCTCCTCGGCGCCGATCCGGCGCGGGCGGCCGGTGGCCGCGGTCACCAAGACAATCGTGGTGAGGGCGCGCGCATATACCGCGGAGTCCTCCTCCGCCGAATCGCGCAGCTCATAAAATACGTCCATGCTCGCGCCGCCCAGCGCGCCGATCCACATCCGCACGATGATCGGGCGCTGCCGATAATCCACCGGCAGCAGATACTCCACCCGCTGGGAGCCGATCAGCGTCATGGTCTCCGCGCCCGCGGAGGCCTCCACGAGGGCCATGCCGTCGTCCAGCTCGGATTCTCCCGGCTCGCGCTTCCAGAAGGCCCGCACCCGCGCCTCCTCAAAGAGGCGCATGATCTCGACGTTATTAACGTGGTTATAGGCGTCAAGATCGGCCCAGCGCAGGTGAATGGGAACATCGAGTTTCATGGGTGGGCGCTCCTTTTAGAATCCGGGGTGAAACGGGTGAGGGCCCGGTTCCGCGCAGGGAACTCCCTGCCCTCAGGGCATGGTATTCCCCGCGCGGCGCGCGGGCCCTCGGCTGCGTGACGCCTAGTCGCGCGTGAGCTTACGGTAGGTGGCACGGCCGGGCTTGGCCGCGTCGGCACCGAGGCGCTCGATCTTATTCTGCTCATAGGATTCGAAGTTACCCTCGAACCAGTGCCACTGCGCCGGGTTCTCCTCGGTACCCTCATAGGCGAGGATATGCGTGGCGATGCGGTCGAGGAACCACCGGTCGTGGGTGATGACCACGGCACAACCGGGGAACTCCAGCAGCGCGTTTTCGAGGCTACCGAGGGTTTCCACGTCCAGGTCGTTGGTGGGCTCATCCAGAAGCAGGAGGTTTCCGCCCTGCTTCAGGGTGAGGGCGAGGTTCAGGCGGTTACGCTCACCACCGGAGAGCACACCTGCCTTCTTCTGCTGATCGGGGCCCTTAAAACCAAACGTGGAGACATAGGCGCGCGAGGGGATCTCGACGTTACCCACCTGGATATAGTCGAGTCCATCGGAGACAACCTCCCAGAGGTTTTTCTCCGGGTCGATGCCGCCGCGGCTCTGGTCCACATAGCTGAGCTTCACGGTCTCACCGATCTTCAGCTCACCGGCGTCCAGGGGCTCGAGGCCCACGATGGTCTTAAACAGGGTGGTCTTACCCACACCGTTCGGTCCGATGATGCCCACGATGCCGTTGCGCGGCAGCGAGAAGCTGAGGTTTTCGATCAGGGTGCGACCCTCAAAACCCTTGGTGAGGCCCTTGGCCTCCAGCACCACGGAGCCCAGGCGGGGCCCGGCGGGAATCTGAATTTCCTCAAAGTCGAGCTTTTTGGTGCGCTCGGCCTCGGCTGCCATCTCCTCATAGCGGGCGAGACGCGCCTTGGACTTCACCTGGCGGCCCTTGGCGTTGGAGCGAACCCATTCCAGCTCCTCGGCGAGGCGCTTGGACAGCTTGGCGTCCTTCTTGCCCTGAACCTGCAGGCGCTCCTGCTTCTTCTCCAGGTAGGTGGAGTAGTTGCCCTCATAGGGGTAGAGCTTTCCGCGGTCCACCTCGGCGATCCACTCGGCCACGTGGTCGAGGAAGTACCGGTCGTGGGTCACGGCGAGCACGGCGCCGGGATACTTCGCGAGGTGCTGCTCGAGCCAGAGAACACTCTCGGCGTCGAGGTGGTTAGTGGGCTCATCCAGCAGCAGCAGATCGGGCTTCTGCAGCAGCAGCTTACAGAGCGCCACGCGACGCTTCTCACCACCGGAGAGGTTGGTGATCTCGGCGTCCCCGGGCGGGCAGCGCAGGGCGTCCATCGCCTGCTCCAGCTGGGAGTCGAGGTCCCAGGCATCGGCGGCGTCGATGGCCTCCTGCAGCTTGCCCATCTCCTCCAGCAGCGTGTCGAAGTCGGCATCGGGCTCGGCCATTTCGGCGGAGATTTCGTTAAAGCGGTCGATCTTGCCCTTGATCTCCCCCACGCCCTCCTGGACGTTTTCGAGGACGGTCTTGGACTCGTCGAGCTCGGGCTCCTGCATGAGGATTCCGACGGAATAACCGGGGGTGAGTTTTGCCTCACCGTTGCTCGGGGTGTCGAGGCCCGCCATGATCTTCAGGATCGTGGACTTACCGGCACCGTTGGGGCCCACCACACCGATCTTGGCACCGGGGATGAACGCCATCGTGACGTCATCAAGGATCAGTTTATCGCCGACCGCCTTGCGGGTTCGGACCATCGAGTAAATATATTCAGCCATATCGCTACCAGTCTATCGGGCGGGTGCTGCCCACGAGGCAGCCTCCGGAATTCAGTGCGGGGGAAACGGTGGAGTGGTAGCCACCCACCGTGGGGCCGTTCTGGCCGAGGAGACACTGATCTCCCCAGCGAACGGCAAATTCGAGGGCATCCACGGGGCGACCCAGCGTGGTGGTATCCGAGCCCACCTGCATCGTGGACTTATCAAAGCCCGCGGCCACGAGGCCGTCGATGATCTCGCGGCCCAGGGCCTCGGGATTGGCGGCGAGGGTCGCGCGGTTCACCTGGTCAAAAAACGGCAGGTTTTCCTCGGCGCTGCCGCCGGGGATCAGTACCGCGGGTTCGGTCGGGGCCTCGGTGGAGGCGGAGGGTTTGGGCGAGGCGGGAGCGTCCCCGCCGATCGAGCAGCCCGAGAGCAGCAGGGCGCTCAGCGCCAGGATACCCAGCGTCGGGACCAGGGGGCGGCGGCGTGCCCGACCGGCCACTACCGATGAACGCACTATCACAAAGAACTCCTCAGGCTGATTTCTCTTGGTTCTGGTCGCGGAGGCGACACCCGCCGGCGGCGGGGGCCACAACAGAGACCGATCCGAGTCTAGGCGGTCCATAATTTTTTTGGGTGAAAGCACACAGCGATTTGCCGGGTACGGGGGCGCGATGCGACGCGTGTGGCGTGATTGCGGCCCCGGGAGGCCGACAGCGTAAACACGCATACGCGCGATAGCGCCCCCACGCGCCCCACCCGGGGCACCCCGGGAACCTCCCGCCGAGACGCGCGGTTATCCCGGACCCGGCCGGGACCGGGGAGGCTCCGGATGCCGCGGCGCCCGGGAACCCAACGCGTCCATGCCGATTCCGGATCCATAATCGCCGATCGTGAATCCACCATCATCGGAGGCTCTTCGGGATGCACCTCGAAAACCGATGACCAATCACGGGCTGCGAGAAGGAACGCCACGCGCCCCGCACACCCGCGCCCGGTGCGCCTCGCCGCGTGCGGGACCGCGGAATGCTCCGCCGGAGGGACTCACGACCCCATAAGCACCACACCACACTGAGGCAATAAAGCTCGGCGCTCAGTCTTGATGTTCAGTCTCGGAACTCAACCTCGACGCTCAGTCTCGGAACTCAACCTCGACGCTGAGTCTCGGTACTCAACCTCGACGCTCAACCTCGCCACTCGGGCTCGGCACTCAATCTCGGCGCTCAGTCTTGAAGTTCAATCTCGACGCCCAGTCTCGGAGCTCAACCTCGACACTCGGGCTCGACACTCGGGCTCGACACTCGGGCTCGACACTCAACCTCGGCACCCAAGCTCGGCACCCAATCTCGACGCTCAACCTCGACACTCGGGCTCGGCGCTCAGTCTCGACGCCCAATCTCGGCACTCAGTCTCGGAACTCAACCTCGACACTCGGGCTCGGCACTCAACCTCGGCACCCAAGCTCGGTGCCCAATCTCGACGCCCGATCTCGACGCCCGATCTCGGCACTCGGGCTCAATAAGCAAGCCCGGCGTCTGCGCATGCAGTCCCGCCGACCCCGTCCCGCCGGCCTCTTCCAGTCGGCCTCTTCCCGCTAACCCCGCCCCGCAGGACTTATCTCGCCGACCTCACCCCGCCGACCTCTTCCCACCGGCCTCGCCCCGCCTGCCTCACCCCATTCCCCGGGGCGGCCACGTTGATGACCGCCCCGGCGAGGGGCGTGATGTGCCCGGTTGCGATGTGTGCCGGGGATTATTCGAGGGACGCACCGGAGACCCCACCACTCCAGTGTCCCCCTCCCCCGCTCCCCTCACGCACTCCTCGCGCCTTCTGTGGATAATTCATTCCCCACGCAAGCCCCGGGAATAACTCTCCTTAGAGCGGGCGCGTATATTCGGCGAAACGGCGGCGCACCGCGTTCACCTTGGGGACGGTCACCGCGAGGCAATAGCCCTGTCCCGGGTTCTTGGCAAAAAAGTCCTGGTGATAGTCCTCGGCCGGATAAAACTCGCCGAGCGGGGAGATCTCCGTGACCACTCCGCCTCCCCAGATCTCATCGGCCCGCTCGCGCGCCGCCTCAAATTCCGCGCGCTCCTCCTCGCTGCGATAAAACATCGCGGAGCGATACTGCGTGCCCACATCATTGCCCTGCCGGTTCAGCTGGCGCGGGTCGTGCAGCGTAAAGAAGGCATCAAGAATAATTTCGGCCGGGATGATGGTCTCATCAAATGTGACCTCCACCACCTCGGCATGGCCGGTATGCCCCGTGCATACGGCCTCATAGCTGGGTGCGACCAGCGTGCCCCCGGTATAGCCGGAGACCACGTCGCTCACGCCGCGCAGCGAACGATAGACCGCGTCCAGACACCAGAAACATCCACCGCCGAGTACATAGCTTTTCACCGTGATCGTTCTCCTTAGGTTCCGTGCGAGTCGAGTCTTCGCCCGCCGAATATAACACCGCAGGGCGCCGCATTGTTCCCCGCGGCCCGCGCACGGAAACCGGCGCGGTGATCCCGGGCGTGGCGGCACTGTCGGGGGTGCCGCGTAGCGTAATAGCCATGAAGCCACTCACCTCTACCCAGCACGGCGGACTTCGCCTCGTGGCGGTCCGTGATTCCCTCTGGCGCGTCATCGCGCGAGACGATCGCATCGTGGGCCATCTGGAGCGCCTCGATACCGCGGAGGGCTCCCGCTACCTGGCCAAACGATTCATCACCTCGCGCGCGAGCTTTGCGTCGCTCGGCGAGTTTTGGAGCGCCGACGAGGCCATCGATTGCCTGCACTGCCTCTAGCCCGTCCCCGCTAAAAGCCCGGGAATACAGCGACACGGCAGCGCGGAGCACCCCGAACAGCCCCGAACGCGGGTATTCTTCCGCTCATGGACTCGTGGAACTCTTTTACCGATTGGCTGGCCTCCACCGAGGCCCGTCCCGTGCTTTTTAGCGTGGTGGTGGCCGCCGTGGCCATTATCATTTCGGGGCTGATCGCCTCGCTCATTTCTCGCGGCGTGGTTCGCAGGCTACTGGCCCAGCGCGACCGCGAGGGCAAGGTGGCGGCCATTGCCGCCCTTATTGACGCCTCCACCGAGGCCGCGGTCTGGTCCTCGCTCACCCCGCAGGAGCAGGTTCTCGCCGATCGCGCCGTGGGGCAGGCCGATATTCTCATTCGTCTTCTTCCGGTGCGTGGCTCCGCCCTCGCCGCCAACTGGTCCTCGCATCAGCTGGCCGAGCTGAAGCGCCATTCGGCCACGTTTGGTTTTGAGCTTGACCCGGTGATCGCCGAGTTCCGCGATCGCCTGATCGAATGGCAGAATCGTCCCGGCCGCGCCAAAAAAATCTTCGAGGAAGACCTGGGTCGCTGGCGTTTTGAGAGCACCGAGCCCGCTGCGGAGGCCCCCGCGGCCGATCGCTGGGTGGATGCCCGCGCCACCACCACGCCCGCCGAGCCCGCCCGCCCCTTTGGGGTGGATGCCGCGGCCCCCACCACCACGCTTCCCGCCGCCGTCACGTCCCCGCTCGCGGGGGCCGATACCGGCACCCAGCGCCTGATCGATGATGTGGCGGCCATCGAGGCGGTCACCCCGGATTCCGGCGGGGACCGTCCCACGCCGCATCCGCTCTAGGCCAATATCACGGCGCCCTCGGGCCCGCTCCCCTCGGGGTGCGGGCCCGAGGGCGCTTATGGTTTACGGCAGTTCCCGCCACCAGGTATCGGCGGGGCCCACGGGCAGCGCGCGCTTATGGCGGCTCGTGATGAAGCGTCGCTCGATCGCGAGGGCTGCCTCCTCGGCGATCTCCTCGCCGCGCAGATAGGCGTCGATCTGGGTATATTCCACGCCCAGGCTGGACTCATCGGTCTGGCCGGGCTCATCGTCGAGCAGATCGGCCGTGGGGATTTTTTCGTAGAGACGGGCCGGCGCCTCCAGCTCGCGCAGCAGGTCCTTGCCCTGGCCCTTGGTGAGTCCGGCGAGCGGCAGGACATCGGCCCCACCGTCACCAAATTTGGTATAAAACCCCGTGACGGCCTCGGCCGCGTGATCGGTGCCCACAACCAGCAGGCCGTCCTGGCCGGCCAGCGCGTATTGCGCGATCATGCGCATCCGCGCCTTCACATTGCCCTTATTAAAATCGGTGATGTCCTCGCCGGTGGCCCGCCGAAACTCGGCGGCGATACCGTCCACTCCGGGACGAATATCCACGGTGCTATTTTCATCGGCACGGATGAAGGTGAGCGCAAGCTGCGCATCGTCCTCATCGTGCTGCACCCCGTGCGGGAGGCGCACGGCGATGAAGCGTGCGGTGCCCCCCTCGGCGCGCACGCGTTCGACGGCGAGCTGGCACAGGCGTCCGGCGAGGGAGGAGTCCTGCCCGCCGCTGATGCCCAGGACAAATCCGCGCGCGCCCGAGGCGCGCAGGTATTCGGAGAGGAAGGAGACGCGGCGGTTGATCTCGGTGCGCGGGTCGATCTCGGGGTGAACGTGAAGCTCGGAAATGATCCGTTCCTGGAGTGCTCTCATTCCTCTAATCTAATCCTCCCGCCGCCGCGCGCCAACCTCCATAAATCGGCTCCGGCCCCGGCTCGCGCGGGCGACACCGCTTTCCCACCCGATTCGCGACGCTCGCCTCGGCGTCTAGTATGCTGTCATGGTTGCCCCTCGTAGCTCAATGGATAGAGCATCGGCCTTCTAATCCGACGGTTGCAGGTTCGAGTCCTGTCGAGGGGACCAGGAGCCCCCGGTCGCGGCGGGGATATGCCCCGGGTCATGCCGGATACGGCGGCTGAGGTAATCCGCCCGGCACGCCCGGGTTCGGTCAATCCCGCCCCTGCCGGTGGGGTCGCCGCTAGCCTTATTGGCATGAAAATCATCGTGACTATTCGCTCACTTGAAACCCAGGTCATCGAGGTGGAGGTCGAGGACTATGCCACCGGCCGCGATCTTGCGCTCGCCCAGGTCCCGGAGGGGTGGGAGGCGCAGAGCCTCGTGCTCTCCGAATAATCCCACGCGACGGTGCGGAACCCCGAGATATACGCGGGGTGCCGCACCAATTTGGCCGGGTTAATGTATCCGGCTATCGGGACCGCGTTCACCGGATAAAACGTATGGGGCCTATCCGCGGCATCACGGGCGCGAGAATCATTTTGGGGCGGGTGCATAACCGCGGCCACGCAACCCACGTCGTCGGGGCGGCCTGCGAGGATCACCGGCCCGCCACCGGACGCCGACCGTTATTGAGGCCGCGCGAACCGCGGCGTTTCCCCGGGAGCCTTGGCGACGGAATCTCCCTCGCGATATCGGCCTATGCCCGGGGCTTCGCGCGCCCGAAGAGGTCCCGGTATCGGGTGATAAACACTCCCAGGATGCCCGCAAGCGCGCCCCCGGTCAGATAGCCGATCTGGTTGATGCCAAAGCGAACCACAATGGGCAGACTAATAAGCACGATGCCTCCGGCGATGATGCCCCGAAGCCAGCTCCGGCGCGTCTCGTTCAGGAACGCATCCAGCCCCCAGAAAATCGCCAGGGGTAGCACGGGAACAAAAACGAGGAGCCAATACGCCTGCCCCAATGAGCCCAGGAGCACCAGCAGAAAAACGCCCATGACGGTGATGGCGCCAACCGGAGCCCCCACGAGTACGTGGATGATCGCTCCCCTGCGTATCGCCCGCAACGTTTTGGCCGAGGGTGGGGTCTCCGTGGCCTCGCCTGCGGCGCGTGCAGCATCGCCCGGAAGATGTTTCTCTGAATCCATGAAACCGTCCCCAACTTTGGTGAGTGCCCACACTGCCATAGGTCGGGGGCCATCTCAACCGACAGGCGTGTATACCGCCATGTCCGGAGGACCAGGAGCGCCGCGGGCCGGGGATCCCGGCTGCCGGATCCCGGGCGCCTCCCGCCGCCGTTGTCCCTCTCGGATCTCGGCGTCACGGCGGAGCCCCACGGGTGCAGTGCGAACGCACTCGCGAGGGCAGATCAGGCCCGGGATAATGCGTTCCGGGGTCGCCGCGGGGGCGGCCCCGGACAGAATACGGCGCGCGACGTCGCGGCATTCAGACTCGGACTTCGGATGCCGCGCCGGTATGGCCGGAGTGGTTTATCCGGCGATCAGGGCAATCACGCCAAATACGGCGGATACGGCGGCGATCAGCAGGGCGATCGCGATCAGGACCGCGTGCACCGTATAAAACTTGGTGGGCTTACCCGCGGCATCGCGGGCGCGAGGATCGTTTTTTACGCGGGTCCAAAACCGCGGCCACACCACGGCGTTATACACGGCATTAATCAGCAGCAAAATCGCGAGTACGGTATTCACGCCCCCAGTCTATCCGGCGAATTTCCGCGAGTGTCCCCGATCGGGACTAACATGGGGCCATGGCAAATCTCGCGGACCGCTTGGTCTGGATCGACTGTGAAATGACCGGCCTCGACCTTGGTGTTGACGAACTCGTGGAAATCGCGGTGGTGATCACAGACTTCGACCTCAACCCCGTTGATCCCGGCATCGACCTGGTCATCAAGCCCAGCGCCGCGGCCCTGGAACAGATGGGCGAGTTTGTCACCACGATGCACACCACCTCGGGCCTGATTAATGAGCTCAACGACGGGCTCTCGCTCGAGGAGGCCGAACGCCGCGTCCTCGAGTATGTGCGCTCGTTTATTCCCGAGGCACGCAAGGCTCCCCTGGCGGGAAACTCGATCGGCACCGATCGTGCATTCCTTTCCAAGTACATGCCCGAGCTGGATAACCACCTGCACTATCGCAATATCGATGTGTCCTCCATTAAGGAGCTGGCACACCGCTGGTACCCCCGAGTCTATTTCCAGGCCCCCGCCAAGGACGGTGGCCACCGCGCCCTCGCCGATATTCTTGAGTCCATCCGTGAGCTTGCGTATTATCGCGCCGCGGCCTTTGTGGATACCCCCGGACCCACCTCCGAGGAGGCCAAGGCCATCTCGGAGGACGTGGTGGCAAAGTTCGCTCCAAATATGTAATAGACTAGTCACGTTGCAATCGCACGACACGAAGGCCTCGATTCGTCCCAGACGAAAAGAACCGATAGTATCGAGTGGTGACATGGTGGGTATAGCTCAGCTGGTAGAGCGCCTGATTGTGGTTCAGGAGGTCGCGGGTTCAAGCCCCGTTACTCACCCCAAGTAATATATGAAAAGAGGAGCATATGCTCCTCTTTTCTGTTTAACGCCCCGCGTCACGCCACGGCTCGCGCCACGCCCGAGCTACACGATTCGCCGAAAATTCTCGATAGGATTCAGACGTGATGGAACTCGATGCCGATGCGTTTGACACCCTCGTAAACGAGGTCTTCGACGCGCTCCCCGCCGAGATCACCGAGGGGCTCGAAAACGTGGCCATCACGATCGAGGATCTGCCCGAGGATGGCACCCTCGATCTCCTGGGTCTGTATCACGGCATCGAGCTTCCCGACCGCGATGCCTATGGTTATGGCGAGATGCCCGATCTGATCAGCATCTACCGCCTCCCGCTCCTGAATATCGTGGAGAACGAGGAGGAGCTGCGGGAAGAGGTGCGCGTCACGCTGATTCACGAGATCGGTCACTATTATGGGCTCGATGATGCGGAACTACACCGGCTTGGCTGGGGTTAGGGTGCCGTCCGCACACCCCAGACAGCCGTTATCCCCGGGAGGCCCACCGTGCGCATAGGACGATTTATCGGCGTGAGCCTCGGCACCATCGCGATTCTTGTGGTGGGCGCCTATGCCCCGGTCATGCTTGTGGGGCCACTCCCCGACCCCACCGTGAGCGTGGATGCCGTCCCCAGCCTCACGGTCACGGGGCCCGCGCTGCCCGCCACCGGCGCAAGCGCCGTCGCGGCCGGCAGCGAGCTGCTTGGTGCCGCGGGCGATACCGAGGCGCTGCCGATCGACGGCGCCACCCGCCTGATCACCGCACTCGTGGTCGCCGAACGCTTCCCGCTGGCCGCCGATGCCGCGGGCCCGGCCGTGCCCATCGGCGAGGCCGATTATCAGGACTTCCGGGCGCGCCTCGAGGCGGGCGAGCGCACGATTGCCGTCTATCCGGGTGATACCTGGAGCCAGCGCGAGGTCTTGCAGGCAGCCCTGCTCTCCGATAGCGGAAACCACGCCACTACCCTCGCGCTCTGGGCCTATGGCAGCAACGAAAACTATCTCTCCGCGGCCCGTACCTGGGCCCAGAAAAATCACCTGGACAGCCTCGTGCTGGTGGATGCCGCCGGAACCGCCGCGGGTAACCTCGCCTCGGCGGCGGACCTCGCCCGCATCGCGGCGCTCGTGCAGGCCGATCCCGGTCTGCACGCGATCCTCACCTCCGCCCCGAGCGGCATCGCCGCCCAGCGCGAGGTGGCCTCCCCCGATACCTATCTGGCAGAGCGCGGCCTCGGGGTGCTCTACCGCGGCTATAACGCCCGCGCCGGAATCATCCTGGTGTTTACCGCGCGGGTGCCCGTGGGCGAGGAATCCTTTGAGTTCGCGGGGGCCTCGCTGCGCAGCGATACGTGGGGCAGCCTCGAATCCGAGATGAACGCCCTGCTGGCCAGCGCGGAGGCGGGCGTGCGCTCGGGCCCGCTACTCGAAACGGGCACACCCCTGATCACCCTCACGGCGGCCTGGGGCGAACGCGTCCAGGGCATCTCGGGTGAGATGCCCAATACCGTGTATTGGCCCGTGCGGGCCCCGGAGATCTCCGTATCCGCCCGGGAGGCTCAGGCCGATGTGCAGAAGGGCGATATCGTGGGCACGATCCGCGTGGCCGAGGAGAAAACGGCGCCGGACGTGCCCATCCTGGCCACGGGATCGCTGGACTCCCCGGATATTCCGTGGCGCCTGCTGCATCCCCTGCCGCTGATCGGCGCCTGGATCGACTCCTTCTCCGCCCCTGCCCCCTAGGCCCGGAACGCGGCCCTATTCCGCGGCGGAGTGACCCTCGGGGATCACAAACGTCTCGGTGGCCCGCAGCCGGAGGTCGGCGAGGGCACGCGGATCCTCGCGCGCGGTGAAGATCTCATAATCGCGCTGCCAGGCGTCCCAGTGCGGCAGATAGGTATCGCCATCGCGGGCGAGCGCGCGGCGCTTGCGCAGGCCGTCCTCCGCGCCGATCCAGATCCGCAGATCCGCGAGCCGCGCGGAGGCCCGGGAGAGCGCGCCGCATCCCTCCACGATCAGCGGCAATCCGGGATCCACGGGGTATTGCTTGGTGGTGTGCCCGGCCTCCCAGTCATAGCCGGTCCAAAATCCACGCTCGCCGCGGCTCAGCGGCAGCAGCAGATCCCGCACCAGCGCCCGCGCGGCGGCCTCCAGCCCGGACCAGCCCGGATAGAGCCCGTCCATGCGCACCAGGCGTGGCGTATCCGGCCCCGGCCAGTGCTGCCGGAGCTCGCCGGCAAACGTGGATTTGCCCGCGCCGCTGGGGCCCTCGATCAGCAAAATTTGAGCACCGGGCTCGCCGAGCGCCGCCCAGGCCTGCGCCCGGGCGGCGCTCGAATCCTCCGGCCTAGTCAAAAACGAAATTCCAGTGTCCGGTGCTCACCGTGACGATCACGATCAGCGCGGCCACGGCAAGCCCCACCACGGCCAGCACGGCATCGCGCCAGCCCAGGGTGGACTCGCGGGCCCAGGTGCGCGGAATATCGCCGCCAAAGCCGCGGGCCTCCATCGCCATCGCGAGCTTGCTGCCGCGCCGGATCGAGAGCACCAGGATCGCCAGGCACATCCCCAGCAGGCGCCGCACCCGGCCGGTATCGGCCACACCGCGGGCCCGCCGCGCGAGCTCAAGCTGCCGCCAATCGTCCATAAACAGCCCCACCATCCGCAGCCCCGCCAGGGCTCCGAGGACAAAACGCGCCGGGAGGTGCAGGATCTGCGCGAGGCCATCGGCCAGGTCGGTGGGGTCCACGGTGATAAATAGCACCACCGCGGGCAGCGCAATCGCGAGCAGGCGCAGCATCGTGGCCACGGCAATCTCGATCGAACCATCGCTGATCTGGGCGACCCCAAACTCCCAGTACACCGTGCCCGACGGCCGCCCATAGAGCAGCATCGTCACGGCCGCGGCGGGGGCCGCGATCCATACCGGCAGGGTGCGGAGGAAAAACTGTCGCGCGGTGATCCCGGTAAACGGCAGCAGGATCGCCAGCGCCGCGAGCGCCGTGGCCGCGGATACCCAGTCCAGGGTCAACAGGAGAACCAGCGTGATCGGGACCGGGACCAGCAGCCGCGAAACGGCATTGGTGCGGTGGATTCCGCCCGCGCGTTCGGCCGTGACCACGCCGCTATAGGTGGTGGCGCTCATGCCTGTGTACCCCCGTTTGGTGCGGCCAGGACCAGCTCACGATCGGCGAGTGCCGCGATAAAGTCCTCATCGTGACTCACCGCGAGCACCGAGGTGCCGCCCGAGCGCAGCTCATCCACCAGCGCCACCAGCTCCGCCCAGGTCAGGGCGTCCTGCCCAAATGTGGGCTCGTCCAGCATCAGCACCGCGGGGGCCGCCACGAGGGCGGTGGCCACCGAGAGGCGGCGTTTTTCCCCGCCGGAGAGGGTGAAGGGATGGGCGCGGGCCAGGGCCGTGAGGCGCAGACGCCCCAGGATCTCGGTGATGCGGGCCTCGGTATGCTCGGCATCCCAGCGCAGCATGCGCGGGGAGATTTCGAGTTCACCGCGCACGGTGGTGCTCAGGAACTGGTGTTCGGGATCCTGGAACACCGATCCGATCCGGCCCAGCAGCTGCCGGGATTTCCAGCCGATGGGAGCGGGTCCCGCGCCCTGCGCAAGCGCGGGAGACGCCGCCAGCGTGCCCGCCTCGGGGCGAATCAGGCCGGCGAGGGTCAGCGCCAGCGTGGATTTTCCGGCACCATTGGGCCCGGTGAGGGCGAGGATCTCCCCCGCCCGCAGGTCCAGGTCCAGTGCCCGGGTGACCGGGGTGCCCGGAATCCGCGCGGCCCGCAGGCCGCGCCCGGAGAGCAGCACCTCGCCCGCGATGGTCGGCGGTCGCGGTGCAAGAACCGGCGGATGCTCGGGCACCCAGACCCCCGCGGCGGCCAGCTCCGCGCCGCGCTCGCGCAGCACGGTGGCGGGATCACCATCGGCGATCACCCCCGCACCGGGGCCCAGGACGATGACGCGGTCCACGATGGGTAGCCACGTGGAGACCCGATGCTCAATCACGATCAGTGTCGCGCCCGTGCGGTCCAGGGCGCGGCCCACGGCATCGCGCACCTCGCGCACCCCCGCGGGATCCAAATTTGCGGTGGGCTCGTCCAGGAGAATCAGCCCCGGATTCATCGCGAGTACCCCCGCGAGGGCGAGGCGCTGTTTTTGCCCGCCCGAGAGCCGCGAGGAGAGGTGGTCCAGCGGCAGGTCCAGGCCCACATCCCCCAGGGCCCGGCTCACCCGCGGCCAGATCTGTTCGCGCGGAACACCAAGATTTTCGCAGCCAAAGGCCACGTCATCACCCACGCGGGCGAGGATCATCTGCGAGTCGGGATCCTGGAGCACCAGGCCGGAGCGGCCGCGCAGGGACGCGGGTGGCACGCCGTCCACGGTCAGGGTCCCGTGGCTTTCGCCCTCGTCGTCCCCGCCCACCACGCCGGCGAGGGCGTGCATAAACGTGGATTTTCCGGCCCCGGAGGCACCCAGCAGCAATACCCGCTCGCCGGGGTTGATCCGGAGCGTGAGGTTATCCACCGCCCAGGCGAGGCGGGAGGCGTGGCGCCAGCCCCAGCCGCGGGCTTCCACCGCGGCCGGGACCGGCGCCGATCCGGGATTTATCACTGCGGCTATACCCGCGCGGTGGCCGTGCGGCCGGAGGCGAACCTATTCAGCGCCCCGGTGGCCGCCAGGCCGCGCACGGCAAACCACATCAGCAGCCCGGCGATCAGCGCGCCTCCCGCGACCTGGGACACCACATAGATGATCTGATAGTCGAGCTTGGCCCCGGGGTTCCAGAGGAACAGGTTATTAATCGAGGCAAAGAGCGCGGATACGGCTCCCGCGAGCATCGCTACCGGCAGATTCCAGACCCGGTAGGCGAAGATCAGGAAGACGATCTCCGCGCCGAGGCCCTGCACCAGGCCGGCCTCAATCGTGGGGAATCCACCCCACTGGTTACCCACCAGCGCGGAGACCACCGCGGCGAGGGTTTCCACATAGAGCGCCGCACCGGGCTTACGAATCACGAGGGCACCGAGAACACCACCGATATACCATACGGGTTCGGCGAAGCCCTGGACCCCGGGCAGGAGCGCCTCAAACGGCACTTTAATGCCGCTCCAGCCGATGTTATAAACCGCGAAGATGAGGGCCACGGCCACACCAAGCACGCTGGCCACGACGATATCAACGACCCTCCAGCGCAGGTTGGGACGGCCGCGGGTGGGGGTGGGTGCGAGATTTTTTTCGCGCTGCATAGACACTAAATCGTGCCCCTTTCATCAATAGACAATAGAAGGGCACGGGTTTGAGATGATTATCCTCCCTGCGCTGGCATGATCCAGATCAGGTTTGACGGTCGAAGGGATTACCTTCCTCTCAGCCCGGTACTCCGGACTCCCGTGTTGACCTCAGCATAGCGCAACGGCCCGGCCCGTCACCACCGGTGACGGGCCGGGCCGGGGCGGACGCGGCTATTTTTTGGCGGCGCGGATGATGCGGGACAGTGCGCGACCGAGTACACAGATCACGGGCACCGAGACGGTCAGGAGGGCGATGATATTGGGCGAGAACTTCCAACCCTCGCGGGTCTTCTCATAGGCACCGATGGGCAGGGACAGGCTGCCACCGCCGCCGCCGTTGCCCTCGCCGGCCGAGCCGGAATCGCCCGCACCAAAGCCGAACCAGCCCACGGCCACGGGGACCATGGTGGCGCCGTCCACCTCCACTGGGGCGCCATAGGAGGTGCCCACACCGGTGTTTTTGAACTTATCTGCAAGGTCCAACGCGATTTTACTCATGGCTCCACGCTACCGCGCCGGGCCCCGTTCGGATAGACCGCCGTCGGGTGGGGTGGGCGGAACCCGCGGATTTTTTCGGAGGAGGGAGGCGGGGCCGATGGCCGCCGTGCCAAATTTGCCGCGCAGGGTATCGATGGTATTTTCGGCCTCGCGCCACTCCTCATCGGGATCCCAGAGCGCGGCCTCGGGGACCACCCCGGCCTGGAGCCCCTCGGCGCGCACACCGATCAGGCGTACGGGCCGACCGCGGGACTCCAGGGAGGCCAGCAGCTCCACGGATTCCTCGTAGATGCGCCGGGCAACCCGGGTGGGTTCGGCGAGGGTGCGCGAGCGCGACAGGGTGCTGAAATCGCTATAGCGCACCTTCAGGGCCACGGTGCGGGCGGAGAGATCGGCGGCCCGCAGGCGCGATGCCACGCGATCGCTCAGCCCCAGGAGTTCCCGGCGCAGGGCGTGTTCATCGGTGACATCGTATTCAAACGTGACCTCGTGGCCGATGCTCTTCTCGGCGGCGGAGGAGGCCTCCACGCGGCGCGGGTCATAACCGCGGGATAGCTGCGAGAGTTTCAGCGCGGCGGCGGGGCCCACGGCGCGCACGAGCTGACGCTCGGGGGCATCCGCGACATCGCCAATGGTGTGCAGGGCGATGCGTTCAAGCGACTCGGCGGTTTTTGCGCCCACGCCCCAGAGTGCGCGGATGGGCAGCGGGCGCAGGAACTGCACGGTCTCGTCGCGGGGGATCACAAGGAGGCCATCGGGCTTGCCCTTGCCCGAGGCGATCTTGGCCACAAATTTGGTGGCCGCGATTCCCACGGTGCAGGCGAGGCCGGTTTGATCGCGCACGCGGCGGCGGATCTGCTGGCCGATCTGCGCGGGCGAGCCGAGCAGGCGGCGCGCACCCGAGACGTCGAGGAAGGCCTCGTCGATGCCCAGGACCTCCACCAGCGGGGTGGTATCGCGGAAGATATTCATGACGATGCTCGAATAGTGTTGATAGGCCGCAAAATCGGGCTCGATCACCAGCAGCGAGGGGCAGAGCTGGAGGGCGCGGGCCATGGGCATGGCGGCCCCCACGCCGTAGCGGCGCGCGGCGTAATTGGCCGTGGAGACCACGCTGCGGCCGGTGCGATGCCCGATGGCCACGGGGCGGTGGGCGTCTTCCGGGCGGTCCAGCAGCGAGACGGAGGCGAAGAAGGCGTCCATGTCGATATGCAGAATGGGCGTGCCGGAATCATCGGCATCCGCCGCGGATACCACACGGGAACGGCCATCCTGTTTACTCACCCCTCCATCCTCGCACCCACCACCGACAGCGCCGCCCGCGCGCCGCGCGACCCGCCGGGGCGGTGAGCCGCCCCGGGCTAGCGCGTGCCGGGAGGATCGTTATGCCGCGGGCTTTCCGGGTTCAGCAGGGAGTGCCGGCGGGAATAGCCAAAATAGATGGCCAGGCCAAGCACAAGCCATACGCCAAACCGGATAAACGTGAAGTGGTCCAGCTGCGAGATGAGGAAGGCCGAGGCGATGATGCCAATCGCGGGGACTATCGGCATCAGCGGCAGCCGGAAGGTGCGCGGGGTATCGGGGCGGCGATAGCGGAATACGATCACGGCGATACACACCACCAGGAAGGCCGCGAGGATTCCGATATTGGTGAGGTCGGCAACCTCGCGAATGGGGAAGACACCGGCCAGCAGCGCGGCGCAGAGACCGGCGAGCCAGGTCACGCGCTGGGGAACTCCCGCGCGGTCGGTCTTGGAGAACCAGCGCGGCAGCAGCCCATCGCGGCTGAGCGAAAACCAGACGCGGCAGCAGCCCATCGCGGCTGAGCGAAAACCAGACGCGGGAGCAGCCGAGGAGGAACGTGAGCACCACGGTCACGATCGAGACCACGGCCACCACCGAGATGATCGTGGCCACCACGGGCAAGCCCACCGCGCCAAAGGCCGAGGCATAGCCGGCCTTTTCGTCGATCTCGGTATAGTTTTGCATTCCCGTGAGCACCAGCGTGGCCGCGACATAGAGAGTAAGGGCGATGGCCAGGGACCAGAGGATCGCGCGCGGCATATGCTTTTTGCCGTCCCGGGATTCCTCGGCCGCGGTGCTCATGGCGTCATAACCAAATACCGCAAAAAACACCGTGGCCGCGCCGCCCATCACGGCACCAAAACCATTGGGCATAAAGGGATCGTAGTTTTCCGTGCGGATATAAAACGCGCCCAGCCCCACGATAAAAAGCACCAGGAGCACCTTAATACCCACCGCGATCAGCTCAAAACGGCCAAAGGCACGCACCCCGCGGCTGAGCACCCAGGTGACCAGGAGACAGGTGAGGATGGCCGGGAGGTTGATGATTCCACCGTGTCCCTCGCTCGCGGTGGAGGTCATCCACGCGGGCAGGTTGATGCCCACCCCGGAGAGAAAGGCCTCCAGATAGCCCGAGATACCGATGGACACAACGGTTGCTATTTGCTTAGGACTTAATCGACCCACCTTGGAATGATGCGGAATTCCGTGCTTGCGGCGCGCTCCCCCGGTGTTACCACGATGCCCGCTATGAGCTTCTTCAGCACCGCGTTTAGCCCAGCGAGGTCGAGCTTGTCCCACTCGGCCAGAAGGCCCTTGGCTACCTCCGCGGTGGTCCTGGCATCTTTGGCGTCTCGCGACGCCGCGCTAAGCCTCGTCGCTAGGTCCGTCCTTCGAGCTTCGAGCTGGGCCATGCTTTCCGCGTATGCGTCGTCCGGCACAATGCCCTTGGTCCAGCCCATCGTGAGTTTCACGATCCGCGCGCTGGTCGTGTCGAGCTGCTTCGATAGCGCCGTAGCGTGGCCAATCTGAGAGACTTTGGTACGCGCACGCTCGGCCTCTTGCATCGCGGCTCGGTCTACCTCGGCGGCCAGCTCGCCAACCCACTCCTTCACGGCGGCTTCGAGCGGCTCACGCAGTATCACAGTGTGGCGATATTTCGCGGGATTTCTTTGTCTCATCGGGCAGCGGAAGCTTCGCGAAGGCCCGTTGTAAGCAGTGACGCTCATGGGCGAGCCGCAGTCGGCGCAAATGACGAGCCCCGATAGCGAGTAAACAGGGTTTCGGTGTCGCGGGTGCGTGGTCGCCGTATGGCGGAGTTTTGTAAGGAAGGCTTCCCAAGTGTCGGTATCGATGAGGGCCTCGTGTGCGCCTTTGGTGTAGGTGTCGGTCGCGGCGGTATATAGCAGGCCTGCGGCGAAGCCGTTTCGCATCACCTGCTTGACCGTGACGAAGCTCCACTCCGCGCCCTTTGCCGTGGGTACCGAGTTTTCGTTGAGCCAGCGTGCGATGCGCGAAAGTCCCCAACCGGACAAGTACTTTTCATAGCAGGCGACCATCCATGGGGCGGTGTCAGGATTCGGCGTCTGCACAGGCCCATCGCCTCGCATGTAGCCGAACCGGACCGCATATGGTAAATGCGGGAGCCCTTGCATCTTTCGACGATGGAGGGCCTCTTTCCAGGAGTCCCCGATGCGTTCAGACTCGAACGCGGCGAATTCGGCCAGCATCCCGCGCGCGAGCCTCCCCGTGGAGGTGGATACGTCCACGTCCTCGGTCGCGGAGACGATAAGCCCGCCGGCGGATTCGACCTTGTCTACGGCGACAGCCCAATCTAGGCGGGAGCGCGAGAGCCGAGACCATTTCCAAAGCACGATAACGTCGGCGGTCTTAGCCTCGATCATTTCCATGACGCGGTGCACGGCGGGCCTATTCCAGGTGCGCCCCGAGATCCCTGGGTCGGCTTCGACCGCGACGATCTCGAAGCCGTGGCGGGCGCAATATTCGCGGCCTGCAGATTCCTGTAGCTCGAGGCTAATTGACTCTTCGCGTGCGGTGGACTGCCGCAGGTATAGGACGGCCTTGCGGGCGGGGCGCAGGTGCGCGATCGGTTGAGCGGTCATGCCACCTCTCCGGTGTCTAGGTATGCCTGAAATATTTCGCGGGTGACGCCGAGCTCTCGGCAGATCCGGTCTCCGTCGGGGTACAGCCTGAGCAGCTCGGCGATCTCTCGGGGGTTGATGAGGCGTTGCGCTGCGATGCGATTGGCGCGCGCCTCATTTTTGGGGTGATGCCCTGCGGGGTCGCAGTATTCGGCGTGGACTAGCTCATGGGCAAGTACCGAGAGCTCTACAAAGGAACGCATCTTGGGGCGGATGAATATTGCGCGCTGCTCGGGGACCCACATCCCTTTGGCCGTGCGCAGGGGCCACTCGATTATGGAAACGCCGAGTTTTTCGGCGTGATTCCACGGGTCGTATTGTTGCATTTATCAGTCCTCATCCGGGTATCCAGGTTCTTCGGTGTCGGGGTACGCCGCGTGGGGAAGCGCGTCGGGGTTGAAATCATCTCGCATTGGTACGACATTAGAACTTGCGTCGAGCTCAACCGGCTCGGTCAGCTGCGGCGAGGCCTCCCCGCTGTCTAGCCGGCGCACGATTTCTTGAGCGAGCTGCAGGTCATTGAAGTCACTCAGAGTGAATTCGCGCGGGGCCGCGCGGTTGATTTCCCCGTGTGTGAGGTAACCCGCGGCGAACAGCGCATAAATCGGGTCTTGCCCGTAGCCGCGGGCGAATGAAATCACAGTGCGAGGGTCGGGGGCTGCAGTAACACCCGATAGCCATCGGCTTACTGCTGCGGTGGACACTCCTGCGCGTTGCGCGATTGCCGCGTTACTCTCCCCATCCGTCACGGTGCGGAGATATACGGCCCAGCTAGATGTTGGTGCTTGCATGAAAGAAACCTTAACACACCTATTGCATCGGTGCAATAACTTTACATACGGGAACCGCGGAAACACGGGGATTTTTCGCGGCGATGGATTTTTTTAGGTTG
Source organism: Mycetocola spongiae (assembly GCF_020424085.1). Lineage (NCBI taxonomy): Bacteria > Bacillati > Actinomycetota > Actinomycetes > Micrococcales > Microbacteriaceae > Mycetocola > Mycetocola spongiae. The sequence continues at coordinate 145,725 of NZ_CP080203.1, read as the reverse complement.
CACCCGCGGAATTATTTGGTAGCGTTACAGCCATGCAAGATACATACACCGAAGTAACGTCTGCGGCTCAGCCCGGACTCCGGCTCAACCGCGCGAAGCTCGACGAGCTGCGCCGAGCGAACGGCATCGAGAGCGAAGCCGACCTCGCCCGTCTCGCCAACATTAACCCGACGACTCTATGGCGAGTCTCGACTGGCAAAACTCTCCCCTCCAACGGGTTTATTGCCCGCATGGTAGTCGCGTTCCCGCTTTGCCCCATGGGAGAGCTGTTTTTCGTCGATAAGGCTGCGGCTTAGTCATGAGCGCCGCACCCCTCGCCCGACCCTCGCGTGAGCAGTGCATCCGCGAAGCAGCCCAGGCCTTTGTCCAGGCGGTCCGCGATGTGAACGAACGCTCTAAGCCTGCCGAATAGCCGGCTCCTGCCGCCTCTGTGTGCGGCTTAGCCTGACCAGCTTCTAACCGGGTCTCTCAAAAACCACCCCTTTGACAGGGGTAATTGTTGCGCCCAAAAACAGGCCAACACCGGGTCTTACAGCTCGCCTTGATTGGTGGGGTTGGGGCACCGAACGTTCTTTCAAAATTCCACAGCGTGAAGTACCCCGCGAGGGCACGAGGTCACTAGCCGCCGTTGACTTGTCCGGCCAGCCACAGCACCAGATGCATTCCAGCGGGGAAACACATTTTTAGGCCAGTAGTACGGGGCCGCGACTTCCTCATCACCTGCGGGTGGGTTGCGGTGCTACACGGATGCATGTCGGGCGTAGAGGCGCCGCGGGCATCTAGGCACGGACTGGCCGGTCGCGGCCCCGTATCTCTCCGGGGCCGCGACCACTCGCAACAAAAGGAGAAGCATGGTTCTACTTATCTGGCTAGTCGCAGTCCCGGCCACGGTCTGCCTCGCCTGGGTTCTTTTCCCACTCGTGGTTGTCTCATACGAGGTTGCGCGGGAGAATGTGGGGCTCAATCGTTTGATTTCGGTTATCGCCGTTCCGGTTGTTTGCGTTGTCCTGCTCGCTGTTTCAGCGTGGTTCGCCATGTGCGGAACGTCGTTGACACTACGCCAAGCCAGGCAGGGACAACCCGCATGGGGGGAAGAATCGGCTGGCCTGTAAGCCGGCGACGCTTAAGGTACGACACGGTGGCGCCCCGACCCCCGCTAGAAGGTCTAGCCCGGTACCAATAAACACGCCTATGTCGCATGAGCGCTCCGTCCTCCCATACGACCTCAACCACGACTCGTCGGCTGAGTCTTACTTCGTCTGGGATAGAGCGCACGTGCCGTTGTCCCGCGGGAAGCGTGCAAGGGTCGTCTGGGTAGACGAGGGAGTACCCGTCATAGCGGTCAACCGCGAGCTCAAAACTCAGGGCATCGGCAGGGCCTCGATTCGCGGCAGTGACATGCACCTGTCCGAGCGAGTCGTGCATGAACGCTATTTGCACTCGTGCTCGCGCGGCTCTGCCGTTTCGTCGCGAAGCGATCCACGCAAGCGTTCCAGTTACCACGGCGAATACGGCCGATACGATCGCTGGCGCCCACTGCAACGGCGATGGATCAGCAGAGGGGACCAGGTCATCGATTCGCATGCCCAGATTCTAGGGCACTACCGCCGTCCCTCAGGGCACCTTGTGTGCCGGGGCATTGTCGGGATCAACCCCCGAGGCGGCACGGCGCTAACCGCGCAAAAGAAAACGCCCCGCTGTAACGGGGCGCTCAGTGAAAGGTGAAACCTTGACGAAATCTAATATTACCAGCTTCACCCTGCCATCCGCAGACTTGAAATGGATCGTGGATGGAACGGTGGTGGCCGCGAGCCGCGACGATATTGCTCCGAGCATCTGTGCAGTGCGTTGGGTGGTTACAGAAAAAGAGCTGCGACTCGTGGCCACCGACCGCTATCGGATGCATACCGCGACGCTCCCCATCCAGGGCGCGCCCGCCCCGGCGGAGTTCACCGCGCCGTTGAGCTTGATGCAGTGGGTGCAGCGCAATGCGCGGGCGTTCTGGCGCGAGTGGCCCAAAGTGGGCGAAAACGTTGCGCCAGTGAAAGTCGAGTTCGACCCGGAGACCGGCCTGATCGCGTTTGAGGTCCTCACGCCGAATGCCGGGGTGGCGTTGCGCATGAGTGGCGAAGCGGTGAAGGGCAACTTTCCGTCCATGCTCACCCTGCTTGCCTCCGCTCGCGAGTCGGAGCCGTTCGCGGGCCCCGTGGGGCTGAAGCCAAAGTTTTTCGGCGATTTGGGGAAGCTCGCGCAGCGCGACGACACCCCAAAGATGGTCCTCACCTCAAACCCCACGAGCGATAGCAAGCCGGGCCCAGTGATCTTCACTTACGCCGGAACCGGCGGGGACGTGTACGCCGAGGCGCTTATCCAGCCAAACCTTTTGATCCGATAGGGGAAATCATGCAGAACGAAATATTGCCGTTCAGCTTCGAAGGGCACCAAATACGAACCGTGGTGATCGACGGTGAACCGTGGTTTGTCGCTCGCGATGTAGCCGCGGCGCTCGGATACATCGATACAGCGAGCGCTATCAAACAGCACACGAAGGGGGTGGCAAAACACCACCCCCTTGAGACCCTCGGCGGAACCCAGAATCTTCGGGTCATCGCTGAGCCTGATGTGCTCCGCCTGATCATTGGTAGCAAGCTTCCCGCGGCCGCCGAGTTCGAAAAGCTGGTTTTCGAGGAGATCCTGCCGAAGATTCGCAAGACCGGCACATATGGGGTGCCGGCGATGCTCACGCCGGAGCAGATCGTGCACCAGGCGCTGCAGATCACCGCGGCCAAGGTTGCCGAGCTTGAAGCTCGCGCGCTGGATGACGCCCCGAAGGTCGAATATGTGGACCTTTTCGTATCTCCCGACGATATGGACACCATTCGGGCGCTGGGCAACGCGATCGGCGAGAAGGAAGGGGTGATCCGCGATCTCCTCATTGGTAAGGGGTGGATCTACCGGAAGCACATCGGCCGCCGATACTCCGTGTCAAAGGGCCATACGGAGGACGTGACCGAGTATTGGCCGGCGGCGGAGCATAAAGCGAAGTTCCGGCTGGTGCCGCAGCATAACGCGCCGCGGCATCACAACAATCAGGTTCGGCAGACACTGTATGTCACGCCGGAGGGTAAGACCGCGGTGGCTCGTCTTTTTGGTAAGGCGGCCGCGGCATGATCCCCCTGGACGAGCCCACCCCGCCCCAGCATCCGCCGCGTATCGAGACGGGCCCACTGATCCCCCGCGATGACACAGCGGTGATCATCGGCGGCCTCGTCGTGGTGATCGTGAGCGCGCTGGGCATCCTCGGAATGTTTTTCTGGGCGCTCCGATGAGCCGCTGGGCGTTCGTCGCGGCCAGCACGCTCGCGCTGGTCGCGGGCTTCATCGAAATCACTCTCAAAGGCGCGGTGGGCGGGGTTACCCTCGCCGCGCTTCTGCTCATGGCCGCATCCGTGGCCGCCATTTTTATCGAAGAAGGAAATCATGGAAATCACGAATCTTAAGGTCACCAATTTTAAGGGCCTGCGTCACGCCGATATCGACGTGGCCGGAAAACATCTCATCGTCATCGGGGGGAAAAACGGTGCAGGTAAATCCAGCTTCCTGGATGCCTTCGCAGAGATCATCGATCCGAAGGGCACGAAGCTCACCCGGCGCCCTATTCACGACGGGCAGGATCGCGCCGAGGTCACTCTCACAACTGATTGCCGAATCATCAAGCGGGTGTGGACCGGTGATAATGCGGGGACGCTGGCGGTCGCGGCGCTGGACGGCGCGAAATACGGTAGCCCCTCGGATGCGGTAAAAAAGTTGGTCGGCGCGGTGCCTTTCGACCCGCTGGAATTCACCCGCCGCCCCGAGAGTGAGCAGCGCCAGGCGCTCCTCGCCCGCGTCGATCTTCCGTTCGACCTGGCCACGCTGGAAGCCGAGCATGATCTCGCCTATAAGCAGCGCACCGACGCTAACCGGGAGGCGGAGCGCACCCAGGCCCACGCCGCGGCATTGCCCGACGGCGACGCGACCGCGACCTGGGCCGATCACGTCGAGCTACTGGCCGAGCTGGAAGCGGCCCGCGCCGCACAGCACGCCCATGACGCCGACCTGGCCGCGGTGGTGACGCAGGAGGCCCGGCAGAAGGCGATCCTCGCGGAGATCGCCGCGCTGAACTCCGAATACACCGAGCTGGAAGCCGCGATCCAGGCCACCGAAACCCGACTAGCCGTGTGGACCGCACCGGACATCGACGCGATCTCCGCACGCCTGGCCGGCGCCGAAGCCACCAACACCTCGATCCGCGAGGCGCAGGCCAAGGCCGCGGCGCTCGCCGAGGCGGCGGCCGCGAGCGAGAAGGTGGCCCGGATCCAGGCCGAGCTGGACCGGATCGCGAAGGTGAAGGCCGACGGGCTGGCCGGTGCGGCATTCCCCGCCGGGCTGAGCGTAGACGATGACGGCATCACCGTGGACGGGGTGCCTTTCAAGCAGATCAACTCGGCGAAAAAGGTGCGGGTAGCTTTCGAGCTGGTCACGCTCGCGCAGCCTGATCTTCGTATCGTGATGATCAAGGACGGGAGCCTGCTGGATTCTGAGTCGTTGATGGAGATCGAGGCTGTGGCTATCGCTCGCGGCTACCTGGTACTTATCGAGGTGGTCACCGAGGATGACTCGGCCGAGTTTACGGTCACCGAGGGGGTGCTCGCGTGAGCGCCGCGGACACCATCACTCGCGTGGAATACGGCTACCGGGCCCCCGACGGATCCGAGACATGGGGCGACAGCGGAAGCAGCGCCACTTTTGCCGGGTGCCGCTATCTTCTCGCACCCGACTATCAGGCCGATCCGGGGCGGCATCCGAACAACCGGGCCGCCTTGGTCAAGGAGTATCGCGCACATCTTCTGCGCCTCGGAATCCCCGAGGACGCGATCGTGGATTTGGTGATCGTGTCTCGGCAGGTCATCACAATCACGATGAGCGCCGAGGAGGTGGCCTCGTGACTCGGAACCGGCGCAGCGCGAAGAATGCGGGGGCGCGCTTTGAACGGGCGCAGGCCGACTGGTTAGCCGAGCGCCTTGGCGATGACCGTATCGACCGCCGGGTGAAGTCCGGCGCGAAGGACCGCGGCGATATCGGCGGGGTCCGCGCGATCCGCGGTGGCCGCGTCGTGATCGAGTGCAAGGACGTGGCCACGATGGCCCTGCCCGCGTGGCTCCGTGAGGCCGAGGTGGAGCGCGGGCATGATGACGCGGTTATCGGGGTGGTCATGCACAAAAAGCGTGGCACCGCCGATCCTGCCGAGCAGTACGTCACGATGACCGCGGAGACTTTCGCGGTGCTTCTTTTGGGCGGCGGGGACTTTGAGCGTGGGGTCACCCCATGACGTGGCGGGAGCGCATTCTCGATACCGGTGAGGACCGGGACGCCTGGCTGGGGTCCCGGTCCTCGATTATTGGGGCCAGCGACGCCGCCGGGTATGTGAAGCCGGAATCGGTGGATAAATATGTGCTGGCCAAGCTGCGCGCCGCGCACAGCACCTTCACGGGAAATCGATACACCGAGTCCGGGCATTTCTGGGAGCCGTACATGCTCGCTTGGAGCATGACGCCCGAGAACAAAGCACTCATTCACTCCCCGGGGAAATCGTGGGCCGCCGCCACCCCTGACGGCATCCGGGAGCTCTCCGACGGCAGTATCCGGCTCGCGGAGTGTAAGGCGAAACACGGGCGTGTGGTCACCGGCCCAGACCCTAAAGAGTGGCGCCAAATGGCGTGGCAGCTCCACGCCGTGCCGGAAGCGTCGGGCGTGGAATTCATCTGGGCTGAAATCATCAGCGACAGCCTGCGCGAGGGCAGCCCGCAACACATTTTTGTGCCTCGCGACCATCCGAAAATCATTGCGGCGCGTGACCTGATCCTGCCCATTGCAGCGCAGGTTCACGCCCGCCTCATAATCGCCCAACAGGCGATGGAGGAGTTCACACCATGACCGAATATAAGCATCCCACCCTGGCCGCCGCGCTGGCTGCGTTTCAGGTGCATTTGCCCCGAGTGGCGAAGGACAACACCGCGCGGGTCGTGACCAAGGAAAAGGGCTCGTACACCTACGATTACGCCGACCTCACCGATATCACCGATGTAGCGCTACCGCTGCTGGCCGAGCAGGGCCTCGCATGGACCACAATGCCCACCATGTTTGAGGGCGCTTTCGTCCTGATCTACACGCTTCGCCACGAGAGCGGCGAAACCATTGAAGGCATCTACCCGCTTCCCGGCGGCTCGACCCCAGCCCAACAGCTCGGCGGGGCAATCACCTACGCCCGCCGGTATGCGCTGTGTGCGGTCACCGGTATCGCGCCGGGCGGCGATGATGACGACGCCGGAACGGAGCCCGCCGCCGGGCCTATGCCGGCCCCGATGAATTGGGCGGAGCTCCTCGAAAAGGCTAAGACCGAGGCCGCGGTGCGCAGCATCGGCAACGGCGCGATGCGTGCCGGGCAGCTCACGGCCGACCTACGTACCGCGGTAGCTGGCCGGATCGCCGAGTTCGCGATCTCCGCGGAGGTGAGCCCTAATGGTGATGTTCCAGCAGCCGAGTAGCGAGGTCGCGGCGCTCGACACCGGCGAGCTCCTGGACTACGAGCCGGTCACTCTCCCCCAGCTTGAGCACGCGATCCTCACGCTCTCGCAGCGGGTGGAGGCGTCGGTGGATGTGATCGGCAGGATGTGGGATACCCGGTATCAGACGGAGCGCGATCTGATCGAGGCCCGCGGCACGGCCATCATGAAATCCACCCGGCCGACCGTCATGGAAAAGCGGGCCGAAGCTGATCTGGCCACGCTAGAGCTGCGCCGCAAGCACGATGATGCCAAAGCAGTGCTACACGCGGCCGAAGAGCTACAGCGCGCGCTACGGGCGCGACTGTCGGGCATGCAGACGCTGATCCGCACTATCCCCGCCGCGATCGGAAGCCAGCGGTGAGCGCGCGCATTTTCGCATCGTCGGTCGCTCCACGGGCTTATCCGGTGGCTCATGGCGTGGCTATGAAACCGTGCCCGCGGTGCGCGCAGCCGCGGCGCGCACCCGCGCAGGCGCGGCCCGAGCTGTGCCGAGATTGTAAGTACACGGTCCCGAGGGATGAGCGCGCCCGGTGGGCCGCATGATCCGCCAGCGCATCCCGAAACTCACCGCGGCGCAGGAGGCCGCGGCGTACCGGATCGTGACCGATCGCGACCCGGCCTGTGTGCGGTGCGGGGCCGGCGGAATCACGCGCGATCACCGGCAAAACCGGCAGCGCGGCAACACGCGACCGAGCAACCTGCAGGGTCTGTGCGGCACCGGCACTACCGGCTGTCATGGGTGGAAAACCATCAGTTCCGCCGCGGCAACAAATACGGGCTTCGCGGTCCCTCGGTGGGCCAACCCTGCCGAGTGGCCTGCGCAGCGGCTCGACCACGGGCGCCCCATCTGGGTGCTCTATGACGACCTCGGAGGGTGGGAGGAAATCACCGCCGCCGAGGCCAAACGAAGAATTGAAGGAGGATAGCTGAATGACTTACTCAACCGAACAGATGACCCAAATTCAAATTGAACACGACGCGGCAGCCGCAACTGAGCACTTCGCTGCCGAAATAATCCGAGAAACATCAGCAATCGCTCATTGGGGAGGCGACCACCCTTACGACGGTGTTTTGGAGATGATCCGCGAGCAGATATACGCACGAATTGGATACGCGCCGGAGGTTCGCAACCCGTCAAAGCGGACGCGCAAAGTCTTCGGGGTGCGCGAGTCCATGGTCGTGTTCAAGCGTGACGGTTACGCGTGCGTGGCATGCGGCGCAGGCGAAGAGCTAACGGTAGACCACATCCATCCGTGGTCAAAGGGCGGATCTGACGATCTGGACAATTTGCAGACGCTGTGCAACTCATGCAACAGCAGGAAGGGAGATCGAGAGTGGCCATCAAGCGCCCTCGACTGACGTTCGAGGAGCATTACACACAGCTGCCAAATGCATGGTTGCGTGACGCGCGATTGTCTTACAGAGCCCGAGGCCTCCTCGGGCTCTTGCTGTCTCATCGTCCGGGCTGGCGGGTATCGGAGCGTTCTCTAGTAACGGGCCCGAAGGAGAAACGGGATGCGATCAGAACTGCGCTTGCAGAACTGGAGCAGCACGGATATTTGGAGCGCGAACAGCGACGTACAGGTGCTGGCGGGTTCTCTGGCACTGACTATGTTCTAACGGACCCGTGGTCGGATAATCCAACCACGGATAGGGCAGAGTGGTCGGATGAGCCGCGGTCGGTTCAGCCGCGGTCGGTTCATCCGACCACTAAGAAGACTAGTAATAAAGAAGACTATGACTCTAAGGGGGGCGTCCCGCCCTCCCCCACCTGTGGAAAACACCCTTCGGGGACAACCGAAAAATGCCGCGGCTGCGGAGACGCACGTCGTCTCTACGACGTCCACCAGGAAACGCTAGCCGCCGAGGCCGCCGCGAGACCGAGCGTGGAGCTTCCGCCGCGTCGAGATATCAGCCCCGCCGAGTGCCGCCATAAGCACCTCGGCGGGTTTTGTGTCCACTGCGGAGCCGAGGAGGTCGCAGCATGAAAATAGTCGATCTGCCGCTTTTCGCCTTCGATGATTTCGAGCAGCCCCGCGCCTGGCCGCACCAGGTGCCACCACATTTCACCACCGCGTATTTCCAGGCAGATGAATTACGGGCCGCGTCCGCCTACGCCTCCGAGCTCTACCTGGCGACTGCGCCCTACGGCACACCGGCTCATGCGGAGGCGTGGAATCGTAAAGAACGCATGTGGCAGCCCTCCCCGGTGGACGGGCAGTATCGAGACGCAAACGGGCACCAGTTCGATCTCTTCACCGCGGGGGACGGGTATTGTCCCTGCCCGAGCGTCGGCTTCCGAGCCAATCCCGAGTGCCAGTGCGTGAAGCCGGGGTGCGTGCTCGCTCAATGCGACACCTGCCAATGGCGCACATTCCAGCGCGGCGAGCCTGCAGCGGTGGCGGCCTGGCATGATCATGCTTTCCCCGGCTGGCGGGATCTGCCCGTGGTGCCGCCGTCGGTAAAGCGCAGGGATGACCGGATGGAGCCACACCGAGACCTCCGGCAGTGGTGCTTGGACCACTACCCCGCCGAGTGGCTGGCTCTTCCGAGCGCGCCCATCGTCACCGAGCGCGGCGGGGCGGGCACACGCTCGGTGCCGCACATGTCGCCGTGGGGTGGCTTTGATATCAGCCACACGCTACGGGACGAGGTGCTGCTGTGATCGCGGTGTGGCCCGACGGTGGCGAGTGGATAGAAACCGCGGCCGACCGCGATATGCGGCTTTTCCTGCAGGGCCTCGACCCCGAGGTGGTGCAGGCCGAGCGGCATGTCAATTTCACCGGCACCGAGAAACGAATTCTCGATGCAAAAACCAAAGCTGCCCGGCCTGGCCCGGTCGGCTTTTTCTTTACCCAAAATCAACTCGACGCCGCCGCGGAGGCGGCAGAACGGAGGCCATGATGGCCGGAGAAACAATCATCACCGTAGTGGGCAATCTGACCGCGGACCCTGAGCTGAGATACACCCAGTCAGGCTTGGCGGTCGCGAATTTCACGATCGCTTCGACGCCGCGCAACTTTGACCGGCAGGCGAACGAGTTCAAGGACGGCGAAGCGCTGTTCATGCGCGCGTCCGTCTGGCGCGAGTTCGCTGAGCACGTCGCCGGTTCGCTGACCAAGGGAAGCCGTGTCGTTGCGACCGGTCGCCTGAAGCAGCGTTCCTATGAGACGAAGGAAGGCGAGAAGCGCACGTCGATCGAGTTGGAGGTGGACGAGATCGGCCCGTCGTTGCGTTATGCGACCGCTCAGGTGTCACGCACCGCGCCTCAGGGTGGCCGTGGCGGCGTCGGGAGCGCTCCCGTGGGTCAGAGTGCCGGACCGGGCACGAACGCCCCGCAGGACGAGCCCTGGGCGTCCGCGGGACCTGCCACGGACTCGTGGAACACGCCCGCCTACGCCGACGAAACACCGTTCTGATGCGATACGTCCCACCCACGCGAAAACACCCGCCACCACCACCCACCGGCTGCGCCCAATGCCGCACCCCTCACGGTCTTTCCGCTCTCCCCTGCACCTCATGCGGGCGAAACGTGAAGGCCATTTTTGTACCCAAAAAGGACCCAAAATGATTGAAATTCTCTCTAAAAAGCAGATCAGCCCGCACACCGTCGAGGTGGAACTTGCCCCCATCGAAGTCCGCGGAATACCGCGATCATCCTTCTCCCCTCGCGCGGTGGTGGTATCTCGCGCTCAGGTGAGTATCGCGGGCAAAAACGTTTACACCCGCCTGTACCGGGTGACGGACGGAAAACATGCGACCGAGATTTTTGAGGACTTCCGCGACTTGGACCCGCGCATCTCGCAGATTCGCGGGGAGCTGACCGCCGAGCTCGGGAAGAAGGCCACCGCATGACCGAGAAGAAAAGCGTCTATCGCGGAGATTTGGAAATCGCCTTAATCGACAGCATCTCTGTGGAGGTGATCGTCGGGCGAACCTCGCTCGTCACAGTCGCATACGAGGACGACGAGGGCACCACGATCGCCGCGGTAACCGTCGTGGTGGAGCCTGGCGAAGGCGGGCTTGAGGGTGACGCCCTCGGCACCGCGGTAAGCGATGCGCTTGCGGCTCTGACTGCTCGGCTGACCGAGCTGGGGCTCACCGTCAAAGAGGCGGCAGCATGACCAAGGGGCCCGGCAAGCGGGAGTGGGTCGGCTCCGCGATTTTCGTCGGAGTGATTTTGGTGGCCGCTTGGGGCGCCCGGATCATGATGGCCGGCGGCGATCTGGGCTGCGCTTTCGCGGAGGATCCCGCCCTGTGCGCGACGGTGAAGGGGCTGGGCCTGTGACTGGTCAGGAGATCCCGGAATCCGTGACCGAGAAGGTCAGCACCGATGACGCCGAGTGGATCGGCTTCAAGCGTGACGACCTTGTGCGCGCACTCCGGTACCGCGGGCATCAACGCGACGCTGCAAAGGCGTTCAGCGAAGCGATCCCTGACGAGGTTTTCCAGATCATCCGTTCGCAGGCAGTCGAGGAGCTAGCCGAGTGCTACATCGTTGGAATGCGCGCCACGATCCGGATTCACGAGGCGCTGAAGTACGCCAAGGGCATGTGGCCGGGTGATACCGATCTGTCGGTAGCCGCCAAGAAGGCGCGTGCTGACAGCCTGCGCCGACTGTCCGGGGGCGGGGTGAGTGATGCCTGAGACTGAACGGCCGCGCCTGGTGGAGGCAGGCACTGGGTCGCAGATTCTCCCGCCGGTCCATGCTCGCTGGTATGACAGGGCGACGATTCCCTCGTATGTAGCCCATCTGGCTTGTGACGCTGATTTGCGCGCCACAACCGCGTATTACATGGCGGTAGCCGCACGGCTGACCGTCACCAAACAGACCGAAGGAGATACAACACCATGACCGAAGATGAAACCCCGACAGAGCCGGACCTGACCGGGTTCCCGGAGGTGCAGCACCGTATCGAGGGCGGGAAGTTCGTTTGCCCCGGCGACGAAAACTCCCGATGCCACCAATACCCGGGGTGCGACGGTGAGCATGAACGCTGGCCGTGTGGGTGCGAGTACGTGGCGCACGCCGAGTGCTGGATCAAGCCATGGATTGATGCTTCTGGGGATCTGGCCGATTCTCACGACGAGTCGGACGGTGTGTATGCGCTGGCGAATGAGGACTTCCCAGACGGAGACGTGTCCTGGTCCTTCGAAGGGGATTACACGCTGTTCCGGTACAAGGAGGCCCCCAGTGAGTAGCAGGAAGGGTCCCCTGGTGATTCTGAGCCCCTATGGCATCAAGCCGGGCGCGACGACACCTGACGGGCGTGTGGTGGCGTCTGGGCGCACGGTCGAGGTGGAAAACATGATCGTCGCGGAGCTGGAATACACCGATGGAACGATCGGCGCGTTTACGTGGCCGCTCGGGCACAACTGGAAGGAGGCGCCTGGTGTCTGATGTACAGAAGCTAATCGCCGAAGCGCGGGCCCGGGCACTGACCGCGCAGGGAGTCAAGACGGCCCCGGATGAGCTGGGCCTGAATACCCAGCTGCTGATCCGTCTTGCTGACGCTCTTGACGCTGCTACCTCCCCGGTAGAGCCGGAACCGGCCGCGGTGGACCCAGCCAAGCTAGTGGCTGAGGCGTGGGAAAAGTATTTCGAGCAGCACGGCATGACCGTCAACCATGAGATCTATGAACCGGGTGGATGGCGGCACAACGGCAGGTATTCGAGTACATGGTCCGTGACTGGGTGGGTGCCGAACAACTTGTTCGAAGTACTGGCACGGCTGGCGATAGAAACTCTGGCTCTCCCGGATAGTCTGGCCCCGAGCGTCCACGATGACCGGGAAGCTTCGGTGTCGGCGCTTGTTGATGCTCTCGGAGACTTTCCCGATGGGGAGACCCTCGACCCGAACCGCAGTTATCTCACCCAGGAAGCCGAGTGCGCGGCGGATGCAGTTCTCGCTGCTGGGTTCTCTCGCCCTACAGTGGGTGCCTTCTCCTCGGGCGGGCCTGCCGATACGATTCTCGCAGCGTGGGGCCAGTACTTCGAGAGCAGCGGGCTGGCCACTGAATGGACGCGCGCCAGTCGCCCGGAATACACCACGGGTCGACCGCGGGCCACCTGGTCCGTGGTGGGACGCCCGCCGGTTGACATGCTCTCAGTGCTGGCGCGTCTGGCAGAGGACACGCTCTCTCGCCCTGTAGGTGGGGAGACGGAGACCGAGTACGGCGCTATGGCCATAGGGCGCGGCGATGTGACTACCTGGGCGGGCAATCGCGGAGGCGCCGATGCGCTGGTGATCCGCTGGCCTGAAGTCTTCCAACTTGTGAAGCGTCAGGTTACCGCGTGGCTTCCGGTATCTCCCGAGCAGGACGGGGGCAAACGATGAAGCCGAGCAAATACGATCTGGGCGAAGCACGCGTGGAGGCCTTTGCCATTGCCCGAGAAAGCGGGATGAATATGGACGATTTCAACCGGTTGTGGCGATGTTTCATGAGAGCAGTCGGCAACCAGCGGCGCCGAGACGGGGGCAAGGCATGAGTGCCCCGTTCTTCCGGTGCGCATGGAAACACCGCGGCCATGAGCGGTTCGTGTATCAGTGCATCCGTAGGGCGGGGCATTGGCTTCGGTGCATGGATGTGCGTGGGGGCCGATGGCGAGGTGGGGTCTGATGGATAGCCGTATCGCGGCGAGCGGGCTTCCGCGCTGCAAGGTTGACGGCGCCGAGGCTGATCTGGTCTCGATCTCCCCAGATGGGTCTGGGTGCGATTGGATTTGCTGGACGTGCTGGAACCGCGACGGATCATATGGGAAGTTCGATGGATAGCCGTATCAAGGTGAAGCGTTTCGATGGCCGCCCTATCCGGGTGATCGTGCGCGACGACGATTTAGCCGCGATCGGGGAGGCCAACTTCTACCGCTGCCTCGCCGAGGTCGATCTAGAACCACACATGATCGTGGAAGGCCCCACTCGGTCGAAATCGCGGCCCTACGTCTGGACAACATTTTTTGATGAAGGGCGCACCCACAACGGGACGCCCGGAACGGAGGTAAGCCTATGAATGAGAGGCTGTGTGCCCGAGGCTGTGAGCGGGACGCTTTGCACGGGATACTTATCTGCTGGCGGTGCGTAGACCGCGTGAAGGCGGCGCTCGATTGCACAGCCGATCTGGTGGCGCATCTCGGGGGACTGATCGATCCACGCCGCGCACAGGTATACAACGAGCAGGTTGTTTCCCGCCCGCTTCTCGTGACGGGGCAAGCGCCGATGAGTGTGTCTATGATCGACGCCCGGGACGCCATCGCGGCCGCGCTCGTGAAGTGGGCGAAGCATTACGGGGACCCGCGGGAATACCTGTACTACTCGCGCGGCGTGCCAGCCACCGCGACGCCGGAGCGCGCCGCCCACGTGCTGCGCGGCGCGGCCGAATGGATTGTCACCGCCTGCGACCTCGGCAACCTGGACGACACCCTGGGCCTGTGCCGAGACCTACTCAGGACACCAGACGATCCGACCGCATGGACAGTGGAACGCGCGAAGGACACCTATATGCCCGACGAGCGACCCTCGGTGGTCAAGGGAGAAAAGTGTCCAGAATGCGGGCTTCTCACGATCAAGCGAACCCCCGTGGGAGCGCACGGCGAAGACCCCACATTCGAGTGCCTCGGCTGCCATTGGACGCCGCCTGCCGCCGAGTATGAGCGGTTTCGATCACTATTCGATGACGGAGTGCGTAGATGATCCCTGATACGAGTAACCATGTGTATGTCCACCGCAAGGAGGCACACGTGTTCGTGGGCCGGCTCCCAGCCACAATCAGAAAGTGGATCAGTGAAGACCGCATCGGGGTAACCGAATCGGGAATGATCTGGCTGCCCGACCTGGTCGAACTTGCGAAACGGCGCAAGCGTGGCAGGCCACGAAAAACATCACAATAATCACACTCTGACTGCTATACTTGACGTAGTCGATAATTGCACCCACCAGAGAACTGGTGAGGTGCTTTTTATATGAAAGGGCCACTCCTCACGGGGTGGCCCTTTCGTGTTTAAGTCGGCAGGTGCCGGGGCCTGACCTCTCCCCGTTTGAGGCGTGCGCGCGCCGAGAGCACCGACCGCGCACCGGGAGTTCACCGGCGGCATTGCGACCGCGAACGAACGATAAATGCGCGGCCGCCGGGTGATACGCTCCCCGGCGGCCGCGCACCATAAACCACAACCAAATAAACGCCCGTCGCCCCGGGGATGCATACGGGGAAGTGTTGGTAGCTAGCAGTGAAGCGGGACGGTACGGACTGATCATCCGGAAACCCGTGGAGGCTGTCGCGGTAAAACCACGGAGTAGCTACTCGCCTGCTGTTCTCAAGCAGGTTCGCACCAACACGGGAGCCCTTGCTTTGGCAGTACCTCGGGGTCGATATCGTCCGAGGCGCGCGTTCGAATCGCGCATGGGGCACAATGCGAGATCGCTGGCCAGCCTCGCAGGAGACCAGGCCGTCTCGCGGGACGCCCAAGGCGGGCCGGTGTAGGCATCGGCGCGGCCTGGCAATTATTCTGCAGTGATGATCCGATGCACCTGCATTCGGGACATGCGGATCTCACGGGCGATCTGCGCTACCGGGACCCCGGCAGCGTGCGCGGCAAGGATCGCCGCGTCACGCTCTACCAAGGCCCGGGCCAGCGCATCTGCTGCAGCGTTCAGCCGCTCGATGCTATCCACGACGGTTCTTTACCGCGAGGATGAGCGCCGCCACGGCCACGATGAGCGCAGCGATTGACACAGTGATGGTGATTGCTTCCATGTTTTCCCCCGTTGGGTAGGGTGGGAGTGTGGCCCCAAGATAGTTGCGGCATCTTGGGGCCTCCTCTGGCTAGTCCTTGCGGTTTCGCTTGGCTGTCTGCCAGAGGATTACCGCGGTGATCATGTTGATCATTGCGGTGAGGATTCCGATGATTTCCATCGGCTCCTCCTCCCTGTTGGGGTATCTCCCCAACAAGTTAAGCGTAACACAATGTTACACCTGGGTGCAACCCCAAAAACCAGGCCCCACCTTCACCGGCGGGGCCTTCCGCATTTAAGGAGCATTATGCACGCCTGCCCTGAATGCCAGGCCGAGTATCCGTCACCACTAGCCGCGGCAGAGTGTGGCGAAGCTGACCGGGTTCAGGACCGCCGCAACCGCGCATGGATGAAAGGATCCGGACGATGAACAAAACCAACCGACTCTACCTTCTAGAAACTAAAGTGGCCCGCCTGGAAGAAGAAACCAGGACATTGCGCGCCTCGCTCAGGCTAAAGGCCGAAAAGCCCACCCCAGTCACCACGACGGAGACCTGGATCAATCGAGTACAAGCCGCGATCGATCCGGCCGGAACTTTAGACCCGTTCGGGGATATGCAAGTCTTCGGCGCAGCGCTCATCCATCTCCTAAGCGACAACGCCACCGGGAGTAAGCCTCCTCGCCCCGCGTGTATTGAGAGCGCCCATTACTGGGAAGTCCTCACCGCGCAGAAGGAGACATTCACTGGCCCTGCTCAGATCGCACAGCGCCTCCAATGCCAGCTATGCGGCGCGACCCAGGCTATCCCTGACGCCTAGCTGCTAATCCCCCTGGGGGAACGGCGGAAGTTCAGCGAGGGCCTTCTCGTCTCCAAAGTGTTGAAGCAGCGCGACTATTAGCGCGCCGATCTCTCGGCCCATGTTTGAAACGGCTCCATTAGCAGCCATGACGTCCATGACACTGGCAGAGAAGTCCCCGCGAGCGAGACGCTCCCCTAACTCAGCATTTGTCCGCAGAGCTCCTACGTTAAGCGCCATAACACGGTGAGCGATCTTCAATAATTCATCTGCGGTCGTTTCTTCAAAAGCCATGCCGACCATAGTACCCAAAGCCTCCGACATCGTTCGTGAGCGCGTCAGCAGAATCGAGGTGCCCATGGCCGAGCGCCGAACATTCTCTGATGAAGAAACGCGCGTAGAGGCCCGTCGCCTGTACGACCTAGGGATGGGATGCAACGCGATCGGTCGAGAGATCGGCATCGTCCCCTCTGCCGTGTCCGCGTGGGCGAAGCGGGAGGGGCTCAAGTTTGACCGGTCGAAGGTGATCGCGGCGAACAAAGCGAACGCTGCTGACCTTGAGCAGAAACGTCTCCGTCTGGTGTCGAAGATGGCGGACGTGGCCGAGGACGCGCTGGACAGTCTCGACGCCCCGTACCTGGTGTATAACTTCGGCGGCAAGGACAACGAGTACCGAGACGAAGTTCTCGACGCTGCCCCGATGGATGCACGGCGTACCGCGGTCACTATGGCTGGTATCGCGTTCGATAAGGCCTCACGTGTGATTGAGCGTGAAACGGATGTGTCCGGCGCTACTTCCGTGCTGGGTGCGCTGCAGGCCGGTCTGGGTGCGGTAGTGGCCGCGTTGGATCAGGACACCCCGCCCGATGAGCAGGATGGTTAGCGCGGGCGCGCTGGCGGCTCTCACTGAAACCCTGTCCGTGTCTCAGATGCGGTCGCTGGTGTATTCCATCCGGAAGAAGATCGCGCTGTGGTCGGGCGCGGTATCCGCGGGCAAGACTTTTATCAGCTTGTGGGCGTTCCTCATGGCGATCCCTCTCGCCCCGAAGGGCGGCAACATCATCATTGTGGGCCGCACGCTGGACACGATCTACACCAACATTTTCGTGCTGCTGCAAAGCCCGGAGATCTTCGGGGATCTCGCCAAACAGGTGATTTACACTCGGGGCGCTAAGACCGCGATCATCCTCGGCCGTGTCGTGCACCTGTATGGCGCGAATGATGCCAGCAGCGAGACGAAGATCCGAGGCTCCACCGTGGGCCTCGCCTACGTGGACGAGCTCACGATCCTCCCCGAGGGTTTCTGGGACATGCTCATGACCCGGCTTCGGGTGAAGGGCGCGCGCTGTCTGGCCACGACCAACCCGGGATCCAAGAACCATTGGTTGCGGAAAAAGTGGATCCTCAAGGCCAGCGAGAAAAACCTCATTCACTTCCCTTTCACGATGGACGACAACCCCTCGCTGGACGCCGAGTATGTCGCCGATATGAAGGTGCAATTCGCGGGCGTTTTTTATGACCGGTTCATCCGGGGACTGTGGACCAACGCCGAGGGCGCCGTATACAACTCGTGGGACGAGAAAAAACACATGATCAGGTGGCAGGATATGCCGCCGATTGCCCGCGTCCTCGCCCTCGGTGCCGACTATGGAACCACGAACACCACCGCGGCCCTGCTGCTCGGCATCACCGCTGAGGAGCGCCCCCGCCTGGTGCTTATGGATGAATGGTCCTATTCATCGAAGAAGCACCACGGGCACACCCTCTCCGACGCTCAGCTATCCGCACGGCTCCTCGAATGGCTCGACAACACCGAGCACTCCCCTCACGGGCCAGTGACCCCGGAGATGCTGATCCTCGACCCGTCCGCGGCATCCCTGCGGGCGCAGCTCGCCGAGTCCGGCCGCAACACCTGGCCCGCACACAACCGGGTGGACAAAGGCATCGGCCTGGTCGCGTCCCTACTGTCCGCCGGCGCGCTCCTCATCACCGATCGGTGCGAGGGCGTCCTCGAAGAAATCACTGAATACTCGTGGGACCCCAAAGCCACCGAGGCAGGCGAGGACAAGGTCGAAAAGGTTGACGACCACTTCATGGACGCCATGCGCTACGCGATCTACACCACCCGATCCACCTGGCTGCCGTATCTTCGGTATGCCCTAGCCGCCTAGGAGACCCCATGCCGCTACCGGCTGAAAACTCGGCGTTCCCGCCGGCCCCGTTCGATGTCGCCTATGCCAGCTATGCCGAAAACGAGGCATGGTATTTGGGCGATCTCAAGAAGCTCGGCGAGATCTACTCCCAGAATGGCGCCAAACGTCAGGCCACCCACCTGCGCGGCGGGGCACCTCACCGCGGCGGTCTCATGGGTGGAGTGTCCCGCATGTTTTGGGGACGCCCTCTGCCGCAGGGCCAGGAGTCCCGACGACTCCACATCCCGGCCCCGGCAGACCTCGCCATGCTCGCCGCAGACTACGGGTTCGCCGAGCCTCCGACTGTGGCCCTGCCCGCCAAGGTGAGCACCGACACCACGACCTCGACCAAGATCGACACGATCCGCCCAGAGCAGGTGCGCCTTGATCTAATCGCTAACTCGGATGCGGTGAAGGCCACCTGGAACGAGATGGGCGAGCTCAAAAGCGTGTTCGGGGCGTGCGCGGTCATCACTGAATGGGACCGTGATGTCGCCGAGCATCCGTGGCTGCGTTCCGTGGCCGCAGACAGCATAATTCCCGAGTGGCGAGGGGCTAAGCTCTCCGCCCTCACCCTGTGGACCGCCTACCCGGACCCGGACAACGCAAACGTGGTCTATCGGCACCTGCAGCGGCACGAGGCAGGGCGCATCGTCAACCGCCTCTACAAGGGCACCGGGGCCAAGATCGGCTCTATCGTGCCTTTGCAGACGATCCCCCAAACCGAGTACCTTGCCCAAATCACCTCGGAAGGCCAGGACGAAGGAACACTGCTTACCGGCATTGAGCGCCTCACCGCGTCGTACAACATCAACATGCCGTCGCGTGAATGGCGGAAGCTCGGGGACCTCCGGTATGCCGGGCGCAGCGACTTTGCTGGCATCCTCCCCCTGTTCGACCAGCTAGACGAGACCTGGACAGCCTGGTCTCGAGCGATCCGACTCTCGAGGGCCCGGATCACCGCGCCCTCAGCGTTCCTCACATCCAACGGCCCCGGCCAGGCGTCCACCTTTGACGAGGACCGGGAAGTTTTCACTGGCCTCGATCGCCCCATCGGCGACTCGGAGACCGGGTCGGGTCTGGACTTCTTCCAGCCAGATATTCCCGTTGAGCAGTATGAGGCAACAGCCTACGCGCTCTATCGGGAGATCCTGCGCGCCGCGGGGTACAGCCCCTCGGCGTGGGGTGAATACGGCAACCAGGTCAAGACCGCCACCGAGGTGCAGGACCGCGAAAAAGCATCCGAGCGTACCCGAGACAAGAAGGCGCTGTACGACAAGGCAGCGATCTCTGAACAAGCGTCGGTCGCTCTGGAAATCGACGGGCTCCTGTCCCCCGGCCAGGGCGGCGGCCGGTTCGATCTGCCCTCGGTCAGCTTCCCCGCAGTATCCCAGTCTGACCCGTTGCGAGACGCGCAGGTCATCGGGCTCCTCGACGGGGCCGCGGCGATCACCACAGACACCAAAGTGCGCACCGCCCACCCGGACTGGGATGACACACGAGTGCGTCAGGAAGTCGAGGGGATCCTCGCTGACCGTCGGCCCGCGGCGGATCCCGCCAGCCCGAGCTTCTAACAGGAAGGGGAGCAGATGTTCGTCCCACCAGAGCATCTACTCCCCTCAACCCTGGTTGACGAGCTCGGCCGATTGGTCGCCACGGTATACGGGGATCTGGAGCGGCAGCTTGTGGCCCGCGCCAAAGCTATCTTCGCCGAAGGTATGGGAGAACGCCCCGACCTGGCCGCGCGCATGCAAGCCCTCCGCGAGTTGGAAGCCGAAGCGCGGCGCATGATCGCAGGCATCAACCCGGAGTTCGCATCCGAAATCATCGGGATCGCGTCCGAACGCGGCATCCAAGCAGCAATCACCGCGCTCGGCATCATCCCGGGGTTGGACCGCGCCTCACTCATGCGCCCTGCTGACGCGCGAGCAATCACCGCGCTCACCGCGGACCTGCAAAACGGTCTCACCGAGGTTCACCGGCGCATCCTCCGATACCCCCAGGACGTCTATCAGCGCATCACAGCGTGGTCGGCGCCCGGGGTGCTCGCCGGGCAGGACACGCTCCTCGCGGCCCAGCGCCGCGCGGTGCAGCGTTTCCTCTCCGAGGGAGTGACCGGGTTCGTGGATGTCGCAGACCGGCAGTGGCGCATCGGCACCTATGCCGAGATGGCCACACGTACCGCGGCGGCCCGGGCCTGGACCGACTCGGGGATCTCGACCATGCACGATGCAGGCATCACCCTGGTGTCGATCGTGGTCGGGAATAGCGCGTGCAAGCGCTGCGCACACTGGGCCACCCGCATCCTGTCCACCGACGGCACCCCCGCCGGCGTCTACGAGATGCCGCACGCCACCCAAGACCATATGGTGCGGGTCAGGGTGGACGGCACCCTCGATGATGCTCGCGCCGCCGGGCTCATGCACCCCAACTGCGGGTGTGCCGCGGTCGCCTACCTGCCCGGGCTCACTGTTGTTGCGGATGCGACAACCTACGATGCCCAGGCAGAGGCAGAGCGAACCGCGCAACGCACGCTCGAGCGTGAGGCGCGCAAGGCGAAGCGCGCAATCGCCGCTGGCGACAATGCACCCAACGCGCGAGAGGACCTGCGAGACGCTCAAGCAGCGCTCCGCAAACACGTCAAATCCACCGGCAGCGCCCGCAGATCGTATCGGGAGCAACTGTGGTTCACTGATGGCCGCCCGGACTCCTCCAAGCGCGGTGTCATCGCCGAGGGCAAGCCGTACCTGCTGGACCTCCACGACCCATACACGCGCCTCGCAACCGCCGGGCTAGACATCACTCCACTCGACGGCTACAACGCCCGCATATCCGGCGCCCGCTGGACCACCAGACGCGCCAAGGGCGACGGCCACGACCTCACCACGCTCCTCACCGACGCTGGGCGCACCTCAAACCGCGCCGTCATTGACATCAGCGCCTCCACACTTCCGACCGGGCAGGCCCTGGAACGGATCAACGAATACGCCGAACAGTCCGGCCTCACCGAGGTCATGCTGATCACCCCGAAACGGGTCGCGCGGTTCGACCTTCAACGCGGCTGGATCCCAGTCGCCTAAGCCCCCACAAACCGTGGGGGCTTTTTTCGCACCCATCGAGCCCGCCAGGAGCGGGACGAAAGGAACACCATGCTGCACAACCTCGCTCGCCCATACCTTGCCCCCATGGATCGCCTCTCGCTGCGCGGCATCCGATTCATCGAGGGCGCCAGCGAAGGCGCGGCCGGCTCCGCCCCGACGCCCACCGCTGAAACCACGTCGGGGCAGGCCCCCGCAGGTAACAGCGCCCCGGTGGAACCCGGCAACCTCGACGTTGAAACAGCGAACAAGGAAACCGCCAAGGCCCGCGCCGAAGCCGCAAAATATCGCACCGCAAAAACAGCAGCCGAAGCCGAAGCCGCGAAAACCTCAAAGGCCCTGGCCGATATCACCAAGCTACTCGGCGGAGGCAGCGATGAGACGCCCACCCCTGAGCAACTGACTCAGGCCATCCAGGAGCGTGACGCTGCACTCGCAACAGCCACCGAGGCCCAGGCGGCCCAGGCGCGCGAGAATGCCGTGCTACGTGCCGCCCCGGGCCTGAACGCCAACGGAGACAGCCTGCTCGACTCTCGAGCGTTCACCGCCACATTGGCCGAAGTTGATCCGTCGGACAAGGACGCGATCAAGACCGCGATCACCACGGCGCTCGCCGCGAACCCCGCGCACGCGCTCACGCGAGTGTCCGGGTCCTCCGGCCCGGGCGCTGGCGGCGGCGAGCAGAAAACCACACCCAAAACCACCCTCCTGAGCGCGGTATCTGCGCGCCTGGGCGGCTAGCCGAAAGGAGCACACTGTGCCCGTTTCCCTTCTCGAAGCAAAGAACAACACCTCCGACGAAATCAACCACGGCGTCATCGACGAGTTCCGCAAGTCGAACGCGATCCTCGACTCCCTCGTTTTCGATGACATCGTGAACCCCAACGGCGGCGGCGGCACCCTCACCACCGGATACCGTCGCCTCAAGACCCAGGCCACGGCGAGCACCCGTGCGCTGAACACCGAGTACACCCCGCAGAACGTCGAAACCTCGATGCACTACGTCACCCTGGCCGTGATGGGTGGAACCTTCCAGGTGGACCGCGTCATTGCCAAGCTCGGTGCCGCAGCATCCGGCGCGGTCGCACTCAACCTCGCGCAGAAGGCGAAGTCCACCGCCGCACTGTTCTCCGACCTCGTCATCAACGGCGACGTCGCCACCAACGCTTCCGCGTTCGATGGTCTGGACAAGGCCCTTACGGGTTCGTCCACCGAGTTCCGCGCCGGCCAGATCACCAACTGGGCCGACTTCGACACCGACAACCGTGCCGAGCACAAGGCTCTCGACGCGATCGACGAGTTCCTCTCCACCCTCGATGGCACTCCGACCGTCATCGTCGGTAACTCGGCGTCTCTCGCTCGCGTCCGTGCCGCCGCACGTCGCGCCAACATGTACACCAAGAGCCCCGTGGATGGCCTTGTCGGTGCAGATGGCCGTCCGATCGAGCGCGAGACCTACGGTGGCCTGATCCTCGTGGACGCGGGCGCAAAGTCCGGGTCGAACGACCAGATCATCCCCATCCAGGAACGCACCATCGATGGGAACAAGGTTGCCGGGCTGACCGACCTTTACGCCTACCGGGCCGGTCTCGATGGTTTCCACGGAGTCTCGACCACCGGTGGCGGCCTCATCGACTACCGCCTGCCGGACTTCACCAACATCGGCGCAGTTCAGGAGGGTGGCGTCGAGCTCGGTCCCGTCGCAGTCGCGCTCAAGGCCACCAAGGCCGCCGCGGTATTCCGCAACATCAAGGTCCGCTAACTCCACCCATCAGGGCGGGCACCCGACATGGGTGCCCGCCCGCAGATTTGAAAGGCACAATATGCCCAAGATCACTACCCCCGTGAAGGGGTTCGTAGGCGAGGTCGCCGGTGTCACTTTCGCGAACGGCGAGGCCGAGACGACCGACGAGACCGCGATCGGCTATTTCGAGCGTCACGGGTACACCGTGACGCAGACCGACGCTGAGAAGCGCGCCGAGGCCAAGGCCGCGAAGGAAGCCGTTGACGCTGCCAAGGCCGAGGCCGAGGCCGAGGCAGACGCCGCAGAATCCGCGCCTATCGCTGCCGAGGCCGACAAGGCCAAGGCCGACGCAACCAAGTAGGAGGCGACGGTGACCGTAACGATCACTCTGCCCGGGGCACACCCGGGCGAGACCCTGCACGCGGGCATCATCTTCACCGATGGCGTCGTGAAGCTCGACGAGGTATCTCCGAACGCTGAGCGATACCTCGTGTGGGGTGGCGCGCGAGTCCGGCGGCCGAAAGCACAGCCGCCGAAACCCTCCACGCCCGAGCCAGAGGCCCCCAGCAATGGGGACGCCTAAGCCCTACGCGACACCGGCGGACTTCTACGACTGGACCGGAGAGACACTGCCCCAGACGGGCGGTGTCTCCCCGGCTGATCTCCGGCGCGCGGAGATCCGGGTCGATGAAATGCTCATCGGTGTCGTCTACGCCGTGGACAGTAGCGGCTACCCCACCGACCCGCGCGTGATCCGCGCGCTCATGGAGGCAACCTGCGCTCAGGCGGCGTGGTTTGACGAGACCGGGGACACCGCGGGCGCGCTCGCGGTGCTCGGCGGCGGGGCGATCGGGTCAGTGAAACTGCCCACGGCCACGACCGCGGCCGGCGGGAAGGGCGCGACCATCGACCTGCGCTACAGCAGCGAGGCCGCGGATATCCTCGCGGCCGCGGGCCTGGCCACACGCTCGGTGCGGTACGCATGAGGATCCCGAAGCGGTATATGCCACATACGGTCACTTTCCGACCGGTGCTGGGCGAGGGCGCTGACGGCCCAGTGCTCGGCGACCCGGTCACGGTGCGGGCGTATGTCGAGCAGGGCTCGGCCGTGGTGATCAAACTCACCGACGGCAAAGAGATCACATCTACCGGATTCGTGATCATCGACCCCGGGCTGGCCCCGGCCCCCGAATCGATCCTCGAGACCTCGCAGGGAGCCGCACGGGTGATCAAGAACGAGATATTCGATCACCCGGACGCACCTTCCCACATCAAGATCCGCATCATTTAGGAGGCTCATGTCTTATATCTGGCGCGGCCCCGAGGTGACAGCTCACATCTTGGCCGCGGGCGTAGGCGGAGTGAATAAAGCCGCCGAGCGCCTCAAGGCGGTATCGGTGCCGCGAGCCCCCAAGCTCGACGGTGTGCTGCGCGCTTCCGCACAGGTCACCCCGGCGACCGCGGGCGATCCCACCGCGGTGGTGTCCTATGACACTCCGTATGCGGTGAAGCAGCACGAGGAGCTGGGCTACCGGCACCCGGGCGGCGGCGGGGCCAAATACCTCGAAGCCCCGTTGCATGAGCACGCCACGGAGCTGCAAGCAATCATCGCCAAGGAGATCGGCGGTGCGCTGTGAGCACATCGACTGATCTTCTCGAAGGCCTCGCCCGGCTCGTACATGCCGGCGGGGCCTTTGTCTTTCGCCCCGAGGGGGTCTATCTCCCCGGGGAGGCGCCGATCACTTTCGGCAGCCTCCACGGCTCGGCGTCGCCCGCGCTGTGTCTCACCGAGTACACCCCGGCCGAGTCGCGCACGCGCGCCGCGCACGCGCTGATCCAGGCCCGGGTGCGCGCGCCCAGCTATCTCGCCGGCGTGCGTCTCGGCGACGAACTGCGCGGCCTGCTGCACGACCTCTCGTATCTCTCGCTTGGCGCCGTGCGCGTGTCCAAGATCACCCGCATTTCCACCGCACATCTGGGTCCCGATAGCTCCGGCCGTCACGAGTGGGCCCACAACTTCCAGCTGCTCTACACCCGCAGCGTCACCCCGTCTAAGGAGACAACCCATGCCTGAAACCCCCAGCTATGCAGACGTAAAGCCCACCGTGGGCGACATCGCCAACTCTTTCGAATATATGTTCGACATCAACACTGGCACGATCGCGGCCCCGGTCTGGGTCAACGTCCCCGATATCACCGGTCTGAACCCTCAGCCCACGCCCAAGCTCAAGGACATCGCCACCTACGCGCACAAGGGATCGAGTGCCCAGGTGAAGGTCGGAAACGACTTCGCTCTCGATTTCAACCTCCTCAAGATTCGCGATAAGACCGGCGAATTCCAGCCCGAGTGGCTTGCGCTCAAGGCTGCAGCCGATGCCAAGGGCGAGGCCAACAACATCGGCATTCGCTGGTACGACGCGCTGGGCGCATCCGACGCCTACCAGGGTGTCGCGGCTGTGTCTCGCGGCAACCGGCCCTCCACCGGCAATGACGATGTGGAATTCGACAACTTCTCGCTGGCCGGCGTGGGCGAGATCAAGCCCATCGCAAACCCCCTCAAGAAGGCCGGCGAGTAACACTCCCCCAGCCGCGGGGCCGGAATCGTGGATGGTCCGGCCCCGCTTTCACCTCCACTCATCCACCCACAATTTTTGGAGATTTTCATGGCACAGATCACTATCGAAGAACGCGGCCGCAACCTCGTCCTGAACATCGGCGGCGAGCTCGAATACGTCGTCGCCCCCGTCCCGGTCGAGGTCGGACAGCTGCTTCTCTCGCTGTTCCTGCGCATCTATACCGGGCAGGAAGGCGACCTAGAGAAGGCCTCCGCCGACCTCGCCGAGATGAGCCTCGGTGGCGACCTCGCGGAGCGCGCCCGGGGCGAGCTCCGCGCCGAGGAATACGTGGACGTGATCAACGCCGCCTTCTACTGGCAGGCACACGGCGGCGGCATCAAGGTCATCCAGTCCTATAAGGACGGTGGCGCCCCAAAAGCAATCGAGACGCTTTTCGAAGCGGCCGGAGTGCAGCTGACGCCACTATCGACGACCTCGCCGAATTCGGCATCGGAGACCCCGACCCCGTAACCGGCCGGCATCCCGGATACCGATACCCGAAGTGGTATCGGGACGAGATCGCCGCCATGGGCCGCCCCACTGAGCGCACAACTCCGCGGGGCGTTTCTCTACCCACATTCTGGCGACACGTTTTCGCCGAGTGGGGCGAATCGGTGTCCTGCGACCTCCTCGAGGTGTACGGCATCGACACCTTCGCCGAGGACTTCCCCGATCGCTCCTGGCACTCAGTCCGAGCCCGCATCGACGGGCTTTTGAGTACCCGCTCCCGCCTGGCCGCATGGCTGGCCTCACACGACATTAAGGAGCCCACATGACGATGATGATCGGCGAGCTCGGCGCTCGCATCACCCTCCTCGACAAGAACAAATTCGAAGCCGATATCGACGGTGTCGGCCAACGCTTCGGCAAGCTCGATAATGTTGGGTCGAGCGCGGGCAAGGCGATCAGCAGCTCGATCAAGGCTGCCGCGGCCACCACCGTGATCGCCGGCACCGTGGCCGCCGCGTATGGAGTGCAGGTTTTCAAGACCGGCGCCGCATACAACACCCTGCAGCAGACTTCGCGCGCGGCCATGACCACCCTGATGGGCGGGGCCAAAGAGGCCAACGCCCAGATGGACAAGCTGGACGATTTCGCCCGCAATAGCCCCTTCTCGAAGGCCACTTTCATCACTGCCCAGCAGCAGATGATCGGCTTCGGCATCGAGGCAAAAAAGGTCATCCCCTACCTCGGGGCGATCCAAAATGCCGTGGCCGCCACGGGTGGATCCAATGAGTCGATCGCGGAGATCGTCGAGATCATGGCGAAGATCCAATCGTCGTCGAAAATCACCGCCGACGACTTCGCCCAATTCGGCAATCGAGGTGTGGACGCGGCCACGATCATCGGCACCCAGATGGGCAAGACCGGCGCAGAAATCCGCGCGATGGTCACCAAGGGTGTTCTCCCCGCGGAACAGGCGCTCGACGCTCTGGCCGCCGGCATGGAGACCAAGTTTGCGGGCGCCGCGGCCAACGTGAAAAACACGATGACGGGCGCCGCGGACCGGGTGAAGGCCGCGACCCGCGATATCGGGGCGGCCCTGGCCGAGCCTTTCGTGTCCAAGAACGGCGGCGGTCTCGCCGTCAAATGGGCCAATGACTATGCGGATGTTTTGCGTGGTGTGGAGAAGGCCGCCGGGCCGATGGTATCTATGCTTATGGGCCGCGCCGTGCCCGCGATCCAGGCGGTTGATGGCGCCTTCACTCGCGCGAAAATCGCGGTGAATGGGTTCTCGGTCACTCGAGTCGATTCGGAGCTCAACTCGCTCGGCGCACACGCTCCGGCGATAGCCGCCGTGGGCGGGGCCGTGGTGGCGATGGGAATGCAGGGTATCCCCGTCCTGGGACGATTCCTGCCTGCGATCAACCCGGTGGCGGGCGCGCTTCTCGCGCTGGCCGCCACCTCCCCGCAACTGCGCTCCGCGGGCGGGGAAATCCTCACCTCACTGTCGCCGCTGATCCCCGTCGCGGTACAGCTCGGCAACACCTTTTCGACCTCGCTGACCGCAGTGCTGCCGGTGGTCGCCGGCGGGCTCACCGCTGTAGCTCGAGTCGCGGAGGTCGGGGCGAACGCTATCGCGGCAATCCCCACCCCCGTGCTCGCGGCCGGGATCGCGTTCCTTGGGATGCGATCGGCGATGAGCGCGCTGGAAGGCCCAGGCAAGGCTCTATCCGGTGTCGTGAGCGCTGTCACTGAGCATTTCCAGGCGTCAAAGGCTACGGCTGAGGCAATGGGCGGATCGGTGAGCGTTCTCGGCGCTGCAGCCCACGCAGGCGCTGGGGGCGTGACGGCGATGGGCGGTGCTCTCAAGGCCGCATTCCTGTCTAACCCGATCGGTATTGCCCTCACGGTAGCCGCTGGCGCGGTCGCGATCTTCGCGGCCGCCAACGCCGACGCTGCGGAGAAGGTGGCCGTGCACAATAAGCGCACGGCGGATCTTCGCCAGACCCTCACCGAGACCGGCGGCGCGGCTACGGCGGCGACCCGCGACGTGATCGCGGCTTCCATTGCGGAGGACGGCATCGGCGAGGCGGCCAAGAGCGCAAGCGTCGCGCACGAGATGCTCACCGACGCGATCACCGGAGCCTCCGGCGGCGCTCAAATCTTCAAGAACACCATGCGCGACCAGGCGAAGGCCGCGATGGAGGCTGCCGGCAAGACCGAGGATGCCGAGCGTGTCGCCAAACAGCTCGGACTCACCTATAACGACATCATCGACCACACCTTGGGCTTCTCCGAGGCCCAAGGAACCGTGGGGAAGGCTTTCGAGGACGCGGATGCTCGTGGCTTCGGGTACCGTCTAAGCCTCGATAAAGTCACCGAGGCAGTCGGCGGGTCCCTCGACGCACAGCAGCAGCTCGTCGGCTTTGTGGAAGCGCAGAGCAACGCATTCCGCGAAGCTCAGGCTGAAAATGCGGCATACCGGCAGGCGCAGCGGGATCTCGCCGCGGCGATGACAGAATCGGCGCGCTCAAACCAGGCTTTCAACGATGCCCTTTCGGTGGCCCGTGACACCACCAAGGACATGGAGACGCGGGTTTCCGCGCTCAAGCAGGCTTTGGATGAGCTCGAAGGGGGGACCAAGAGCGCGGCCGCGGCTGAGCTCGATTTCGCGCAGAAAAACAACACGCTGCGCGACTCGCTCGCGGCCACCGATCAGGCCGGCATCAAGCTGTATAGCAGCTTCCTCGACGGGGCCGGCGCAATTGACCTCACTAACAGCGCGGGCGTGAGCTTCGGTAAGTCTTTGACCTCGCTCAATGGCGACATGCTCGCGGCCAGCGCGCGGGCATATGATGCCGCGGCGGCGACAGGTGACCTGGAAGGGGCTACCCGGGCCGCGCGCGAGGCCGGCGAGCAGTACATCGGCACAATCAGGCAGACCATGCTCGATATGGGCCTCACCGTGGACCAGGCTGATGCTCTGATCGGGAAATATTTCTCGATGCCGGGCACAGTCTCCACCCTGGTTACCGACAGCGGCAGCATCGATGAAACAACCCAGGCCGCGATCGGGCTGGCCAATGAGATGCGGAAGCTCCCCGCCGATCACATCATCGAGATCAAAGACAACGGCACCGCGGAAGAAGTGCAGTCGCAGCTGCAGGCGGTCGCGATGCTCGCCACCTCCAACCCCAGCGGCGATGTGACGATCAAGGCGCCCACCGCGCCCGGTGTTATTGACGCGCTCAAGGGCATCGGATTCGAGGTGGAAACGCTCGCGGACCGGCCCGGAGAGATCAGACTGGTCACGCCAAACCTGGCCCAAACCGAGGGCAAGATCGACGAGGTTACCGCCAAGAAGCGTGAGGCTGCAATCCAGTCCGTCGTGAAGGGCGGGCCGGAAGCCGATCGTCTCCTGGGCGACATCGCAGACCGCGCGCGCAACGCCGACATTCGGGCCCAGGCCACAGGGCTGGGCGAGACCGGTGTGCAGCTCGACGGCGTGGCCAAGGCCAACCGCAACGCCGATATCAAGGCGAAGGCCACGGGCCTGGGCGAGGCCACAACGGATATCAACCGCGTCGCAAATGCCAGCTACCGTGCGACCGTGCATGTCAGCACGTCTGGGCTTGAGGCGAGTTTCGCCTCAATCGAGCGGCTCAAGGGCGCGGCCGTGGGTATCGGTGTTCTCAAGCCCACAGGCTCCGCGATCGGCAACATTTTCAATCACGGGACCGGCGGGACCTCGGTGCAGGCTTTCGCGAATGGCGGGACGATTTCCACCGGCATGTATCGCGGTGGCCCTCCGCTGCTGAAATTTGCGGAGCCTGAAACCAATTGGGAAGCGTTCATCTCCGGGAAACACGGGGAGGAGGCCAGGAACCGCAAGATCACGGTCGATGCAGCCTCCCGCCTCGGAATGGAGGCTTACCCCAAGGGGACCCTGGCCGGTGCTGCAGGCCAGGGCGCTGTGCAGGTATCCCTCGACGGCATGAGGGTGAAACTCATCATCGGCGGACAAGAAATTGACGGAATCATCGATGCTCGCATCGACTCACACGACCAAAATACGGCCCACTCTGCGGGCCTGGGATGGAGCGAATAGTGGACACATCGATCACAGCAGAAGCATTCCTCGACCGCCTACCCAGCCCGCAAGCAGAAGTCGTGATTCGAGGTGTTCCACGCGAGGTCGCCGCCTTGACAATCTGGCGCACGGCTCACGGCGTCACTCAGGAGGTGCGCGGCGCGATACGGGCCGCCGTAGTTGACTCGCTCGCTCGCCCCGACCTCGAAGTGCCTTTTGGCGTGCCGGTGCAATACCGGGCGGAGCTTTTTAGCTTGCTCGGTATCTCGCTGGGCTTCACCGCGACCACCACCACTCAGGTGGACTCAGCTGATACGTGGGTGCACAACGTGCTCATGCCTGCGGGGGCCACCCGAGTGCAGCTTCGCGCGAAGTCTGCGCGCACGATCTCGCGGCCCTCGCGCGGCACTGTCGTGCGTATACCCGGGCGGGAGGCCGGAGTTCTCATTGGCGCAGGCCGCCAGGGAGTGACGGGCGTGGACCTCAGCGTGATCACCGACACCGTAGATGCCGCCGACCGCATCCAAGCGATGCTCGGAAGCGAGCAGAATTCGGCGCCCGCCGTCCTGTGCTTCCGCCTCGGGGCACACGAATTCACGCGCCTCCCGCAGCCCTTCTACGCCGGTGTACTCGACATCGTCGAAGAAGATGTCAGTGCGTCAATCGGTGGGGGCATGATGTACCAAACCATGGTCGGGGATGAGGTTGCCCCGCCCCTGCCTGGCCTGTTTATTTCCCTCCTCACCCGAGCGCACCTCAACGCCTATTACGGCACCCGCGCTGCGCTCAACGCGGACAACGCTTCCCGCCTATCCGTGAACCGCCGATACGACCTTGTGAGGTGACATGCGAGCACACGAACCTGAGCTTATAGAGGCTCTGAAAAGCTCCTTCAACTACCGCCTTTTGGCAGATGTCTTCCACGGCACCGACCCGGTGATGAGAGATGTACAGCTTACTCAGTGGACCTATAAATGGTCGCTGGGGGCCGAAATCAAATCGTCCGGGTCGGCCACCGTGGTCTATCAGTCGGTCGAGGGAGAATCCCTTCGACCCGTGGGGACGAAGGGGACGCTCTCCCCTTTTCGGGCCCGATTACTCCTATCTTTCGAGGTATCAGTGGGTGCCGTAGTGCATCGGATCCCGATGGGGTGGGCTCGCATCACCTCCACTCCAAAGGCCTACGATGTGATGGAGACTGTCGGAGGCGTCTCCCGGGTCATCACCTCTGTGGTGCCCATCGTCTGGCAGGGCCTAGAGATTGATCTTCGCCGCCGAGGTTTCCATTTCCCCGAGCCTGCCGGGCGGCGCTGCTGGGATGAACTGCTGCGCATCAGCGGATTCCCGGTGGCAAAGAATGTGGCGGACAAACCGATTCCCGCAGCCACCGTGTGGGACGCAGTCGCAGGCGGACGCCTTGCGGCTGTACAGAAGCTCGGCGATCTACTGGGCGGACGGGTGGTAGTAACTCCCGCGGGGGAGCTCACAGTGGCTCCCAGTGCGATAAGTGAGCCAGTCGCCGCCCTCCACACTGGCCCGAATGGCACGATCACGGACCTCGAAGATGATATCGATACCGAGAGCGTGTACACCTCGGTGGTGGGACTCTACGAGACCGAGGACCGCCAGCCGATCATCTCGATCGCGCAGCACACCGTCGGAGATCTCGCAGTGGGCGGGCTTTTCCCCGAATACGTGAAATATCACACCTCGGACATGGTGAAGGATCAGGGGTCCGCGGACAAGGCCACTCAGGCGGTGCTTGAGCAAACGATCGGCGCGCTTACCTATAAGGTGTCGGTGCAGTGCATCGTCAACCCGCTTGTAGAGATCAATGATTTCGTGAGGGTCACCGGCCCCGATCGCGCAATCGTGGGGCGGATCACCGATATTTCGCTCTCCGATTCGCCCCTCATGAACCTTGTGCTCGAGGTGGGGAGGGGTGTCTCGTGAGGCTCGACCGCAAGCTCGCGCAGATCACAGCGGCGATCCCTGAGGTTGATAGCTTCGTAGCCGAGTATGTGCGGATGCAGGGCAGCTATGCGCTTGTGAACATCGGCGCATCCACCGTGCCGGTACGAAGCGTGGGTTTCTACCCGCCGGTCGTAGGGATGATCGTGCAGATCCAGCGGGTGAAGGGCAAGCTGATCCTTGCCGGGCCGGCCGTGCAACTCAACCCCATCGGCAAAATCAAATCTGTAGGATCCCCTAAAGCGTGGGTCACGGTAGACGGGAAGGACTATTTTCTCGGTCTCCGATCGGGGTACACCGCGGTGACCGGGCATGTAGTGGAGATCAATTGGACCTCCGGGATAATCCAGGGCCAGATCACAGCAGAGCAGGTGGTGGACCCTCCCCCAGTAGCTCCGCCGCCGGTTACCGGGTTTAGCGGGCTCCTGGTCCAATCCGAAGCCTCGGGAAACTGGTGGCTCTCCGGGGCCGCATGGAATTCCAATGATCCGTGGGCATCCACCAGCAACATCGGGGCGTGGTTTTATGGCGACCGGCTCATAAACGCATTGGCCGGCGCCCGGCTCACTTCCGCCGAGGTGTATCTCCCGAACAACAGCCCACAAGGGGCCATCTCTCTCGGGCTGCATCCTCACCCGAGCCGACCAGGTGGCGCACCAGCCGTCTCGGCGCTCACCGCCCTCCCTGCTCTTACCGGGTGGGTGCCGTTGCCGCCAGGCTTTGCCGAGGCACTGCAATCGGGCGCCAGCCGCGGCATCGTCGTGCGATCCAGCACTGGCTTCAACAAATTTCGTGGAGTGCCGTCCGACGCACTCTCCGGGGCCATGCGTTTTTCTGGCTCCCGCTAACCTCGCTAACGCGAGAGATTGGACAACAACTATGGCCGTAGATCGCTATAATCCCGTCACCGGGGCTCCGGAATTCCTGGCAGGGGGCCCGCCCGACATGGGCGCCGATGAAACACTTGTGGCCGCTTTCGCGGCGGAGGTCGGTACGCGCCGTATCGGTACTACTGCGGAGCGGCAAGCAGTGAAATTCCGCCGGCCGGGGATGCTGTTTTTTGATACCTCTGAGTGGCAGGAATACATTTTTCGGGATGGTGCGTGGAAGGCTGTGAGACCGAGCGAGACCAAGCGGTATTCAAGCGCGACAAATGCTCAGGGCGTCGTGGTGACCACGCACAGTCTGGGCAAGCTTCCCTCGGGCGCTCAGGTCACCATCGCTCATGGGTCGAGCGAGACCGTCACACTGCTTGCCAGCGCAGTCATTTGGGAGCTCACTGACTCTGCCGCTCAGGTACGATTTCGCCGAGCAGACCAGCCCAATACCTGGTTTGCGGGCCAGCCGGTGAGCTTTTACATCACTTTTTTTGCATAGCCCAGGAGCCGCCCACCGCCCCGTTTATGGGGCGTTTTCTATTTAAGGAGGAGCCGTGATCCTTTCCGGCAAAACCGCGGCCGAGCGCCTACTCGGATATAAACGCTGGCAGACTGCAATGTGCCTCAACGCGGTCTGGAACGCTTTTGGGGCACCAAAATCGGACGGGCGATCGCCGTACACTCTCGCGCGCCACGGGTGGGAAAACACCCCGATCGAGCGCCGGCACAGCGACCGTCGCCCTCCGCTGGGTGCGGTGGTCTATTTCATCAACATCAAAAACCCGCAGGCGCCGGGGCATATCGCAATCGCGCTCGGCGATGGAGAGCTCATAGCCTCCACCGATAAGCCCGGGCTTGGCCAAACCGGGCGCTCAAGCATCGGCGAGATCGAGCGCTCCTGGGGCGGCCGCCGATACCTCGGCTGGTCGGACTACTTCCTCGGCCACGACATTCTCACCGGCACCGGCGATCCCGCGCCCGCGCCTATCCCTCTCACCCCCGAAAATATTGGAGACACAGACATGATCCGCATTCAGTCGCCCGGTCGTGGCATCGCCCTCATCGGCCCTGGCTATTACCGCCACCTCACCACGGACGAAGAAGTGGTGCAGTCCGAGCCGATCATCACCAAGCATCTGAGTGGCAATGATCGCCAATTTGACCTCTGGGTGTCGATGGCTCTTGCCGGGCGTGGCGCCGCGACCGGGGAAAAAGCCCCGGTTGACACCGGCGCGATCGTGGAGCAGGTCCTCACAGGCATTCGCGCGACCGGCGTAACCGTGGAGGTCGATGTTGATGCCGTGGCGCGCGCGGTGAATGATGACCTCGCGGCGCGGATCGCGGGCTAGTGCCCGGCGATAGCGTCCTCGTGGAAGCAATAAGCACCGTCGGACTCCTGGCCTCGATCACCCTCACCGCCCTCGTTAACCGGCGGGTGGGGCGCGTGGCGAAAGACGCGCGATCCTCGCGGGCGCAGCTCGAAAATGATCACCAGGCGGATCCGTCGCTCACCTCGAATCTGCGCGAGGACATGGACGAAAAGCACGCCGAGTCGATGGGGCTTATGAAAACCATCACGAAGGATATCGGCGGGCTCCGCGGAGATATCCGCATCCTCCACCAGGCCGACCAGGCCACAGACGAGCGCGCGCAGACACTGACTCAGCGGCTCGATGACCACCTCCGAAAGGGGCACTAATGGCAAAGCATCAGGCACCGGTGACCAACGAGATTTGGTTTAAGGGCCAGCGGGCATGGCGAACCGGCCTCGCGTCCGGCATCGTCGCGGCGATCGGACTAATCGGGCTCCTGCCAGAGGTGATCCGGATAGTCCTGGAAGAAGCGGGGGAAAGCATGCCCCCGGGCTTGAGGTTGTGGCTGGCGGCCGCCGCGGTCCTGATCACCGCGGGTTCTTCGGCGGTCTCGCGGGTGATGGCTATCCCCGCGGTGGATGCCTGGCTTCGGCGCTGGACACCGTTTGGGTCAGCGCCGCGAGGCGTGGAGTAACAGGAATGGGGCGGTTCCTTCGGGAACCGCCCCATTTTTTGCGTTAACCGGAGACAGCCGCGTCCGATGGAGACCAACCGCACCCAACAATGGGGCACGAGAATCGCTTACTTTGGCCAACCCGTGGGTCATGCGTTAGGGGCACGTCGTGGAGATAGCACTTGGTCTCTGCCATTTTTCCTCTTTCAGCTAGGTTCTCCCCAGGCTACCGCGCGTCCAGTGACAGCAGCTAGATTCCAGCGATTGCCCCGCGTCCAGCAGCAAGTATCCACTCGGTGAGCGCGTGGGTGGCATTACGGTCCAGATTGCCACGTAGCCGATCGTAGTGAGCCGTCTGGGCGCTGTTCGAGTGCCCTGCCGAGATCATGACGTCGCGCTCTGGGATACCAGCATCAAGCGCTAACGTGATGAACCCAACGCGCAGCCCGTAAGGCGTGATTCGGGGTACGCCGGCGGATGCGACAGCCTCAGCGAACCTGGCGCGCAAGATGGTCTTTGTGAGCCGGTATCCGTTGGTTTCCGTGACTAGCAGGGGGCCTCGGCTCCGGCCGTCTGCGGCGCGGCGCACGGCTCTGGCGGTAGGTGCAGAGAGCGATATTTTGTCGGATGCGCCGGCTTTACGATGCCGCAGGCGGAGGGTGGTTAGGTCTCCATATCGGCCTATGTCTGAGATGTCCAGGGCCATAGTTTCCCCGGGGCGTGTGCCGCTGAGCGCGAATAGGTGAATAGCGGCGCTGATCCCGATGCCGCTGTGGACGGTGACGTGACGGAGGAGTTTTGCGAGGTCGGGGGCACTCAGCCAGTCACGGTTGCTCGACCTGGGCGCCGGCGGGCGTCGGACAAATCTTGCCGGGTCGCGGGTCACAAGTTCCTGCTCACTGGCCCAGCGGTAGAAGCCTGTCACCGGCGTTAGCGCCGAGCGAACCGCATTATTGCTGAGGCCTCGGTTTCGGAGGTGGCTAACCCAGGCCTCGATATCGGCTCTTTGTGCGGTGAGAATATCGCAGCTGCGCGAGGCGCACCAGGATTCCCACCGCGCCAGGTAGCCGAAATAGTTTTCCTGTGTGCGAGGGGCATAGGGCGTGAGGTAGTCGAGTATTTCGGGCGCGGGCATAGGGTTCCTTCGGTCAGGAACCCGCTTCGCAGGTAAGGAAAGGTCCTACTTAGCGTATGTGATTTCGAGGCCAGGGATTTCTTTTGCGACGAGTGCGACGACTGCGCGATGCCAACTCGCGGGATAGGGGAAGGACTCGGGCACATCGGCGTCTACCCGGTAGGTGCTCAACGCGGGATCGCGGGCGTCTTGGCAGGCGCGCACGTATTGCTCCACCTGTGAGGCCTGCTCGGATTCGAGATTTTCGAGGAAGTCGGCGGCGTCTGCCGGTGGGGTGATGTGATCTTCCCAGTTTTTGACGGTGCGTTCTGAATTGCCGATCTGCTGGGCCACCCATTTGTGGGTGAGTCCGAGGGATTCGCGGACGACTTTAAATTCTGCGGGGGTCATGATGCTCCTAATAGGAGTGGCCCCGATTTCTCGGGGCCACGAGGGTGTTAGAGAGCGTGGTTTTCGACCGACTGCCAGAAGGCGTCCTCGTCCACGGTGAAGCCCTGGGCGTTGAGGTTGATGGTGTCGCCCTCGGCTCCATCGTGGAAGGTGATGAGGTCTTCGGCGATTGCGTCGAGGTTGTATTCGGCGGCGGTTGCTTCGCCGGTGGCCTCGATGGCGGTGATGATGGACTGTACGGCTTCGTCGCGAGTGCTGAACATGGTGTCTCCCCTGTGGGCGAAGGTGTGGCCTGGTGCCTGCCTTGCTGATATTTAAAGACTATCACACGTTTCACTAATAGTGCAACATTAATTAATCTCGCTGCGCGATCATGCTCTGCGCTTCCCACCCCTCGGGGACCGCGGCCAACGCGATATCCCGGCCGGTCGCATAATCCTCCACCTCAACCTCGATGGTTTTCGTCTCGGTCGAACGCATAGCAACGACGATCTTCATAGAATCAGCCCTGTGCCCGATCCAACTCGATCGCAATATCGCGAAGCGATGAATTGACGACACTGATTTCCGCATCATCGCCGTCTTTAAGTGGCACCACTTCCGTCTTTACTTGCAGCAGTCGAACTCGGTAGCGCTCCAATTCCGCGGAGGTGAGCTTCGCGCCGAGCTCAGCACGAGCCGTCCGAGACAGCGCCGATGCGGTATTAAGGATGCGATTGGAAGCACCCTCCGAGGCCGGATCAATAGAGGTTGCCAGCGAAATTGCTTCCTCTAAAGTTTCGACATCGGCAGGGTCAATAACCGCGGCCGCCGAGGCAGATGCGCTGGCCGGCTCGGTCCCGACGGGAGCCGTGGAGCAGGCGGAGAGGCCGAGTATCAATACTGGGATAAGAAACGCGAGG
Organism: Mycetocola spongiae; assembly: GCF_020424085.1. Taxonomy (NCBI): domain Bacteria; kingdom Bacillati; phylum Actinomycetota; class Actinomycetes; order Micrococcales; family Microbacteriaceae; genus Mycetocola; species Mycetocola spongiae. Next base: position 108,146 of record NZ_CP080203.1, on the reverse strand, counting down.
CGTGAAGTCTTGAGCATAAATCGAGCCTACCGAACCGATCAGACAAACGACAGGCAACATAGATCCTAAGCAAATAGCAACGACCGCCGCGATCGCGATGTATTCCAGCAGGAGATCCCAGCCGATAAACCAGCCCACGATCTCCCCGAGCGCCACATAGCCGTAGGTATAGGCCGAGCCGGAGCGCGGGATCATGCCGGCAAACTCGGCGTAGGACAGCGCCGCGGCCGCCGAGGCCAGGCCCGCGATCAGGAACGAAAAAAATACCGCCGGGCCGGCCGCGGGATGCCCCGCGCTGCCGTGCGCGACCAGGCCGGCAAGCGAGAAGATACCCACGCCGATAATGCCGCCCACGCCCAGGGCCGTGAGCTGCCACATCCCGAGGTGTCGGGCCAGCCCGCTGCCCCGGGCGTCGGCCTCGGTATCCTCGAGGGGCTTGCGCCGAAGAATGGACTGAAAAAAGGGAGAGCGAGCCACAAAAACCTCCGCTGCGTTGGGGAGCTCGGCGGCGGGAGGCGGGCACTGTGCCACGCGTTCCACACCGGTTCCCCCATGCTGGGGCATCACCTCGGGAAGAAAACGAGTGTTCGGAATCGTCAACCAGGGATGCTCCCGGAACGCCCCGCCGCGGCCGGGCTGCGCCGTGCGGCGCGCCACGCAAAACGGGCCGCTCCCCCGCCGAGGCGAGGGAGCGGCCCGTGGGGCATCGCGATTACTGCGCGGCGCGCTCCAGCAGGAGCTCGCGCACGCGGGCGGCATCGGCCTGACCCTTCATGGCCTTCATCACGGCACCGATCACGGCACCGGCGGCCTGCACCTTACCCTCGCGCAGCTTCTCCAGCACGTCGGGCTGGGCGGCCAGCGCCTCGTCGATCGCGGCGATCAGGGGGCCGTCATCGCTGACCACGGCCAGGCCGCGCGCGTCCACCACCTCCTGCGGGGTTCCCTCGCCGTTAATGACGCCCTCCAGAACCTGGCGGGCCAGCTTATCGTTGAGCGTTCCGGCCTCGACCAGCGCGGCCAGCTGGGCCACAAGATCGGGGGTGATCAGCGAGGAGGCATCCACCTCACGCTGATTGGCCAGGCGCGAAATCTCGCCGGTCCACCACTTGCGGGCGGCCTGCGGGCTCGCCCCGGCGCTCACCGTGGCGCTGATCTCCACCAGGAGACCACCATTGGCGACATCCTGGAACTCCAGATCGGTGAAGCCCCACTCGGACTTCAGGCGGCGCTTACGCGTCAGCGGGTCCTCGGGGAGGGCCGCGCGCAGCTCCTCGATCAGGGCCGCACCCGGAACCACGGGAAGCAGATCGGGCTCGGGGAAATAGCGGTAGTCATCGGCATCGGACTTGGGGCGACCGGCGCTTGTGGTGCCGGTGTCCTCGTGCCAGTGCCGGGTCTCCTGCGTGATCGTTCCGCCCTCGGCGAGGATCGCCGCCTGACGCTGGATCTCATAGCGCACAGCGCGCTCAACGCTGCGCAGCGAGTTGACGTTTTTGGTCTCGGTGCGGGTGCCCAGCTTCTCCTGGCCGCGGGGACGCAGCGATACATTGGCGTCGCAGCGCAGGTTTCCGCGCTCCATCCGCGCCTCGGAGATGCCCAGGCCGATCGCGATCTCGCGAATCAGCCCCACATAGGCCTTGGCCAGCTCGGGAGCGCGGTGCTCGGCACCCTTAATCGGGTGGGTCACGATCTCAACCAGGGGAACACCCGCGCGGTTATAGTCCACCAGCGAATAGCTCGCGCCCTGGATGCGACCCGAACCACCCATATGGGTGAGCTTGCCGGCGTCCTCCTCCATGTGCGCGCGCTCGATCGGCACCACAAACTCGGTGCCGTCCTCCAGCTCAACCGTGACCGAACCCTCATAGGCGATGGGCTCATCCGACTGCGAGATCTGATAGTTCTTCGGCATATCCGGGTAGAAATAGTTCTTCCGGGCGAAGCGGCTGGTCTCGGCAATCGAGCAGCCCAGGGCCAGGCCCAGGGAGATCGCATAGCGCACGGCCTGCTCGTTGACCACGGGCAGCGAGCCGGGCAGGCCCAGGCACAGCGGGGTCACCGCGGTATTGGGCTCGGCGCCAAAGACGTTGGGGGCATCCGAGAACATTTTGGTCTTGGTGCCGAGCTCGATGTGCACCTCAAAACCGAGTACCGGTTCGTAGAGCTCAAGGGCCTTTTCGAAGGTAAGGAGCTTGTCCTTGGCCATGATTATTTTCCTCCCAGTGCGGGGGCCTGCGAGATGAGGCTGTGGCCCCAGCTCGACTCGAGTACTGCCTCGACGGCGGCTCCCACGCGATACAGCACGTCATCGGCGCGGGCCGGTGCCATGAACTGGATTCCGGTGGGCAGACCGTCTTCGGGTGCCAGACCCATCGGAACCGAAATACCGGGGACGCCGGCCAGGTTCGCGGGGATCGTGGTGATGTCGTTGAGGTACATCGCGAGCGGGTCGTTTACCCGCTCACCGAGCTTAAACGCAGTGGTCGGTGCCGAGGGGCTCGCGATCACGTCTACCTTTTCAAACGCGGCGTTAAAATCGCGCTGAATCAGGGTGCGTACCTTCTGGGCGCTGCCGTAATAGGCATCGTAATAGCCGGAGCTCAGCGCATAGGTTCCGAGGATGATGCGGCGCTTCACCTCGGGGCCAAAACCGGCCTCGCGGCTCGCGGACATGACGTCCTCAACCGTGCCGCCACCCTCGGGCGTGACCCGCAGGCCGAAGCGCACGGAATCGTATTTTGCCAGGTTGCTGGAGGCCTCGGCGGGCAGGATGAGGTAGTACGCCGCCACGGCATACTCGAAGTGCGGGGCGTCGATCTCCACGATCTCGGCACCCGCGGCCACCATCTGGGCCAGGGTCTCGCCGAAGCGCTGCTCCACGCCGGCCTGGAAACCCTCGCCGCTGAACTGCTTCACAACACCCACGCGCAGGCCCTTAAGGACCTGACCGCTGGCACCCTCGCGGGCGGCCGCGGCCATCGAGACCCAGGACTCGGGGATCGAGGTGGAATCGCGGCGGTCGTGACCGCCGATGACATCCTGCAGGAGCCCGGCGTCGAGGACGGTCCGGGTGACCGGGCCAACCTGGTCCAGGGAGGAGGCCAGCGCGATCGAACCATAGCGGCTCACGGCACCATAGGTGGGCTTAACGCCCACGGTTCCGGTGACGTGTGCGGGCTGACGGATGGATCCACCGGTATCCGAACCGAGGGCCAGGGGCGCCTCAAACGCGGCCACGGCGGCGGCGGAGCCTCCGCCGGAACCTCCGGGGATGCGGCTCAGGTCCCACGGGTTATGCGTGGGGCCATAGGCCGAGTGCTCGGTGGAGGAGCCCATTGCGAACTCGTCCATATTGGTCTTACCGATCGCGATGAGGCCGGCGGCGCGGGCGCGCTCCACCACGGTGGCATCAAACGGCGACATATAGCCCTCGAGGATCTTGGATCCCGAGGTGGAGGGCATATCGGTGGTCACCAGCACGTCCTTCACGGCCAGCGGGACACCCGCGAGCTCGTGCAGGGACTCGCCCGCGGCGCGGCGGCGGTCGATCTCGGCGGCGGCATCCAGTGCGCTATCCGAGACGTGCAGGAACGCCCGCACGTCGCCATCCACGGCGGCGATGCGGTCGAGGTGGGCCTGGGTGGCCTCCACGGAGGACACCTCGCCGGAGGTCAGCTTCGCGGCCAGATCGGCGGCGGACAGACGAATCAGATCGGACATTACTGTTCCTCCCCCAGAATCGCGGTGACCACAAATTTGCCTTCGGCCTGTTCGGGCGCATTCTGCAGGGCCTGGGCCTGCGTGAGCGTCGGGCCCACCACGTCGGCACGGGTCCCATTGGTCAGCGGGATCGGGTGGCTGGTTGCGGGAACATCCGCGGTGGCCACCTCCGATACCTTGGCGATGCTCTCGACGATCTGGCCGAGCTCGGTGGTGAGACTCGCGATTTCGTCCGAGCTGAGGTCGATCCGGGAGAGGGACGCGAGGTGCGTCACCAGCTCCGGCGTGATTTCCGACATGAAGCTCCATCTAAGAAAGGGGGATGAATATCCTCAATTCTACGGTGAACCCGCGCGAAGAATGTAGTTCCCCGCCGCCACGGTCGCAAATGTACTGGCTTTTTGGGTAAACCGGGGGTAGCGTGTGGTCCATCTGCGAGCACGAGGAGGCCCCATGAGCACCGCCCTCGATGTGGCACGCTATCTCCTCGCCGAGCATCCTGTCTCCGGCCGCACGCAGGTACAGGGTCTGCTCTATTATGCGCAGGGCCTCGCGCTGGCCCGCACGGGAGAGCCGCTATTTTCCGAGCCCATCGAGGCCCGCGCCCAGGGTCCGGTGGTGGCCTCCGTCTGGTCCGCCGGCTTTATCGACCTGCTGCCCGATGGCGGCGAGGGGCTCACACCCGCGCAGCGCGCGCTCGTGGACGAGGCCGTGTCCCGCTATGGCGGGCTGGACGAGGCGAGCCTCGCGGCCGCGATCCGCGCCGAGAATCCCTGGCGCGGCGCGCATGTGGATCCGAGCCGCGCGGGCATCATCACCCTGGCCAGCCTCGCGGCGCAGTTCACCAATGTGACCGACACCCGCCAATAATCTCGCCGGGATTGCGCCAATTCCCTCCGGGAATCTCCAAACTTTCGGCCCCCCGCACGTGCCCCCGTAATATGGGGGCGTGAATAATCCGCTCTATGCCTCAGAAACCCGGCCCTGGCTCAATAGCTACGCCGAGAACGTCCCCGAGGATATCCCCGTACCCACGGGCAACCTCGGAAGCCTCGTTCGCGATTCCGCCGCCAATTTTCCGGACAGAGTAGCCCTGGAATTTTTTGGCGCCACCACCACCTATGCCGATCTGGTGGAGCAGATCGATCGCGCCGCCGAGGGCCTGCGCCGCCTCGGGGTGCAGCGCGGGGATACCGTGGCCCTGGTGCTGCCCAATTGCCCGCAGCATATCGTCGCGTTTTATGCGGTGCTGCGCCTGGGCGCCATCGTGGTGGAACATAATCCGCTCTATACGCCGCGCGAGCTGCGGCACCAGTTTGAGGACCACCGTGCCCAGACCGCAATCGTGTGGGATAAGGTCGTCTCCACCGTGCAGGACTTCCCGGTGGATCTGGCCGTGCGCTCGCTGGTCTCGGTCAACGTCACCCGCGCGATGCCGCGCACGATGCGTGCCGCCCTGCACCTGCCCATCGCGAGTGCCCGCGCCTCCCGCAAGCAGCTCACGACCCAGGTGGAAAATACCATCGAGTGGGAAAAGCTGCTGAAAAACCCGCGCATCGCCGATGCGGTGCCGCGCCCGGAGACCGCCGATACCGCCGTCATCCAATACACCTCGGGCACCACCGGGCATCCCAAGGGTGCGGTGCTGAGCCACTCCAATCTGCTGGCCAATGCCGCGCAGGCGCGCGCCTGGACGCCCACCATCAGCCAGGGTGACTGCGTGGTATATGCGGTACTGCCGATGTTCCACGCCTATGGCCTCACGCTGTGTCTCACGTTTGCGATGAGCATGGGTGCCCGGCTGGTGCTATTTCCCAAATTTGATCCCGATCTGGTGCTGAAGGCCGCGCGCAAGCATCCGCCCACGTTCCTGCCCGCGGTCCCGCCGATTGCGGAGCGCCTCCTCGCCCGGGCCCAGGAGAAGGGAATCTCCCTGGCCGGAATCGAGATCGCGATCTCCGGGGCGATGCCGCTGACCACCGCCCTGGTGGAGCCGTTTGAAAAATCCAGCGGCGGCTATCTGGTGGAGGGCTTTGGGCTGAGCGAGTGCTCCCCCGTGTTGATGGCCAATCCGGTGGCGGAAAACCGTCGCGCCGGGACGGTGGGCCTGCCGATGCCCGGCACCCTGCTGAAGGTGGTAAACCCGGAGAATCCCGCCGAGGAGATGCCGCTCGGCGAGGCGGGTGAGCTGCTGGTCAAGGGCCCGCAGGTCTTTTCCGGCTATTACGGCAAGCCCGAGGAGACCGCCGAGGTCTTTTATGACGGCTGGTTCCGCACGGGCGACGTCGTGCGGATCGATACCGAGGGTTTCACCACCATCGTGGATCGGATTAAGGAACTCATCATCACGGGCGGCTTTAACGTCTCGCCCACCGAGGTGGAGGCCACTCTGGTGACCCACCCGGATATCGCGGATGTCGCGGTGATCGGCATGCCCTCCCCACACTCGGGTGAGGACGTCGTGGCGGCCGTAGTGCCCACCCCGGGAACCACCGTGGATGTGGAGGCGCTGCGGGCCTGGGCGCGCGATCGCCTCACCCCGTATAAGGTGCCCTCGCGCGTGGTGATCGTGGAGGAGCTGCCGCGCTCCATGATTGGTAAGGTCCTGCGCAAGCAGGTGCGGGCGCTCGTGGAGGAGATGGACGCCGCCTCATAACAGTGCCCGGGGCCGCCCCGGGGAAACCCGGGGCGGCCCCGGGCATTAGGACCCAAACTGGGCGGCACCAAACCAGCGCGGGAGCGGATCGGGCAGTTTGGTCCAGAGCCCCACCCCCGCGGCAAACTCGGCATCGGAGAGCGCGCAGTCATCGAGGGCGCGACGCAGCCCCTCGGTATCCAGCTCCTCGCCGATAAAGGCGATCTCCTGGCCAAAAACCCCGAGCGGTTCGGATTCCTCGGGCTCTAGGGGTTCAAAGGAGATCATGTGCCCCACATGGTTCCAGCGCGCCAGCACGCCGGGCCGGGTGGCGAAGCGGCAAAAACCCGCCGAGCGCAGCAGCACACCAAACTCCCGCCGTTCCACCCGGGTATTTAAGAGCCGCAGCAGGCGGCCCGGATGCAGGGGACGCAGCTGCTCATAACGCAGATAGCCGATGCGGGGGCTGCGCGGGAGCGGATCAAATTCGCGGTTGAGGATGCGCACCCAGCCCGGGGTATCGCGCGCCGGGGAATCCACGCGGTCGCTCCGCCCGGACGGGACGGCCCCCGCCCCGGCCACGCCGATCCGGGCGCTGGGGCTCAGGTGCGCAAGGAGGGACAGGAACGGGGTGAGCTCGCCGGGGCCAAGCGCCCGCGTATTGGTCACGATGATGTGCCGGGCAAATTCGACCTGTTCCGCCGCCACCACGGCGTGGGCCAGGAAGCGCCGCCCCTCGGCCGGTTCGGCCGCCGCGGGATCAAGAGGGCCGAGCCGGGCCTCGAGGTTATCCAGCGCCTCAACATATCCGTCGTCCAGGAGATCGGACATAAAATGCGGGGCGTCCACCACCGCGATGGGGCCCGCGATGGCCAGGTCGAGGCCCGGCAGGTTTTCCTCGGCGAGGAGCAGGCCCAGCATCTCGGTGGGCTGGGCGTCGCCTCGGCAATCGAGGACCACTCGCGCGCCGTCCTCCAGCAGCGCGAGGTATTGCAGGCACTCCTCGAGCGCCTCGGATGCGGGCCCCGCGGGGCTCACGGCGATCAGGAGTGCGGCGTCGCGCCGGGCCAGCTCCCCGGCGATCCGGGAGCGTTCGGGTCCGCAGACTCCAAAAATAAGACTCACATCGATGCGGGGCTTCATGCCTCCCCTGCCCTTCGTGCCGGTGCGCAGCGGGACGGTTTCCCGTGCGTCGTTTCCTAGGCTACATTAATGAGAACCGTTATCGTTAACAACCGAAGGGAATTGTCCATGAAGGTCCGCAACTCGCTCAAGAGCCTCAAGAACCAGCCCGGATCGCAGGTGGTGCGCCGCCGCGGCCGGGTTTTTGTGATTAACAAAAAGAATCCCCGGCTCAAGGCGCGCCAGGGATAATACGGGGCCGGGGTGGCCGGGGTGCGGGTGCCGGCACCCACGGAGGCCATACCGGGCACGCGCCCCGCGCCGGGTCACCCCTCGGGCGACCCGGCGCGGGAAAACGCTATTCGGCCGCGGAGGGTTCGGCCTCGGCCTCGGCCAAAAACCCGGGACCCTCCGCAACGAGCCGCGCAAACTGGGCGGCATCCAATACCCGCAGGCCCAGCGCCTCGGCCTTGGCCAGCTTGGAACCCGCCCCCGGCCCGGCCGCCACAAAATCGGTTTTTTTGGACACGCTCGACGCCGATTTTCCGCCCGCGGAAATGATCGCCTCCTGCGCGCCCTCGCGCGTAAAGCCCTCGAGGCTGCCCGTGGCCACAATCGTGAGCCCGCTGAGCACTCCCCCGGCGGCGGCCGCGGCACCCGGGCCCGGGTGGCCGGGGGTACTCCAGAGCACCCCGGCCTCGCTCCAGGCCCGGATGATGTCCTCGTGCCAGTCCACCGGGAACCACTCAATTAGGGAATCGGCAATGGTGGGGCCCACCCCCTCCACCTCGGCCAGTTCCTCGCGGGTGGCCGCGCGCACGTTATCGAGCGAACCAAAATAATCGGCCAGGGCACGCGCTGCCACGGGGCCCACGTGTCGAATATTCAGCGAGACCAGGAGCCGCCACAGCGGCTTGGTCTTGGCGATCTCGAGGTTGCGCAGCAGTTCGGTGGCGGGCTTGGAGGGCACAAAATCCTCGTCACCAAAAAACTCGCCGGCCGGATCAAACTCGGGATCGCGGCGCGCGCCCGTGCGAATCCGTTTGCGCTTAAACGGGCTCAGGCGCTTGGGGAGGCCCGTTTTTTCGTCGATCCGGGGCTCGCCGGTCTCGCCATCGCGCACCTCCACGACCACGGGGAAAAGATCCTCCAGCGTGAGCGAAAACAGCCCCGCCTCGGTTTCGAGGGGCGGCCGGGCCGGCTCGATCGGCTGGGTCAGGGCGGCCGCGGCCACCTCGCCGAGGGCCTCCACATCGAGGGCCCCGCGCGAACCAATATGCTCCACCCGACCGCGCACCTGCGCGGGGCAGGAGCGGGCATTGGGGCAGCGCAGATCGATATCGCCCTCCTTCATGGCCCGCAGGGGCGTGCCACATTCGGGGCAGTTTGTGGGCATGATGAACTCGCGTTCGGAGCCATCCCGCAGCTCCACCACCGGGCCCAGCACCTCGGGGATGACGTCTCCGGCCTTACGCAGCACCACCATATCGCCGATCAGCACCCCCTTGGCCTTCACAACATCCTGGTTGTGCAGGGTGGCCTGGGAGACCTCGCTGCCGGCCACCCGCACCTTTTCCATAACCGCATAGGGCGTGGCCCGGCCGGTGCGCCCCACGCTGACCACGATGTCCAGCAGCCGGGTATTCACCTGCTCGGGCGGATATTTAAAGGCCGTGGCCCAGCGCGGGGCGCGGCTCGTGGCCCCCAGCTCGGCGTGCAGCTCCAGGTCGTCAACCTTAATGACGATGCCGTCGATCTCATGGGAGACCGAGCCGCGGTGCTCGCCGTAATAGCGGATAAACGCCACCACGTCGTCGATCGAGCTAAAAACTTTAAAATACGGGGAGGTGGGCAGGCCCCAGCCGCTCAGCACGTCATAAACCTCGGACTGGGTTTCCACGGGCGGATTGGGCCAGGCCCCGATGCCGTGCACCAGCATCTCCAGCTTGCCCAGCCTGGCCGTCATGGCGGCCAACTGCGCGGGCGTTTTATTATCGGGCTTTTGCCGCAGCGAACCGCTCGCGGCATTACGCGCATTTGCGAAGACCTTCTCGCCCACGGCCTGCTGCGTGGCGTTGATCTGATCGAAGCTCGCCACGGGGAAGAAGATCTCGCCGCGAACCTCCACCAGCGCGGGCAGATCGGTGCCGCGAAGGCGCTGCGGGATCGCGGGGATCAGGTGCACATTGGAGGTGACGTCCTCGCCCACCACGCCATCGCCGCGGGTGGCGGCGGTGATAAGCCGGCCGTGCTCATAGCGCAGGTTAATCGCGAGGCCGTCGATCTTCAGCTCGGTGAGGAAGCGTACAGGGCGGCCGGCGAGCCGGGTGGTCTTCTCGGCCCATTCGCGCAGCTCCTCCTCGCTAAATACGTTATCGAGGCTGAGCATGCGCTCGGCATGGGTGACGGGGTCAAAGAGGGTGGAGCGGGCGGCGGCCCCCACGGTGAGCGTGGGGCTGTCCTGGCTTTGCAGCTCGGGGAAGCGGTGCTCGATGAGTTCCAGGCGGCGCTGCAGCGCATCGTATTCGGCATCGGAGGCGAGCGCGGCCTGGCCGCCATAATAGGCCTCGCGCAGGTCGAGAATGGCGATGGTCAGCGCCTCCACCTCGGCGGAGGCCTGGGCCTGCGTGAGCTCCTCCTCCGGCAGCTGGGCGGTGGGTCGCGAGGCATCGATATTCTTAGTCACACCGACAGTCTATAAAGGGACCCCCGACATCCGCCGCGGCACGCCCCTCGCCTAATTCCCGCCGCGCGCGCCGCCATCCGCAAGTGGCGTGATCACGGCGGCAAACGCGGCGCGCAGCTCGGCCCGCCGGTCCGCCCCGGGGCCCGCGGGAGTCTTGGCCAGGGCCGAGGCGAAATTAAGCCCGGCCCCAAAAAAGGAAATGGCCGCATTGGCGGGATCATCGGCGTGCAGCGCGGCAATACCATCGCGGATAAACCCCATGGCCTCATCGCGATGGCACTCCCCGATCGGGACCTCCCCCGCCGCAAACGCCTTCAGGTTGGCCAGCACCTGGCCGGTCATCTCGGGGGTCACCGCGGCACCCAGCGCGTCCAGGTCCTCGTTAACCGGCGCCACCAGCCGGGCATAATCGCTCGGGAACTCGGCGCAGGCATCCGCGATAATCCGGCGTTCGGGTGAGGTGAAGGTCATGCTGGGCTCCTTGCTTCGGGGATCGCTGCTCCCCCGAGCGTATCCCCACACGGTGCCCACGGAAATGATCCCGGCGGCAATCGCCCTCAGCCTCCGCTCGCGAGCCGCGGAGAATGTGATACCGCTTCACCCCGCGGGCTACTAGGCTTAGTTGAGGAAATTGAACACTGCAGCATCGCGCGTGGCACAGCCACCGCGGAAACGACCGCTCTCTCGGCCGGAACATCGTGCGCACCCTCCACACGGTGTACAACATCCATTCTTAGAGAAGAGATCCCGTGTCAGAACATGTGACCGCCGCCGATCGTGCGGCCCAGAAAAAACTCCAGCGCCGCGTGATCGGCGTGGCCGCCTCCGCCGCCGTGGGAGGCTTCCTCTTTGGCTTTGACTCCTCCGTGGTCAACGGCGCCGTGGACGCAATGCAGCAGCATTTTGCGCTCTCGGATGGCCTGATCGGCTTTGCGGTGGCCTCGGCCCTGCTGGGTTGCGCCGCGGGCGCGTATATCGCCGGCGGCCTCGCCGATCGCCGCGGGCGCATTTTCACGATGCTGCTGGGCGCCGCGCTCTTCCTGGCCTCCTCCTTTGGCGCCGCGTTTGCGTTTGCCCCGTGGGATCTCATCCTCTGGCGCGTGATCGGCGGACTCGGCATCGGTATCGCCTCGGTCGTGGCCCCGGCCTATATTGCCGAGATCGCGCCCAAATACGAGCGGGGCCGGCTCGCCTCGCTGCAACAGCTCGCGATCACCCTCGGTATTTTTGCCGCTCTGCTCTCGGACGCCTCGCTGGCCACGGGTGCGGGAGGGGCCTCCGAACCGTTCTGGTTTGGCCTCGACGCCTGGCGCTGGATGTTCCTGGTCTGCGCGATTCCCGCCCTGATCTACGGGGTCCTCGCCCTGCGCCTGCCGGAGTCCCCGCGCTATCTGCTGATGCACGGCCGCGAGCCCGAGGCCCGCGCGATCTTCGAGACGCTCTGGCCCGCGAAGGATATCGAGAGCGCGGTGACCGAGGCCAATGAGGCCATCGAGCTGGACCGCACCTCTAAAAAGGCCTCGCTCTTCCGGGGCCGGCGGCTGCTGCCGATCGTCTGGATCGGCATCATTCTGTCGATGTTCCAGCAGTTTGTGGGCATTAACGTGATCTTCTACTATTCCACCACGCTCTGGAAGGCCGTGGGCTTCGGCGAGGATAACTCGCTCCTGATCGGCGTGATCACCTCGGTCATCAACGTGGTGGCGACGCTCGTGGCGATCTCCCTCGTGGACAGGATTGGCCGCCGCCCGATCCTGCTGACAGGTTCGATCGGCATGACGCTCGCGCTGGGCACGATGGCCCTGGCCTTTGCCAACGCCACCACCATCAACGGCGAGGTGCACCTCGAGGGCCCGTGGGGCATGATCGCGCTGATCGCCGCGAACCTCTTTGTGGTCTGTTTTGCCGCGAGCTGGGGGCCGCTGGTCTGGGTGCTGCTGGGCGAGATCTTCCCGGGCCGGATCCGCGGCAAGGCGCTGGGTGTGGCCGCGATGGCGCAGTGGATCGCCAACTTCCTGATCACTGTGAGCTTCCCCGCGATGGCCGCGGCCTCGCTCCCGCTCACCTATGGCATGTATGCGCTCTTTGCGTTTGGCTCGCTGCTGTTTGTCTGGTTTAAGATTCCGGAAACTAACGGACTGAGCCTGGAGCAGGCGGAGACGCTCTTCACCCGCAAGGGCGCGGCCCGCACCGCGGGCGGAGCCGGGGCCTAGCCCGGAATCATGCGGGCGGCATCCGGTTCTCCCGGGTGCCGCCCGCCGCAAGAGCACCCCCGCTTCATAACCACCGTTGACACTTAAAATACCTGATCACGTGCGTAATCTATTGGCGGTGGGGAAATTCTCCCCTATGCTAAACCCCGTCGCACAGCGCTGTGCGACCGACCCCGCGGGGTCGCACAGTGAGGGGACCACATCATGGAACCAACCGTGTCATCCGTACCATCCGTCGACTATCTCCGGGCGGCATCCTCGCCCGAGTTTCGGCTACTGCGCCGCCGCCAGAGGCGCTTTATTTTCCCGCTGGCCGCGGCCTTTTTGGTCTGGTATCTTGCGTATGTCATCTGCGCGGTATCGGCCCCCGCGTTCATGGCCATATCCGTCTGGGGCCATCTTAATATCGGTTTGCTCTGGGGTCTCGCCCAGTTTGTCTCCACCTTTGGCATCACCGCGGGCTATGTGGTCTATGCCAATCGCCGCCTGGATCCACTCGCGCGGAACCTGCGTGCGGACCTCGACGCGGAGGCCCGCGCATGAGCGCCACCCTCGCCGCCGCCGCGTCCGGCACCCCGGAAAATAATCCCGTCCTAAATATCGCGATCTTCGCCGCGTTCATCGCCGTCACCCTGTTTATCGTGATCCGGGCGAGCCGCAATAATCGCTCGGCCACCGATTTTTATGCGGGTGGCCGCTCCTTCACCGGATACCAAAACGGCATCGCCATCTCGGGAGACTACCTCTCCGCGGCCTCGTTCCTTGGCATCGTGGGGGCCATCGCCATCTACGGCTACGACGGCTTCCTCTATTCCATCGGCTTCCTCGTGGCCTGGCTGGTGGCGCTGCTGCTGGTGGCCGAGCTCATGCGCAATACCGGGCGCTTCACGATGGCCGATGTGCTCTCGTTCCGGCTCCGGCAGCGGCCCGTGCGCGTGATCGCCGCACTCACCACACTCGCGGTGTGTTTTTTCTATCTGCTCGCCCAGATGGCCGGGGCGGGCGGGCTGGTCTCGCTCCTGCTCGGCATCTCCGATCCCGGCCAGCAATCCCTCGTGATCGTGATCGTGGGGGTCCTGATGATCCTCTACGTGCTGCTCGGCGGCATGAAGGGCACCACCTGGGTGCAGATCGTGAAGGCAATCCTGCTGGTGGGTGGTGCGGCCGTGATGACCGTCTGGGTCCTCGCGACCCACGGTTTCAGCCTGAATGCAGTGCTTGATGCCGCGGTCCAGAACTCCCCCCATGCCGAAAAGATCCTCTCCCCCGGCCTGCAATACGGGCAGAAGCCGCTTGATTTCCTCTCGCTCGCCCTCGCTCTAGTGCTGGGCACCGCGGGCCTGCCCCACGTGCTGATGCGCTTTTATACCGTGCCCACCGCGCGCGAGGCGCGACGCTCGGTGGTCTGGGCCATCGTGATCATCGGGGTGTTTTATCTCTTCACCCTCGTGCTGGGTTATGGCGCCGGGGCCCTCGTGGGTGGAGAGAAGATCCTCGCCGCCCCCGGCGGCGTCAACGCCGCGGCCCCGCTGCTCGCGCTTGCCCTCGGCGGCCCGGTCCTGCTCGCGTTTATCTCCGCGGTGGCCTTCGCCACGATCCTCGCGGTGGTCGCCGGCCTGACCCTCACCGCCGCCGCGTCCTTCGCCCACGATATCTACGCCAATGTGGTGAAGCGCGGGCGCGCCGATCCCGCCCGCGAGGTGCGGGTGGCCCGCTATACCGTGGTGGTGATCGGCGTGCTCGCCGTGATCGGGGGCGTGGGCGTACAGAATCAAAACGTGGCGTTTTTGGTCTCGCTGGCGTTTGCCGTGGCGGCCAGCGCCAATCTCCCCACGATCCTCTACTCGCTGTTCTGGAAGCGGTTTAATACCCGCGGTGCGCTGTGGAGCATGTATGGCGGCCTGATCTGCGCGGTGGGCCTGATCGTGGTCTCGCCCCTGGTCTCGGGCAGCGAGACGGCCATCTTCCCGGGTGCCGATTTTGCGGTCTTCCCGCTCACCAATCCGGGCCTGGTATCGATCCCGGTCGGGTTTGCGCTGGGCTGGCTGGCCACGCTCCTGGGAGGCGGCCGCCCCGAGGACCCGCGGATCGCCGCCGAGATGGAGGTGCGCTCACTCACCGGCTTTGGCGCCGAGGAGGCCAGCACCGTGCCCGCCGATCCCGCGCCGCGGGGCTAATCGCGCACGGAAAACGGCGCGGGCCACACTCCTCGGAGTGTGGCCCGCGTCGCACGGGCGCCGGGGCGCCTAGCCCAGGGCGCCCACGGGTACCGCGCTGACCGTGCGATCGATGGTGCACTGGCCCAGCACCCGCGTACCCACGTACACCACGGCGGTCTGGCCCGGGGCCACACCGTCCAGCGATACCGAGGGAATGATATGCAGCTCGGTGCCGCCATCGGCGGTATCGGCCACGCGGGCCACCGCGGGAACCGGATCGGCATGGGCGCGGATCTGCACCTCGCAGTCGAAGCTCTCGCCCGGGTTCTCGGGGGCCAGCCCGGCCCAGGTATAGCGGGTACCGGCGATCTCGGCGGTGGCCAGGGCCTCCTTGGGCCCCACGATCACCTCGTTGGTCTTGGGGCGCACCTCAAGCACAAAGCGCGGGCGGCCATCCGGGGCGGGGGTGCCCAGGTGCAGGCCGCGGCGCTGCCCCACCGTATAGGCGTGGGCGCCCTCATGCGAGCCCACCACGGCGCCCTCACGATCGCGGATCTCACCGGTCTGGGTGCCCACGCGCTCGGCCAGCCAGCCCTTGGTATCACCATCGGGGATAAAACAAATATCGTGGCTATCGGGCTTATTGGCCACGCTCAGCCCGCGCTCCTCGGCCTCGGCCCGCACCAGCGCCTTGGACGGGGTATCGGCGAGGGGGAAATAGCAGTGTTCAAGCTGCTCGGGGGTGAGGACACCCAGCACATAGGACTGGTCCTTGGCCCAGGCGCTTGCGCGGTGCAGCTCGCGGTTTCCCAGCTCATCAAAGCGGATCGCCGCATAATGCCCGGTGCACACGGCATCAAAGCCGAGGTCCAGGGCCTTTTCCAGCAGCGCCGCAAATTTGATCTTCTCATTGCAGCGCATGCACGGGTTGGGGGTGCGGCCCGCGGAATATTCGGCGATGAAATCGTCCACCACATCGAGCTTAAAACGCTCGGAGAAGTCCCAGACGTAATAGGGGATGCCGATGATATCGGAGGCGCGCTGGGCGTCCATCGAGTCTTCAATGGTGCAACAGCCGCGGCTACCGGTGCGCAGGGTCCCGGGCATGCGACTCAGCGCCAGGTGTACACCCACGACCTCGTGTCCGGCCTCTACGGCGCGCGCCGCCGCCACCGCGGAATCGACGCCACCACTCATTGCTGCTAATACCTTCACCCGGACAGTCTACGCGGGTTGCGCCGCGACACGAACCGCGCGCGGGGCTAACCCTCGATCACGTCCCGGTTGGACAGCCCGGCCCGCGAGGCCGAGGCATAGGCCGCGGGAAGCGCGGAGAGGAGCGCGTCGATCTCGGCGCGGGTGGTCCCGCGCCCGAGGCTTACCCGCAGCGCGCTGCGGGCCTCCTCCTCGCTGCGCCCCATCGCGCGCAGCACATGCGAGGGCTCCGGGATTCCGGCCTGGCAGGCCGAGCCGGTGGACACGGCCACGCCGGCCATATCCAGCAGAAACAGCAGGGAGTCCCCCTGCGCGCCGGGGAAACAAAAATGGGCGTTTGCGTCGATGCGCTCGTCCCCGAGCGCCCCGTTCAGGACGGCCTCGGGGATCAGCCGCCGCACCTCGGCCACCAGATAATCGCGCAGCTGAGCGATCCGGGAGGCATCCGCGTCAAGATCGCGCGCGGTGGCGAGGGCGGCGGCGGCAAACGCGGCCGCGCCAGCCACATCCTGCGTGCCCGAACGCACCTGGCGCTGCTGCCCGCCGCCGTGCAGCAGCGGCTCCACGCCCGCGCGGCGCGAGAGGACCAGCGCACCGGCCCCGACGGTTCCGCCGATTTTATGGGCCGAGACACTGAGGGCCACCAGGCCGGTATCGCCCGTGGCACCGGAAGCGGCGCGGAGCGCGGCAAAATCCACCGGCACATGCCCATAGGCGGCCACCGCGTCCACATGCAGGGGAACACCCGCGGCCACACAGACCCGGGAGAGCTCGGCAATGGGCTGAATTGTGCCCACCTCGTTATTGGCCCAGATGCAGGTGACGGCGGCGACAGAGCCCTCGTGTTTGGCCAGCGCGGCGGAGAGCTGCGCGGGATCCACCCGGCCGTCGCGATCCAGGTCGAGCCAGTGCACGCGCGCACCCTCGTGTGCCTCGAGCCATTCCAGGGTGTCCAGCGTCGCGTGGTGTTCGCCGCCGGGGGCGATGATCACGGGACGCGAGCGCTCGGCATTCCGCCGCCAGTACAGCCCCTTGAGGGCGAGGTTAATCGCCTCGGTGCCGCCCGAGGTGAGCACCACCTCGATCGGATCGCAGCCGAGGGTACCGGCGATCAGCTCGCGGGATTCCTCCAGCAGCCGACGCGCGGCCTGCCCCGGACCGTGAATCGAGGCCGGATTGCCCACGCGCCCGAGCGCGGCGGTCAGTGCCGCCACGGCCTCGGGGCGCATCGGGGTGGTGGCCGCATGGTCGAGGTAGACCGTCATCGTGTGTATCGCGTCCTAAAACAGCAGGTTGGTGAGGCGGGCGCGGGCGCGCACCACGCGGGGGTCGTCGATACCCACCACGTCAAAATACTCCACCAGGCGCTCGCGCAGGGCGGTGCGGCCCTCGGCATCGGCCCCGGGGAACAGGTCCAGCAGACGCCCAAAGGCATCGTCCACATGGCCGCCCGAAATATCCAGATCGGCCACGGCAAGCTGCGCGGGAATATCGGTGGGCCCCGCGGCGGCGGCCGCCCGGATCTCCTCCAGCGTGCCGTGCGAGAGGCGGTCGAGCAGGCGCACCTGGGCGAGCCCGGCGCGGGCCACGGTATCGTGCGGGTTCTGCAGGATTGCCTTTTCATAGGCGGCGATCGCCACCGGGAAATCCCCGGATTCAATTGCGTCAAAGGCCTCCTGGTGCAGCGGAGGAAGCGGCTCGGGCTCGGCCTCGGCGGCCTCCTCGGCATCGGCCACCTCGGCCACACCGTTCACTCCCGACTGGCCCGCGATCTCCACGAGCTGGGAGAAGATATCGCGAATCTGCTCATCGGGCTGATCGCCCTCAAACATCGGCAGCGGGCGGCCACCCACCAGCCCGGCCACGGTGGGCACGGACTGGGCCTGGAAGGCCTGGACCAGCTGCGGGTTGGCATCGCCGTCCACTGTGGCCAGCACCAGCCGGCCGGCCTGCTCGGCGATCAACGTGGCGAGCCGCAGCCGCATGTCATCGCTGAGAGCACTGCGCGGCGACCAGATCAGCACCACCACGGGCAGCTTGGTGGAGATCTCCACCACGTCGTTAAACGCGGCATCCGTGGCCTGGAACGCGAGGCCGGGAACGGCCACCGGCGCACCGGGTGCGCCCTGCGCGGCGGCGGGGGCACCCGCGGGACGGCCCGCGGCGGCGGCCGCAGCCTGCTCATGCCCGCGAACGAGCGAGGACAGATCCACCGCTCCCCTCAGGCTGGACGGGTTTGCATCAAATCCGGTCACTGTACTTCTTCCGCTCCGATCAGGGCCTGGCTAAAGCCAAGGAGGACGATCTGCTCGTCGCTGTCCTTGGCGGGTACATAAAACAACAGCTGATCCTCATAGGTGGTCAGCAGCGGCTTGGCGGTCTCGGTGGCGCCGAGCAGCGCGGCCACGGTCTCGCCGCTGGGCTTCACCTTGGCATCGGCGTTCGAGGGCGTGACCTTCACCAGGTCCTTCAGGCTCACCGAGACCACGGCGCCCGAGTCATTGCTGGCGAGGGCGATGGGCCGGCCGCTGCCGGGGGCCGAGGTGAACTCGGCGGTGGCGGCCTTATCGGCGAGCGAGGCGTTCACGTCCTCACGGAACTTCGCGATCTGGGCGCGCAGGGTATCGCCCTCGGCCTTAAACATCGAGAAGAACTCGCTGTTTTCGCCGTTGGTGAGGATATCGCCATAGGCATTGCCCAGGGCGTCGGGCGCCATCTTCAGGAACTGCGAATCGGGGGCCACGAGTGCCGCACCGATCGTGGCCGGGGCCAGATCGGGGATGGTCACGCTGGGCTCCAGCCGCGTGGCATAGTGCACCAGATAATTGGCGCGCGGGCTCTCCTGCACGAGGGTCAGGGCGGTGGGGGCCAGCGAGGGATCGTCCTTATCGTGAACGATCGTGAGGACCGTGCGCGGCCAGGCATCGGTGGCCTGCGGCAGCGTGAGCTTCACGGGGGAACCGGGAACCGGGGTGGCGGCGGCCAGCTCGGGCTTGGTGGCCCGAATCTTATAGCTCACCTCGCGCTCGGTCAGCGCGGGACCGGCAAAGCGCGTGCGCAGCTTGTCCAGGTCCAGATCGCTATCGGCGCTATGGGTGGTCACGGAGACCTTGGCCACGATGCGCTCGGCCTGCGGCACGGTGACCACGGGCGAGGGCAGCTCGTTCAGGGGTACCTCGGAGCCGGAGGGAATCGGCGTGGGCGTGGCCGAGGGCGATGCGGTGCTGCCGGCGGCCTGGGCCACGGCGGAATCCCCCGCCGCAACATCGCTCAGCGGTGCGCAGCCGCCGAGGGCCAAGACGCCCACCAGGGCCACGGGAAGGGCCACGCGGGAGCGTTTGCCAAAGCGGCGCTTGGGGGCCGCCCCACCCTCGGGACGATATTTCGGGGCACGCGGAAGCTTCACGCTGCTCTCCTCCTCGGGAAGCGGGGCGAGGGACTTGCGGCGCGGGCCGCGGGCCTTACGCATATGGCGGATACCCAGCAGGTACAGGATGATGCCCAGGAGCAGCAGGATCAGTCCGCCGATGATCAGGGGATCGGCCCAGGGCGTGGAGTTATCCAGCGGCCAGGACACGCTGACGGTGGCGGGCGCGGGGTCCACGCCGTTGCTCGCGATCAGCACACTCATATCCTCCGGCACCGAAACCGTCATAAACGTGGCGCCGGTCTCGGTCATCTCGCCGAGCCAGAGATCGGAGCCCGCGGGATTGGCCCAGGCCGCGGCGTCCACGCCCTCGGGGCGCACCGACGCGGGAATCTCGGGGCTAGCCTCGAGTGTTTTGCTCTGCGAGGAGAGGCTATCGCCCTCCTTATTTAGCGTGAGCTGATTAAAAGGAGACGTGCCCAGCCAGGCGTCCACATCGGCCGTGCGGCCGTACATGATCGAGACGTTCTGGCCGTCCTCGCCGGCCACGGTGATGGTTTGATTGCCGGGCTGGGAGGTGAGGGCGGAGCCACCGATCACGGTATAGGGCTCGCCGGCCGATTGCGAGGACTCCAGGGTCCTGACATCGGGGCCCAGCAAAACGGTTCGCTGAGCGATACCCAGCACAATCATCGCGGCGGCCAGCACCAGCGAGGCAATGGCAAGTACAAAGCGCACGGATTCTCCTCCTGTGTTGCCGTAATAGGGAACAGGTTTCGCAGTTTCGGCCAAACGGGCCGAACGGCAACACACACAGACTCTTCAGGATAACCGACTTCCGGTAAAAGTTCCTAGGAGGCCGCCCCGCTGGGCACGGATTGGGGGCGCATGCGGTACCTCCCAGACCCGGCCCGCTATGCTCGGATCTAGACCCATCGGCAGGCCGGAATCCCCGGCAATGGGGCGAAATATCTGGGAGTAGCGGTGCAGATCAAGAATGCGTTCCGGCTGGGGCTGATCGGAACCCTGGGCGTTGGCCTAGGACTTTTGATTCTCTTCTCGATCGTGCAGCTGCAAACGATTCTGGTCTATATCGGCGCCGCCCTCTTCCTCGCCCTGGGCCTGGATCCCGTGGTGTCCTGGCTCGAAAAAAAGAGCTTCCCGCGCTGGGCCGCCGTCCTCACCGTGGTCTTTGGCGCCCTCGCCGTGATCGGCGGGCTCGTGGCCATGGTGGTGCCGATCGTGGTGGACCAGATCTCCCTGCTGATCGCGCGGATCCCCGATATCCAACGCCAGCTGAGCAATACCGACCTGGTGGGTTATCTGAACGACCAATTCCCGGCGATTAAATTCGACGAGATGCTGGATCAGATCGCGAAGTTCCTGCTGGGCAATATCTCCAATATCGGCAGCCAGGCCATCCTCGTCGCGGTGGGCATCGGCTCCTTTGTGGTGGGCTCACTGGTGATCACCATCCTCACCATCTACTTCACGGCCTCGATGCCGATGATGAAGCGCAGCAGCTATCTGCTGGTTCCCGCGAGCAAGCGGGTGCGTTTTGCCGAGCTGAGCGAACAGATCACCGACTCGGTGGGCCGCTATGTGATCGGGCAGATCGCCACCGCGAGCTTTAACGGTGTGCTGAGCTTCATCGTGCTCTCGATCATCGGCGCCCCGTTCCCGCCCGTGCTGGCCTCGATCGCGTTTTTCCTGTCGATGATCCCGCTCGTGGGCACGCTCTCGGGCTCCATCATCATCACGCTGATCTGCCTGATTCCCACGCTCGGCTCCCCGCTGACAGCCCTCGCCGCGGGCATCTACTACCTCATCTATATGCAGGTGGAGGCGTATCTGATCAGCCCGCGCATCATGAGCCGCGCGGTCTCCGTGCCGGGTGCCGTGGTGGTCATCGCTGCGCTCTCGGGCGGGGCGCTGCTGGGCCTGCTCGGGGCGCTCATCGCGATCCCCACGGCCGCCGCGATTCAGATGATCATCAAACAGGTGCTCATCCCGCGGCAAAACCTGAAATAACGCCTAGGCGGGATCCTCCGCGGCCTCCCACTGCTCGGGCAGCGGAAGGGCATCGGGGTTCACCGCCGCCACGATCTCGTTCAGGACGCGGCGCACCTGGCGCTCCCCCACCCAGAGGTGCTTGCCGTCCTCGACGGGGATGAGTTTCAGGTCCGGCAGCGAGGAGAAGCGCTCGGCCGCCTCGGCGGGGCGCAGATAATCATCGTGCTCGGGGATCAGCGCGATCAGGCGGCGCGGGTTATCCCTCCAGGCGGCGACCTCCTCCGCGCTCGCCCGGTGCAGCGGCGGGCTCAGCAGGATGGCACCGCGAATATCCAGTTCGCGCCCGTATTTCAGGGCCAGTTCGGTGCCAAAGGACCAGCCGAGCAGCCAGGGATTGGGGAGGCCACGCTCGGCCACAAAGGCCATCGCCGCCTCGACGTCTAAGCGCTCGTCGATTCCCTCGGAGAACGCTCCCTCGCTGGTGCCGCGCGGGGAGGACGTGCCGCGGGTATTAAACCGCAGCACCGCAATATCGGCCAGCGCGGGCAACCGCCAGGCGGCCTTACGCAGCACGTGCGAGTCCATAAAACCGCGCGCGGTGGGCAGCGGATGCAGCGTGACCAGGGTGGCCACGGGCGGGTGGTCCAGCGGCGTGGCCAATTCCCCGACCAGGGTCAGGCCATCCGCCGTGCGGAGCGTAATATCCTCGCGGTGGGCCGGGAGCTGCGCGCCGGAACGAACGTCGATGAGGGTCATCGGGAATACGGCCTTTCTAAGAAATCTGCCAGCAGTGGGTATGCCAGTGACGGCGAGCCTCAAGCCCCGCCTGCTCGCCCATCACGCTATCCACGCGCCAGACGACCACGTGGGCCACGCCCTCGGGGACACGCTGATTGCAGCCCGGGCAGGTATAGGGTTTGGTGGCGGCGCGGACGGAGATGGGTTGCACCGCATATTCGATGCCGCGGCGATTCTCGGTGCGCCGGAAACCGGCCATCAGGAAATGAAGATCCCGAGGCTCGTTATCGGGCGACTTGCGCCCACGGGGGCGATTACTCCGAGGCATGCTCTCCATTCTAGGAGACGCGCGGCGGCGCTCCCTCCAGCCGCGCGGGGCACGCAAAAACCCCCGCCCAGCGGGCGGGGGTTGGGCGGCTAATACCAGCCGGAACTCTGCGATTTGGCCCAGGCGCCACACGGGCTGCCATAGCGGCCGGTGATATAGCCCAGGCCCCAGGTGATCTGGGTGGCGGGGTTGGTCTGCCAGTCGGCACCCGCGGATGCCATCTTGCGACCGGGAAGTGCCTGCGGGATGCCATAGGCTCCGCTCGGGTTGGCGGCGTTATAGCGCCAGCCCGATTCCTTATTCCACAGCGCAACGAGGCAGGAGTACTGGCTCTGGTCCCAGCCACGAGCGGCAACCAGGTCAAAGGCGATCGCCTGCGCGGAACCGGGGTTCGGCGGGCCGGCGTTCGGCGCTGCGGGAGACTTGGCCGGGGTCTTCGCGGCGGTGGCCTTATCGGTATCGGCTTCCTTCTTTTCCTCCACCGGGGGCTCCACCACCTTGGGGGTGACCTCCACGGCGTAGCCCTCGCGGGTGAAGTTATTTTCGTAATCGCCCGTGGCGTCAAGCTCCTGGGCGACCGAGGTGAGGACATCCTCGGAGACCGGCGCATAGGGCGAGGAGTGGAACGGGTTGGCCAGGGCCCCGGCGGAGGGGTCTACCACGCTACACATGACCATGGCCGAGGTGGCGGCAAACGCGAAGACGCCGAGGAACAGGCGACCGCGTGCGAAGGGTCGAACAGCCACCCCCCTCCGAGATGCAGAGGGGGAACGGTGAACTGCGATTGCCTGATGTTTAGCCACGATTTTGTCTACCTTACGCGCCTTCCGGCCCCGGGGCCAGTATTGAACGCCTATTTGAGGACATTCCCAGATACCTGCTAATACCAGTTCACGGCCTGGGAGTGGCCCCACGCGCCGCACGGAGTTCCGTAACGGCCGGAGATATAACCGAGCCCCCAGGTGATCTGGGTGGCCGGATTGGTCTGCCAGTCGGCACCCGCGGATGCCATCTTGCGACCGGGAAGTGCCTGCGGGATACCGTAGGCACCGCTGCTGCGGTTTTCGGCGTTAACACGCCAATTTGATTCCTTCTGCCACAGCTTGTCGAGACAGCGATACTGCTCCTCGCCCCAGCCGCGCGCCAGCACAATCTGCCGGGCGATCTCGCGGGGACTTCCCGATTCCAGGACCGGGGCGTCGCCGCCTGCCTCGTCCTTCGGGGGCTTGGGGGCCAGCGCCACGTCATAGCCATCGCGGCCGAGTTCATTGCTGTACTCGCCGCCGAAGCTAATGGTCTGGGCCATACCAGCATCCGTTACCGGATAGACGGGTACGTTTTCGTAATACGGGGAGGCGGTGGCGCCGGAATACGGATCCACCACGTTAACCGCGAGGAACGTGGCGGCAGCGGTGAACGCAAATAGCCCCAAAACTACGCGGTGTCGCGAGAGGTGGGGAACGAAGCCCGCCCGGCTACGCGAGGTGCGGGGCTGACGATGAGATGCCGAATGCTTTGCCACGATCCCCACAGATTACCGCGGCCCGGCGCAAAAATCCAATACGCGGACGCCAAACGGGTGTTCCCCGGGGCCCGCGGCGCGGCCATCCGTTAAGACGCGGAGGGGGTCAGGAGGGGATCTGTTTAGCGCACCGCGAGCATGATCTCGATGACCTCATCCAGAACCACGTCCACCTGCTGCTCGGAATATCCGCGGCGCTGGGCGGGGAAAACCACCGTGCGCACGCGATCGATGGCGAGCGGCTTACCGTCCTGGAAATAGGCACGCAATTCATCGGCAAAGGCGTCCACCGAGTCCATGTCATAGCCGGTCGTGAAGCGACCCACGCGGTTAAACCGCTCCCCCTCGGGGCGAGCCAGGCGGTTCAGGATCACCTGGGCGCTCTCGCGGGCGCGGGCCAGCCAGGCGCTCTCTCCCCCATCGGCCAGCGAAATCTCCCGCTCGCGGTGGGCAAACGCATCCTCGAGGCGCTCAAGCGCCGCGTCCACATGCGAGGTGGAGTAGCCGTGCCGGACAAGCTTAAACGACGTGTGCCGGATCTCCTCGCTGGTGAGCGGGGCCGGACGATCCGGGGACTGCTCAAAGGCCACGCGGGCCCGCTCGAGGAACGCATCTACCTGGCGGCGCTGATAGCCGCGGGTACCGCGCTTATTATCGGGGAACGTTGCAGACACTGGGGATCCCTCCCGGGTGGATGATGAAACAGGAGTCGCGGCGACCCGGGTCATGAAGCGACGAGGGTGCTGAGCGGGCTAAACACCACAAAGATAGCAAATGCGAGTGGGGCGGAGGGCAGCATCGAGTCGAGTCGATCCAGGAAACCGCCGTGGCCCGGCAGCCAGGAACTCATGTCCTTAATGCCGATATCGCGCTTAATCATGGACTCCGCGAGGTCACCCACGGTGGCGGAAATCACGAGCAGCGCCCCCAGAATGGTGCCCACCCACCACGGCACCTCCAGCATAAACAGCGCGAGGAGGATACCGGCGATCTGGGCGGCAATCACCGCTCCGGCGAAGCCCTCCCAGGTCTTTTTGGGGCTGATCTTCGGGGCCATCGGATGCTTACCAAAGCTCAGGCCGCTGGCATAGGCTCCCACATCCACCGAGACAACCACGATCAGGAAGGCAAGCGCCCACCACTCGCCGTTCTCGCGCCGGGTCAGGGCCACCGCAAAGGAGGCCATGAAGGGAACATAAACCTGCACGAGGGTGATCGCGATCACATCGCGGAAAATCTCCGGCGCCGTGCGGCCATCCGCCTCGATCATCTGCGCGATGAGGCGCCACACCACGGCAAATGCGATGCCTCCTAGCAGCGAGGACCACATGACCACGGGGTCATTAAAATAGGCCGCCGTGACGATGCCCAGCGCGGCAATGACATTGGGGACCGGGTCGAGCTTACGCGGCGTGATTTTCAGCGCCGTGACCAGCTCAAACGTGGAAAAGCCCACAAAGATCAGCGCCACCAGGGCAAATAGGTCCTTGATGACGATCAGGCTCACCAGGAGAATCGCCCCGAGGCCCACACCGATCAGGATCGCGAGGATCAGATTGCGGCCGGTACGGGCCTCGATCCGCTCGTTTACCTGATCGATCTGGGCGCGGGTGGCGTGCACCTGGCGCTCAATATCGGCACGGGTTGCCTCAATTTTGGCGTGCAAAACCTCACGCGGATGACCGTGTGTATTATGCTCGCCGCCGTCGGCGGGATCCTCCTCGGGGTTAACCATGGAGGACCCGCCGCGTGGTGTTGATCGATATGGTCACGGGGATCAGATTTCGAGAAGCTCGGCTTCTTTGCGCTTCAGAGCCTCATCAATCGCGTCGATGCGCGACTTCGTGACGGTCTCCAGCTCCTTCTCCCCGCGGGCGACGTCGTCCTCGCCCACCTCGGTCTTCAGGGACTCGAGGTCTTCCTTGGCCTTGCGACGAATATTACGCACGGCGACCTTGGCGTCCTCGGCCTTGGTGCGCACCAGCTTGACATACTCCTTGCGGCGCTCCTCGGTGAGCTCGGGCAGCGATACCCGCACGACGTTGCCGTCGTTGGTGGGGTTCGCGCCGAGGTTCGGCACATCGCGGATCGCCTGTTCGATATCGCGCAGCGCACCCTTATCGTAGGGCGTGATGACGATGGTACGAGCCTCAATGTTATTCATTCCGGCGAGCTGACCCAGCGGGGTGGGGGTGCCGTAATAGTCAACATTGATCTTCTGGAACATCTGGGGGTTGGCCCGACCGGTGCGCACACCGGCGAAATCTTCCTTGGCAACCTCCACGGCCTTGTCCATACGGACGCCGGTGTCGGACAGTACTTCCGCGATCACGGGGACTCCTTAATATTTCACAAATCTGGGTTCATTCTATCGGGCGAGACACCTACGCGTGTCATCCCCCGGATTAGTTGCGAACGAGTGTTCCGATTTCCTCGCCGAGGATCGCGCGGGTGACGTTGCCCGAGGGCTCCATTCCGAAGACACGCATCGGCATGCCGTTGTCCATGCACAGGCTAAAGGAGGTGGAGTCCACAACCTTAAGGCCGCGCTGCAGGGCCTCCTGATACGTGATCTCATCGATGCGCGTGGCGGTGGCATCCAGGCGCGGGTCGGCGGTATAAACGCCGTCCACGCCGTTCTTGGCGACCAAAACCACATCGGCCTCGATCTCCAGGGCGCGCTGGGCGGCCACGGTATCGGTGGAGAAATAGGGCAGACCGGCACCGGCACCAAAGATGATGACGCGGCCCTTTTCCATGTGGCGCTCGGCGCGACGGGGAATATACTGCTCGGCCACCTGGGTCATGGCGATGGCCGACTGCACGCGGGTGGATGCGCCGGCCTGCTCCAGGAAGTCCTGCAGGGCGAGGGCGTTCATCACGGTGCCCAGCATGCCCATATAGTCGGCACGGCCGCGGTCCATGCCGCGCTGGGAGAGCTCGGCGCCGCGGAAGAAGTTTCCCCCTCCGACAACGATTGCGATCTCCACGGTCTTGGCCGCCTCGGCAATTTCCTTGGCGATGGCGCTGACCACATCGGGGTTCACCCCGAGGGAACCCCCACCAAATGCCTCGCCCGACAGTTTCAGAAGGACGCGTCGTTTTTCGCTCGGAGCCATGGTGTGTTCCCTTTCGTTCTCAAGTTCTGTGTCCAGGGTAGTCGGTCGCACCCCGGGTGGCGACATGGAAAAGGGAGCCCGGATCGCAAATGCAATCCGGACTCCCTTTATAAGAGCCTAGGCTCCGACCTTGAACCGCAGGAAGCCGGTGATGGTCAGGCCGGCGTCGGACGCGACCTTTCCAACCTGCTGCTTATTGTCCTTGGCGTAGTCCTGCTCCAGGAGAGCAACCTGCTTGAAGAACGAGGTCAGACGACCCTCGATGATCTTCGGCAGTGCGGCCTCGGGCTTACCCTCGCCGCGGCTGATCTCCTCAACGATGTTGCGCTCCTTCTCCACGAGCTCCGCGGGAACATCCTCGCGAGCGAGGAACTCCGGGTTCGCGAAGGAGATGTGCTGCGCGATCGAGCGAGCGGTCTCGGCGTCGTCTCCGGAATAACCGACGACTACACCAACCTGCGGGGGCAGGTCCTTGCTGGTGCGGTGAAGATAAACCTCGAACGCGTCGGCCTGGAGGGCTCCCACGTTGCGCAGCTCGATCTTCTCACCGATGATGGCGGCCTCATCGCTGATGAGGTCGGCAACACTCTTCTCGCCGGCCGAGGCGGCCAGGGCGGAGTCCACCGAGTCGGCGCCGGCAGCGGCAACCGCGTCCAGAACCTGCTCGGCGAGCTTGCCGAAGCGCTCGTTCTTGGCAACAAAGTCGGTCTCGCAGGCGAGCTCGATCAGGGTGGTGACGTTGCCCACGGTCTTGGCGGCAACGAGGCCCTCGCTGGTGGAGCGGTCGGCACGCTTAGCGTTACCCTTTGCTCCCTTAAGACGCAGGATCTCGGTGGCCTTCTCGACGTCTCCGCCGGCCTCCTCGAGTGCCTTCTTGGTATCGACCATGCCGGTACCCAGGGCCTCACGGAGGGCCTTCAGGTCAGCAATGCTGAAATTAGCCATTTTTTACAACCCCTCGATGGTAGGTGTTACTTGGTTTCTTCGGCGGCAGCTTCGGGAGCGGCGGCTTCCTCGGCTGCGGGAGCCTCAACAACGACGGTCTCCTCAACAACAACCTCGGCCTTATCGCCGGCGAGCAGTTCCTGCTCCCAGGCGGCGAGGGGCTCGGCTGCTGCCTGGCCCTCGGCGGGCTTCTGGTGACGCTGGATGAGGCCCTCGGCTGCGGCGTCGGCGATCACGCGGGTCAGCAGGCTGACCGAGCGGATGGCGTCGTCGTTACCCGGGATGGGGTAGGCGACCTCGTCGGGGTCACAGTTGGTGTCGAGGATACCGATAACGGGGATACCAAGCTTGCGAGCCTCGTCAATGGCGAGGTGCTCCTTCTTGGTGTCAACAACCCACAGAGCCGAAGGGGTCTTGGTGAGGTTGCGGATACCACCGAGCGACTTGTGGAGCTTGTCCAGCTCGCGCTTCTTGATGAGCATTTCCTTCTTGGTGAAGCCCGACTTAGCGGTGTCTTCGAAGTCCAGCTCCTCGAGCTCCTTCATGCGTGCAAGACGCTTGGAGACGGTGTTGAAGTTGGTCAGAAGACCACCCAGCCAGCGCTGGTTCACGTAGGGCTGGCCCACGCGGGTAGCCTGCTCGGCGATGGACTCCTGGGCCTGCTTCTTGGTTCCCACAAAGAGGATGGTTCCACCGTGAGCGACGGTCTCCTTGACGAAGTCATAGGCCTTATCGATGTAACCCAGCGACTGCTGCAGGTCAATGATGTAGATGCCGGAGCGCTCGGTGAAGATGAAACGCTTCATCTTCGGGTTCCAGCGGCGGGTCTGGTGCCCGAAGTGTACGCCGCTGTCGAGCAGCTGGCGAATAGTTACGACGGCCATGGCCGTACTCCTTTTCTCGGTTTTCCCCGGCATCGGATGACGCCAGGGCCTGGTGCCCGACACAGCCCCACAGACCCTCCGAGGAGGGTGACCGATGGGGGATGTGCATGTTCCGGACACGCGTAGTCGCCCCGATACACGGGACGCTCCAGCAATCCTAGCAGGATCGCGCTACCGCGCACCGTCCACAGGCCTGCCCGTCCGGGCGGTTTTCCACAATAACGGGGACGGATCCGCCAGTTTTCGGGGGAAAACGCAGGATGGAATCATGAAGAACACAATGCAGGTTTTCCCGGGGCCGTGGCGGCGATCCGCGTGGCGGCGGTGGCGCGCGCGTTGGGGGCTCCGCCGCGGCGTACAGGCTCGCGGCGAGCGGCCCGGCATCCTCGCCGTCGGCCCACGGTGCCCGAGGCCCCCATCGCTCCCCCGCGGCTACCCCGAGCACACGGCGAGCGCGCACCGCCGGGGATCCCTCGGTTGGCGCTCACTACCCGAAACCCCGCGGGTGTGGGGCGTGCCCCGCGGGCGGGGCGGGAGCCATCGGCACGGAGACGGGCGCGAAGTCGGACACAGAGGCGGGTGCGAAGGCGTACACGGGGGTGGGTGCGGAGGCGTACACAGAGGCGGGCGCAGGCTCGTTGACGTGGCCTCGGTCCAGAGTCAGCGCCCGGGCGGCGATGACGGCCTCCCACAGGGCCTGCCCAGCGGCCTCGGCTCACGGCCCACCCCGGCATTGCACGCCCGCTCCGGGACGCATCGCCTCTCACCCGGGCACCGCCGACGCGCACTCACGGCCCTAATCCTCCTCGCCGTGCTCCCGTGGGTGGTGACCATCGGCGGCCCCCAGGTCTCGCCCGTCCTCGCACCCCAGGAGGGTTCCGAGGGCACCACTCCCCCATCCCGCAGCAACATCAGCAACATCAGCAACAGCAGCAACAGCAACAGCAGCAACAGCAACAGCAACAGCAACAGCACGGATACCAAACGGCTTTCACTTGCGCCACGCCTCGGTCCGGTTCCACACCTCGGAGAGGCCTCACGCTTTGGCCCAGTTCCACACCTCGGTTCGGTTCCATACGTCGGAACAGCCTCACCCTTTGGCCCAGCGCCACGACTCAGTCCGGCTCCACACTTAGGTTCGGTTCCATACTTCAGCGCGGCTCCACACCGCGGATCGGCTCCACGACTCGGTCCGGCTCCATACCTCGGAACGGCCCCACAACTCGGCGCACCCCCACGGCACGTCGCGGCACCATGCCTCGTGAATGTCCTCCCCGCCAGACCCTTCCCGCGCGCCTCCGGGCTCCCCCGCGCCCTGTCGTCTTCCCGGGTCATATTCCGTTCGGCCACATCAGATGCGACACCACCACCCCCGCAGGCAATCGCCTCCCCCGTTTTGTGCCCGACCCTCGGATCCTCCTGGTTCACCGATTTCTCCCTCCCTTATACACAAGGCTCCACGTCCCTCACCAAATCACCGGGCACGCCGGGCACAACACGCATACCAGGCACAACCGGCACACCAGGCACAACCGGCATAGCGGGGACTCCGGGCACGTCAGGTAGAACGGGCATACCAGGAACACCGGGCAAAGCACATAAGCCGGGCATAACAGGCATACACACGGGCGCAGGCCACGCGGGCACGCGCTGGCCCTGGCCACTCGATCCACCCCCGCGTGTACTCCGCGAGTTTTCCGCGCCCCTCACCCCGTGGGGCCCGGGCCATCGGGGGCTCAACCTGGAGGCCACCCCGGGAACCCCGGTTTTTGCCCCCGCCGATGGCACGGTGGCATTCTCCGGATTTGTGGTCGACCGCCCCGTTCTCACCATCAGCCATCCGGGCGACCTGCGCAGCAGCTACGAACCACTCGACTCTCCCCTCACCGAGGGCGAACCGGTACGCCGCGGACAGCTCCTCGGCGTCGTATCCACCGGCGGCCAATGCTCGGAACGGTGCCTCTATATCGGCCTACGCAGCGGCGAGGAGTATATAAACCCCCGGCTCTATTTTGGAACCCCCGCCCGCATCGTGCTCCTCCCACCCCCATAAAACCCGAGGCTCGCGAACCCCACCGGCCGACCATTTCCTTCACGAAACCAAAAAATTTGCATTAAGGGTTGCCTAACCTAATTCTGTTCGCTAAATTGTGAAACGTGAAATAAATCCAGGTTCAGCTATCGCCCGGTAGTGGATTTATCACCGTTTCACTCGAACGGTTTATTCGCGCTTCATGTGCACGGCCTCCTGCACCACCGCAACAGACTGCCCGCCACCCTACCTCGGCGGGCAGTCGGCGTTTAACCCGGCGATACCGCACCCCGGCAGATACACAGGCACACAGCCTGCCGCCACCAGCCTTGCAGGGCCGCAGGGCCGCAGGGCCGCAGGGCCGCAGGGCCGCAGGGCCGCAGGGCCGCAGGGCCGCAGGGCCGCAGGGCCGCAGGGCCGCAGGGCCGCAGGGCCGCAGGGCCGCAGGGCCGCAGGGCCGCAGGGCCGCAGGGCGACCGTACCGATTACGTGCCGAAGATAATTCCGCTGCGCTGTTGATGCCGGTGGGGATGCCGCGGGGCGCGCGTCAGGCGCGCGGGTGGGCGGTGCGGTAGCTCTCCTTCAGACGCTCCGCGGAAACATGGGTATAGATCTGAGTGGTGCCCAGGGATGCATGTCCCAGAAGTTCCTGCACCGAACGAAGATCGGCTCCACCATCCAGCAGATGGGTGGCCGCGCTATGCCGCAGGGTATGGGGGCCGCCCCCGGTGAAGCCGGGAATATTTCCCAGCACACGATCCACAATCGAATAGGCGCTGCGCGAGCCGAGCCTGCCGCCGCGAGCACCAAGGAACACGGCATCGCCCGCGGAGGCCCCCTCGCCACGAAGCGCCGGGCGCCCGCGGGTGAGATAGGCGGTCAGCGCATCCCGGGCGGGCACCCCAAACGGAACCACCCGCTCCTTCGCGCCCTTACCCAGCACCCGCAGGGTTAAACGATCGAGATCAATATCGCCCCGGTCGAGTCCACACAGCTCCGCAACACGAATACCCGTGGCATATAGAACCTCCACCAGGGCACTATCGCGCAGCATGCGCGGATCCCCCGAGTCGGCGGCACCCCAACGCAGGGCCTCGAGCGCTGCATCCAGCGCCTCCGCCTGCGCAACATGCGGAAGGGTGCGACCCACCCGCGGGGATTTCAGCCGGGCAGCGGTATCGGACAGAATAAGGCCCTCACGCTCCATCCACGCCCCCCAGCCGCGCGCGGCCGCGGCGCGCCGGGCGAGGCTCGCCGCGGAGAGCCCCTGACCCGAAAGCTCCCAGAGCCAGTCGCGCAGGTTCTCCAGGGTCACCCCCTCCACGGCATCCACCCCCCGGCCCGCAAGAAACCGGGCCAGGTTGGTCAGATCGGAGTCATAGGCGGTGACGGTGGCCGGGGAATAATTGCGATCACGCGCGAGATAGTCCAGGTATTCCTCGACGGCTCGAACGATTTTCATCCGTTAACTCTGACATATAGTGCGCCCGCTAGCCGGCGGCGCGCCCACGCAGGAGCCGCCACCCCTCGCCGTTATCGGCCGCCTCGCCATAAAGCGCCAGAAGCCCCAGGGCCGCGCGCGCCGTATGCAGGGAGAGGCCGGCTTCGGCGGCCAACATCGTCACGCTCTTGGCCTGGCGATAACTCAGGGCATCCCGCATCCGACGCAGTTCCTCGGTATCCCGCAACGGCTCGCCGTCCGCACCGAATGGGGGCGCACCGCGGCGGCCCTCGCGGGTGGGCCGGCCCCGCCGCCCGGCTCCGGGACCCCGCAGTGGGGCATCCCGCGTCTCCTCCGGGGCGCCGCGGGATGTGGCCCGCGCTCCCCCTGCAGCGGGGGTAACGTCTCCGGGAGCGCCTCGGATATTGCCACGCCTGGCGGTGTCCCGAGCACCACTCGCGTCCGGACCCTCGCCGGAGAGGTTAAAGCCTGAATAGTCGGTGGGGATGGGCTCCGGAGGCAGCTCAAATAGCGGCTCGGCGGCGAGGGAATCGGGGGCGTCTTGGGGCGCGGGGGCGGAGGTGAGTGCCATGTCCTCGGCCTCGGCGGGCAGGGAGTTCCCCCTCGACGGAGCACCCGCCCCTGGCAGAGAACTCCCCCTCGACGGAGCACCCACGCCCGGCAGAGAACTCCCCCTTGGCGGGGCACCCGCGCCGGGCCGCGGAGGCGCGGTGAACCCGCGCTCGCTCGCGAGCCCGCCACGCACACCCGGGCCCGGGGCGCACCGCTCCCGCGCGGGTGAGGACACGCCCCTCCCGGGGGAGCGTTCGGGGACGATGCGACGCCCAGGCGGATGTCGGCTATCCGGATAGCGTGGGCGGGAGGTTATGCGCTCCGGGGCGGGCTCGCCCCGCTGCCTCTCCGTGCGCTCCGCGGCGGGCTCGCCCCGCTGTCTCTCCGTGGGCGCGGGGTGCGCCCGGCGCGGTTGGGTGGGGGCCGCCGGGGGCGCAGGGCGCTCGCCTGCCGCGGAGGACCCCGGCGGGGTTGCGGCCGCGCCGGCGGCCCCGCCCGGGAGATGGTTGAGGGGCGCGATGAGCTCGGCGGCGGTATCGGCATCGATGACCACCTGTGCCGCGTATTCCCTCAGGAGCCGATGACAGCCCGCGGAGGTGGCGGAGGTGACCGGGCCGGGGACGGCGCCCAGCGGACGACCAAGCGTGGCCGCATGAGCCGCGGTATTGAGGGAACCCGAACGCCACCCGGCCTCCAGCACGATGGTGGCCTGGCCCAGCGCCGCGATCAGCCGGTTGCGTTGCAAAAAACGCCATTTGGTGGGCGCGCCCCCGCAGGGAATCTCGGAGATAATGAGCCCCTCCCGGGCGATGCGCGAGATGAGGTGAGCATGCCCGCTGGGATAGGGGCGGTCTACGCCCCCGGCGAGCACCGCGATGGTGTGCCCGTGATTGGCCAGGCAGGCGCGATGGGCGATGCCGTCGATGCCATATGCCGCCCCCGAGACGATGGAAAAACCGCGTTCAACCAGGCCCGCGGTGATCTCCATCGTGACCTCCTCGCCATAGCGGGTGGAGGCGCGGGCCCCGACCAGCGAGACCGAGTGTTCAGCGGCGGCCAGGGCCCCGGCACCGCCGCGGGCCCAGAGCGCCACGGGGGCGTGATGCCCTAGATCGTCCACGCCGACCGGCCACTCCGGGTCTTGGGGCAGGAGCAGGCGGACGCCGCTGCGGCGCGCGGCCTCGAGGGCGCGGAATACCGGTTGCGCGGCAATTCGGGGGCGCCACCGGGCCTCGGCCTGTTCCAGGACGCGGATCAGCCCCTCGGGGTCGATGCCCTCCACCCCCTGCTCGCGGATGAGGGAGGCTGTGCGGGCCGCCGGCCATTCGTTTAGCACCGCACGCAGAGCGGTGGGGGCGCCCAGGCTCAGCAAGAGCATCCCCGCGACGCCGTCTCCGGGCTCGACAAAGGTGGACCAGGCGGCGTGGGCAAATGCCTGCTCCAGGAACGCGCGAAAGGCCGGGGAGGCGGGGTCAGGCTCGGCACCGGGGCCAGCGCGCCGCCCCCGCCCCCGCCCGGGCGCCGGGGGCGCTTCGGGAGCGGGATGGGCCCGGGACTCGGACACCCGCGCCGCCCCGCCGACCCCGCCTTCCCCCGCGCCGGGGGCCGGTTCGGACGCGGATTCCACCCCAGCCTCGCCCCCGGAAGCGGGCCGGGCCCCGGGAACGGGCGAAGCCGGGGCCGATTCGGGAAGGCACGGAGCGGCGGGGGCCCGCGCGGGAGGCTGCTCGGCCGCCTGCTCGGCCGGATCGGACCCGTCTGCGGACGCGGCACCGGGGGACGCGCCTCCCGGCAGAGAGGGCGCGGACCCGATATGGCCCCGCGCACAGACTTCCGGGAGGGAGCCGCCCGGCGCGGCGTTGGCAGGCTTGGAGAGCGCGCGTTCCCGGTCGAGGCCATCGGGGCGCACCCCGAGGATCGCCGCCCGGATGACGTCGAGGGGCAGGCCAAAAAGCGCGTTTGGGGTCATAATGTGGTTCCTTCCCGGAGATAAAGGGCGCGGGCGATATGCGCGGCCGTGGGGCGCGGGGCACCCGCAAGATCGGCGAGGGTCCAGGACATGCGGAGGACGCGATCATAACCACGCATGCTGAGCCTGCCGCGACCCAGCGCCTCGTCTAGCACCTGCACCGAGGGAAGCGGAAGCGCCTGCCCGGGCGAACGCAGCCACGCGCCGGGCACCTGGGCGTTTGTATGCCAGCGGGTATCGCGCAGGCGATGCCGGCAGCGCGCGCGGGCCTCCCCCACCCGCTCCCGGGCCTCAAGCGTATGCTCACGCGGGTGCGGCTCCCGGGCGAGGCGAAGGGCGGTGAGGGAGAGCGGGCGCACCCGGATGCGAATATCTACCCGGTCGAGTAGCGGCCCGGAGATGCGGGCCTGATATTTTCGGATGGCCTGCGCCGGGCACGTGCAGCTGTGGTCGGGCTCACCAAAGCGGCCGCACGGGCAGGGATTGGACGCCAGCACCAGCTGGAAGGAGCCCGGGAAGGTGGCCACACCCACCGCGCGGTGAATGACGATGCGGCCGTCCTCGATCGGCTGCCTCAGGGCATCAAGCACATGCGCGGTGAACTCCGCGGCCTCGTCGAGGAAGAGCACACCGTGCACGGCGCGGGCCGCGGCACCCGGGCGGATCAGCCCACTCCCGCCCCCGATAATGGCGGCGGCCGTGGCGCTGTGATGCGGGGCCTCCCACGGCGGGCGCCGCGAGACCACCCGCCCGAGGGTGATGCCCGCCAGAGAGTGCACCGCGGCCACCTCCAGGGCGTCACCCACCGAAAGATCGGGGAGCAGCCCGGGCAGGCGCGCCGCGAGCATCGACTTACCGGCACCGGGCGGGCCCACCAGCGCCAGATGATGCCCACCCGCGGCCGCCACGATCAGCGATTCGAGGGCGTCGTCTTGGCCCAGCACATCGGCGATATCCGGCGGCGGCGCCTCGGGTGCGGACCGCTCCGGACCCGCCGCCCCCGGGACCGCCTCCGCCTCGCGCTCCCGCGCCGCGGCGCCTGCGGCCGGCTCCTCCTCCTCGGGCGGGCGCAGCTCGGCACCGTGCCACAGCGCGGCCTCCCGCAGGGAGCCCACGGCAATCACCCGCGCCTCCGGCACTAGCTCGGCCTCGGCACGATTGGCCTCCGGGACCATGATGGTGGTGCGGCCCGCGCGACAGGCCGACATAACCGCGGGCAGCACCCCCACCGTGGGGCGCAACCGGCCGTCGAGCCCCAGCTCACCGATATGCACCACGCCATCTACCGAGGACGCGGATACCCGCGCATCGGCCGCAAGACAGGCGAGGGCAATGGCCAGGTCAAACCCCGAACCGGCCTTGGGCCGGCTCGCGGGAGAGAGATTCACCGTGATGCGCCCGGTGGGCAGCCGGCACCCGGAATTGGAGGCGGCCAGGCGCACCCGCCCCTCGGCCTCGCCCAGGGAACGATCGACCAGCCCTATAATGACCAGGCGCGGCAGGCTCTGGCTGATATCGGCCTCGACCTCCACGAGCTCACCCTCGATCCCCACCAGTGCCACCGCCCAGGTGCGCCCCACGCTCACGGCTGCACCCCGCGAAAATGCTCGATCTGCGGCGGATCGCGCGGGCTTAACAGCACGGAAACGACATCGATACGCAGCGGCGGTTGCGCGGCGCGCTGCACCCGACGCCACTCCCCCGCCAGCACCTCCAGGCGCGCGAGCTTCCGCGCGGTCACGGCCTCCGCGGGATGCCCCGCGACCAGGGAACGCCGCGTCTTCACCTCGACCACGGCAATGACACCCCGCGGATCCCGCGCAATGATGTCTACCTCGCCAAAGCGGCAGCGCCAATTGCGCGCAAGAATCCGGAAATGACGCCGCCGCAAAAAACTCACGGCAATGGCCTCGCCCAGCTCACCCCACTCGGAATTATGCATCCTGGCCTCCTCACCTGCTTCTATCCTGATCCCCATCCCCTCTCCGCGCACCGCCCGTCTCATATCTGGGGATAACTTTTCCCCCGGCCCATTCCCTGGGGATGATCACCCCACCGGCAATGACCCCGCCGTCGATCACCCCACCGATCATCCCCACACCGCCGCAATGCGCGGCCTCCCGCCCGGGGACGGATAACGTAGGTTGAGGCCAAAATCCGAGGCCCCCGCATCGTTCACCACCCAACCGACGGAACCCCTCGTGCATAAACTGCTTCCCGGAATCCTCGCGGCCGCGATCGCCGCCGCCCTCGCGCACCTGCTCCACCTCGCGATTCCCGCCGTTCCCACCCTCACCGCGGCGGTGGCTCTGGGCATCATCGCCGCCAATATTCCGGCCGGCGCGCGCTTCCTCGACGGCATCCTCGCCCCGGGAATCGGGTTCTCCAGCAAAAAATTCATGCGCCTCGGAATCGTCCTGCTCGGCCTCAAGCTCAGCATCGTGGATGTGGCCAACCTCGGCTGGCCCACGCTCCTCGTGGTGATCGGCATCGTCATCCTCACCTTCATCGGCACGCTCTATGCGGGCCGCGCCCTCGGGCTCCCGGGCGATCAGCCGCTGCTCATGGCCGCCGGATTCTCCATCTGCGGGGCCTCCGCAATCGGGGCAATGAGCGCCGCCGCGGGCTCCAAATCGCGCGATTCCGCGACCCCCATCGCGATGGTCACGCTGTGTGGCACCCTCGCCATCGCCGTGCTGCCGCTCCTGGCCCGCCCGCTCGGGCTCAGCCCCGCCGATTTTGGCTTCTGGGTGGGTGCCAGCGTGCACGATGTGGGCCAGGTGGTCGCCACCGCGCAAACAGCCGGGGCCACCGCCCTGGCCGTGGCCGTGGTGGTCAAGCTCACGCGCGTCCTCATGCTCGCGCCGATGGTCACCGCCACAACCCTCGTGATGCGCTCGCGCAGCCGCGCCGCGGGCGAGGAGATCACCACCAAGCTGCCGCCGATCGTGCCGCTCTTTGTGGCCGGCTTCCTGCTGGCCGTGGCCCTGCGCAGCTTTGGCCTGGTTCCCGACCTCGCCCTGGATATCGCGGCCGAGGCCCAGGAGTGGCTGCTGGCCGCCGCGCTCTTTGCGCTCGGCGCCGGGGTGCGGGTGCGGGAGCTGCTGCGCGGAGGGGGCCGCGCCTTTGCCCTCGCGATGCTGTCCTGGACCCTCGTGGCCGCACTCTCCCTCGGCGCCCTGCTGATCCTGCCCTAGCCCGGCGCGGAGGAGTCCCCGCAAAAAAGACGGTGCCCGCCGCGGGTCTCCGGGGAGACTCGTGGCGGGCACCAGCGGGTGGGCCTCGCGCTATTTATCCAGCGAGAGGTCCTTGGGAAGTTCAAAATCGCGGGCGTTCAGCTCCTCGACGTTCACATCCTTAAACGTGAGCACACGAACCGACTTCACAAAGCGGTCGGAACGGTATACGTCCCAGACCCAGACATCGTTCATCGTGATCTCAAAATAAAAGTCGTGCTCGGTGTCCTGACGCACGAGGTTTACCTCGTTTGCCAGATAAAAGCGACGCTCTGTTTCAATTACATATTTAAACTGGGACACAACATCGCGGTACTCCCGGTACAGCGCGAGTTCGACCTCACGGTCGTAGTCCTCGATCTCGTCATCTTCCATGGTGTCTCCATCTTAGACGTAGGCGGTGAGCCACGTTTTGCGGTGTTCCGGGCTGAGCCCCAGTTCGGTGACCGCCGCGAGGTGCGTCGGTGCGCCATAGCCCTTATTTTTTGCCCAGCCATAGCCGGGAAACTCCAGATCGCGCGCGCACATGAGGGTATCGCGTTCCACCTTCGCCACGATCGACGCGGCCGCCACCGAGACACAGTCGCGGTCGGCCTTTACGCGCGTGCGCACATCCAGCGGGTGGGTGAGCGCCGGGCTGAGCCAGTCATGCGAGCCGTCCAGCAGGATGATGCTGCCGGCGATATCCGCCCCCGCCTCATGCAGCCTCGCGAGCGCGCGTTTCCCCGCGAGCGCAAGCGCCGGAACGATGCCCAGCTCATCCACCTCCGCGGCCGAGGCCATGCCCACCGCGGTATAGGGGGCCCATTCGCGCACAAGCGGGTCGAGCAGGGCGCGCTTCTTCTCGCTTACCAGTTTGGAATCGCGCAGGCCCGCGGGATGCTCGCCGAGCCCGGCATAATAACCGGCCATGCCCACGGCCACGGGGCCGGCCACGGCACCACGGCCCACCTCATCGCAGCCGATCACCAGCCGCGCTCCCCCGGACAGCAGGGACAGCTCCACCTCGGCGGTGGGATCACTCACGGCCACGGTTACTCGGAATCCCGTTCCACACCGCGGAATACCTCGGGATAATTGCCGAGGCCGCTCCAGCGGTCCATCGGCCAGCTGATCACAAACGCGCGACCCACCACGTTTTTGATCGGCACAAAGCCCTTGGTGGGACCCTCGAGGTTATAGCGGGAGTCCTTGGAGTCATAGCGGTTATCGCCCATGACCCAGAGCATGCCCTCGGGCACGGTCTGCTTAAAGTTCACCGCGGATACGCTCTGCGTGCCCGGGGGCAGCTTCACATAGGGTTCATCCAGCGGCACGCCGTTTACGGTGAGCTGGCCCAGCGCGTTACAGCACTCCACCACGTCTCCGGGCAGGCCGATCACCCGCTTAATGAGGTGGTCATTATTATCCGGCGAGCTCAGCCCCACGAGGGACAGCAGCCAGTCGCCCGCCTCCGCGAGCGGGGCCTTGGAAACCTTGGGACTCACGGGCAGCCAGCCGCCCGGATCCCGGAATACCACCACATCGCCGTGCTTTATGCTCACCAGATTGGGAACCAGCTCGTTCACCAGGATGCGGTCGTTGACCTGAAGCGTGTTTTCCATCGAACCCGAGGGGATATAAAACGAACGCACCAGGAAGGTCTTCACGAGGAAGGAGGCCAGAATGGCGATAAAGAGGATGACCACAATATCGCGCAGGAAATACCATCCACCGCGTTTTTTTGCCGGACGATTCCGGCTCCGAAGGGGGAGGGATTCCCCCGTAACTGCATTATCCGTCATTTAACCGCCCGAGCTCCCCACCAGCATACTGTGGTGGGGAGCTCGTTTCCCGGCGGCTTGCCGAAAATGCGGAAGCGGGACTTAGAAGTCGCGCTTCTCCTTGATCTTCGCCTTCTTACCGCGCAGTTCGCGCAGGTAGTAGAGCTTCGCACGACGAACGTCACCGCGGGTGACGATCTCGATCTGCTCGATGACCGGGGAGTGAACCGGGAAGGTACGCTCGACACCGATCTGGAAGCTCACCTTACGAACGGTGAAGGTCTCGCGGACGCTGTCTCCCTGGCGACGGATAACGACGCCCTGGAAGACCTGTACACGGGAGCGGGTGCCCTCGATGATGTTTACGTGAACCTTAACGGTGTCACCGGGGCGGAAGTCGGGAAGACCCGACTTGAGTGATGCTGCATCGACTGCGTCGAGGTTATGCATGTTGTTTCGCTCTCTGTACCCGCCACAGGTCGACTACGAAATAGGATTTTGAACTAAAGTTTGTGTGCCCGCGTAGTCGCCGGCTCCCCTGTGGCAGAGATTGGCCGCGGCACAAGGGATTATTATGTCACGAAAACACGGCGCGGACCAAAAGGAATGGGCACACCCTAGGAGGGGCGACGCTCCTCGATGATGATGACGTCGCCGTCGTCATCAAAGCGCGGCGGAGGATTGCCGCGCGAGGCATTGGCCAGGCGCTCAAACTCGGCGAGGGTTTCGCGGTTGCGCACGGCGGCCTCGCGCACGATGCGCCACAGTCCGTACCACAGCGCACCCAGCCCCGCGATGACCCCGAGCCCCGCAAAGAGGGCCATGGTGGGGCCAAAAAAGCCAAACCCGATGATGGCTGCATGCCAGACCG
Source organism: Mycetocola spongiae (assembly GCF_020424085.1). Taxonomy (NCBI): domain Bacteria; kingdom Bacillati; phylum Actinomycetota; class Actinomycetes; order Micrococcales; family Microbacteriaceae; genus Mycetocola; species Mycetocola spongiae. The sequence continues at coordinate 67,592 of NZ_CP080203.1, read as the reverse complement.
CGAGCACGCCCACATCGGCCCATTCCAGCGCGCGATTGCGCCGCACATTTGCCCGCCCATAAAACAGCAGGGCCACGATCAGCAGCACAAAAAAGAGGACGGGCATCGCGACCATGAGGCCCAGGAAATCCCAACCGCCACCGCCGCCGTCAAAAATTGCCCAGCCCAGCAGGGGCCAGAGTGGGAGTACCACCACGGCAATAAACATCCAGCGTAGGAAGATCCGGCGTATCGGCATGACTCCAGCCTAGGCGTTGAGGGGCTCCGGCGCATCGGGCGAACGTCCATCTTCGGGATGATTTCGCCCACGGCGCACCGTGGCCCGGGCCTCGCCGATCTCGGCATCCGAGGTCACCACGCGCCCACCGACCAGGCGTACCCGGCATACGCGCAGCGCCCACTGGATCATCGGGCCGATACCCAGCGCAAAGATCACGGTGCCAATTCCGAGGCCGCCGCCCATAAACCAGCCGCCCAGGGCGGCAATGATCTCGATGGTGCCGCGCACCACCCAGACCGGCGCACCGGTCAGGCCCGTGAAGCCTGTCATCAGGCCATCGCGCGGCCCCGGGCCCATCCCCGCCCCGATATAGAGGGCCGTGGAAAAGGCCAGGATGAGCATGGCGGTTATAAAATAGCCGATCTGCACGGCAAGATGCGTGGGTGCCGGCAGCACGGTCAGGATCAGATCGGCCACCGGGCCCACCGAGATCGCGTTAATTACGGTGCCCACCCCGGGGCGCTGGCGCAACGGAATCCAGATCAACATGATCACGAGGCTGATCGCCAGCACACTCAACCCGAAACTGAGCCCGGTATGCCGCGCCACGCCCTGCGCGAGGACGTCCCACGGGGATACCCCCAGGCCCGCGCGCACAAAAAGCGCGAGGGCCACGCCATAAAAGAACAGTCCGATCGCGAGGCGGGCGGAGCGAATACCAAGCCGGGGGCTGGTGAGGAAATACATCGGGGTGGTCCATTTCTCTGCGGCGGGAATCTCCGGACACTCCGGCACACCGCACCCGTATCATTAGGCCCGAGATTGGCCCCCTTTTATAGAGCCACTTTTGATAAAGTGGCCCAATGATGATGGCTCCAACCTCCACGGTGACCCCCGCGCGCCTGCTCCGCGAGCTCGGCGAATGGCGCCGCGACGATCTTCCCGCCTATCGCGCGCTGGCCGAACGCCTGCGCCTCCTGGTCTTGGACGGCCGCCTGCCCGTGGGCACCCGCCTGCCCGCTGAACGCGAGTTATGCGGCCGCCTGGAGCTGAGCCGCAATACCGTGGCGGCGGCCTATGGCCTGCTGCGTGAGCGCGAATACCTGGAGAGCGTGCGCGGATCCGGGAGTCGGCTGCGGCTGCCCGAGGGCTCGCGCGGCCGCGCCGACCTCGTCTCCCCCGCCCTGATCGATTTCCGCAAGGCCAGCTTCGAGGCCCATCCCGGCGTCATGGATTATTACCGGCGGGCCCTCGAAATCCTGCCCGGGGAGATCACCGATTCCGGCTATGACACCCGCGGCCTGCCCATGCTGCGCGAGGCCATCGCCGACCACTATACGGGCCGCGGCCTGGCCACCGATCCCGAACAGATCATCGTGACCAGCGGCGCCCAGCACGCCCTGCACCTCGTGACGCGCGCCCTGTTGCGCCCGGGCGATCGCGCGCTGATCGAACACCCCAGCTATCCCCACGCCTTTGATACCCTCTCCGGGGCCGGTGCCCGCATCGTCTCCTCCCCGATCGACCCGCACGGCTGGGATATCGAGGCGGCCGAGGAGATCATGCGCCGACATACCCCCGCACTCGCCTATGTGATGCCCGATTTTCATAACCCCACCGGGCGCAGCCTGAGCGAGACCGATCGGGCCCGGCTCGCCCAGGCCACCGCGCGCCGCGGCACCACGCTCATCGCCGATGAGACCACCGCCTGGCTGGATATCGACCGCGGCGATCGCTCGCCCCTCGCGGGCCACGGCCCGGGCATCGTGACGCTCGGCTCGCTGGGTAAGGTCGCCTGGGGTGGGCTGCGGATCGGCTGGATCCGCGCGCCGCGCACAGTGGTCGAGCGGGTACTCGCCGTGCGCTCGGGCGTGGACCTGGGCACCGCGATCATGGAACAGATCGTGGGTACGCTGGCGCTGCGCGATACCGAGGTCATGGTGGGCTTCCGCCGCGCCCAGCTGCGCCAGAACCGCGATCACCTGCTTGGGCTGCTCGCCGAGCACTTCCCCGAGTGGAGCCCCCACGTGGTGAACGGCGGAATGTCGCTATGGCAGCATACCGGGGGCGTCTCGACCCTCGCGCTGGCCGTGGCCGCGCGCGCCGAGGGCCTCGCGATTGTGCCCGGAACCCGCTTCGGCACCGACGGCGGCTTTGACCACCACCTGCGCCTCCCCTTTGGCTATTCCCCGGATACCCTCACGGCCGGGATCCGGGCGCTGCGCCGCGCCGCCGATGCCGTGGAGACCCACGTCCCGGCGGGCCGCGCGAGTAGCGCAATGATCTAACCGCGGCCCGGGGTTTTCCGATCCCGGCCCGCACTGCGAGAATGGAACACATGATTGAACTGAGAACACCCGCCGAGATCGACGAGATGCGTCCGGCCGGAGTCTTTGTGGCCGAGGTCCTGAGCGCGCTGCGCGAGAAGGCCGCCGTGGGGGTGAACCTCCTGGAGCTGGACGAGCTCGCGCATAAGATGATCCGCGACCGCGGTGCCGAGTCCTGCTATATCGACTATCACCCCTCGTTTGGCGCGAGCCCGTTTGGCAAGGTGCTGTGCACCTCCGTGAACGACGCCGTGCTGCACGGGCTGCCGCACGACTATACGCTCGCCGATGGCGACCTACTCACCGTGGACTTCGCCGCGAGCGTTAATGGTTGGGTCTCGGATTCGGCCCTCAGCGTGATCGTGGGCACCGAGCGTCCCGAGGACCGCCGCCTGATCGATGTCACCACCGAGGCCCTGGCCGCGGGTATCGCCCAGGCCGTGGTGGGCAATAAGACCGGCGATATCTCCAATGCGATCGGCGCGGTTGCCACCCTCGCGGGCTATAAGATCAACACCGATTTTGGCGGCCACGGCGTGGGTCGCACGATGCACGGCGATCCGCACATCACCAATAAGGGCCGCCCGAACCGCGGCTTTCCGCTGCGCGAGGGCCTCGTGATCGCGATCGAGCCCTGGTTCCTGCAGAGCACCGATCTGCTCGTGACCGATCCCGATGGCTGGACCCTGCGCTCGGCCGATGGTTCGCGCGGCGCCCACCAGGAGCACACCGTGGCCATCACCGCCGACGGCCCGATCATCCTCACCGATCGCCACGACGGGCACTAGGCACCCGCCTCGGCCGCAAGCCCGCGGGCGATTCCACTTTTCCTTGTGGGATTGCCCGCGGGCTTTTGTGTGTCCCGGGGGTTCCGCGAGTGGCCGCGGCGGGGCCCGCTTCCCGGGGCGCTGCCCCCACCGGCGATCCGCGTGAACACCGCGATATCGCCGCCCGCAGCTCCGTGGGGCATTGGAATTCTCCCGTGCGGTCGCGAGATCCGGCACCCTGATTTATCCCCGAGGGCAGGCCCATTCCCACGGAACCCACCGTACGCTGGCACAAAATCGGCGGTTACGGGTCCGCTCTCCCCTATCGGGTGCCGCGGGGCCCACCCGGCACCGGGCCCCAACGCCATCTACGCGGAAGGACCTAACCCATGGATGCGCTGGTCGCCACCGGCCTGAAAAAATCATTTCCCTTCGGCTCGCGCGGCCGGCAGGTTCCGGTATTGCGCGGAATCGATATGCGGATTAGGCCCGGGGAACGGGTGGCCCTGATCGGGCCCTCGGGATCGGGGAAATCCACGCTGCTCGCATGCCTCTCGGGTGTGCTGAGCCCAGATGAGGGCACGCTGCGCTGCCAAGATCGCCTCCTGGATCGCGCCGGATCGCGCGGGCAGGAAAGATTTCTGCGCGATACCCTCGGCCTCATCACCCAGGACTACCGGCTTGTCTCCTCGCTCACCGCCCGGGAAAATATCGAGTTTGCGCAGCGCATCCGGCACCATCCCGATGCCGCGCTGGTCATCGGCCTCCTACACGCGCTGGGCCTCGCGCCGCTCGCCGAGGCACTCCCGGATCGCCTCTCCGGCGGCGAGCAACAGCGTGTCGCAATTGCGCGGGCCATCGCGTGTCACCCCCAGATCATCCTGGCCGATGAACCCACCAGCGCGCTCGATACCCATAATGGCTCCGCCGTCATGAATCTCCTGACCGACCTCGGCGATTCCGGCACCGCCACCGTGCTGGTCACACACGATCTGGGTGCGGCGGCCCGCTGCGACCGGGTTTATCTGCTCCGCGACGGGCAGATCCTGGGTGAACTCCACGCTCCGAGCCACGCCGCCGTGCTGGCCGCCTTCGGGGAACTCAGCTAGGCGCATGTTCCGGCTCTGGCATCGCGAGTTTTTGCGGACCCTGGGCGTCTGGGCGGGCCTGATTATCCTGACGACCCTCATCGCGGTCGGCCTCATCGCGTTTTTGACCATGCTGGGTGATGCCCTCCAGGCGCGCGCCAATAATCTGCTCGACGAGCGGGCGGTTCGCGGCATCGGGGGCTTTACCATGCTTCCGCTGGTGATCCTGGTGGGCGTGGCCCTGCATGCCGTGCGCTCCACCATTCGCGCCATCGTGGTACTCCTGGCCGAGAGTATCCTCCGCTGGCGGCAGGCGGGCCTACTCTCCGGGCAGATCGCGCTCATCATCCGGGGCAGCATTGCCCTGTCCATCGCGCTGGGCACCGCCGCGGGCTGGGCGCTGTCCGTCCCCGGAACCCCGCTGCTCAGCGCGCCCCTGCGCACGCTCACCCCCGAGGTCGCCGCGCTTGCGCTTGCCCCCCGGCCCGCGGCCGTGGCCGCCACGCTGCTCCTGCTGGAACTGTGTGTGCTGATGGGAACCGCGGGCCTGGGCACCCGGCTCCGGAGCGGCCGCGGCACCCCCGAATCCGCCGCGACTCGGTCGCCCGCGCGCTCCCGGACCCGGTGGCTAAAAACCCTGCTCGCCCTGCTGCTGCTGATCGGCATCGGCGCAACCATGTCCACCGCATCCGAGAGCAACCTGAGCATGAACGCGCTCCTTAGCGGGCTGGTGCTGGTTTTTCTGCTGGACTGCCTCGGCCCGTGGCTCTATCCCGCGCTGCTGCGGATCACCGCGGGTCCGATCCCCCAGGGCCATTCCACGGTGAGCTATATCGCGGTGCGCGCGGCCCGCGCCCGGGTGCGCGCAACCCCGGGGGTTCTGGCCACCGGAATGGTCGCGGGAACCATCGCGGGGAGCGTGACCGGTGTCACCGGAATCATTCGATCACTCTCTCACGGCACGCCCACCCAGCCCGCGGAGGGTCCCCTCATGCTGGTGATGTTTGGGGTGCCCATCGCGCTGGGCCTGGCCGCCGCCGCGCTCGGCGTATATCTGCGCGGTGGCCGCGCGGCGCGCGACGCCCAGACCCTACGCCGCCTCGGCTGGGGCCGCGGCCAGATCATGGCGGCACGGCTCCAGGAATCCCTGGGGTATGTCCTCGCCGCGACGGCACTCGCACTCATCTGCTCGATCGCGGCCACCCTCGTGCTCTGGGGTGGCCTGGCGGCGCGGGGACCCATCGGGGCGTGGGTATTTGATCCCCGGCCGGTGCTCCTCGTGGCGCTTATCCATCTTGTGCTGTGCTCGGCCGTGGTATTTCTCCCGGAGCCCGATGCCCGCGAATCCACGCGGGCGGCGCGCGGCGGCTAGGCCCCGCGGGTGCGCGCCCGGGCCCCACCGTCACGAATATGATGCCGCAACGCAAAGATCAGATCGGCGCGGACATGGGCATCGTCCAGGTCGCGATCCAGGAGCGCACCGGCGCGCGGCACCAGGCGGCGCACGGTATTACGATGCACACCCAGAGCGCGCGCCGTGGCATCCCAAGAGCCGTTATGCAACAGCCAGGTATACAGCGTATCCACGAGTTCCGTGGCCGCCGGATCGGCCAGCAGCGCCTCCAGGACCGTGCGCGCAAAGAGATCCGAAAGCGGCGCGGGAATCAGCGCCCCCAGCGTTTCCAGCTCGCTGCCGGCCACCAGCGGCCGTCCGGCCTCGCGGGCGCGGGGCAAAAGCAGCTCTGCCTCGCGGATCGCGGTGGCCAGCTCATCCACCGGATATGCGGTACTCACGCAGGCCAGCCAGCCGCGGGCGTGCAGATCGGCAAGCACGTGCTCGCCGGGGACCGCCGCGACCAGCGCCCGCAGCGCGCCCGCGCGGTGATCCACAAACGGGGTATCCAGTGCCCGCCGCCACCAGATCAGATCGGTGGCCTGGGCGGGCTCCCCCGCGGCCGAGACCGCAACCACCGTATGCACAGCGCGGGTCCCCGCCCGCCCGAGCGAGGTCGCCACGAGCCGACCCCAGCGTTCGATGCCCGCGCGATCCGCCGGAGGACCATCCACCAGCAGCAGCATCATCAGCTGATCCAGCGCGATGGTCTGCGAGCGCGGCAGCCCCAGCGCTGCCTGCAAGAGATCCGCGGCCAGGGCAAAACCCGTGCGGTCATCGCTGCCAATATGTTCTTTAATCAGCAGCAGCACGGTGCCGCGCGAGGCGCGCCCGCCGTCGCGATCGATGCGCCGTGCCACTGCCTCCAGCGCTCCCCCGGCCGGGGCCGTAAACAGGTCCTCGCCGCGCTCGCTGCGCGCCAGCTCGGCCACCGCCCCGGAGAGCAGCGCCTCCTCCTCCGCGGGCGGCAGCGCCCGCGCCAGCACCCCCGCGGTGGAGGTATCGCTGCCCGAGCGCAGCAGCACGCGCGCGCCGCTCTGCTCGGCGAGGGCCTCGATCAGCGCGCGGTCGGGATGCGGTTGCAGGACCGCGCGGGTGAGCCGCCGGGCGAGCGTGGAAACAAACTGCAGCCCGCGCACCCGCACGCTCTCCAGCTCGCGGGCGAACTGCGCCGTGATCTGCACAAACGGCACCTCGCGCGGCACCCGCAGGAGCACCAGCCCGGCCCGCTCACATGCCGCGATCAGGGCCTCGGGCACCTCGGGATAAACGGGCTCGACCCCAAATCCGAGGGCGGAGATTCCGGCCGCGCATAGTGCATCCACATAGGCGTCCAGGCGCCCGGGCTCGGCGGACAGCCCCAGCCCCGTGATCAGGAGCAGCTCGTGCCCGGTGAGATAGGTTTCGGGATGCTCCAGCTCGATCACGGCGCAGTGCGTCAGGATGATCGCGCCCGGATCGGCGGGCCCCGCAAGCACCCCGAGCCCCAGCTCATCCGCCGCCAGCAGGCGCCCGAGGGCCACCCCCGTGGGCCGCGCCGTCTCTCCCACATACCCCGCACTCTTATGCGACATGCGCCCATCCCCCCGCGTCCAGTCGGGATGATTTATCCCAAAAATTATCCTACCGGGACATAATATCGAAGCGGAGGGGCCGCGGGCGTGGATAGCCTGGCACAACCAAACTCAGCTCACTACCTATTACCCTGGGGGACATCGTGGTCCTGGACTATATCGTTATTGCCGTTTATATGATCGCCATACTCGGCGTCGGATACTGGGGCCTGCGGCGCTCCAAAACCAAGAGCGACTATCTGGTGGCCGGCCGCCGCCTCGGCACCTTTATGTACTCGGGTGCCCTCTCGGCCATCGTCCTGGGCGGGGCCTCCACCGTGGGCGGCATCGGCCTGGGCTATAGCTATGGCCTCTCCGGCGCCTGGCTGGTGGTGGCCATCGGCCTGGGCATCCTGGTCCTCAGCGCCTTTTTTGCCAAGCGGATCGTGAAGCTTAAGGTCTATACCGTGACCGAGATGCTGGACCTGCGCTATGGCGGCAACTCCGGCCTGATCTCGGGCATCGTGATGTTCCTCTATACGCTCATGCTCACGGTGACCTCCACGCTGGCCTATGCCACGATCTTCCACGTGCTTTTTGGCATCCCCAATATCGCCGGAATCGCGATCGGCGGCACCGTGGTGGTGGCCTATTCGGTCATGGGCGGAATGTGGTCCATCACCCTGACCGATGTGGTGCAGTTTGTGATCAAGACCATCGGCATCCTGTTCCTGCTGCTGCCGATCTCGCTGGTACATGCGGGAGGCTTCTCGGGAATGCGCGAGCGCCTGGGCGAGTCCTTCTTCTCCCCGTGGTCGATCGGCGGGGCCACGATCATCACCTATATCGTGGTGTATACCCTGGGCCTGCTGATCGGGCAGGATATCTGGCAGCGCGTATTCACCGCCCGCACCCCGAAGGTAGCGCGCATCGGCGGCCTCGCCTCCGGCGCCTACTGCCTGATCTATGCCGTGGCCGGTGCGCTGATCGGGATGGCCACCCGCGTGATCTACCCCGATCTGAAGGTGCCCGATGAGGCCTTCGCCACGATTGTGCAGGACTCGCTGCCGCCGGGTGTGCGCGGGCTGGTGCTCGCCGCGGCCCTCGCCGCGATGATGTCCACCGCGAGCGGCGCGCTGATCGCATCCGCCACGGTACTCACCAGCGATATCTTCCCGCGGTTGCGCGCGATCTTCCGCCCCGGAACCCCGAGCTTCGCGCAGGGCGGCTCGCTCACTGTCTATCGCGTGGCGATCCTCGGGCTGGGCATCGTCACGATCCTGATCGCCTCCTCGGTCAGCAGCGTGGTCGCGGCACTCACGATCGCCTATAACATCCTCGTCGGCGGGCTCTTTGTCTCGATCCTGGGCGGCCTGGTCTGGAAGCGCGGCACGCGCGCCGGCGCCTGGGCGAGCATCCTCGTGGGCACCGTGGCCGTGATCATCACGATGTTTGCCACCGATATTCTGGCCAATCAGCCGATCTATGTGGGCCTCGGAACCGGCCTGGTCACCTATGTGGTGGTGAGCCTGTGCACGCGCCCCACCGAGGAGGCGATCATGTCCGAGTGGACCCACCGCCTCTCCGCGAGCGATACCGAGGATATTAACGTTTCGCGGCCCGAGACGGCCACGATCGCCTTCGATCCGCATAACCACTAATTTTCCCCCACGTCGAAAGGACATCCATCATGTCTGCCTTCCCACACCTTCCCTCCGCCCTGAGCGCCAACGCCGAGCGCGTCGTTGAGAACGGCAATAGTGGCCCCGTAAACTCCGCGCTGGTGCCGCGCTATAGCGGCCCCGCCACGTTTGCCCTGCTGCCCCGCATCGACGAGGTGGAGCACGCCGATATCGCCGTGATCGGCGCCCCCTGGGACGCCGGGGTCTCGTTCCGCTCGGGTGCCCGTTTTGGGCCCGAACATATTCGTTCCGCGAGCCGGCTGCTGCGCCCCTATAACCCCGCACTGGATATCTCCCCCTTTGCCCGGCTGCAGGTGGTGGACGGCGGCGATATCGCCCTGAACCCGTTTAATATTCCGGAGGCGCTGGAGGTTTTGCAAGATACCGCCACCGCGCTACAGCGCGGAGGCACCTCCCTCGTGACCCTCGGCGGTGATCACACCCTCGCGCTGCCGCTGCTGCGCTCGGTGGCCGCGGTGCACGGCCCGGTAGCGCTCCTGCACTTCGACGCCCACCTGGACACCTGGGATACCTATTTTGGCGCGGAATATACCCACGGCACCCCGTTCCGGCGGGCCGTGGAGGAGGGCATCGTGGATACCGAGGCGCTGTGTCACGTGGGTACCCGCGGCCCGCTCTACGGGCACCGCGATCTAGAGGATGATCGCCGCTTTGGCTTTGGCATCCTCACCTCCTCGGATGTCTTCCGGCTCGGGGTGGACGAGATCATCGCCCGGCTGCGCGAGCGCGTGGGCGCCCGCCCCCTCTATATTTCCCTGGATATCGACGTGCTTGACCCCGCGCATGCGCCGGGCACCGGCACCCCCGAGGCGGGTGGGCTGACCAGCCGCGAGGTGCTGGAAATCCTACGCGGGCTCGCGGGCCTGAATATTGTGGGGGCCGATGTGGTGGAGGTGGCCCCGGCCTATGATCACGCCGATATCACCGCCGTGGCCGCGTCCCATATTGCCTATGACCTGGTCTCGCTGATCGCGGAGAAGAACCGATGAGAGCGGCACGCATCGGCGGCGATGTGGTGCTGGAAACGCTGCGGGCGCTGGGCGCGCGCGGCGTGGTGGGGCTGCCCGGGCAGCACGCGCTGGGGCTCTTTGATGCCCTGCGCCGCTCCCCGCTGGAATATCTCAGCGCGCGCGTGGAAAATAATGCGGGTTTCGCCGCGGATGGCCTGGCCCGGGTGAGTGGTTCCGTGGCCCCGCTGCTGCTCTCCACCGGGCCCGGGGCGCTCACCTCGCTGGCCGCCCTGCAGGAGGCCGCTGCCTCCTCGGTGCCCGTGCTTGCGATCAGCGCGCAGGTGCCCGTGGCCGGCCTCGGCGGCGGGCGACACGGATATTTACACGAGCTGCCCGATCAGTCAGCCTCATTCCGGGGAATCGTGAAATCGGTATTCACGGTGCGCACCATGGCCCAGATTCCCTCGGCCCTGATCGCCGCCTGGGAGGCCTCACTCGCCGCCCCCGCGGGCCCCACGCTGGTGGAGATTCCGCAGGATATCCTGCTGCAGGCGGCCGCGGGACGGGTACCGGTGGTGGCCCCGCTGCGCGCCCAAATACCGGCGCTGGAACCGCGTCCCGAGGTGATCGGCGCGGCCGCCGATCTGCTGGCCGCGGCCCGGAATCCGGTGATCCTCGCCGGCGGTGGCGTGGTGCGCTCGGGAGGGCAGGACGCCCTGCGCATCCTCGCCGAGACGCTCCAGGCCCCCGTGGTCACCACATTCGGTGGTAAAAACGCGCTGCCCTGGGAGCATCCGCTCTCGGCGCGCTCCTGGCTCGAAGATATCGCCGTGACCGAGTTTCTTGAGGCCGCGGATGTGCTGCTGGTGGTGGGCTCCGGGCTCGGCGAAACCTCCAGCAACTATCACACGTTTGCGCCGCGCGGCAGCCTGATTCAGATCGAGGCGGACCTGGGCAAGGTATGTTCCAACCACGACGGGCTCGGGGTACATGCCGATGCCGATCGCGCGCTGCGGGCACTGGCCGCGGAGCTGGCAGGCCGGGAGATCACGGGCCTGGCGGAACGGCTCGCGCACGGGCGGGAGCGGATCGACGCGCTCCTCTCCACCGTGATTTCGCGGCTGGACGGCCAGGATCTTGAGGCCGAACGCGCGCTGCTGGACGCGCTGCGCGCCGCGGTCCCCGATCACACCGATACGTTCTGGGATATGACGATCCTCGCCTATTGGGCCTGGTCGGCCTGGGATCCGCGCGGCGGACGCTTTGCCAGCGCGCAGGGCGCGGGCGGGCTCGGCTATGGCCTGCCCGCGGCACTCGGCGCCGCCTGGGGCCATCGCCTCGCGGGCACCAATTCGCCCGTGCTCGCCGTCTCCGGGGATGGCGGTGCGCTTTATGGCATCGCGGAGCTGGCCACACTCGCGCAGCATCACCTGGACGTGACGTGGCTGATCGTGGACGACGGCGGGTATGGAATCCTGCGCGAATATATGGTGGGGGCCTTTGGGGAGGCCACCGCGACCGAACTGGCGCGGCCCGATTATGTGGCGCTGGCGCGGTCCTTCGGGATTCCCGCGGAACTGGCCACGCCCGGGGAGGCGGCGGGGGCCGTGGCGCGTGCGCTGGCCACGCCGGGCCCCAGCGTGGTGGTGGTACCCACCGTGCTGGGCCTCTTTGCCCCCACCCACCTGGACCGGGTGGCACGGGCATGACCCGCCCGCTGATTATTTTTACCGATCGCACCGATCTGGATCAGGAGCCCGCGCGGCGCATCCTGGAGGACGCGGGTTTCGCGACGCTCTCGATCGACCTTCCCGGTTCGGGCCTGCCCGAGGCGGCGCGCGAAGCCGTGGGGCTGATCGTGGGCTATGCGCGGGTGGATGCCGCGGTCCTGGACCGGCTGCCGAATCTGCGCATCGTGACCACCACGAGTGCGGGTTTTGACATGGTGGATAGCGCAGAGCTGACCCGGCGCGGAATCTGGCTCTCGCCCCTGCCGGATGCCGCGACCGAGGAGGTCGCGGCGCATGCGCTCACGCTGCTGCTGGCCGCCGAGCGGCACCTGCCGGCGGCTCTGGCCACCACTGCGGCCGGCGGATGGACCGCGCAGCTGCCCGGCCCGCTGCCGCGCCGGCTGAGCACGCTCACGCTGGGGCTCTATGGCTGCGGGCGTATCGCGCGGCGCCTGGCCCGGATAGCCGGGCCGCTTCTGGGCCGGGTGATCGCCCACGACCCCTATCTGGAGTCCTATCCCGCGGGGGTGGACGGGGTGGAGCCCTCCCGGCTGCTCGCGGAATCCGATATTCTCTCGCTGCATTTGCCGCTGACCGAGCAGACCCGGGGGCTGCTGGGCGCGCGCGAGCTCGCCGCACTGCGCCCGGGGGCGCTGCTGATAAACGTCTCGCGCGGGGAACTCGTGGAGGAATCCGCGCTGCTGGCGGCGCTGGATTCCGGGGGCCTGCGCGCCGCGCTGGATGTCACGGCGCAGGAACCGCCCGCGGCGGCCCATCCGCTGCGCTCGCATCCGCGCGCACTGCTCACGCCCCATACTGCCTTCGCCTCGGAGGGCTCGCTGGAGCATTATCTCTGCGAACCCGCGCGCACCCTCGTCACCTGGTCGCGCGAGGGCGCACCTCCGTATTCGGTGACCCCCGGACCCGGGGGCGCGCGAAACTAGGCATATCCACGTAGTTGGGCCCGGGGCAGGGCGGATGCCACGGGCCCGAATATTGCACTAAATATCAGTTTTGCGGACTAGCGTGTGGCAGGTCGTCCGGCGGACGATGGCTCGGCGAAGAGTATTCGGTGGGCCCCGTTTTACCACCAAAGGACCCACGCTGAGCGCTCTCCCGTCCCACCATGCTTTCCTCCCCGGCGGTGCCCACCGATGAGGCCAGGGCTCACCCCGGCGCCCCACCCCTTTCGGGTCGGGGCCTTTCGCACCTATTATTTGGGCCAGGCGTTTTCGTATATCGGCGATGGCATTATCCCGGTGACCTTTGCCTTTGCGGCCCTGGCCGTATCCGATTCCGGCTGGGGCATGCCCATAGTTTTGCTCTCGCTCTGGATCGCACGGATGCTCTGTGTGGCGGCGGGAGGCACGGTTGCCGATCGTGTGGACCGGGTCGCGGTGATGTGGGTCGCGGATGTTGTGCGCCTGCTCGCGCAGCTCATCCCGATCCTGGGGTTTATCACGGGTACCGCAACGCTGTGGCATCTTGGCATCTCCGCGGCACTCTACGGGGCGGGAACGGCCTTTTATCTGCCGGCGAGCATCGGCCTGCTCCCCGAGTTATTGCCCCCGGAATCGCTCCAAAGAGCAAATTCCGCGATCGATATCGCCTTTAATACGGGCATGCTGCTCGGCCCCACCCTCGCCACATTATTAACCGTGGCCGGCGGGGTGGAAACCGCATTATTCTTCGACTGCGCCACATTTTTGGTGTCCCTCCTCTGCCTCGCGTGGTTATATCGTCTCCGCCGCCGGGGCACGGGGACACCCCCCTCCGTCGCGGAGGCCGCGAGTGGGGCCGAGGAGACCGCGGTGGATTCCGGTTTCCGAAACGGCCTGCGCCTCCTCACCCGCTATCCGGCGCTGCTGGCCCTCATCCTGCTGTGGTGCCCGGTGCAGCTGGGGGCCGCGGCCACCAGCGTGCTTGGACCGCTGATGGCCCGGGATATATTCGGAAATATGGCCTCCTGGGCCGCCCTCACCACCGCACTCGCCGCCGGGGGACTCCTCGGTTCCTTCCTCGCCGGATGGGTCAGGGTCGGCCGCCCCCCGCTCTATATTCTCTGGATACTCGCCCTCTGCCCACCCCTTCAGCTGCTCTGCTTTGGCCTGGTGCCGAATATCATCGCGCTGACAGGGGCCTTTGCGCTCACCGCCGCGGCGGTGGCCATCGCCGAGGTTCTCTTTGATACCTATCTGCAACGGACCATCCCCAACTCCGCACTCTCCCGGGTGGGCGCGGTGGAGCAGACGCTGAGATCGGTGATGGTTCCCGTGGGCCTGGTGATCAGCCTTCCGCTGGCCCGGTGGCTGGGTATGACCTGGTTTCTTGGCGCCCTCGCGGGCCTCATCCTGATCGGCGGCCTGATCGCCGGCACGTTCATCCACCGCTCCCGGGATACCCCTCTTGGAGAAAACTCATGACACAGACAATGGCACTACTGCGCCGGCTGGGCCTCCCCGAGCGGGCCGAACTGCGCTGGCTCTCGCGGGATAGCACCGGCCGTGAGGATGCGGCCGCGCTCCTCTCCGGCGCCCACCCCGGCCGGGTCGTGGCAATGCACGGCGCGCGGGCCGATGTGCTCCTGGCCCGGAACGACCGGCTCGAATATCACGTATTGGGCCTCTCCCCCACGCTCGCGGCCACGCCGATCACCGGGGACTGGGTCCTGGCGGGCGAGGAGCGTATCCTCGAGCTGGCGGTGCGCCACACCACCCTGTCACGGCCCGATCCGCGCGGAACCGGGGTGCAGATACTCGCGGCAAATATCGACCATATCCTGCTGGTGCTCTCGCTGGAACACCAGCCGAGCCTCGGGGCCCTGGAACGCCTCGCCGTGCTCGCCTGGGACAGCGGCGCCCAGCCGCTGACCGTGCTCACCAAGGCGGATACCGTGGCCGATCCGGCGGCCACGCAACGCGCGGTATCCGATACCGTACCGGGAATGGAGGTGCTTCTCACCAGCGCGGTCACCGGGCTGGGGCTGAACCGGCTCCGCGAGATCATGGCTCCGGGCACCACCACAACGATGCTGGGGGCCAGCGGGGCGGGCAAAACCTCCCTGCTGAATGCGCTCGAGGGACGTGCGGAACCGGTGCGGGAGGTGGGCGCGGCGGGGCAGGGCCGCCACACCACCACCTCCCGACAGCTCTATCCGCTCACGGACGGCGGAATGCTCCTGGATCTGCCGGGAATCCGTTCGCTTGATCTCCTCGCGAGCGAGGAGGGAGTGGACGAGACCTTCGCCGAAATCACCGAGGCCGCCAAAAAATGCCGCTTTGGGGACTGCACCCACACGGTAGAGCCCGGTTGTGCGGTCCTCTCCGCGGTCGAGGCCGGGGACATCTCGCGGCGTCGGCTCATCAGCTGGCAGCGGATCCACCGCGAGATTGCGTATCGGGACCGCCGGGGTGATGCCGAGGCTCTGGCCCGGCAGCATGCCCAGTGGAGGGCGGAGTCCCGGAGGCGGCGCTCCCGCTGACGCGCGCCCGGCGCGCCACCGGGACGAGGCGGATCGCGGGGTTAGGCCTCGCCGAGCAGATCGGGTCGCACGCGGCGCGTGCGCTCGATCTGCTGTTCGCGCCGCCAGGCGTCCACGGCACCGTGGTTGCCGCTGCGCAGCACCGCGGGGACCTCTAGATCGCGCCACGTCTGCGGCTTGGTATAGCTCGGGTATTCCAGGAGGCCATCCTCGTGCGATTCCTCCACGAGCGAATCGGGATTGCCCACCATGCCCGGGATGAGGCGGCCGATGGCCTCGATCATCGCGAGCACCGCAACCTCGCCGCCGTTTAACACATAATCGCCCAGGCTCACCAGGCGCACGCGCGCGCGGGTGGCGGTGTGATCAAAAACCCGCTGGTCGATGCCCTCATAGCGGCCGCAGCCAAAGACCAGCGATTTCTCCTGGCTCAGCTCGCGGGCCATCGCCTGGTTAAACACGTCCCCGGCAGGGGACGGGAAGATCACCAGCGGGGAGTCCTCGCTCACGGCGGTCGGCTCGGAGCCCAGCACGGAATCCAGCGCCTCGCCCCAGGGCTCGGGCTTCATAACCATGCCGGCCCCGCCACCATAGGGCGTATCGTCCACGGTACGGTGCCGATCATGCGTGAAATCGCGCAGGTTATGCACGTTCATATCGATCAGCCCCGACTGCCGGGCCTTTCCCAGCAGAGAGACGTCAAGGACGTCAAAATACTCGGGGAAAATGGAAATAATATCGATCCTCATGGAGGACTCCCTATGCGGTGGGGTTGGCGGGTGCTTCCGCGGAATCATCCGCGTCGCCGGCGTCCCGGGCGGCGGCCTCGGCGGCGCGCGCCTCCAGGACCTCCTTCTTCGGGGTGGGCTCCACCGTATCCGGCAGCTCCTCAAAGAGGCCGGCGGGAGGGGTGACCACCACAAAGCCCTCGGCCACGTTTACCTCGGGCACGATGGCCGAAACAAACGGAACCATCACCTCGCCATCGGCGGTGCGCACGATCAGCAGATCCTGCGCGGGCATGTGCTCCACGCGCAGCAGCGTACCCACCTCGGCACCATCGCGCAGCACGCGCAGGCCGATCAGCTGGTGGTCATACCAGGCATCGGGCTCATCGTTATCGGGGGTGGCATCGGCGTCGATCCAGAGGATCGCCTTAATCAGGGTATCCGCCTCATCGCGGTTATCCACGCCGTTAAAGAACGCCACCGCATGCCCGTTATACCAGCGCAGCTCATCAAGCTCGATGGTTTTACCGTGCCACTTGGAGCCGGTCGGGACTTGCAGGGTGAAGACCGCGCCGGGCACAAAACGGTGCGCGGGGTCATCGGTGAAAAGTTCAAGCTTGAGTGCGCCCTTAAGCCCGTGGGCCTTGGTCAGCCGGCCGACGCGCAGCTGATTTTTTCGGGGCTGTTCTGCCGGGCTCATCGGGCAGTTGCGTCGGTGTCGACAACGTCAACACGGACCCGAGCCCCGCCGGCCAATGAATTGACCAGGGTACGCAGCGCCTTGGCGGTGCGACCCGAGCGGCCGATCACGCGGCCGAGATCCTCGGGGTTCACACGAACCTCGAGGATCTCGCCGCGCGTCGTGCTCTTCGCCGCGACCTGGACGTCTTCCGGGTGGTCGACAATCCCTTTAACGAGATGTTCCAGAGCGGGAGAGAGCAAAATTACGCCGTTTCTTCTTCGGTAGCTGCTTCAGCGGCCTCGGCGGCGGGCTCTTCAACCTTGGCCGGAGCCTTCTCCACCTTGGGCTTCAGAACGGGCTTCTTCTTCGCGTCAATCACGAAGGGAGCCTTGGGCTCCTTGACCTTAACGGTCGAAACGGCGTCCTTATCACCCTTGAACTTGCCCCAGTCGCCCGTGAGCTTCAGGAGCGCAGCAACCTGCTCGGTGGGCTGTGCGCCCACGGAGAGCCAGTACTGGGCACGGTCGGAGTTGATCTCGATGAACGAGGGCTCCTCGGTGGGGTGGTACTTTCCGATCTCCTCGATCACGCGACCGTCGCGCTTGGTGCGCGAGTCGGCAACGACGACACGATAGTACGGTGCACGGATCTTACCCATGCGCTTGAGACGAATCTTGACAGCCACAATTCTCCTGTGATGTTTAGTGTGGTGAACTGGTTGCCGAGCGCGTGGGGTGCACACGCGGCGAAAGCTCGAGGGGTCCATTGCACAACTGATAGAGGGTCGGTTGTGCACGGACTCAATCACCCATTCTGTCAGAAATCGTCGCATCCGTGTAATCGGGTTTATAAGCGTGTCAGAATTGCGGAAGACACTCGGCGGTGAAGGGACACTCAGCAGGCCATGAAAATCGATTTTGCGCACTCCGAACGATCCACAATCGGGCTGGAGTGGGAGCTCGCCCTCGTGGACCCGGAGAGCGGAGATCTGGTCTCCCGGGCCGATGAGGTCCTGGCCTCCCTGCGCACCCCGGAGGGCCTGGAACACCCGCATATCACCGGCGAACTCCTGCTGAATACCGTGGAATTGGTCAGCGCCGTGCACCATACGGTGCCCTCCGCGATCACCGATCTGCGCGGTCAACTCGCGGAGGTGCGCGCGGTGACCGATCCGCTGGGCATCGAGCTGATCTCCGCCGGGTCACACCCGTTTGGGCAGTGGTTTGACCAGCCGGTGACCGATAAGGAGCGCTACCACCGCCTGATCGACCGCACCCGCTGGTGGGGGCGGAACATGATGATCTGGGGCATGCATGTGCATGTCGGCGTGGAGGATGTGGCCAAGGCGCTGCCCCTGATCGATGGCCTGATGACGTTTTCGCCCCATCTCCAGGCGCTGAGTGCGTCGAGCCCGTTCTGGGGCGGCGTGGATACCGGCTATGCCTCCAATCGCTCCCTGATGTTTCAGCAGCTCCCCACGGCGGGGGCACCGGCCCAGTTCACCCAGTGGCCCGAGTTTGAGCGCTATGTGGCGGATATGACCCATACCGGGATCATCGAGGACCATACCGAGGTGCGCTGGGATATTCGCCCCAGCCCGCAGTGGGGCACCGTGGAGATGCGCTCCTGTGATGCCGCGAGCACCACGCGGGAGTTCGCGGCGGTGGCAGCGCTCATTCACTGCCTGGTTGAATATATGTCCGCGCGCCTGGACCGGGGCGAGGAGCTCACCACGCTGCAGCCCTGGTTTATTCGCGAAAATAAATGGCGGGCCGCGCGCTATGGGCTTGACGCAATCCTCGTGGTGAATGCCGCGGGCGATGAGCGCCTCGTGACCGAACACCTCGCCGAGCTCCTGGTGGAGCTGGCCCCCACCGCCGAGCGGCTCGGTTGTGCGGCCGAACTCGCGGGGGTGGCCGGGATCATCGCGGGGGGCGGCAGCTATCGGCGCCAGCTCGCCGTGGCGGCCGCCCACGACGGCGACCTGCGCACGGTGGTGGCGGCGCTGGCGCGCGAATTGCGCGAGTAGCCCGCCGCGGCCCCAACCGGCGCGGGCCGATCTCCGCCCCGCCCGGCGGCGGGACCCCTCGCCGACCATCGGGCACACCCCGAATCCCGAGAGCTGCCCCGCCGCGTCCAGCGATACCGAAGCGGTGTGGGGCGCGCCATTTTCCCCTCCCAGATCCAGCCGCCCCGCCCGGGCCCCACTCCCCCGGCGCTCCCGCCCGCGCGCCGCGACCCGGTGCCGCCGCGACCCGGGCGGCGCGATTGCGCGCGCCCCCGATACGCGGGCCCACCCGCCGCCTCCGCCCGTTCCGCATTCCCCAAATAGTTGGATTCGGAGTTGCGCAATCGCTTACTGGTCTGTTAGTAAGTTAACCAGCGATTATAGAAGCCCCCAGCACGGCACGGGCGAGCCCATAAACGCGAGAACACGCGGAGCATCACCACACGATGCCCGCGCGCCACAACACACGAAGGAGTATGTTGCCTATTTTCCCCCTGCGCGCGCCACTGGGCCGCGCCCGCTCACTACTGGCCGGCACGATCGGGCTCTCCCTGATCCTTGCCGGATCGCTGACCCTGATCAGCCCGGCCTCGGCGGCCCCCGCCACCCTCCTCAGCGCGGGCAAGCCCGTCACGGTCTCCAGCACCCAGGCCCCACACCTCCCCGCGAACCTCACCGATGGCGACCCCCAAACCCGTTGGGCGAGCGAGACCGGGGAGGGCGCCTGGGCCGAGATCTCCCTCGGCGCCGCGTGCACCCTGGATCGCCTCGAACTCACCTGGGAGGCCGCCTATGCCCGCCAGTATCGGGTGGAGGGTCGCGTGGATGGCGTACTCACCACCCTTAAAGAGGTAACCGCGGGCACGGGAGGCACCGAATCCGTGACCGGCCTGATCGATGCCTCCAATGTGAGCGCCGTGCGCCTGACCTCGATCGAGCGGGCGCTGCCCCACGGCATCTCGCTCTTTGAGATGGGTGTCTTTGGCTCCGAGTGTGTGGACCTCCCGGATGTCCCCGAGACCCCCGGCGATCCCGAGCTGGGAACCCTGATCTCCCGCGGCGCCAAGGCCCTCGCCTCCTCCGTGGAAAACCCCGCGCACGCGCCGGGCAATGCCACGCGCGAGGATCCGACGCTGCGCTGGTCCTCGGCCGCCACCGATAACGAGTGGATCATGCTGGACCTCGGGGCGCGCTATAACGTTTCCGCGGTGGCCATCGACTGGGAAACCTCCTATGCCACCGATTACCGCATCGATACCTCGCGAAATGGTTGGGACTGGGACACCCTCAGCACCGTGACCGGCAGCGACGGAAAAACCGATGTCATCCGGGCGAGTACCGCGGCCACCGATGTGCGTTTTATCCGCATGAGCGCGCTCGTGCGCTCCTCCCAGTTTGGTGTCTCGATGTGGGAGTTCCGGGTATACGGCGATGACCGCGAGGAGCTCCCGACCGCCTATGACGAGGGAAAAACCCCGGGCACCGAGCTGCTGAGCTATCAAAAACCCGGCACCGCCTCCTCGAGCCAAAACGATATCCGCTGCGTGGAGTGCACGCCGGATAAAATGTTCGATCAGGACATGGGCTCGCGCTGGGCCGTGGCCGAGGAGGACTGGTCCGATGATGCCTGGGTCATGGTAGACCTGGGCGCCCCCGCCGTGGTCTCCCAGGTATCGCTGCGCTGGGACCCCGCCTTTGCCACCGCCTACCGCCTCGATATCGCCTCCGAGGTCGACGGCCCGTGGACCCAGGTCTACGGCACCATCGGCGGCACCGGCAATAAGGACATCATCACACTGGAACCCACCGCGGGCCGGTTTCTGCGGCTCACGATGCAGGAGCGCGCCGTGGTCTGGGGCAATAAATACGGCTATTCGATCGCCGAGTTCCGCGTATACGGCACCGGCGGAGACCCGGTCACCCCGCCCGCGGGAGCCACCGACCCCGATTTTGACAACCTCGAACTGGTCTGGAGCGATGAGTTTAACGAACCCGCGGGATCGGCCGCCCATCCCGATCGCTGGGTCATGGATAACACCGCCCGGGCCGGCGATAATAATAATGCCGAGCTTCAGCTCTATACCGCCAACACCAATAACGTGCGTCACGATGGCGAGGGAAACCTGATCGTCGAGGCCAAGGTGGACGACCTGCACGGGGCGAAGGTTTATACGTCCGGGCGGCTCAATACCTCCGGCCTCCTGCATGCCCAGTATGGCCGCTTTGAGGCGCGCGTGAAGGTACCCGAGGGACGCGGCCTCTGGCCCGCGTTCTGGATGATGGGCTCCAGCTTCCTGGAGGGCCGCCCCTGGCCCGCCAACGGCGAGATCGACATCATGGAGGTGCTGGGGCATGAGCCCAGCGTGTCCCATTCGACCATTCACGGCCCCGGCTATTCGGGCATGGGCGGGCAGGGGCAGTCGTTTACGTTGCCCTCGCAGGCCAATCTCGCCGAGGATTTCCACGTCTGGTCCGCGGACTGGGACAGCACCGGAATCCGCTTCGCCCTGGACGGGATCCCGACCTTCGAGATCACCAAGGACTATGTCGAAAACACGCTGAACCAGCCCTGGGTCTACGATCAGGAGTTCTATCTGATCCTCAACCTCGCGGTGGGCGGCGACTGGCCCGGCTCCCCGAATGCCGAGACGCAGTTCCCCGCGCAGATGCTGGTGGACTATGTGCGCGTTTATCAGTCCGAGGATTCGGGCTCGCTCACGGGCGGTCAGGGCACCCCCATCACCGCCCCGATCGGATCGGGTAATACCCCCGGCGCGGGAGCAGGGCAGGGCGCCGCCGCGGGCGCTGCCGCACCCGCGGCCCGGCCGGGAACCCCCGCCACGGGAGTCCTGGGCGAGACCGGTTTTAACGCCGATCTGGGCTGGGCCCGCGCGCTCTCCCTGCTGCTGATTCTCGGCGGCGGCGCCGTGCTGCTGCGGCAGCGGCTGGCCCGCCGCGTGGCCGATCCGAGCTAACCAGGCAAAATAAAACGGCCGTCCCGGAAACCCGGGGCGGCCGTTTTATGTTGGCGGGAACTAGCCCTTATT
Organism: Mycetocola spongiae; assembly: GCF_020424085.1. Taxonomy (NCBI): domain Bacteria; kingdom Bacillati; phylum Actinomycetota; class Actinomycetes; order Micrococcales; family Microbacteriaceae; genus Mycetocola; species Mycetocola spongiae. The sequence continues at coordinate 45,915 of NZ_CP080203.1, read as the reverse complement.
GCCCAGCATGCGCTGCAGCGTGGCCATGTCTTCCTCGCTCGGCTCCCCCGTGGGGGTGGAGCCGCCGGTCAGGCCAAAGCCCGAGCCCACGGGACGCGCGGATTCGGCCGCGGACAGGCCCGCGTTTTCGGTGGCCCGCTTGGCGGGGTTACCCGAGCGCGAGCCGCCCTTCTTCTTGGCGTTTTTCTTGGGCATCTTGGCGCGTCCGCCGGGAACGGGACCCATTCCGGGGATCTGCGGCATGCCGCCCTTGGCCACGGTTTTCATCATCTTCGCGGCCTGCTCAAAGCGCGCCACGAGCTGGTTGACCTCGGTCACGGTGGTACCCGAACCCTTGGCGATACGCAGGCGGCGCGAACCGTTCAGGAGCTTGGCGTTCTGGCGCTCCTTGGGGGTCATCGCCTGGATGATCGCCTCGGTGCGGGACAGCTCGGACTCATCGAAGTTTTCCAGCTGCTGCTTCATCTGGCCCATGCCCGGGAGCATGCCCATCATCTTCTTGATGGAACCCATATTGCGCAGCTGCTGCATCTGCTTGAGGAAGTCCTCCAGCGTGAAGGTATCGGTCGCGAATTTCTCGGCGAGCTTCGCGGCCTCCTCCTCGTCGAAGGCCGACTGGGCCTGCTCGATCAGGGTGAGGATATCTCCGAGGTCGAGGATACGGCTCGCCATGCGGTCGGGGTGGAACGGCTCGAAGTCGTCCAGGCCCTCGCCCGTGGAGGCAAAAATAATGGGGCGTCCCGTGACCGAGGCCACCGAGAGTGCGGCACCACCGCGCGCGTCACCGTCGAGCTTGGAGAGCACCACTCCGGTGAAGTCCACGCCCTCCTGGAAGGCCTTGGCGGTATTCACGGCGTCCTGACCGATCATCGCATCGATGACAAATAGGACCTCATCGGGGTTGACGGCGGCGCGAATCTTCGCGGCCTGCTTCATCATTTCCTCGTCCACACCGAGGCGACCGGCGGTATCCACGATCACGACATCGTGATGGTTTTTCTCCGCGAAGGCCACACCGGCCTTGGCCACCTTCACCGGGTCGCCCACGCCGTTGCCGGGCTCGGGCGCGAAGATCGCGGCACCCGCCTGCTCGGCCACAACGGTGAGCTGGGTCACGGCATTGGGGCGCTGCAGGTCGGCGGCGACCAGGAGCGGGGTATGCCCCTCCTTAACGAGCCACTTGGAGAGCTTTCCGGCGAGCGTGGTTTTACCCGCACCCTGCAGACCCGCCAGCATGATGACCGTGGTACCGGTCTTGGCGAACTGCAGGCGACGCTGCTCGCCGCCGAGGATCGTGATGAGCTCCTCGTTGACGATCTGCACCACCTGCTGGGCGGGGTTCAGCGCCTTATTAACCTCATCGCTCAGGGCGCGCTCGCGCACCTTTCCGGTGAAGTCTTTAACCACGTCAAACGCGACATCGGCGCCGATCAGGGCGCGACGAATCTCGCGGACGGTGGCATCCACGTCCGAGGCCGACAGCGTGCCCTTTTTGCGCAGGTTTCTGAAGGTATCGGCGAGCCGATCTGAGAGATTTCCAAAAGTAGCCATTTGATCCCACTTTACCCAATTCTGCCCGGCCCGGGGTACGCGCCGGGCGCGCACGGTGTTTCCCGGGGCGCGCGGCGGCGCAACCCCGGGAATACGCGGCTAGAGAATGCCCGGTGCCGCGGCCCGCGCGGGTGCCGCGAGGGTCTCAAGCAGGTGCGCGGCGAGACCCTCGACCCAGATAATATTCTGGGCAATCTCGGGATTGGGCAGGTCCTCGGGCTGATGCAGGTGCTCGCGATCGTTGAGCGTCATAAAGCCCGAGGGGATCCCCGCGCGATAGAACGTGGCATCATCGGTGCCCGTGGTGGGAGGGAACCGGGAGACCACCCGCAGTCCCGGCCGCGTGGCCGCGGCATAGGCGCGCGTGGTCAGGCTGAACTCCACCTCGAAGCGCTCGGGCGCGGCAAAGGCCTCCACAAATTCGCCCCGCCCCAAACCGTCAATATTCAGCACATAGGCGATCGCATCGCGCTGGTGCTGGCTGGTCTGCGCGAGGTATTCGCGCGAGCCGCTGAGATGCCACTCCTCCCCCGTGAAAAAGATCAGCCGCACGGGGCGCGGCGGCGCGTGATGGGCCCAGGTGCGCGCAAGCCGCAGCAGCGCGATGGTGCCCGAGCCGTTATCGTAGGCGCCCGGGGTATTCCAGAACGTGTCATAGTGCGCGCAGAGCAGCACGTGCCGGTCCTCGGGCCAGGCCTCCCCCGCCGCATCCGGGGCGGCCGGGATATCCACGATCAGGTTATCGGAGGCGGCCACACCCCCGTGCACGCAGTCCAGTTCCAGCTCCACGCTGACCTCCTCGCCCGCCGCGAGGGAGCGGGCGAGCGCATCGGCGTCCTCGCGCCCGATGGCAAAATGGGCGCGCGCATAATCGGAGCCCGAGGGCAGCGGCTGCGGCGCGGCCCGTCCGCTATCGCGCCCGATCAGATAGGCGAGGATCTCGCCCTCCTCGTCCAGGACCAGGAATTTTTGCCAGACCATCGAGTCACCCCAGAGGCCCTCGGGCCCCATTTCGACCACGCGGCCGCGGCGGGCCCCGCCCGTGGAGCCGCTCCACAGCAGCGGCCAGGCCCGGATCTCGCGCTCCTCGGGCGAGGTCAGGCGCAACCGGCAGACCTCGCCCGGGGCCCAGCCCGGGACCGCAACCCGCTGCCGGGTCACGGCCAGGCCCGCGGCGCGCAGCTGCTCCTCGAGCCAGTGGGAGGCGCTCTCCAGGCCCGCGGTTCCGTGAAAGCGGATGCCGCGATCGGTCAGGTCGTTGAGGTCCTTCAGTGCGGCATCCTGTGCCGCGAGTATTATGCTCATTTTGGTTATCCTTGGGTCGAGTCGGGGAGGGAAAGCCCCAGGAGGGTCTGGGCGACGGGGGCGAGTTCCGCGGGGGTGCCCCAAAAGCTCCACGTCGTGAAACGGTCGCGCGAGCGGGTCTGCCCGTCCTGCCCGCCCACGCCGTGGCCGCGGGCCTCCAACTCGGCGAAGCCGCCGAGGCCGCCGTCATCGTCGTAGAGGTGCAGCGAGTCACCGCGATGGGTCGAGAAATCGGGTTCCTCGGAATAATCCGAGGAGGGATCATTGGGGAAATTACGCACCGTGAGGGTGTGCCGCCCCGCGGAATCCGCGGCCGAGAGATGCCCCAGGCGGCCCGAGATCTGGGCCGCGGCGAGGCCAATTTTAAAGCGGGTATCGCCGGGAAGATCCACGGCCACTCCCCCGGGGATCCGGCGCAGGTTCCCGCCCACGGGCTCATAATAATCGGTGACCTCCACCTCCGAGAACGCGGGGATCAGCGCGGTGCCGCCGCCGGGCACCTGGTTCAGGTTCCAGGACTCGGCCGGTTGCCCGGAGGGTCCGTCCACGGTTAGCTCCACGGCGCTGGAATAGCCCGCATAGGAGGCCGCACCAGTTCCGCCCGCGAGATAGCGCAGCGGATGGGCGGCGGGGGTGATCTCCACCGCGAGGGTGAGCCGCACGCTGCCCGCACCGGGCAGGTGGCTGCGCAGTTCCATAACGGTCTCCAGGCGCACGCCGCCCGGCACGGTGACCAGGCGATACTCGGCGGGGTCCATCGCGGGCGGCAGCACATAGCTGCCCCAATAATCGGCGCGATCGCCGATCATAAAGGCGATCTCCGGGCCGATCCAGTGCCGTTCCCCGCCCACGTTCCAGTGCCCCGAGGCGCGGAAGCGCGCAAATTCCTCGCGGGATCCAAAAAACGCCGGAACCCAGTTGGCGGAGGTGCCCTCGCTCCCCGGGGTAAACGGGCCGTAGACCCGGCCGCCGAGTGCCGAAACAATGATGTCCCGGCCCCCGCCCAGCGGAATCTCGGCCCAGGCGATCCCGGCCTCGCTCAGGCGCGCGGCCACATCGCCGCGCGTGGGAATACCGCTCATTCTGTGTCCTTTATGCTCGAATAGATGGAATCGTGGAAGCTGTCCTCGGCCGCGAGCATGCCCCGGAAGACCTCGCCCAGGGCGCCGTCCGCGGAAATTTCCTGCGCGTCCAGCATCACCCCGAGGAGCCGGGCCTGGGTGGCAAAGGCCGGGGTGGCATGCATCCGCACCCATTCGGCCTGCGGGCCACTCACGCCCTCCTCCCACCCCGCGACGGTGCGGCCACACCATCCGGCATAGAGGGTTTCGGCGGCGAGCATGCACGTGAGCACCCCGGGATAGCCGTGCCTCTCCGCGGCGGCGAGCGCATACTCCGAGAGCACCGCCGAGCGCGCCAGCACCGCGGCGGCCCCGGGGATCTCCCGGTCGCCCAGTGCCCGGTCAAAATAGTCCAGCTGTTCCCCGGCGAGCGCCGCGATTGAGCGGGCGTGATGCAGGGCCCGCAGCGAATCGGTTTCGCTCCATAAACACAGGCCGGTGATCCGCAGGGCGGTGCGCACAAATTCGCGTTCGATCAGCAGATAGCGGTCATAGTGGGTCTGGCTCAGGGTACGGTCCGTGATCTCCCGGATGAAGCGCACCCGCCCCGCGCGATCGAGGTCCGCGGAATAGCTGTGGATCAGGCGCGCGGAGCGCCCGCCGGGTGCGGCTCCCGCGAGGGGAGCCGCACCCGGAAGGGTCCGGGTGGTCACGCCCGGGCCCGGCCCAGCCACTCAACCAGGTTGCCAAAGAGCGTGCCATAGCCGGCCCACTCCTCGCAGAAGGCCGGGGGCGCCCAGTGCGGCGAGCAGTCCGAGGTGAAGACCGCGGTGCGGCCGGCCCCGTGGGTACCCACCGCGACCAGGGGGTCCTCACCCACGGTAGCCAGAACCTCGGCCTCGGGGCGGGCCACCGTGCGGTTATATCCCAGCAGTGCGGGCCACTGCCCGGAGATCCCCGCGAGGACCTCGTGGCCGGCGTTATCCACGCGGGCGATGACGCCGCCCGGGAACTCGGCGCGGTCGTCCTCCGCGAGCATCTCCACGGGCAGCACCTCGGCGATGCGGGTCTGCCTAAACGCCGCCTTGGCCTCAAATCCGGTGAAGGACAGATAGCCGCCGATCATCATAAATCCGCCGCCCGCGGCCACCCAGTCGGCGAGCACCCCGAGGCGGTCCACCCCGGTCTGAAATTTCTCAAATACGCTCGGGGAGAGCTGGATCGAGTTCGCCCCGATATCGGAGAGGATGATGACGTCAAATTCGGAGAGTGCCTCGGCGGTCTCCGGGAACTGCGTGGGCACCAGGTGGCCGGGCAGATAGGTGACATTATGTCCGGCGGCGGTGAGCGCATCGCGCAGGGGGCCCACGCCCTCCACATAGCTATGGGTCGTAAACGAGTCCATTCCCTTGATGTGGGTGGACTGCGTGATCCAGGATTCCCCGGCAATGAGTACGTTTGTCATGATGATGTTATTCCTTTGTGTGCGTGGATAAACAGGGAGGCGGGGTTGTGATCAAGCAGCCGATCGGCGTTGATCCCCCGGTGAAGCAGGAGGTCGCGGAACTCGCCCGGCACAAAGCCGAGCCCGCGCCCGTCATAGCGGCCCAGCATGGCCTTCAAAAAGAGATCGTGGCTGAGCAGGAGCCGGTCGCTATGGCCCGCGGAGACGAGGGCGGCGAGGGCATCCGCGGTCTCGGTGACCCCGGGTGAGACGCCCTCGCCGGGATAGCTGAAGGGCATCCCGATCATGTCGAATTCGAGCCAGACCCCGGCATCGGCGAGCGCGCGCTGATAGCCGCCATCGCTGCCCGAGGGGTCCATATGGCACAGCACCACGGCCCCGGGGTCCACCCCCATCTCGTCCAGGACGATGCCCAGCACCTCGGGCCCCCGGCGCTGCCATCCGGGAAGGTGGATAAACAGCGGGACGCCGTGGTCGAGTTGCACCAGGCAGGCCGCGCGCAGCGCCGCGGCCTCCCCCGGGGTGAATGCCGGCGAGATACCGATCTCGCCGATGACCCCGGGGCGGATCCCGTCCACTCCGTCGCGGAACTCCGCGGACAGGGCGGCGGCGAGGCGATCCACCCGGCCGTATTCGGCGGTGCCCGCCGCGGTCTCAAAATTCTCCAGGTACCATCCCGAGCCCATGATCACGTTGATGCCGCTGTCCACGGAGGCCCGGTGCAGCCCCGCGGGGTTGCGGCCCAGCGCGGGCGGGGTGAGATCGATCACGCTGGAGCCGCCGGCCGCCCGGAAGGCGGCGAGTTCGGCGAGGGCATCGGCCGGGTCATCCAGGGTGCAGTTATCCCGGCTGGAATAGGGTTCGGTGATCAGCCGGGTGCGATCCACCCGGGCGATCGGGGTATCCAGGAGATCCTCGGTGCCCGGGCGGGCCCCGGGCACCACCGCCGCCCGCACATCGTTAAAGAGGTGCTCATGGGTGAGGGTGCGCCCGAGCCGGTCCGCGGGCAGCGGGCCGGCCACGGTCTGGATCATGATTTTTTCACATAGCGACGCCAGGCGGCACCGATTCCGGCGCTGCGCATATTCAGCCAGATGGCCACGATGATCACGGCTCCCGTGAGGATCGGGGTGAGGAACGCGCTCACGCCCAGCAGCGTCAGCCCATTGGCGATCATTCCGATGATCACGGCTCCGATCAGCGTGCCAAAGACCGTGCCGCGCCCGCCGAAGAGATCGGTTCCGCCGAGGACCACCGCGGCGATCACGGTGAGCTCAAAGCCCACCCCCGAGTTGGAGGAGCCCGAGCCGAGGCGGGCGGCAATCATGATGCCGGCGATTCCGGCGGTGAGGCCGGTCATGCCCAGCACAATCATCTTGATGCGGCGGGTATTAATTCCGGCGCGACGCACCGATTCCTCCTGCGCCCCGATGCCGTTTACGTAGTTGCCAAACCGCGTATAGTGCAGCAGCACGATTCCGATGATCACGATGATCAGCGCGACCCAGGCCTGATAGCTGAAGCCGAGGAAGGATGCGCGGCCAAACTGGCCGATCAGGGTGTCCTTCTCGATGGGAATCGAGAAGCCCCCGGTGCGGAACTGGGCGATGCCACGGATGATCGACATCGTGGCGAGCGTGACGATAAACGAGGGGATGCCCTGATAGGCGGAGAACCAGCCGTTCACGGTTCCCCAGAAGGCCCCCGCGGCGAGCGCAATCAGCACCACCACCGAGGACTGCACCCCGGCCTGCAGCAGCTCGGCGCTGATGGCCGCGACAAATGCGATGGTCGAGCCCACCGAGAGGTCGATCTGCCCCGTGGTAATCACGAAGGTCATGGCCACGCCGACCACCACCGCGGGGGCGATCTGGGTGGCGAGGTTACTCACGTTGGCGAAGGAGAAAAACCCCGGGGCGGTGAGCGAGAACAGCAGGAAGAGGGCCGCCATGACACCAAACATCACCACGGTGGGTTTATGTGCGCGATCCCAGGTGGAGGGTTTCACGACGGAGGCGGGGGCCAGCTCGTGGCCGCTCAGCAGCGTGGCGCTCATGCGGGCACCACGCTCTCGCTGTGGCCGCGGGTGCCGGGCTCCGTGCGGGTGATCAGGCCCACGAGGCTCTCGATATTCAGATCCCCGATGGGCACATCGTCCACGCTCTGTCCCTCGTACATCACGGTGATGCGATCGCATACCCGGAACAGGTCCTGGAGGCGGTGCGTGATCAGGATGACCCCCACCCCGCGATCGGCCACGGTACGGATCAGGCGCAGGACCTGTTCCACCTCGGCCACGGCGAGCGCCGCGGTGGGCTCATCAAGGATGAGCACATCGGGGTTCAGCGAGACGGCCCGGGCGATGGCCACCGATTGGCGCTGGCCGCCCGAGAGCCGGGAAATCTCCTGATAGGTGGATTTCACGCGCACGCCGAGCTGGGCGAGCTCGCTGGTGGTGACATCGTGCATGCGGGCGCGGTCCAGCAGCGGGCCGCGGCGCGGTTCGCGGCCGAGGAAAAAATTGCTCGCCACGTCGAGGGTGGAGCACAGGGCGAGGTCCTGATAAACCATGCCGATGCGCCGCTCCTGTGCGTCGCGCGGGGTATGAAAGGTGACCTTTTCGCCGCCGATGAGGATCTGCCCGGTATCGGGCTGTTCGGCGCCCGCGAGCACCTTCATGACGGTGGACTTGCCGGCACCGTTATCGCCGACGAGGCCCAGGACCTCGCCGCGTCCCAGCCGGAGGTTTACTCCGCGCAGGGACTTCACGGCACCATAGGACTTCACGATATCGCGAAGCTCCACGAGGGGGGTTTCGGCGCTCATTACTTCTCCAGGTAGTACAGGTAGTCGGTATAGTTCTCGGGCGTGACGATGGTGGTCTCGATCGGAACAAATTTTTCGGTCTTCTCGCCGCAGGCCGCGTTGATAGCGGCGTTCATGCCCTCATAGCCGAAGCCGAAGGTGTTCTGCTGCACGATGCCCTTAAGCCAGCCCTCCTTGAGGCCGGTCACGGCGGACTGGGACAGGTCCCAGCCAACAACGCTGATGCGGTCGCCCGCGTTCTGGGTTTCCACGGCGGCCGCGAGGCCCACGAGGGCGGGTTCGCCGGTGGCAAATGCGAATTTCAGGTCGGGGTTTCCGGTGAGCAGGTTTTCGCTCGCGGACTGGGCGGTCTCCTGCACGTTTTTGCCGTCCACGATGGTGCCCTCGGTGAAGCCATCGGCCACGGCCTGGTCCACAAAGCCCTTCTGGCGGTCGAGCTGGATGGTGCTGTTAAGCGCACCCACGATGCCGATCTCGCCGCGCTCGGTGGTCTCGGCGGCGAGGAACTCCGCGAGCTTCTTGCTGGATTCGGCGTTTGCGGTGCCCACCATGCTGGCGATCGCATCGGATTCCACGATGCCGTCCACAACCACCACGGGAACCTTGGAGGAGGCGGCGGCGTCGATTGCCGGCTTAATGCCCTCGGTATCGATGGGGAGCACAATCACGGCGTCCACGCCCTGGGTGATCAGCTGTTCCACGGCCGTGACCTGGGCGAGCGGATCGTCGTTGGCGCTGACGATCTGCAGGTCCACGCCGGCCTTATCGGCGATGGTCTGCGCGCCGGTATTGATCTGGTTAAAGAACAGCGCCTGCAGGTTGATGGTGACCAGCCCCACCTTAAGGTCGGTGCGGCACGCGGTGGCCACGGTATCGGGGCCGGGGATCGCGGAGGCGGCACCGGTGCCGTCTCCCGGGGAGGAGGAGGGGGTGGGCTTGCTGGCGTCACACGCGGTGAGCGCCAGGAGGGCGCAGGCGAGTACGCCTGCTGCGGGGAGAAGTCGAGTCTTCATGGGGTGTCCCTTCGAACAGTATGTGGCACGAGAGAGGATGTCGCATGGGCCCGCATCCTCGCGAGTCCATACGTAATCGATTACGTCGATTGGGATAAACGTAGACTATTAATCACGAAGAATCTAGATATACTTGGGAAAAATATCCCGATTTTACATAGTCGCAACAATTCGTAGTGGGGACGTAATCAATTGCGCCAACCAACCGTTTCCGATGTGGCCACGGCGGCCGGAGTATCCACCGCCACCGTGTCCCGCGCGCTCTCCGGTGAGGCCGGGGTCTCCGAGAATACCCGCACCCGCATCGTGGGCCTCGCCGCCGAGCTCGGCTATACCCCCAATTCCTTCGCGCGCGCCCTGCGCCGCAACCGCTCCGATATCGTGGGCATCGTGGTGCCCAGCATCTCCAACCCCTTCTTCACCGCGCTCGTGGAGAGCGTGGAGCACGCACTCCAGCGCGTGGAAAAAACCCTCTTCCTCTGCGATTCCCGCGGCGACGTGGAGCTCGAGGCGCAGCGCATCGCCTCGCTGCGCGAGAGCCACGTGGACGGCATCCTGATCAGCCCGTGCCACGGCGAGCTGAGCGCCCCGGCCATCAACGCGATCCCCGCGGCCACCCCCGTGGTGCAGCTGGACCAGTTTGTGACCGGCACCTCGAGCGACTGGGTGGGCATCGACGATGATGCCGCACTGGACCTGCTGCTCACCCACGCCGCCGAGCGCGGGGCACGCAGCGCCGTTTTTGTTAGCTCCGCCACCACCAACTCCTCCACCCGCGCCCGGCTGGATAGCTTCCATAAATACGCGGCCCGGCTGGGCATTCACACCGGGCCCGAGGACCTGCTGCTCGGCGGCTTCTCCCTGGACTGGGGCGAGCAGGTGGGCCAGCTGCTGCTCGCGCGCCCGAGCCTGCCCGATGTGGTGGTCTGCGGCGCCGATGTGATCGCATTTGGTGTGATCCGCGCCCTGAGCGCCGCGGGCGTGAGCATCCCCGACCGGGTCCTGGTCACCGGCTTTGACGATATCGCGTTTGCCTCGGTGATCAGCCCCTCACTAACCACCGTGCGCCAGCCCACCGATCTGCTCGCGGCCGAGGCCGTGCGGATGCTGATGCGGCCGCGCGATGAGGCCTTCTCCAAGGTCGCCCTCTCCCCCACCCTGATTGTGCGCGAGAGTACGGGAGGCCCGCGCGCCTAACCACCGGTCACCACCCAGCAAGGACGCTCATCATGACCCACCCCCTCACGGCACCCACCGCCACCGCCGCGGATCTGCTTGCGCTCTACCGGCACCTGCACGCCCATCCCGAACCCTCGCTGCACGAGACCCACACCGCGGCACTGCTCGCCGGGATCCTGCGCGACCTGGGCTATGCGGTGCACGAGCGGATCGGCGGCACCGGAGTCGTGGGCATCCTGCGCAATGGCGCGGGGCCCACGGTGGTCCTGCGCGCGGATATGGACGCGCTGCCGGTGCGCGAGGACACCGGGCTGGACTATGCCAGCGCCGCGGTGGATGCCGCGGGCACCCCGCTAATGCACGCCTGCGGGCACGATATCCATATGACCTGCGCGATCGGTGCGGCGCGCGATCTCGCGGCCGCATCCAGGTCCTGGTCTGGCACACTGGTGATCCTTTTGCAGCCGGCCGAGGAGATCGCGGCGGGGGCGGCGGCAATGATCGCCGATGGCGTTTTTGACCTCTTCCCGAAGCCCAGCGTCCTGCTCGGGCAGCACGTGGGCAATCTCCCCGCGGGGGTGGTGTCCTTCACGCCGGGGCCCGCGATGGCCGCGGCGGAGAGCCTGCGGATTCGCCTCACCGGCCGCGGGGCACACGGCTCGCGCCCCCAGGCGTCCATCGACCCGGTGCTGCTTGCCGCGCATATCGTGGTGCGCCTGCAATCGATCGTGGCGCGGGAGATTTCCCCCTCCGATACCGCTGTGGTCACGGTGGGCGCGCTACACGCCGGGGCCCAGGCAAACGTGATCCCGGATACCGCGGAGATCGCCGTGAACCTGCGCTCGCTCACCCCCGAGGTACACGGCCGGCTGCGGCGCGCGGTGGTGCGCATCGTGGAGGCCGAGTGCGCGGCCTCGGGCACCCCGGTGGCGCCCGAGATCACCACCACGGGCGCGTTTCCGGTGCTCAGCAACGATCCCTGGGCCACGGCCCTCACGGTGGCCGCGCTGCGCACGGGCCTCGGCGAAGACCGCGTCCGGGAGGTGCCCGCGATCACGATCAGCGAGGATTTTGGCCTCCTCGGGCAGGCCGTGGGTGCACCCTCGTTTTTCTGGTTTCTCGGGTCCACACAGCCCGGGCGCTTCGAGCGCGCCCGGGCCGCCGATGAGGTGGATGCCCAGATTCCCGCCAACCACTCCTCGCGCTTTGCCCCCGAGCCCGATACCACGATTCCCGCGGGAATAGCCGCGCTCACGCTGGCGGCGCGCGCGTGGCTCGGCGCACCCCCGGAAACCGGCGCACCCTTGGGGTAATTATTGGACTGCGTACATTAACGCTACGATGGGCGCATGTTGGAGACGCTGCGGGCGGGTTTTGCCCCAAAAAATCTGGACTATGCCGAGGGATGGGCGCTGCAGCGCCGCATCCACGAGGGGGTCGTGGCGGGCACCCGCCCCGATACCCTGATCCTGTGTGAACACGCGCCGGTTTATACCGCGGGCACCTCCGCGCGCCGCGAGGAATATCCCGCGGATGGTACCCCGGTGATCCCGGTCAGCCGCGGCGGCCGCGTCACCTGGCACGGGCCGGGACAGCTCGTGGGCTATCCCATCCTCACCGTCGCGCCGCTGGGTATCGGCGGCGCGGATGTGGTGGGGCATGTGCGCCGCCTCGAATACGTGCTGATCCGCGCGGCCGCCGCATTTGGGGTGCGCGGGGTGCGGGTGCCCGGGCGCAGCGGCGTCTGGGTCGCCGCGGCCCCGGGCGGACCCGGCGCGTTTAATAAGCTCGCGGCCATCGGGATCCGGGTGCAGAACCGGGTGAGCCTGCACGGTTTTGCCCTGAACTGCGCCGAGGACCTGGAGGCCTTCTCCGGGATCATCCCGTGCGGCATCCGCGATGCCGGGGTCACCTCGCTGAGCCTGGCCGGGGGTACCCCCGTGAGCGCGGAGGAGGCAGCCGCGGTGATCGGGGAGCATTTTGAACGCTGGTATACCTCCCCCGCGGCCCTTCCCGATGCGGCGGTATCGGCATGAGCGCCCGCAATCTGGGGGCCACGGGCGCGGCCCCCGCCGCACTCCCGGAGGAGCCCGCCGCTCCCGCCCGCACCGGAGGCTGCGGCTCGGCCGTCCCCGCGCCGGCGGCCGAGCGCGGCCCACGCAAGCTGCTGCGGCTCGAGGTGCGCAATGCCGAGACCCCGATCGAGCGCAAACCCGAGTGGATCAAGACCCACGCCCGGATGGGCCCCGAATATCGCAAGCTGCAATCGCTGGTGCGCTCCGAGGGCCTGCATACCGTCTGCCAGGAGGCCGGTTGTCCCAATATTTTTGAGTGCTGGGAGGATCGCGAGGCCACGTTCCTGATCGGCGGCTCGCAGTGCACCCGGCGCTGCGATTTCTGCCAGATCGACACCGGCAAGCCCGCCGATTATGACCGCGATGAGCCGCGCCGCGTGGCCGAGTCCGTGACCCGAATGAACCTGCGCTATGCCACCGTCACGAGCGTGGCCCGCGATGATCTGCCCGATGAGGGTGCGTGGCTCAACGCCGAGACGGTGCGGGCGATCCGCCGCGCCAATCCGCATACCGGGGTGGAGCTGCTCGCCACCGATTTCTCCGGCAACCCGGAACACCTGGAGGAGGTCTTCTCCGCGCGGCCCGAGGTATTTGCGCATAATGTGGAGACCGTCCCGCGGCTCTTTAAACGCATCCGCCCGGCGTTCACCTATGAGCGCTCCCTCGGTGTCCTCACCCGGGCACGAGATTATGGCCTGATCACCAAGTCCAACCTCATCCTGGGCATGGGAGAGGAACCCGGGGAGGTGCTGCGGGCGCTCCAGGACCTGCACGACGCCGGGACCGATATCATCACGATCACCCAGTATCTGCGGCCCACTCCGCGGCATCTGCCGGTGGCCCGCTGGGTGAAGCCCGCGGAGTTTGTGGACTATGCCGCGGCGGCCACCGAGATCGGTTTCCTCGGGGTGCTGGCAGGGCCGCTTGTGCGCTCGTCCTATCGCGCGGGCAGGCTCTGGGCGCAGTCAATGACCGCGCACGGCCGCGAGATTCCCGCGGGCATGAGCGAGCTCGCGCGCGAACGCGAAAGCGGTTTTCTTCAGGCCAGCGCCGTGGTGACCGCGGGCTAGTCCTGCTCGATGGCCACGGACTCGCCGCGGTTATTCAACGAGACCACCAGGATGTCATCGGATTCGTCGATGCTCAGCGCATAATCAAAGACCACAAAGGCATCGTCCTCGCCGGTGCCCACCGGACTGAAGCGCACACCGATCACCTGAATGGAACGCAGAAAATCGATATCCCGATCGCCCGAGACATGCGTGAAATAATCCTCCAGGTCCTCGCCCTGTTCCTCCACGTGCAGCGCAATAAACGCGTTCACGGCGGAGTCCCCCGAGCTGATCTCGGCGATCATCGCCTCGCGCGCCCGCAGGTCCAGCTCCTCGAGGGAGTTGATCATGGCGGCGGCGGTATCCAGCGCCTCCTCGGTCACCGATTCGGCGTCCTCCGCGCTGAGCGAGACGGAGACGGCCTGATCGCCGAACTCCACGGTCTCCGACCAGTACACACCGCCGGGGCCGCCGGTTTCGAGAAGACCAAAGTGATCGTGTTCAAGTGACATAGGGGTACAACCGATTTCTCTAGGTATGGGAGGGGAAGGCGGAGCCTAGCCCACGAGTTTCTGGGCGAAGACGTGCGGGGTGAATCCGGTCAGGTCGCCGATACCCTCACCCTGGCCCACGAGCTTAATCGGGATGCCGGTCTTCTCCTGCACGGCCAGCACAAAGCCGCCCTTCGCGGAGCCGTCCAATTTGGTGAGCACCAGGCCGGTAACCCCGGCGTGTTCGATGAAGGCCTCGGCCTGGGAGAGCCCGTTTTGGCCCGTGGTGGCGTCCAGGACCAGCAGGACCTCCGCAATCGGGGCCTGCTTTTCGATGACGCGGCGCACCTTGGCCAGCTCATCCATCAGGCCACTCTTGGTTTGCAGGCGGCCCGCGGTATCGATCAGCGCGATGTCCACATTATTATTTTTGGCGAATTCCACCGTCTGGAACGCCACCGAGGCGGGGTCCTGGCCGTGATGCTGGGGACGCACGATCTGCGCTCCCCCGCGCTCGGCCCAGGTGGCCAGCTGTTCCACCGCGGCGGCACGGAAGGTATCGGCGGCACCCACCACCACGGTGCGGTCAAAGGCCCGCACATAATTGGCAAATTTGCCGATGGTGGTGGTTTTCCCCACACCGTTCACGCCCACCACCAGGACCACCGCGGGGCGGTCGCTCAGGTGCAGCGTGGTGTCGTATTTGGCGAGGCGCTCCTCCACGTTTTCGCGGAGCATGCGCTGGAGGTCCTTGGGATCGGTGGTGTGATAGCGGGCCACGCTCGCGCGCAGCTCCTCGATCATCTCCTCGGCGATCTCGGGGCCAAAATCGGCGGTGATGAGGGCGTGCTCGAGGTCGTCCCAGGTGTTGTCATCAATCGTGGGTTTCTGGAACATCCCGCGGAGGGCGCTACCGAGGGACCACGTGCTACGTTCTGCCATACTCTCAGACTACAGGGGAAGGGGCGGGCTCGGCCCGATCGGCCACGCGCTGGCCCACCACGGCCGAGACGCCGTCCTGGCGCATCGAGACACCGTAGAGAGCATCGGCGATTTCCATCGTGCGTTTCTGATGGGTGATCACGATCAGCTGCGAGGTTTCCCGCAGGTCCTCAAAGATGGTCAGCAGCCGGCCGAGGTTGGCATCATCCAGCGCGGCCTCCACCTCGTCCATGATATAAAACGGGCTCGGCCGGGCCTTAAAGATCGCCACCAGCAGGGCCACGGCGGCGAGCGAGCGTTCCCCGCCGGAGAGCAGCGAGAGCCGTTCAATCTTTTTGCCCGCGGGGCGCACCCGCACCTCGATGCCGGTGGTCAGGAGGTTTTCCGGCTCGGTAAGCGCGATGTTCCCGGTTCCGCCCGGGAAAAGCACCGGGAATACCTCGGCAAACGCGGCCTGGGTATCGGCGAAGGCCTCGCCGAAGATGGTTTGCATCTTCCGGTCGAGCTCCTCGATGATCGTCATCAGGTCGCCGCGGGTGCGGGTGAGGTCGGCGAGCTGTTCGGTGAGGAAAATATGGCGCTGTTCCAACGCGGCAAACTCCTCCAGCGCCAGCGGGTTTACCCGGCCCAGGCGCGCGAGCATGCGCTGCGCGGAGGCGAGGCGTTTCTCCTGTTCCGCGCGCCGATAGGGCAGCCCGGGCCGCTCGGTTTCCGCGGCGGACTCGGCAAAAAGCGCGGGATCAAAGCGGGCCTCGGACCAGGCCACGCGGCCCTCCTCGGCGAGCGAAAACAGCTCGGAGGAGGTGAGCTGCACCGCGGAATCCGGGCCGTATTCGCGGGCGAGGGCCTCCTCGTCCAGGCCCAGCTCGGAGATCGCGCGCTCGCACAGCGACGCGTGCTGCACCCGGCGCTCGTGGATCTGCATCTCCAGGCCGTGCACGCTCTCGGTCAGGGCGGAGAGGCGTTCCCTGCCGGCGGATTCCTCGGCGCGCAGCTCGATAAGCTCGCGGTTCTGCGTGGAGCGCTCGTGCTCGGCCCGGGCGAGGGCCAGCGCGGCCTCGGCCACCGAGCGTCCCACGGAATCCAGCACGGGCGGCAGGGCGTCCAGCACCGAGCGGGCCACCCCGGCCTGGCGATCGCGGATCACCGCGCGGCGGGCCTCCTCCTCGGCGGCGGCGCGTTCGCTGCGCAGGCGGCGGCGCACGGAGGCCAGCCGGTCCTGCTCGGCGCGCACCCGTTCGCGCGCGGTCTCGGCGCGCAGGCGGGCCTCCACCTCGTATTCCCGCGCCTGCTCCAGCTCGCCCCAGAGCAGTTCGCGGGCGGCGGCATCCAGGATGGGGCGGGGTCGCGAGCGTGCGGTGTCCACCGCGAGGTCGGCGTTTTCCGCCGCGATCCGTGCCTCGCGCAGGGAACCGGCGGATTCCTCCAGGGCCGCGCGCAGGCGGTCGCGCTCCCCGGTCGCGGCCTCGTGCTGTCCGCGCGCGCGGTTGAGTCGTTCGGATTCGGCGGCGAGCGCGGCATCCAGCGCCCGCAGGGCCTCCAGGGCGGCCTCGGCGGCAGCCTTGGCGGCGCGCTGGGCCTCGCGCCGGGATTCCAGGTCCTGCCGGATGCTGGAGATCTGGGCCTCCACCTCGGTGAGGCGTTCCGCGGCGCTCTCGCGCTCGGCAATCAGCTCGATGCGTCCCTGCTTACCGCCGGAGCCGCCGCGCAGGGTATGGGCGCTGAGGACCTCGCCCGCGGCGGTGACCACGGTATAGGGGCGGGCCGGATCCAGCCGGGTGGCGAGGGTGCGGGCGGCGGCGAGATCGGCGGCGATATAGGCGTCGTGCAGCAGGGCGTGGACGCCCGCGGGGGCGTGCACCACATCGGCCGCACGCAGGGCCCCGGCGGGGGCGGGCTCGGCGTTGTGGATCCAGGTGCTCTCGGCGATTACCAGCTCCACCCGGCCCAGCCCGTGGCTGTGCACCGCGGCGAGGGCCGCCTCGGCGGCGGCATGATCGGCCACCAGGACGCCGTCGGCGAGGCTGCCCAGGGCCGCGGCGATTGCGGCCTCGTGGCCGGGCTGCACCTGGATCGCGGCGGCCACGAGGCCGTGCACGCCGGGCAGGCCGCGGGCGAGGAGCTCGGTGGAACCATCGCGCATATCCAGGGCCCGGCCCAGTGCGCCCGTTTTGGCGGCGAGCGCATCGCGCTCCCGCTCGTGGGTGTGCAGGGCCTCGCGCAGCTCCTCGATATCGGCCTCGGCGGAGGCGAGGATGGTGCGCTGTTCGCGGTGAGCGGCGTCCAGGCCCGAGCCATCGGCGTCCACATCCCCCGAGGCGCGGGTGGCCTCGGCGAGCGCCAGCGCGGCATCCTCGGCGCGGGTCTCGGCGGCGGCCAGTGCGGCCTCCTGCCGGGCGCGCTCGGCGCCGAGGGTATTCAGGCGCGAGTGGGCGGTCTCGGCGCGTCCGCCGAGCGCGGAGACCTCCAGGTCGTGGCGGGAGAGCAGCTCGGACTGCGCGGCGAGTTCGGTATCCACGGCGTCCAGCCGGGAGCGCGCGGCGGCGGTGGCCCCGCGGGCGTTTTCCCATGCCGCCTCGGCCTCGTCGATGCCGTCGATCAGGCGGGTGACCTCGGCCTCCACGGCGTCCACGGTGGCCTGGGTGATGCCCGGGCTCTGCGCCTGGGAACCGCGGCCCTGGGCGTCCAGCAGCGCGAGCCGCTGAGTGGCCAGGCCCAGGAGGGAGGTGAGTTTTTGCTGCGCGGATTCCAGCTCGAAGGATACGGTGCGGGCGCGGTCCACGGCGTCGCCCACCTGGGCCTCCTCCAGCGCGGAGATGCGGGAGCGGGTGTGTTCCAGCCGCTCCCCGAGAATTAAACGCTCCTCCGAGCGACGGCTCTCATCTCCGGCAAACTCGCGGATTGCGGTGGCCAGAGTGCCGATTTCATCGGCGAGCAGCCGGGCGCGGGCATCGCGCACGATGGCCGCGATGGACTGTGCCTCGCGCGCCACCTCGGCCTGCTTGCCCAGCGGCTTAAGCTGGCGGCGGATCTCCCCCGCGAGGTCGCTCAGGCGCGTGAGATTGGCCTGCATGCCCTCGAGCTTGCGGAGGGTTTTCTCCTTGCGGCGGCGATGCTTGAGGATGCCGGCTGCTTCCTCGATGAAGCCGCGGCGCTCCTCGGGGCTCGCGCGCAGCACGGCGTCAAGCTGGCCCTGCCCCACGATCACGTGCATCTCGCGGCCCAGCCCGGAATCGCTCAGCAGCTCCTGCACGTCCAGCAGGCGCACGCCGCGGCCGTTAATGGCGTATTCGCTGCCGCCGTTGCGAAATAGCGTGCGGGAGATGGTGACCTCGGTATAGTCGATCGGCAGCGCACCATCGGAGTTATCAATCGTGAGCACCACCTCGGCGCGGCCCAGCGGCCCGCGGCTGGACGTGCCCGCAAAAATGACGTCCTCCATCTTGCCACCGCGCAGGGTCTTAGCGCCCTGCTCACCCATGACCCAGGCGAGGGCGTCCACCACATTGGATTTCCCCGAGCCATTGGGCCCCACAACACAGGTGACGCCGGGTTCAAACGCAAACGTGGTGGGCTGCGCAAAGGATTTAAAACCCTTCAGGGTGAGGCTCTTCAGATACACGGCGCTCCTCCCTGGTTCTGCGGCGCTAGTGGTCCTGCACTACCGTACCAAAAACCACCGCGGTGCCCCGTGATTGCGCGGCTCGCGGGTGCTAGTCGAGGAGGTCCGCGACGTTCTCGGTATAGCCGAGGATCAGCAGGTCGGAGGTGGCGAGCCGGCGTGCCAGGCCCTCCCAGTGGGCGCTATCGGGCGCTCCGTAGAGGTGCCGCAGATCGGCGAGGAGTTTCGGGATATCCGCCGGCGCGGCCCCGGTGCGGTGAAAGGCCAGGGTGGAGGCCCCGATCCCGAGCAGCGCATAGCCGTGCCGGGAGACCAGCCGGCGAATAATCGCGGCGCAGTCAAACGGGGTGCGGTCGCCGTCAAAATAGCCATTGGGCAGGCTGGCCAGCAGGTCCTCATCCACGTCCGAGGGCACACGCTGGACCACGTGCACCTCCTCCACCAGCACCTCGGGGTTATCGTTCAGGCGGCGCAGGATCGCGATGTCCTCCTCGTCCCCCGGGTCGGCGCGCAGATCCTCCCAGGCCACGGCCCGGGCCGGATCGCGCAGCGCCCGCGCGGAGGCGGCAAAAATCGCGGCGTCGAAGCGTGCGAGTGCCTCCGCGCCGTCCTCCTCGGGATAGTCGATCCCGGCAGCAAGCGCATACTTTTCGCGGGCGTGCCCGGCGGTATAGGCGCACTGGTTCACATCGTCCAGGGTGAGATAGCAGCGGCCTCCCGGATGCTCCGCGGCGAGCCGCCGGAACGCGGCCAGCAGGCCCGGCAGGTCCGCGGGCCGGCGGATCAGCGCGAGGCTCAGGGAGTCCAGGCCGCGGTATCCCTCGCGCGGAAGCAGGAGGGTGCGCGGGGCGTCGGTCATGGGGCGAGTCTAGTGCGCATCGCGAAAGTTTTTCCGCGCCGGGACCCCTCCTGCGCCTAGGATCGGGTGAGGCCCGATGTTGTGATTGTGTCCCGGGTCTTCAGCGACCAGGAGGAGCAACCGTGCAGATCACCGATACCATCCCCGTCACCCATAACGCCCGTGGCCTCGGGGGGATGACCACCACCGCGGGCGATAAAATCGCGCCCGTGCTATTCCGCGCCGATGCGCTGGCTGGGCTGACCGCTGACGGCGTGCGCGGCCTGACCGACCTGGGGATCGGCTGCGTGGTGGATCTGCGCACGGACGGCGAGCGCGCCCGCGCCGCCGATGCCCTGCCCGAGGACGGCCCGATCCGGGTGGTGGCCCTGCCCATTCTGGGCGGCGCGATGGACGAGATGGCGCGTAATCTGATGCCCGCGAGCGGTGAACCGGTGGCGCTCAGTGCGGAGCAGAAGGAAAAGATCGCGGCGAGTATCCCCACGCTGGAGGAGCTGTATATCGCGATCCTGCAGAGCAGCGCAGCGCAGTTTGCGACGCTCGCGCGGCTGGTGGTGGAGGCCGCCGATACCGCGGCGCCGGGCGTGCTTTTTCACTGCACCGCGGGCAAGGACCGCACGGGCCTCGCGGCCGCGCTGCTGCTGGAGGTAGCGGGGGTCTCGCGCGCGGATATTGTGGCCGATTATGTGCAGACCGAGACCAATCTGGCGGGACCGTTTGCGCAGTCCCTGCTGGGTCTGGTGAGTGCGGTGGGTATCCCGCTCACGCCGCGCCTGGAGACCCTGGCCACGCGCTCGCCCGCGGGTGCGATCACGGCCGCCCTGGACTGGGTATCCACCATTCACGGCGATGCCCTCGGCTATCTGCGCTCGGGTGGGCTGAGCGAGGACGAGGCGGCGCGCCTGCGGGCCGCGCTGATCGCCTAGGACGCAGCCATATGCAGGGGTATCACCGCCCGGAATATGAACGCGCCGAGTATCGGGATGCCGCGGGAGTGCCGATTAACTACGGTTCACGCTGGGCCGATCTGGATTATTCGCCGCCGGAGGACGCCTATTCGGTGGTGGAAAATCCCGAGCGTTTTGCTCCCCTGCATGTGGTGGCCCGGGCGCTGATCGATTTTCTCCGCTCTCGCTATGACGTGGTGGTGGAGGAGGGTGAGCGGGTGCTCTGGGATATGCCCCATCCGCCCGAGCCGGGGCAGGTTTTAAGCGCGGTTCGCCTGGTCCCGCGCGCGGAGGGCTGCGCACCCCTCGGCTTCGTATTCACGGATTTTCCGGGCCTGTTGATCTCCGCGGGGGCGCTTTATGACACCGTGTTCCCGGCCTGCGGGTGTGCCGCTTGTGACGATGACGTGGACTCGCTGATCGAAGAATTGGAGCGCTATGTCCGGGCCATCGCCGGGGGTGGGCTCTCCGAGACGGTGGAGCGGCCGCATCGCGCGGGCTGGAGCCTGCGCCCGGGCCTCGGCCTGGTGCGCGGAATGGGCCGCGCCGTGTCCCTCAGCCTGCGCGATCCCGAGGGCACGGAGATCCTCGGCGGCAGCACCCCCGCGGAGGACTATCCCCCGGCGCTCCTCGCGGCGGCCATCACCGCCCTGGAACCCCTCGGCCCGGACGGCACCTGGCGCGCCTGGCCGCCCCGCCGCACCTAGCCCGCGGGTCGGATGCGGCGGGGCCGGAGCCTGCTGTCGCCATGGCCCACCGGGGACGGCCGCTCAGTGTCGCCAGTTGGCAAACGGAAAACGCCCATGCTCGGCGATGAATGCACGCAGATAGGATTTTTCAACGGTTTCCGCGATGTCATCGGGGGTTTCCACCCATGCGGCGAGCAGCTCCGGAGCGCGCTCCAGCTGCCACAGCGCTCGCCCCCCGCTGTGGTTGGACGACTGACGGCTGAAGGCGCCGAGCCGGTCGGCGAGCCCGCGCGCGCCATCCGCCTTGCCGATATAGACAACCGTTTGATTTGGGAGCCACTTCGCCCTGAGCCTGTCCGTGGCATAGGCAGGGCGGATGGTGAGCGGATTCTCGTCGAGAAACACGGGCACCCCCATGTCCTCGGGCGCGAAGATCATATAGATGCCGCGCCGGGGAGGCAATAACGCGATATCAAGGCCCAGGAGGGGTAAAAATCCGCGAAAGCCCACCGTGTTGCACCCTTCCCGATCCCAGGTATCGGGTAATACAAAATCAGTCATCTGCCCAGGCTAGTGGAACACGGTGGCCACCGAGGCTCCGGGAGGCTCTGGCACACGCACTCGCGTTGCCGCCTCGCACCCCGGCGGGAGAGCGAATGCTCCGCGGATGTCAGACCAGGTGTAGCCGACGCTCCCCGATGATGTATTCCATGCTCAGGTCGCCGCCAACGGCCGCAAGGTATTTGCGGATGGTGCCGATTTTTGTGTTGTCCAGATCGCCTCGCTCGATCTTGGAGATCTGGCGTTGGCCAACTCCGATCCGCTCGGCGAGGTCGGACTGTGTGAGCCCGGCCGCCTCGCGTAGCTCTCGCAGCCGGTAGGAACGCACCTCCCCGAGCATGCGTTCCTTATGAGCCTCGATACGTTCGCTCTCGACGGGACGCCGGGCAAGAAGCTGCTCACGGGTCAGGGGCATCAGGACCACTCTCCTCTATTATTTTTCTGTTGGTGCAGGTGGCGATCAAAGAGTTCATCGGCCGCGGGGATATTTTTCCGATACCAGCTTTTCCAATTGCCGGATTTATCCCCGGCGATCAACATGATGGCCCGACGCTGCGGATCAAAGGCAAAGAGCACCCGCAGCGCGGAACGCCCGGACGAACCCGGCCGAAGCTCCTTCATATTCTTATGCGTGGAGGTCTTGACCGTATCGACCAGGGGGCGACCGAGCCGCGGCCCGCATTCCTCTAGTAATTCGACCGCGGCGAGCACCTGCGCGTATGAGTCATCGTCGAGAGATAATAACCACCCCTCGATGAGCGCAAGATCAACTTCCCACATGACCCAAGGTTAGACCTCAGAAGGTCTATTCACAACCCTCCTGCACCCGTTCGGGAGCCCATACCCCCACCCCGCGCGGCATGCTCTCCACCTGACGCGAAGCAACCCCGAGGCGATAGCGACCCCAAACCTAGCAGCCTTAATATCCAAACGCGTCCGTCCTACCGACGCCTAAAGCCCTTGAGCAACCGAGATGGTTGCGCCAATTCGGGAGTTTGGTAGCTTTTTGTTATGGAAAATCAGTGGCTGTATATCTGGTCGGAAACAATTCCCAATTGGGCGATGGCGCTCAGCGCTCTTTCCGCCGCTATGGTGTTTGTCTGGCGACGGCAGGACCGCCGGGAACAGCGCGAACTCCGAGAATCGGATATCACACAGGGAGTGAATGCCGTATGGGTAATTGCCCGGATGGAGCCCGAGGGTGAACCCAAGTGGGGAATACTCGTCACCAACTCGCTGCGCGCCCCGGTGACGGGGCTTCGTGTCGCGTGCAGCGGTAATCACGGGGCCCAGGAACTAGTCCATAGCAATCTTCAGCCCGGCAAGCATTTTTTTGAATCCCTTGGTCAGGGTCACCCTCGGCCGTGGGCGCTTCCGACCAATAACATCAGTAGTTTTGAGTTCATCTCCGCGAGCAAAAAACATCAAACGAGTGATATCAGTTTCACGTACGCCGGGAAACCCTATACAACCAATCCGGTTCATTCCGCGCGGGAGGTTTAGGCAGGGACGCGCTCCCCCGATTTCGCTCGTATAGCCACCGCGGGTGGGCGGCGGGTGGCGGGGCGTTGCCCCGTCGCGCGCGGTTATTTTGCGGCGGAGGTCTCGCGCGAGATGGCGTTCGCCACCACCTCGCCGCCGCTGGTGAGGAGCGCGCGCCGCCACGGCAGGGTGCCCTCGATCTCGATCTGAATCGACATGCTCAGCACGGTTCGAATCAGCACGATCAGGCCCAGCACGGCGGCATCCTCAAATGACGGAGCCGAGAGGGTATGGATAATATCCGCCGCGACAAAAATCTCGAGGCCCAGCAGGATCGATCCCCCGATCGTTGTGCGCAGCGTCTGAAAGGCAACCGTGCCCCCGGCACCGCGCCGCAGCGCACGCGCGGCGAGCACGGCGGCGATCACCAACCCGATCACCACCACGCCAACACCGATAAATTCAATGACCGTGACAACAACCGCAAATAGCGCCTCAGTATTCATGAGCAAAGTATAGGGGCAGCCCAATCCGCGAGGCGGGATCTTCGTTCTTCATCCGACGCGCACGGAAATCATCTCCGCACCCAAGCCCGGAATCAGCGTTTTCGCTGGCACCGCGGGCACAGATGCGAGCCGCGGTTCATGAACGATTCCCGCACGATCTCCGTGCCGCAGCGCGGACAGGGCGTGCCCTGCTGCCCATAGGCGTTGAGCGAATGGGCGAAATTCCCCCGGCTACCGCTGCTATTGACGTTAATGCCCAGAAACGCTCCACCTGTCTTATCCGAGCTAAGTCCGGGTTGGACGATCTCAAGTAGATTCTGATCGCCCAACCGATAAGTCTCTATAAGTTATGAGCATTAGCGCTGCCGAGTTTATTTTGGAGCGTCCACTGGGTGACCTGCCCGAGTTAGTAAGGAATTACCGTGAGCGGGCGGTAGTCACGACAACTTTCGAAAACTCTGTGAACCCGTCCGGTTTTAGGCTCTGGAGTGCGCCAAAAAGACCCTCAAATGCAGAAAGCGCGTCGTCCTTTCCGTCTTTACTGACCCGACCACGGCTGAACGCTCCACGCAGTTGGTCGCTCAGAGGAAGTACTGCCTCGATAACAATATTCCAGTAAGCTGCCGCATCCGCCAAAGTTGGCGTGCCCCGGAAGCTAAGTGCAAATCGACTCGGAAGAGTCTTACCAAGCATCGTCTCTAGAGAGCGTGCGACTGCCTCAATGAGCAAATACGGGGCACCTTTGAGACTTAAGAATGTAAGTTCTTTTTCTTCCGCACTAGAGAGTTCGGTCTCAGCTTTAGCTGACTTCGCTCGCAACGTAAGCAGCCTAGTTGTCAAGGCATCGTAGAGTGAATATGCGAAAAGCACGTGTGCCGCGGTCGTTCTCTCCGAGAAAACACGCGAATACATTGCATCGTCAATCCATATTTCTGCCTTCTTGTCGTAAGCGGCAACTGGATCACCGTGGAAAGCCGTCAAGACTTGTCCTACGGTATGCGACGGTAGTGTAGCTCTGCTCCGCTTGATCACATCGCTGCCCCCGCCGCGTCTGCCTCCGTCATAGCTCACCCCGGACATTCCTTCAAATTCAGATCGAAGCCGATTCTGAATTTCATCACCACTTCGGAAATCAGCAGCCTGAACTTTGTTCTGTAGATTATTGAAACGGACAATGCTCTCCAGCAAGGCTTCGTCACCGGATTTCACGAAGCGAACAGGCACCAATAGATCAGCAGAGGGTTCATCCTCAAGTGACCCTATTGAGCCCGTTGTCTGAGCACCGTTCACGACCGAAATTCCTGTGATTTCCAGGCTCCGCCCGCTCCTTGTCCTTGGTCCAAGATCGTAATCCAAGACCAATGCCGTCAGCCCGTTGTTGTACACAGCGAAGTCTGCCGGTTCATCTATTGCGGTGATTTTAATGCCATTGTTAATATTGTCAATGCTCCGGCGGGACCCAAGATAGTCACGCACGTTTGCCGAGAACAAGTCCTCTTTATGCATCGAAAACAGACTACGCAACCAGGTTCCTGGGACCAATGTGGTCACAGAATCCCATCGATCACTGGACGTCTCGATCGCATCGCTCACTCTCAACTTGAGCTTCTCGGTAACTTTAATCGTGCGCTTTGAACCTAGGTACCATCGTTCTAGCGTTTCGGTGCCGATTTCAGCTCCGAAGATTTGGACTCCTCCACGATTCTCCAGCAGTTTCGCAGCAGTCTTTGCGGCGTTGTTGACTTCCTTCTGAGCGTTCGCCGATTCAGGCACATTATGAACGTACCAAACATGAAAATCCCGAATCCGATCTGACTGAATGGCATCCCGTACTTCCGAGACTCGCCCCCGCAGCTCTTCAGGGACATCATCTATCTCAGAACTAAGCAACCAAGCTAATGCCGTATTGAGGTCCGAGGCCTTATTAGCTGGGGCAGCAACCCTAACGACAGGTGTATCTAGGCATTGGGCTACTACAAGAAGGCCGCGATCAGTATCAAGATAGATTACGTCCAGCTTTTTGTCATCTCCGCCGCCGGTGATTGAATCCGCTGCGGCGGTCCGAACGTCCTCGATCCCAAACCGTTGATCAATCGCGAAAAGCCCGATGCCGTCCGCGCTTAACTCCAAATGATCGGAGAACTGTCTAAAAGCAGCCTTCCAAGATTCACTTGCTTGCTGTTCCGGCTTGGGCATTAAAGGTCCTCTCTGAACAAAGTCTGTTCAGGTTATCCGAGATGCGGATTATCAACGGCAGGCTCGCCGCGACCCAGCCCGCTAAACCGAGTACAGCCTGATCTTATTTTGTCCGCTTGTTCGGCCGCTGCGGCCTCTATCGAATTTGCCTTTCAATTTGCTGGCACCGCGGGCACAGATGCGAGCCGCGGTTCATGAACGATTCCCGCACGATCTCCGTGCCGCAGCGCGGACAGGGCGTGCCCTGCTGCCCATAGGCGTTGAGCGAGTGGGCAAAATAGCCCGAGTTGCCGTTGACGTTCACGTACTGCGCGTCGAAGCTCGTGCCGCCCTCGGCCAGCGCGCGGCGCAGCACCGTGCGGATGCCCTCCAGCAGTTCGCTCACGCGGGCGCGCGGCAGGAGTTTGGCCGGGCGGTCGTAGTGCAGGCGGGCCAGCCACAGCACCTCATCGGCATAGATATTGCCGATGCCGCTGATCAGCGTCTGGTCCAGTAGGGCGCGCTTAATGCCGGTGCCGCGGCGGGCCAGGCCGGCGCGGAAGGCGGCCTCATCAAAATAGGGGTCCAGCGGATCGCGGGCGATATGGGCGACCTGGCTCGGGATGCGCGCGTGGGCGGGTGCGGAACCGGTAAACCCGCCCGGACCACCATCGGCGGTATCCAGCACCGTATCAATCGCCATCCCGCCAAAGATGCGCTGGTCCACAAAGTTAATCCACAGCTCGCCATGATCCGGATGCTCAATGCTCAGCCGGATCCGGGTCAGCCGGTCATCGCGGCCGGGCTCGCGCAGCAGCATCTGCCCGCTCATGCCCAGGTGCGTCACCAGCGCATCGCCGCCCTCCAGCGGAAACCACAAAAACTTGCCGCGCCGCGCGGCCGCCGTGATGCGCTGCCCGCGCAGCAGCCCCTCGAAGTCCCCGCGCGAATGCGCATGCCGCTTGAGCGAGCGCGGGTCAATCACCTCCACGCCCGTGACCAGCGCACCGGTCACAGCGGGCTCCAGGCCGGCGCGGACCACCTCCACCTCGGGCAGTTCGGGCACTAGGAGCTCAGGTGTGTCCAGGCGCGCAGCGCGGCAGCCATCTCGGCATGCTTTTTGCTGGTGCCCGTGCCCGTGGCGGTAGCCAGATGCCCCACCGTGACCGTGGCCGTGAAGCTGCGGTTATGATCGGGCCCACTGCTGGTGATCTCGTACTGCGGCGGCGGAACCGAGCGGGCAGCCGCAATCTCCTGCAGCGCCGTCTTCGGGTCATTGGCCGCGCTCATCCGCACCGGATCGGCCAACAGCGGCCGCACCAGGCGCAATACCAGCGCCTCGGCCTCCGCCATTCCCCGGTCCAGATACACGGCGCCCAGGATGGCCTCCACCGTATCGGCGAGGATCGATGCCTTATCGCGACCCCCGGTGAGTTCCTCGCCGCGGCCCAGCTTCAAAAACTGGCCCAGGCCCAGATCGCGCGCGACCAGCGAGAGCGCCACGGTGGACACCACGGCGGAACGCATCTTCGCCAGCTCACCCTCGGGCAGCTGCGGGTACACCCGATACAGCTCGGTGGTGGTGGCAAGTCCCAGCACCGAATCGCCCAAAAACTCCAGGCGTTCGTTATGGGGGATGCCGCCGTTTTCATACGCAAAGGAGCGATGGGTCAGGGCGAGGTCCAGCAACTCCGGCTTAACCGACACACCGAGGATCGCGCTGAGCGATCCTCGGTGTGCCTGGGAGTCTGAAACCTTAATGGATTCAGTCACGTTAAAACCTACTTAGATGTCGGCTACCTTGCGGCCCTTGTACTCCAGGAACATCGGGGTTCCGGCGGAGTCGGTGACAACCTTGGCGTGGTGCGGCAGGCTGTAGGAAACCTTGCCGTTTTCAATGGTCTTGACGAGCGCGGGAGCGGTCGCCTTCCACTGCGCACGACGCGAGTTGGTGTTGGAGCGCGACATCTTCCTCTTGGGAACAGCCATGACTTATCTCTCTTCTGTGTATCCGGCAGCCGGATTGCCGGCGCCCTGGTCTGTGGTAAACCCTGCAAGCGCAGACCAACGAGGGTCTACACGATCGCGGAGTTCATTATCCGGCATTTCGGCCAAGCGCTCACCGGTCTCGGGATCGAGTCCGGCGCAATCTGGCCGGCACACCGGCTGAAACGGCAGTGACAGAACTACTGCGTCTCTGATGAGAGGTTCAAGATCCACGTGGTCATCGTGAACCTCACTCTCAGAGGCTTCGTCACTAGAGTACGCGAAAAGTTCCTGAAATTCGACTTCGACAGGCTGAGTGAACTCATCGAGGCATCGACCACACTGACCAACTGCCTCAGTGTCTACCTCGGTTGAGACATAAATGCCCTCGTGAACCGATTCCAAGCGGACCCGAACGTGCAGGTCATTCCCTACGGGAACAACCATCAGCCCCTCGCCATACTGCTCGGCAAGCGTTACCGTCAGTTCCTGTTCGCGCATCTCCCCGGGTCGACCGTTAAGATCTCGAACATTGACCGCAAGCGGTCCCTTCTTTACGTTTCTCACCGTGGCAGTCTACCCCGGATCGGACGCGGGAAAAACCCACGCGCCCAGCGGCGGCGTTAACGCTGCAAAAAGCGGGCCACCGCGGGCGGCACATAGGGGCTAATATCGCCGCCGAGATTGGCGACCTGGCGCACCAACGAGCTGGACACATGCGCATGCGAGGGATCGGGAAGCATAAAGATGGTCTCGACGCCGGCGAGGTGCCGGTTCACGATCGCCATGGGCGTTTCATAGGCCACATCGATCTGCGAACGGATGCCCTTCACGAGCACCTGCGCACCCACCTCGGTGACATAATCCACCAGCAGGCCCATGCTCCAGGACGCCACGATCACGGTGCCGCGCACCTCGGCCTCGGCAATGGACTGCTCCAGGAGCGCCACGCGCTGCGCGATCGGCAGCAGGGCCGCCTTATCGGGATTATGCACCACCAGCACGTGCACCTCATCGTAGAGGCCGGCGGCACGGGAAATCACATCCAGGTGCCCAAGCGTAACGGGGTCAAATGATCCGGGGACAACGGCGATCCTCTTCATGGCTCTAGCCTAGCGTTTGGTATTGGGTGCGGGGCTCGCGTGTCGGATTAGTTTTTGGCCAGCGAGGCGCGGGTGGCCTCATCCACCCGGCGGTCCAGGGCCTCACGCAGCACGGGATTATCCACCAGCTCGGCGTCCTCCCCGATCACGGCGGCGGCATCGTGCCGCGCCCGCATGATGAGGTCGCCGTCCTGGACCACCCGCAGCAGCTTGAGCGAGGAGCGCCCGCCGGACTGCACCGAGCCCAGCACATCGCCCTCGCGGCGCAGCTCGAGGTCCACCTGCGCCAGTTCAAAGCCGTCCTGGGTGGAGGCCACGGCCTCCACGCGGGTGCGCGCGGTGCTCTCCTGCTCGGCGGCGGTGACCAGCAGGCACAGCCCCGGCAGCCCGCCCCGGCCCACGCGGCCGCGCAGCTGATGCAGCTGGGACACCCCAAAACGATCGGCTTCCAGCACCACCATGGTGGAGGCATTGGCCACGTCCACGCCCACCTCGATCACCGTGGTGGCCACCAGCACGTGAATCTCGCCCGCCTGAAACGCGCGCATGATGCTGTCTTTTTCCTCGCTGGACATCCGGCCGTGCAGGGCCTCGATGCGCAGGCCCGCGAGCGCGGGGGTGCGCCGCAGCTCGTTCAGCACCGGCTCCACCGCCGCGCGCAGGCGGGCGGGGGCCTCACCCGCGGGCGGGCTCGCCTCGGCGGGTGCGGGCGCGGCCCGGCGCGAACCGCGGCCGCCCGTGGTGGGGATGGCATCGGGATCCTCGGGCGCGGGCAGCGGGGCCCGGCGAAGCGGCACCACGTTGCCCGCCGCCGCGAGGCCCGCCCGCTCCACCGCCGCGGCGGCCGGAGGGGCGCTCGCGCCGGCCCCGGCGGGATGCATGAGTGCGGGATGCGCGCGCTCGGCCGCATGCTCGGCATAGTGCGGGGCCTCGGTGATGCTCACAACATTGGCGGGCAGCCCGGCCTCGTCCTCGCCCGCGCCGAGGCCGCCGTCTCCCCCCAGGTCGATGGCGGGACACACCACAAACGCCTGCCGGCCGCGCGCGACCTCCTCGGCCACGCGCTCCCAGACCCGCGGCATCCAGCCCGGGCGATCGGCCAGCGGCACCACAAAGCTCTCGATGGGCTGGCGGCCCGCGGGCAGCTCGGCGATGATCGAGACGTCAAGATCGCCGAAGATGGTCATCGCCACGGTGCGCGGGATGGGGGTGGCGGTGAGCACCAGGGTATGCGGGGGCCGATTTCCCTTGGCCCGCAGGAGCTCGCGCTGCTCCACACCAAAGCGGTGCTGTTCGTCGACCACCACCAGCCCGAGGTCATAAAACTGGACATTATCGGAGAGCAGGGCGTGGGTGCCCACCACAATCTTGGCCGCGCCGCTGACCACGCGCAGCAGCGCACGCTTGCGCTCGGCCGCGGGCATCTGGCCGGTGAGCAGGGTGGGCATAAGCTCGGCCGAGAGGTCCGGGCCGAGGGTCTTCACGATCGAGCGCAGATGCTGGGCCGCAAGCACCTCCGTGGGCGCGAGGAACGCCGATTGCCCGCCGGAATCGGCGGCGGTGAGCATGGCCCGCAGCGCCACAAGGGTTTTACCCGACCCCACCTCGCCCTGCACCAGGCGATTCATCGGGGCGGTCTCGGCGAGGTCTTTTTCGATCTCCTGCGAGACCAGGCTCTGGTCTCCGGTGAGGCGGAAGGGGAGGCGATCGTCGAGGCGATCGCGCAGGCCCCCGGGCACCGCGAGGCGCGGGGTGGTGGGGTGCACGCGGCTGCGCGCGCGCTGCTGCAGGAGCGCGGCCTGAAGCAGGAAGGCCTCGCGATAGCGCAGGCTCTCGCGCGCCGCCTTCCAATCGCGGTCGGTCTCGGGGCGATGCAGTTTTTCCAGGGCCGTGCGATACGGCATCAGGAGTTCGCGCTCGCGCACCGCCGCGGGGATGGGATCCTCCAGGCGCGGCAGGCCGTCCAGCACCAGCTCCACCGCCGCCTGAATCTTCCAGGACGGCACCTTGGCCGTGGCCGGATAGATGGGGATGGGGCGGTTGATCCAGCCATCGGCAAGCGCGGGATCGCTCAGCTCTACCTCCTCGGGATCGAAGAGTTTATAGTCGGGGTGCGCCAGCTGGCGGATGCCTCGATACTCCCCCGCCTTGCCCGCGAAGATGCCGCGCACGCCGGGCTTCAGCTCCTGGGCGCGCCAGGACTGGTTAAAGAAGGTGAGAACCAGGATGCCCTTGCCATCCGAGATCTTGACCTCCAGGATGGAGCCCCGGCGGGATTTCATGGTGCGGTCGCGCACCTCCAACACATCGGCCACGATGGTGACGTCCTCGCCCGTGACGAGGGTATTCAGGGCCGTGAGCTCCCCGCGGCGGGCGTAGCGGCGCGGATAATGCTCCAGCAGATCGGCCACCGTATAGAGCCCAAACGCCTTTTCCAGCACCTTATAGCCCCCGGCAATGACGCCGCTGAGCCGCGCATCCATGGGAGAAACACTCATGGTTCCAGTGTAGGGCGCGGGTATGACAATTGGGTGGGTGAGCGCGGGACATGCGGGTGCGCGGGGGCGGGGCTTGTACAGTGGACGGGTGACTCGAATCGTCTCCGGTAAGGCCGGATCCCTCACCCTGAAGGTGCCCGATGCAGGCACCCGTCCCACCAGCGATCGCGTGCGCGAGGCCCTGTTTTCAGCCCTGGAGGCCCGCGGCTATCTGGAGGACGCCCACGTCCTGGATCTCTTTGCCGGCTCGGGGGCCCTGGGCCTGGAGTCGATGAGCCGCGGGGCCGCGAGCGCCGTGCTGGTCGAACGCGCGGCGAGTGCCGCGCGGGTGTGCACCCAGAATGCGCGCGCCCTGAAGGCCGCGCTTAAGGGACCGTGTGATGTGCGTGTGGCCCAGCGCGGGGCGCTGCCGTTTGTGCAGGACGGCGACGAAACCTATGACCTGGTCTTTATCGATCCGCCCTATGACCTGCCCGAGGCCGATCTGACCGCACTGCTGGACGCCCTGCCGCCGCGGCTGATGGAGGATGCCCTGGTGCTGGTGGAGCGCAGCACCCGCTCCCCCGAACCTGTCTGGCCCGCGCGACTGGAGCGCACCGCCTCCAAAAAATACGGCGAGACGATGATCTGGTGGGCCGAGCCGGTCCGCGCCGAATAACCCCGCGCCGCGCAGCGGGTCAGCCGTTATGGCCGTCCCAGGCGGTATAGGGGTCCCAGCCCAGATTGCCTTCAAGGACGGCCCCATCCAGGGAGACCGCCCCCTCCGCCCGGGCCGGCAACACGGCTCCGATCGGACGGAACTCGGTGGGCAGGGCGGCACCGGGCGGGAACGTCGCCAGGAGCGCGTGATCCTCTCCCCCGCGCAGGGCCCGTTGCACATCACTCGCATCGGCAAAGGCCGCCGCGGAAAAATCGATACTCACGCCGCTGGCCGTGGCGATGCGCGAGGCATCCAGGGCGAGGCCATCCGAGACATCCATCATCGCGCTCGCCCCGGCCCGGGAGGCCGCGAGCCCCGCGGGCAGCGGCGGATAGGGCAGCAGCTGCGCCGCGATCTCCCGCTCCCGCGTCGCGCGCAGGGCATCCCCGGCCTCGCGCGAGGGCAGCCCCGCGGAGTCCACGCCGCGCTCAAAGAGCAGGTCGATCCCATGGGCGGCCAGGCCCGCGGCCCCCGCGAGCGCAACCGTATCGCCCGGGCGCGCACCCGAGCGCAGCACCGCGGGGCGCTCCTCAAGATCACCGAAGGCAGTGATCGCCACGGTGAACGTATCCGAGACCGAGAGGTCTCCCCCGACGATGCCGCAGCCGGGCGCGAGCCGCGCGCAGGCATCGGCGAGCCCATCGGCCATCCGTTCGAGGGCGGCTACCTCGATATCGGCGCTCACCGCGAGGGCCACCACAAGACCGGTGGGCCGCGCCCCCATCGCATAAACATCCGCGAGATTGGTCACCGCGGCCTTCCAGCCCAGCTCATAGGGCCGCGTCCAGGCGAGGCGAAAATCGGGGCCGTGGATCATCATGTCGCTGGTGACCACAAATGATCCCACCGATGGCGCCATCACCGCGGCGTCATCGCCCGGGCCCACCACGGCGGCCGCTGCCTGCGGGAACCGCCTCAGGATGCGTTCCAAAATCTGTGATTCGCTGGCCTCCCCCACGCTCACCGGCGCGTATCCGGGGGTGCTCGCAGAGGACCAGTCCTGCGCGGCGGCACCGCCGGGGAAGGTTCCGGGGGCAAAGGAGGCAAACGTATTCTGCGGGGCCATTCCCCCACGCTACCGTGTCGGGCGCGACGCCGGGCCGCGCGAAGCACGATACGCTGAGGGGGATATGTTTTCTCGACGGAGTACCTCGTTTAGCGCCCTGGCCGCCACGGCCCTCGTGGCCTTTGCCCTCACGGGATGCGCCCAGATCGTGCCCCTCCAGCCCGCCGCGGATTCCAATAATCCGTCCTGCGCCGAGGTCACCGTCTCGCTGCCCGATACCATTGCCGGCCTGAAAAAGCGCGAGACCAACGCGCAGGCCACCGGGGCCTGGGGCGATCCCGCGGCCGTGCTGCTGCACTGCGGTGTGCCCACGCCCGGCCCCACCACGGATCGCTGCGTATCGGTGAACGACGTGGACTGGATCATCGACGAGTCCGAGGAGGCCGAGCAGAAATTCCGCTTCACCACCTATGGCCGCACCCCCGCCGTGGAGGTGTACATTAACGCCGACCCCGAGACCGGGGGCGTCTCGGGTGTCACCGCGCTGAGCGATCTCTCCTCCGCCGTGGGCCGCATCGCCCCGGAAACGCAGTGCCTGAATATCGAGGACGCGATCACCGAGTAGCCGCTCCTCCCCGGATAAAAGACGCTCCCCGGCTGGGTCCTGTATGGGACCCAGCCGGGGAGCGTTTTAACGCCGCGGCGCCTAGCGCAGGGCGCGCCGGTTCAGGGCCACCTCGATCAGCTCGGTCAGCAGCTCGGGATAGCTCATCCCGGTCTGGGCCCAGCACATCGGATACATCGAAAACGGGGTAAACCCGGGCATCGTATTAATCTCGTTCAGGACAAAGCCCTCCGCGGTGAGGAAAAAGTCCACGCGGGCCAGGCCCTCGCCGCCGATAGCGTCAAACGCGAGGATCGCCTGCCTCGCCATCTCGGCGTGCTGTTCCTCGCTCAGCGGCGCGGGGCAGAGCAGGGTGACCTCATCGGTCTGAATATATTTCGCCTCAAAATCGTAGAAGTCCAGGTCGCCCATGACCACCTCGCCGGCCACCGAGGCGCGCGTGGGCTCCCCGATCCGGCCGCCGAGCAGCGCGATCTCCACCTCGCGGCCGGAGACCTCGGATTCAATCAGCACACGATGGTCCTCGATAAACGCGCGTTCCATCGCGGCATCCAGCGCGTCCACATCCGCGACGCGGCTCACGCCCATGCTGGACCCGGCCCGCACGGGCTTCACAAAGAGCGGATAGCCCAGCGCGGCGGCCTCCTCCAGGACGCCCGCACGCTCGTGGTCCCAGCGGTGCCGCGGCACGTGGGCCCACGGAGCCACCCGGATCCCGGCGTGCTGCGCCACGGTCTTGGTGAAGTGTTTATCCATTCCCAGGGCCGAGGCGAGCACACCGTTGCCCACATAGGGCAGGCCGGTCAGTTCGAGCCGGCCCTGCAGGGTGCCGTCCTCGCCAAAGAGGCCGTGCAGGATCGGGAAGACCAGGTCGATATCGCCGAGGTTCTCCTCGCGCCCATCGGGGTGGATGACCCACAGGGCCCGATCGTGAATGCTCTCGGGCCAGCGGATGCGGGTACCGTTATCGGCCACCTCGGGCAGGACGCCCTCGATCACCCGATAGCGCTCCGGATCGTCGCTTTCCAGGACGTTCACGCCCGCGCGGGTGATCCCGATCGGGATCACCTCAAAGCGCTCGCGATCAATCGACCCGAGGATCCCGCCCGCCGTCACGCAGCTGACCGAATGCTCGCTTGATAGTCCCCCAAAAAGAACCACTATCCGCCGTCGGGTGATCATCATTTGTCCTCTCGCCCTGGGGCTCATCGGAGTTGGTGGTGAGGTGCGGGGCGATATCGCGCGGGTCCATGGTGCCCTCCAACACGCGCTTTACCTGCTCCACGATCGGCATTTCCACGCCGATTTTTCCGGCCATCTCCAGCACGGGGGCCACCGAAGCGAGGCCCTCCGCCGTCTGCTGCATCTGCTTGATGACCGAGGCCAGGTTATAGCCCTGACCCAGAAGTTTGCCCGCTGTATTATTGCGGGACAGCGGCGACTGGCACGTGGCGATCAGATCGCCGAGCCCGGCCAGGCCGGAGAGCGTCTCGGGCTGGGCCCCCTGCGCCACGGCAAAATCGGTCATCTCCACGAGTCCGCGGGTGATGATCGAGGCCTTGGTATTTTCGCCATAGCCCACGCCGTCCACGATGCCGATGGCCACCGCGATGAGGTTTTTCAGGACCCCACCAAATTCGGTGCCGATAACATCGTTATTCACAAACGTGCGGAAATAGCGGTTGCGGGCAAGCAGCGCCACCTCCTGCGCGGTATCGATACTCGCCGAGGAGATTACCGCCGCGGTGGGCTGCTCCTTCGCGATCTCCATCGCGAGGTTTGGCCCGCTGGCCACGGCGATGCGCTCGGGATCAATCTCGAGGCACTGCTCGATCACCTGGCTCATGCGCAGGCCGGTCTGCTTTTCCACGCCCTTCATGAGCGATACCACGATGGTATCCCGCCCCAGATAGGGCCGGATCGCGGTGAGGTT
Source organism: Mycetocola spongiae (assembly GCF_020424085.1). Taxonomy (NCBI): domain Bacteria; kingdom Bacillati; phylum Actinomycetota; class Actinomycetes; order Micrococcales; family Microbacteriaceae; genus Mycetocola; species Mycetocola spongiae. Next base: position 10,263 of record NZ_CP080203.1, on the reverse strand, counting down.
ATCGCGCAGGGTCTGGCTCGGCACGGCGATAAATACCACGCGTGCGCCGGTCAGCGCGGCCTTCAGATCGGAGTTCGCCCGCATATTGGGCGGCAGGACAACGCCCGGCAGATAATCGCTATTGCGGTGATTTTTATCGATCTCCCGCGCCATCTCCGGGCGGCGGGCCCACATCGTGACATCCGCGCCGCCGTCGGCAAGGATCTTGCCGAAGGTAGTGCCCCAGCTTCCGGTACCGAGGACGGTGACCCGTGCCGGTCCGGTGCTCGCGCGCTTACTCAAATTTTCCCGTTTCACTCTGATTATGTTTGCTCGGATCCCAGCGCTCGGCGGGGGCCTTTTCATCGCGCAGTACTTCGAGCAATTCGGTGATGCCGGCCATGACCACATCGGTGGCCTCGGTGATGGCGCGGGCATCGTGGTCCTTCCCGGCATAGGCCGAGAGGTCTACGGGGTCCCCGATGATGATATCCACGCGCTTACGCGGGAAGAGGCTGATCTTCTTGCCATAGCGCGGCATGACCTCCTGCACACCCCAGTGCGCCATCGGATATACCGGGATGTTATGGGTCAGCGCGATCCGGGCCACACCGGTTTTGCCACGCATGGGCCACAGATTGGGCTCGCGCGTGAGTGTGCCCTCGGGATAGATGATGACCCCCTGGCCCTCCTCCACAAGCTTGCTGGCAGCCTGCACGGGATCATTGCCGCGGCTGGACCCCATGCGCTCCACGGGAATCTGCCCCGCATTACGCAGGATAAACCCCAGGACCGGATTTTTAAACAGGCCGGCCTTGGCCAAAAAGCGCGGGGCGCGACCCATCCGCCAGACCGCGAGCGCCACCACGATCGGATCGATCTCCGAATAGTGATTGGGCGCCAAAATAAACGGCCCCGAGCGGGGAAGCTTATAGGCGTCGTGATAGTGCACCCGGTAGAGCGGCATGCTCAGCGGGCGGGCGATGGCCGCGAGCGGCCACAGGAACGACGGTCGGGTCTTCTCGGGGGACGCCCGCAGGCGCTTGCCCTCGGGAGTGCGCGGAATAAGAGTCACGAGACTAATTATGCCCCGAGGGTGAAGTTTGCGCCGAGCTGCTGCAGCTTGGTGATGAAGTTCTCATAGCCGCGGCTGATGATTCCCACATTGGTCACGGTGGACGTGCCCTCGGCCGAGAGCGCCGCCACCACGTGCGAGAAGCCGCCGCGCAGATCGGGCACGGCAATATTTGCGCCCTTCAGCGCGCTCGGGCCGGAGATCACCGCGGAGTGGCGGAAATTGCGCTGACCAAAGCGGCAGGCCTGGCTGCCGAGGCATTCGCGGTGCACCTGAATCGTGGCACCCATCTCGACCAGGGCATCCACAAAACCAAAGCGCTGCTCGTACACGGTCTCGTGCACAATCGACACACCCTGGGCCTTGGTCAGGGCCACCACGAGGGGCTGCTGCCAGTCGGTCATAAAGCCGGGGTGGACATCGGTCTCGATGATCACGGGGTTCAGCGGGGTGCCGGGGTGACGGAAACGAATGCCGTCGTCCTCGATCTCAAACACGCCGCCGACCTTGCGGAACACGTTCAGGAACGTGCCCATCTCGGCCTGCTTGGCGCCGCCCACGAAGATATCGCCCTCGGTGGCCAGCGCGGCGGCCGCCCAGCTCGCGGCCTCGTTGCGGTCAAAGAGCGCGCGGTGGTTATACCCCTCAAGCCGGTCCACACCCTCGATGCGGATGACCCGATCAGTATCCACCGAGATGACCGCACCCATCTTCTGCAGGATATTGATGAGGTCCATGATCTCGGGCTCGATGGCCGCGCCACGCAGCTCGGTGGTGCCGCGCGCACGCACGGCGGTCAGCAGCACCTGCTCGGTGGCGCCCACGCTCGGATAGGGCAGGTCCACCTTGGTGCCGGTCAGGCGCTCGGGGGCGGAGAGGCGGATGCCGCTGGGCAGCTTCTCCACGATCGCACCAAACTGGCGCAGGACCTCCAGGTGATAGTCGATCGGGCGGTCGCCGATGCGGCAGCCACCGAGGTCGGGGATGAAGGCCTCGCCCAGGCGGTGCAGCAGCGGGCCACAGAACAGGATCGGGATGCGGCTCGAGCCGGCATGCGCGTCGATATCGGCAAAATGCGCCGATTCCACGGCGGAGGGATCCAGGATGAGCTCGCCATCCTCCTCGCCATCGGTGATCTTCACGCCGTGCACGCCGAGCAGGCCGCGCACCACCAGAACATCGCTGATATTCGGGACGTTGCGCAGCGTGCTCGGCGTCTCGCCGAGGAGCGCGGCCACCATGGCCTTGGTCACGAGGTTTTTGGCCCCGCGCAGCTCGATGCGGCCGTTGAGCGGCGTGCCGCCCTCGATCGTGATGCTATCGGAGGTCCAGCCCACGCTAGCGCCGGCACGGGCGGCATCCTGAAGGAGAGTATTCACGCGGGCTACCTCGGTTGTTCTGTGTGGTGCTCCTTCTTAGGGAGCGGGAATGGGAAGTGTTTTTGGCCGCCAGGATTCTCTGGTCGCCTCAAACGACGTAATCTTAGCTTCGTTTCGCAGGGTCAGACCGATGTCGTCCAAACCTTCTATCAACCGCCACCTAGTGTAATCGTCAACCTCGAAGGGAACGGTCAGCGCGCCGATCATGGCCGTTTTCTCGACCAGGTCCACCGTCATCTTTGTGCCGGGCTCGGCCTCGATCGCGGCCCAGATTTTTTCCAGGTCCTCCTCGGAAATCACGGCGGCAAGCAGGCCCTGCTTGCCCGAGTTTCCGCGGAAAATATCGGCAAAACGCGGGCTCAGAACCACCTTAAACCCGAAGTCACGCAGCGCCCAGACGGCGTGTTCGCGGCTCGAACCGGTACCAAAATCGGCGCCGGCCACGAGGATCTCGGCCCCCAGATAGGGCTGCTGGTTTAATACAAACTCGGGGTCGCCGCGCCAGCCGGCGAAGAGCGCGTCCTCAAAACCGGTCTTGGTGACGCGCTTAAGATACACGGCGGGGATGATCTGGTCGGTATCAACATTTGACCGCTTCAACGGGGCGGCAATGCCGGTGACCGTGGTGAATTTTTCCATGATGTCTGGAATCCTCTCGGAGGGAAATAAGAAAAAAGGGGAGGGCGGGTTTTAGCCCTGGAGGGCGGAGGCCGCGGCGAAATCGGTCAGCAGCGGGTTATCCGGCAGCGCATCCAGATCGGAGGGGCTGGAGAGGGTGCCGCGGATCGCGGTGGCCGCGGCCACCAGCGGGGAGACCAGGTGGGTGCGCCCACCCTTACCCTGCCGGCCCTCAAAATTGCGGTTGGAGGTCGAGGCGCAGCGCTCGCCCGGGGCCAGCTGATCGGGGTTCATGCCCAGGCACATCGAGCACCCGGCAAAACGCCACTCGGCCCCGAAGTCCTTAATGATCTTGTCCAGGCCCTCGGCCTCGGCCTCGATGCGTACGCGGGCGGAGCCGGGCACCACCATGACGCGCACATGCTCGGCCTTCTTCTGGCCCTGGATGATCGAGGCAAACGCGCGCAGATCCTCGATGCGCGAATTGGTGCAGGAGCCCATAAACACGGCATCCACCGGGACCTCCTTCAGCGGGGTACCCGCGGTGAGGTCCATATATTCCAGCGCCCGCTCGGCGGCGGCGCGCTCATTCGGGTCGCTATAGTCGGCCGGGGTGGGCACCACATCGCTCAGGGACACGCCCTGGCCGGGGTTGGTTCCCCAGGTAACAAAGGGCTCCAGCGTATTGGCGTCGAGGAAAACCTCGTTATCGTAGACGGCTCCCTCATCGCTGGGCAGCGTCTTCCAATACTCCACGGCGGCATCCCAGTCGGCGCCCTTGGGGGCGTGCTCGCGACCCTCCAGATAGTCAAAGGTGATCTGGTCGGGGGCGACCATTCCGGCGCGGGCACCGGCCTCGATCGACATATTACAGATGGTCATGCGGCCCTCCATCGAGAGCGCGCGGATCGCGGATCCCCGGAATTCCAGCACATAGCCCTGGCCGCCGCCCGTGCCGATCTGCGCGATCACGGCGAGCACGATGTCCTTCGCGGTGACGCCCGGGTTCAGCGTGCCCTCGACGTTAATCGCCATGGTCTTAAAGGGCTTCAGCGGCAGGGTCTGGGTGGCCATCACATGCTCCACCTCGCTCGTGCCGATACCAAAGGCCATCGCGCCAAATGCGCCGTGGGTTGAGGTATGCGAATCGCCACAAACCACGGTGATGCCGGGCATGGTCAGGCCCAGCTGCGGGCCCACAACGTGCACGATGCCCTGCTCGATATCGCCCAGCGAGTGCAGGCGCACCCCAAACTCGGCGCAGTTTTTGCGCAGGGTCTCGATCTGGGTGCGGCTCGTGAGATCGGCGATGGGCTTATCGATGGCCCAGGTCGGGGTGTTGTGGTCCTCGGTGGCGATGGTCAGATCGGGGCGGCGCAGCGGGCGTCCGGCCATCCGCAGCCCGTCAAAGGCCTGCGGGCTGGTGACCTCGTGCACGAGATGCAGGTCGATATAGATCAGGTCGGGGGTGCCGTCCTCGCCCTTGGCAACGAGGTGGTCATCCCAAACCTTTTCGGCCAGGGTGCGGGGTTTGGCGGTGCTGTTCTGGGTCATGATGGTGTCGTTTCTTAAAGATGGTGCGGAAATTACCGGGACGTTGAGGGGGTGGCCGCGAGAAGAGGTCCGGTGCGTGGGCTCTCGTCGCGGCGGCTAAGCCGGGGTAATGCGGATCCGCGGCCCCGGGCGTGATCGGGGGTTTGTGCGGAGACCAGCGCGATGGTATCGGCGAGGATCTCCCCCGCGATGCGCGCGGCGGCCTCGGCATCGCGGGTCGCGATGGCCTCGACGATTCCGTGGTGGCCCGTGGTGTGCTCGGCCAGGACGTCATCGGTCAGCTCAAAATCGACCACATCGGCGAAGGCATCGGATAGCCGCGGGGTGAGTGCGTCAAAGACATCCAGCAGCACGGCATTTTTGGAGGCCACCAGCACGAGGCGGTGGAAGTGTAGGTCGATGCGCACAAACTCGGGCGAGGCCGAGGGGTGGGTATCGCGCTCGGCCAAAACGGCGCGCAACGCATGCACCTCGTCCTGATCGCGGTTGCGCGCGGCCAGGCGCGCGGCATGGGTCTCCAGGGCGTGCCGGGTATTGAGGATATCCAGCAGCGAGGCGGTGCTGAGGCGGCGTTCAAGCGAGGCCATCGAGGTACGGGCGGAGACAAAAACCCCCGAGCCCTGGCGGCTGATCAGCAGGCCCTCGGCGGCGAGCGCGCGCACGGCCTCGCGGATGGTGGTGCGGCCCACCTGGAAGGACTCGGTCAGCTCGCGCTCGGGCGGCAGCTTGCTGCCCACGGCAAAAACGCCGTCGGCAATGGCCTCACGCAGCTGGTCGGCCACGCCGTCGGCGAGCGACGCGCGTCCGGCGGGTTGCAGGCTCATGGCGGGATCCGTTTCTCAAGTTGTCTGTTGACCTGCTAAATACTAACCCGGAATATCCGGTCCGTCGAGCAAGGCGACCCTTACCCGGGGGACGCCTCGGCGGTTTGCCGTTTTGGCACCAAAACTTGCCGGGCTGCGCGCGGGGCGGGAGGATCGGGTCCGGGAGGTCATCACCATGACACAGCAGAATCACTCGGCACCGGAACAGACCCCGGGGCCCTCCATCCCCACGCATGACCGCGCGTTCTGGGAGGAACGCTATGCGGGCCCGGGATTTGCCTGGAGCGGCAACCCCAATCCGGTCCTGGTGGCCGAGGCGGGCCCCCTCACCCCCGGGCGGGCGCTGGATATCGGCAGCGGCGAGGGCGGCGATGCGCTGTGGCTGGCCGCGCGCGACTGGCGCGTCACGGGCGTGGATATTTCCCGGAACGCCCTGGACCGGGCACGCGCCAGGGTCACGGAGGCCAATGCCGAGGCCGCCGAGCGAATCGAGTGGCGGCGCACCGACCTCACCGCCTGGACCCCCACCCCGCGCGGCTATGACCTCGTGACGGCACAGTTTATGCATCTGCCCGCGCCCCTGCGCGCGGTGCTCTTTCGCGCGCTTGCGGAGGCCGTGGCCCCGGGCGGCACCCTCCTGATCGTGGGCCACGACGCCGGGGATATCACCGATCCCCCGCGCCCGGCCGAATTTGCCACGCTCATGTTTAGCGCCGAGGACGTCGCGGCCGATATCGCCGGCAGCGGGCTCCTCGTGGAAACAGCCGAGCGTCGCGCCCGCGCGCTGCCCTCCGCGGGCGGCCAGTTCCTGCACGATGCGGTCCTGCGCGCCGGGCGGCCCGCGGACGCCTAAACAGCGGGCCGCGGCCCCACCCCCTGTCGCCGGTGCCCGCTACCCTGGGGGCATGACCGATTCACTGCCCGCAGCCCCCGCCCGCACCTGGACCGGCCGGGTATTTATCGCCACGAGTCTCGACGGCTATATCGCCCGCGATGACGGCGATATCTCCTGGCTGGAGGCCGCCGATCCCGCCGCCTCCCACTCCCCCGCCCGCGCGGATTCCGGGGCCGTCACCGATTACGACGCCTTCATGGCCTCCGTGGATACCCTCGTGATGGGGCGCGCCACCTATGAAAAGGTGCTCACGTTTGGGTTCTGGCCCTATCCCGACCACCGCGTGCTGGTGCTCAGCACCACGCTTAACACCACCGACCCGCACGTCACCGTGGTCCGTTCCCTGGAGGAGGCCGTGGCTGCGCTGGGCACCGGCGGAGTGTATCTCGACGGCGGGGCGGTCATCCGCTCATTCCTCGCCGCCGATCTTGTGGACGAGCTCACCATCACCCGCGTTCCCGTCATCCTGGGTTCGGGCCTGCCGCTATTTGCCCCGGGCCTGCCCACGATCGCCCTGGACCACCTCGGCACCGCCGTTTCCGGCAACGGAATGACCCACTCCAGCTATCGCGTGCGCCGCTAGATTCCGCGCCACGGGCGGGGCCCGCGCGGGGTACGCGCCGCCCCGGGTAGCGGATCGCGCCACGCCGCGCAAGAAAATGCGCATATCCCGGAATGATTTCCCGGGTGGGCTCGTTGCACACACCATAAGCCCGCGTATTTCGCAATAATCTGTCATCTGGTCGGGACCACCCGTTCCGCCAGGGAAAATAGAGACGATGACTTCAGATAGCCCCGCCCCCGCCGTATCCCCCGACTCCGCCGCCGAGCGCGCCCAGCAGGCCTGGCACCGCGCCCGCACCGAGTATGTTTCGGGACCCCAGGGGGCTCTCTCGCTCGTCTTCACACACTGGGGCACCGCCGGCGAGGCCCCCGTGGCCGAGGATATCGCGCGCGCCGAGTGGCCCGCCGCGGCGAAGTTCACCCGCCTCGAGCGCTCCAATATCGATACCGGCGAGACCGAGCACGGCTATCGCATCTGGGACACCCAGTCCCCCGCCCACCGCGCCTTCCGCGGCATCGACTCCTATGGCTATAACCCCGACTGGGTCATCCAGGCCGAGTTTGAATACGTGGACGAGGCCCGCTCGATGCCCTTTGAGCACCTGCGCGATGCCGGGGCCACCCGCGCCCTGCCCGTTTCGGGAGACATCGTCTTCACCCTCGACGGCGAGGAGCACCGCCTCGCCGCATTTGATGCGGGCGATAAGCTCCAGCTGGTTTTTGCCGATGCCACGAGCCGCAGCGAAACCTATCCCTCCGGCCGCTTCCTGTTCCTGCCGCGCCCCGAGGGTGCCACCCCGGGCGCCCGCGTCCCCCTGGTTGTCGACTTTAACCGCGCGTTTGTTCCGCCGTGTGGCTTCTCCAACCAGATGAACTGTCCGTTGCCGCCGGCCAGTAACCGCTTCACCCAGGCCATCACGGCCGGGGAAAAGAAGGTCGTCTGGGCCGACGGCTTCTCCCTCTAAAACTTTTTCTTTCCCTTCCCCCAAGGAGCACCACAGCTATGTCTTCATCCGCCCGCAGATCCAAGTTCCTGCTTGGCCTCGCCGCCACCACCGCCTCCGCACTCGTGCTGGTAGGTTGCGCCGGAACCTCCTCCCCGAAGGCCTCCGATGCCGCCGGCGAGATCATCAATATCGGCTCGGTTTACGAGCCCACGAGCCTCGACCCCGCCAAGGGCGGCTCCTCGGGCATCACCGAGGCCTTCCTCGGCAATGTTTATGAGGGCCTGGTGCGCATCACCGATGATGCCAAGATCGAGCCGCTGCTCGCCGAGGACTGGACCACCTCCGAGGACGGCCTGACCTATACGTTTAACCTGCGCGAGGCCACGTTCCACTCGGGCGAGCCCGTGACCGCTGATGACGTGGTCTTCAGCCTCAACCGCGTGCTGAGCCCCGAGTTCCTCGGTGCCCGCAAAAAGCAGCTGAGCGTCATCAGCGATGTGAAGGCCGTGGACGAGAAGACCGTCGAGGTCACGCTGAATAAGAAGTCCTCCAGCTTCGTTTATAACCTCGGCTATGTCTGGATCATCAACGATTCCGCCACCGATCTCACCTCCACCGAGGACGGCTCGGGACCCTATACCCTCGCCGATTACCGCAAGGGCTCCTCGATCGCCCTCGCCCCCTATCAGGACTACTGGGGCGAAAAGCCCAAAAACGGCGGCGTGGAGTTTAACTACTTCACCGACCCGACCGCGCTGAATAACGCGCTGCTCACCGGCCAGGTGGATGTCATCACGAGCCTCACCAGCCCGGACGCGCTGCCCCAGTTCGAGAATAAAAACGACTACCAGATCATCGAGGGCACCTCCACCACCAAGGAGCTGCTGGCGTTCAACGACCGCGTGGAGCCCTTTAACAACGTGGACGTGCGCAAGGCCATCTATTCCGCGATCGACCGTAAGAAGCTCCTCGAGAGCATCTGGGACGGCCGCGGCGAGCTGATCGGCGCGATGATTCCGCCTTCCGAGCCCGGCTACCTCGACCTCAAGGATAATAATCCCTACGACGTCGAGCTGGCCAAGAGCCTGCTGGCCGAGGCCGGGCAGTCCGCCGGATTCTCCTTCACGCTGGACACCCCCGATAGCGGAGTGCACCCCCTCGTGGCCGAGTTCATCAAGGGTGAGCTTGCCAAGGTTAATATCACCGTGAATATCAGCCTGATCACCGACGATAAGTGGGCGGAGAAGGTGTACATGAACCACGACTTCGAGGCCACGATGCAGGATCACGTGAACGACCGCGATGTCTACTTCTACCAGAACCCCGATTTCTACTGGGGCTATGACAACGCCGATGTGCAGACCTGGCTCGACCAGGCCGAGGCCGCGGCTACCCCGGAGGAGCAGTCGGACCTGATCGCCAAGGCGAATAAGCAGATCTCCGATGACGCCGCGAGCATCTGGCTCTACCTCAACCCGCAGCTGCGGGTCGCGGCAAGCGATATCACCGGTGTTCCCGTGAACGGCATGAACTCGCTGTTCTATGTATCCGGGATCGCGCGCGGCTAGGCTTTCCTCATCGGAACCTATCTTTTAAGACGAACAGGACTCTTGCTGCTCAGCCTCGTGCTGGCGGTGACGGTCCTGTTTGTTGTGCTCCGGCTCCTCGGAAATCCCGTTTATGCCCTGATTAATATCGAGGCCACCGAGGCCGATGTGAAGGCCGCCGCGGCGGCCCTCGGCGTGGATCGCCCGCTCTGGGAGCAGTTCGCCAACTATATTGGCGGGCTGTTCCGGGGCGATCTGGGCACCTCCTTCAGCTCGCATCTCTCGGTCTCCGAGGAGATCCTGCGCCGCCTGAATATCACCGTGCCGCTGACCCTCGCAGCCTTTGGGCTCTCGGTCCTGATCGCGATTCCCGTGGGCTTTATCGCGGCCTGGAAGTCCCGCACCTGGTATGGCACCGCGTTTTCGGCGCTGAGCCAGCTCGGCGGGGCCATCCCGGTATTCTGGGTGGGTATCCTCCTGGTCACGGTATTTGCGCTGAATCTGGGGGTGCTGCCCGCGGGTGGTTTCCCGCGCCACGATTGGGATGATCCGGGGGCCGCGATCACCGCGCTGATCCTGCCCGTGCTCACGATTGCAATTGTCAGCGGTAGCGAGCTGGCCCGCTATGTGCGCGGGGCCACGCTGGACGTGCTGAACCAGGAGTATCTGCGCACCGCGCGTGCCCTGGGCCAGTCCTTCCCGCAGGCGCTGCTGCGGCACGGCCTGCGCAACGGTATCGTGCCCGTTATTTCCATCCTGGCCATTCAGCTGGCCACCACGTTTGTCGGGGCCGTCATCATCGAAAACGTCTTTGCGCTGCCCGGTCTGGGCGATATGTTGCTGACCGGTATCCGGCAGCAGGACTTCCCCAATGTGCAGGG